>NZ_JAVDVU010000001.1:0-1661335 GCF_031457045.1 Mesorhizobium sp. BE184
CCGGACCAGCGCCGGGCCGGCAAGTGCTGACCGCCACACCAGGGGGGTCAATACTGGATGCCGATAGAGGGTCAAAGTTCAACGCCGATTGACACACGGGCGCGCAATGGCGACATCTGCCTGACGAATACGGCAAATGGAACAGCGACTTCCGCCGTTACCGACGATGGGTCGAGACCGGCGGGTTCGAGGCGATGCTCGAAACGCTGGCTGAACTGGTCGAGCGGGATCGAAGCGCCGACATGATCGATAGCACCGTTGTCCGGGCCCATCATTGTGCGGTCGGCATAAAAAGGGGACTCAGGAGGCCGAGGCGCTTGGCCGATCGCGCGGCGGCTTCACCTCCAAGCTCCATGCCGGCTGTGATGCGAAAAGGCCGCCCGCTCGGCTTCGTTCTGACACCCGGGCAAACGCACGACACCCAGGGCTTTGCGCCATTGTTCCGGATGGTCTCCGACCGGATCGAGGCATTCCTCGCCGACAAGGGCTATGACGCCGACGCCATTCGCGAAGAGATCGCCAGCGCCAACGTCGAGGCTGTCATCCCGTCAAAGAGCAACAGGCGCGATCCGATCCCACACGACAAAGCCAAATACAAATGGCGAAATCAGATCGAGCGCCTCTTCAACAAGCTCAAGAATTGTCGGCGCATCGCAACGCGCTACGACAAGACCAAGGAATCCTATCTCGGCTTCGTCGCCATCGCCGCAGTCAAACTATGGATACCCTTTGTCCACGAACGCTAGGAAATTAGCCGCCATTAATCTGCGAAGCACGCGAGACAGCGCCTGCCGACAAAGGCTTTGCACAGCAAAATAACGGTCATAGTGGGTGGTGGAGTGCCCCTCATTTCACCGGACACCCGCCCACTGGGTCTGGGCTCGGAGGAACTCACTCGGGGAGCGCGTTCTCCCCGGAGGCCGGATTTCGATCTTCCGCGGAGTTTGGCTGCGGAGGATCGTCATGAACACCAGAACCACTTACCCGATAACCGACTGCTATGTCGCTTTGGAACAAGAGGTGGACCCGATAGGGGCTGGGAGGCTTCTCAAAGAACGGTATTGTAGCTAGATGTGCAGGTCGGGCTTTCCCTGATGGGGGCCGGTGAGAAACGCTTTCAGCACGCGCGTGGCGACGATGAGATCGGCGGGGTTGATATCCGCCAGCTGTTCGTCCTGGTAGCGCGACAAGTATTCGATCATCTGACGGCGACGCTGTTTTCCGGATTCTGTCAGCGCGAAACGGTGACCATCAAAGATTGCAACGTGGCCGTCTGCCAGGAACTCGTTCAAGGAGTCGTCGACTTCGCGGCGGTCGAGATACATGCGCCTGGCGAGTTCGTCCGCCGTCAGAGGCGCCGACTGATAGAGGCCGGCGAGCACCTTGCTTCCGACCTGGGTGTAGCCCGTCGCCGACCGCCACTCCTCCAAATCGGCGTCTTCCTTATAGTGGGCTTTTGCGATCAGGCTCAAGAACGGCAATTCGTCGAGGCCAGGTTCTTCAAACTTTCGGTCTCGCGCCTTCGCTGCCACTTCGGGGTGGTCTAAAGTAATCCCGTACCGCCCTTGCGAAAAAGCCAGCGGGCTTCCCTCGGAGCGCCCGAACTCGATGACGCGGCCTATCATGATGGTGTGGTCGCCGCCCTCGTGCCGAGCCTCGCAGACGCAATCGAAATAGGCCAGCGCATTGTCGATCAGCGGCGATCCCGTCCCGCCCCTGTGCCAGTCCACCAGGCTGAACTTGTCGTAGCTGGCGCTGGCGAAAGCCTGCGAGACGCCCACCTGATCGTCGGCGAGAATGTTTATTGCGAAATGCGCGCTCTGCCGGAACGCCGCATGGCTGCGCGAGGTGTGCGCGATCGACCAGAGTACCAGAGGCGGATCGAGGGATACCGAAGCGAAGGAATTCGCGGTGACCCCGGCTGGCGCGTCCAAGCCCGGCGTAGTAATGATGGAAACCCCGGTCGGAAAGCTACCAAGCGCACGCCGAAACGCCTTGGGATCGGCGGCGGGGTCTCCGCCCTCGACGATCAATCGTGTCTTGTCAGCCATCGCCTGAACACCTCGAATCTGAATTCATTGCTGAATACACTTTAATCCAGTCCCGCACAACCCCTTTCTTTCCGCCTCGGAGTACGGGCCCGAGGCCAGGCCGCCGTCCGTCAGCGGCTTGACCGGAAAGCGGTGCCGGTACGGAGAAATAGTCGACATCTCCTGGCTGTAACCTCGGCGACGGTCTGCCTCCAGAAGCGTCCTTGGCAGGGTCCCATCCCACAGCGCAGGAGTGCCTTCATCTTATTGAGCCCGACGGGCCTCAGAGCATCGGCAGCGGCGAGTACCTTATCTACGATTATGTTGTCGCTTGGCACTTAATTGAGTTCTTCCTCATATGTGGAACGGCCCTGTTGGCAAGGTATTCTTTGCGCAAAATCCGTCGGACGGTGCAGTCATATGTCCGGCCTCACATGATGATTCCTCCGTCAAGGACTTTTCTTCTGCAATTCGAGGTGGCGCTCTCGTTCCCGCAGATTTCCTGCGAACCTCACATCCGGCGGGAATATTTCCCGACCACTGTCCCTCATTCGGGACGGGAGAGCTCCAAGAGAACGGCACCACTCTGTGAAGACGGCGTCATAGCGCCACGCCGGACAACGGCGACGTTCCCTCGGATTGCAGGGTAGCGCCTGCTCGCAGCGGGCTACCGATCTGATGGCGCTAGGCAGCAGGCTTCATGACCGCGCCTTCGGGCACAACACCATCGCTGACGAACCGCCACAACGCGATCAGCAACTTCCGCGCAAGGGCCACCACCATCACCTTGCGGATACGTCGACCGGTCGCGCCGACGCGTTTGCGGAACCATGCCGCATGTGCGGTGCTCGGCTGGTAGCGTTGCCATAGCCAGGCCAGTTCGACCATCACTGTTCTGAGTCGTCGATTGCCGGCCTTGCCGATGCCTTGTTCGCGGTCGATTCCACCGCTGCTATATGGTGTCGACGCCAAGCCTGCGTAGGCACCCAGCGCTTTGCCGTTGGCGAAACCGCGCACGAAGGCCTCCCGCACCAGCACTGTTGCGCTCTGCACGCCGATGCCACGCAGGCTGGTAAGCTGCTGGATCATCCTGCCGGCCCGATCGGGAGCTTTGCTCTCCGCTACAGCATCGCGTTCCCGCTCGAGTTCTGCAATCTGGCTGAGCACCAATTCGAGCCTGGCAAGCAAGCGCTCAATTTTGCCATGGGCGTGTGGCGGAAGCGGTTCGCCGAGGCCGGTTCGCAGCTCAGCCAAGCGACGCCGTCGATTTTGCAGGAGTGGGTTATAGTCGCCCGCGCCGAGGGTGGCCAAAACAGCACCTGTCGCTTGGCAGCTAATCGGGTTCTTCCTCACTTTGTGTGATTCAGCGGCAACATTCTGGCTCTCATCAGTTCTGGCCCGGCTCGGCCATACATGGCCCGCTTCAGTGTCTTGAGACGGTTGATCTGTCCTTCGGCCTGGCCGTTGCTCCAGGGGAGTTCGATTGCGTTTTTGACGGCATCGATATCCCGACGCAGAACGCTGGCGAAACGCATGATTGCAGTAAGTTCGGTGTCGATGGCATCGTCGATCCATTCATCCAGCGCATCTGGATTCCTGCTGCGCAGAATCCCGTTGAAACGCATGGCCAATCCACGCATCTTGCGGAAAGCTTCTGAACCCTGTTTCAACGCATCGACCTTTCTTGCCTGGGGGACAGTCAAAAGACCGCGCGGCTTGATGCAGAGCGCAGCAGCGACATCTGAAGAAATGACATGGCCAGTATCAGGGTCACGGACACGTTCTGAAACCGTCACCTCCGGCGACTTTGGGTCTGGTCGGACGTTTTCGGCTTCGCGCCACACCTTCAAAAGTCGCTCCAGATTGGAACGGCTTCCGGTGTATCCTCGGTTCCGGAGGTCGTGGAGCAGATGGCGCCCAAGGCGGTTCCCGTCTTTCCAGCATTCAGTCAGGAACGCTTCGAAATACAATGGCGATGTCGGGTTCAATGCAGCGCGGTTCCTATCCCTGGGTGCGTTTGAAGTCAGCCAATTTGTGACGCTCCGGCGCTCATAGCCAGTGCGCCTCGCAATCTCACTGTAGGTGAGGCCCCGCCGGCGTAAAGCATGTAGCATATCGAATATTTCCTGGCGCGACTGTCTATGCGCCATGCGGGCACGGCGGTGTTGAGCAGTGGTGCTGGCTATGGCATCTTCCGACAATATAGGTCTGACGTTGGCATGACCGTGGAGACTCATCTGCTCCTTGATGGCCGTCCTGAGATTTTGAACCAGATGAAAGCGATCGGCCACCTGTCGGGCCTGCGGCGCGCCCTCTCTGGCAGCCTGGGCATAGAGACCGCAGCGATCTCGGCTGACGACCTCAATAGAAGGGCGTTCTTGCAACCATGCTTTCGCGCTCTCAACGCTGCGGTCGTCCAGGACATCGACAACTGCTCGACGCTCGAGATCGACCAAGATCGTGCCGTATCGTGTGGATCGCCGCCAGCTCCAGTCATCGATGCCAACGACCTTGATGTCGGTATCCAGGCTTGAGATCGAAGCCCTTCGTTTGATCTGGCGAAGGATCGTGTCGTCGCTGACCGGCATGCCGAGCCTGCCCATCAAATATTCAGCGGGGCGGCCACCCATGCCGTGGCCGATCAAGTCTACAATCGCCGCCATCCGAGCGGTTCGCCGCGTGTAGGGTGAAGCAATCTCAGGCAACCGGTCGGTGAATGTTCGCCGCTGGCATTCCCGGTGTCTACATTGCCACCGGTTCAGCGCGAGCTTAATTTTCACCACTTGACCCTGAGCCGGCAAGTCTTGAAGCGTGCGCTTGCGCCAACCGTGCCGATAACGGCTTCGCGTTCTGCAATCTGGACAAATTCCTATTGGTTTCGCAACTGCGGAAACAACCCAATTTCCGGAGCTTTCGAGTGAGATGCCCAAAACGTTGACCCTTGGGCCGGGTGACCATTTCGATTTCGTGCGCATCCACGCAGGTAGCAAGTGCGGCGTTAAGGATCTGTTAACCACACAAAGTGAGGAAGAACCCTGCAAGGCTGAGTTCGACAAGATCCGAGCGGCAGTTCCAGGGGTGACAGGTGCGACAAGCAAGGATGCCATGCGCGACGCCCTGCGCGCCTATGAAGAAACCCACCCAGCAGATTGCATTCTTATCCCCAGCGAGGACCAGTTTTACGGGTTTAGCAAAGGGGCTAACCGCCTCGCGAAGCATGTGCAGTGGGTCTATGTTCCTGCCGTCAAGGATGCCACGAAGGAAAATGTGGAAGGGAAGAACACTGCACTGGGGAAGATCCTCGCCCGCACGGTTCGTGCCAAGGTGAAGTTTGACGAGGAGATCAAGAAGCTTAAGGACGAGACGCTCGCGCGGTATCGTGATCTCCTCAAAGACCAGCAGGGCGCGCTGGACGATATCTCCAAGGCCCTCAGCAGACGCCTAGGAGAATGGGCCCACCCTGACGCGACAGCCCGTCTGTCATGGGCTGAAGATGTGAAGAAGTCTGTTCAGGTCGAGGAGCCGATCGCGAGATTGTTGGCGGGGGAAGGCGCGTTCGAGGGCGAACTCGCCCGGTTCGGTCACGGCCTCCAGCGCTCATATCTGCTTGCCTTGCTTCAGGAGTTGGCAGCTGCAGACGATCCTGATGCACCCCGCCTGCTTCTTGGATGTGAGGAGCCAGAACTCTACCAGCATCCGCCTCAGGCCAAGCACCTTGCCACCGTGCTGCAGACGCTTGCCGATGGCAATGCCCAGGTCGTCGTCTCGACCCATAGCCCATATTTTGTCAGCGGCCGCTATTTTGAAAGCGTCAGGATGGTACGCCGAGATGCCGGCAAGAAATGCTCAAACGTTTCAGCAGTGTCATTCGATGACCTAGCCGCGAAGCTATCCAGCATCCTCGGAGAGAAAGTGCTCAAGGCGGATGCGCAGATGGCCAAGTTGCATCAGGCGATGCAGCCCCATCTAAATGAAATGTTTTTTGCGCCCAAGCTCATTTTCGTGGAAGGTCTGGAAGATGTTGCATACATCAATGCCTGGATGATGCTATCGGGGCGATGGGAAGACTACCGGCGCTACGGCGCCCAAATCGTCCCTACCAATGGAAAAGGCTATATCATTGAGCCGCTTGTCATTGCGGATATGATGGGTATTCCTAGTTTCGTTCTGTTCGACGCTGACGGGAACAAGACCAACGAGAACGAACGTAAGAAACACGAAAGGGACAATATAGCCATCGTGACCGCTCTTGGTGGCAACGGAAAGACGCCTTTCCCCACGGAGACTGTATGGGAAGAGCGATACGTCCAATGGCCCCACAATTTCGGGGTCACCCTCCGGGCCGAGGTAGACAAGGGCATCTGGGACTCCACGTTCGGCAAGGTTTCAAAGGGCCTGGGCAATCCGGATGGCAGTTTCGCAAAGAACCCAGTTCATATTGCCGATCATGTTGATCTTTTGATGCAGGAGAAAGCGATCCCGAAGTCGCTGGACGATTTATGCGGACACTTGCTAAAGTTCTGTGCCAGCTAGTTTGAGTTGCCACGATCCCGAAACTAATGCCCTACGCTATCTCGTGTATTTTCACCGTCGGCACGACCTCCGCAGCTATCTCGCACAGGTGCCGATGGTGCGTTAGGTATACGACCTGCCCGACCTGCGCCATCTGCCCAAAGAGCCGGAACACCTCCTCCGAGCGCGGTTCGTCGAAAGTCTCCATGATGTCGTCGGCGATAAAGGGGACGGAAGGACGCGCCGTCGCGAACTCCTCGTATCCGGCCAGGCGCAGCGCCAGGTACAGCTGGAACTGCGTACCCTTGGACATCTCGACCGCAAGCTTGGAGCCGCCATGCCGTGACAAGCCGATCAGCGCTTCGCGATCCTTCTCGGGCCGCGCGGCAAGGCCGGTATATTCGTCGCGTGTGATCAGCCGGAACGCCTCGGATGCCCGGTTCATCATCGCGCTGCGGTGCTTGTCGCGGTAGGCGCGAATGCCGTGCTCGGCGATCAGGCTTCCGCTCCTGAGACGAAGATAGTGCAGCGCCAGATCCTCGATTTCCAGAAGCAAGGTGCGCCGGTTCGCCTCCAGGCGGGCAGCGGCATCATCGCCGCCGATAGCGGTCAGGCGATCTGTTGCGCGCGCCTTGTCTGCAAACAGGTTCTTTGATCGTCCGTCGAGATTTTCAAGTCGCGTGATGAGCTCGGCCAGCTCGCGCTGCAGCTCTGCCAGGTCGGTATTGGCAAGACTGGCCATGGCAGCCTCCAGCGATGGCAGCTGCATGTCACCGACGATCTGCCGTTCCAGTTTGCCCTGCTGCTCGACCAGCTCATCCCTTTTCCGGCAGCGTTCGAGAGCTTGCCGAACATCCGCAAGGGTCTCGGTCTGGAAGAAGTCTGTCAGTTCCTTCTTGCGCGCGGCATTGACCGCTAGTTCGCCGTCCAGCCGCTCGCGTTCGGTCGCCAGGTCGACAAGGCTTTGGTCCCGTTCCAGCCGCTTCGCCTCGACCTGTCTGGCTTCCTCGCGCCGCCGGAGCAGGGCCTTGGCCGCGTCAAGTGGAGCACTGTGGTTAAATGTATCGCCGAGAGCATCATGCAGATGGGCAACTGCGTCGATGAAGGACTTTCGATCTGCCTCCATGGAACCGATGCGATGATGCAGATCATCCTTCTCGCGCAGGGCTTCCGGCAGGCCGGCGATGGCGTCCAGCAGCTCACGGACAGCGCCGACTTTTCCTTCTCCGTTGAACCAGGTGCTTTCGAGGGCGGTCGACCAATCTGTCTGCCACGCATCGGATGCAGTGATGGCTTCGTCGAGCTCCGCTTTCCGTCGAACTGCGGCCGCTTCCAATTCACCGACGCGCTTTTGGGCGTCCTGCCGTTTGGTCTGCATCGCAGCATGGTCCGCAAGGATGGTGTCGGCAGCCTGCATCAGTGCCGCCACGTCCAGACCATCGACGTCGATCCCGACGCTGATCAGGGTCGCCAGGAGCGTATCCTGCTCCCTTGCGAGCGCAGCTTTGGCGTCTTCGGCGTCACTCATGGCACGGCGCAGATCATCCCACGCAGTCAGCGCCGAAGCGCGGGTTTCCGCCCATCGGCCGATCCGTGTCAGCCATGACGCGACGGACGCATCGTCATCCAGATCGATTTCCGCTGGCGTTTCGGTCCTGATCTCGCCTCGCAATGTCTGCAGTTCGTCGTCGATATCCCGCAGCAACTGGCGTTGCCGGTCGACGCTTGCCCTGTTGACCGCCATCCCGGCGGTCAGGGAGCGCAGCTCCTCGAGTTGCCTGGCGCTGTTCAGACGTGCGGCCGCGGCTGCATCGGTCGCTCGCATGCGGGTTTCGAAACGATCGGCCGTTTCCCGATCGAGTACCGACAGATGCTGCGCCCAGGCGTCATCCCGGTCCAGAAGGGCCGCCTTCGCCTCCTCATCATCCATGATGTCGATCGCGTCGCGGAGTGCAGCCAGACGTGCGGCATCTTCCTCCTGCTTCGTCGAGAGGTCTCGTTCGCGCTCGACGATCTGCGAGCGACGCTTCTCCAATTCGCTGTGAGTGAACTTCCAGGATTCGACGCGCTCGGCCGCGGGCGGTGAGATGCGCCGAAGTGCGTCACCGTCACCGGCCCATGGGTGCAGTTCAGTCGTGGCATCCTCGAAGGCTTGGCGTCTGGCGGGGACAGCGCGCTCGGCAAGTCTGAGTTCGGCGACAAGGTTGCCGTCGCGCAAGCGGCGCAGCACCGACTGAAGCTGGGCTATCTTGCCAGCATCGATCGGGGCACCCTGGCCATCGAGCGCCTGCCGGTCACGCTGCTCTTTCTCAACAGCCTGCCGGGCTGCCTCATACTCCTTTTCAGCAGACTGCCGTGCGACATCGACGCCGGATTTCGCGCTGATCAGATCTCGCAGCGTCCCGATCGTCGCCGCCGGTATCAGCAGTGGTTTCGGATCGCTGATGTCCGTCTGACCGAGCGTTGCCAGGATGAGATCGACCTTGCGGTCCGATTCCGACAGCGCCTGTTTTCGCTTCGGCAGATCTTCCTGCGCGGTCACGTAACGTGCGGCTGCGTCCGACAGCTGATCGAGCTGATCCGCCATCTCAAGCAGACGGTTTTCAACCACGAGCCCTTCCAGTTCCTCCCGGACCTTCTGCTCGCGCTGCCTGATGCCAGTCAGCTCAGTTTGAAGCCGCGTCTCTTCGACCATCAGATCGGGAAGCGCGGACGCCCATTCGGCAGGTGGATGGGGCAGGTCCGCATAGTCGGAAAGCTGCTCGTCAGTCCGACGGTAGTCAGCCACCAAAGGGTGAGCCCGCAGGACGCGCGTGATCTCGTTGTGACGGGCCTTTGCCGTCCCGATTTCCTTCATGACGGCGTCATAGGCGGCTTCAGCCTGCTCGAGCGCTGTCGTCAGCGTTCTGTAGGCCGAGGCCTGGACGTCGATATCATCGCGCTGCGATTTGAGGTCCGCGATCTGGCGTTTGAGGCCGGCGATCTTCGTCGAGCTGGCACGCTTGCGAAATATCCCGTCGGCCTCAGTGATCGTGACCTCGAGAATGGAACTGATGCCGGCGAGGCCGGCGCTGGCTGAGAATAGCAACTCCCCCAGATCGCCCTTGCTTTCCAGAATGGCGTTGCCGCCATCCTCCAAGGTCTGATCGTCGAGCGAGAACATCATCCGATAGGCGTCGCGAGTCAGCCCGGCGAGGGGGACGCTCAGCAACGCTTCGTTGACCGGCTGACCTTGCTCGTTCAGCAGCGAATTGCTGCGCTGCTTGACGCGTTTGAATTCATGGACTTGCCCGGCAAACTCGAGGCGGGCACCAATCTCCATGGCCTTGCCTTGGTGCAGGAAGCTGTACTTCGTGCGCTCCTCGATCCCGAACAAAAGATCGAGATAAGCTGCCAGCGACGTGGACTTGCCTGCCTCGTTCAACCCGTAGATGATGTGCAGATCCGGCGTGCCGGCGGCATGCTCCCCGAATTCGATCGAGTAGTCGGTGAACTTGCCGTAGCGGGTGAGGTCGAGCCGACGAACGCGCATCAGCCGATCTCCGAGACTTCCGGTTTCAGCCGGGCCAGCATATCCTCACTGCCTTCCGTCAGCAGCTGGTCGACCAGGGTTTCGAACGCGGCCTCGTCATCGCCACTGAAACCGCGCGCTTCAGGGGGCAGGTCATCGCGCAGTTCGTTGACCAGATCACGCACAGCCTCGCGCACACCATGCTGGCGAATGATGTCGCTGCGCATCAGCTCGCCGAGTTCCAGGATCGGGTCGGCAGTCGTACCTCCGGCGGGAGTGTTGACTGGCGCCGTGGTCGCGATCTCGATCTTCTCGATCCACGCCTTCCCCAGACCCTCGGCGCGCTGTTCAGTTTCCGCCAACAGCAGATCGCGATCGCGGCGCAACTGCCATGCTAGTGGCGTCGCACCCGTCAATTGAAGGCGGGCGACAAGATGGGCCGAGCGTGTCCGATCGCGGGCGACACCTATACTCTGCTCAATGAGTTCGGCCGCCTCTCGCCAGGTTTCGGCGGATGAGAGGTCGACCGGGATCCGTTCGAACTGCGCAACGCTCGTCGCGCGTTCTTCGACGTTGAGGCTGCGATCGTCATTGACCGTGACGAGGGTGATAGACTTTTCACCCGCTTCGTTGATGTCGCGACCTTGCGGCATGCCCGGCATGATCACCATCCGGTCGCCGGCATGTTGGGCGCGAACATGGATATGCCCCAGAGCCCAATAGTCGAAGCCCCAGCCATGAAGGTCGGACGCCTTGCAGGGCGCATACAGATCGTGGCCAGCCGCTCCGGCTAGGCTCGTATGCATGATGCCGATATTGACCGTATCGGGAGTGGGGCGTTGAAATTTCTCTAGTAGGCTTTCCGGGGCTTGAGGTTTGGCAAAACTCAGGCCGTGAACGGAAATGCCAATGTCGCCTCGAGTAAGATTAATTGCCTCGGCACGCCCGCTAAATCTTGTGACCGATGGCGGCAGGATCAGTTCCTGAGTTATTCGCGACATGGCGTCGTGATTGCCGCGGATAATGAAGGTTGCGATGTCGGCCTCATGAAGCCGCTGCAGCTGACTCGCCAGAAACCGGGCGGTCTTCATCGACGTCTGGTCGCCGTCGTACAGATCGCCCGCGATGATCAGCGCATCCACCCGTTCATCGATGCAGAGATCGACGATCGCGATCAGCGCCTGGCGCGTCGCGTCGCCGATCAGCTCGGCCAGATCGCTGTTGCGCATCGCCAGAGACCGGAGAGGGGAATCAAGGTGCAGATCGGCCGTGTGAATAAATCGAAATGGCATGCGACGGTGCGGGGCCTTCGGGCTAGTTAATCGCCGATTGTCTATCCTATCTGCGCCATTGCCAAGAGGGGGTTGGATCCTGAGACGGAATTCCCCTAGGCACGATACTTTGCTTGTTCCGAGTGGACGACTGTCTGTCGGACCCTCAATACCCCGTCACATCTCGGATTGTGGGAACTATTTTGTCGGGGATCCTTGGGAAGGTTTTTCCGGGACGAGCATTGTTCGTCTGCTATAGAGTGTAACCAAGACATTAGTCGCCGCATGGGGAGGGGCGCCTTGGAATGGCTGCTCATCATTGTAGGGCTAGTCGCCTGGCTCATCTACAGGGGCGCAAAGGCGAGGAAGCGCGAAGGGAAAGCAGGATCGCAGCGGGCCGCTCCGAGAGTTCAATTTGATCGTGGAGATGCGCATCGAACTGAACCGTGGAACTCTCGGGGACACGGGTTTCAAGCAAGTGCGCGATCAAAGAACAGTTCGCCTGCCCGATGGGTGCAATCTGGTGAGAGCGTAGTTGTCGGGAGCTTTTCGTTCACGGGTGGCTTGTTCTACCTCGGCGGTCTCCTCCCCGGGCAGAGCAACGGGTCGTGCGGCAACTGCGTGGTGGATCCTGACGCGAAAGTCGCGTCTGGAGGCGAAGACCGCGAAGGGCGCACGATGTCCTATTGGCCATCGTATCAGTCGATCTCGCCCGTTGCCCGCAGAACCTTTTTGTCGTGGCTGGCAGCTGAGCGGGACGATCCCTCGATCGGGATCGGCTACGTGTTTCTGTACTTCTACGGCATCGAGCGGAGGATGTTCGTAGACCAAGCGTCGCATGATGCGCCGGCCCTCATCGCGGAGGTGCGTCGGCTTCTCGATATTTATGGCAGCAACGGATCGTTCAGGGGCTACGCATCGAAATTCCTCGATGCCGCCGAACTGGTCAAAGGCCCCGAAATCTATCGTCCGCCGCTACGGGCGGATCTACGAAACGGTTACGAAATTCCTCTTTCCGTCCGGCTTCACCTGGGGAGGAAACTTGCAGCGAAGGAGCCGCTCGACGCCACGGACTCGCTCCTTTGGATACTCTCGCTTCCGGATACCTATCTCCGTACCCCGGCGACTCGCTGCTTTGAGGAGTTGGCCGAACTTTGGGCTTCCCGGTTCACAGCCCGCTACCCTGCAGGCCTGAAGATCAACGCGCCGAAGACGCGACTCAAGCTCGACTACCGCGCCGCGAGCGGTGGGTTCGAATGCCGCATCGATATGAGCGACGGGACGGGGCCTCTGCCCGACATCGCGGCGGTCTCTGCTCCGTTGGACGGCCTCCGGGATATGCTGAACGCCTGCACGGAGGAACTGGCCCCATACAGCCGTCTCCTCGGCAGGAACCCCAACGCCAAAGGCACCATCGAAGCGACTTTCCTTCTGCCTCCGGAACTGATCGCATCTCCGACAGCGATGGGAAGAACGCTCCTGACGAGGATCGAACAGATATTTGGCGACCGCAAAGTCGCCGGCGTCCGGGTCACACAGCTCGCGAAAGCCCTCTCGCTCGAGGTGGAGGCTGGCGGAAAGCTGCCCTCCGGACTGTGCAATCATATCGGGGCCTTTCTTGATCGGATCGACATCGGGATGGAACCGGACCGGAGATACGGCTCGCGAAACCTCGAAGCTGACGGATATGTTCTGCTCTTCAGGGCGCCTGGAGGCGCCAAAGTCGACGGAGATGCCCCGGCATATGTGGCTGCGAGGGCCATGGTGGACGTCGCGGTGCTGGCGGCCGCTGCCGACGGCAAGATCGAGGCGACCGAGTACGAGTCCATCAAGACCGAAATCCGCGCCATGCCGGATCTGGGCGGGATCGAACGTGCCCGTCTGATCGCATACGCGAGCACCCTTCTGAAGGATGTCCCCGGTCAGCAGGGCGCCCTCAACAAGATGAAGAAGCTCGCCCAGCCCGCCAAGGAGGCGGTGGTGAGGTCAGCAACGGCTGCGATCCTCGCCGACGGTCATGCTGGTCCGGACGAGGTGAAGTTCCTCGAGCGGCTGTATCGGACGCTGGGATTTCCGATCGAAGGCGTATACGCCACGCTTCACCGGGGTTCGGTCGTGATCGATGAACCGGTGGCGGTCGCGTCGGAACAGCGCGCACCTGGCGTTCGTATTCCGCCGTCCCCGGTTGAGGCTAGTCCAGTGCGGGGGGTGAAGATCGACCATGCCCGCCTTGAGCGGCTCCGGTCAGAAACCGCGGCCGTGTCGGACTTGCTTGCTGGCATTTTCGTCGAAGAAGCGCCTGCGCCAGCTCCGGAGCAGACGGTACTCGCACCAGTCGTGGGAACGGCCGTGCGGTTTCCGGGGCTGGATGCCGCGCATGCCGCCTTGCTCGGACGACTGCTCGAGAGCGAGGGTATGGATCGTTCGGAACTGGATGACCTTGCCAAGGACCTCCGGCTGTTGCCTGACGGGGCGATCGAACGGATAAATGACTGGGGCTTCGATCAATTTGACGAGGCCCTGATCGAAGAAGACGAGCGCGTGACGATACCGGATCATCTCCGTGAGGCATTGCGAGAGGCAGAAGCAGCAGAATGACCAAGGCCACTTCCATCAAGCCCCGGGACCGTGACGTAATCCTCCAGGCGCTGGCAGCCGGAGTGGTGCCGCGAACCGGGTTGAGACACGTACAAGTTGGTCGGGCGGCCGAGGTAGGTGCACTCGTCAGGGACATCGATCGCCTAGCTGATGGGGGAGCCGCGATTCGGTTCGTCATAGGCGAGTACGGCGCCGGGAAGACCTTTTTCCTGAACCTGGTCCGCCTTATCGCTCTCGAGCGGAAGTGCGTCACCATCCACGCGGACCTTGCCCCGGACCGCCGCATCCACGCATCGGCAGGACAGGCGAGGGGCCTCTACGCCGAGGCGGTCAGGAACATGGCAACCCGGACCAAGCCCGACGGCGGGGCATTGGCCAGTGTGGTCGAGCGTTTCGTAACGGACTGCATGAACGAGGCCAGTCAGAAGGCGCAGCCCGTCGAGACTGTGATCGACGAGCGGCTGGCGCACCTTCAGGAACATGTCGGCGGCTACGACTACGCCACCGTGCTAAAGGCCTACTGGCGGGGAAGCGAGGAGGGAGACGAGGTCCTCAAGGCGTCAGCGCTCAGATGGCTCCGCGGCGAGTTCTCCACCAAGACGGAGGCGCGCCAGTCGTTGGGAGTGCGCAACATCATCGACGACGACGGTGTCTACGACGCCCTCAAGCTCTTGGCAGCCTTCGTCAAGCTCGCCGGGTACTCCGGACTGCTGGTCGTCTTCGACGAAATGGTGAACCTGTACAAGCTTCAGAGCAGCCAGGCCCGGAACCAGAATTTCGAGCAGATCCTGCGGATGCTGAACGACGTGCTGCAGGGCAATTTCGGGGGGATCGGATTCGTTTTTGGCGGAACGCCGGAGTTCCTCATGGACACGCGGCGCGGGCTGTACAGCTATGCGGCGCTTCAGTCCCGCCTTTCCGAGAATGCCTTCGCGCAAGGGGGGCTGGTTGACCTTTCCGGCCCGGTTCTCCGGCTTCAGAGCCTCACGCCTGAAGACCTGATGATCCTCCTGACGAACATCCGCCATGTCTTCGCATCCGGCGATCCGGCCGCTCACCTCGTACCCGACGAGGCGCTGCCCGCATTCATGGACCACTGCAACCGCCACGTCGGTGAGGCATACTTCCGTACCCCCCGGAACACGATCAAGGCGTTCGTTCAGTTCCTGGCGGTTCTCGAGCAGAACCCGGGCACGCAGTGGCACGACCTTGTCGCGCGAGTCGAAATCGCTCCAGATGCTGAGGCCGGCGGGCAGGGGGATGCAGATCAGACGGGCGACGGCGGGGACGACGAACTTGCCTCAATCCGGCTCTGACCCGACCGGATTCGACAGGCTGCACCCTGAAATCCGGCGCTGGATATGGGAGCAGAAGTGGGAAGAACTGCGGGACGTCCAGGACCGAGCGATCTCCGCGGTCCTGGACACGGAGGCGGACGTTCTGATCGCTGCCTCGACAGCTGCGGGCAAGACCGAGGCGGCGTTCCTGCCCGTGCTTACGAAGGTCGCCGATCGAAAGGGCCGAGGTTTCTCGGTCTTGTACGTCAGCCCGCTGAAGGCACTCATCAACGACCAGTTCCGGCGGCTTGATCAACTGGCCGAGCGAATGGAGATCGATACCGTCCGCTGGCACGGCGACGCGCCTCAGTCAGCGAAGCAGCGCGCCCGACGTGATCCCCGCGGTGTGGTCCTGATCACGCCGGAATCCATCGAGGCCATGCTGATCCGGCGGCCGGGGGACGCGAAGGTCATGCTGGGGTCGCTTGACTTCATCGTTATCGACGAGCTGCACGCCTTTCTCAAGGGTCCGCGCGGGCTCCATCTGGCGAGCCTACTACGCCGTATCGATGCCCTGTCCGCCAAGCCGGCGCGACGAATCGGCCTGTCGGCAACCATAGGCGATCTTGCAGTGGCCGCTTGCTGGCTCAACCCCGGTCAGCCGGAAAACGTGAGGGTGGTGGAGTCGTCTGCGGACTCCCCGGAACTCAGGCTTCAGGTCAGGGCATACAACGATCCCGAGGAGGTGGAGGATGCCGACGGGCTTGAGGCCGAAGAGCGGCAGGTCGCGCTGGATCTGATCGCTGATCACATGTTCTCGGTCCTTAGGGGCGCGAACAACTTGGTCTTCGCCGGATCGAGAAAGCGGGTGGAAGCGATCGCCGACCGTCTGCGCACGAGGTCGGAAAAGGCCTCCGTCCCGAACGAGTTCTTTCCCCATCACGGCAGCCTCTCCAAGGAGCTTCGGGAAGAACTGGAAGACCGATTGAAGAAGGGCGACCTGCCAACGACGGGCGTTGCGACCACGACGCTGGAACTGGGCATCGACATCGGGTCGATCAAATCGGTGGCCCAGGTTGGCGCGCCGCGCTCGCTGGCTTCCTTGCGTCAGAGGCTTGGTCGAAGCGGCAGAAGGCGAGGAGTTCCTGCCGTTCTCAGGATTTATGTACGGGAGCGCGTTCTCGGCAAGGGGTCTGATCCTGTGGACCATCTGCATCTTGAGACGGTAAGGGCCGCCGCAGCTGTGCGTCTGCTGGTGGAGCGCTTTGTCGAGCCACCGTCGATCGATGCAGCCACCGCAACAGTCGCGCTTCACCAGACGCTTTCGGTGATTACGCAGGAAGGGGGAGCCAAGGCAGGTAGGCTCTACCAGATTGTCTGCTCGTCCGGCCCGTTGTCCTCGCTGACGAAGGCTGACTACGCTGAACTTCTGCGCGGCATGGCATCCACGGAACACCGTCTGATCGAACAAGCGCCTGACGGGACAATCATGCTCGGCGAACAGGGGGAAAGGCTAACCGCCTCTCGGGACTTCTACGCCATCTTCTCGACCGACGACGAGTGGCGTCTCGTTTCGTCAGGGCGAACGCTCGGCACTATTCCGATCTCTAACCCGGTCGGCGTCGGCGTTGTCATTGCCTTCGCTGGACGGCGCTGGCGGATCGAGACAGTGGACGACCGCGGCAAGGTTCTCGAAGTTGTTCATCACCGATCGGGCAAGATTCCCAAGTTCGACAACGTCATGAACGAGCCCGTTCACGACCGGCTTTCTGCGGAGATGAAAGCTGTACTGGAGGACACGTCGAATCCCGGTTTCCTCGACGCTGCGGCGAACGGCTATCTGTCGGAGGGAAGGGCTGCCTTTCGTAGGCTAGGGCTCGGTTCCGGGAGCCTGGTCCCGGCCGGAAAGGACACGCACGTGTTCACGTGGCATGGGAGCGACGTGAACTCTGTTCTAGGGTTTGCTTTCGCTTCCGCGGGGCTGGACTGCGCTGTGATGGACGTGGGAGTCACCGTGCTGGATACTGAGCCGGAGGTTGTTAACTCGATCATGTCGCAGATCGCGGCTGCTCCACCGAACCTAGATTCCATCGCGGACTTCGTGGAAAATCTGCAATCAGCAAAGTTTGATGAGATGGTGCCGGTTACTCTCCTGCGAAGACTTTGGACCAAGGGTAGGCAGGGCGTTGCCGACCGCATGACGAATGTGGTTCGAGAGATAGTGCGAGGAAGTCGTTAGCGCCCTCTTCCATGCCCAGCGCAAATCATGTCAAAAAATCCGTGTTTGGCGCGGAAAATTTGAAAGGATTTGCCGAAGTCATTTAATCATGTTGAAGAATCCGTATTAAGAGCGGATAGTGAAGCATGGTTCACGATCAGCGATCCGCCCTGGCCGCCTACATCGCCAGCCTGCTGTCCGAAGGCCGAGTGGTCTTCGCAAGCGAGCAGGCAGAACGGACCCTTGGCGTCGGACGCGGTGCATTCCTTGATGCCGCCGAGCGCCTTCAACGCCGTAAGGCGCTGATCAGGCCTCGGCAAGGGTTCTATGTCGCGGTGCCCCAGCAGTTCGCATCCTGGGGTGCGCCGCCGCCCCCTTGGTACATCGATGCCCTGATGCGCCACGAACAGCAGCCCTACTATGTAGGCTTGCTGAAGGCGGCGGAACTCCACGGGGCCACGCATCAGGCCGTGATGGAATTCCAAATCGTCACCTCAAAACGCATGCCGAAGATCAAGGCTGGCCGCAATCTGATCGTCTTCTATTACCGCAAAGACATCGCAGCAGTGGGGTCGGGTATCGAGGATCGCAAAACGGATACAGGCAGAATGAAAATATCCTCACCCGCCCTCACGGCGCTCGACCTCCTGCGCTACCCACAGGCAGCGGGCGGGATCGACAACGTCGCGACAGTGCTCACGGACCTTGCCGAAAAGATCGATCCGTCTCAGCTCGCCGCGCTGTCCGACGCGGCCGAGCGGCCCGTCGTCCAGCGTCTCGGCCATTTGCTGGAACAACTGGGCCA
Organism: Mesorhizobium sp. BE184; assembly: GCF_031457045.1. Classification (NCBI taxonomy): domain Bacteria; kingdom Pseudomonadati; phylum Pseudomonadota; class Alphaproteobacteria; order Hyphomicrobiales; family Phyllobacteriaceae; genus Mesorhizobium; species Mesorhizobium sp. BE184. The sequence goes on from NZ_JAVDVU010000001.1 coordinate 18,223, forward strand.
CGCGGATCGCGCCAAACCGATGCACGCTGCGCTGACGGCGCGCGGCGCCACGCCGTGGACAGAGCTCGACCGCGATGAAACGCGTGATCCGGATTTCACGCCGGCACCGCAGGAACAAGACGATCGTTGGCGTGTGGTCGTGCGCCGCACGCCGGAGGTCGATGAATGATTCCCGCTCAGAACATTGTCGCCTGGGGCAACGTCGTTCCGTGGGCCGATCAGCGTCAGGTCGAGCAGGACCTCATCATCAGCCGCGCGCTCATCGACATCTTCAATGACGATCTCCTGTCCGCTGAACTGCGTTTTCGCGGCGGCACAGCGCTGAACAAGCTGCACTTCCCGGAACCGCTGCGCTACTCGGAAGACATAGATCTCGTGCGAACGACCGCAGGCCCCATCGGCCCGATCTTGGATCAGCTGCGTGTCGTACTCGAGCCGTGGCTCGGACGTGGGCAATTCGATCAAAGCCCGGTCGCTCCCAAATTTCGCTTCCGTGTGGAAGCGGAAGACGGAAGCGGCATTCCCATTCGCCTAAAGGCCGAAATCAACACGCGTGAAATCGAAGCCTACGATCCGCCGCAAGCGATGCCGTTTCGGGTGGACAATCCGTGGTTTTCTGGCGAGGCTGCGATTTCGACCTTTTCTCGGGAGGAATTGCTCGCCACCAAGCTGCGGGCTCTCCTCCAGCGTGACAAGGGACGTGATCTCTACGATCTTTCCCATGCCCTGGATGTGTTCGATGGACTTGATGTTGATCGGGTCACCGAGATGTTCGGCCGTTATCTTCAGTTTGGCGGCCAATCGATATCTCGCGCCCAGGCCGAGGAACGGATGTTCGCCAAGCTGGCAAATCCGCGACTGCTGACGGATATGCGGCCATTGCTGCCGCCGGCGAAGGCGGAGGCCTTGTCGGACGACGCCACCAAGGAGGCATTCGAGCGAGTATTCGAGGGTCTCATTGCAAGGATCGCCGGCGATAGGTGGGTTCGCACCGATGAGATGAAGGAAAGGTTTGGTCTGACTGGTCCGTCCGCTCAACACCGCCCCTCGCATCGTGCGGAGTGACGAAAACCGGATGCGATCAATCGCTCTGCAGGTAATGTTGAAGCTAGCAAAGACATTACAAAGTGCAGGTGCACACAGGCTCGCAGTCCTCGCAAACGCTTGCCCAAAGATCGTCCTCCATGGTGCGTCAACTCTATCGCGGGGCCGTTGGTACTAGTCTGGAACTATGTCGCTTGGCGCATTTGCTATTACAGATGCTGTAAGGGCGGCGGGGTCGGCTTTGTATCGCTTTGCCCAATCTGCCACGTTTACCGGTCGGTAGCTGACGTTTGAACGCCACCTGTCGAACACGGATACGTCGATAGTCTCGTTGACCCGCGTGTGCGTACCGCGCTCGCCCTTGAACGGCGGCGGTGCGATATCGCGGAAGTGGCGCTTGCTGAAGCCTTTGTAAACTCCGTTCATGAAGTCCGAATACGAGTCGGCGATGGGCGCCTGATGAGCATCGGGATCGACTTCCACGTCGTATCGGAAGGACAGACCAAGTTGCTCTGCCTTGGACTTCAACCATTTGAGCGGCGCTTGAACCAAGAGGTCACCACTGTATCCACCCCCAACGCTTCCGTGGTTTCCCGGAAACCACCTCTGCTCAACACTGCCGAGCGAGCGCGGCGCCGCTTGGGTGGTGCTAAGCACAGTCCACGGCGTAGGCGCGAACGAGAGCCGGTGCTCATCAACTGCGAGCGCATGGAAGGCATGCTGTATTGGCACCCGCAGCCCGGTGTGCAGCCAACCAAAACTTGACCTACTGACGCCCTCAAAGCTGAACCAAGGGACCCCGAGTGCACCGACTGTGTCCCACACTCCTACCATCTTCACTGTGACGGGCATCGAGTACCGCAGCATCCAACGCTCTTCGAGACTGGGGTTTTCTAGGCCGCCGGCCGATTCTTCCGCCGCAAGCTTCCAAATTGTCTTATCGTCAGCCCTGCGATAACGTTCGAAGAGTTGAGCGACCCCAAGCGGTGCCCCCGGTTTCAAGAGTCCGTATTTGGCGATAAATCCCGCCAAACTTCGAGCAGTAAACGCCCCTCGACTGAAACCGAAAATGAAAATCTCGTCTTCTGGATTGTATTGGCCGACGAGCCACTCATAAGCGTCAACGACATTGGCGGCGACGCCCTTGCCGAACATCCCGCCCCAAAGTCCGTTCACCCCAATATTATAGTGGGTGAGCTGGGGGACCCCATCACGCCCATGCGCCGCACACAAAGCTGCAAGACGCCAGACGTTCGTGTTGCTCTTGGTATTATTCCACGTTCCATCAAGGAAGATCGCAATGCGTTTCCTCGGGGAGCGCACGCTTGCAGTCGACATCGGCGCGCCTCGCTAAGTAGAATCGTCCAATAAGGCTAGCATGACTCGGTGGCCAAGCGCGTTCCCAGATTTTGGGAGCTTGATTGCGATAGCCTGGCCGGTTGTCCGAGCCAGCCGAGTGAATTTTCGCAAAACGAGGTCAAAGCCCCTTTCATCTCACTTTCTAGAGCAAAGAATGTTCACGATACGTTCTTCCAAAGTCGCATAATTGGCAGTATGGGACCGGGACCGGGGTCACCCTCCGTTCGATGAAATAGCGCCTAGATTGCGAGCGCCCAACCTTGAGTCGCCGCTTGGGGAAGGAGGAGACGGCAATGACGACCTGTCTGGATGTTACCGGTGGTTTACAAGGCGCAACACGTTAGATGCAAAACCGTTATCTCCGTGACGTTTCCCTTGGGCGGCGAGCCATGCGCCCGGATGAGCTCACTGCTCCTCCCAGAAATCTATGTACAAATGCCTTTGCCCCGTCGTTCTCCGCAGCCGATGGCGAACTTCTCGATCTGGTCCAGAGGCAGACGTTCGGCTTCTTCTGGGAAGGAGCACATCCGCAAAGCGGCCTTGCACGCGACCGCCAGAAGACGACCGGCGATCCTGACAACGATCTCGTCGCTATTGGTGGTTCCGGGTTCGGCATCATGGCGATCGTGGTCGCCGTCGAGCGTGGATGGGTCTCCCGCGACGAGGCGGTCGCCCGGCTCGGCACAATGCTGTCTTGCTTGGAAAAGACTTCGCGATACCACGGCATGTTCCCGCATTTTATCAACGGGCGCACTGCGGAGACCATTCCCTTCAGCCGAAAGGACGATGGCGGCGACGTGGTCGAAACAGCGTTCCTGTTCCAGGGGCTTCTCTGCGCTCGTCAGTATTTTGACCGCGCTGCGACCCGGGAGCGGGATCTTTGTCGTCGTATCGACCGGCTTTGGCGTGAAGCCGAATGGGACTGGTACAGGCGCGACGGCGGCGCCAATCTTTACTGGCACTGGAGCCCCAGGCAGGGCTGGGCGATGAACCGGAAAATCACCGGTTGGAATGAGGGCCTGCTGGCCTATGTGCTCGCCGCCGGTTCGCCGGATCATGCGATCGACCCCGAGGTCTATCACCAGGGGTTCGCGTCAGGGCCGGGTTTCCGCAACGGGCGGAGCTACCATGGCATCGAACTGCCGCTCGGCATGGATCGTGGCGGCCCTCTGTTCATCGCGCACTATTCCTTCTGCGGCCTCGACCCGCGCGGCCTGATGGATCGCCATGCAGATTATTGGAAGCAGAATGTTCGCCACACCCGTATCAATTACGAGCACTGCATTGCCAATCCGCACGGCTATGTTGGATACGGGCGGGATTGCTGGGGGCTGACGTCCAGCCACGGCCCCAAAGGCTATGTCGCCCATGCGCCGGGCAAGGATACCGGCGTGATCACCCCGAGCGCTGCGCTTTCAAGCTTTCCCTACGCACCGGACGAAGCAATGCGGGCGCTGCGGTATTTCAAGACAAAGCCCAGACACCGCATCTGGGGCCGGTTCGGCTTCGTCGATGCCTTCTGCGAGAGCCGGGACTGGTATGCGCGGACCTACCTCGCGATCAACCAAGGCCCCATCGTCATCATGATCGAGAATCTCCGGACCGGCCTGCTCTGGGACCTCTTCATGAATGCGCCGGAAGTTCAAGCCGGTCTGCGCAAGCTGGGTTTTACCAGCCCGCATCTGTCGCAAGGCCGAGACGCAATGGCTATGCTTCCGATGTGACGCTGACCTCAACCTCCATGGCAACGAAGTCCTCTGGTGCGCCGACATAGCCACCGACGATCGGCATGATCTGACGGTTGCTGCGGGCGACCGCGACCGGGACCAGGCTGGCTCCACCCAGCCGGCGATGCGTCGGGTCGAAGGCAATCCATCCGGCGCCGGGAAGATAGACCTCCGCCCAGGCATGTGTCGAACCGGGATCGTCGATGCGGGCTTCAGCATCGAACAGATAACCCGAGACGGCGCGGGCGCCGAAGCCGAGATGGCGTACCGCCTCGATGAACAGGGCGGCGATATCGCGGCAGGAGCCGCTTGCCAGCGCCAGCGTTTCCAGCGGCGTCTGCGTTCCTTCCTCGTCGCGGACGCGATACGCCACGGAGCTGAGGACGCCCGCATTGAGATCCTTCAGCAGCGATAGCGTGTCGGTCGACGCGCCGCGGACGAAGGCGTGTGCCCATGCGTCCAGTCTTCCTTCGGGATCGTCATGCTCTGGGATATTCAACGCGCCGAGATCGGCCAGGTCATCGCGGGAATATTGAAACGGGAAGGAATGCGCCTCGGGCGCGATCCGGAATACTGGCCACGCCTCGGCCAATTGTTCGACGGTCAGATTGCTGGTGATGACCAGTTCGGAGGTCGCCTCCGCGAACGTGCCGGTGGCGATCAGATTGCCGAAAACGTCCTGGGTCCAGTCGAGTTGCGCATCAGGAGAGCAGACAAGCGAACTTGCCAGTACGACGACGTCACGGCTGCTGCGAGGACGGAGCATCATGCGATGGGGCTGGAGCACGACAGGGCGCGCGTAGCGGTAGGTCGTCCTGTGGTTAATCGCCAGCTTCATGCGCCCCGCCGAAAAGCTTTCTGCAGCGCCGTCATCCTCGATAGAACTCCATGCGAATTGCTCCGAGGTTTGCTCTCGGCGTGACACGACAACGCAGTCCTAACATGATTGTTGCTGCGCTGCACAAAAAGATCGGCAAGACGCCGCTTGCCGCTCACAGCGCGGTGTCAAAAGCATGTGGGAGGCGGCCGTCCTGGTCGCCTCCCGCCTCCTGGATTGTTATCGTCAGCCCTTGATTGCGATCCGCTTGGCCTGCGATTGTGCCTTGGCGGTCTTGGGCAAGATCACCGTCAGCACGCCATTGCGGAAATGTGCATCAACCTTGTCCTGCTCGACCTCGTATCCGAGCGGGATGCGGCGCTCGAACCGGCCGTAAACTCGCTCGGAGAACTGGCGGTCCTCGTCCTCAGTCTCCGAACGCTTCTCACCCTTGAGCGTCAGCACACCGTCATCGAGCAGGACCTCGATGTCCTTCTCCTCCAAGCCGGGCACCTCTGCCGTGAGGCGGATTTCCTTCTCAGTGTCGGAAATCTCGACGCTTGGCCAATTGGCGCCACGCGAGGCAAAGCCCCCGAACGACGGCAGCCGCGTATCGAAGCCGCGGAAGACGTCGTCGAACAACCGGTTCATCTCGCGATGCAGTGCCATGAAGGGATCCCGGTCGTTCTCGCGATAAACGGCCGGTGTCTGGTTGGAATCCCGTCCCCACGGGATGAGATCACGAATGGTCATCTGTCTTCTCCTTGTGCTTGCAATGTGCAGAACGACCCTGGGCGCCGGCAATGCTGCCGGCGCCGGGAATCGTCGCGTCTCTGGTGAGCGCCTTACGCGGCCTGCTTGTTCGCCTCGACCTGCGCGACCGTCGGCGCTGCATCGCCGGCTGCTATGGCGATGCGCCGGGGCTTCATCTCCTCAGGCACCTCACGCACCAGGTCGATGATCAAAAGGCCGTTTGACAGCGAAGCCCTGCCGACCCTCACATGATCGGCAAGTTCGAAGCGGCGGGCGAAACGCAGCGCCGCAAGCCCGCGGTGCAGGTACTCGGCGCCTCCCTCTTCCTTCCGCTCGCCGGTGACGACCAGAAGGTTCGGCTCCAGCGTGATGTCGAGGTCGCCCTCGGCGAAGCCCGCTACCGCGATGGTGATGCGATAGGATTTCTCACCGGTGCGAGCGATGTCGTAGGGCGGCCAGTTATCGACGGCCTGAAGCCGGCTCGCGTTTTCGAGCAGGTTGAAAACCCGGTCAAAGCCGATGCTCGACCGGTAGAGCGGGGAGAAGTCGAATGCGGTTCTCATAGCTATATCCTCCAATGAGCAACATAGACATGAGGAGCGCCAAGAAGCCGGCGTTCCCTGACTGTACCGGCCCCGTCTGGCGACCGGCACATGGGATTTGGGAACTGTTTTTTGTTGCGTCAAGACCCCGAAGAGATGCTGAAAGCGAACGGGAAACTGTCAGGGCGAAACATCGCTCGGAGGCAGCGTGGCCACTGCGATGCTTTAGGCGGACGACCCGTTCTCGGGCCTGTCAACGAGACCGCAATCGCGGAGATATTTGCGACCGGGCTTCCGTTCAGAAACTGTGAGACCGGTAACTTCTCTGGGGTTATGCGGCTCGGAGAAGAGGCGGCTTGGGCTTAAACAGCGAAGGCACCTGAGGCTCTGGTTCTCGAAATCCTGCACGCAGCCGATCACGAAGCTCACCGTTCATTTCGGCGGTTCGTACCTGCATGAGCATGTGGGCGCCATGCTGAGACCACCGCATCTGCTGCTTCTTCACCATGCGCTTGGCAACCAGTGAATTGACCGCCGACTCGGCAAGGGTCGTGGCGACGCGAAGGCCTGACCGATAGCGGGCTCCATAATTGGTGATGGCACTGCGATTCGAGCGGATGTAGGTTAGGAGCTGCGAACCGAGGCTATGGAGACGCGCGGCCGACAGATCTCCAGCCCCTCGCAACGGAAGCAATCGCGTAACAATGTCTTGGAGGTCGCGGATCGCTCGATCCAAGCGTCCGTGCCACAGACGCCACTTCACCGCTCTGATGTCCCTGTCGATGGTTGGGAGGATGCCGGCAAGATCCGAGCGGGATCGAACCATGTGGTCCGCGATCTGCTGCATGGGTTGGATCTTCATGGCGATGTGGAACCAGTCGATGATGTGCGTGGTCGGCTTCGGCATCGCGCGGGGTAGCCGCTTGAGGATTTCGGCGCCGTCGGAAATCACCGTCACATCGCCAAAGCCGCAATACCCCTCTCGTCGGAGAGCATGAAGGGTTCGATCTCGTATCGCGGGTTGGTCGGTGTTGCTGGTCGTGAAGTAGCGACCGCCCGCATCTCCCCGCCCGCCGCGGCCGCATCGGGCAACGACAATCTCGAAATTTCGAGCTGAGTTTGGATCGGCGCTGCGAACATGAGCCGTATCGATGCTGATGACGAACTCTTTCCGCCGATCGCCAGGAAGCTGCATTTCGAGCTGACGCCGTTCGTCCATCTGCAATCTCGCGCGCCAGGCTTCCTCTGCGATCTGATCGTCGAGCCGCTCGCCAACTCTAATTGTCCGCTTGCGTACGGTTGCATGCGTCTCAGTCGGCTCAATGGGTAGAAACTCGGCGAGCAGGCTGGCAGCCTGCCGATACGGCATCGTGCTCCCCAGTCGCGCCGTCAGTTCCATCAACTCCGGAGTTGCCCGATCCGGACAAATTTCCTTTAGCGGCGCGAACGCGTCGACCATCCCTGGGTGGCAATCCCGGCACAGCATCCAGCGCGGATTGCGAACTTCCACAGTGCCGAAGACCGTTCGAATGCGGCGCGTCGTATAGTCCTTGACTGGCCGAAAGGTGTGGCAATCCGGGCAGACCCGTCGAAAGAGGGCATAGGTCTCAGCCTCCTGGGTCACGACCGCGTTCTGCAAGGCGGCCATGATCTTCTTGCCATCACCGATCGAAAGGCCAAGGTTTCCATCGCGCAGGCGTTCCTCGCTTTTGTCGACCCGGACTTCTCGACGACAAATGTCGCCGAACTCGTTTTTACCCTCGATCGAGATCGTCCATTCCATCGCCATCGTCGTCTCCTTGAACAAGGGGACGTTGATGGCTCAGTCCAAGCTAACAAATCGTGGCCGCGATTACCCCAGAGAAGTTACCGGTCTCCTTTGATGACCCCACGTTAAGGGGTCCCGTTTGGACGAAAATTACCCCTCAACTGGGGTCCTCATTCCATGAAAAATCACACGCGCCGAATGACGGCTCCGTGCGGTTCGCGCGGCGTCCTCGCCGAGAAGCGTCCGCTTATTCTGTTCGTCGCATTCCTGAAGACTCTATAATAAACGGTTATCGCAATGCCCAGAATTGGCATTTGACTACCTGCCATATGTTGAAAATATTATAGCTGCGTGAGGTGATGAATTTGTGCCGGCATTTCAGACCGGCCGCATCTCCGCGCTGGCGACGATCGTTGAAGCTTCCATACGCAAGTTGAGCAGGCTTCGAAGATCCGGCCCTGTGCCTGCGAACACGAGGAATGAATTTCATGATCACCCGCCGGGAAAAAACCCCGATCATGCATCGGATCGTCGAGCACAACGGCGTGGTCTATCTCGGCGGCGTCATCGCCGACGATCCCAAAGGGGTTTCGATGCGGGGTCAGACAACGCAGGTCTGCGCCAAGCTCGACAAGCTTCTGGCGGACGCCGGCAGCGACAGGAACAAGGTTCTTTCGGCCACGCTGTTCATCACCGACATGAGCCGGAAACAGGAAATGAACGAAGTCTGGACGTCGTGGCTCGAAGCGCGGGACCTGCCCACCCGCGCGACGATCGGCGTTTCCGACCTGGGGCAGGACGTATTGATTGAAGTCGTGGTGACTGCGGCCCGCTAAGGCGGGCCTTCTTTTCGAATTTGCCGCGAGGAGCGGCCGGGCAAGGGAACGCGTCCGGCTCCGCAGGAGAATCTTATGGATAAGGACCGCAAATCAATCGGGGTCGTCGGCGCGGGCATCGTCGGGGTGTGCACCGCCTTGATGCTCCAGCGCCGGGGATTCAAGGTCGCCATCATCGACCCGAATCCTCCGGGCGAGGGGGCGTCGTTCGGCAATGCCGGATGCTTCAACGGATCTTCCATCGTCCCCATGTCGATGCCCGGAATGATGACAAGCGTGCCCAAATGGCTGCTCGATCCCATGGGGCCTTTGTCGATCCGGTTCAGCTATCTGCCGACGATCACGCCCTGGCTGATCCGGTTCCTGCTGGCCGGGCGGCCGAACAGGGTGAAGGAGCAGGCGAGGGCGCTGCGCAGCCTTCTCAAGACGACGGTACCTCTGATCACCTCGCTGGCGGAAGAAGCCGGCGCCGGCCATCTGGTCCGGCATGAAGGTCATCTCAGCGTCTATCGCACGGAGTCGGATTTCGCCAAGGACCGCGGCGGCTGGGAGCTTCGGCGCATCAACGGCGTGAAGACACGCGTTCTGGACGACGCCGCGCTTCACGATTTCGATCCGAACCTGTCGCCCGCATTCACCAAAGGCGTTCTCGTCGAGGAAAACGGCCACACCATCAATCCGCAAGGGCTGGTGACGCATCTGTTTCGACGGGTTATCGCCAACGGCGGCGAATTCGTGTCGGCGCGCGTCATCGGCTTCGAGATCGAAGGGCGTGTACTGAAAGGCATCACGACGACGAACGGCGTTCTTGCCTTCGACGCGGCCGTGGTCGCGGCCGGCGCTTACTCGAAATCTCTTGCCGCATCGCTGGGCGACAACATCCCGCTCGATACCGAACGCGGCTATCATATCGTCATCAGGGACCCGGAAGTCACGCCGCGCATCCCGACCACGGATGCAAGCGGAAAGTTCATCGCAACGCCGATGGAAATGGGGCTGCGCGTCGGCGGCACTGTCGAGTTCGCCGGGCTCGAGGCCGAGCCGAACTGGAAGCGTGCTCATGTCCTCTATACCCATGCCAGGAACCTTCTTCCCGGCCTGGCCCCGGCGACGTCCGAAGACCGATATTCCAAATGGATGGGGTTCCGGCCGAGCGTTCCGGACTCCCTGCCGGTGATCGGCCGCGCACACCGCACGCCCGACGTCATCTATGCGTTCGGTCACGGCCATCTCGGCATGACCGGTGCGCCGATGACGGCGACGCTCGTTTCCGAACTGATCGCCGGCGACAAGACGTCGATCGACATCACGCCGTTCGCGCCAACACGTTTCGGTACTGGCAAATCCGACGATACGGGATCGGCGAAACCGCCCCTGCGCCAGAACGCCGCCTGACCGGCCGCGCCCAGTCTGCACGCAATCGCCATGTGAGACAGAATATGACGTCAATAGAACCCGTTTTGACAGACAATGCCCCGAAGCCGCTCGGGCACTACAGCCAGGCAGTCCGGGCCGCTGGCCTCATTCATGTTTCCGGTCAGCTTCCGGTCAAGGCCGAGGGTCAATCGAACGAGCCGTTCGATGAACAGGCCCGCACTGTCCTGCGCAATCTGTTGGCTGTGCTTGAGGCGGCCGGCGCGACGCCTGCGCATGTCGTGAAAGTCACCGCCTATATCGTCGGCGCCGAGCATTGGGGCAGCTTCAATGCGGCCTACGCCGCCGCGTTCGGTGACGCGCGTCCCGCAAGGTCGGTCGTTCCCGTGCCGGCGCTTCATCACGGATACCTCATCGAACTCGATGCCGTTGCTCTCGATCCGGCCGCTTCGGCCCGGGACCGGACAGCGTAAGGAGCGCACGCCTCAATGCAGATCCCTGAATTTTCGGACGTCGTTGCCGCGGAAGCCCGCATCCAGCCCTACATCCATCGCACGCCGGTCTTGACCTCCAGCTTCATCAACGGCCTTGCCGGCGCCGAACTGTTCTTCAAGTGCGAAAATTTCCAGAAGGCCGGCGCGTTCAAGGCGCGCGGCGCGTCGAACGCGGTGTTCGGCCTGAGTGACGAACAGGCGGGCAAGGGCGTCGCGACGCATTCCTCCGGAAATCACGGAACCTGCCTGTCCTATGCGGCCGGCCGGCGCGGCATTCCCTGTACCGTCGTCATGCCGCGTACCGCCCCGCAGGCCAAGAAGGACGCCGTGAAGGGCTATGGCGGACGTGTCGTGGAGTGCGAGCCTTCAACCTCGTCGCGCGAGGCGGTGTTCGCGCAAGTCGTGGCCGAAAGCGGCGCCGAATTCGTCCATCCCTATAACGATCCGCGTGTCATCGCCGGGCAGGGGACCTGCTCGAAGGAATTGATCGGGCAGGTCGAAAACCTCGATGCCGTGGTCGCGCCGATCGGCGGCGGCGGCATGGTGTCGGGAACCTGCCTGACGCTCTCCAACCTCGCGCCCGGCGTCAAGATCTACGCCGCCGAGCCGGAGCAGGCCGACGACGCCTGTCGCAGCTTCAAGGCCGGTCACATCATCGCCGACGACGCGCCGGAAACGGTCGCCGACGGGCTGAAGGTGCCGCTCAAGGAACTGACCTGGCATTTCGTCCGCAACCACGTCACCGACATTCTGACCGCCTCCGAAGGCGAGATCGTCGACGCGATGAAGCTGATCTGGAAACGCATGAAGATCGTGATGGAGCCATCGAGCGCCGTGCCGCTGGCGACCATCCTGAAGAATCCCGACCTGTTCGCCGGCAAGCGCGTCGGCGTGATCGTCACCGGCGGAAACGTCGACCTCGAAAAGCTACCGTGGAATTGAGGAGAAGAACATGAACGCAGCAACCCAACTCGACCAGCTCGATGTCGGTTTCGACGTGCCGGCGGTCCCCGGCATGGATGAATCGCAGATCCAGACGCCTTGCCTGATCCTCGACCTCGACACGCTGGAGCGCAACGTCAGGAAGATGGGCGACTACGCCAAGGCGCACGGCATGCGCCATCGCAGCCACGGCAAGATGCACAAGTCGGTCGACGTGCAGAAATTGCAGGAAAGGCTCGGCGGCTCGGTCGGCGTGTGCTGCCAGAAGGTCAGCGAGGCGGAAGTCTTCGTGCGCGGCGGCATCAAGGACGTGCTGGTGTCGAACCAGGTGCGTGATCCGGCCAAGATCGACCGGCTGGCCCGCCTGCCCAAGCTCGGCTCGCGCATCATCGTCTGCGTCGACGACCTCGCCAACATCGCCGACCTGTCGGCGGCCGCGCAAAAGCACGGCACGCAACTCGAAATCTTTGTCGAGATCGACTGCGGCGCCGGCCGCTGCGGCGTGACGACCACAGACGCCGTCGTGAAGATCGCCCAGGCCGCCGACGCGGCGCCCGGCCTCAAGTTCACCGGCATCCAGGCCTATCAGGGCGCGATGCAGCACATCGACAGCTTCGAGGCGCGCAAGGAAAAGCTCGATGCGGCGATCGCCATGGTCAAGGACGCGGTGGCCGGATTGGAAGCGGTCGGGCTGAAGCCGGAACTCGTCTCCGGCGGCGGCACCGGCTCCTATTATTTCGAGACCGGCTCGGGCGTCTACAACGAGCTGCAATGCGGCTCCTATGCCTTCATGGACGCCGATTACGGTCGGATTCTCGACAAGGACGGCAAGCGCATCGACAAGGGCGAATGGGAGAACGCGCTGTTCATCCTGACCAGCGTCATGAGCCACGCCAAGCCCGACCGCGCCATCTGCGACGCCGGCCTGAAGGCGCAGTCGGTCGATAGCGGTCTGCCCTTCATCTATGGCCGCGACGACGTGAAATACATCAAGTGCAGCGACGAGCACGGCGTGATCGACGACCCGAACGGCGTGCTGAAGGTCAACGAGAAGCTGCGCCTGGTGCCCGGCCATTGCGACCCGACCTGCAACGTCCACGACTGGTATGTCGGCGTGCGCAACGGCAAGGTCGAGACGGTGTGGCCGGTCTCGGCGCGCGGCAAGGCCTATTGAGGCAGTTTGGGGGCGGCGCATCAGCGCGTTGCGGCATCATGCCTGGAGGTGTCAATCCATGATCGTCGTACCGGAACGCCTGATCGCCGGCCTCATGAGCGAGGCCGTCGTCTTCGAGGCCATAGAGAACGTGTTCGCCGCCATGGCGCGCGGCGAGGCGCGCAATTTCCCGGTCATCCGCGAGGCGATCGGCCATGCCGACGCGCTTTACGGCTTCAAGTCCGGCTTCGACAGGGCAGGCCTCGTGCTCGGCCTCAAGGCCGGCGGCTACTGGCCCGGCAACATGGCGAAAGGCCTGACCAATCATCAATCCACCATCCTGCTGTTCGATCCCGACACCGGCCGCATCAAGGCGGCGGTCGGCGGCAACCTCCTGACCGCGCTGCGCACCGCCGCCGCCTCGGCGGTGTCGATCAAGCATCTGGCGCGGCCCGACGCGCGGGTGCTCGGCATGGTGGGGGCTGGCCACCAGTCGGCCTACCAGATGCGCGCCGCCGTGCATGTCCGCAAGTTCGACAAGGTGGTCGGCTGGAACCTGCATCCGGAAATGCTGCCACGGCTGGCGGATACGGCGGCCGAACTCGGCCTGCCCTTCGAGGCGGTCGACCTGCCGGAACTCGGCGCGCAGGCCGACGTCATCATCACCGTCACTTCGAGCTTCGCGCCAACCCTGCTTTCCGGGCACGTCCGACCCGGAACGCATCTCGCCTGCATGGGCACCGACACCAGGGGCAAGCAGGAGGTGGAGGCAGCACTTCTCGCCCGCGCCCGCGTCTTTGCCGACGAAGTGGAGCAGGCCGTGACCATCGGCGAGGCGCAGCACGCTGTCGCGCAGGGGCTCATCGACGCGGACGCCATCACGCCGCTCGGCGCTGTCGTCGCCGGCCTGGCGCAGGGACGAACTTCACCGCAGGAGATCACCTTGTTCGACGGCACCGGCGTCGCCTTGCAGGATCTTGCGGTCGCATCCGTCGCGGTGGAGGCCGCCAGGGCCCAGGGCCTCGCGCAGGAAGTGGATTCCTGATCGGCTGGCCGGACGGCTCTCTGATCGAAGCCGTCGAAATGGCTCACGGCCATGCGTCTCTAGGCCGATTTCGCGGCCGACCTTTCTGTCAGGAAATCGCGAAAGCTGTTCCTGAACTCGGCAATGAATTCATTGGTGATCGAAGACGCCCTGATGTGCGTGGGCAGGACGATCGTCCAGTTGATCGAGATCGGCGGATCGATCGGCCGAACCAAAAGGGAGGAAGAATATCGATCTGCCGTGAAGGGATCGACGATCGAGACGCCGAAACCGGCCGACACCATGCCGCACACGATCATCGACAGCGGCGTCTCGGCCTTGATGCGCCTGATGATGCCGCGCTCGCGCATGATGGCGTCGACCATGACGTGCATGACGGAGGGCTGAATGAGGGAGATGAAATCCTCGTTGTCGAAGTCTTCCGGAACAATTCGCTCGCGCTCCGCAAGCCGGTGGCCGAGGGGGAGCACGGCGACCATATCGCTGGACGGCAGCTCTTCGATCGTGACGTTCGTCAGTTGCGTGTTCTCGATGATGCCGAGATCGCAATGGCCGGTGGCGATCCATTCAAGGACATAGTGCGAATTCATGCCATGCAGCGACAGGTTCAGGGACGGTCTCTGGGCGAGGAAGCCCGCCGCAAAGGCCGGCAGGAAACCGTTCGCCAGTCCCGGCAGCGCCGCGACGCGCAGCGAACCACCGCGCCTTTCGCGTAGATCACGCGCCAGGCCCGCGATCCGCTCAAGGCCGACAAACGATCGATCGACTTCGCGGTACAGCGCCATCGCATCGCCTGTCGCAACGAGGCGGCCGCCGGAGCGCTCGAACAGGTCGAGGCGGGTTTCGTATTCGAGGTCCCTTATCAGCCGGCTTACCGCAGGCTGCGTGATCCCCAATATATCCGCCGCGGTCGACATCGAGCCGCTGATGATGACCGCACGAAACGCCTCGACCTGACGATGTTTCAACATATTTCGCCCCCTTTTGCTATAATATTACGGCATAGACACGCCGCTATAATGCATTTGACGACGCATAGCCTAGCGCGTTTATTATACTCTCGGAAAGAGGCGGAGTGCATCGGCCGGTTTGGGTCGTGGGGAAATCGCGATCCGAACTGGCCGGAACAAGCGTGGTCTCTTCCCGTCTGGGAGCAGCAGTAAGGGTAGCGCGCCGATTGGACGCCCAGCGTCCGCCGCACAGGCCGCAACCCGACTAGATATCAGCAATCAGTTTGCTTTGATGCAAATGGAGGAGATCAACCATGTTGAAGAGACTTTGTGTTGTCGCCGCGGTCGTGACGGCCTTGTGCAGTGTCGCGTCGGCTGACGAACTCACCGGAACCTTGAAGAAAATCAAGGACACCGGGACCGTCACGATTGGCTATCGCGAATCGTCGGTGCCGTTTTCCTATCTGAATGACAAGCAGGAGCCCGTTGGCTACGCCGTCGACATTTGCCTGAAGGTCGTCGATGCGATCAAGAGCCAGCTCAAACTCGACAAGCTTCAGGTCAAGTTCAATCCGGTGACCTCGGCGACCCGAATACCGCTGGTCGCCAACGGGACCGTCGATCTCGCATGTGGCTCGGCATTCAATACGCTCGAACGCCAGAAGCAGGTTTCGTTCGGCAACACCTACTTCCTGACCGCGAACAGGCTCGTCTCCAAGAAATCCGAGCATATCAACTCGATTGACGATCTGAAGGGGCAGTCTGTTGTGTCGACGTCGGGGACCGCCAACATTCAGCAGCTTTACGAGATCAACAAGGCGAAGAATCTCGGGATGAATGTCATCGCTGCCAACGACCACGCCGAGGCGTTCCTGATGGTCGAAACGGGCCGGGCCAAAGCCTTTGCGATGGACGATATCCTGTTGGCCTCGTTTGTCGCGGAGGCCAAGGACCCATCGGCTTACGTCATCTCGAAGGACGCGCTCTCCGATCCTCAGCCATATGCGATGATCATCCGCAAGGACGATCCGCAATTCAAGGCGCTTGTCGATGAGGCGACGGCCGCGCTCTACAAGAGCCCGGAAATGCTTGCGCTCTACGACAAGTGGTTCGATCAGCCGATCCCGCCGCACGGCACAAACCTCAATGTGCCGCTTTCTCCGGCGCTGAAGCGTGCTTTCGAGCATCCGACCGATTCCGCTGACGCCGCCTCCTACGCACAGTGAGAAAAAGCCGATGGCGGGCTCGGCCCGCCATCGGCACGGCAACGCAGGAGGGCCGAATGAACTACAACTGGAATTGGGGAATTCTCTTCCAGCAATCGCTGGACGGGTCGGGAACCTATCTCGACATGCTGCTGCTCGGCCTGCAAGTCACGGTCGTCACGGCGCTGGGCGCATGGATTCTCGCCCTGGCCCTGGGTTTGCTCGTCGGTGTTATGCGGACGCTCCCCTCGAAGACATCGCAGCGGATCGGCAGCGCCTATGTCGAATTGTTCCGCAACATTCCCTTCCTTGTGCAGCTCTTCCTCTGGTATTTCGTGCTGCCTGCTCTGCTGCCGCAGGATCTGGGCAACTGGCTGAAGGGTCTTCCAAGCGCGCCGTTCTGGACGACAGTTGTGGGGCTCGGCTTCTATATGTCGGCGCGCGTGGCCGAACAGCTCCGTGCCGGTATCGGCTCGCTGCCGCGCGGTCAAAAGCTCGCCGGCGCCGCAATCGGCCTTACGACGGCGCAGACCTACCGATACGTCCTCTTGCCGATGGCGTTCCGGATCATCCTGCCGCCGCTGACGTCCGAGTTCCTGAACACCATCAAGAACACCTCTGTCGCCCTGACGATCGGCCTGATGGAACTCACCGCCCGGACCCGCGCGATGCAGGAGTTCACCTTTCAGGTATTCGAGGCCTTCACGGTGGCGACGCTCCTCTACCTTCTCGTCAACACCCTGGTCACGGTCGCGATGCACTTCCTTGAACATCGGGTCGCGGTTCCCGGCTACACTGCGGGGCGATAGAGATGTTTTACAGCTTCGATTTCGGCGTCATCATCCGTTCGCTTCCCTATCTCTTCTACGAGGGGATGCGCTTCACCCTGCTGCTGACCGCTCTCGCGACGATCGGCGGGCTCGTGCTCGGCACACTGCTCGCGCTGATGCGTCTCAGCTCTCTCAAAGTCCTGTCGGCAGTGGCCAGCGGCTACGTCAACCTGATGCGGTCCCTCCCGCTCGTGCTGGTCATCTTCTGGTTCTATTTCCTCGTTCCCTACATCGGTGCGTGGGCCATCGGATCGAGCCAGCCCGTCGCGGTCGGCGCCTTTGCCTCCGCCCTCATAACGGTCACCCTTTTCGAAGCGGCGTATTTCTCCGAAATCATGCGTGCGGGGATCCAGTCGATCGCACGCGGCCAGACCGCCGCCGGATACGCCATCGGGTTGAACTATCCGCAGGTGATGGCCTACGTGATCCTGCCGCAGGCTTTTCGCAACATGCTGCCCGTCGTGCTGACGCAGACGATCGTCCTGTTTCAGGACACCTCGCTCGTCTACGTCATCTCTTTGACCGACTTCCTCGGCGCGGCATCGAAAATCGCCCAGCGCGACGGTCGCCTTGTCGAAATGTATGTCTTCGCAGCGATCGTCTACTTCATCATCTCTTTCGCCGCCTCTTTCCTGGTCAAGCGCCTCGAAGCGCGCACAGCAATCATACGGTGATCAAATGTCCGTCACGCCCCAGTCCCAAGCATCCTCCGCTGTTTCGCGGTCGCCCGAAGGCGCAGCGATGATCGAGATCAGCCACGTCAACAAATGGTACGGCCCGGCGTTTCAGGTCCTTACCGATTGCACGACCAGCGTCCGGAAGGGCGAAGTCGTCGTCATTTGCGGACCCTCCGGCTCCGGAAAATCCACGCTCATCAAATGCGTCAACGCGCTGGAGCCGGTTCAGGAAGGCACGATCGTTCTCGACGGGGTTCACGTCACCGACAAGAAGACGAACCTGACGAAGCTGCGCTCGCGCGTCGGCATGGTCTTCCAGCATTTCGAGCTTTTCCCGCACCTCCGCATCTCGGAGAATCTCTGTCTCGGCCAGACGAAAGTGCTCGGCCGGCGTCGCGACGAAGCGATGGCGAAGGCCATGAAGCTTCTCGACCGTGTTGGGCTGAAGGCGCATGCGGAAAAGTTCCCCGGCCAGCTTTCCGGAGGACAGCAGCAGCGCGTTGCGATCGCGCGAGCCCTGGTCATGGATCCGATCTGCATGCTGTTCGATGAACCGACCTCCGCTCTCGACCCCGAGATGATCAACGAGGTGCTCGACGTCATGGTCGAGCTCGCACAAGAGGGAATGACCATGATGGTGGTCACCCACGAAATGGGTTTCGCAAGGAAGGTCGCTGACCGCGTGATCTTCATGGATCAGGGTGAGATCGTCGAGGACGCGACGAAGGACGATTTCTTCGGAAAGCCTCGCAGCGAGCGGGCGCAGTTGTTCCTTTCGAAGATACTTTCACATTAAGTGAACTATCTTTGTCTGCATCGGGGTAAGTTCCGACAAATGAACTTACCTATAGCTATGGGCGATGGTATCTCTATTTACGCGAACATTGCGGCACAACATAAGCTAGCCCGTTCTCAGCAAAGCGTTGGGAACGATCATCGGAGCGGTTTCCATTTTGTCGGCCGCCACGAACATTGACGCAACACCAATGCAAGGGCTGGTAGCTAGCGTCTCGAACAACTGCGATCGCTTTCGCTCATCATCATCGCCATCAACAGTATCATGACCAAAGTAGGTGATCGGAGATTGTTGATTTCCGCCGAGAACTGACCCGGGATTGGGCGGTTTTTCCATTGAGAAGTGACCCATGTTTGAACCCACCCCTGCTGGTTGATCGCAGGGGACATTGGAGTGATAGACATGGCGTTACTGAGCGTTATCCGACGCTGGCATCTGCGGGATGGACATTCGATCCGGGAGATTGCACGGCGCACGGGACTGTCGCGGAACACGATCCGCAAATACCTGCGATCCGACGAGGTGGAGCCCCGCTTCCAGGTGCCGGAGCGGCCGAGCAAGCTTGATGCCTATGCCGAGCGGCTGTCGGCCTGGCTGAGGACGGAAGCGAACAGGCCGCGCAAGCAGAAGCGCACGATCAAGCAGTTGCATGCGGACCTGATGAGCCTCGGTTATGAGGGCTCATATGGTCGTGTCGCCGCCTTTGCGCGGGCCTGGAAGGAAGAGCGCCAACGTCAGATGCAAACGAGCGGGCGAGGCACCTTCGTGCCGCTGGCGTTCGAGCCCGGCGAGGCGTTCCAGTTCGACTGGTCAGAGGACTGGGCGGTTCTCGGCGGCGAGCGCACCAAACTTCAGGTGGCGCACTTCAAGCTCAGCTACAGCCGTGCCTTCATCGTGCGGGCCTATCCGCTGCAGACGCACGAGATGCTGTTCGACGCCCACAACCACGCCTTCCGGGTTTTGGGCGGCGTTCCCCGGCGCGGGATCTATGACAACATGCGCACGGCGGTCGACAGGATCGGCCGCGGCAAGGAGCGGCAGGTCAATGCACGCTTCTCGGCCATGGCCAGCCATTATCTGTTCGAGACCGAGTTCTGCAATCCGGCCTCGGGCTGGGAGAAGGGACAGGTCGAGAAGAACGTCCAGGATGCGCGCCACCGGCTATGGCAGCCAATGCCGCGCTTTCCATCGCTGGAGGCCTTGAACGACTGGATGGAGCGGCGGTGCCGGGAGCTGTGGCAACAGATTCCCCATGGCCTCAGGCCGGGAACGATCGAAGACATCCGGGCCGAGGAAGCGCGGTTCTTGATGCCGATGCCACGCCTCTTCGACGGCTTCGTCGAATACACCAAGCGGGTCTCTCCGACCTGCCTCGTCCATCTGGAGCGCAACCGCTACAGCGTGCCGGCGTCCTTCGCCAATCGGCCAGTCAGCCTCAGGGTCTATCCGGAACGGATCGTGGTTGCCGCGGAGGGGCAGATCGTGTGCGAGCACCGCCGCATCATCGAGCGGTCGCATGACGGCCCCGGTCGAACCGTCTACGACTGGCGTCACTATCTGGCGGTCATCCAGCGCAAGCCCGGCGCTCTGCGCAACGGCGCGCCCTTCACCGAACTGCCCGATGCCTTCAAACAGCTACAGCAGCATCTGCTCAGGAAGCCTGGCGGCGACCGCGAGATGGTCGAGATCCTGTCGCTCGTCCTGCAGCATGACGAGCAGGTCGTGCTGACGGCCGTGGAGATGGCGCTGCAGGCTGGGGTGCCAACCAAGGTTCATATCCTCAATCTCCTGCACCGGCTGGTTGACGGCAAGCCGACCGGGACGCCGATCGTGGATGCGCCGCAGGCGCTGAGCCTGGCCAAGGAGCCACAGGCCAACGTCGAGCGCTATGATGCTCTGCGCCAGGTTCGGGAGGTGCGTCATGCGTCATGATCCCGCCAGCGGCGCTATCGTCGTCATGCTCCGGAGCCTCAAAATGCACGGCATGGCGCAGGCCGTCGCCGAGCTCACCGAACAGGCTTCTCCCGCCTTCGAGGCCGCCATCCCCATCTTGTCGCAACTCCTGAAGGCCGAGATGGCGGAACGGGAGGTCAGGTCCGTGGCCTATCAACTCAAGGCAGCCCGCTTCCCGGTCTATCGCGACCTGGCCGGCTTCGAGTTTGCCAGCAGCGAGATCAACGAGGCCCTCGTGCGACAGCTCCATCGATGCGAGTTCATGGACGATGCCAACAATGTCGTGCTTGTCGGCGGCCCGGGCACTGGCAAGACCCACATCGCCACGGCCCTTGGCGTGCAGGCGGTTGAGCATCATCGCAAGCGCGTGCGCTTCTTCTCCACCGTCGAGCTCGTCAACACGCTCGAGCAGGAGAAAGCCCAGGGCAAGGCTGGTCAGATCGCCAACCGGCTCGCTCATTCCGATCTCGTCATCCTGGACGAACTCGGATATCTGCCCTTCGCCCAGGCCGGCGGGCAGTTGCTCTTCCATCTCGTCTCGAAGCTCTACGAGCGGACCAGCGTCATCATCACCACCAACCTGGCGTTCGGCGAATGGCCCACCGTCTTCGGCGACGCCAAGATGACCACGGCGCTGCTCGATCGACTTACCCATCACTGCGAGATCGTCGAGACCGGAAACGAATCCTGGCGCTTCAAGAGCCGCTCTCAAAGCTAAAGCCGAAAGCAAACGAGCCGCGCCCGATCAGGCTGTGCAACCCCGACCAGCTTCGCCTGATCGGGCGCTCACCGTCGTGCCCTCCATCAACCCAAAACCGGGGTTCCTTTTGCGCGAAAATACGGGGTCCCGATTCCACGGTCATTGACACACCAGGGCTTCCGGCTCAGAGGCCATCAATTCGCCGATGAGCAGGGGCGCTGGTGGTTCAACACGGTAATGCCCGCGCTTTATTCGGGACGCACGCGCCATTTTCATTTCCGAGTTCAGCGTGCGGGCGGAGCGGTCCTGACAACGCAGCTGTTTTTCCCAGATGAGCCGGGCAATGCGCGAGACTGGCTCTTCGATGAAACGCTGCTCATTGCCATGACCAATGCCACCGATGGAGGCTTCGGGCGTTTCGATTTCGTCGTCTGATATCGCCGACCACGTGCGGAAGGGCTTCAGATGAAGAAGTATTTCCATGATCGAGCGTGATCCTCCACGGATCCGGGCGAAGGCATGTAGCTATGAGCATCATGGTTCGTCGCAAGAAGAAGACGCAAATCTCGGTCTATCTCGATCCCGAGATCATGACGATGCTGACGGATTACGCTGCCCGCCGGGACCAGTCCCAGTCGATGATCGCGGAAGCCGCTATCGCGTCCTTCCTGTTGCCCGATGCTGATGAGAGACGAGAAGCGGCCATCGCCAAGCGGATCGACCAGGTCGACCGCCGCTAATGCGACTGGAGCGCGATCTCGGTATCAGCGTTGAGATCATGGCGGTTTTTATTCGGTTCTGGTTCTCCTCGAGACCGGCGTTGCACGAACCCGCGGCCCACGCCGCGCGGGCCAAAGCGGACGAACGCTACGAGCTTTCGTCTCCGCGCTTGGGCGTCGTTTGGCGCAAGGGCCGAAGCTGCGGCAGGAAATCAGCGAAGATCCAGCGAGCAATGCCTAGTTGCCTGCAACGCCTTTACCGGGGAATGGCGGCTTTAGTCATCCTCGAGACATAGTCTAAGTGGGCAGAACTTCTTCAAGCTGTCTGACCAGCGCCTGACGCTTCTCGACTTTCAAGCTGTCGAGGTTCTGTTGCCGCCATCGCACTGCGGGCAGGTCGGCCGCGGACTCTAGGTCGGGGATCGCCCAGTCGGGTTCACCACGCTCGAACGCCAACAGGAACTCGCGGTGCGCATCGGGCATCGCGCCGACAATGCCGGCGATCAATGCTTCACGCACCGCAAGCAGGGTCTCGAGTTCGACCGGTTGCCGGGTCATGCCGACAAAACCGCGCGCGAATTCGCCTGCGATGTCCTTGCGCCGAACTGCCAATACCTCGGCCATGGGGCGATCATGGCTGATGAGATAGATGAGAAAGGCCCGGCGAAGGGCCTCGTCGATGCCTTCGTTCGCTAGGAGATCGCGGATGTCGAACAGATCGCGCGGATGCTGTCTGTCGAGCGCGGCCACGATCTTGCCGGCATAAAGATCGGGGAAGGAGACGATGCGCATTTCGGCAAATCCGAATTCGTCTTCCACGCTGGCTGAGACCGAACGTATAGCGGGCTCGAACACGCAGCCACGCAGGACCGGCGTCACCTCAATCTTGATTTGCGCGCCATCGCCACGGACCACGAGCTTGGTGATCACGTTCTCGCGTGAGCGTGACGGAGCGACACGGGAGCCGCGGACTGTCTCGGTAATGCGCTCGGCGATACGCGCCATCGCCGCATCGATCGTTGCAAGCGAGGTCGCGCGGTCCTGCACTGGCAGGTAGGTAAGGTCGATATCGACCGAGAGGCGCGGCAGGTCGCGCACGAACAGATTGATCGCCGTGCCACCCTTCATCGCGAAGCATTCTTCCGCGGCCACCGAAGGCAGTGTGCGGATCAGTAGTGCGACCTGATTTCGGTAAGTGTCCGCAAATGCCATCAATACGCCTCGGCCAGTTCCTTAGGGACGGTGATCTCGTAGGTGGGGTCGTACCTGCCGTCCTTGACCAACATGCGCTTGCCCGATCCCAGATCGATTGCGGTTCGGTCGACATGCTTGAGCCATGCATGGCGATGCCGATCGGCGAAGAAGAAGAACAGGCGCTTCACCTTCACACTGCGGCAGCGGACAAGCAGCTTCTGGAGCCGCCTCGGCGCAAGATCGCTCAGACCTTCCATTAGCACGTCGACCTGATCGAAGCTTTCATGCTGCGGGAGTTCATCGAGAAGTTCGAGAACCGCTCGTTCGGGCGTCGATACCGTCAACGGCCAGTCCCATTGGCCCCAGGGCAGAACGCGCAGTCCGGCATCCTGAAAAGATCCCGCATCTCGCGGATCAGGTGCGCGGTCCGAAACGAGGGAAGGGAAGCTGATACCTTCCAGGTCGGCCCCGAAAAGCGGCGTGCTGTTATGATACACGAACCGTTCCGTCAGCGGCAGCGTCGTGAGCCAGCCGGGTGGCCTTGCTGGACCGTGAAGGTGGATCTCGGAACGATCCTGTGAGAGGTAATGGGCATAGCCTTGCAGCTCCAGGGCTGTCCGGCCGCCAACGGTGAGACGATAGCCTAGAAGCGTCTGCAGGGAGATGACCGCCTGCTGCCAGCCAAGCTGTCCGCGAGGGCGCCGATAGACACGGCGAGCCGGCTGTTCGAGCCAACCCGAGGCGACATATTTGGTGCGCAGTGAGGTTGAGTAGCCGTGAGCAGAAAGCCACGCGGCATCGACGAGCAATCCTTCTGGCAGGAGGTGCTCCAGCTGCTTTAACTTCCCCGTTGTTTGCTCACTCATGGTGAGTGTTTTAGCATGATTTCAAACTATGCGCCAGTTTGAAGGTGCCTTGGTTTGCTGCGCTGTGGTTAGCAAATCCGCACAAACGCAAACTGACCTCTTGTTCGAGGCAGGTCGCTCATTGTGGTCAGCGGTGTTTTCTGATACAAATCGGCTATTCTGTGGGGTGGCCTTCACAGGGTCCAAACGGGCGATAGACGCCGATTGTCCTTGAAACCCACAAATTTTTTTCGACCCTTTTTCCCTTTAAAATCAAAAGCGTAACATTTTGACTAGCCAGTAGTCGGTTTTTGTGCGCCCGAAGGCCATAATTATATGTGATATCAATGGCTTAAGGTGGGTTTGGACGATTGAGTGGGAATGACCCGGCTTTGTCGCGGCGGCTCGCGGATCCACGATAGCCGCTGACCTCAAAAGCCGAAATCCTCGCCTGCCACTGCAGACGAAGGGACGCTCTTGCGGTATCCAATTTTCTTGTCAACGCGCCAAGATCGTAAGTGTAGAGTACCCCAGCCGCTCACGCCCCGGCATGGCGCGCATTGTCCGCATACAAATCCTATAGGCTCCATCTGCTCCGTCAGCCGCCCGACGTCATGATTGCGCTCAGACTTGCGTAGGGATTCCTGTGGCTTCTGCCATCGTTACGGCGCCTCCCGCTGACTTGACGGCTCCAGGCACTCCTTTGCCACGCCACTGAATTTTCATTGAAATTGCAGGAAGCACCAGTGACGCACGCAATGCCGGAACACCAGGATGGCTGCCGGTATTTCGTAACAGCAGCCTTGCTCGGTTCATGAACCGGAATAGGCCTGTGGTCGCTCCAATGCCCATGGGGACCGCTGAGCATCGTCTATCTCCAATATGCCAGCGACCCGATCGTCTTTTCGACTATCGCGACGCTTACCGAATGCCGGACTGATGGAAGCGCCCCGACACGCGGCATCTGGGGTGGGTGACGATCGCGTTTCGGGGCGGTGACGGCAGGCAGGCGGTCTCGGCATTCCACCAGCGTCACATGAATAAAAGCTATGCCTTCACGTCCTACTATTCATTTCAATTGTTTTCGGCCGCATCGTACCTTCCGGCGGAATGTGAACCTGAGCAGGGTTCGGAGGAGGTCGGTGAAGCTTTTCTACAGCTTGTCGGCAAGGCCTTGCGGGTCCGAAGATGCCGTCCGGAATGTCACGGATGCGCAGACCCGCGCTCTCAGGTCGAAGCCAGGTTCGTGGGGTCGCATGGCGTGGTCCGCACGCGGGAGATTGTTTTGAAAGTTGTTTTCGTACTGTTCGATTCGCTCAATCGTCTGCACATTTCTCCTTACGGCGGAAGCAAGGTGCCGACCCCGAATTTCGCCCGGCTGCAGAAACGGTCAGCGACATTCGATCGCCATTATGTCGGGTCGATGCCGTGCATGCCGGCGCGCCGCGATATGCATACAGGGCGGCTGAGTTTTCTTCACCGAAGCTGGGGGCCGCTTGAACCGTTCGACACGTCGTTCGCGGAACTGCTGCGCAACGCCGGCGTCTATACCCACCTGGTCACCGACCACTATCACTACTTCGAGGATGGCGGTTCGACCTACCACAACCGCTACGCCAGCTATGAATTCTTCCGCGGCCATGAAAAGGACCCATGGCACGCGGTGGTCGAGCCCGATTGGGCCGAACTGGAACCCAGATGGCACCCGAAGCAATTCACCCGCGACCGGAGCAGCAAGTATTATCCCTACATCATCAACCGCGAGCGCATTCGCGAGGAGTCCGACTTTCCGGCAATGAAGACCTTTGCGGCTGGCGTGGATTTTCTGGAGCGCAACGCCAGCGCCGACAACTGGCTGCTGCAGCTGGAAACCTTCAGTCCGCATGAGCCGCACCATGTGCCGGACCGTTTCAAGCAGGCGTACAGGACCGGCTGGAACCAGGGCATCCGCGACTGGCCGCCCTACGACAAGGTCCATGAGACGCAGGAGGAAGCCGACGAACTGCGGGCCAACTACTACGCCTCACTCGCCATGTGCGACGAGCTTCTGGGCCGTGTCCTCGATGCGTTCGACGCCCAGGACCTGTGGAAGGATACGGTCCTGATTGTCAGCACAGACCACGGCTATTTGCTGGGCGAGCACGATTTCTGGGCGAAGAACCGCATGACCCTCTACGAGGAGATTGCGCACGTTCCTCTCATGGTCGCGCATCCCAAGCTGGATGTGGCCGGAACCCGCCGCAACGCCTTGACGCAGGTCATCGATCTCGCGCCGACCTTCCTCGACCTGTTCGGCCTGCCGCCCTGTGCCGACATGACAGGACAATCCCTGTTGCCGGTGCTCGCGCACGACACACCACTGCGAGAGGCTTTGCTGTTCGGCTATTTCGGCGGAGCTATCAACGCCACCGATGGGCGTTACACCTATCACTGCTATCCGGTCGATGCCGACAAGGTTGAGATCAACCAGTACACGCTCATGCCGATGCATCTGAACTGCATGTTTTCGGTGGAGGAACTGAAGCAGACGACGCTGACCCGTGAATTCAGCTTTTCCAAAGGGGTGCCGATACTCAAGGTTCCGGTCACTGACCGCTCCCCCATGTATTTCAACTATGGGCCGGGTTCCCTGATCGAGAAAGAAACGCGCCTCTACGATCTCGAGACAGATCCGAAACAGCAGCGGCCCCTGAGCGATGTGGCGGCGGAGACGAAAATCCGCGACAGGATGCTGGATCTCATGCGTCTGAACGAAGCGCCTCCGGAGGCGTTCGAGCGGGTTGGCGCGAGGTCGGCCGGCCAACTGGTTTCGCAGCCGGCCGAATAGGTGATGGTATGACAGCCGACGTCCCGCGCTCGGGCGGCGTTCCGCAGGAGATCATGCCGGACATTTCGGGCCTGCTCGCAGCGCGGAATTTCCCCGGTCCGGTCAGGCCGGGGGCTGTGTCTCGGTGATGGCCGTGAAGCTGGGACAGCTGGATTCCTGACCCTGAGCACTGGCGGCATGCAAAGCCGCCTGTGGCCGAGACGGCCGCAACGCTTTGATGCTAGGCGGTTTCTACCTCCAACCCACGCCTGCCATGAAATCACCGGTCGTTCCAACTTCAGGCCTCTCGCTCGCGGCGCTCGTGCTTGGCGGCGTCATTATCGGTCTGTCGCCGATCCTCGTGCGCCTGTCGGAGATCGGACCGGTCGCGACCGCCTTTTGGCGTGTCGCGCTGGCGGTGCTGCCGCTGCTGGCCTGGCGGGCCACCGAAGACCGCAAGACACGGCACAATCAGCGGCCATCTTCATTTCGTGACGTTGTCGCCTTGAACGTGCCCGGCGTAATGCTTGCCGGCGATCTTCTCGCCTGGCATGTCTCCATCCACCTGACGTCTGTGGCGAATGCCACGCTGCTCGCCAATATTGCGCCGATCTTTGTCGTTCTTGGCGGCTGGCTGCTGTTCAGGACCACAGTAACGCGAACGTTCCTCGCCGGTCTGGCCCTGTCGGTGGTCGGCGTTGTGATCCTCAGCGGCGGCGGCTCGGCCTCGGACGGCGGCAGCCATCTCGGCGGCGATGCGATGGCGGTGTTCGCGGCGCTATTTTACGCCGGCTATATCCTCGCGCTGTCGCGCCTGCGCAGCCGCTACTCGACCCTGACGACGCTGCTGTGGTCTTCCGCTTCGGCGGCGATCTGCATCCTGCCATTCGCGCTCGTCTTCGAGCCGGCGATCTGGCCGACGACGCTCTACGCCTGGGCCATCGTGCTGGCGCTGGCCTGGCTTTGCCACGTCTGCGGCCAGGGCCTGATCATCTACGCTCTGGCGCTGCTGCCGGCGTCCTTCTCATCGCTGACGCTTTTGATCCAGCCCGTCGTCGCGGCGGGCGTGGCATGGCTGCTGTTGAACGAGCCGCTTGGCGCGGTGCAGGCCTCAGGTGGCGCGATCGTCATCCTTGGCATTCTGCTGGCCAGGCGCAGGTAAGCCGCCGGGCCGGGGGATCCCTGTCACTTGATGTGAGGGTTCTTCTCGCGCTCCAGCACGGTGCGCACCGCCTTCCGTTGCAGCATCTGGTCCTTGTGGCGCGTGTAGTTCACCAGCGTCTCCATCGGCATTCCGTTGCTCATCCCCCAGCCGTAGAACACCAGCGCGTAGGGGTCGGCCACCGTATAGACGTCTCCCATGATCCACCTCTTGCCGTCGATCAGGCCATCGACCTCCTGCATCGCCTCCCAGTAGCCTTCGGTCGCCTTGGCGCGGATGTTGTCGAACATGTCTTCCCTGTCGGTGAAGCGATAGGGCCGGAATCGCGCCCGCTGGAAGATATGCGGCGTGTTCGAAAACCACGCCATCTGGGCGATGCACTGCATCTGCTCGATCGTGTCGGCGGGGAACATGCCGGTTTCCGGGTAGGTCAGCCCGATATAGGTCAGGATCGCCGTGTTTTCGGTGATGACGCGGCCGCCGACGGCCAGCGCCGGCACCTTGCCGCGCGGATTGACCGCGAGATACTCGGGCGTCATGTGCTGGTTCTGGGCGAGCAGCGTCTCGATCGCCTTATAGGGCTTGCCAGTCTCCTCCAGGGCGATGTGCGAGGCCAGCGAGCACGCTCCAGGGCTATAGAACAGAACGGGCTCGCGCGTGTCCGCATCCCGAACCGTGGATATATCGTTCATGTCGCCGGCCTCCATCCTGGAACCGGCGCGGTCCGGGCAAGTCCGGCACGCGCGCGGTCATTTTCTCTGCGATGCCCTGTCCGATCATGCCATCAGCGCCGCAACGATCCGCTCGCGTGTCATCGGCATGTCGCGGATGCGGACGCCGAGCGCATGGGCGACCGCGTTGCCGATGGCGGCCGCCGCCGGGCCGCCGGCGCACTCGCCGACGCCGAGGGCAGGGTGCTCTCTGGCATCGACGAGTTCGACGCTGATCTCGGGTATGTCGGTGAAGCGGATGACCGGATAGCTCTCCCAGTCGACGCTGGTGACACCAGCATCGCCGAAGCGAACCTCCTCGATCAGCGCCCAGCTGATCGCCTGGACGATATTGCCCTCGACCTGGTTGACGACACCATCGGGATTGATGACGAGGCCGGCATCGACGGCACACCAGATGTCGCTGACGCGCACCGTCTCGTCGACCTCGACCGCGGCGATGACTGCCGCATAGGCCGACGAGTTCTTGTAGCGGGCGAAACCGAGCCCCATGCCTCGTCCGCTGCCGGCCTCGCCGCGTCCTGACCATCTCGCCATGGCCGCCACCCTTTCCAGAACCTTGCGTCCGCGCGGGTCCGAAAGGATTGCAAGCCGGTAGGCGAGTGGGTCTTCGCCGGCGCGCTCCGCCAGTTCGTCGAGCAGGCCTTCGATGGCAAATACGTTCAGGGTCGCGCCAAGGCCGCGCAGCGACGAGGTTCGCACCGGCGCGTCATGGACAAGATGGAAATCGATCCGCCTGGCCGGGATGTCGTAAAGCGGCATGCCGTTTCTGGTGGCGCCGCCGCCGCGTTCTTCGGGAATGTCGAAGGGTTTGCGCTCGGGCGGCGGCGTTTCCAGTGCATCGGCCCCCAGCAGATAGGCGCCGCCGACACCCGGGCGCTGGCCGTGCGCGGCGCTCCAGATTTCCGTGGTCCAGTCGGCGGGGCGGCCCGCCTCGTCCAGCGCGGCGTGGACCGTGACGGCCATCGCCGAGGAAAGCGGCTCGTAGCCGAATTCTTCCTCCCGCCGCCAGCACAGCCGGACCGGCTGATCCGGCAGCGCGAGCGCCACCAGCGCAGCGTCGAGCGCGGCGTCATCGGCGCCGTTGTGGCCATAGCAGCCGGCGCTTTGCACATGGTGGCAGGCGACTTTTTCAAGGGGCAAGCCGACGGTTTTTGCGATGTTGGCGCGCAGCGGATGCATGCCTTGCGCATGCGACCAGAGGGTGAGCGTTCCGTCACGGAAAAGAGCCACTGCGCAGGATGGGGCGATCGACCCGTGCGACAGGAAGGGGCGGGTGAATCGCGCGGAAACGCTCTGGGGCAAGGTTTCCGGCAATGGATCGCCGATCGTGCTGTCATGCGAAGGCTGCGCCGCGATCCAGTCCGGCGTCGCCTGTTCGGCGCGAAGGGTGCGGGCATTGTCCCAGACGGCTCGCCCGGCTGCTGCGACAGCAGCGGCGCGCACCACGGTCTCGTCGGTTCCGACGAAGGCGACGAAATTGTCGACGCGCACGACACGGATGTCGCCCCCGGCGCTGCGTCGGACGGCGTCTTCGTCGAGCGCCGCCAGAACCGCGCCGCGGCCGGGCTGCCGCAACGTGCGGGCGTGGAGCATACCGGGCAGGACCATGTCCTGGATGAAGCCCGAGCCAGTCAGCTTGGCCGGCAGGTCAAGCCGGGGAACGCTGGCGCCGACGATGCGATGGGCGCTGGCCGGCTTTGGCGAAACCATGCCCGTGGCCTCCGCCGACAGGTCGAGTTCGGAAGCGAGACGCCAGTAGTCGAGGCCGGTCGGCGCGCCGTTTTTCAGGAACTCGCCTGCGGCAATTGCCAACTCACCGGGCGCGGCGTTCAGGCGCAGCGCCGCGCGGATCGTCGCCATGGCTCGCACCTCCGCCGCGACGAGACGGATCGCCGCGCCCGAATGCTCGATCGACCAGCTCGACGCGGTGTAGCCTTCGCCCGGACCCTCGATGCTGTTGCCGGACATCATGCACACCTGGTCGATGTTCAGGTCCAGTTCCTCGGCCGCGATCTGGGCGAGCGCCGTCAGGATTCCCTGGCCGAGCTCCACCTTGCCGGTAGCGATGCGCACCGTGCGGTCGTCCTGGAAGCGCAGCCAGCGGTCGAGCCGCGGATTGTCCTTGAGGCTGGTGCTAAGTGCGGGCATCAGCTACCCGGCGCATAATGGCAGCCGCTCTCAGCACCGCGCGCAGGATGCGGGGATGCGAACCGCAGCGGCATAGATTCGGATCTAGCGCGACGGCGACCTCTGCCCGTGTCGGGTAGGGATTGCGATCGAGCAGCGCCTTGGCGGCCATGAGCATACCGGACAGGCAATAGCCGCATTGTCCCGCCTGTTCGTCGATGAAAGCCTGCTGCAGCGGATGCAGGGCCTCGGGCGAGCCCAGACTTTCGACCGTCATGATCGAGCGGCGGCCGAGCGTCCCAGCCTCGCGGCTGCACGAATGGGTCGCAACGCCATCGACCAGCACCATGCAGGCGCCGCATTGCTCCAGCCCGCATCCATAGCGGCTGCCCTTGAGCCCCAGGTGGTTGCGCAACACATCGAGAAGCGGCGTCGTTGGCGGCGCATCGACTTGGCATTCGCGGCCGTTGACGGTCAGGGTGAGAGGTTCGTTCACGCGCTGCAATTTATCATTTCGGGAGACGGTTCCGATGGGCCGCCGGTATCATTGTGACGACAGCCCATCGTGCTTTGTCTGTTCAAACCTATGTCGGTTGCACAAGCCCTGCTTCGACAAGCGGCCTTATGGAGTCGATTTCACGCGCCATGATGCCGCTCATTTCTTCAGGCGAACTGGCGACGCGTGTCAGGCCGAGCGTCTTCAGCTTCGCCGTCGCCTCCGGCGTGCCGCTCCATTCCTTGATGGCTTCATAGATCTTGTTGACGATGTCAGCCGGCATGTCCTTTGGACCGACTGCGCCGAACCACAGGGTCTGCTCGTAACCGTCGAGGCCCTGCTCGGCGACCGTTTGCACATCGGGCAGCTCCGGCAATCTTTTGGCTGAAGTGACCGCGATCCCGTGGATTTTGTTGTCATGGATGTGCGGCAGGTAGTTGGATGGCGCGTCGAGCGCGAAGTCGATATGTCCGCCCAGCAGATCGGCGAGCAGGGGCGGCGAGCCCTTGTAGGGAATGTGGTTGATCTCCACGCCGGCGATCTGGCCGATCAGCGCGGCTGCGATATGGCCCTTGGTTCCCGCGCCAGGATTGCCGATGTTCAACTTGCCGGGATTCGCCTTGGCATAGGCGATCAGTTCCTGGATCGACTTGGCCGGCGCATTGGGGCTTCCGCTTAGCAGCGCAGGGCTTTCCGCGATCACCGAGATAGGCGTGAAGTCCACCTGCGGATCGTAGGCGAGGTTCTTCTGCACCACCTTGTTGGCGGCGATCGGCGCGCTGCCGCTGATCATGAACGTGTAGCCGTCGGCGGCGGAACGCGTCAGCCTGCCACCAGCAATCGCACCGGCCGCGCCGGCGTGGTTTTCGACGACGAATTGCTGGCCGTATTTTGCCGTCAGCATATCGGCGACCAGCCGGGTGATGATGTCGCTGGTGCCGCCCGGCGGGTAGGCCGAGATCACGGTGACCGGCTTGCTCGGCCATGTTTCGGCCAGTGCGATTTTGCCGGAAGCCAGCACAGCGGCTGTGCTGCCGAGCACGATAAATTCACGTCTGTTCATAGTCATTCCTCCTGCCCACTCGTTGGATCGAGTTCGTTTTCGTTTGCTATGGGGCAAGGACTAGCGCATCCGGTCATTGCCGGGAAACGATCACCGCGTCCGTTCCGCTCCTTGAAATGGCATCCCGGCGTTAGCTGTGACCGGCGAGCCAGCGCGCCTCGCCGGCATGAAAGGCTGCGAGCTCGCCGGGCCGATCGTCGCCCAGCAAATCGGGGTTCACCTTCACGCCGCGATGCTGCTGGATATAGGCCAGGAATTTGTAGGACGGACGCAAGGCGGCGAGCTGCGGCCAGTCGACAGGAAGCGTCTGCGACGGGTTGACGGGTTTCATCACATCCCGTTCGAACAGGACCTCGAAGCTCAGCAACTTCCAGCTCCCGGAATCCCGCACGGCGCGTGAGAAGAAGCGACAGAAGACGTGAAAGTCCACCTCCACCTCATCGAGCATGG
The DNA here is from genome assembly GCF_031457045.1 of Mesorhizobium sp. BE184. Taxonomy (NCBI): domain Bacteria; kingdom Pseudomonadati; phylum Pseudomonadota; class Alphaproteobacteria; order Hyphomicrobiales; family Phyllobacteriaceae; genus Mesorhizobium; species Mesorhizobium sp. BE184. The sequence goes on from NZ_JAVDVU010000001.1 coordinate 50,784, forward strand.
TTCGGTTAAAGATCATTGCCGGGCTTTCCACCGTTGCCCGGTCGCCGGCCACTTGCGCGAAGGCCGGGAACACCCAGTGCTTGCCGCTGCTCTTCGTCCCCATCCATTTGCGCGAGGCCTCGACATAGGCCTCGCCGCCGTGCCCGTCGTACCAGCTGGTGCGGACATAGGCGTCGGGATGAAAGCACGCGCTCATCACGTCGAAGCGCTGCTGGTCGCGGGCGAAGCGCTCGCGCCGCACCAGATCGAACAGCTCTTCGCGGTCGAGAAGGTTCTGAAGGCGCGTTTCGTCATCCGGTTTCATGGTCGCTCCTGAATTTTTGTCTATGTCGGTACAAAGTCGGGACCCATCGGGGTTCGGGCGCCCCAACGAGCCCGAACCCCGATGGCGGCCTGTCAGTCGACTTCCTGCAGGCCTTCCTCGCGCACCTTGCGGAACCGTGGCGATATGATCGACAGGAGCAGCAGGCCGGCGACGATCAGCGTCCCGAGACTGAGCGGGCTGGTGAAGAAGACGCTCGCATCCCCCTGCGAGATCAAAAGCGCACGGCGCAGATATTCTTCAGCCATCGGGCCAAGGATCAGGGCAAGGACCAGCGGCGCTGGTTCGGCTCCCACCTTCTTGAAGAAATAGCCGAGCGCCCCGAACAGAGCCATCATGTAGACGTCGAAGACGCTGTTGCTGATGCTGTAGACGCCAATCGTCGTGAAGACGCAGATCATCGGGAACAGGAAATGATACGGCACCGAGATCAGCTTTGCCCAGATGCCGACGAGAGGCAGGTTGAGGAACAACAGCATCAGATTGCCGATCCACATCGACACGATCAGACCCCAGAAAAGCGCCGGCTGCTGCGACAGGATTTCCGGCCCTGGCTGGACGCCCTGGACGACGAGGGCTCCGATCATCAGCGCCATGGTCGCGGTTCCGGGAAGCCCCAGCGTCAGCATCGGGATGAAACAGGTTTGCGCCGCGGCGTTGTTTGCTGCCTCCGGGGCTGCGACACCCTCGATGGCGCCTTTGCCGAATTCCTCGGGGTGACGCGAAACCTTCTTTTCGAGCGCATAGGCGGAAAACGATGCGAGCAGGACGCCGGCTCCCGGCAGGACTCCCAGCAGCACGCCGATGCCCGTGCCGCGCAGGATCGGCATGACCATCCGTTTCCAGTCCTCGCGGGTCGGGAAGAGGCTGCTGACACGCGCCACGCCGGTCATGCGGTTGCTCTCGTTCTCAAGGTTCGCCAAAACGTCGCCCAGGCCGAAGATGCCCGTGGCGACGACGACGAAATCCAGCCCGTCGAGCAGATTGGGCGAACCGAATGTGTAGCGCGCGGCGCCCGAATTGATGTCGGTTCCGATCATGCCGAGAACGATGCCGAAGAGCGCCATGCCGAAGGCGGTGAGCAGCGATCCGCTGGTCAGCACCATCGAGGTGATGAGGCCGAGCACGATCAGCGAGAAATATTCGGCAGGACCGAAGGTGAGCGCCAGGCTCGCCAGCAGCGGCGCTGCGATCACGATGAACAGGGTGCCGACGCTGCCGGCGAAGAAGCTGCCGATCGCCGCTGCCGCCAGCGCGCGCCCGGCCTTGCCCTGTTTGGCCATCTCGTGCCCGTCGAGCGTGGTCACCACAGACGAGGCCTCGCCGGGCAGGTTCATCAGGATCGCCGTCGTCGAGCCGCCATACTGTGAGCCGTAGAAAATGCCCGCCAGCATGATCATCGCGGTATCCACCGGCAGCCCGAAAGTGAAGGGCAGCAGCATCGAGATCGTGGCGATCGGACCCACCCCCGGCAACACGCCGACCGCGGTTCCAAGCAGCACGCCGAGGAAGCAATAGATGAAATTCGAAAAGGTGGTGGCTGTGGAAAGCCCGAGCATAAGCCCGCTGAAGATGTCCATGGCGTCCTCCCGGTAGTCTTTTTAGAAGTGGCCGATTGCGTGCAGCCAGGTCCCGATGATCGGTATGGGCAGGCCGAGCAGTTCGACGAAGACGATGGCGCAGACGGCCGAGAATGTAGCCGCGCCTGCCGTTGCCATCCAGTTCAACCTGAATTTGACGCTCGCCGTGGCGGCGATCGTCAACAGCATCATGACCGCCAGAGGCATGCCCAGTTTCTCGACCAGCAGACCAAACAGGATCACCGCCAGCGGCACGACCACAAGAGGCAGCCAGCGTGCCGCCCGAACGGGTTCGCCTGTCGCCAACCGAGCCCGCATCAAAATAGCGATGCCGGTCACAGCGAGCAGGGTCGAGACGATCACCGGAAAGTAGCCCGGTCCCATGCGGCCCGCGGTGCCAAAGGGATAATTCAGCGCGATCAGGCCGAAAACCACGCCGACCGTTGTGAAGAATGTCCCCAAAATAGCGTCTTGGCTGAGCTTCATTCGAGGATCTCCGTGCGATGAAGTTTAGGGCGTGATGCGATGACGGAGGTCGGAGACGGCAGCCTGTCGCTACCCGGGAGACGACCGTCGATCGCGTATGGTAGACCGGATCAATACAAGGACAGACGGCGCTGGCAACTTCGACGGCGCTGCATTTCGCCAGACGAAGGGCTGGCTAAAGGTGACGGCCCTCATCGACAGGGACGACAATACCGGTCGAACTGGTCAGGTTGACGGCACATGCCGTAACCGCGCGGGCGACATCGTCCGCGGTGGTAACGCGGCCAAGCGGCAGTCGTTCGGCCGTCTTTTCCAGTTGTTCGCGTGTGCGATGGGGTACGAAATCCGTATCGACCCCGGCGGGTGAAACCGAAAAGACCCGGATTTTCGGCGCCAGCACTTTCGCGAGCGCGATTGTCAGGGAATCCAGCCCGCCCTTCGCCGCCAGATAGGCAAGGCTGCTGCCCAGGCCGGTGCGTGCGGCGATGGACGATATGTTGACGATGACCGAATTGTCGCCGCGTTCCAGCAGCGGACGCAGTGCCCTGATCGTCGCGAACGGCCCGCGCAGGTTGAGCATGACGGCACGGTCGAAGATATCGTCGGTCAGCGCATCCAGATCGTTGGCCGGGACCGGCGTCGTCGCGCCGCCCGAATTGATGAGAGCATCGAGGGAGCCGAATCGTTCGCCGATTGAAGCCGCGGCTTCCGCGATGGAGGCGGGATCGTCGATGGCGACGCGCAAGGAGAAGTGGCCGCTGCCCTGCAGCCCGCGCACCACATCCTCGGCAACATCGCGCCGGCTGTTGTAACCGACCGCAATCCTGGAGCCCATGGCGGCAAGGCGCGCCGCCGTCGCCCGCCCGATTCCGCCGCTGCCGCCGGTGACCAGCGCCGTTCGCGGAACGGCAAGGGTCGGCACCTCGATCAAGGGCATGAATATTCCTCCCATTGCGCGGCAGAGGCCGCGATCAGTCCGCCGCCTTTTGCCAGAGCGCGTCTGCCGGCTTCGGCTTGCTCAGCCGGCATAGTCCTTTATCGCGGCGGCTGCTGCCGTGCGGATGAAACCGTGATCGCTGGACAGCGCCATCGCCGTCGAGCCGAGTTCGGACGCGAAATCGAAATCCGCCTTGCTGGTCGGCAGCATCATCAAGGGCGTGGACGCATCCCGTGCAGCGGCTGCGATGCGTTTGCTGATTTCGGCGACCTTTGCCGCCGCTTGCGGGTCGTCGCCGAAGGAAGCGGTCAGGTCACCGCGTCCGATGAAAATGGCGTCGATGCCGTCGACCCTGGCGATGTCACCGGCCAGATCCACCGCGTCCTGATCCTCGATCATCGCGATGACGGCCACCTGGCTGTCCTGCAGCGCCATGTGCCGCGTTCCGCTCACGCTGCCCCAGTTGCTGGCCCGCGTCAGTCCGGCAAAGCCGCGGCTGCCGCCGGCGTAACGGCTGGCTCGCACGATGGCCCTGGCCTTTTCGACCGAGGTCACGTGGGGAACCATGATCCCCATCGCGCCGCAGTCCAAAGCCGACAGGATATGCGCGTCGGTGAACTCCGGAACGCGCACCAGCGGCGCGATGCCGGAGGCGCGGGCGGCGAGGATCATCAGGTCCGTCATGCCGCGGTCGAGCGGCGCATGCTCCTGATCGATGATGACGAAGTCATAGCCGATCGGCCCCAGCATCTCGATCACTTGCGTCGTCGGCAGCTTGAGAAACGTGCCGAGCAGGCGCTGGCGGGCGAGCAACCGGTCGCGGAAGGAGGAAAACGGGGCGCGTGCGTCGGACATGTCTGCTTCCTTTTGTCGGCCTCCTTCTAACGGGGCAACCGTGGCGCACCACCCCCGATCCCGGCCCATTTCTCTCTGCGGAACGCCCGATGCACACCTCGACGTTTCTGTCGGCGAAACAGGCGGCCAACAAGGTTGCCGATGAAGGACCGGGATGCGAGCCACGGCGAGATTCAATTGCGACGTATCTTGCGTGCGCTTGCCGAGGAATGAAAATTGGCCGATCCCACCATCATAAGCTGCGCCGTGACAGGCAACATCACCACGCCGGAGCAGACACCTTACCTGCCGGTCTCGCCGCAACAGATCGCCGAGGCTTGCCTCGACGCCGTCCGGGCTGGCGCTGCCATCGTCCATATCCATGTCCGGCATCCGGATGGACGGCCAAGCATGGAGCTTGCCCACTATCGGGAAGTCGTCGAACGCCTGCGCGCGGCCGACGAGGATGTGATCATCAACCTGACCACTGGTCCCGGCGGCCGCTTCATTCCGGGCGACGACGACCCGAGCGTCGCCGCGCCGGGAACCACGCTGCTGCCGCCGGAACGCCGCGTCGCCCACATTGCGGCGCTGCGGCCGGAACTGTGCAGTCTCGATTTCAACACCATGTATTCTGGCTCCTCCGTCGTCATCAACACGCCGCGCAATCTGGCCGTCATGGCGGAGGTCATCGCCGAGGCTGGCGTGAGGCCTGAACTCGAGGTCTTCGATACCGGCGACATCCAGCTCGCCAACCATTTCATCAGTGACGGAAAGCTCGATGCGCCGGCCCTTTTCCAGATCGTTCTCGGGGTCCGTTATGGTGCGATCGCGACGCCCGAAACCCTGATGTACATGAAGACGCTGCTACCGGCGGGCTCGCACTGGGGCGCCTTCGGCATCGGCCGCTGGGAATTTCCCATGCTGGCGCAGACTTGGCTTCTGGGCGGCCACGTGCGGGTCGGTCTGGAAGACAACATCTATCTGGAGAAAGGCGTTCTGGCGGAAAGCAACGCCGTTCTGGTCAGCAAGGCGGTTCGCATCCTGAAAGAGCTTGGCGGCAGCGTCGCCACGCCCGCCCAGGCGCGTGAAATCCTCAGGCTGAAGAAGCAGGACCCGAAGCCGGCCTGAGACCGGGGCGCCAGCCGGGACAGTCGACGACATCAACCAAACGGAGAAGACCATGTACGTTCAGAGCGATCCGCGATCCAGCCTGTCGCAGGACAAGAAACCGGCGGCCGCGCGGGTCCACGAAAGCTTTTTCGGCTCGCAGCTTGCGCTGTTCCATGCAACCGAGCCGCAGGTGAAGGACGCCAATGGCGACACCTGGATCAGCCGCGGGCAGAACTTCGTCGTCGCCTACAGCGCCGGCAGGAAGGGCGGCGTTTTTTCACGCGCCGCGCAGCCGGATGAATATGCGATCATCCTCCCCGACAGGGAAACCGAAGTCGAGATCACCACCGCCGAAGGCAGCACCGTCGTGCCGGGTTATTCGGTGGCCTTCGTGCCGCCGGGCGAAAGCACGATCAGGATGTTGACGCCAGGAGCCGTCGTGCGGCTCTTCACGCCGAAATCCAGGGACATGGCCGATGCCGCTTCGAATGCGGACGCCTTCGCCGGTCCGCACCCCAACGTACCGCCGTTCGAGCCATGGCCCGAACCGGCGGGCGGCCTCAAGCTCAGGTGGTACACGCTGGACGTCCCGGACGACCCATCGCGGTTCGGCAGGATCTACCGATGCACCACCTTCATGATCAACTACCTGTCGCCGCGCATCGGGCCGCGCGAGCGCGACAAGGTTTCGCCGCATCATCACGACGATTTCGAACAATGCTCGCTGGCGGTAAGCGGCACTTTCACGCATCATCTTCGCTGGCCGTGGACGACGAACATGAACGTATGGCGCGAGGACGAGCATCTGTTCTGCGGCTCACCGTCGATCTGCGTGATACCGCCTCCTTCCATCCACACGACGACGGCGGAATCGGCCGGCGTGAACCAGCTGGTCGATATCTTCGCGCCGCCGCGGGTGGATTTTTCTCTCAAGCCGGGCTGGGTGCTTAACGAGGACGACTATCCGATGCCCGGCAAGTGAGCGCGGCCCATTAACGCAAAAAGCGGTCCCGTTTGCCACGGGACCGCTTTGTCTTGGGAAGATCGCTTGAAGCGTGTCAGTCCGTCAGGCCGACCAGCCGCGCCGGGTTGTCCGCCACCATCGTGCGGACATCCGCTTCGCTGAAGCCGAGCGCCAGGCAAAGCTTGATGGCCTGCCGCATGCCTTCGACCGGGGTGGGATTGTCCACCTGGCCGAGGTCCGATCCGATCGAGGAATGCGCCACGCCGGCCGCCTCGATGTGCTCCTTGAGCTCCTGCGGCGTGTAGGTATTGAAACGCGAATCGACATACATGCCCGCGGACTGTTCGACCAGCGCGCCGAGATTGGCGAGGTCGCGAATGTCGGCGTAGGTGAAGTGCAGGCCGTACATGGGATGGTTGATCAGCAGCCGCTTGACGCCGCGGGAACGCGCCTCCTCGAACAGCTTCCAGATCTCCCAGACATGCAGGTGGCCCGACGACAGGATCGCATCGAATTCGGCGATCAGGTCGAGGATCTGCTTTACCTCGTCGATAACATTTCCATAGCCGTCGACGGCGCTCAGCGCCGGGAAGCTGCGAAGCTGGACATTGGTCGCAAGGCGCGTCTTGCGGTGGGCGCTACGGACGTGGTTGGCCGCCTGCGCCGTCGGCATCCAGATCAGCTTGGCGCCCATCTTGAGCTGCGCGTCGACGACGAAGGGATCGAACCCGCCGGTGGAATTGTTGAGGACAAGGCCGCTGTACATGGCGAAGTCCGGCTTGTTCAGCAGACGGTCCATCATCGGGATGACCGGCGCCACAGAATAGTGGTGGTCCTTGAACAGAACGCCTCGCATCCCCGCCGCTGCCGCCTCTTCCGCCGCCTGCATGTGGTCGAGCTGTCGCGGCATGGTGGAGGGGCCGGAATGGACATGAAGGTCGAGCGCGCCCTTGAGCAGACGGCTTGCCGTATCCTCGTCGATGCCGGCGATGAGCCGCCTGACTTCCTCACGATTCCTGTTCACTTCTTCCGCCGCAGCCATGCTCGTTCTCCAATCGGTGTGCGGGCATCGCTTAAAGATTGACTCCGGGGTGCCTCAACCTATAGTCGCCCTCGTTTCGCTGGTCGAAACGAGCTTGACGCTGCGGGAGAAGAGCGATGGGCATTCGAGCAATCGAGCGCGCGATGAACGTATTGCAGGAACTGAACCTGCAGCCGATCAACACGATCGCGCAGTTGCACGCCAGGACGAAGCTGCCGAAGCCGACCCTCGTACGAATTCTCAAGACGCTGGAGGAGGCAGGCTATGTGGAGAACGACGCACGGCAGGGTGGATACCAGGTCAGCGCGCTGGTCACGTCGCTGAGTTCGGGCTTTCACAAGGGGCCGCTCGTCGTCGAGGCCGGACGCGCCTGGGCGGTGGCGATCACGCGCAAGCACAAATGGCCGCTGGCGATCGCATTGCCGGACTACGACGGCATGGTGATACGTTTCAGCACCGTGCCGGACAGTTCGATGTCCCCCTTTCACAGCACCGTCAACAAGCGCCTGTGCATGCTGACGCGCGGGCTTGGCCTCGCCTATCTCTCGTTCCTCGACAAGGAGGAATTCGGACTGGTCGTCGATATATTGAAGCGCTCGGACGACCCGGAAAATGCGCTCAGTCACCATCCGGAAGAGTTGAAACGGCTGGTCGACAGAATCCGCGAAGACGGCTATGCGACCCGTTCTTCGATGGTCGAACCGCGCAATTCCAATACGATCGCAGTGCCCATCGTCAGCCATGGCGGCCGCGTTCTGGCGAGCCTCGGGCTGAGCTATTTCAAGTCGGCATTCGGTTCGGACAAGGAAGCCTGCGACCGCTATGTGCCGATATTGCAGTCGGCGGCTTCGGCCATCGCCGACGATCTGGAGCGTCTTTCCAGCAGCATCGCTCTCGACGTGAGCGCCGTGACCTCGAACTGACCGGTTCAAGCCGGTCTTGAGAAATTGCCGCCATTGCGGCGGCAGTCTCCTTCTATCGGAACAGCCTCAGCCAGGGCGCCAGGTGGAAGACGCTCATCAGCAGATACATCGGCGCCATTCCGCCCACCGGCAACACGCCCGGCGCGGCCATGCAGATCATGTCCGTGCCTGTCATCGCCGTCAGCAGCGCCATGGCGGCGAAGGTCGGCGTCGCCGCCAGGCACAGCCAGTCGGCCATGCCTCGCTTGTCTGAGAGACCCGTCGAAGCCTGGTGGAGCGATGGGCTGTTCGGCAGGTCGAGATGGACGGACATGGCTCTCAGCCCCGGCCGTAACTGTCGTGGTGGCGCCACCAGATGCCATTCTCGTTGCGGCCCTTCGGCGCCCGGTCGAGCCATTGATAGACGCCCCAGATGCTGTCGACGCCGCGCGCGAAGGACGAATAGGTGTGATAGATGACGCCTTCTTCGAGCACGAAGCCGCTGACGCCCGGCCTGTCGCGCGTGTAGGTGGCGACGTCGGTTCCGGTCATGCCGGCGAGCAGGCCTTCCGGCCCCTCGTGGCCTGCCGGCTGCGCCCTGGTCAACATCGCTTCGGGCATAGGCGGCTCGCGCCGGTAATTGTATTCGATACCGCCGTCGCGCTGCTGCTGTTCGGTGAACCAGACGTTGAAGTCGGCATTGAAGTCGCTGCCGAAGGATGACGCCCAGTCGAACGTCCAGCCCATGCGCTGCTTGAAGGCCTGAAGCTTGGCCAGCGGCGCCCGCGACACCGCCGAGAAGGCGACGTCATGGTTCTCCAGATGGACGGTGACGCCATTGAAGCCGTCGGCGATGGACGAGCAGGACGGGCAGCCGGCGGTATAGTCCGGCCCGAACATGAAATGATAGACGAGAAGCTGCGAGCGGCCCTTGAAGAGGTCGGCCAGCGAACGGCTGCCCGCATCGGTGTCGAACCGGTAGTCCTTGTCGACCCGCACCCATGGCAATTCCTGCCGTTGCCGGGCTACCTCGTCGCTCCGCCGCGTCAGCTCCTTTTCCGCTTCCAGCAAGTCGATGCGTGCCGCGAGCCAGTCATGGCGGGTTCCGGTTGTGTGTGTGGTCATCGTTCCAGTCCTTCTGTTTCAGCGCGGCCGTTCGGAAAACGGCTTGCTGGTTGGTCGTCATGAACTACCTTAGGGACCGGCTCAGGAGGGTGAGAGTGACAAGTGTGACGCGATTCAGATGGACTCGCTGATCACCGCCGCGGCGCTGGCGCTGGCGGCGGGCGATCCCATCGGTGCGCTCAAGCGCGTCGCCCTGCGCGGCGATGCCCCGGCGCTGGCGCTGCGCGGCATCGCCATGGCCCAGCTCGGCGATCTCGAACGCGCAAAATTCCTGCTGAAGAGCGCTGGACGTGCATTCGGCCCCCGGGAAGCGCTGGCGCGGGCGCGCTGCGTGGTCGCGGAGGCAGAAATCGCGCTCGTCTCGCGCGATCTCGGCTGGCCGGCCAGGGCGCTGGATGCGGCGCGGGCGACGCTGGAAGCGCATGGCGAGCATGTGAACGCCGCGCACGCGCGTAATCTGGAAGTGCGGCGGCTGCTGCTGGTCGGCCGCCTCGACGAGGCGGAGGATGTACTTGCCAGGTTCGGCGGCACGGCGCTGCCGCCAGCCGTCACGACGGCGCGCGAACTCGCCGTTGCCGGCATCGCCATGCGGCGGCTGCGCACCGGGGCGGCGCGCGAGGCGTTGGACCGGGCTATGGAGGCTGCTCGCGCCGCGAACATCCAGCCACTCACGGCGGAGGTCGAACACGCGTTCGCTATCTTGCGGGCTCCCGCCGCGCGGTTGATCGAAGGCGGCGCGGGTCGCGTGCTCCTACTCGACGATGTCGAGGCGCTTTTCGCTTCGGACACGCTGGTCGTCGATGCCTGCCGCAATGTGGTGCGCGGCGCGGACCATGTCGTCTCGCTGGCGACGCGGCCGGTGCTGTTCGCGCTGGCGCGCGCGCTGGCCGAGGCATGGCCGGCGGATGTCTCGCGCAGCCTGCTGGTTGCACGCGGTTTCGGCGGCAGGGAAGCCGACGAATCGCATCGCGCCCGCCTGCGGGTGGAGATCGGCCGGCTGCGCGCCGAACTGAAGGGACTGGCGGAGATCAAGGCGACGAAGCGCGGCTTTGCCTTGGTCCTACGCAGCAAGGCCGCTGTCGCGGTACTGGCGCCGCCGGTGGAGGACCAGAATGCCTCGGTCCTCGCCTTGCTGGCCGATGGCGAGGCGTGGTCGAGCTCGGCTCTGTCGATCGCGTTGGGGACCAGCCCGCGTACCGTACAACGGGCGCTGGAACAGCTTTCCATGGCCGGAAAAGTGCAGTTTTTCGGCCGAGGCCGCGCGCGCCGGTGGATCGCGCCCTCGGTGCCGGGTTTCCCGACAACCTTGTTACTCCCGGGTCCGCTGCCGAGCGACTAGTCTGGGTTCAGCAAAGGAGATGAGACGATGGACAGATCGCAGGCCCAGATCATTGACGAATATGGACCATTCGCCGGAGCCGATGTCGGCGGTGTCACCTATGACGGCCGGCATGTCTGGTTCGCTTCGGGCGACAGGCTGAACGCGCTCGACCCCGCGACCGGCAAGACGGTGCGCACGGTGGATGTCGCCGCTCATGCCGGCACGGCATTCGACGGCAAGCACCTTTTCCAGATTACCGAGGATCGTATCCACAAGATCGACCCGGCCACCGGCCGCATCCTGGCGACGATCCCGGCGCCGGGCGGCGGCGATTCCGGCCTGGCATGGGCCGAGGGCTCGCTCTGGGTCGGTCAGTATCGCGACCGGAAAATCCACCAGATCGATCCCGACACCGGCAAGATCATCCGCACGATCGAGTCCAACCGCTTCGTCACCGGCGTAACCTGGGTGGACGGCGAGTTGTGGCACGGCACCTGGGAAGGCGACGAGAGCGAATTGCGCCGCATCGACCCGCAGACGGGCGAGGTGCTGGATGAACTCGACATGCCGGCCGGCATGGGGATATCCGGTCTCGAATCGGACGGCGGCGACCGGTTCTTTGCCGGAGGCGGAAAAAGCGGCCGCGTGCGGGTCATACGCCGCCCGGTACGGGCCGGCGCCATTGGCAAAGGTGTACGAACTTCCACCGGCGCTGCTTGATACGGAAGATCCAACCGTTCGGCCCGCTTTGGCCGAACGGTTTTGACCTCCGAGCCGTTCAGCTTTGCCGGGAGCCTTCGAGTTCATCCTCCATGTGAGCCCGGATGATCTCGTCGAAGCTGCTCTCGGCCTCGAAGCCGAGTTCGCGGGCGCGCGTGGCGGCAAAGCGGGTCGGCCAGTTGCGCACGATCGCCCAGATCGTGTCGTCCGGTTCCTCTCGGATCAGCTTGACAGCATCCTCCCCTGCAATGCGCCGCAGCGCCTCGATCTGTTCGCCGACGCTGACGCCGACGCCCGGCATGGTCAGGTTGCGGCGCGGGCCGACCGTGGCGCCGTCGAGCCCGGCGGCGTGAATCAGGAACCCGATGGCCGAACGCGGGCTGGCATGGGTGTGCACCACCGAGCGCGGCACCGGCAGCGCTGCCTCCATGCCCGCCAGCGGTTCGCGGATGATGCCGGAGAAGAAACCGGACGCCGCCTTGTTCGGCTTGCCGGGCCGCACGCAGATCGTCGGCAGGCGGATGCCGATGCCATCAAAGAAGCCCTTGCGCGTGTAATCGGCCAGCAGCGCCTCGCTCATCATCTTCTGCACCCCGTAGGAGGTGAGTGGCGTCAGGTGGAAATCGTCGGGAATGATGTCGGGGAAAGGCGCGCCGAACACGGCGATGGACGAGGTGAACACGACGCGCGGCTGGATGCCGGCCCTGCGGATCGCTTCGAACAGGGCGCGGGTGCCGTCGAGATTGACCCTGTAGCCGAGGTCGAAATTGGCTTCCGCCTCGCCCGAGACCACGCCGGCAAGATGGAAGACGACGTCGGGCCGGGTTGCGACCAGCGCATCGGTGGTTTCCACCTTCGCCAGATCGCCTGTGGAGGCTGTCACCTCAAAAGTGCCGGAATGCGGCACCGCTGGCGGCACGATGTCCTGCAGGATGAGCGCCGAGATCGGCTTGCCCGCCAATTTGCCGTCCCGCAGCAGCCTTTGCGTCAGCTTGCGGCCGATCATGCCGGCTGCGCCGGTGATGAGAATGCGCATGGTCCCTCCTCAGCCGCGTCCGACCAGCGGCATCTTGGTGGCCATGATCGTGACGAACGGCACATTGGCCGCGAGCGGCAGGCCAGCCATGTAGAGCACCGTCTCGGCGACGTGCTTGACGTCCATGACCGGCTCGGCGGCGATCGTGCCGTTGGCCTGCGGAACCCCCTTGGTCATCGGCATCGCCATTTCGGTCAGCGCATTGCCGATATCGACCTGTCCACAGGCGATGTCGAAGGGGCGTCCGTCGAGCGACAGGGTTTTCGTCAGTCCGGTGATGGCGTGCTTGGTCGCGGTATAGGCCGCTGAGCCCGGCCGGGGCGCCTGCGCCGAAACCGAGCCGTTGTTGATGATGCGCCCGCCCATCGGCTTTTGCGCGCGCATACTTCGGAACGCCGCGCGGGCGCACAGGAACGAGCCGGTGAGATTGACCGCGACGATGTCGTTCCACGCCTCGACCGAGATCTCGTCGATGGGGGTTGATTTCAGGCTGCGGCCGGCATTGTTGAACAACAGATCCACGCGGCCGAATTCACGCACCGTGCGTTCGAACAGGGCATCGACGGCGGCGGGATCGGTGACGTCGCAGGCGATGGCGACGGCGCGCCCGGCGGCCCCCCTGCTTTCGGCGACGGCGGCGTCCAGCACGTCCTGGCGCCGGCCGCAGAACACCGTGTTCCATCCCGCTTTGGCGAGCGCGGCGGCAACCGCCTTGCCGACGCCGGTTCCGGCTCCCGTCACGATTGCGGTCTGTGCTGGTCTGGTCATTTCGGCCTCGTCAAATCCGGTAGAAGCGTTGTGCGTTGGTGGCGAAAATCCGTGGGTCGCCGCGCATATGCTGCGGCAGCGCAAGCATCGCGGCGGCAAGCACGTCGCCATACTCGCCGGCCAGCCGGCACACCGGCCAGTCGCTGCCGAACATCAGCCGGTCCGGGCCGAAGCAATTCGCGACGTGCTGCACGAAAGGTTCGATATCCGAAACGCGCCAGTGTGCCGGGTCGGCCTCGGTGATCATGCCGGAAATCTTGCAATGCACGCCTTCGAACGCGGCGACGCGGGCGATGCCGTCGCGCCATGGGTCCAACTGCCCCGCCGCGATCGGCGGCTTGGAGATGTGGTCGATCACCGCGCGCAGGCCGGGCACTTTTTCGAGCGCGGTGGCGACATGGTCCAGATGGCGTGGGAAGGTGAGGAAGTCGAATGCGATGCCGCTTTCGGCGATCTGTTCCAGGCTGCGCAGCACGGCAGGCCTCAATATCCATGCGTCATCGTCGAGATCCTGCAGCATCGGGCGAAGGCCGACGAATTTCGGCTTGCGGCTGTAGCTTGCCAACTGCGCGGCGAAATCCTCGCTCTCCATGTCGAGCCAACCGACCACGCCGGCGATGAAGTCCGTTTCGGCGGCCAGTTGCAGCAGGAAGTCGGTCTCCGCGCGGGTCGGCGCGGCCTGCACGACAATGGTTTTCGCCACACCGAACCGCTTGAGCAGCGGCTCCATGTCGGCCGGCATATAGTCGCGCCGCAGGATGTCCGGCGCGCCGGTCATCCAGCCATAATCGCCCCGCCCGGGGCGCCAGAGATGGTGGTGGGCATCAATGATCATGGTTCCCTCTGTTTTCCCTGCTGGCGGGTCGTCCCGGCGCCCTCAGTAGCCTGCCGCCAGCCCCGAGGCCGCCCGGCTGTCGATTGCACCATTGTAGCGTGCGCCTCCGCCGGCCTCCGCCTCCGCGAGGCTTTCGCCGCCCACCAATATGCCGGCCGCCTGGCCCCATGTCGGCGATTTGGTGCTGACTTCGATTTTATACCCCATCCCGGTCAGCAGCCGCGCCGTATCGGGCGAGAGCGCATAGGGTTCGGCATAGACGGTATCGGGAAGCCATTGATGGTGGATGCGCGGCGCGTCGACCGCCTCCTGAATGTCCATGCCGTGGTCGATGATGTTCAGGATCGCTTCCAGCGTTATGGTGATGATGCGCGGCCCGCCGGGGCTGCCGATGACCATGAACGGCTTGCCGTCCTTGGCGACGATTGTCGGGCTCATCGAGGAGAGCGGCGTCTTCTTCGGCTCGATCGCATTGGCTTCGCCTTGCACCAGCCCGTAGAGATTGGGCTCGCCCGTCTTCGAGGTGAAATCGTCCATTTCGTTGTTGAGCAGGATACCGGTGCCTTCTGCGACGACACCGGCCCCATAGGAACCGTTCAGTGTGTAGGTCACCGCGACGGCGGTGCCTTCATCGTCGATGATGGAGTAGTGCGTGGTTTCGGTGCTTTCGCCGAGGCCCTTCGGCATCAATTCCTTCGATACGCCAGCACGGTAAGGATCGATCTTGGCGCGAATCCCGGCGGCATAGTCCTTGTCGAGCAGCTTCGACACTGGATTTTCGACGAAATCGGGATCGCCCAATGCGGAATTGCGATCGACATAGGCATGCCGCATCGCTTCGATCATCAGGTGTGCGGTCTCTGCGGATGCCGGCCCGAGATAGGAGAGCGGATAAGCCTCCAATATGTTGAGTATTTCGCAGATGATGATGCCGCCGGAACTTGGCGGCGGCGAAGACACGATCTGGTAGCCTCGGTAGGAGCATTCCACCGGCTTCATTTCACGCACGGTATAGCCTTCGAAATCCGCCTTCGCCAGCACGCCACCCTTGGCTTGGCTTGCCCTGACGATGGCGTCCGCCGCCGCGCCCTTGTAGAAGCCGTCGGCCCCCTTCTCTTCGATTGCCGTCAGCGAGGCCGCGAGGTCTTCTTGCACCAGCCGGTCGCCGGCCGCGAAAGGCTTGCCATCGGATTTGGTGAAAATGGCCTTGGCGGCCGGGTCCCTGCCGAGACGTTTGGCAGCGGCATTCAGCGACGACGCATCGTAATCGGTCAGTTCGAAGCCGTCGCGGGCGAGCCGCAGCGCCGGCTCGATCAGATCATTGCGCGAAAGTTTGCCATACTTCTCGCGCGCATACTCGAAACCGGCGACCGAACCGGGTATGCCGATGGCCAGATAGCCGTCGAGGCTTGCGCCTTTGACGATCTTCCCGTCCTTGTTGAGATACATGGTCTTGGTGGCGGCCAGCGGCGCGCGTTCGCGGAAATCGATAAAGGTGGATTTGCCGTC
This sequence comes from Mesorhizobium sp. BE184, assembly GCF_031457045.1. Lineage (NCBI taxonomy): Bacteria > Pseudomonadati > Pseudomonadota > Alphaproteobacteria > Hyphomicrobiales > Phyllobacteriaceae > Mesorhizobium > Mesorhizobium sp. BE184. The sequence goes on from NZ_JAVDVU010000001.1 coordinate 66,278, forward strand.
CGCGAACCGCACGGTCATGAACCCGCCGCCGCCGATATTGCCGGCCTGCGGATAGGCGACCGCAAGGGCGTAGCCGACCGCGACGGCTGCATCCACGGCGTTTCCGCCTTTCTTCAGGGCTTCGACGCCGATCTCGCTGGCGAGATGATGGGCGGTCACCACCATGCCATGCTCGGCCTTGACCGGTGCTGGCGACGCGGCGAAGGAGGGAGCCTGTACGACGGCTACGCCCAAGGTCAGCGCCAGCACGGCCGCGGCGCGCAGCTTCCAACGATGTTCCATGTTGCTCTCCCGCTGAAATACCCGGCTGCCGAAGCTCCGGATCGGCAAACTGCCTCCTGCCGATTGAGGATCGTAGAGCCCGCGGGACCAAATGCAACACGGCTTTGCTGGTCCAGCCTCTCTGAAACGCTGCGCGATGCGGCCACGATGCTCACAATGCTATAGGGTCAGCCGACCAAGAACGTTATAGTGCGGTGCATGATGCCCGCATGCAGCCGGGCGCGGGCAGTTTGCGTAAGGAGGCCGAGCGATGGACATGAAGCACAAGGCCGCCGCTGCCTTCGCCAACCAGCCGCAACCCTACAATCCGCCGGTGCCGTTTTCGCTCGATCCGGTGGAGGCCGTTCGTGTCAATCTCTCCGCCGCCGAGCGGCGCACATCGGCGCTTGCCGGCCGGCGCACGGTCAAGAAGCAGTGGCAGGCGGCCTGGCTGGTGCGGGCGCTGCAATGCATCGACCTGACGACCCTGAACGGCGACGATACCGCCGGGCGCGTGCGCCGGCTCTGCGCCAAGGCCCGCCAGCCTTTGAGGTCCGATCTTCAAGAAGCCCTCGGCCTCGGAGATCGAACCATCACCACCGGCGCGATCTGCGTCTACCATCGATTCGTCGCCACTGCGGTCGAGGCGCTGCAGGGTTCCGGCATCCCTGTTGCCGCGGTCTCCACCGGCTTTCCGGCGGGCCTGTCGCCGCTGGAGACCCGGTTGAAGGAGATCGAGGCATCCGTGGCCGATGGAGCCGAGGAGATCGACATCGTCATCACCCGCGAGCATGTGCTGACCGGCAACTGGCAGGCGCTCTACGACGAGGTCAGGGCCTGCAAGGAAGCCTGCGGGCCGGCGCATATGAAGACCATTCTCGCCACCGGCGATCTGCAGACGCTGCGCAATGTCGCCCGCGCCTCATGGGTGGCGATGATGGCTGGCTCGGATTTCATCAAGACCTCGACCGGCAAGGAGGGCACCAACGCGACGCTGCCGGTGACTTTGGTGATGATCCGCGCCATCCGCGATTATCGCGAAATGACCGGCCATGTCGTCGGCTACAAGCCGGCCGGCGGCATCTCCACCGCCAAGGACGCACTCGCCTATCTGGCGCTGATGAAAGAGGAACTCGGCAACGACTGGCTGCAGCCGAACCTGTTCCGCTTCGGCGCGTCGTCGCTGCTGGCCGACATCGAACGCCAGCTCGAACACTACGTCACCGGCCGCTACGCGGCCTTCAGCCACCATGCGATGGCCTAGAGCATGACCCCGCACCGAAGGTCCGCGCCAGTAAAGTGGAATCCGGTTTTCGGACAAGGCCATGCCCGAACAAATTAGCCGGGGAGAAAAAATGTCGATCGCGGAAATCCTGGACACGATGGAATACGGCCCGGCGCCGGAAAGCGACAAGGAAGCGCTCGCCTGGATCGCGGGCCTGGGTGACGAGACGAAGCTGTTCATCGGCGGCCAGTGGAAGAAGGCGAAGTCCGGAGAAAGCTTCGAAACGACATCGCCCGCCAGCGGCAAGGTTCTGACCCGGCTTGCGCAGGCGGGTACCGCCGATGTCGATGCGGCGGTGAAAGCAGCAAGCAAGGCGCAGCCCGGCTGGGCGGCGCTCTCCGGCCATCAGCGCGCCCGCTATCTCTACGCGCTTGCCCGCCTTATCCAGCGCCACAGCCGCCTGTTTGCCGTGGTGGAGTCGCTCGATAACGGCAAGCCGATCCGCGAGACGCGCGACATCGACATCCCGCTCGTCGCCCGGCATTTCTACCATCACGCCGGCTGGGCGCAGTTGATGGACAGCGAACTGGCCGAGCGCGAGCCGCTCGGCGTCTGCGGCCAGATCATCCCGTGGAATTTCCCGCTGCTGATGCTGTCATGGAAGATCGCCCCGGCCATTGCGCTCGGCAATACGGTGGTGCTGAAGCCGGCCGAATACACGTCGCTGACGGCGCTTCTGTTCGCCGAAATGTGCCAGAAGGCCGGCCTGCCGGAGGGCGTCGTCAACATCGTCACCGGCGATGGCGCGACGGGCGAGGCCATCGTCAATCATCCGGGCATCGCCAAGGTCGCCTTCACCGGCTCGACCGAGGTTGGCCGCCATATCCGCGAGGCGACGGCCGGTTCGGGCAAGAGCCTGACGCTGGAACTTGGGGGCAAGTCACCCTTCATCGTCTTTGAAGATGCGGATATGGATGCCGCCGTCGAGGGCGTCGTCGACGCCATCTGGTTCAACCAGGGTCAGGTCTGCTGCGCCGGTTCGCGCCTGCTGGTGCAGGAAAGCGTCGAGCAACGCTTCGTCGCCAAGCTCATCGCCCGCATGGAAACGCTTCGCGTCGGCGACCCGCTGGACAAGGCCATCGACATCGGCGCCATCGTCCATCCGGTGCAGTTGAAGCGCATTCGCGAACTGGTCGAAATCGGCGTCAAGGAAGGCGCAGAATTGCACCAGCCGAAGGCCGCCATGCCATCGAAAGGCTGCTTCTATCCGCCGACCCTGCTCACCGGCGTGCATCCGGCCTCCACAGTTTCGCGTGTGGAAATATTCGGGCCGGTGCTGGTCGCCACCACCTTCCGAACGCCGGCCGAAGCGGTGGAACTCGCCAACAACACCGAGTACGGCCTCGCCGCCTCGATATGGTCGGAAACGCTGTCGCTGGCGCTCGACATCGCGCCGAAGTTGAAATGCGGCGTCGTCTGGGTCAACGGCACCAACATGTTCGATGCCGGCGTCGGCTTCGGCGGCTACAAGGAATCCGGCTTCGGCCGCGAGGGCGGCCGTGAAGGCCTTGCCGCCTATTCGAAGCCGAAATGGCTGGCCAAAGCCAAGCCGATCGCTGAAAAGCCGGCTCCGCAAACCGGCGGCGACGCCGTTTCCACCGCTTTCATCGACCGCACCGCGAAACTCTACATCGGCGGCAAGCAGGCGCGGCCGGATGGCGGCTATTCGCGCCCGGTGCTGTCGCCGTCCGGCGCACTGGTCGGCGAGGTCGGCGAGGGCAACCGCAAGGACATCCGCAACGCGGTGGAAGCCGCGCGCAAAGCGACGGGCTGGGCGGCCGCGACCGAGCACAACCGTGCGCAGATACTCTATTACATCGCCGAGAATCTTGAAGCCCGCGCCGGTGAGTTCGCCGACCGCATCGCCGCCATGACCGGCAGGCGCAAGCCCGAGGCAGCGAAGGAGGTGGCCGCGTCCGTGTCGCGCCTGTTTTCCTACGGGGCCTGGGCCGACAAGTTCGAAGGCGCCGTCCACAAGCCGCCGTTGCGCGGCGTCGCCCTGGCCATGAACGAGCCGCTCGGCACGGTGGGCATCGTCTGTCCGGATGCGTGGGGCCTGCTCGGCTTCGTCTCCACCGTCGCCCCGGCGATTGCCATGGGCAATCGCGTCGTCGTGGTGCCATCGTCGTCGCAGGCGCTTGCCGCCACCGATTTCTATCAGGTGCTGGATACGTCCGACGTGCCGGCCGGCGTCGTCAACATCGTCACCGGCGACCGCGATGCGCTGGCGCTCGACATCGCCCGTCACGACGAGGTGGACGCGGTCTGGTACTTCGGCAATCAGGCCGCCGCGGCGGGTGTCGAAAAAGCCTCCGGCGGCAATCTCAAACAGGTCTGGACCGAAACGGTGCAGCGCGATTGGCTGTCTGCGCAAGGCGAGGGCAGGGAGTTCCTCGCCCGCGCCACGCAGGTCAAGAACATCTGGGTGCCTTACGGGGAGTGAGTTGGACGGATCGGCTGGAATCGGCTACGCGACACCGCGTCGAACCGAGGAACCTGCCTTGCCCGTCACCATCTATGGCATCCCCAACTGCGACACGATGAAGAAGGCGCGCGCCTGGCTGGAAGCACATCGCGTCGACTATGCCTTCCATGACTACCGCGCCTCCGGCCTGGAACCGGCGCGGCTGGATGCCTGGGTGGACAAGCTCGGCTGGGAGGTGCTTCTCAACAAGGCGAGCACCAGTTTCCGCGCCCTGCCCGATGCTGACAAGAAGGACCTGACCGCGAAGAAGGCCAAGGCGCTGATGCTGGCCAACCCGACCATGATCAAGCGCCCGGTGCTCGATCTCGGCGACAGCCTGCTGGTCGGCTTCAAGCCGGATCTCTATGCACGGGAAACCGCGGCCTGATCCTGTTGGAGCGAGCCTCGAAGGAGGCACCGAAGGAAACGGGTTACCCGCGCTCCCTCAGATACCCCGCCAGCGCCACCGCATTGTTGTGCTTCTCGTCACGCGCGCCGTACAGCAGCGTCACGCGGCCATGCTCCAGCAGGTCGGTCAGTTCGCCGAAGGCGTTGCCCTTGCCGGCCAGTTCCTTGCCATAGCGCTTGCGGAATTCGTCCCAGCGCTCAGGCTTGTGATCGAACCATTTCCGCAACTCTGTGCTGGGCGCTATGTCCTTCAGCCACAGCGTCAGCGCCGCCTCGTCCTTGCTGACGCCGCGCGGCCAGACCCGGTCCACCAGCACGCGCTGCCCGTCGGTCTTGGCGGCCGGCTCGTAGATGCGCTTTGTCGCGATGTCGAAGGCCATGGCATCCTGCCTCGAACCTGTGTCCTCAGACCCACTCGCCTTTCCGCATGAGCGGCACGGTGCGCCCGTCCTTGTGCAGGCCGTCAATGTCGATCCGGCCGGAGCCGATCATCCAGTCGATATGGATGAAGCTCTTGTTGCCGCCGCGCGCGGCGATCTCGTCCGGGCTCAGCGAAGCGCCGTTGACGAAGCATTTCGAGTAGCACTGGCCGAGCGCGATGTGGCAGGAGGCGTTTTCGTCGAACAGCGTGTTGTAGAAAAGAATGCCGCTTTTCGAGATGGGTGAGGAATGCGGCACCAGCGCCACCTCGCCGAGCCTGCGCGCGCCCTCGTCGGTATCCAGAACCTTCTTGAGAACGTCCTCGCCTTTCGATGCCTTCGCCTCGACGATCCTGCCTTCCTCGAACCGCACCGATATTTCGTCGATCAGCGTGCCCTGGTAGGACAGCGGCTTGGTGCTCGAAACATGGCCAGAAACCCGCCGCGCGTGCGGCGTGGTGAACACTTCCTCGGTGGGAATGTTCGGATTGCAGGTGATGCCGTTCTTGGCGGTGGAGGCGCCGCCCATCCACTCATGGCCATCCGCAAGGCCGACCGTCAGGTCGGTGCCCGGCCCGGTGAAATGCAGGGCGTCGAAATTGAGTTCATTCAGCCATGCGGTGCGCTTTGCGAGCGCGGCATTGTGCTCGCGCCAGTTGCCGACAGGATCGTCGCCGTCGATGCGGCTGGCGCTGAAGATCGCGTCGGCGAGCCTGGCGACCGCCACGTCGTCGCTCTCGCCTGGAAAGACCTGTTTGGCCCATGCCAGCCCCGGATAGGCGACAATCGTCCAATTGATGTCGAAGCCGGTGACCTTTTCCAGCGCCGGCCGGGAAGCCAGCGAGTCGGCCTTGTTGGCGCGCGCGACCTTGTCCGGATCCTGGCCAGAGAGCAGGGAAGGGTCATCCCCGCGCACGGCGATGCGCGCGGCATTGTCCGCATATGCCGAAGCGACGCCGCCGAGCAGCCATTCCGGCGCGCGGTCGAAACCGTCGAAGGTCGCGTCGCGGAAGCGGGACAGGACGATCTGCTCATCGCGGAATACCGGCGTCACCAGTCCGGCGCCCGCCTTGTAGGCATGTTCGGCGATCTTGCGCGCCAAGGGCAGGGCGTCGGTGCTAGCAGTCAAAACCACGTCCTGCCCGGGCTGCAACTGCACCCCGACCTTGACGGCCACTTCGGCAAGTCTGTCGAGTTTTACGGGATCGATGGATGCGGAAAAATCACGTTCGTGGGTCGTCATGATGCACCTTGCCGAAGAGAACTCAGAAGACTTTCTAAACCTGAGCGAGGATTTCAACATAGTCAAAACACGGCCTTTGAATAGACCCGAACGGGTGTGCTTTCCACCCCTGTTGGTGCGACAGTGCACACTCCGGAAGACAGACGGTTAATGGTCGCTATCCATTTCGCCACAGCCGACGGCAAGCGTGCTCGCCACATGCGTTCAGGCGTCTAAACTCACCGAAGCGTGTAGCGGGCATTTCATTTCCGCCGCATTTGTGACTTCATGCGCCGCAATGGGTTCTCGGAGGCGCCACGGCGCCGCGCAACAAGGATTTCAGCCCGAATGTTCGTTTCGTTCTTCCCCAAGCCGAAGCTGTTTTTCACCAGCGCGGCCCTGTGGAGCCTGTTCCTCATCCTGGCGTGGTTTTTCGGCGGCGCGGAACTGGGTTCGGCGCTTGGTCTGCCACCTGTCCAGCCCGGCACGCCGCCGATCATCGGCATCTCTGTCCTGTGGTCGAAGCCGTTCCTGTGGTTCTACATCTATTTCGCGTTCGGGGTGGCGCTGTTTGATGCCTTCTGGCGCTGGTATTCACCACATCCGTGGCAGAACTGGTCGATCATCGTCACCAGCGTGATTTTTTTCCTGATCTATTTCAACGTGCAGATCAGCGTCGCGGTCAACAACTGGTATGGACCGTTTATGGACTACGTTCAGGGGTTGATGGGAAGCACCGTCAACTCGACACCTGGGGAATTCTACACAGGCTTGTCCAGTTTCGCCTGGCTGGCCTTGATCGGCATGAATGTTTCGGTGGTCAATGCCTTCATTGTCAGCCACTGGATATTCCGCTGGCGGACGGCCATGAACGATTATTTCATGGTGCACTGGCAGCAACTTCGCCACATCGAGGGCGCCTCGCAGCGCATTCAGGAAGACACGATGCGGTTCTCCCAGATCATGGAGGATCTCGGAACGAGCTTCGTGGCGTCGGTCATGACGCTTATCGCTTTTCTTCCGGTTCTGGTCGAACTGGAAAAGCATATTACGGAGCTGCCGGTCATCGGCGCAATCCCGCATCCGCTTGTGGTTGCAGCGCTCGCCTGGTGCCTGTTCGGGACGATCGCGGTCATGGTCGCCGGTATCAAGCTTCCAGGCCTGCAGTTCCGGAACCAGCGCGTGGAGGCTGCCTATCGTAAGGAACTGGTCTATGGCGAGGACCATGCCGAGCGGGCGCAGCCGGCAACAACGTTCGAGTTGTTCAACAATGTGCGCCGGAATTATTTCCGGCTCTATGGGCACTACATCTATTTCAACGTCGTCCGATACACCTACCTGCAAGCCGACAATATCTTCTCGTTTCTGATTCTTGGCCCGTCATTGGTGGCGCACAAGATCACTTTCGGGCCGCTCAACCAGATATCGAACGCTTTCAGCCGAGTGACCACATCCTTCCAGTTCCTGATCAATTCGTGGTCGACCATCGTCGAGTTGCAATCGGTGCACAAGCGCCTGCGCGCCTTCGAGGCGACGCTTGAAGGCAAGCCGCTGCCTGAAATCGACCAGCACTATCTCGAACGCGAGCGCGCCGGCGTTCCGCCGGAAGACCAGCCGGTGAGCTGACAACGCCGGATAGACGTGGGCGGTTCTAGCCGCCCGCGTTCGGCGTGCCTGCGGTCTTCATCCGCGCAACATAGTCGTGGAAGCTGATGCACTCGACGTCGGCTTTCACGCACACCTCGCCGGCGAAGCGCTCAAGCGCGTTCCAGTAGGCGCCGCCATTCATCAGCGTGAAATGGAAGCCGAGTTCGAGCGGGATGCGCCCGCCCGCATATTGCCGGTCGAAAGCGGCCTTGAAGGACTGGTACGTCCGCTCCTCGAAATCGGCCGCCTGGCTCGGCCGCTCGAAACCGCCCGAATGCCGCACATAGAGATTGTAGTCCATCGCGATGACCTGCCGGCCTTTCGGGCCTTCCGGAATCTGCGGCAGAGTGAAGCGCGTCACGCCGCCAAGCGTGCGTGGCGCGACCGGACTGCTGGAAACGCCGCTGGCGTCATAGGCAAAGCCGGCGCGGGGCAAGGCCTGGTAAAGTGCCGCGCTGGTCGAAAGGTATGGCGCGCGGAAACCCGTCACCGCCTTGTCGGCGAAGGCGCGCCAATCCGCCGGCTCACCTTCGATGCCGTTGATCGCATAGGCGTTCTGCAGGACGTGCCTGAAGGACGCGAATTCGGCCAGCCAGTCCGCCTTCGTCCAGTCCTTGCCGTCGAAATGGCCGCAGGCATGGCTGCCGATTTCGTGGCCCTCCGAAGCCGCGAGGCGTATCTGCTCCAGCCGCTCAGTCACTTCATCTTTCGACGCGGCAAAGCCGATGTTGGACTTGCCCGCTGCCTTGTGGGGCCCGGAATAGGCGCCGCGCGTTTCCTTCGTCAGCAGGAACACGCAGGACAGGAAATAGGTGAAATGCGCCCCCGTCCGCGCTGCCAGCGCACGGCTGCGTTTCCATTGGGAAATGTCGCGGGCGCTGTCGAAGGAGATGATGACGGCCTGTTTCGGCCTGACCAGCTGCCGGGATCTCGGCGGGTCCGCCGATGCGCTGCCGGTGGCGAGCAAAGCGGCAGCGAAGAGAACGGAGGCCAGAGGACGCGACATGCAAAACCGGAGAGACACACTGCGGGGCGAGCGATGCGCCTAGCCGGCAAATGTGGCGCCGGTGCGGTCGATCTTTCCGCAAGTCACGCAAGCGTGGGCGGTGGATGCCGCCGATTTTCCCGGCCGCCCCCTTCCATGCCGACAAAATTCCGCTAAAACGCGGGCTCATCATTAAGGCCGGCTTGGGCGAGAACGGTTTCAGGAATGTCGGACGACAGTTTCATCCGCGAAGTCAACGAAGAGATTCGCAGCGACCGCGCGAAGGCGTTGTGGGACCGTTTCGGTCCAGCGGCGATCGTGCTCGCCGTGCTGGTCGTTCTCGGCACCGCCGCCTATGTCGGCTACACCTATTGGGACGAAAGCCGCGCCAATGCCTCCGGCGACGCGTTCTCGAACGCGCTGAGCCTTGCCAATGACGGCAAGCAGGACGAGGCGCTTGCCGCCCTCGACCAGCTCGAGAAGGACGGCTACGGCGCCTACCCGCTTCTGGCGCGTATGCGCGCCGCGACAGTCAAGGCTGACAAGGGCGACTTCGCCGGCGCCGTCAAGGATTTCGACGAGGTCGCCACCGACACGGACATACCGTCGGCATTGCGCGACATGGCCAGGCTGCGCGCCGGTCTGCTGCTGGTCGATCACGGCACCTTCGCCGACGTGTCGAGCCGGGTCGAGGCGCTCACCGCCGATGACAACAGGCTGCGGCACACAGCCCGCGAGGCGCTCGGTCTGTCGGCCTGGAAGGAAGGCAAGGCGCAGGACGCGCTGAAACTGTTCGACCAGATCGCCGCCGACGATGGCGCGCCACGCAATTCCCGGGAACGGGCGCAGCTCATGGCCGAGCTGATCCGAGGCTCGGGCAATGCGTCGTGACGTGGGATGACTTTCAAAGTCGCGATAATCGGCCGGCCTAACGTCGGAAAATCGACGCTTTTCAACCGTCTCGTCGGCCGCAAGCTGGCGCTCGTCGACGATACGCCGGGCGTCACCCGCGACCGCCGCGTTCACCCGGCCAAGCTCTATGACCTGCATTTCGACGTGATCGACACCGCCGGCTTCGAGGATGCGCCGACGTCCTCGCTGCCTGGCCGCATGCGCGCGCAGACGGAAATCGCCATCGGCGAGGCCGATCTCATCTTCTTCCTGATCGACGCCAAGGCCGGCCTTCTGCCCGACGACCGCACCTTCGCCGACGTCGTGCGCCGGTCCGGCAAGCCGGTGGTGCTGGTCGCCAACAAGGCGGAAGCACGCGGCGCCGAAGGCGGCATGCTGGAATCCTGGGAGCTTGGGCTGGGCGAGCCGGTTCCGGTTTCGGCCGAGCACGGGCAGGGGATGCCCGACCTTCGTGACGCGGTGATCGAAGCGCTGGGCGCCGCCCGCGCGTTCGGCGAAGACGATGACGACACGGATGACGTTGCCGAAAGCGACGTGCTGATCGGCGAGGACATCCCGCAATCGGATGCAGACGAGGTTCCGGCCTATGACGAGACCAAGCCGATGCGCATTGCTGTCATCGGCCGCCCGAATGCGGGAAAATCAACCCTGATCAATGCGCTGATCGGCGAAGAGCGCCTGCTGACCGGCCCGGAAGCCGGCATCACCCGCGATTCGATTTCGGTCGACTGGGACTGGCGGGGCCGCAGGATAAAGCTGTTCGACACCGCCGGAATGCGCCGCAAGGCCAGGGTGCAGGAAAAACTGGAGAAGCTTTCGGTGGCCGACGGGCTTCGCGCCATCCGGTTCGCCGAGGTCGTCGTCATCGTCTTCGACGCGACGATTCCCTTCGAGAAACAGGACCTGCAGCTCGTCGATCTCATCGTGCGCGAGGGCCGCGCGCCGGTCATCGCCTTCAACAAATGGGACCTGATCGACGAGCCCCAGCAAGTGCTGGCCGAACTGCGTGAAAAGGCCGAACGCCTGTTGCCGCAGGTGCGCGGCATCCAGGCGGTCACTGTCTCGGCCGAAACCGGTCGCGGTCTCGACAAGCTCATGGATGCCATCATCCGCACGCACAAAATATGGAACAGCCGGGTCTCGACCGGAAAGCTGAACCGGTGGCTGGAGGGCATATTGGCGCATCATCCGCCGCCCGCCGTCGCCGGCCGCCGCCTCAAGATCAAGTATCTCACCCAGGCCAAGACCCGCCCGCCGGGCTTCGTCGTCTCGTGCTCGCGGCCGGATGCCGTGCCGCAATCCTATGTGCGCTATCTCACCAACAGCCTGCGCGAAGCCTTCGACATGCCGGGCGTGCCGATCCGCATGGCGCTGCGCACCTCCGATAACCCCTTTGCCGGCCGGGCGAAGAAGAGATGAAACGGCGGCGGCGTCGCGGCATCTGATCGCGCCGGCTCACGCCACATCGCCGCGGTTGCTGTCGCGCCTTCACAATTAACTCTCCATCAAGGTTAATGCACCATTGTAACTCTCCAGTGGGGTTCAGTAGCGTTCTGGAGAGTTTCCGTGCATCGACGTCTTGTGAAGCGGCTTTTTGCAGCCGCCGCCGGTGAGAAAAAACGTTCTCTCCTCGCCCCTTGCGTCCTTGGTCTTGGCATCTGGATCGGCTTTCCGACCATGACCGGCTACCAGGACATGACGAGCCTGATATCCGGGCTCGAAAACTCCAACGCACGATGGAATGCCTTCGTGCAGAAGTCGGTCGCCGGCTCCGTCCATGCCGCCGAAATCCAGTTCACCGACGGCGATTCCGTCACCGGCTCGATCTCCGGTTCTGGCGTCAGTCTGCCCGGCGTCGGCACGGTCGCCTTTCGCGGCAAGACGGGCGCGATGGCGAAAACGCCGGACGAGGCGCGTGTGGTGCGGACCGAAAAAACCGATCGCATCCTTCAGGTCACGCCGGTCGCGCCGCCGAAGAACTTCAGCGCCGGATCGATATTCGAACGGACATCTTCCCTGTTGCGCCCAGCCATGGATGACAGCCTCAAAATGGCTTTCGCCAAATCTCCCATCAAGGGCAAGGAAATCCAGATCGCCGCCGCTTTCCATGCGCGCGAGGAGAAGAAGATCGGCGGCGGAATGCCCACCGCGCTGGCCGCCCTCATCACCAACGATCAGGCCGACGTGCTTGCCACCGCCTATGCGCCGGCCGAGCCAGATTACGCCAAGGCCTCTCCCTTCGAGACACTGCTGCAGGACGAGAAGCCTGATTCCGGCCGCTTCATTCCGCCGCTGGCCAAGGGCGATCATGCCTGGATGCAGACGGCGCTGCCAGCTGCCGTGTTCTCCAAGCCGGAGCAGACCTGCCTCGCCAACGCGATCTATTTCGAGGCCCGCGGCGAATCGCTCCGCGGCCAGGCCGCTGTCGCCCAGGTGGTGTTGAACCGTGTCCGCAATCCGGCCTATCCGGGTTCCGTCTGCGGCGTCGTCTACCAGAATTCACACTGGCGCAACGCCTGCCAGTTCTCCTTTGCCTGCGACGGCATCAAGGACCGCATCACCGAACCGTCGCGCTACAAGACCGCCAAGGACGTTGCTCTCGCGGTCAGCGCCGGCAAGATCTTCATCCCGGAAGTCGGGTCATCGACCCATTACTACGCAAACTACGTCAATCCGGGCTGGGCACGCTCCATGCACAAGATGGTCAAGATCGGCCTGCATATCTTCTACCGCACCTATGGCGGCGGCTGGAGCTGAACAGGCTTCGGCAGACATGGCTCGAGTCTCGCCGGCCGCGGGATTCTGCGCCGCATTGCCGCGCCGGTTGCCGGGCACGATGTCGCACTTGTCTAAGCCATTGATTTCCATGGCGTAAATACTTGGCTTTCGCTTGGCCCGCCCGGCTTGACGGGCGCAGGCCCTCTATCTATGTTGCGCCCGACTTGAAGGCGGACAAACGGCGACGTTTTGGCCGGGCAGGGAGGTTGCGATGGCCGCAGGCAAAAAGCCAGGCGGAACCGGAGAGACCGGCCCCTCGAACCAGCACGGAGCCGGCGTCCGCGACGACGACCTTGAACGCCGCCGGCGTGACCTTGAAGCATCGCTTGCGACAAGGCTGCCGAACCGGCTCGAGGGGGAAGACAAAGCCAGGACGAGCGGTGCCACGGGCTACGGCCAGGCATTCAAGCTGTCCAGCGAGTTCATTGCCGGAATAGCGGTTGGGATCGGCGTCGGCTGGTTTGTCGATCGCATGGCGGGAACTTCGCCCTGGGGGCTGATCGTCTTCCTGCTGTTGGGTTTCGGCGCCGGCATCCTGAACGTCATGCGTTCGGTGGGCGCCGTCGCCGAGTTCGGACAGGGCGGCAAGCGGCCTCCCGGTTCGGAAGAATGAATTGGGCGCCCCGGCGCCAGGGATTTTAGAAGGCCGCGAGCGGCTTTGATGGGGATTTAAAATTGGCTGCCGACAAAGTCGACCCGATCCACCAGTTCCATATCAATCCTATCGTGCCGATTCATATCGGCGGCTATGACCTGTCCTTCACCAACTCCTCCCTGTTCATGGTGGTGGTGGTCCTGGCGGCTTCGGCTTTCCTTTACCTGACGACCTCCAGCCGCGCGCTGATCCCCGGCCGCCTTCAGTCCGTTTCGGAGATGAGCTACGAATTCGTCGCCAATATGCTGCGCGACGCCGCCGGCTCGCACGGCATGAAGTTCTTCCCGCTGGTGTTCTCGCTGTTCATGTTCGTGTTGGTCGCCAACCTGCTCGGCCTGTTCCCTTACTTCTTCACCGTCACCAGCCACATCATCGTCACCTTCTGCCTGGCGATCCTGGTGATCGGCACCGTCATCGTCTACGGCTTCGCCAAGCACGGCCTTGGCTTCCTCAAGCTGTTCGTGCCGGCCGGCGTGCCGGTGGTGCTTCTGCCGTTGGTGGTGGCGATCGAGATCATCTCGTTCCTGTCGCGGCCGATCAGCCTTTCCGTCCGTCTCTTCGCCAACATGCTGGCCGGCCACATCACGCTGAAGGTCTTCTCGGGCTTCGTCGTCTCGCTGAGCGCGCTCGGCGCCGCCGGCGTTGCCGGCGCGGTCCTGCCGCTGGCCATGGCCGTGGCGCTGACCGGCCTCGAAGTCCTGGTCGCTTTCCTGCAAGCCTATGTGTTTGCGGTGTTGACCTGCATGTATTTGAACGACGCCCTGCATCCGGGGCACTGACCGAACACGAACGACGGCGGCAACGCCGGGAAATTCAAGCCTTTCCAGATTCACGAAGGAGTTTATGAAATGGAAGCTGAAGCAGCAAAGTACATCGGCGCCGGCATCGCCTGCCTCGGTATGGGTGGCGCGGGCATTGGCCTGGGCACCATTTTCGGCAACTACCTGGCGGGCGCGCTGCGCAACCCGTCGGCTGCTGACGGCCAGTTCGGCCGCCTGATCTTCGGCTTCGCCGTGACGGAAGCTCTGGGCATCTTCTCGCTGCTCATCGCGCTTCTGGCGCTGTTCGGCTGATTTCTACCCAATAGACAGGGCCGGCTGTTTTTGGCCGGCCTGAACCACGGGAACGACCCATGTTCGTGACACCTGCCTATGGGCAAGAGACCGCGCCCGCCGTCGAAGGCGGCCATGGCGGCACCGAAGGCGCCACGCAAACCGGCACCGAAGTGCCGCACGGCGGCGAGCACGCGGGCACCTTCCCGCCCTTCGACCCGGCGACGTTCCCGTCGCAGATCATTTGGCTGGCAATCACCTTCGGCCTCTTCTACCTGTTCCTGAAACGGGTGATCCTGCCGCGCCTGGCCGGCATCCTCGATGTGCGCTCCGGGCGCATCGCCCAGGATCTCGACCATGCCGCCAAGCTGAAAGGTGAGGCGGATGCGGCGGTCGCCGCCTACGAGCAGGAACTGGCCGAGGCCAAGACCCGCGCCAACGTCATTGGCCAGGAAGCGCGCGACGCCGCCAAGGCCGAGGCCGAAGCCGCTCGCAAGAAGGTGGAGGCCGGCCTCGACAAGAAGCTCGCCGCTGCCGAAGAACGCATCGCCACGATCAAGTCGGGCGCGATGAAGGATGTCGGCGCCATTGCCGAGAGCACCGCCGCGGCCATCATCGAGCAGCTTGTCGGCAAGGCCGACAAGAACGATGTCGCCGCCGCCGTGAAATCGGTGCGCTGAGGAGACGACGATGGACGCAACAGCTCTCGCCACAGTCTGGGCCACCGTCGCCCTGCTGATTTTCGTCGCCATCCTCCTCTACATCAAGGTGCCGGCGATGCTGTCGAAGTCGCTCGACGCCCGCTCGGACAAGATCCGCGCCGAACTGGAAGAGGCCCGTCGTCTGCGCGAGGAAGCGCAGGCGCTGCTGGCCGAGTACCAGAAGAAGCGCAAGGAAGCCGAGCAGGAAGCCGCCGACATCGTCACTGCCGCCCGGAACGAGGCCGCCATGCTGGCCGACGACGCGCACAAGAAGACCGAGGATTATGTCGCCCGCCGCACGGCGCTGGCCGAGCAGAAGATCGGTCAGGCCGAGCGCGAGGCCATCAACGAAGTGCGCGCCAGCGCTGTCGATCTGGCTGTGGAAGCGGCCCGCAAGGTTCTCGGCGACAAGGTGGACGCCAAGGCGGACACAAGCCTCTTCAAGGCATCGCTCGCCGAGGTCCAGGCCAAGCTGAATTGATCGAACGGTCCCGGCGGTATCGCTGACCGGTTCAGGAACAGGAGCCGCTGGAGAAATCCGGCGGCTTTTTTGTTGTGCCGGGCACCGGCCTTCATCCAACATCCCCGAACTTGATCCGGAGGAGGCCGGCAGGGAAGAACAGCGGTCAGTCGGTTTCCGGTAGAATGGGCAGCAGCCTCATTCCGCCCCGAGGAGTTCCGCTTCGCTCTCTTCGACCGCGATGCCACCAAGCCGGAACGGCGCGAAGGAAATGCGGTGCAGGCGCGCCACCGGTCCGTGGGTCTCGATGGCGGTGCGGTGGCGCACTGTGGCGTAGCCCATATGCAGTTCGAAGCCGTAATGCGCATGCGTGTGCCCGCAGCGCGACATCATGCGGTCGCGCATCACCTTGGCGACGATGGAGGCGGCGGCGATGGATTGCGATCGCTGGTCGCCACGGATGAGCGCGCGGCCGGCGCAGGGCAGGCCAGGCGGCACGTCGCGTCCGTCGGCCAGCGCCAGCCTGGGCCTGACCGGCAGGCTGCAAAGCGCCCGCCGCATGGCTTCCAGGCTGGCCTTGAGGATGTTCGATCCGTCGATACCTTCGGCCGAGACAGACGCCATCGCTACCCCGAGCGAGGTGGCGAGTATCCTTTCGAACAGCGCTTCACGCTGATCGAACGTCAGCCGCTTGGAATCGTCCAGCCCGTCCGGAATGCGCGCCGGATCGAGCACGACCGCCGCGGCCACGACCGGGCCGGCCAGCGGGCCGCGTCCTGCCTCGTCCATGCCGGCGACAGGCCAAAGGCCTTCAGCCATCGCCTTCGTTTCGAAGGAGAAGTCGGGTTTTTCCGTCATCTCGAAGAGAAGCGGAGAATCGGTGCGCGTGCGAGGCATGACAACCAGATTCGCATCGGCTCCGATTCTCCGCAAGACCCTCCCGTCCGTTGGGGCGGCGGATCGGGAGGCACCGTCAGCGGGCCGAGGGACAGGGCCGGACGGGATTCTTGAATGCCGGGCAGCCCGGCAGGTCTGCTACAGCAGCATCAATTGTTCGTTTTTCTTCGCCGCGGGCACGAACTGGTCGGTCCGCAACGTCCGGCGTTCGGTGTTGAGGCCGAGGCGCTTTGCGGCGATCTCGAACCGGCGGCCGATCTGCCAGGCATAGGGTCCGGCGCCCTTCATGCGCTTGCCCCACTCCGAATCGTAGTCCTTGCCGTCGCGCATCGAACGCACCAGCGACATCACATGCCGGTAGCGGTCGGGATAATGGCGCAGCAGCCAGTCCTTGAAGATCGGCGAGACCTCCAGCGGCAGGCGAAGGATGACATAGCCGGCCTCGCGGGCGCCTGCGGCGCGCGCCGAATCCAGGATGCGCTCCATCTCCGGATCGGTGAGGCCGGGAACGATCGGCGCCACCATCACCGAGGCCGGGATGCCGGCATCGGAAAGCTGGCGGATCGCCTCCAGCCGCTTCGTCGGCGTCGACGCGCGCGGTTCCATGGTGCGCGCCAGCATCCGGTCCAGCGTCGTCACCGAAAGCGCGACCTTTGCCAGGCCGCGTTCGGCCATGCGGGAAAGAATGTCGATGTCGCGCGTCACCAGCGCCGATTTCGTCACGATGCCGACCGGATGCCCGCGCGCTTCCAGCACTTCGAGGATTTCGCGCATGATGCGCCATTGCTTCTCCACCGGCTGGTAAGGGTCGGTGTTGGTGCCGATGGCGATGGTGCGCGGCTGGTAGCCGTCCTTCGACAGTTCCTTGTCGAGCAGGCGCGCCGCATCCGGCTTGGCGAACAGCTTGGCTTCGAAATCCAGTCCCGGCGACAAGCCCATGAACGAATGCGTCGGCCGCGCGAAGCAGTAGACGCAGCCATGTTCGCAGCCGCGATAGGGGTTGATGGAACGGTCGAACGATATATCGGGCGACTCGTTGCGGGTGATGATGGTGCGCGGCTTCTCCACCTGCACCTCGGTCTTGAACGGCGGCAGTTCCTCCAGGCTCTCCCAGCCGTCGTCGAAGACATGGCGGGTGATCGGCTCGAAGCGGCCCGAGGGGTTGATGCCGGCCGAGCGTCCGCGGTTGCGGTCGGGCCGCACGCGCATTCCGCTCTGTTCGATCATCGCATTGGCCATTTCGGCTCGTCCTGCTCCGAAGGCTGCAATGTCGGCGCGCGCGATATGTTCCATTTTCGCCCTTTCCCAGGGACTGTCGGGGGAGTTTCGAATCGCCGTTCTCATGAACATATTCCTATTTTCAGAATGAGAACAAAGCAAGAACTTTTTGCGGAAATTGCTGAAACTGGCATTGCTTGGCGCTTTCGGCTATTCGGCTAATCATGTTGAGTGTCCTGATCGAAACCCATGACAGCGAGGAGGGGCTGGCGCGCACGCTGGCCTCGCTCGTCGGCGGCGCCGTCGAAGGGGTGGTGCGCGATGTCATCGTCTGCGACATGGGGTCGACCGATCAGACGCATGGCGTCGCCGAGCATGCCGGCTGCCGCTTCGTGACGGAGGGAATCGCCGCCGGCATACGCCAGGCGAAGGGCGACTGGCTGCTGATCCTGGAGCCGGGCGCCAGGCTTTCCGAAGGCTGGATCGACGAGGTCGTTTCTCACGTGGCGCGCTTCACCATGCCGGCCCGGTTTTCCCGCGCGCCCGGCAGCCGTGGCCGCTTCTTGTCGCGCGCCTTTGCCCGCCAGCGCGCGCTGGCGCAGGGGCTTGTCATCACCAGGCGGCAGGCGGCGGCGCTTTCGCAGCACGCCGGCAGCGCCGAGGCTCTGGCGCGCGGTCTGGCGATGAGGACGCTGGGCGCAACGATCTGGCCTGCGGCCTGAAGGGCCTGATCCATCCCTGCCGGTGAATGGGAGGAAAGCGGCCTTCGCATGCCGCTGGAAACCCCAGGCCTCTTCGGTTAGCTTTGGAAAATCGAGGCGAGGCGGTGAACCTTCTTGACCCCATCGGCGACAGAGCAGACAGGAGCCGGGCGGCTCGGCCGGTCATGACGAACGCATCGTCGACCGACCGCGAACTCGTCGGCCGGGTCGCTTCGGGCGACCGGGCAGCCTTGCGGCTCCTGTTCATGCGCCACCACGCGCGGGTCTACCGCTTCGTGGCGCGCCAGACGGGGTCGGACATGGTCGCGGACGATATTGCAAATGAAGTTTTCCTCGAACTCTGGCGTCAGGCGCCGGCTTTCGAAGGCCGTTCCGAGGTTTCGACCTGGCTGCTCGGCATCGCCCGCTTCAAGGCGCTGTCCTCGCTGCGCAAGCGCAAGGAGGACTGGATCGACGACGAAGCCGCGGCCGCCGTGCCCGATGGCGCCGACACGCCGGAAGTCACCGCCATGAAGGAAGACAAGGGCGCTGCGCTGCGCCGCTTCGTCGATGCCCTGCCGCGGGAACACCGCGTTGTCGTCGATCTGGCCTATTACCACGGCAAGTCGGTGACCGAGATCGGCGAGGTGCTGGAAATCCCTGTCGCCACCGTCAAGACGCGGATGTTCTACGCCCGCAAGAAGCTTGGCGAGGCGTTGAAGGCCGCGGGCTACGACAGGGGATGGCCATGAGCTATGATGGCGACATGAGCGAAGCCGGAAAGATGTCGCGCCGCGATGAGATGGAGGCCCTTCTGCCGTTCTATCTGAACGGCACGCTGGACGGAGCCGAGCTTGCCGACCTCGAAGCGTGGCTAGCGACGGACCCGGCCGCGGCGGCTGCGCTGGAAGAGGCCGAGGCCGAATTCTCCGGCACGATCGCTTCGAACGAAGCGGTTCGTCCGCCGGCCGACGCCTTCGCCCGTTTTGCCAAACAGCTGGATGCGGAGACCGGCCGGGAACGCAAGGCATCTTCCTCCGCCCCTTCGGTGGTGACCCGGCTCTGGAACGGGTTCCGTGCGGTCCCCGCGAGTTTTGCCTGGGCGGCTGCCGCGGCATTGCTCGCCTTTGTCGTCGTGCAGCAGGTCGCGGCGCCGAACAGTGGTCCCGGCTTCGAGGTCGCCGGCGCGGAAAACGATCTGGCGAAGCTGCCCTTTGCCCTGGTCAAGTTCAAACCCGATGCCCGCATGGCCGATGTCGTCACGTTCATGGGCAACAATGGCCTGAAGATCGCCTCCGGCCCGACCGTCGACGGCATCTTCCGTATCGCCATCGCGACGACGACCGGCGCGGAATATGACCGCTTGTTTGCCCTTATCGCCGCGCAGCCATTCACCGAGACGGCGCTCGGAGGCAGGAAGCCGGTCGATGGTTGAGCGCGCCGCAAAGGCATCGCCGCAGGGCCGTGTACGGGGCCGGACCATGGTCCGTGTGGCGCAGCGTGTGCTTTCCATTGCTGCCGCTCTCGCGCTCGCCGTCTTCACCGTGCAGCCTGGCATGGCGCAGACGGCCGGACCCGCCCGGCAAAGTCTGCCAACTGGATGCTCCGATGACAGCAGGGATTGCCCGCCGCAAGCCGGTGCCGGCACGCCTTCGGGCGGCGCTGCGGTCACGCTCCCGGACCTGATCGTCGATCTGTTTCCCAATCCACCGAGCGCCGCAGGTGGTGCAACCCCCGGCGGACTGCCAATGCCGACGCCCGATCCGCGCCGTCCGGCTGACGCCGCCTTGCCACCGGCCGCCGACGTTGCAGCGGGTTCGCTGGCCGGCGGGTCCGGTCAGCCCCCTTCGGGGCCGATCATAGCGCCCACCGACCTGCCGCTCGCCGAACCGCCCCGCGCCATCGCCGGCGATTTCGTGCCCGACGAGGTGCTGGTGACGGTCTCAGGCGATCCCGACGTCGTGCAGCAGCTCGCTATCTCCTTTGGTCTGCAGGTCAGGTCGCAGCGCCAGTCGCGGCTGCTTGGCGCAACGCTGGTGCGCTATGGTATTCCGGATGGCCGCCCGGTAGCCGTCGTGCTGGCGCAACTGGCGGCGGATGGCCGCGCCGAACGGCGGGAGCCCAACCATGTCTACGCGCTGCAACAGGCGGCGATCGTCAACTATTCGTTCGAGCGCATCGCGCTCGATGCCGGCGCGGCGAATGGCGAGGACGTGCGCGTCGCGGTGATCGACACCGCTGCCGACGATACGCATCCCGCCTTGCAGGGCGTCATCGCCGAACAGTTCGATGCGCTGCCCGATACGCCCGTGCAGAGCCGCGATCACGGCACGTCGATCGACGGACTGCTTGCCGGCACCGGGCCATTCCAGGGCGTGGCGCCAGGCGCTGCCCTCTATCACGCCCGCGCCTTCGAGGACGGAAAGTCATCGGCCGAGGCTATCCTCGCCTCGCTGGACTGGGCGGCGGAGAAGGATGTCCGCATCGTCAATATGAGCTTTGTCGGGCCGAAGAATGAATTGCTCGGCACCGCCTGCCGCAGCGCCCGCGCGCTCGGCATGGTGCTGGTCGCCGCCGCCGGCAACAATGGGCCGAAAGCGCCCTACGGTTACCCTGCAGCCTTTGAGGGCGTTGTCGCCGTTACCGCGACGGACGCGAAGGACGGACTGATGGCGCAGGCCAACCGCGGGCCCTATGTCTACATTTCCGCGCCCGGCGTCGACATGGCCGCGCCCATCGGCGGCGGCTCGGATCTCGTCACCGGGACCTCCTTCGCCGCAGCCATCGTCAGCGGCGCCATTGCCAATCTTTTCCACGCCAAGCCCGATCTGTCCGCCGACCAGGCAGAAAAAGCCCTGGCCGATACGGCCACCGATCTCGGCACTGCCGGCCGCGACAATGATTTCGGTTTCGGCCTGCTGAACCTCAAGGCGGCTGCGGCGCGGGAGTAGGGCCGCCTTCCTTGACCCTCCCCCTTTTGTGGGGAGGGGCGGCGAGCGTGCTTTGCGAAGCAAAGTGCGGGAGACGGGGTGGGGGTGCGCAACCGCTGTTATAGTACCTCCCCCCTGGAAATCTCCGCTACGCTTCGATTCCTCGTCGACCCCCCTCACAAGGGGAAAGGGTAGGTGGCGCTAACCTACGGCGCCCCCGCGATCGAACCGCGCACGACCAGATCCACCGGCCACACCTCGCCGCGCGCGCCATCCTCGAGATTGGCGAGGCGCGCGGCAAGCCGCTCCGCCACGCGCGCCCCCGCCGCCCGGATCGACGAGCGGGTCGTCGTCAGCGGTACGGAAAAATTCTCCGGCTTCAGCCAGGGAAAAACGTCGTCATGGGCGATCAGTGAAAGCCGCCCGGGTATGCTGACGCCGAGCTCGCGCGCCGCCCGCACAACGCCCAACGACATGATGAGACTGGAACACAGGATCGCCGTCGGCGGCGCGCTGCTTTCCAGCAGACGGCGTGCGGCGCGATAGCCGTTCTCTTCGGTCATTGCGGCGCTGCTGACGGTGTCGTCGGCCAGCACCAGCCCCTTTTCCGCGAGCGCGGCGCGCACACCGCGTTCGCGGTGGATGGCGAAGGTCTCGCGTATATCGCCGTTGATCAGCGCGATGCGGCGGTGGCCGAGCTGCATGAGCAGGCGGGCCGCCTCGCGAAATGCCCCCTCATTGTCGATGTCGAGAAAGGAATAGTCGAAATCGAAGCCTTCCGTGCGGCCGTGGACGAGAAAGGGAATACCGAGCGTGTTGAGCAGCGCAACCCGCCTGTCGCGCGGCTGCGGCGACGAGATATAGACCGCATCGACCTGCCGGTTGGCGACGATGCGGCGATAGGTGGTTTCCTGGTCGTCTGCGTCGGCGGGCGACAGGACGAGGTCCAGTTCGTGCGCGCGCGCATAGTCGCCGAGGCCGGAAAGGAACTCGACGAAATGCGGGTCGATATCCACCGAAGCGCCCGTCGGCAGCACGTATCCGATCATGCCCGTCTTGCCGGTGGCGAGCTGTCTGGCGCTGGGATTGGGACGATAGCCGTGCCGCTTGGCGGCATCGACCACGCGCCGACGCGTTTCCTCGCTGACTTCCGGATAGCCGTTCAGGGCGCGGCTTACCGTCGTCTGCGACAGCTCCAGCATCCGTGAGAACTGCTTGAGGTTCAAAGCGTCCTCCTGCGCCAAAGCGCTTTAAAAATTCCGGCTGACTCTTCCCGGTTGCTTACGCCTCCTCAAAAGACATAGAGCGGCACGCGACCCGTTAAAAGCTGTTTTATCTGCTGCATTGCCATAAAATTATGCTGCGCCGCAGAAGGGTTGCCCCTCGGAAAAAAACTAAATCGATTAGTTGGCGCGCCGCTTGACTCTGTGGAAATTTGGTGGCTTCCTGAAAATCAGCCAAAGCGCTTTGGAAGTCTCCATCGGAGGTTGCAGTTCCTCCTTTGCTGGGGCACAGTCCGGGCAGCATCGGCTGCGGAATGGAGGTTCCGTTCGATCTGTCCATGGGCCGGTCTGTCTTTTGGGAGGATTACGATGAAGAAGATGCTCTTGCTGGGTGTGGCGTTTTCGGCGCTCGCCCTTACCGTTCCCGCACATGCCGAACTGAAGTTCAAGCCGGGCGAAGACAGTAAATTCCACTGGGATAATTACGAGGCGCTCAAGAAGGTCGATCTCAAGGGTGAAACCCTGACGATTTTCGGACCGTGGCGCGGCGAGGACGAGGCGCTTGTGCGCTCGGTGCTGGCATATTTCACCGAGGCCACCGGCGCGGACATCAAATATTCCTCCTCGGAAAACTACGAGCAGCAGATCGTCATCGACACGCAGGCAGGCAGCCCGCCCAACATCGCCGTGCTTCCGCAGCCGGGCCTCATCCAGGATCTCGCATCCAAGGGCCTGTTGACGCCGCTGGGCGACGATGTCGCCAGCTTCGTCAAGGACAATTATGGCGCCGGCCAGTCCTGGGTCGATCTCGGCACCTTCAACGACAAGGACGGCAAGAAGCAGTTCTTCGCATTCCCCTACAAGGCCGACCTGAAGTCGCTGGTCTGGTACGTACCGGACAATTTCGAGGAAGCCGGCTACGAGGTTCCCAAGACCTGGGAAGAGATGATGGCGCTGTCCGACAAGATTGTCGCCGACGGCGGCACCCCCTGGTGCATCGGGCTCGGTTCCGGCGGCGCAACCGGCTGGCCGGCGACCGACTGGATCGAGGACATCATGCTGCGCACGCAGCCGCCGGAAACCTACGACAAGTGGACCAAGAACGAGATTCCGTTCAACGATCCGGCTGTCGTCAACGCGCTGAAAATCTTCTCCGACATCGCCACCAACGACAAATATGTCGATGGCGGCAAGGCGGCGGTCGCGGCGACCGACTTCCGCGACAGTCCCAAGGGCCTCTTCGGCATTCCGCCGAAGTGCTACATGCACCGTCAGGCGTCCTTCATCTCGTCCTTCTTCCCCGAAGGCACGAAACTTGGCGTCGATGCCGACTTCTTCTACCTGCCGCCCATGGCCTCAAAGCCGGACCTCGGCAAGCCGGTGCTGGGCGCTGGCACCTTCGCCATGATTACCAAGGACTCCAAGGCTTCGCGCGAATTCATCAAGTTCCTCGAAATGCCCTTGGCGCATGAAATCTGGATGGCCCAGTCCGGCCTGCTGACGCCTTTGAAGACCGTCAACCAGGACGCCTACGCCAACGACGCGCTGAAGAAACAGGGCGAAATCCTGACCACGGCAACGACCTTCCGCTTCGACGGTTCGGACCTGATGCCGGGCAAGATCGGCGCCGGTGCATTCTGGACCGGCATGGTCGATCTCGTCGGCGGCAAGTCGCCGGAAGATGTCGGCGCCCAGATCCAGAAAAGCTGGGACGCGATCAAGTAGAGGCAGTCGGCAATAGCCAGTCGGCAGTCGGAAAAACAGGTGGCGATAGGCAATAAAGGTCCGTCCTCGACGGCCAGCTGATTCCGATTGCCTGTTGCCCACTGCCGATTGCCCGGAAGAACATCGACACGGCAGCGGGAGGGAACCAATGGCGTCTCAGATTTTCTCGGCCATACTCGTCATCATCGTCGGCGTCGGCGGCTGCGTCGCCTATTTCTGGGGCGCCAACAAACTGCTCGACCTCATCTTTCCGGCGCGTGGCGTCACCGGCGCGGCGGCGGTCGATAATCTGCGCCGGCAGGGGCTGATCCGGCCCTGGCTTTTCGTCGGTCCGGCCCTGCTCATCCTCATCATCTATCTGATCTACCCGGTCATCGAGACGTTGCGCCTGTCCTTCATGGATCGCGGCGGCGTCAATTTCGTCGGCCTCGCCAACTATCAATGGGCCTTCGGCGACCGTGAGTTCCGCAACTCCATTCTGAACAACATAGTGTGGCTCGCCGTTGTGCCGGCCGCCTGCACCTTCCTCGGCCTGATCATCGCCGTGCTGACCGACCGCATCTGGTGGGGCACCATCGCCAAGAGCCTGATCTTCCTGCCGCTCGCCATCTCCTTCGTCGGCGCTTCGGTCATCTGGAAGTTCATCTATGAATATCGCGGCGAGGGGCAGACCCAGATCGGCATCCTCAACGCCATCGTCACCGCGCTCGGCGGCTCGCCGCAGGTGTGGATATCGATCCCGTTCTGGAACAATTTCTTCCTGATGGTCATCCTGATCTGGATTCAGACCGGCTTCGCCATGGTCATCCTGTCGTCGGCCCTGCGCGGCATTCCCGAGGAGACGCTGGAAGCCGCCGTCATCGACGGCGCCAATCCGTTTCAGATCTTCTGGAAGATCATGGTGCCGCAGATCTGGGGCACCATCGCCGTCGTCTGGACCACGATCACCATCCTCGTGCTGAAGGTCTTCGACATCGTGCTGACCATGACCAACGGCCAGTGGAACAGCCAGGTGCTCGCCAACCTCATGTTCGACTGGATGTTCCGTGGCGGTGGCGATTTCGGCCGTGGCGCCACCATCGCCATCATCATCATGATCGCGGTCATCCCGATCATGATCTGGAACATCCGGCAGGCGAACAAGGAAACGGGAGGGCATTGAGATGGCTGTCGCATCCGGAAAATCCTTCATCTCCCGTTTCGGCGTCCATCTCGCGGTGCTCTTCTTCGTCGTGCTCTGGACCATTCCGACACTCGGCATCCTCGTCTCGTCGCTGCGCGACAAGGACCAGATTATCGCGTCCGGCTGGTGGAACTCATTCTCCAGTTCGAGCCAGACCGAGGCCGGGCGGTTGCCAGACGCTTCGGCCCAGTCGGAAAAAGACGGCAAGTTCGTCATCGAGGGCAATCTCTTCGAAGAGGGCGGCCCGGCGCGCCAGATCAGCGCTTTTGGCCTGCGCGCCGCGGCGCCCACGCAATACGAGGCCGGCGCCGTCGCCGATCTCAAGGACGGCGTGACGCTGCAGATCAACAAGGACGGCAGCTTCGTCATGGCCTCGCCCAAGGCGTTCGAGGGCGAGCGCGGCCAGCGCGTCTATTTCGCCGCTTCGGCGCCGCCGAAATTCACCACTGACAACTACCGCACCGTGCTGTTCTCGGAAGGCATTGGCCGTTCGTTCCTGAACTCGCTGACGGTGACCATCCCGGCGACCGTCATCCCGATCCTCATCGCAGCCTTCGCCGCCTATGCGCTGGCCTGGATGCGGTTTCCGGGCCGCGCGCTGCTGATCGCCGTCATCATCGGCCTGCTTGTCGTCCCGCTGCAGATGTCGCTGATCCCGCTGCTCAAGCTCTACAACGGTGTCGGCGTCTTCTTCGGCGTGCCGGTCAAGACCTATCTCGGCATCTGGCTGGCGCACACCGGCTTCGGCCTGCCCTTCGCCATCTACCTGCTGCGCAGCTATATCGCCGGCTTGCCGCGCGAGATCATGGAGTCGGCGCGCATCGACGGCGCCAGCGATTTCGAGATTTTCGTCAAGATCGTTTTGCCGCTTTCCTTCCCGGTGCTGGCCTCCTTCGCCATCTTCCAGTTCCTGTGGGTGTGGAACGATCTGCTGGTGGCGATGGTTTTCCTCGGTACGGAGGCGGATCAGATCGTGCTGACCGCCAAACTCAACGCCCTGCTGGGTTCGCGCGGCGGCGACTGGGAAATCCTGACGACATCGGCATTCGTCACCATCATCGTGCCGCTGATCGTCTTCTTCTCACTGCAGCGCTACTTCGTGCGCGGCCTTCTGGCAGGCTCGGTAAAAGGAGGTTGATTGCATGCAATCGGCCCATCGTGAAATGGTAAATCCCGAACTCGCCGTCGATCGCGACTGGTGGCGGGGCGCCATTATCTACCAGATCTATCCGCGCTCCTATCAGGACTCGGACGGCGACGGCATCGGCGATCTGAAGGGCATAGCCGCGCGGCTGCCCTATATCGCCTCGCTCGGGGTGGATGCGGTCTGGATATCGCCCTTCTTCAAGTCGCCGATGAAGGATTTCGGCTACGACGTGACCGACTATTGCGACGTCGATCCGATGTTCGGAACGCTGGCGGATTTCGACGCGCTGGTGGGCGAGGCGCACAGGCTCGGCATCCGCGTGATGATCGACGAGGTGCTGTCGCACAGTTCCGATCTGCATCCATGGTTCCAGGAGAGCCGGTCGAGCCGCAACAATCCGAAGGCCGACTGGTATGTCTGGGCGGACGCCAAGGATGACGGCACGCCGCCGAACAACTGGCTGTCCATCTTCGGCGGTTCGGCCTGGCAGTGGGACACCCGCCGCCAGCAATACTATCTGCACAATTTCCTGTCCGAACAGCCGGACCTGAATTTCCACAGCCGCGAGGTCCAGGATGCACTGCTCGAAGCCACGCGCTTCTGGCTGGAGCGCGGCGTCGATGGCTTCCGTCTCGACACCATCAATTTCTACTTCCATTCGCAGGGGCTGGAGAACAATCCGCCGCTGCCGCCCGAGCAGCGCAACGACCAGACCGCGCCTGCGGTGAACCCTTACAACTATCAGGACCATATCTACGACAAGAGCAGGCCCGAGAATCTCGGCTTTCTCGAACGGTTCCGGGCGCTGCTGGACGAATATCCGGGCGCCGCGGCGGTCGGCGAGGTCGGCGATTCCCAGCATGGGCTGGAAGTCGTTGCCGCCTATACCGCCGCCGGCAAGCGCGTGCAGATGTGCTATGCCTTCGACTTCCTGGCGCCGGAAAAGATCAGCGCGCCCAAGGTGCGAATGGTTCTGGAAAGCTTCGGCCGCGTCGCCACTGACGGCTGGTCGTGCTGGGCCTTTTCCAACCATGACGTCATGCGTCATGCCTCGCGTTGGGCGGTGGGCGAGGCCGATCCGACCGCCTACCTCAAGGTGGTGTCGGCGCTGCTAATGTCGATGCGCGGCTCGGTCTGTCTCTACCAGGGCGAGGAACTTGGGCTCACCGAAGCCAATCTCGCCTTCGAGGATCTGCAGGACCCCTACGGCATCCGCTTCTGGCCCGAGTTCAAGGGCCGCGACGGCTGCCGCACGCCCATGGTCTGGGAGGCCAACGCTCCGAATGGCGGCTTTTCCAACGTCAAGCCCTGGTTGCCTGTCCCCGCCGAACACCTCGCCAAGGCGGTCAGCGCGCAGCAGGGCGATCCGGCCTCGCTGCTGGAGCATTACCGCCGCTTCATGGCCTTCCGCCGCCAGCATCCGGCGCTGGCAAAGGGCGAAATCGAATTCATGCCGAGCGATGGAAGCACCGTCGCCTTCTCGCGCCGCGAAGGCAACGAGCAGATCGTCTGCGTCTTCAATCTCGGCAGCGCTCCGGCGGACGTGCAACTCGGCGAAAATGGTTCACCGCAGCCGCTGCCGGGGCACGGATTTTCGGCACAGGCCGAGGCGGGCACGATACGCCTTGGCGGCTACGGAGCCTGGTTCGGGCGCATCGCCTGAGCAGGACGAACAAAAACGGGAGGGAAACGATGGCCGATCTGACGCTGAGACAGGTGAAGAAATCCTATGGCAATCTGACCATTCTCCACGGCATCGATCTCGATATCGAGTCGGGCGAATTCATCGTCTTCGTCGGGCCGTCCGGCTGCGGCAAGTCCACCCTGCTGCGCACCATCGCCGGGCTTGAGGAGATCACCTCCGGCACCCTGCAGATCGCCGGCGAAGTGGTGAACGACGTGCCGCCGTCGAAGCGCGGCATCGCCATGGTGTTCCAGTCCTACGCGCTTTATCCGCACATGACCGTCTACGACAACATGGCGTTCTCGATGAAGATCGGGAAGGAAAACAAGGCCGAGATCGACAAGCGGGTGAAGCAGGCGGCCGAAATCCTGCAGCTGACCAAATATCTGGACCGTCTGCCGCGCGCCATGTCCGGCGGCCAGCGCCAGCGCGTCGCCATCGGCCGCGCCATCGTCCGCAATCCCAAGGTGTTCCTGTTCGACGAGCCGCTGTCGAACCTTGACGCAGCCCTTCGTGTCGCCACCCGCATCGAGATCGCCAAGCTCAAGGAATCGATGCCCGATACGACGATGATCTACGTCACCCACGACCAGGTCGAGGCGATGACGCTGGCTGATCGCATCGTCGTCTTGAAGGATGGCCATATCGAGCAGGTCGGCACGCCGATGGACCTGTACAAAAAACCGGGCAATCTGTTCGTGGCGCAGTTCATCGGCTCGCCCGCCATGAACATTCTGCCTGCGACCGTCGAGAAAGCCGGCGCCAGCACCGTCATCACCCATGTCGGCGGCAACAAGGTCACGGTGCCGATCGCGACGCCGGCCTCGGCCAAGGGCGCGACCGTTTCCTTCGGCGTTCGCCCCGAGGATTTGTTCATCGCAACAGGCAAGGATTACCTGTTCGAGGGTACGGTGGACTATGTCGAGCAGCTTGGCGAAGTGCAGCTTGTCTATATCGACATTGGCCGCGCCGACCAGCCGCTGACCACCAAGCTGCCCGGCAATGCCGAGGTCAAGCGCGGCAGCGTGCTCAAGCTCGCCGCCAATGCCGAAGACCTGCACATCTTCGGTGCGGATGGACGTTCGTTCCTGCATCAGGAGGCGGCTGCCAAGGCCGCTTGACGATCACATCGCTCCCAAGCAGAAACGGCGGACCTTTTGGCCCGCCGTTTCTTTTTTTCGGGTAGCTTCCAGGCTGCGCGGCGGCTCGCCCGGTTTCAGACGAACGGCTTGCCGATCTGGTATTTCGGCGGGACCAGCCGCCGCAGATAGTCCTTGCCGTCACTGGCAAGCTTGTTTTCATCCTTCATCATGAAGTTTTTCGGCATATGGCGCGTCTTGCCGGCCACCTCTGACAGCGGCACGTTTTTCAGCACCCAGCGCCAGCCGATATCGTTCATCGCTACCGAGCCGCCGCCGTCTGCCGCAACGCCGATTGCGAAAGCGCCGGCGTCGAACGCTTCCGCGCTGTCGACCGGGCTGATCGCACCGATATAGCCGCGCGGCATGTAGCCCAGCGCGTCGACGCGCGCCCGTTTGCCCGGCAAACCTTCGGCGAGCGCATGCTCGAGCGCGGCGTTCAGGTCGCTGCCCGACAGCTTGACATTGCCGTGGGCGTCGCGTTCCAGCCTGTCTGCCGGCACCAGGCTTTCCACCAGCGCCTTGCCGTCCTCGGTCGAGACGCCTTCGGACACAGCGACGATGCAGCGGCCATGCCGGTCCATGGTCGCCTTGATGTCGTCGATGAAACGGTCGACCGAAAAGGCCCGTTCCGGCACGTAGATCAGATGTGGGCCGCTGTCCTCATCCTGCTGCCAGGCCGCCGCGGCGGCAGTCAGGAAGCCGGCGTGCCGGCCCATGACGATTCCGACATAGATGCCCGGCAGCGCCCGGAAATCGAGATCGACGGACAGGAAGGCGCCGGCGACGAATTCTGCCGCCGAGATGAAGCCCGGCGTATGGTCGTTCTCGACGAGATCGTTGTCGATCGTCTTCGGCGCATGGACGAAAGCGATCTTGCCGCCCGCCGCGTCCGACAGGATCTGCTGCGTGCCTGCCGTGTCGTTGCCGCCGATGTAGATGAAGGCATCGGCGCTGGCCTTCTGCAGGCCCTTGAGAACAACCTCGCAATAGGCGGCGTCGGGCTTGTCGCGCGTCGAGCCGAGTGCCGCGCCCGGCGTTTTTCCGATCAGTCTGAGCTGTTCTTCGGGTATCTCGGTAAGGTCGACATAATTGTCATCGCGAATGCCGCGCACGCCGTGACGGGAACCCAGGACCCGCGCATCCGGATAGCGCTTGCGGATTTCCAGGACCGCCCCGACCAGGGTCTGGTTGATGACGGCGGTGGGCCCGCCGCCCTGTGCGATGACGAAAGTTGCAGACATGCGCGATTTCCTCCGAAGGCTGTTTCAGGACACATTCGCCTGTCTTTTTGCAGCGTGCAACGGAAGATTCCGGACGTTTCCGCGGTTTGTCTATAAAACCGAAGCCTGTCCCGGATTTTAGATCACAACCACCGGATTTTTCTTCGACACCCGGCTGTACAGGTCGATGATGTCCTGATTGATCAAGCGCACGCAGCCTGACGACATCGCTTGGCCGATGCTCCACCATTCCGGCGAGCCGTGGATGCGGTAGCCGGTGTCCTTCCCGTCCTGGTAGATGTAGAGCGCCCGCGCGCCGAGCGGATTGTCGAGGCCGCCGGGTTGGCCGCCCTGCCATTTCACCAGTTCCGGCTTGCGCTGGATCATTTCCGCCGGCGGCGTCCATGTCGGCCATTCCCTGCCGTACTGGATGTTGGCGCGGCCGGACCAGCGGAAACCATCCTTGCCAACGCCGACGCCGTAACGAATCGCATCGCCGCCCGGCTGCACCAGATAGAGCAGCCGCTCCTTTGTATGGACGACCAGCGTGCCGGGCGCTTCGCCGGTTGGATCGACGACGATCTGGCGGCGGAACTCGGCCTTCACCTTCTGGTAGGGCACTTCCGGAACCGCGAAGCCACCATCCGTCACGGCCGCATACATGACGTTCGGGCTGGTGATATTGCTGTCGACGCTGATCGAGGGGCGGATCGGCCGGATCGAGCCGGTCGTCAGATTGTCGAGCCCCATCGCGCTCATGTCGACGGTTCGCGAGCAGCCGGCGCCAGCCAGCGCTACAGCACCGAGGCCCGCCAGCACGGCGCGCCGCGAGGTCAGGCCTTCGGTTTCCCGGATTTCGTCTTCTCTCGGCGTCTCCGCCATCTGTTGCAGCTTACGCATACACTCGTGCCCCAGCCATCGGCCGCCTCGGCCGGAAGAACTGCATTTTCATCAAACATGGTTGAAAAAGGATGAAAGCCTTGTGGCGCCTACCCTGGAGCGTCGAATAAAGGGTTTGGCCGGATGCTGGGTCAATCCGCGCACGAAAAGACCTCGCTTCCGTCACAATGCCGGCGGGAGCCTTGCCTATCCCTTCCTCTCGAACCGAGGGGACGCGATGTGGAACACCATAAAGACCGATATCATGCTTCTGGCGATGGGCCTTGCCGCCATCGCGACGGTGTTCGGAGCGGAGCTTCGCGCGTCGGACATCTGGTCTCTGCTCGATGGCGCGAACTGACACCATATTCGTCGGTGCGCAATCGCCTCTTTACAAGATGAGGAAGGCGGGGATTTATCCTGTTTTTTAGCAGGAGAAAAACGCATGTCTTTCGAAAGCTGGGCGGCCTTCGCCGCCGCCTCCGCCGTTCTTCTGGTCATTCCCGGTCCGACTATTCTTCTCGTCGTGTCCTATGCTCTGGGGCAGGGATGGCGCACCGCGCTGCCCATAGCGGTCGGCGTGGCGCTGGGCGACTTCACCGCCATGACCTTGTCGATGCTCGGCATCGGCGCGCTGCTTGCCGCCTCGGCAACAGTCTTTACCGTTCTGAAAATCGCCGGCGCGGCCTATCTCGTCTATCTCGGCGTCAAGCTTTTTCGCGCCGGCGGAACGCTGCGTGCCGAACCGCGCGCCGACGCGGCGTCATCAGCGAGGATGATGGCGCATGCCTGGCTGGTCACGGCGCTGAATCCCAAGAGCATCACCTTCTTCGTCGCTTTCCTGCCGCAGTTCATTGATCGGCACGGCGACTTCTTCACCCAGATGATGATCTTCGAAGCGACGTTCCTGGCTCTGGCGTTCACGAACGCCTTCGGCTACGCGCTTGTCGCCTCCCGCGCCCGCAATCTTGTCGGCAACCCGAAGGCGCTGCGGATATTCAACCGCACCGGCGGAACGCTGCTGATCGGGGCCGGGATCGCCACCGTGGCGATGCGTTCCGGTAACTGACGTCCTTCGGCGGAACGGGGCTATTCGGCCGCGATGGACGCCGGCGCCGCCACGCGCACAAGCTTCTGCATGCGGCGGAAGCTCGGAGGCGCAGGCTTGTCGGGAAACAGCGCCGACCAGTCGCGCGACGCCACCTCGCCGACATAGAGGTCGCCGCGCGAGTCCATGGCCACGGTGTGCGGCGAGACGAATTGCCCGGGACCGGTACCGGCGGTCGGCACAGTGCCGAGGCGGGAAAGCACCTTGCCGTCATGGGTCATGATGGTGATGCGCGGCCCGATGTTCGGCGTCATCCGGTTGACGGGAAGGTAGGAACCCAGTTCGCCGACGAGGCAGAGCGGGCAACTGCGCCCGAACAGTCCGAAGCCGGACGGACGATGGATGTAGTTGAGCTGCGTCTCGTATTTGCCGTTTCCGTCGAAAATCTGGATGCGGTGGTTCTCGCGGTCGGCGACATAGACCCAGCCGTCGCCATCGCAGCAGATGTTGTGCGGCAGATTGAATTCGCCCGGCCCGATGCCCGGCTGTCCCCAGGACGACAGCAGCTTGCCGTTCGGGTCGTATTTATGCACGCAGGCATTGCCATAGCCGTCCGACACGTAGATGTCGCCGCGTGGCGACAGCGCCGTATGCGTGCAGCGGCAGAACGGCTTGCCGCTCATGAAGCCGCTCGTCTTTCCGGTCTCGCCGATCTGCATGAGCAGACTGCCGTCCAGCGTGTACTTCCGCACCGTGTGGTCTTCATTGTCGGTCAGATAGACCGCGTCGTCATGACCGACATGGATGCCGTGCGGGTTGGTGAAGACGCCTTCGCCCCAGGAGCGCAGATAATTGCCGTCGCGGTCGAGCACGATCAGCGGATGCTGGCCGCGGTTGAAGAGATAGACGTTGTCGCTGCCATCGACGGCAATGCCGGCAACGTCTCCCAGTTCCCAGCCTTCGGGCAGTCTGGCCCATTCGTCCTGCGGCCCGAAGGCGTAGTCGCCGCTTCCCAGGACAATGGACATCGGGGTTTCTCCGGATCGGTTCATTTGTCCAACCAATTGACCGCCGTCATCCGGGAAACGCAACCCTGGACATGATCCCCATATTTTTTGCGAAGCACGAAATAAATCTTTTCCGAAGGCTGAATTCTGGTATGAAACCAACAGCGTCAGGGAGGATGGCGAAGCGGCCGACATCTGCGATGCTGCGAGCGTTCAGGGAGGAATACCATGTATCTCGGCCTCGATCTCGGCACCTCGGGTGTCAAGGCGCTGCTGATCGACGAGGCCCAGAAGGCGGTCGGCTCCGGCCATGCTTCGATCGACATTTCGCGCCCGCATTCCGGCTGGTCGGAGCAGGCCCCCGCCGATTGGGTCCGCGCCTGCGAGGAAGCGATCGCCGAACTGAAGGCCGCGCACCCCAAGGAACTCGCCGCCGTGAAGGGCATCGGACTGTCCGGCCACATGCACGGCGCGACGCTGCTCGGCCGCGACGATCAGGTGCTGCGGCCCTGCATCATGTGGAACGACACCCGCAGCCATGAAGAGGCAGCGGAACTGGACGCGAATCCGGCCTTCCGCCGCATCACCGGCAACATCGTCTTTCCGGGCTTCACCGCGCCGAAGCTCATCTGGGTAAAGAACAACGAACCGGAGATTTTCGCCAAGGTCGCCAAGGTGCTGCTGCCGAAGGATTATCTGCGGCTGTGGCTTGCCGGCGAGCATATGTCGGAAATGTCGGATTCGGCCGGCACCGCCTGGCTTGACACCGGCCGGCGCAAATGGTCGCCCGAGCTTCTGGCCGCGACCTCGCTGGATGAAAGCCGGATGCCGTCGTTGGTCGAAGGAACGGAAAAAGCCGGAGGGCTGCGCGCCGAACTGGCGTCGAAATGGGGAATGCGGGCCGGCGTTCCGATTGCCGGTGGCGCGGGCGACAACGCGGCTTCCGCCTGTGGCATGGGCACGGTGGGTGAGGGGCACGCCTTCGTATCCCTTGGCACCTCTGGCGTGCTGTTCGCCGCCAATGCCGCCTATCTGCCGAACGCCGAAAGCGCGGTTCACACCTTCTGCCACGCGCTGCCGCAAACCTGGCATCAGATGGGCGTCATCCTGTCGGCCACCGACTCGCTGAACTGGCTCTCCGACATTACCGGCAAGAGCGCCGGCGACCTGACCGGCGAACTGGGCGACACTCTGAATGCGCCGACCAGCGTTACCTTCCTGCCCTATCTTTCCGGCGAGCGCACGCCACACAACGATTCCGCCATTCGCGGCTCGCTGACCGGCCTTGGCCATGAATCCGGCCGCGCCGTGCTGACGCAGGCCGTGCTGGAGGGCGTCGCCTTCGCCTTCCGCGACAGCTTGGAAGCGCTGGCCAGTGCGGGCACGACGCTCTCCCGCGTCACCGCCATCGGCGGTGGCTCGCGCTCCCGCTACTGGCTGAAAGCGATTGCGACAGCGCTCGGTATCCCGGTCGATATTCCCGCCGACGGCGATTTCGGTGCGGCGTTCGGCGCTGCCCGGCTGGGGCTGGTCGCCGCGACCGGCGCCGACCCGCTACGGGTCTGCGCGGCACCCGACACGGCCGAAACGATTGAGCCGGACAAGGCGCTGAAGCAGGCGTTCGAGGACGCCTATGGCCGTTACCGGAAGCTCTATCCGGCTGTTCGAGACGCCACGGCGTAACCAACGATTTTGTTTTATTCGGACAGCGCCTTTCGGACCTGTCCTGTTCAGGAGGAATGACGATGAGCACCGGTTTCTTCGGCGACATCAAGCCAATCAAGTACGAGGGACCGGATTCGACCAATCCGCTCGCCTATCGCTTCTACAATCCTGATGAGGTCGTCGGCGGCAAGCGCATGGAGGATCATCTGCGCTTTGCCGTCGCCTACTGGCATTCCTTCGCCTGGCCGGGCGGCGACCCGTTCGGCGGCCAGACCTTCGAGCGTCCGTGGTTTGCCGAGACCATGGAGGGCGCGAGACTGAAGGCGGACGTGGCCTTCGAAATGTTCACGCTGCTCGGCGCGCCGTACTACTGCTTCCACGATGCCGATGTGCGGCCGGAAGGTGCGAATTTCTCCGAGAGCGCCGAGCGCCTCGACGAGATCGTCGGCATTTTTGAAAAGAAGCAGAAGGAGACCGGCGTCAAGCTTCTTTGGGGCACCGCCAACCTGTTCTCCAACCGCCGCTTCATGGCGGGGGCCGCCACCAATCCCGATCCGGACGTGTTCGCCTATGCAGCGGCGACGGTGAAGAAATGCCTTGATGTCACCCAGCGCCTGAAAGGCGAGAACTATGTGCTGTGGGGCGGTCGCGAGGGCTATGAGACGCTGCTCAACACCGACCTGAAGCGCGAGCGCGAACAGGCGGGACGGTTCCTCTCCATGGTCGTCGACTACAAGCATCGCATCGGCTTCAAGGGCGCAATCCTGATCGAGCCGAAGCCGCAGGAACCGACCAAGCACCAGTACGATTACGATGTCGCCACCGTCTACGGCTTCCTCAAGGATTTCGGCCTTGAGAATGAGGTGAAGGTCAACATCGAGCAGGGCCACGCCATCCTGGCCGGCCACTCCTTCGAGCACGAGCTGGCGCTCGCCAACGCGCTCGGCATCTTCGGCTCCATCGACATGAACCGCAACGACTACCAGTCCGGCTGGGATACCGACCAGTTCCCCAACAACGTGCCGGAAATGGCGTTGGCCTATTACCACGTTCTGGAAGGCGGCGGCTTCAAGACCGGCGGCACCAATTTCGACGCCAAGCTGCGCCGCCAGTCGCTCGATCCGCAGGACCTGCTGATCGCCCATATCGGCGGCATGGATTGCTGCGCCCGCGGCCTCAAGGCGGCGGCGCGGATGGTTCAGGACAAGGCGCTGTCCGGCCCGCTGGAGGAACGCTACGCCGGCTGGAACAGCGCCGAGGCCAAGGCCATGCTGTCGGGCCAGCGCAAGCTGGAAGACATCGCCGAACGCGTGGTCAAGGAGAAGATCGAGCCGCGGCCGCGGTCCGGCCGTCAGGAGTTTTTGGAAAATATTGTCAACCGCTACGTGTGATTGGCAGGACCACGCAATCCAAAACCGCATTCCTGGAGTTTGAGGCAAAACTTTGCCTCAAATGATCGCGCAATTGCCTTTCTTCAGCCTTCAAGAAGCCGTCACAGGCCTCCTATATTCTGTGCGTCGTAACGAAAGCCGAAAGGAGGCGATGAGATGACCGAAGACCGCGAAATCGATGCCCTTCTAAGGCGCGACGAGACCTGTTCCGTCATCGACCGTTTGATGGCGTTGCCGCATCACCCCAGCCAGAAGTCGAATGAGTGGGAGCGCGCCGTCGCCGGCCGCTTCGAGGCTCACCTGGCCAGGCAGATGCGTTCGCTGATCGATGGCGCGGAATCGCCGCGCGCAGCGGCGTAGTCAAACCGGATTTCAGACAAAGCAAGGCCGGCCGGCGCCGCTCAGTTGAGGGGAATGTCGTTGTCGGCCTTGCTGTCCTGATAGGCGTCGGAAAGCGTCTCGTAGCGCGCTTCGATCGCGCCGATGCGCGCCTCCAGCCGTTGCCGCTCGGCCACCGGCAGCGCCCGCACCATGCGCCGCAGCGAATGGCTCTTCCAGTACGCATTCTCGGCGTTGTAGCCGCCGGGCTCCAGCGTGAAGACCTCTTTCAGGATTTTCAGGTCGTGCGGGATGGCGAACGAATCGCGCGAATCCTCGTGGCTGAACAGGTAGTAGAAATTGTCGAAGCCGGTCCATGTGATGGCCGACAGGCACAGTGAGCAGGGCTCGTGCGTAGCCAGAAAGATGGCGTCCTTGGTATCGACGCGCTCGGCCTTCGGCATTTCGTAGAAACGCTTCAGGCAATGCACCTCGCCGTGCCAGAGCGGGTTTTCAATCTCGTTGTTGGTTTCGGCCAGAACCAGCGAAAAATCGCCCTTCCGCAGGATGGCCGCGCCGAACAGCTTGTTGCCCTTCGCGACGCCTTCGGCTGTCTTCGGCACGATGTCGTCCTCGATCACGTCCAGCAGCCTGTCGATGAGGGAAATGTCGGTCACGTCTTGAAGCCCTCCGGCAGCCTGATCTCGTAGGGATGGGAGAAGTGGAATTCCTCCAGGTTGGAACCGTCGCCGGTGCGGTCGACAACGACGAAATCCTGCGTCTCGCCGATTGGCGTCAGCACGCCATGCCAGGTGTTGCGACGATAGTTCACCCCTTGGCCCGGCGCGGTCAGGAAAGCCTGCGGCGTGCCCGGCCCGTCCTTGCCGTCTGGACAAACGACGACGAGGAAAGGCCGTGGCGATAGCGGAATGAAAGCCTGGCTGCCGAACGGATGGCGTTCGACCATGGTAAGCTG
Organism: Mesorhizobium sp. BE184; assembly: GCF_031457045.1. Lineage (NCBI taxonomy): Bacteria > Pseudomonadati > Pseudomonadota > Alphaproteobacteria > Hyphomicrobiales > Phyllobacteriaceae > Mesorhizobium > Mesorhizobium sp. BE184. The sequence goes on from NZ_JAVDVU010000001.1 coordinate 103,881, forward strand.
GAGCGGGAAGGCGTAGGGCGTGCCACGAAACAGGCTGATGATGACTTTGCCGTTTTCGCCTGCCGCTTCCGCCTGCGCCAGTGCGTGGTAGCGCTCGCAGCGTCCACTATTGATCGGATAGTGATTGTCGGTATCGAAGTCGATCACGTCGCCGAAGGGAGTAAAGGTTTCGCGGGTGAGGGGCCGGGCGGTGATGATTTCGGTCATGGTCTGACCTGGCATTACCTTTGACCCCCAAATCCGCCCAGCCGCGGATGCCGGTTGACGTCCTTGTAGAGCAGGTAGCGGAAATCGCCCGCGCCGCCGGCATAACAGGCCTGCGGGCAGAAGGCGCGCAGCCACATGTAGTCGCCGGCCTGCACCTCGACCCAGTCCTGGTTGAGCCGGTAGACCGCCTTGCCTTCCAGCACGTAGAGCCCGTGCTCCATCACATGCGTTTCCGGGAAGGGGATCACCGCGCCCGGCTTCAGCGTCACGATGGTGACGTGCATGTCGTGACGCAGATCCGCCGGATCGACGAAGCGCGTCGTCGCCCAGCCGCCATTGGTGTCGGGCATGGGGTTCGGGGCGATGTCGTTCTCGTTGGCGAAGACCGGCTCGGGCGCATCGATGCCATCGACCGCCTCATAGGCCTTGCGGATCCAGTGGAAGCGCGCCGTCGCCGTCCCCTTGTTGCGCAGGGTCCAGCCGCTCGCCGGCGGCAGGAAAGCATAACCGCCCGATGTGAGCCGGTGCGTCTCTCCATGCAGCGTCACGACGATCTCGCCCTCGACCACGAACAGAACGCCCTCGGCATTGCTGTCCGGTTCCGGTCTGTCGCTGCCGCCGCCCGGCTGCACTTCCATGATGTACTGCGAAAAGGTCTCCGCGAAACCGGAAAGCGGCCGCGCGATGATCCACGCCCGCGTCTTCTCCCAATGCGGCAGGAAGCTGGCGACGATGTCGCTGAATTCGCGCTTCGGGATCACCGCGTAGGCCTCGGTGAAGACGGCGCGGTCGGTGATCAGGTCGGTCTGCGGCGGCAGGCCGCCTGTCGGTGCGTAATAGCTGCGCGCGGTCTTCTTCATCATGTCCATCGTTGCATGACCTTATTGGGGAAGCATGTCTTTGAGGCGCAGCAGCGCGATGCGCTCGACCTGCGCGCAGGCGGTCTCGAATTCGGCGGCGCGCGAATTGCCGATGCGCGCCTCGAACGCTGCAAGGATGTCCTCCTTGCTCTTTCCCTTCACCGCGATGATGAAAGGAAAACCGAAGGTAGTGACATAGGCGGCGTTGAGCTTGGAAAACAGCTCGCGCTCCTTGTCGGTCAACGCGTCCAGCCCGGCCGAGGCCTGCTCCTTGGCCGAGTCCGCCGTCAGGCGCTTGGCGGCGGCCAGCTTGCCGGCGAGATCCGGATGCGCCTGGAGCACGCCGAGCCGTTCAGTCTCGCTGGCGGCGCGGAAAGCCCGGCACAGCGCGTTATGCAGGCCGCCCGCCGTATCGTGGGCCGGACCGAGCTCAAGGTCGTGCGCGCGCTCGGCGATCCAGGGCGAATGCTCGAAAATGCCGCCGAACGTCTGCACGAACGCCTCGCGGTCCATGCGGGACGGGCGAAGCGGCCGCGCCGCATAGGGATGCGTATCGCGCCAATGATCGGCGATGTCGATGCGCCGCGCCAGCCAGACCCGGTCATGGCTCTTGAGGTATTCGACGAACCGCTTGAGCGCCGCGAAGCGCCCCGGCCTGCCCACCAGCCGGCAGTGCAGGCCGATATTCATCATGCGCGGACGGCCGTCGCGGCCCTCCTCGTAGAGGGTGTCGAACGTGTCCTTCAGATAGGTGAAGAACGGGTCGCCGTTCGAGAACCCCGCAGGCACGGCAAAGCGCATGTCGTTGGCGTCGAGCGTATAGGGGATGATGAGCTGCGGCTCGATGGGGTGGCCGTGCCCGTCATGGTCGAGCCAGTAGGGCAATTCATCGTCATACGCATCGGAGCAATAGGCGAAGCCGCCTTCCTCCGCCACCAGCCGCACCGTATTGACGGATGTTCTGCCCGTATACCAGCCGGTCGGGCGCTGCCCGGTGACTTCCGTATGAAGCTTGATCGCGGCGGCGAGATCCTGCCGCTCGTCCTCGATCGCATGATCCCGGTAGTCGATCCATTTCAGGCCGTGCGAGGCGATCTCCCAGCCGGCATCCTGCATCGCGGCCACCTGGTCGGGCGACCGGGCCAGCGCGGTGGCGACGCCGTAGCAGGTGACGGGCACGTTCGCCGAGGTGAACAGCCGGTGCAGCCGCCAGAAGCCGGCGCGCGCGCCATACTCGTAGATCGATTCCATGTTCCAGTGACGCTGGCCGGGCCAGGGTGCTGCGCCGACGATTTCGGACAGGAAGGCTTCGGAGGCCTTGTCGCCGTGCAGCACGCAGTTCTCGCCACCCTCCTCGTAATTGACGACGAACTGCACGCAGACATGCGCGCCGCCCGGCCATTTCGGGTCCGGCGGGTTTGCCCCGTAGCCTCGCATGTCACGCTGGTAGCGCATGATCCCTCCTGCCGGGCCCTGCCTCGAATGGATACGGGCCGGAAGTGCCCTGACGATAGTCGAAAGGGGCGGCGACCATTCCCCTGAAATTTTTGAAAGTGTTTTTGTCGCCCTTTGCTCGAACGGGACTTATGCATCGCCTTTAATTGGCGCACAATTCATCCCTATGTTCGATTGTACCTGAAAGGGAGGCGGCAATTGGCGGAAACGCAGGCAGCAGGTGGGCGGCTTACTACCCACGTGCTGGACACGGCGACGGGCAAGCCGGCGGCTGGGCTGTCGATCCTGCTCTACCGGGTCAGCGGCAATTCGCATCGCAAGCTGAAAACGGTGGTGACGAATGCCGACGGGCGCTGCGACGAGCCTTTGCTGCAGGGCAAGGAATTCCAGCTCGGCCAATATGAGCTCATATTCCTTGCCGGCGATTATTTCCGGACCCTTGGCCTCGATCAGCTTCCGGACCCGATGTTTCTGGATCAGGTTCCAATCCGCTTCGGCATGGCGGAGGAGAAGCACTATCATGTGCCGCTGCTGATCTCTCCTTACGGCTATTCGACCTACAGGGGCAGCTGAGCATGGCGAAACCGAAAATCCGCTCGGAACTCCGCTTCCTCCTCAATGGCGAGGACGTCGCCCTTGCCGATGTCGCGCCGGACGCCACGCTGCTCGATTTCCTGCGCCTCTCCCGCTCGCTGCGGGGCACCAAGGAAGGCTGCGCCGAGGGCGATTGCGGCGCCTGCACCGTGCTCGTCGGCCGGCTGAGCGGCGGCAAGCTCGTCTATGAAAGCGTCAACGCCTGCATCCGCTTCCTCGGCTCGCTCGATGGAACCCATGTCGTCACCGTCGAACATCTGCGCGGCGAGAGTGGCCAACTGCATCCGGTGCAGCAGGCGATGGTCGATTTCCACGGTTCGCAATGCGGCTTCTGCACGCCGGGCTTCGTCATGTCGCTCTACGCGCTTTGGATGAAGTCGCCGGACCCCTCCAATGCCGAGATCGAGAAAGCGCTGCAGGGCAACCTTTGCCGCTGCACCGGCTACGAGGCCATCGTGCGCGCAGCACACGCCATTTCCAGCTACGGCAAGGCGGCGAAGGACCCGCTCGCCGTGGAGCGCAAGGCGGTAACCGCCCGTCTCGAACAATTGCGCGACGGTCTGCGTGTCGAGATAGGCGCGGGCAGGCAGCGGTTGATCGTGCCGGCGGACGTTGCCGATTTCGCCAGGCTGCTGGAAGCCGAGCCCGCCGCTACCGTCGTCGCCGGCTCGACCGATGTCGGGCTGTGGGTGACAAAGCATATGCGCGATATTTCGCCCGTTATCTTCATCGGTGGGCTGGATGGCCTGAAAACGATCTCGGAAGACAAGGACGCCGGGGATGGAAAAATCATTTCCATCGGCGCGGGCGTAACCTACACCGAGGCGTTCGCGGCACTGGCGAAGCGCATCCCGGCGTTCGGACCGCTGTTCGACCGCATCGGCGGCGAGCAGGTGCGCAACATGGGCACCATCGGCGGCAACATCGCCAATGGCTCGCCAATCGGCGACACGCCGCCGCCGCTGATCGCGCTTGGAGCCATGCTGACTCTGCGCAAGGGCAAGGCGCGGCGCACCATTCCGCTGGAGGATTTCTTCATCGCCTATGGCAGGCAGGACCGCCAGCCGGGAGAGTTCGTCGAGGCGGTGCATGTGCCGGTTCCGGATGAGGGCACGCACTTCGCCGTCCATAAGGTGACCAAGCGCCGCGACGAGGACATCACCGCCGTTCTTGGCGCCTTCCACCTGACTTTGGCGCAGGATGGGACCGTCGCCGATGTCTGCATCGCCTATGGCGGCATGGCGGCGACGCCGAAGCGCGCCTACGCGGTGGAAAAGGCGCTGATCGGCCAGCCCTGGACGGAGGCGACGGTCATGGCGGCGATGGACAGATACGCCGAGGATTTTGCGCCGCTGACCGACATGCGCGCCTCGGCGGAATACCGGGCGATGGCGGCCCGCAACCTGCTGCTGCGGTTCCATGCCGAAACCAGCGGCACAAGGGCGCCGCTCACAGTCACGCGGGAGAAGGCGGCGTGATGACTACCCACACGCCCGATCTCAAGGCGGCAAGGATCGCCGGCGGCGTCGCCGCTGACCAGCGCCACGACTCGGCTCACAAGCATGTCGCCGGCACGGCAATCTATATCGACGACATGCCGGAACCCGCCGGCACGCTGCATGGTTGCCTCGGTCTTGCGACTGTCACGCATGGCGACATCGTTGGCATGGATCTGTCCGCCGTGCGTGGCGCCCCCGGTATAGTCGACGTGCTAACGGCGAGTGACATTCCCGGCGAGAACGACATTTCGCCCACCGGGCGTCACGACGAGCCGGTATTGGCCGATGGCAAGGTGCAGTTCCACGGCCAGCCGATTTTCTGCGTCATCGCCGAGACGCGCGAGCAGGCGCGCCGCGCCAGCCGGCTGGCGAAGGTCGAATACAAGGAACTGCCCTTCGTCACCGACATTGGCGGGCTGGACCCGCTGAAGGACAAGCTTGTCACCCCGCCGTTGACCTTGAAGCGCGGCGATGCCGCCGCAGCGATCCGCAACGCGCCGCGCCGCGTGAAAGGAAAGATGCGTGTCGGCGGGCAGGAGCATTTCTATCTCGAAGGCCATATCGCCATGGCCGTCCCCGGCGAGGACCAGGACGTTACCGTCTATTGCTCGACCCAGCACCCGACCGAGGTGCAGCACATGGTCGGCCATGCGCTCGGCGCGCCGAGCCACGCGGTGACGGTCGAGATCCGCCGCATGGGCGGCGGCTTCGGTGGCAAGGAGACGCAAGGAAACCAGTTCGCCGCGCTGGTGGCCATCGCCGCCAAGAAGCTCGGCCGCGCCGTCAAGATCAGGCCCGACCGCGACGACGACATGATCGCCACCGGCAAGCGGCACGATTTCCTGATCGACTACGAGGCCGGCTTTGACGACGATGGCAATATCCTCGGCGTCGATTACATCTATGCGGCGCGCTGCGGCTTCTCGTCCGACCTCTCCGGCCCGGTGACCGACCGGGCGCTGTTCCATTGCGACAATTCCTATTTCTACCCGGCGGTGAAGGCGGTATCGGCGCCGCTCTATACCAACACCGTCTCGAACACCGCCTTCCGTGGCTTTGGCGGACCGCAGGGCATGGTCGGGGCAGAGCGCGTCATCGACGAGATCGCGTTTGCGCTGGGCAAGGATCCGCTCGACATCCGCAAGCGCAATTTCTACGGCACCGAGGATCGCAACGTCACGCCCTATCACCAGACCGTCGAGGACAACGTCATCGGCCGTATCGTCAACGAACTGGAGGCCAGCGCCGACTATGCCGGCCGCCGCCGCACCATCCAGGCCTTCAACGCCAACAGCCGCTTCGTCAAGCGCGGCATGGCGCTGACGCCGGTCAAGTTCGGCATCTCCTTCACCGCCACGCATTACAATCAGGCCGGTGCGCTGGTGCATGTCTACACCGACGGTTCGGTGCATCTGAACCATGGCGGCACCGAGATGGGACAGGGGCTGAATACGAAGGTCGCCCAGGTGGTGGCCGAGGAGTTCCAGATTGATCTGGACCAGGTCAAGATCACCGCCACCACGACCGGCAAGGTGCCGAACACCTCGGCGACCGCCGCGTCCTCCGGCTCGGACCTGAACGGCATGGCTGCGCAGAATGGCGCGCGCCAGATCAAGGACAGGCTGGTCGCTTTCGCCGCGAAGAAGTATTCGATTCCTGCGGACCAGGTCGAATTCCTGCCCAACCGCGTGCGCGTCGGCAATCAGGAGATCGCCTTCGCCGACCTCGTCAAGCAGGCCTATATGGCCCGCATCCAGCTTTCGGCGGCGGGTTTCTACAAGACGCCGAAAATCCATTGGGATCGCGACAAGGGCGAGGGCCATCCCTTCTATTATTTCGCCTACGGCGCTGCCTGCTCCGAGGTATCGGTCGATACGCTGACCGGCGAATACATGGTCGAAAGAACGGATATCCTGCATGAGACCGGCCGCTCGCTGAACCCGGCCATCGATCTCGGCCAGGTCGAAGGCGGCTTCGTCCAGGGCGTCGGCTGGCTGACAACGGAGGAGTTGTGGTGGGACGACAAGGGCCGGCTGCGCACCCATGCGCCCTCGACCTACAAGATCCCGCTGGCCTCCGACCGGCCGAAGATTTTCAACGTCGCGCTGGCCGACTGGTCCGAGAATGCCGAACCGACCGTCCATCGCTCCAAGGCGGTCGGCGAGCCGCCCTTCATGCTTGGCATGTCGGTGTTTCACGCGCTTTCAGATGCGGTGGCGAGCGTGGCGGATCACAAGATCTGTCCGCGTCTCGATGCGCCGGCAACGCCCGAGCGGGTGCTGATGGCGATTGAAAGACTGAAGACAGAAGCGGTGAAATAGCGCCGAAGCTGCTGGGGCCTGATATTGTGGTGATGGCTGGATTGCTGTTTATCGTGTCGATCCAAATGCCGGGGCATGCGGTGCCATGACCTCCGCCATGCACAAGCTGCGGCAATTCCTCGCCACGGCGGAGCCGCTTGCCCTGGTCGAGGTTGCGGCGACGAAGGGCTCGACGCCGCGCGAAAAGGGCGCCTTCATGCTGGTGTCGCGCGTCGCGATTTTAGGCACGATCGGGGGCGGCCAGCTCGAATACATGGCGATCGACAAGGCGCGGCAGATGCTGGGGTCTTCAACCTCCCCCTTGTGGGGAGGATCGACCGGTGAAACCGGTCGGGGTGGGGGTGGAAAAAACCATACACCCCGCACCCCCGCCCCGGACCTGCTGTCCGACTCTCCCCACAAGGGTGGCGTTTCGCTCACCGTCCCGCTTGGCCCCGAAATCGGCCAGTGCTGCGGCGGCAGTGTCAATCTGTCGATCCGCAAGGTCGATGAAATCCTGGCATCTGACCTTGTCCGGACGGCGGAGACGGAAGACGCCGCCCTGCCGCACCTCTACATCTTCGGCGGCGGCCATGTCGGCCATGCGCTGGCGGCGAGCGCCGCGCTGCTGCCGATCAAGGTCGTGGTGGTCGAGACCCGCGCCGGCGAACTCGAGGGTATGCCGGAAGGTGTCGAAACCCGGCTGACGGCGGTGCCGGAAGAAGTTGTTCGCGACGCCCCGTCAGGGTCGGCTTTCACCGTCCTCACCCACGACCATGCGCTGGATTTCCTGATCGTCGCTGAAGCGCTGAAGCGCGGAGGCGCCGCCTATGTCGGCATGATCGGATCGAAGACCAAGAAGGCAACGTTCCGGAACTGGTTCCTCAAAACCGCAGCCGGCACGATGGAACAATTCGCCCGTCTCGTGTCGCCCATCGGCGGCGAAGCGGTCAGGGACAAGCGCCCCGAGGTCATCGCCGCGCTCGCGGCGGCGGAGATCATGACGGCGCTGGCGGCTTATCCGTTGGCGCGAGAAACCGCCATCAGCGCGGACATCACCGCCCCGCCAGCAAATCCTTGATCAGCCGCTGGCAGCGCTCCGCCATGAAGTCGAGCAGCAGCCGTACCTTGGGGTCCTGCAGGTTCTTGTGCGGATAGACGGCGGCGAACTGCACCGGCGTCGGCGGCGTCTCGGTCAGGATCACCTTTAGCCGGCGGTCGCGGATGAACGGCTCCACCTCGAAGCGCGGCTTGTTGATGATGCCGCGGCCGGCCAGTGCCCAGCCGGTCAGCACGTCGCCGTCGTCGGAATCGAACGGGCCATGCACCTCGAATTTCTGCGGCCCGCCGGGCATCTGCAACATCCAGTAGAATTCCTTGCTGCCGGGATACCGCAGCATCAGGCAATCATGCTTGCGGCCCAGCAGATCGGAAGCGGTGGCGGGTTCGCCGCGCGCCTCCAGATATTTCGGCGATGCGACCAACACGCGCTCGCATTCCATGATGCCGCGCATACGCAGCGATGAATCCTCGATCAGGCCGAGCCGGAAGGCCACGTCTATGCCCTCCTTGAGGATGTCGACATTGTGGTCCGAAAGCCTGAGCCGCACCTCTATATCGGGGTATTTGTCATGGAAATCGGGAATGCCGGACGCCACCAGCCGGCGGCCGAGCCCCAGCGGCGCGGTGACGCGGATGGTGCCGCGCGGCTGGCCGGACAGCGCCGAGACGGAGGCCTCGGCCTCGGTGATCGCGTCCAGCACGTGCTTTGCACCGGCATAGAAGACCGTGCCATGTTCGGTCGGCATCAATTGCCGGGTGGTGCGGTTGAAAAGCCGGACACCGAGATGCTTCTCCAGTTCCTTGATTCGGTTGGAGGCGACGGCGGGCGAAATGCGCATGTCGCGGCCCGCCGCCGACAGGTTGCCGAGTTCGACGACGCGGACGAAGACGGCGATATTGTCGAGATAGGCCATGCTGGCTGGCTTCCTAAGCTGGCAATGCGAAATCAACGTAGTATTTTCTATCTTTTTTTGAAAGTCATCGCCGTGCTTGCATCTTTCCGTTTGCGCGCCAGCCCGTAAAGTCCGCCAATCGACAGGGAACACTGGGCATGTTGGATTTCGCGATCTTCTGGGACTGGTTGAGCTTCGCGGTGCGCTGGCTGCATGTCATCACCGGCATCGCCTGGATTGGCTCGTCCTTCTATTTCGTCGCGCTGGACCTCGGCCTGCGCCAGCGTCCCGGCCTGCCTGCCGGCGCTTTCGGCGAGGAGTGGCAGGTGCATGGCGGCGGCTTCTATCACATCCAGAAGTATCTGGTCGCGCCGGCCGAGATGCCGGAGCACCTGACCTGGTTCAAATGGGAAAGCTACGCCACCTGGATGTCCGGCTTCGCCATGTTGGCGGTGGTCTACTATGCCGGAGCGGATCTGTTCCTGATCGACCGCAACGTCCTCGACATGTCGGTGCCGGTGGCGATCCTGCTGTCGATCGCCTGCCTTGTCGCCGGCTGGATCGTCTATGACGTGCTCTGCCGGTTCCTGATCGGCAAGGCCGACACCGCTCTGATGCTGATCCTCTATGTCATCCTGGTGTTCATGGCCTGGGGCCTGACGCATCTGTTCAGCGGCCGCGCCGCCTTCCTGCATCTGGGAGCCATCACCGCCACCATCATGTCGGCCAACGTTTTCATGGTCATCATCCCGAACCAGAAGATCGTCGTCGCCGACCTGATCGCCGGCCGCAAGCCCGATCCGAAATACGGCAAGATCGCCAAGCAGCGCTCGCTGCACAACAACTACCTGACCCTGCCCGTGCTGTTCCTGATGCTGTCGAACCACTATCCGCTGGCGTTCGGCACCCGCTACAGCTGGATCATCGCCTCGCTGGTGTTCGTCATCGGCGTGCTGATCCGGCACTATTTCAACTCGCTGCACGCGCGCAAGGGCAACCCGACCTGGACCTGGCTCGCCGCCGGCATCCTCTTCATCGCCATCATCTGGCTCTCCACCGTGCCGAAGATTTTGACCGGCGAGCCGCAGGCGTCCGCCGCCGCGCAAACCCTGATCGCCTCCAGTCATTTCCCGGCGGTGCGCGATACCGTGCTTGGCCGCTGCTCCATGTGTCATGCGCAGGAGCCGTCCTACGAAGGCATCTACCATGCGCCGAAGGGCGTCATGCTCGACAACGATGCGTCGATTGCCGAACACGCCAGGGAAATCTACCTGCAGGCCGGCCGCAGCCACGCCATGCCGCCGGGCAACGTCACCCAGATCACCGACAAGGAGCGGGAATTGCTGACGGCGTGGTTCGAGGATGGCCGGGGAGCAGCCGCAAACAAATGACCACCACCCTTCTGCGCGGCCGCACGCTGTCCTTCCTGCGCTGGCCCGAAACCATCGACGACCATGCCGCCTATGCCTATGAGGACGACGGCGGCCTGTTGATCCGCGATGGAAAAATCGTCGCGGCGGGTGCTTATGCCGATGTTGCCAAACAAGCGGGCGACGACACGAAAACCATCGACCACCGCCCGCATCTGCTGTTGCCCGGCTTCATCGATGCGCATGTGCATTTCCCCCAGATGCAGGTCATCGCCAGCTACGGCGCCGAACTGCTCGACTGGCTGAACACCTACACATTCCCGGAAGAATCGAAATTCCAGAACGCCCAGCATGGCCGCCGCATCGCCCGCCTGTTCCTGGATGAGATGGTGCGCCACGGCACCACGACGGTCGCCGCCTATTGTTCCGTCCACCGGGAATCCGCCGAGGCCTTTTTCGCCGAGGCGCATGACCGCAACATGCTGACCATCGCCGGCAAGGTGATGATGGACCGCAACGCGCCGGACGCCGTGCTGGACACGCCGCAATCCGGCTATGACGACACCAGGGCGCTGATCGAGAAGTGGCACGGCAAGGGCCGCCAGCATGTAGCAATCACGCCGCGCTTCGCCATAACCTCGTCACCCGAGCAGTTGGAGATGTCGGGAGCGCTGGCCCGCGAATTCCCGGACCTGCACATGCAGACGCATCTGTCGGAAAACCACGCCGAGATCGCCTTCACCCAGCAGCTCTTCCCGTGGTCGAAGGACTACACCGACGTCTACGAACGCTACGGCCTGCTCGGCAAGAAAAGCCTGTTCGGTCACTGCATCCACCTGTCGGAGCGCGAGGCCGACGCGCTGTCGGACAGCGGCTCGGTGGCGGTTTTCTGCCCCACTTCGAACCTGTTTCTCGGCTCCGGCCTGTTCGACTACCAGCGCTATCGCCGCCGCGAAAAGCCGCTGCGCATCGCCGCCGCCACCGATGTCGGCGGCGGCACCAGTTACTCCATGCTGCGCACCATGGATGAGGGCTACAAGGTGATCGCGCTGAACGGCGAGAAGCTGAACCCGTTCCAGTCCTTCTGGCAGCTGACACGCGGCAATGCCGAGGCGCTGTCGCTGGCCGACAAGGTCGGCACTCTGGAGGAGGGCACCGACGCCGACATCATCGTGCTGGATGCCGGCGCGACGCCCGCCATGGGCCTGCGCATGGAAAACATCGAGACGTTGGCCGAGGAACTGTTTCTGCTGCAGACGCTGGGCGACGACCGCGCCATCCGTGAAGTCTATGTCGCCGGACGGGCGGCGAAGGGCGATATGGCGGCGTAACTGGTGCGTCCTTCGAGGCTCGCCCCTGGATCGACTATTTCCGACGTTTCAGGGGTGCGAGCGAAGTGAGCCTCGAAGGACGCACCTTGGGAATGCGCCGAGCTTGACCTGAAAGTCTTTGTTGTACAAAGCGGACTGACACAGGTTGGAGGGAAGAATGACCGCTGAAACCGACATCGACACCATCAAGCGGCAGGAGGCGACGTTGGTCTTCGCGGCCTTCGATGAAGCGGCCGCCTTCGCCATCGGCAGCGCCATTCGCGACCGGGCGCTGAAAGAAGATCTGCCGATCATCGTCGACATCCGCACCTTCGACCGTCCGCTTTTCTACGCGGCAATGCCGGGCTCGAACGGCTCGAACCCCGAATGGGCGCGGCGCAAGTTCAATGTGGTCAAGCGCTTCCTGAAGAGCTCCTTCCGGCTGACGCTGGAGGAGCAGCGGCCGGACCGTACCTTCAAGCCGGGCTGGGGCATCGACAGCGCCGACTTCGTGCTGGCCGGCGGCGCATTTCCCATCACGGTCAAGGGTGCCGGCGTCATCGGCGCGGTGACGGTTTCCGGCCTGTCGGAGCAGGACGACCACGCCGTGGCCGTGGATGCGCTGTGCGCGCATCTGGGGATTTCGCGGGAGAACCTGGCGTTGGCCGGCGCAAGGCAATGATCTTTCGCATGACCCTCGACCCCAAACCCTTCCTCACATCCATTTTCGACGCCGCCGTCGCGGCGGCTGACCCGAACCTCACCATCCGCAGCCACCTGCCGGCGAAGCCGAAGGGACGCACCATCCTCGTCGGCGCAGGCAAGGGCGCGGCGCAGATGGCCGCGGCTTTCGAAAAGGCGTGGGACGGCCCGCTCGAAGGACTGATCGTCACCCGCTACGGCTACGGCGCGCGGACCGAACGCCTCGAAGTGATCGAAGCGGCGCATCCGGTGCCCGACGAGGCCGGGCTCGAGGCCTCGCGCCGCCTGCTGGAACTCGTTTCCGGCCTGACCGGGGACGATTTGGTGGTGGCGCTGATCTGTGGCGGTGGCTCGGCGCTGCTGCCGTCGCCGGCCGCCGGCCTGACGCTGGCCGACGAGATCGCCGTCAACGAGGCGCTGCTTGCCTCCGGTGCGCCGATTGCTGCCATGAACACCATCCGCAAGCACGTCTCGACCATCAAGGGCGGCCGCCTTGCCGCCGCCGCATGGCCGGCCAGGGTGGTATCGCTGGTGGTGTCGGACATTCCCGGCGACAACCCGGCGCTGGTGGCGTCCGGGCCGACCATTCCGGACGCCGGCAGCCGCGAAGATGCGCTCGCCGCCATCGCCGCCTATGGCATTGGGCTTCCAGAAGCGGTGATGGCGCATATCCAATCGGTCGAGTCCGCCGCGCCGCGTCCGGACGACGAGAAATTCGCCCGCAACGAAGTGCATCTGATCGCCTCGGCCGGCGTCTCTCTGGAAGCGGCGGCGGCTGAGGCGCGCCGTCAAGGCGTCGAAGCCGTCATCCTCTCCGATGCCATCGAGGGCGAGGCGCGCGAGGTCGGTTCGGTCCATGCCGCCATCGCCCGCGAGGTCGCGGCCCGCAACCGGCCCTTCGCCAAACCGGTGCTGATCCTGTCGGGCGGCGAGACGACGGTGACGTTGAAGGCAAAAGGCAAGGGCGGGCGCAATTCCGAGTTCCTCCTCGCCTTCGCCATCGGCATTGCCGGGGTCGAGGGCATTCATGCGCTGGCCGCCGACACCGACGGCATCGATGGCTCCGAGGACAATGCCGGCGCCTTCTGCGACGGCTCCACGGTTCCGCGCATGCGGGCGGCAGGCGTCGATGCCAAGGCCATGCTCGCCGCCAACAACGCCTGGACGGCTTTCAATGCGGTGGGCGACCTGTTCGTGCCGGGACCGACTGGAACGAACGTCAACGATCTCAGGGCGATACTGGTGCGGTAGATGCCAGTCGTGCGTCCTTCGAGGCTCGCTCCGCTCGCACCTCAGGATGAGGGAGGTTGAGCTACGCCATTCTCAATTTCGCAATGCCGAAGAACTTGAGAATGAACTGCACAGACCGTCCTCATCCTGAGGTGCGAGCGGAGCGAGCCTCGAAGGACGCACTCACCCCATCAATTCCTTCACCGCCTTGATGTCTTTCAAGAACCGCGCTCGTTCGGCTTCCTTGTCGGCCGGGTCGGGGATGCGCAGGATGAAGGACGGGTGGATGGTGATGAACACGCGAAGACCGTCCTCGCGTTCGATCACCTCGCCGCGCATCTTCGTCACCGGGATCGCCTTGCCGAGCAGCGCTTGCGCCGCCGTCGCGCCCATCGCCACGACGAGGTTCGGCTTGATCAGCGACAATTCCTTGTCCAGCCACCAGCGGCAGGCCTGCACCTCGCCGGCATTCGGCTTGGAATGGATGCGGCGCTTGCCGCGCGGCTCGAACTTGAAATGCTTCACCGCATTCGTGACATAGGTCTTCAGCCGGTCGATTTCGGCGTCGTCCAGGATCGCGTCGAACACCTTGCCGGCCGGGCCGACGAAGGGCTTGCCGGCGATGTCCTCCTGGTCGCCCGGTTGCTCGCCGACGAAGATGACGCTGGCGGTTTCCGGACCTTCGCCGAACACCGTCTGCGTCGCCTCGCGCCACAGCGGGCAGCGCCGGCAGCCCTTCGCCGCTTCGCGCAACGCGGCGATGGAGCGCGCCTTCGCGCCATCGTCGGGGGCTTCCTCGCCGCGCGCCGGCCAGTGCCTGGCCTTAACCTTGGCGTGGTGCGGCGCCGGTGTCGTCGGCATCCTGGCGATCATCTCCTTCGCGGCCTTGTCCGCGCCTGCGATCAAATCGGGAATGAGCGAGGCCTCGGGAAGGTTCCGCCAGTATTTCTTCGGCATCTCCTTCTGCATTGCCTGCACCTTCAGCCGGGCCGGGTTGAAGATGTTCTCGAAATAGGTCTGCCACAGCGCCTCGGTGGCGTCCTCGGCCGGCGCATCCGCCTTCGCCGCGCCCGGTCCGATCGCCAGAATTTCGCCGTCCCATGTCGCGGAGGCATGCGGCGTCAGGATGGTCCAGCGCATGCCAGTGAAGCGGCGCACGAAGAAGGGCGCGTTGCGGGCGATGATATAGTGCGATGGCTCGAACCAGGCGACGAAGCGCTCGGCTTCGCCCTCGCCGATCTTCCGGAAGCGGACGAAGGCCCGCATCTTGTGCATGTCGCGGCCGACGGCCTTTTCCATCGCCTCGAAGCGCCGGATGTCCGGATCGGAGGCGATTTCCAGAAGTTTCGGCTCGTCACGCAGCCGCCAGAGCAAGCGGTAGAGCAGGGCGAAGCGTGCGGGGTCGGAATGGCAGATCACGGCCTCGGCGCGCGCGATGAAAGCGCGCGGAACGGTGAGGGTGCTTTTGTCTTCGGATGCCTCAGGTATTGTGCGCCCAACGGATTGCCGATTTTCACCTGCATCCACCATCCAAGCCACATCCTCCGGCGCCACACCGCCCGACGCCAACACGCGCGCCGCGTCGCGCCAGCCGGCAAAGTCGGTTTCGCTGACCAGCTGGGCCGTGTGTCGGGCAAGATGGAGTTGTTCAGCCTGCATCGTCAAAACAGCGACAACTGTTCGCAGGTGGAAGCGATCGTTTCGCGCAGCGCCGCCTGGTCGGTCAGGCCGCCGGGCGACCAGCCTTGCGCGAAGATGAAGGGCCGCAGCTTGGCGATGGATTTCGCCAGCCTGCCGACATCTTCAAGCCGCAGTCGCCGATGCCGGCGCGTGGCGATGATGCGGTCCACCACCTTGGTGCCGAGGCCCGGCACGCGCAGCAGCGTCTCGCGGTCGGCGCGGTTCACATCCACCGGAAACAGGCCCCGGTGCCGCAGCGCCCAGGCAAGCTTCGGGTCGATGGCGAGATCGAGCATGCCGTCGGCGCTGCCCTGCAGGATCTCCGGCTGCGAAAAGCCATAGAACCGCATCAGCCAGTCGGCCTGGTACAGCCGGTGCTCGCGCATCAGCGGCGGCTTGCGCACCGGCAGGGCGGCCGACGAATCCGGGATCGGGCTGAAGGCGGAGTAATACACCCTGCGCAACTGATAGCTGCCGTAGAGCCGGGCGCTGGTCTTCAAAATGCCGTCGTCGGAGGTCGAGTCCGCCCCGACGATCATCTGGGTTGATTGACCACCGGGTGCGAAACGCTCGCGCGTCTTCGTCTTCAGGGTCGGTTCGGCTTTTTCCTCCATCTTCTCGCGAAGCTTCGCCATGGAAAGCCGGATCGTTTCCGGCCGCTTCTCCGGCGCGAAACGCTTGACGCTTTCGTCGGTCGGAAGCTCGACATTGATCGACAGCCGGTCGGCATAGAGCCCGGCCTTCTCGATCAATTCCTGCGAGCATTCGGGAATGGTCTTGAGATGGATGTAGCCGCCGAACTTCTCGTCCAGCCGCAGCCGCCGCGCCACCTTGACCATTTCGCCCATCGTCTCGTCCGGCGAACGCACCACGCCGGAGGACAGGAACAAGCCTTCGATATAGTTGCGACGATAGAAGTCCATTGTCAGTCTCACCACCTCATCGACGGTGAAACGGGCGCGGCGGACGTTTGAGGACGAACGGTTGATGCAATAGCTGCAATCGTAGATGCAGAAATTGGTCAGCAGGATCTTCAGGAGCGAGATGCATCGACCGTCCGGCGCGTAGGAATGGCAGATGCCCATGCCCTCGGTCGAGCCGATGCCGCCGCTCTTCAGCGAATTGCGCTTCGCCGCGCCCGACGAGGCGCACGAGGCATCGTATTTGGCGGCATCCGAAAGGATGGCGAGCTTTTCGCGGGTTGAGAGGATAGCCATTCGTTCATGATATGTTCCGACGCGCTATCCCGCTATAAAATTTTACACAGGGAGGGATTTTTCCGCGGCAGGGCCGCCTGGCGTCAGGCGGTGATGTCGATCACGCCGCAATCGCCGGCAGCGCTGCCGAAAGCGATGCGCTGTTCGGCCTTGTCCCACATCATCGCGGTGATCGCGCCTTTGCCGGGGCGGCGCAGCAGCACTTCCTTGGCGTCGGCAAAGCGCGCGGCGATGACCATGCCGTCCTCATAGCCGATGGCGACGACGTCCTGGCTGGGATGGCAGGCCACGCAGGTCACCATGGTGTTGCCGCGTGTGCCGAGTTCCAGCGGCGCCTTGCCCATCGGCCCGTCCTTGGCCTGGAACGGCCACACGATCGCCGCCGGCGCGCCGGCGCTCGCCAGCCATTTGCCCTTGGCGGCCCAGGACAGGCTTTTGACCTTGGCCGGGTAGCCCGACATGCGCATATGCTTGCCGTCGGCCAGCTTCCAGCCATGCAGCGCATTCTCCTGCATGGTGGTGACGAGAAAATTGCCGTCCGGCGAGAAACTGATGCCGGTATGCGCGCCCGCCCACTCCAATTCCACCGGCTTGCCCTCGGCGGCGGGGAAATGCAGCGTCGCGCCATTGTAGCGGGCGACGCCGATGCGCATGCCCTTCGGCGCGAAGGCAACGCCCTCTACCGAGCGTGGATGCTGGAAGTCCTTCACCTTGCCGTCGGCGAAACGGACAAAGGCGGTCTTGCCGCTGCCATAGGCGATCGCGCCCTGCGGCCCGGCGGCGACGCTGGTGATCCACTTCCTGCCGGCGCTCGCCAGTTCCTGTGCGCTGCCGCCGGCTGTGACGGCGAACACCTTGCCATCCTCGCCGCCGGTGATCAGCCGGTTGCCGGCCGGGTCGAGAACCGCCGCCAGCAATCCGTCATGCACCTGTTCGGTCTTGTGGCCGTTGTCGAGCCGGTGGATCGAACCGTCGGCGAGCGCGAAATGCGGCACATTGCCGAGAAAGACGGCGGCCACGCAATGGCCGGAAAGATCGAGCGGGGCGACTGTGGGCATAGTCCAGACTATTCCGTTTCAGGTTTGTGCTGCCCTCACCCTTACCCTCTCCCGGCAAGGACGGGGAGAGGGGTCGCCAACGTTGCGGCAGGTATCCCTTCTCCCTGTTTCACGCAGAGAAGGGCCGGCGGGCGAATGAGGGGCAGGAGATACTTCGCAAGCTGGAGGGTCAGGCGGCCTGGCACGCCTCGAAGCTCTTCCTCAGCTTTTCGGCGTCGAGGTCGCGGCCGATGAAGACCAGCCGGCTCTCATGCGCCTCGCCGTCCTTCCAGGCGCGCTGGTGGTCGCCCTCGATGATCATGTGCACCCCCTGGATGACATAGCGCTCGTCGTCGCCCTTGAAGGCGATGATGCCCTTGAGCCGCAATATGTTGGGCCCTTCCATCTGGGTGACCTTCTCGATCCAGGGGAAGAACTTCTTCTGGTCCATCTCGCCGCCCCGCAGCGAGACTGACTGCACCGTCACATCGTGGATCGCGGCGGGATGCGCATGATCGTGTCCATGGTGCCCATGGTCGTGCCCGTCATGGTCGTGGTGCGCGTGCTCGTCGGCTTCAAGGAAATGCGGATCGTTTTCCAGCGCCCGCTTGAGGTCGAATGCACCGCGGTCGAGCACTTCCGAAAGGTCTACGCCCGAGCGTTCGGTGCGGTGGATCCTCGCCGCAGGGTTGATGGCGCGGATGGTCGCCTCGACGGCGCGCAACTCCTCCGGCGTCACCAGATCGGTCTTGTTCAGCACGACGACATCGGCGAAGGCGATCTGGTCTTCGGCCTCCTTCGAATCCTTCAGCCGCAGCGGCAAATGCTTGGCGTCGACCAACGCCACCACGGCGTCGAGCCTGGTCTTGGAGCGCACGTCTTCGTCCATGAAGAACGTCTGCGCCACCGGCACCGGATCGGCCAGGCCGGTCGTCTCCACCACGATGGCGTCGAAGCGGCCGGGCCGCCGCATCAGGCCCTCGACGACGCGGATCAGGTCGCCGCGCACCGTGCAGCAGACGCAGCCATTGTTCATCTCGTAGATTTCCTCGTCGGATTCCACGATCAGATCGTTGTCGATGCCGATCTCGCCGAATTCGTTGACGATGACCGCGTAGCGCTTGCCATGGTTCTCCGACAGGATGCGGTTGAGCAGGGTTGTCTTGCCGGCGCCGAGATAGCCGGTCAGGACGGTTACGGGGATCTGCGTCTGTGCTTCGCTCATGTCAGGCCTCGAACTGCGATGGAGGCTCCCATATAGGATGCCGCTCGCCCGTTTGCACCTGTCAAACCCGTCCGCGCCTGCCAAATTTTCGGGCCAACCAGGATGCCGTTGTCAGCGATTGAAGACATGGTGTTCTGGGCAATGCGCTGATGGAGAGCGCTGGTCGGATGCGGCTGCGCCTTACAGGGGACACAGGACCGCCGCGGCCAAAATTCGTTTGTCATCTAACTGAAATAAACATCTGCCATTAGCGCTTGCGAACCACATAACGCTTGCCGGCAAATTGTTTCTTTGCCGGCGGCGCGTTTTGCAAAGCGCCGATCGCGGCTATTGTGCTTGCGGGGAGCGCGGTCAGAGAGGGGTGACCATGGCCAAGGTTGATCCAGGCACGACGATGAGCCGGCTGCATTCGGCGGCGCGGCTGGCGCGAACCGCACTTGCCGCGCGCCTTCTGGCGCACGGTTTCTATGCCGGGCAGGACCAGATCATGCTGGCGCTCGACCGTGAGAATGGGCAGACGCCCGGTACTCTGGCGGACAGGCTGGGCGTGCGTCCGCCGACGATAACCAAAACCATAAACCGGCTTCAGGCGCAGGGCTTCCTTGAGAAGCGCGCCTCCAACTCCGATGCGCGGCAGGCGCATATCTTTCTGACCGAAGGCGGGCGCGAGACCATCCAGGCCATCAAGAAGTCGGTACGCAAGACCGAAAAACAGGCGTTCAAGGGCCTCGACAAGAAGGACCAGAAGACGCTCTCTAAGCTGCTGTCGCGCATAGAAGGTAATCTCTCTGACGACCGGCTGGCCTTCGTCGAAGAGGACGACGCCGACACCGAGGAATAAGCCGGGCAGGCGGCTGTGACGTGGGGTTTCTGACCGAATACCAGCTATCCGCCGCCGATTGGCACACAGCCGGGATTTGCCTGACGATTCGTGTAAGTTTGCATTGGGGCCTTGTGAGCGGGCGCGGAACCCGCGAAGAAGGCTTGAAATGAAACCCCCGTTCGGCTCGCCAAATTGACTGTTCCCGCCAGACTGGATGAAGGCGCGACGCCGCCTGTTGCGATCGCCCTCATCCTTGCCTCCTACCTGCTCTTTTCCTTCCTCGACACCAGCAGCAAGTATCTGGTGCTGGCCGGCGTGTCGCCGCTGTTCGTTGCCTGGACCCGCTTCGCCGTCCATGTCGTCATCGTTCTGGTGGTGTTTCGCAGCTGGCGCGAGCCGATCCGCTTCCGCGCCGCGAATCTGCCGGCGCATATCTTGCGCGGCCTGTTCCTGTTCGGAGCGACGATCCTCAACATCATCGCTTTGCGCACGATGCAACTGGCCGAAACCATGTCGATCTTCTTCGCCGGACCGATGGTCATCACCGCGCTTGCCGGCCCGCTGCTTGGCGAATGGGCCGGCTGGCGCCGCTGGATCGCCATCCTGATCGGCCTGGTCGGCGTCGTTATCATAACCCGGCCCGGTGTCGGCGTCTTCGGCGTCGGCCATCTGCTGGCGCTGGGCTCGATGCTGTCGAACTCGCTCTATGTCATCATGACCCGGCGCATGGGCGCGAAAGAGACGTCGGAAAGCCTCATCCTCTACGCGGCGCTGTGCCCAACGATCCTGCTGCTGCCGGCCTTCGCGCTGCCGTTGTCGTTGCCGCAGGACGGCTGGCACTGGTTCATCATCTGCATGCTCGGCGTCTTCGGCGGCGTCGGCCACTATCTGCTCATCATCGCCTACCGCATGGCTTCGGCGACGGCTCTCGCTCCCTATCCCTATTCGCAGATGATCTGGATGATCGCTTTCGGCTGGCTGATCTTCAACCAGCTGCCGGACGGATGGACGCTTGTCGGCGCTGCCGTCATCGTCGCCGGCGGTCTCTATATCGTCCACCGCGAACATCGGCTGCGGGTACACAACCGGGCCGCGCTGGCGGCTGAAACCGATGAATTGGCAAAAAAGCTTGATTTGCCCCGGAGGGATGTCTAAGCCGGATTTAAACAGTTTAAATGTTGGGGTCCGGGAGGCGGAGACTGGCACAGAAAATCAAGCTTTCGACGATCGCGGACGCGCTCGGCGTTTCGACCGCGACGGTATCGCTGGCCTTGCGCGACAGCCCGCTGGTCGCTGGCGCGACGCGGGAACGCATCAAGGAACACGCGCGCGAAATCGGCTACATCTACAACCGCCGCGCCGCCAGCCTGCGCACCTCGCGCTCGGGCATTGTCGGCGTCGTCGTCCACGACATCATGAACCCCTTCTACGCGGAAATCCTGCGCTCCATCGAAAGCGAACTGGACCGCAGCCGGCAGACCTTCATCCTGTCCAATCACTACGATCAACTCGACAAGCAGCGCACCTTCATCGACACGCTGCTGCAGCTTGGCGCCGATGGCGTCATCATGTCGCCGGCCATCGACACGCCGGCCTCCGATATCCTCATGGCCGAGGAGAACGGGTTGCCGGCGGTGCTGATCGCCCGCGATGTCGAGGACGCCCATGTGCCGGTGTTTCGCGGCGACGACGCCTACGGCACCGCGCTCGCCACCAACCATCTCATCTCGCTTGGCCACAAGCGCATCGCCATGATCGGCGCGACCGACCAGACATCGACGGGCCGTGACCGCTATCAGGGTTATCTGAACGCCATGCAGACGGCCGGGCTCGAGGTCAATCCGGCCTGGCGCATCCAGGGGCCGCGCACCAAGCAGGCCGGTTTCGAGGCCGCCGGCCAGTTCCTGGCGCTGAAGGACAGGCCCACCGCCGCCTGCTGCTGGAATGACCTCGTCGCCATCGGCCTGATGAACGGCATTTCCCGCGCCGGGCTGGTGCCGGGCGTAGACATTTCCGTCACCGGCTATGACGACCTCGAGGAAGCGGCCATCGCCACGCCGGCGCTCACAACCGTCTGGAACGGCCAGCGCGAGGTCGGCCGCCGCGCCGCCAGCGCCCTTCTGGACAAATTGAACGGACAGACTGTGCGTCTGTCGCAGGAACTCATCAAGCCGGAACTGCATGTGCGACAGTCTACCGGCAGGCCGGTGGAGCGCTCGTAAATGACGTCAGTTTTGTCGGATGTGGCGGTCCTGCTGCCCGCCCGCCTTCACAGCCATGCCGCCGAGAGAATAAGGCGAACGTTTCGGGCGATCCCGCTGGAAAGTTCCGACCTGGCGGCGCTGTCCGCCGACGACAAGGCGGCCATTCGCGGCATGGCCGGCGGAATCGCGATCGGCGCCTCCATCATCGATGCGCTGCCCAATCTGGAGATCATCGCCAATTTCGGCGTCGGCTATGACGGCATCGACGCGCGCCATGCCGCCAGCCGCGGTGTCATGGTGACGAACACGCCCGATGTGCTGACCGAGGAAGTCGCCGACACGGCGGTCGCCCTGTTGCTCAACACCGTGCGTGAACTGCCGCGCGCCGAGCAATGGCTGCGGCAGGGGCGCTGGGTGAGCGAAGGCAACTACCCTTTGAGCCGGTTGACCTTGCGCGGGCGCAAGGCCGGCATATTCGGCATGGGCCGTATCGGCCTTGCCATCGCGAAACGGCTGGAAGCGTTCGGCCTCACCATCGCCTACCACAACCGCCGGCCGGTCGAAGGCGTCGCTTACGCCTATCACGATACGTTGGAAGGTCTCGCGCAGGCCGTTGATACGCTGGTCTCGGTCGCGCCGGGAACGCCGGCAACGGAAAAAGCGGTGAACGCCCAGGTGCTGAAGGCGCTGGGTCCGGACGGCGTTTTTGTCAACATTGGCAGGGGCAGCACGGTCGATGAGCCGGCCTTGGCGCAGGCGCTGGCGGACGGCGCCATCGCTGCCGCCGGCCTCGATGTCTTCGCCAGTGAACCGAACGTGCCGCAGGCGCTGCTCGATCTGCCGAATGTGGTGCTGCTGCCCCACGTCGCTTCCGCCTCGCATCACACCCGGGAGGCCATGGCGGATCTTTGCGTCGACAACCTCGTCTCGTGGTTCTCCGAAGGCAAGGCGCTGACGCCGGTGCCGGAAACGGCCGATGTGAAGCCAGCCGGCTGAGCCGGCTTCGCCACATTCATTAACGCTGCTCGCGTCCGTTTAACCTCTGTTTAACGCCTTGGAATCCACTATGGATTCAACTGCTTGGGCGTGGGTATGCGACGATGAAGGTGCTTGGAGCCATTGTGGCGGCTGCGGCGGTCTACGGTGGCGCCCACATTTTGAAGCTCGAAGCCGATGCGCCGCCGTCGCGGCCTGCTTCTGTTGCTGGCGCCTATAGGCTCGTCGCGAATGGCGGACAGGCCTGCACGGTGGAACGTCGGCAAACCTCTTCGGCCATCTCAGCCTTGAACGTCGATCCGGGCTGCGGGGAACTGCTTCCCGGCCTTGAGCGGGCAAAATTCTGGCGCGACAACGACGACGGCACGGTCTCGTTCAGCCAAAACGGCGTCGATCCGATTGTTGTCTTCGCGGCTGCCGATGGCGAAGGCTACGAGTCCTACCAGCCGGCGCTTCCCCTGCTTTCGATGGCGGCGTTGCGATGAGCGTCGACAATTCTGAAGCGAAATCGCGTAAATTTTGAGCGATGCTGAAAAGCAAAATATAAAGCAAATGTCCTAAACTGTAGGTTGTCTTGGTCTTGGGCGGGCAATCCATTATGGACACGATAATTCTGATCGTTCTGGCAGGCTGCGCCGTCTGTTGCTTGATTATTCTATTGAAGACGCCGAATCCGCAGAAATTTTCGTTGTTCAAACACCCTGATGCTGCAAGTCAGCTCCGATACGTCATGGCGGCTTCCTTCTACAAGAAGAAGGTCATGAACAAATCCGAATATCGAGTGTTCAAGGTGGTGGAATCCGAAGTTTCCACTCTCCGCAGGGGATATCGCGTTCTGTCACAAACAAGCCTTGGGGAAATCGTGGGTTCGGACGACACCAAGGCTTATTTTGCCGTCAACAGCAAACGCGTCGACGTGCTCATCCTTGGCCCTTACGGCGAAGCTGTGGCCGCGATCGAATATCAGGGGGGCGGGCATCATCAGGGAAGTGCCGCCGCGAGAGATGCCATAAAACGCGAGGCCTTACGAAAGGCAGGCATTCACTTTGTAGAGGTCCTGGATAGTCATTCCAACGAAGAAATCGCCCAGATGGTGCGCAAGATCGTAAAGTTACCGCAGGCTGCTTGATCGCTACTCGGCCGCCGTCCGCACCCCGCCTTTCGCCGCTGCGTGCGCCCGCACGGCGTCGCCGAAGGCCTTAAAGACGCGCTGCGAGGCGTTGTCGGATTGCACCCAGTATTCCGGATGCCACTGCACGCCGACCGCGAAGGCCCGCGCGTCGCGAACCGAGACGGCTTCCACCGTCCCGTCTTCGGCGACCGCTTCCACCTGCAGCGCCGGTCCGAGCCGGTCGACCGCCTGGCGGTGGACCGAATTGACCATGATGTCGCCGGCGCCGAACACCCCGGCCAGACAGCTGCCGGGCTTGATGCTGACGCTCTGGCGGATGGCGAAGCGTTCGTCCTGGTTTTCGCTGGCCGGCGCGCGATGGTCGAGCGAGCCTTCACGGTCCTGGATTTCGGTGGCTAGCGTGCCGCCGAGCGCCACGTTCATTTCCTGGATACCGCGGCAGATGGCGAGCAGCGGCACGCCGCGTTCCACCGCCTTGCGGATCAGCGGCAGGGTCGTCGCGTCGCGATCCGGATCGTAAGGTCCGTTCGCCTCGCTGGCATCGCCGCCATAGAGCGAGGGATGGACGTTGGATTTCGATCCCGTGATCATGACGCCATCGACCGCCGAGAGCAGTTCGTCGAGATCCAGCCTGTCGCCGAATGACGGCAACAGCACCGGCAGCACGCCCGCGCCGGCGACCGCAGCCTCCAGATACTGCTGCGGGGCCGCATGCCAGCGGTAGTTCTCGAATTGGCGGACATCGGTGGAGACGGCGACGAGCGGTTGGATCATGGCGGCGGAAGACCTCGTTAGTCCTGTCCAGATTGCTGTAAAAATAGGCGATCGCAAGGCGTTTTGCCATGCCGTGCCTGCCTGCTTGCGACACAGGCTGAGCGGGGCGTTTAGACTATAGTTGTAAACGCCTTTCGCGAGATCGGAAATTCCCGCCAGGCCGTCTGCTGGAATGGCGTCGCCCGCTGGACTCGCGTTCTTGCGCGTGTATTGTCCCTTCAAGCCGGCCTAAATTTCAGGCGCTTCAGCGGGGTCAGCTTCGTCATCACTTAAGGGAGGAAATTCATGGATCGTCGCTCATTTATCAGGAAGGCCGGCACCACCGGCGTCGGCGCCGCCGCAGCGGTCACGACGCTTGCAGCACCGGCCATCGCCCAGTCCAACCCGAAGATCACCTGGCGTCTCGCCTCGTCCTTCCCGAAGTCGCTCGATACGATTTACGGGGGTGCCGAAGTGTTCTCCAAAATGCTTTCGGAAGCCACGGACGGCAATTTCCAGATCCAGGTTTTCGCGGCCGGTGAACTCGTTCCCGCCTTCCAGGCTTCCGATGCGACCGCGGCCGGCACGGTCGAGGCTTGCCACACCGTTGCCTATTACATGTGGGGCAAGGATCCGACCTATGCGCTGGGCGCAGCGGTGCCGTTCTCGCTCAACGCGCGCGGCATGAATGCCTGGCACTACCATGGCGGCGGCATCGACCTGTTCAACGAGTTCCTCGGCACCCAGGGTCTCGTCGGCTTCCCCGGTGGCAACACCGGCGTGCAGATGGGCGGCTGGTTCCGCAAGGAGATCAACACGGTCGCCGATCTCAACGGTTTGAAGATGCGCATCGGCGGCTTCGCCGGCAAGGTCATGGAGCGTCTCGGCCTGGTGCCGCAGAACATTCCTGGCGGCGATATCTATCCGGCGCTGGAAAAGGGTACGATCGACGCTGCCGAATGGGTTGGTCCGTATGACGACGAAAAACTCGGTTTCTACAAGGTCGCGCCCTATTATTACTATCCCGGCTTCTGGGAAGGCGGCCCGACCGTCCACCTGATGTTCAACAAGGGCAAGTACGAGGCGCTGCCGGCAAACTACAAATCGCTTCTGCGCACCGCCGCGCAGGCCACCGACGCCGACATGCTGCAGAAGTACGACTACAAGAATCCGGCCGCGGTCCGGCAGCTTGTCGCCAACGGCGCCCAGCTTCGTCCGTTCAGCCAGGAAATCCTGTCGGCCAGCTTCGACAAGGCTAATGAAGTGTATGGCGAAATGTCCGCTTCGAACCCGCTGTTCAAGAAAATCTGGGAATCGATCGTCGGCTTCCGCAAGGACTACTATCTCAACATGCAGATCGCCGAATACAACTACGACACCTTCATGATGGTGCAGCAACGCGGCAACAAGCTGTAAGCGCTGATCGATCGACCTATCAAAAAACCCCCGGAGCGCCGCTGCGGGGGTTTTTCTTTGTTTGAATGTCAGCCGGCTGTCGCGCGGCGTCAGTTGAAGCTTGGCGGCTGCGACAGGTTCGGCGCAGCCGGCGCCGCAGGGGCCGCGGGAGCCGATGGATTGGCCGGCACGGCGCCTCCACCTGCCGGGGGCGCCGTCGGCGCCGGCGCGCCCAGAGGCGGCAGGCCGAAGCCTCCCGGCTGGCCGAGGCCCGATCCGCCGCCGCTCAGCGGCGGCAGGGTGATCTGGATGTCCTTCGGATCGACCACGGTTC
This sequence comes from Mesorhizobium sp. BE184, assembly GCF_031457045.1. Classification (NCBI taxonomy): domain Bacteria; kingdom Pseudomonadati; phylum Pseudomonadota; class Alphaproteobacteria; order Hyphomicrobiales; family Phyllobacteriaceae; genus Mesorhizobium; species Mesorhizobium sp. BE184. The sequence goes on from NZ_JAVDVU010000001.1 coordinate 130,159, forward strand.
CCTTGTAGTGCATCACCATCTGCGGGAAGGCGAGGGTGAGGCCGATCATCAGCACCTGGATGCAGACGAAAGGCACCGCGCCCCAATAGATCTGGCCTGTCGTTACCGGCGCGATCTGCTTGCCGGTGATGCGGTCGAGATAGGGCACGCGCGCCGCCACCGAACGCAGGTAGAACAGCGCGAAGCCGAAGGGCGGGTGCATGAAGCTGGTCTGCATGTTCACGCCCAGAAGCACGCCGAACCAGATCAGGTCGATGCCCAGTTTTTCAGCGGCCGGCGCCAGCAGCGGCACGATGATGAAGGCGAGTTCGAAGAAGTCGAGGAAGAACGCCAGGAAAAACACGAGAAGGTTGACGGCGATCAGGAATCCGATCTCGCCGCCCGGCAGGGATATGAGCAGGTGCTCCACCCACAGATGTCCGTTGACGCCGTAGAAGGTCAGCGAGAAGACGCGCGCGCCGATCAGGATGAACAGCACGAAGGACGACAGCCGGGTGGTCGAGGCGAGCGCGTGCCGGATGACGTCAAGGTTGAGCCGGCCTTTCATCGCGGCCATGATCAGCGCGCCGACCGCGCCCATCGCGCCGCCTTCGGTCGGCGTGGCGATGCCGAGGAAGATCGTGCCCAGCACCAGGAACACCAGCGCCAGCGGCGGGATCAGCACGATGATCACCTGCTGCGCCAGCCGCGACATCATGTTGAAGCTGAATGTCTTGTCCAGAAGTGCGACGATATAGATGAAGACGACGCCGGCGACCATCGCCAGGATATCGGCGTCAGGGCCATGGGTGGGCGCAAGGTAGACATAGGCCCCGTAGCCGACCGCGACGGCGACCGCCAGGGCGACCAGCAGCGAGGTAACGCCATGGCCCAGCGTTCGCGCTTCCAGGGGCAAGGCAGGAACCGACTGCGGCCGGACGATCGACATGATCAGGATGTAGCCCATGTAGAGGCCGGTCAGGACCAGGCCGGGGATAAGCGCGCCGGCATACATGTCGCCGACCGAACGGCCGAGCTGGTCGGCAAGCACGATAAGCACCAGGGACGGCGGAATGATCTGCGCCAGCGTACCCGAGGCGGCGATGACGCCCGTAGCGACCCTGCGATCGTAGCCGTAGCGCAGCATGATCGGCAGCGAGATGAGGCCCATCGCAATGACGGACGCGGCGACCACGCCGGTGGTCGCGGCAAGCAGTGCGCCGACGAAGATCACCGCGTAGGCCAGGCCGCCGCGAACGGGGCCAAAAAGCTGGCCGATCGTGTCAAGCAGGTCCTCCGCCATGCCGGAGCGTTCCAGCACGATTCCCATGAAGGTGAAGAAGGGTATGGCCAGCAGCGTGTCGTTGGCCATGACGCCGCCATAGAAGCGTTCGGGCAGGGCGTAAAGCAGCGGCCAGGACAGGTTGATCGAGCCGCTTGAGAATGGCGCCAGCTCGACGCCGATCAGGAAGAACAGCAGACCGTTGGCGGCGAGCGAGAATGCCACCGGGTAGCCGATCAGCAGGAAGACGATCAGCGAGAGGAACATGATCGGCGCCATGTTCTGCGCGATGAACTCGATCACGAGCGGACCTCCTCGGCGAGGGCTTTTGCTTCGAGTTCAGCCTGTTCGTGCACGGATATGAATGGATTCGGATCGTCGATCAGCCCGCACATGATGGCGACCTTCTTGATGATCTCCGAAACACCCTGGAAACCGAGTAGCAGGAAGCCGAGCAGGAGCATCATTTTCGCGGGCCAGATGATCAGTCCGCCGGCATTGCCCGAAACCTCGCCGCTCCTGAACGACAGCAGAACGTAGGGGAACAGGTAGGAAACCATCAGGACCACGAACGGCATCAGGAACAGCAGGTGCCCAAGCAGATCGATCCAGTGCTGAACGCGGCGTGAGAACATGCCGTAGACGATGTCGATGCGGATGTGTTCGTTCTGCTTCAGCGTATAGGCGGCCGCCAGCAGGAAGGCCGCGCCGAACAGATACCATTGCAGTTCCAGCCAGGCGTTGGATGAGCTGTTGAGCGCCTTGCGGATCACGGCATTGCTGGCGCTGACAAGGATCGAGATCAGGATCAGCCAGGACACCCATTTGCCGATCGTCTCGTTTGTCCAGTCAATAGCCCGCGAAATGCCCAGAAGCACCGACATCCGCGTGTCGTAGATCGTCGTCCAGACAATGGCGACGATCACGATCAGGAGAAGGATGGCTAGTGACAAGGCAGTCGGCGATTGAATGACGGCATTGAGAAAGGCCATCTCAAATCCTCCCATGGATAAATTCGACGCTGCCGCGAACCCCGGATTTCTACAGCGCGCCTTTGATAACGGGTATGACGTTCGCCGACGAGCGCGTCAACTCGTCGCCGCGCCGATCAACAGCGCCGTGGCGTCATAGAAGCGGTTGCGCCGCCGCCATTGAACCAAAGTCTGAGACTTACGCGGCTTTGCGGTTGTCGTGTCCGCCGCCGGCCAGAACCAGCATGAGTACGAGCAGGAAGAACATCCAGGCATCGCGCCACTCGATCGGGAAGTAGCCCGCCCAGAGCGATTCGGCGATGCCGTAAGCGGCCGCGCCGGCTGCCGCGCGCGTTGGCGATAGGAAACCGCCGACCGCTGTCACGAAGAGGATTTTCAGCCCGTAGATGAGGCCCGCGCCAAACCCGATATTGCCGTAGTAAAGCGCCGCCAGCACGCCGGCCAGCCCGGCGCAAAGGCCGCCGCCCATCACGGCCGTGCGAAAGACGGCGCGCACGTCCACGCCGCAAAGCGCCGCGGCAGCCGGATCGTCGGAAACGGCGCGCCATGAACGGCCGAAGCGTGAGCGTGAAAGATAGAGGCCGCAAAGCCCGATTGCCGCGACGCCGACCGCGCAATTCGCCAACTGGATGACGGTAAGCGTGACCTTGAAGCCGGCGCCTTCGGCAAACACGACGGGGCCTGCGAACATCGGCGGCAGCCATAGATCGCGCGTGTCGGCGGCGATGCGCCCCATTTCCATCAGCGCCAGCAATACGCCCAGCGTCGCCGCGACGATCGTGTTCGGCGAACTCTTGGCCAGCGGTTCGAGGACGACGCCGGACAGGAACCGGCTCGCCAGCGCCGCATAGGCGAACGCGATGGCGATGGCCAGGACGATGCTCGCCGGCAGCGTCAGCCAGAGCGTCTGGTAACCATACACGGCCGCCAGGATCATCGTCTGCCCGCAGAAGGCGAAGAGCCCGCCATAAGCGAGGTTGGTGCGGTGCAGGATGCCGTTGGTCAGCGCATAGCCGAAGGCGAGCAGGGCGTAGAGCATACCCGAATGCAGCCCGTTCAGAAGCTGTTGGAAAAAGTAGAGCATGGGTCGTCCAACGGCGCCGGTGCGTCGGGGTCAGGCCAGAGTGCACACCAAATTATAACTTGTCAAAGCTATTTTGCAGGTTAGATTATGCCATGCCTGTTTCGTGGACATCCCATCGCTTCAGCGGCGGCGCATTGGCGCTGGATGCCGCCAATACCGTCGTCCTGCGTGGCGATCCGGACAAGACGTTCGACCGTTTCGCCGAGCCGGAGGAGATCGCACGCTTTGCCGAAGCGGCCTCCATATTCCGCTCGGAGGAACTGGGTGGCCGGCGGGTCGAGGCGGCGTCGCCGCGCCGGATCGCGCCGGTCGTGCTTGCCATCCGCGAGGCCACCGACCGACTGTTTCGCGAAGCTGTTGCGGAAGATGTCATCCAGTCTGCTGCGCTGGCGACTCTTTTGCGGACATGTGCCGAAGGTCTTGGCGGCATCCCGTTCGCCGCAACTCCAGAGCGTCCCTTCGGCGATGCGGCAACGCCGCTCGCCTTTGAGGCGGCGCTTGCGGTATCGGCGCTGTCCCTGCTCGAACCGGGCCGGCTGTCGCGGCTGCGCATCTGCCCCAACTGCGGCTGGCTGTTCATCGACCGCAGCCGCAACGCCAGCCGCCAATGGTGCGACATGGCCGTCTGCGGCAACCGACGCAAGGCCAGCCGCCACTATCGCCGGCGTATGGCGGCGAATGGCGATGCGTCGGGCGTTGTAACCAGGAAGGACCGCTGACATGTCGAGGCTGATTTCAGGCTCCGCGCTTGCGGCATTGATTCTCTCGGCGGGCTTGCTGCTCGGCGGCTGCCGGGATTCAGGCGACGGCGATTTCTTCGCCGTTTCGGGGCGGCTGTTCGAATTCAACTACAGGCTGGGCATCGCCACCTATGTCGTCACGCTGAAGCCCTTGCGCCCGATGGCCAGCGATCAAACCGCCGTCGTCGATTTCGAGAACCCGGCCGGCGGCCCGCCCCTGGTCGTGTCCCAGAAGATATGGCCCAAGCTTCAGCATCAGACACTGACCAGCCCGCCGCTCACCTGCGTCGTCAAGGACAAGCCCTATGCGGTATCAATTCGCATCGAGGACGCCAAAGGAACGGTGTTGCAAACCCTGAAAACCACGCTTGTTTCCGACCAGGACCAGACCATCCTGCCCGACAAGCCGCTGGTCACCGGGCCGATCTACGAGCTGAACCCGGAAATGGCGGGCCATGGCGATGGCAAGCTGCCGGGTGCGCCCAAACCGAATTGTCCTGTCGGCTGAAATTCGCCCGCCGGACCGGGCTTGGACGCGCCTGAGCCGGTCGCCGGGTAACCCCAATCCCCGATTTTATTTGACCTGCCTGTGCCGGGGATAAAGACTGCGGTATCAGAACCTGACGTTGGCCGGAATGTTTTGGCCTCCGCAGAGGAAATACCGCATGACCTTGCACGACGTCGCGCTGGACGACAAATTCGACCTCGCGAAGGACCGCGTTTTCCTGTCCGGCGCGCAGGCCGTCATCCGTATGCTGCTGATGCAGCGCGAGCGCGACCGCAGGGCAGGGCTGAACACCGCCGGTTTCGTTTCCGGATATCGGGGGTCGCCGCTTGGCGGCCTCGATCTGCAGCTTTGGAAAGCAAAGCAGCAGCTTGCCGGCGCCGACATCGTCTTCCAGCCGGGCCTCAACGAGGAACTGGCCGCCACCGCCTGCTGGGGTTCGCAGCAGTCGGAACTGCTTGGCGAAGGCAAGTATGACGGCGTGTTTTCCGTCTGGTACGGCAAGGGTCCGGGCGTCGATCGCTCCGGCGACGTCTTCCGTCACGCCAATCTGGCCGGGTCCTCGAAGCATGGCGGCGTGCTGGCGCTGATGGGCGACGACCACATGGCCGAATCCTCCACCAACGCGCACGCCACCGAATATCATTTCGTCGATGTGATGATCCCGGTGCTCAATCCGGCCGGCGTCCAGGAGATCATGGACTACGGCCTGTACGGCTTCGCCATGTCGCGGTTCGCCGGCACCTGGGCCGCCATCAAATGCGTCAAGGACAATATCGAATCGACGGCTTCCGTCGATGCCTCCCTCGACCGGCTGAACATCGTCCTGCCGAAATTCGATATGCCGCCCGGCGGCCTCAACATCCGCAACGAACTCGACATGCTCGGCCAGGAGGAACGGCTTTATGAGGGCAAGCGCGCCGCCGTCTCCGCCTTCATCCGCGCCAACGGCATAAACCGCATCGTCTATTCCGGCGGGCGAGCGCCGAAGCTCGGCATCATCACGGTCGGCAAAAGCTATCTCGACGTGCGTCAGGCGCTGGAGGACATCGGCATCGACGAAGCGGCCGCGAACCGCATCGGGGTCAGGCTGTTCAAGGTCGGCTGCCCGTGGCCGCTCGATTTCGAGCATGTGGCGGATTTCGCCCGCGGCCTCGACACGATCATTGTCGTCGAGGAAAAGCGCTCGCTGATCGAGGTGCAGCTGCGCGAGAATCTTTACGGCACCGCGATCCAGCCTGTCATCCTCGGCAAGAAGGACGAGCGCGGCGACTGGCTGTTCCCGGCCAAGGGATCGCTCGACCCGAACGACATCGCCATCGCGCTCGGCGAGCGCATCCTGAGAACCATCGGCCATTCTGAAGAGGTGGCGGCGCGCGTCGCCAAGCTGCGGCAGTTCCAGGCGATGCTTGCCGATACGGCCGACATCGGTTCGCGCACGCCCTTCTTCTGCTCCGGCTGTCCGCACAACACCTCCACCAAAGTGCCAGAAGGCTCGCTGGCCGCCGCCGGCATCGGCTGCCATTTCATGGCGTTGTGGATGGACCGTCAGACGGTCGGCTTCACCGCCATGGGCGGGGAGGGCGCGCAATGGATCGGCCAGGCGCCGTTCTCGACGCGCCAGCACCTGTTCCAGAACCTGGGTGACGGCACCTACAACCACTCCGGCGTGCTGGCGATGCGCTTCGCGCTCGCCGCCGGCACCAACATCACCTACAAGATACTCTACAACGACGCTGTCGCCATGACCGGCGGCCAGCCGCATGAAGGCGGCCTGACGGTCGACATGATCGCCAACCAGGTCCGGGCGGAAGGTGTCGAGCGCATCGCCGTCGTCACTGATGAGCCGGACAAATATGCCGGCAAGATTACGTTTCCGCCGCGCACCACGATCCACCATCGCGACGACATGGACCGCGTTCAGCGGGAATTGCGGGAGGTCAAGGGCGTATCCGTGCTGCTCTACGACCAGACCTGCGCCGCCGAGAAGCGCCGCCGCCGCAAGCGCGGCACGTTTCCCGATCCGGACAAGCGCGTTTTCATCAATGAGCTCGTCTGCGAAGGCTGCGGCGATTGTGGCGTCAAGTCCAACTGCGTGTCGATCCAGCCGGTGGAAACCGAGTTCGGACGCAAGCGGCGTATCGACCAGTCGTCCTGCAACAAGGACTTTTCCTGCCAGGACGGCTTCTGCCCCTCCTTCGTGACGGTTCACGGCGCGAAAATCCGCAAGGCGAGCGGGGTCGGCGGCACAGGCGATCCTCTGCAGGGTGTGCCGGATCCCCAGGCGTTCCGGCTGGGCAATGACGGCTGGGCGGCGATCATCGATGGCGTCGGCGGCACCGGCGTCGTCACCGTCGGCGCCATCCTCGGCATGGCCGCTCATCTGGAAGGCAAGGGCTGCGGCATGATCGACATGGCGGGCCTGGCGCAGAAGGGCGGTTCGGTCTTCACCCATGTCCGCATCGCGAAGACGCCGGAAGACATCCACGCCATCCGCGTTTCGGCCGGCAAGGCCGATCTTGTCCTCGGCTGCGACCTCGTCGTGTCGGGCGCCAAGAAAGTGCTGGCCTCGGTGCGCGAGGGCCACACCCTGTTTCTCGCCAACACGGCAGAGATCATGCCCGGCGACTTCACCCGCTCGGCCGATTTCTCGCTGCCGATCGAACGGCTCAAAAAGGCCATCCGCGCCGCGGCGGGTGATGAGCGGGCGCATTTCTTCGATGCGACCCGCGCCGCCAGCACGCTGTTCGGCAATTCGCTGGGCGCCAACATGTTCATGCTCGGTTTCGCCTGCCAGCACGGCGGCCTGCCGCTGTCGGCTGAGGCGGTCGAAAAGGCGATCGAGCTGAACGGCGAAGCTGTGGCCATGAACATCGCCGCCTTCCGCTGGGGCCGCCGCGCCGCGCATGAGCCAAAATTCGTGCGCGGTCTGGTCGAAAGAACCGCTGTCGCGGAGACGCCTGTCGCCCGCACGCTGGACGAGATCGTCGCGCGCCGCGTCGCCTTTCTCACCGCCTACCAGAATGCCGCCTATGCCCGCCGCTATGCGGACCGGATCGCAGCACTGCGTGCCGCCGAGGAGCGGGCGCAGCCGGGTTCGACCGCACTCGCCGAAGCCGCCGCCCGCAATCTTTTCAAGCTGATGGCCATCAAGGACGAGTACGAGGTGGCGCGGCTCTATACCGACGGGTCCTTCCACGCCGAACTGGCCAAGCAGTTTGAAAATTACGACCGGCTGGAATTTCATCTCGCCCCACCCGTCCTTGGAAGGCGGGATGCGGATGGCCGGCCGCGCAAGTCGAGCTTCGGCCCCTGGATGATGAAGGGTTTCCGCCTGCTGTCGGCGCTTCGGCGTCTGCGCGGAACGGCGTTCGACCCGTTCGGCTATATGGCGGAGCGTCGGCGCGAGCGCGATCTTTTGCGGCAATACGAAACCGATCTTGAAACGATTGCCGTTTCTCTTTCGGCGCAGCGCATCCCGGCGGCGGTCGCGCTGGCCTCGGTTCCTGCCCTGGTCCGCGGCTATGGCTACGTCCGCGAAGAAAGCTTGGCGAAGGCCGCCGGCGAGCGGACACGGCTTCTGGAAAGATGGTCGAGCGGCCGGCTTGCGACCGAGCTTCAGGCCGCCGAATGACGGACCACGCATCGGTCTGACGGCAATTTGACCCGGATAATGCAGCCAAACTCCGTTTGAAACCTGCCATGTGCCTGTTTCTAAGCCTTTCTTAAGGCCGATGTGACATGAAAACACATCGCTTTGGGCCTCGGGAATGGGCAGAACAAAGACCGAAAGTATCCCTGCGGATGTTTACATCCAGTTTGTGCGGTCGTTGTTCGACAACGCCCACATGCTGCTTATTGGCGCGCTCTGTCACGCAGTCATCAGCCTCATGGTCTATTGGCGCAACGGCGAAGCCATATTTCTGGTGCTTGCCTGCGCATTGATGTCCGTTGGCGTCTGGCGCTATTTCGGCCTGCTCAAATTCCACCGTTCGCAAGCCGAGATGCAAAGCGAGGAAGATGCGAAGGAATGGGAGCGCGAGTATATTTTCAAGGGCAGCATACAGGCCCTGATGCTGGGCTTCTTCTGCTTCGCCTCCATCTACATCTACCCCGACACCTATGCCGAAGTCGGCGCAGTTTCGGTGACCATGGGTTCGCTGGTCACTGTGGTTGCCCGCAACTACGGCTCGCCGCGCATGGTGTCGATCTTCGCGGTGGCCCTGGTCGGACCGATCGCCGCCGCGCTGATCCTGCGGCTGGACATGCCCCACATCGTGCTCGGCCTGCTGATCGTGCCATTCATGTTCGTGCTGAAGGGCAGTGCAGACCACGTCCGCAACGTGCTGTTTTCGGCCGTGGTGGGCCACAAGCAGGCGCGGCAGATCGCGCTCCGCTTCGACCGGGCGCTCAATACCATGTCGCATGGCCTCGTCATGCTCGGCCCCGATGGCAAGGTGGTGGTGTCCAATGCCGAGGCGGCGCATCTGATGTCGCTGAAATCACCCGACGCCTTGCTCGGCCGCTCCATGCATTCGCTGCTGATGCGCGGCGTCGCCGGCGGCATGCTTGCTCCGAAGGATTGCCAGTATGTCGAGGCGCAGCTGACGCGGGCGCTGCATGAAGGCCGCAACCGCAAGGTCCTGGTCGGCTTCACCAATGGCCAGCATTATGAATTCTCCGCCCGCGAGGGCAGCCAGGAACTTGGCGTCATAACCTTCGAGGATGTGACCGCTCGCGTCGAAGCTGAAAACCGCATCCGCTTCATGGCCCGTTATGACAGTTTGACCGGCCTGCCCAACCGCGCCTATTTCCACGAACTCGTCGGCGACGCCATGGCCGGCGGAAACCGCGAGCGCATGTGCGCCGTCGCCGTCATCGACCTTGACGATTTCAAGAGCATCAACGACACGCTCGGGCACCCGGTCGGCGACGGGCTGATCTATGCCGTGGCCGAGAAGCTGGCTGCCTTCGCCACACCGCAGCTCAATGTCAGCCGCTTCGGCGGCGATGAATTCATGCTCTTCTTCGATGATATCGAGGACGAAAGCCATCTCGCCAGCCAGCTGGAAGCCATTTTCACCGCCATGCAGGGCGAAGTCGACGTGGCCGGCCATGCGCTTCGCATCCAGGCCAGCGCCGGCGCGGTGCTGGCGCAGGTCGACAGCACCGACGTCGACGAGATGATCGTCAAGGCCGACCTCGCCCTCTACAAGGCCAAGGAGCTTGGCAAGAACGGCTGGCGCCTGTTCGAGGCGGCCATGGACGCGGCCTTCCGCACCCGTCAGCTGATGAAGGCGGATCTGCGCAGCGCCGTCGAGGCCAAGGGATTGCGCGTGGTCTATCAGCCGATCGTCGCCATGGACACGATGCGTATCGCAAGCTGCGAGGCGCTCTGCCGCTGGGACCATCCCGATCTTGGCGCCATTTCGCCGGCGGTCTTTATCCCGCTTGCCGAGGAGATGGGCATCATTGCCGAAATCAGCACTTTCGTGCTGGAAGCGGCCTGCGCCGAATGCGCCAAATGGCCGGAGGAAACGGGCGTTTCCGTCAACCTTTCGGCCAATGATTTCCGCAACCGCAACGTCGTGCAGAAGGTCCGCGACGCGCTGGCCAAATCCGGTCTTTCTCCGCAGCGGCTGGAGGTTGAAGTCACCGAGACGGCTCTGCTCGACGACAAGTCGCTGACCCGCGAACTGATCGAGGAAATCCGCTCGCTCGGCGTCAGCATCGCACTCGACGATTTCGGCACCGGCTATTCCAGCCTCAGCTATCTGCACAAGCTTCCCCTCGACAAGATCAAGATCGACCGAAGCTTCCTGATGGACGTCACCGGCAGCCCCCGTTCGCTCGAACTCTTGAAGGGCATCGTCAACCTGTCGCGGCCGCTGGGGCTGCGGGTGACCATCGAGGGCGTCGAAACCTTCGAACAGCTTAAGATCCTCTCCAGCGAGGTAAAACCCGATCTCGTTCAGGGCTTCCTGTTCGGCGCTCCGCTCAGCGCATCGGGCATAAAGACCATGTCCAGCATGACCTGGCCCTTCACCCGTGACCTGAAATCACAGACGAAACGCGCTTGAAGCTGACAAACATCTGAAAAGGGTGTAAGTAGCCGTCTGTTGTTTACTTTTGGTTAACCTTAACGTTAGGTAAACGCGGCCCAGCCATTTTTTATGTTCTTACCCATCCGGCGGTGGGTTATGTAATTCATGGCGGCGGTTACGGGGTTTTTAGATGGTAAATCAGCGTATGGGTTCGGCGTCCGCAGAAGAAGATTCGCGGATGTCTTCAGAAGTTTCGTCATTTGCGCGCGGCGTGCTTGAAGCATTGGATCGGGTCGAATATCGGCTCTGTGACCGCGGCGATGATCTGGAGGCGATCTATCGTCTTCGCTACAATTCTTATGTCCACGCAGGCATGGTGAAGCCAGATGCTTCCCGCATGGTGCATGACAAGTTCGACGATCTGCCCAATTCCTTCAGGTTCGGCGTCTTTGTCGACGGCAGCCTGGCGAGCACAATTCGCATTCATTTCGCCTCGCGCAAAAATCCGATATCGCCCAGCACGGACGTCTTTCCCGATATCCTGGGCGACCGCGTCGCCAATGGTGAGACCTTCGTCGATCCGAGCCGCTTCGCCGCCGATGCCGAATGGTCAGGCAGCCTGCGCGCTCTGCCTTACATAACGCTGCGGCTGGCGGTGGTGGCGTGCAACCATTTCGATGCGACGTCCTGCCTGACGGCCATCAAGGAAGAACATGCGTCGTTCTATCACCGCATCTTCCGCTCCTCGATGATCGCGCCGCCGCGCACCTATCCCGGATTGACCGTGCCGGTGCATCTCTACGAGTCCCGGTGCTCGGAAAACATGCAGGTCACGCTCGACCGGTTCCCGTTCTTCAACTCGACCAGGTTCGAGCAGCGTTTGATGTTCGGCAGGGCCTCGATTGGAGAACTCGCGCCCCTCACTATCCTGCCGACCGCCAAGTATTATCGCGACGCGGCCTGAGCGCTCGCCAGCCGCCGAGCCGTCGTCACATGTCCTCGCCTATCCGGAAGCTCCATCGCGATGGAGCTTTTCGGCGCTTTCGCCGTTGTTGCGACGGCAAGGTATTTCTGTTGCCGCGCCTTTGATCTCGAACGGCCCGGCCGCCCGCCGGCCCGGCCAGCATGAAGGAAGACAATCGTGACCATTTCCGCCCTGACCCTCACGCCGCTCATTTCCCTGATCGCCGGCGTACTCATTCTCGTCATGCCGAGGCTCCTCAACTACATCGTCGCCATCTACCTCATCGTTGTCGGCCTGCTTGGGCTATTCCCCAATCTGGGAGGCTAGAACTGGGGGTCCGGCGAGAAAGAGGTTCCCGCCGGACCATCGACGGCTTGCCCCCAGCCGCCTAAATTCTGATGGCAAAGCGCAGCATCGACGGCTGTGTGCTGCGGCAATACCGCCATTGCCCTCGGCGTCGCTTTTCGCTATGTGCGCTAGAGCGATTTCTGGAGGGTATTCCATGGCTGATCATCCGCCGGCCGGTCCTGTCGAATTGGGCGCCGACATGGACTATGCCGAACACGACCGCACCTATTCGGGTTTCCTGAAGCTGGCCAAATATGGCTCGCTGGTCATAATCGCGCTGCTGGCCGCGATGGCGTTCGGCTTCTTCACCTCCGCAGGGTTCTTTTCGGCGACGGTCCTGTTCGTCATCCTTTGCGCGGTGGGTGGTTTTATTCTGCGATAGCATACCTGCACTTGCAAAACGGGTGACGCCGCACGAGCGGACGGTCGCCTGCGCAAACAGGGCTGAGCCGGAGGAGGTTGGCGGTGGGGCAGACGGTTTTCATCCCGCGTGAGATCGATGCGAACGAGAGTCGCGTCGCGGCCTCGCCCGATACGGTCAAACGTCTGATCGCGCTGGGCTTCGACGTGGTCGTCGAAAGCGGCGCGGGCACGGCTTCGCGCATCGTTGACGACGAGTTCGCCAGGGCCGGCGCCTCCATCGGCAAGGCTTCCGATGCCGCCAGGGCCAATGTGGTCCTGAAAGTCCGCCGTCCGACGGATGCCGAACTCAAAGTTTACAAGCCGGGCACGGCGGTCATCGCCGCCATGGACCCTTATGGCAACGAGGCGGCGGTGGCCGCGATGGCAAAGGCGGGCGTCACCGCGTTCGCCATGGAGTTCATGCCGCGCATCACCCGCGCCCAGGTGATGGACATCCTGTCGTCGCAGGCCAATCTCGCCGGTTATCAGGCCGTCATCGACGGCGCCGCCGAATATGACCGGGCGCTGCCGATGATGATGACTGCTGCCGGCACCGTTCCGGCGGCGAAGATCTTCATCATGGGCGTCGGCGTCGCCGGCCTGCAGGCCATCGCCACGGCGCGCCGCCTTGGCGCTGTGGTCACCGCGACGGACGTTCGTCCGGCGGTGAAGGAGCAGGTGCAGTCGCTCGGCGCGAAATTCCTCGCCGTCGAGGACGAGGAATTCAAGGCGGCCGAGACAGCCGGCGGCTACGCCAAGGAAATGTCGAAGGAATACCAGGCCAAGCAGGCCGCGCTGACGGCCGAGCACATCGCCAAGCAGGACATCGTCGTCACCACGGCGCTGATCCCCGGCCGCCCGGCGCCGAAACTCGTGTCGGCTGCCATGGTTGCCTCGATGAAGCCCGGCTCGGTGATCGTCGATCTGGCCGTCGAGCGCGGCGGCAATGTCGAAGGCGCTCAGGCCGGCAAGGTTGTCACCACCGCCAACGGCGTCAAGATCGTCGGACATTTGAACGTGCCGGGCCGGGTCGCGGCGAGCGCCTCGCTGCTCTACGCCCGGAACCTCTATGCGTTCCTCGAGACGATGTTCGACAAGGACTCCAGGCAGCTCGCCATCAGCCGCGACGATGAGCTCGTGGAAGCGACCATGCTGACAGATGGCGGCAAGGTCGTGCATCCGAACTTCGCCAGGGCGAAGGAAGAACCACGCATCGAGCCCGCCGCGATTCCGGCCAGGACGATGGTCGCCGATGCATCGCCGAAAGCGTCCGCGCCGAAGAAAGTCGCCTCGAAGAAACCCGCCGCAGCCAAGCCGAAGAAGCCCGGACCTGAGGGAGTTGCATGATGGAAACGCTGCAGAGAGCTCTCGACCAACTCGACCAGGCGACTGCCGCCGTGCGGCTCGCGGTTCAGGACCTTGCCGCTCCCGGCGCCGATGCCGCGGGCGCCGCCGCGCACGCTCTGTCGGGCGGCGCCATCGACCCCTTCGTCTTCCGCTTCGCCATCTTCGTGCTGTCGATCTTCGTCGGCTACTACGTCGTCTGGTCGGTGACACCGGCGCTGCACACGCCGCTGATGGCCGTCACCAACGCGATCTCCTCTGTCATCGTCGTCGGCGCGCTTCTGGCGGTCGGCGTCTCGGCGGCGGGTGCTGCCACCGGCTTCGGCTTCATCGCCTTGATGCTGGTTTCGGTCAACATCTTCGGCGGATTCCTCGTCACCCAGCGCATGCTGGCCATGTACAAGAAGAAAGAGAAGTGAGCGCAAAGCCATGAATGCCAACTTCGCTTCCTTCCTCTATCTGGTCTCCGGCATCCTGTTCATCCTGGCGCTGCGTGGCCTGTCGCACCCGACCACCAGCCGTCAGGGCAATCTCTACGGCATGATCGGCATGGGCATCGCCATCGCCACGACGCTGGCGCTGGCCTTGCCTTCGCCCGGCGGCTTCGGCCTGATCGTGCTCGGCCTCGCCATAGGCGGCTCGGTCGGCGCCTACACTGCGCGCCGCATCGCCATGACCTCGATGCCGCAGCTCGTGGCCGCCTTCCACTCGCTGGTTGGCCTTGCCGCCGTGATGGTGGCCGCCGCCGCGATGTATGCGCCGGAAAGCTTCGGCATCGGCACCGCCGGCGATATCCACTCGCAGGCGCTGGTGGAAATGAGCCTGGGCGTCGCCATCGGCGCCATCACCTTCACCGGTTCCGTCATCGCGTTCCTGAAGCTGGACGGCCGCATGTCGGGCAAGCCGATCATGATCGGCGGCCGCCATTTCATCAACATCGTGCTCGGCGTCGCGTTGGTCGTGCTCATCGCCATGCTCGTCGCCACCGAAGTGAAGCTGGTCTTCTGGCTGATCGTCCTCGTCTCGCTGGTGCTGGGCATCCTGCTCATCATCCCGATCGGCGGCGCCGACATGCCGGTGGTCGTGTCGATGCTGAACAGCTACTCCGGCTGGGCGGCGGCCGCACTCGGCTTCACGCTCGGCAATCTGGCGCTCATCATCACCGGCGCGCTGGTCGGTTCGTCAGGCGCGATCCTGTCCTACATCATGTGCAAGGGCATGAACCGCTCCTTCATCTCCGTCATTCTCGGCGGCTTCGGCGGCGAGACTGCGGCGGCCGGCGCCGACGACGGCATCGAACGCACCGTCAAGCAGGGCTCGGCCGACGACGCCGCCTATCTGATGATGAACGCGCAAAAGGTCATCATCGTGCCCGGTTACGGCATGGCCGTCGCCCAGGCGCAGCACGCGCTGCGCGAACTGGCCGACAAGCTCAAGGCCAACGGCGTCGAGGTCAAATACGCCATCCACCCGGTGGCCGGCCGCATGCCCGGCCACATGAACGTGCTGCTGGCCGAAGCCAACGTTCCCTATGACGAAGTGTTCGAGCTGGAGGATATCAACTCCGAGTTCGCGCAAGCCGATGTCGCCTATGTCATCGGCGCCAACGACGTCACCAACCCGTCGGCGCGCGACGACAAGTCGTCGCCCATCTTCGGCATGCCGATCCTCGACGTCGACAAGGCCCGCACCTGCCTGTTCGTCAAGCGCTCGCTCGGCTCAGGCTACGCCGGCATCGACAACACGCTGTTCTACAAGGACGGCACCATGATGCTGCTCGGCGACGCCAAGAAAATGACCGAGGAAATCGTCAAGGCGATGGATCACTGATCCTTCGGCAATCGGATACGAAAAAAGCCCGGCGCAGGCCGGGCTTTTTTGTTTGGATCGGACAAACCCTCCGACGGTTGGTCAGCGCACCTGAAGGGCGACAGCGTCATCCTCGCCGCGCTGGCTGCCGGCCAATGCGGCGGCGGCAGCGGCTATGAAAGCGCCGATCAGCAGCGAAAGCGCGCCGAACAGGGCGAAGCTCGCACCGGCCTTGCGGGCGGTTTCGGCAGCCTCGATGGCCTTCGCCTTCGCTTCCTCGGCCCGTGCCAGCATGGCGTCGACGCGGGCCGTTGCGTCGGCTTCGGAGATGCCCGTCCGGGCGGCGACCAACTGGGCCAGATAGGTCTTGTCTTCCGGAGCCATCTCGCCCGCGGCAGCGCTTTCAGCAAGAATGCGCGTCGCCTGGGCAGCCGCCGCGGCATCGCCTTCAGCGCCCGGAGCCGAAAGCCGGGCGGCATCGGCCGGCCGGAACAGCGAATCCACGAAATAGGATGTGGCGCTGCTTACGGTCGGATTGTCAGCCGCCGCCGTTGCGCCGGTCGTCGCCGCGGCCGTTGCGCCGGAGGCTACCGTTGCCGCCGCCTGCACACCGCTGCCGACAATGGAGGACACAGCCGAAGTCAGCAGCCCTGCCACCAGAAGCGTCGCGACTGCCCATGCAAGGAAGCCGTGCGCCGTGTCGCGGAAATACACTTCGTCGGTATGAACGTTGACCCATTTGGTCCGCAGCCGCCCGGCCAGATAGCCGCCGACGCCGGCCGAGAGCCATTGCACGATGATCAGCCAGATCGCCGTCGAAACAGCGAAGGTCGTCAGCCCAGCGCCATCGCCCGACCATGGCGATGCCATGCTGAGGCCCAGACCCGAGCCCAGCAGCATGAGGATGAGCGTCAGCGTCGATGCCGCAAAAGCGCCGGCAAGGACCGCTCCCCAGCTGATGGCGGAATGGGAAGATTCCTGTGGCACCGCGGAAACGGTGCCAACTGATGAAACGGTCGATGTCATGCTGTCCTCCTAACGCCAGAACAGCAGGATCAGAATGATGATCGGAATCGGAATGCCGAGAAACCAGAGTAAAATACCGCGACCCATGAAAACCTCCTCTGGGCAATTGTGAGACAGCGTCACAATGCCTCGCGGAGGTTTCCGTTCCCGGCCTGCTCAACAATTCGTGAGCGAGTGCACGAACGGCGGGCTTCCGAAGCGCCAGCCGTTCGAGGCAACGGTCGTCAGATATCCAGATTAGCTACGGAAAGCGCGTTTTCCTGGATGAATTCGCGGCGCGGCTCAACCTCGTCGCCCATCAGCCGCGAGAACAGCGAGTCGGCGTCGGTGGCGTCGTTGACCTTCACCTGCAGCAATGAGCGCACGTTCGGATCGAGCGTGGTTTCCCACAGCTGCTCGGCGTTCATTTCGCCAAGACCCTTGTAGCGCTGCATGGTCAGGCCCTTGCGGCCGGTCGCGAACACGGCATTAAGCAGCGCCAGCGGCCCCGAGATGGTCTCCGAGACTTCCTTGCGGCGCAACACAGGGGGCGTCCCATAGACTTCCCCCAGCCGCTGCGCATAACGGTCGAGCGCGCGCGCGTCGGCGGAGTTGATCAGCCCCATGTCGAGATGCGCGTATTCCTTGACGCCGCGCACGGTCCGTTCGAACACATAGCCGCCAGGACCTTCGTTCGAGGTCGAGGTGCGGCCGGTCCAACCACGCTCCGTGTCCTCGGCGATGATATCGAGGCGCTGCGCGATCCTCTCGGCCATCGCGTCGGCGCGGCCGAGATCGTTGAAAATGTCGGGGTTGAGCCCGCCTGCGATCGCCGCCTGCTCGACCACGGTGCGGCTGTAGCGCGTGTGCAGACCGTTGATGAGCTGGCGCGCGGCCAGTGCGTCCTCGACCGCGCCGCGCAAATCGTTGCCCATGCGCACTTCGCCCGAACCCAGCGTCAGCGACGCCTCGTCGAGCCCGGAATCGATCAGATATTCCTCGAAGGCGCCTTCGTCCTTGATGTATTGCGAGCTCTTGCCGCGGCTCACCTTGTAGAGCGGCGGCTGGGCAATATAGAGATGGCCGCGCTCGATCAGCTCCGGCATCTGCCGGAAGAAGAAAGTCAGGAGCAGCGTGCGGATGTGGGCGCCGTCGACGTCGGCGTCGGTCATGATGATGATCTTGTGATAGCGCAGCTTGTCGGCGTTGAACTCGTCCTTGCCGATCGAGGTGCCGAGCGCGGTGATCAGCGTTCCGATCATGTCGGAGCCCAGCATACGGTCGAAACGCGCCCGTTCAACGTTCAGGATCTTGCCGCGCAGCGGCAGGATCGCCTGGTTCTGCCGCGAGCGGCCACCCTTGGCCGAGCCGCCGGCCGAATCGCCCTCGACGATGAAGATTTCGGATTTCGCCGGATCGCGTTCCTGGCAGTCGGCCAGCTTGCCGGGTAGGGAGGTGATGTCGAGAACGCCCTTGCGCCGCGTCAGTTCGCGGGCCTTGCGCGCCGCTTCGCGGGCGGCGGCGGCTTCCACCACCTTGCCAATCAGCGTGCGCGCTTCGGCGGGATGTTCTTCCAGCCATGTGCCGAGCGCCTCGTTGACGAGGCTTTCGACAACCGGCCGCACTTCCGAGGAAACCAGCTTGTCCTTGGTCTGCGAGGAGAATTTGGGGTCTGGAACCTTTACCGACAGCACAGCCGTCAGGCCTTCGCGCGTATCGTCGGCGGCGATGGTCACCTTTTCCTTCTTGGAAATGCCGGAGGCTTCCGCATAGCCCGTCACCTGGCGCGTCAGCGCGCCGCGGAAGCCGGCCAGATGGGTGCCGCCGTCGCGCTGGGGGATGTTGTTGGTGAAGGCCAGCACGTTCTCATGGTAGCTGTCGTTCCACCACATCGAGACTTCGACGGTGATCCCATCGCGCTCGCTGCTGATGGAGATCGGAGCCTCGATCAGCGGCTTCTTGGCGCGGTCGAGATATTTGACGAATTCGTCCAGTCCGCCCTCGTAGTGCAGTTCCTGCGTCTTGATGTCGGCATGGCGCTTGTCGGTCAGCACGATGCGCACCCCGGAGTTCAGGAAGGCCAGTTCGCGCAGCCGGTGCTCAAGCGTGCCGTAGTCGAATTCGGTCACGCCCTTGAAGGTTTCCGAGGAGGGCAGGAAGGTGATTTCCGAGCCGTTGCGTCCCTCGTAAACGCCCGGCTGCAAGTCTGGCGTGTAGGAGCCCGTGACCTTCAGCGGCGCATCCGCATCGCCATTGGTGAAGCTCATCTCGTGGATCTTGCCGTCACGCCGGATTTTGATCTTCAGCCAGACCGACAGCGCATTGACCACAGAAACACCGACCCCGTGCAGGCCGCCCGAGACCTTGTAGGAGTTCTGGTCGAATTTGCCGCCGGCATGGAGCTGCGTCATGATGACTTCGGCGGCCGAAATGCCTTCGCCCGTGTGGATGTCGGTCGGAATTCCGCGGCCATTGTCGATGACCGTGCATGAACCGTCGGCGTTGAGCGTCACCGTCACCAGATCGGCATGGCCGGCCAACGCCTCGTCGATGGAGTTGTCCACCACCTCATAGACCATGTGGTGCAGGCCGGAGCCGTCGTCGGTGTCGCCAATATACATGCCCGGACGCTTGCGGACGGCATCCAACCCCTTCAAAACCTTGATGGAATCAGCGCCGTACTCGGCGCCGTTGCCGTTGCCGTTTTCGGTCTCGTCGCTCATGCAATGCTTTCATTAATGTGACGAAAAGAGGCGCTCGGAATGCACAGCGAATCGAACGCCTGAGAGTCCTTGGAATATAGGCTCTCCACGGCGGTTTTTAAAGGTTTCAGGCAGATTTAGCGGCGTTGTCCCGGCACGTCGAAACCGCGCGGGGCTGCTGCTGGCGCCCCGCGGCATCTATCTGGGTGCCGGGATCGGGAAAGAGGCGGATCAGCCGGCCCGCATCGGCTTCAGCGCCTCGCTCCAGCGATGAAGCTCGTCGAGCATGGCGGCAGCGCTCGATGTGACCAGTTCGTTGGGCCTGAACTCGCCGTTCTCGTCGATGTGGGAGCTGAACATCGGCAGCGCCACACCTTCGGGAATCGGCATGATCTTGACCGTAGTCAGCAACGGCTTCAGCGACTGCGCGGCGCGCAGGCCGCCGGACAGCCCGCCATAGCTGAAGAGGCCGGCGGGTTTGTAGTTCCACTCTTTCGCCAGGTAATCGACCGCGTTCACGATCGCCGGCGGCGCGAAGTAGTTGTATTCCGGCGTCACGAAGACGAAGGCATCCGCCTCGTTGATGGTCTTTGCCCAGGCCCGGGTGTGATCCTTCTCGTATTTCTGCAGGCGAGGATGGTGCGGTTCGTCCAGAACCGGCAGGTCGAAGGTGGCGATGTCGGTCACCACCGGCTCGAATTTGCCGTGCTCGCGCGCGTAGACATCCAGCCATTCGGCAAAAACCGGGCCGACCCGGCCGGGGCGCGTGCTGCCGACAATGATGTTGAGACGATGCTTCAAGAAAGGCTCCTGTGGTATCTAAGTATCCAATAGGAACCGAGTTAGGTTATGGGTCTGGCTGCGGCAAGAAGGCACGTCGAGGAAACCGGAACTTCCGGAGAACGTACTGGTCTCCGTGCACGGTCACTCAATCCGTGCCCATATATTATGGACGGCTAAATAAGCCGCCTATAAGCTGCGCCGCTGGGAGGAAAGTATGGACACACTGGTACGACCGTTTGTGCCGCCGGCGCCGAAGCCGCGCACGAAGCCGCCGACGACGCTGGAGATGTTTCGCATCGTCAAGCGCAATCCGCTCGAACTGTGGGCAGAACCCTCCTACAACGAGCCGTGGATTTCCGGAAAAGGCATCCGCGGCCCCATCGTCATCGTCAACGATCCCGGCCTGATCCGCCATGTGCTGCTGGACAACGTCAAGAACTACAGGATGCAGGACATCCGCCAGCGCACCTTGCGCCCGATCCTGCGCGATGGGCTGCTGACGGCCGAGGGCGATGTGTGGAAGCGCTCGCGCAAGGTCATGGCGCCGGTGTTCACGCCACGCAATATTTTCGGCTTCGCCGAGCCGATGCTAAGGCGCACGCGCGCCTTCGTCGATCGCTACGAAACGGTCAGTCACACCGATCTCGCTCACGATATGACGTTGCTGACCTACGACATCCTGGCGGAAACACTTTTTTCCGGCGAGATAGCGGGCGATCCGGGCGATTTCGCCAGGGAGCTCGACCGCCTGTTCGCCACCATGGGCCGCGCCGATCCCCTGGACCTGATGCGCGCGCCGGACTGGCTGCCGCGCCTGACGCATATTCGCGGGCGCAAGACGATGGCGTATTTCCGCAAGATCGTCACCGACACGGTGACGATGCGCGAGGAAAAGATCAGGCGCGATCCCGACAGCGCGCCGCAGGATTTCCTCACTCTTCTGCTGAAGGCCGAAGGCCCCGAGGGCCTGAGCCGCGCCGAGGTCGAGGACAACATCATCACCTTCATCGGCGCGGGCCACGAAACCACAGCCCGAGCCCTCGGCTGGACCCTCTATTGCCTTGCCGAAGCGCCGTGGGAGCGCGAGCGGATCGAAAAGGAGATCGATGCGGTGCTGGCGCGCGAGCCGGATTCGACCAAATGGCTGGACGCCATGCCGTTCACGCGCGCGGCCTTCGAGGAGGCGATGCGGCTCTACCCGCCGGCGCCGTCGATCAATCGCGAGCCGATCGAGCCGGAAACCTACAAGGACCTTTACATCGCCCGGGGCGCGGCCGTCCTCATCATGCCGTGGACGGTCCACCGCCATCGCAAACTCTGGGACCAGCCCGATGCGTTCATGCCGGAGCGCTTCCATCCCGGCAACCGCGACAAGATTGACCGCTACCAGTACCTGCCCTTCGGCGCCGGACCGCGTGTCTGCATCGGCGCGTCCTTCGCCATGCAGGAAGCGGTCATCGCGTTGGCGACCATGCTGTCGCGCTTCCGCTTCGATACGACCGCCGAAACAAAACCCTGGCCGGTGCAGAAGCTGACAACGCAGCCCCAGGGCGGAATACCGATGCAAGTGACGAAGAGATAATCCGCTACAGATGAGACCGGGCGAGAGGCGGCTTCAGGTCCTGCCCTGAAAGACGTTTTCTACATGCACCGGCCAGCGCCACGGCAGCACCGCCACCATGTCGAAGCGCACCGAAAGCCGCCCATAATCCGGCTGGCGCGCTAGCCACAGATCGGCCGCGCCTTCGATCCGCTTTTCGGACGAGCGCGCCAGTGCTTCCATCGCTTCAAGCAACGTGCGCCGTGCTTTCACTTCCACGATCAGCACGAGGTCGCCACGCCGGGCGATGAGGTCGATTTCGCCAAGTTTCGTCCGATGGCGCCGCGCGAGGATGCGATAGCCCTTCAGCATCAACGCCGCCGCCGCCAGCCATTCGCTGCGATGCCCGCGCCGGTAGGATTTTCGCCGCTGGCGGGTAAAGGCATCAGCCATCGCCGGCCGCGTCCCGCAATTCCAGCAGCCGCCTGTAAAGAGCCTGCTTCTGCCCGCCGGTCATTTTCGCCGCCTCCGACGCGGCCTTGGACGCAGGCATCTCGGCCGCCAGCGAAAGCAGCAGACGGTCGATGTCGGCCGGTTCGTCGGCCTTTGCGGCAGCGGGGCCGACACAGATGACGATCTCGCCCTTCGGCGTCTCCGCGTCCGCGTAGTGCGCGGCAAGTCCGGCCAGCGTGCCCCGGCGCACCTCCTCGAAAGCCTTGGTCAGTTCGCGGCCGACAGCGGCGTCGCGGTCGCCGCCCAGCGTTTCGGCCATGGCGTCCAGCGTCTCGGCCAGCCGACGCGGCGATTCGAAGAAGATCAGCGTCGCCGGCACCGCCTTGAGCGCCTGGAGCCGGGTTTCCCGCTGTCCGGTTCTGGTCGGCAGGAAGCCGGCGAACAGAAACGTATCGGAAGGCAGGCCGGAAGCGGTCAGCGCCGCCAGCACCGCCGATGCACCGGGTATCGGCACCACCTTGATGCCGCGCTCCGCCGCTTCGCCGACGAGTCGGTAGCCCGGGTCGGAGACCAGCGGCGTGCCGGCGTCCGAGATGAGCGCCACGCTCTGCCCGCTTTCCAGCGCGGCGATCAGCTTGGGTCCTGCCTCCGCCGCATTGTGCTCATGATAGGCCAAGGTGCGGCGGCGAACGCCGTAGCGCTCCAGCAGCACGCGCGAGACCCGCGTGTCCTCGCACGCCAATATGTCGACGGCGGCCAGCGTTTCCAGCGCCCGCAGGGTGATGTCGCCCAGATTGCCGATCGGCGTTGCGACGAGGTACAGCGCGGCTTCCAGCGGCCGCGCCGTCATCTCGTTCTGGCCGATCATATAGCTTCGCCTGTCGCTGCCCACCCGCGCCTCCATGACGGTTCTGTCGCATGGAATGCCCCGCGTTGCAAAACCGCCAAGATGTGATCGCAACCTCAGGAACAAAAGCACCGGTCGCCGGTTTAGCTCGGCCATCCGGGAGGAAGACCATGGGCAGCCTTGTCATACAGGACGTTTTCGAACCGTATTATGCCGGCTGCCGTTCCGCCGGGCCAGAGAAGTCGCAAGCAGAGGCAAAGCCTCTCCCGGCAATGCGCGTACAGAAATCCGCGCTTGACCGGATGCGGGCCAGGAAGCGGCATCGCACCGACGCAGAGGCCCATCGGAAGGGCTGAGCAGCGGATGCCCAACCGTTTCGACGTCTGTATATCCCGTCTGGCGGTGCCCGCGGCGAAACGCCCGCCGGGCGGACGAGATGACGAAAGCGGCTCCGGCGGCCGCAAGGTTGGCAGGCAGCCGGTGCAGCCGGGAAGGAAGGACGCCGCGACGGACAGCGCCATTCACGGCGGCGCGCAGCAAACGCGGTCCTAAACGCCAAAGCCGAAACCGACGCTAGTTTTCTATCGCGCCAGATCGGCCACCACTGCATCCAGCACGATCATGCCGGCCGGTGTCGCCCGCAGGCGCGAATTGCCGATTGGCGCGATCAGCCCTTCTTCCTGCAGGATCGACATGTGCCGGGAGGAAAGCCCACGCCCCGCATAGTGCTCGTATCGTGTCAGGTCGATGCCCTCGGCCAGCCGAAGCCCCATCAGCAGGAACTCGTCCGCCTCGTCGGCGCGCGTCAGCACCTCGCCGTCCGTCACGCCATGCCCGCGCGTCTCGACCAGGGTCAGCCAGCTCTCCGGCACTTTCTCGGCGATTGTCACGATGCGCCGGCCGTTCTCGACGAAGCGGCCATGCGCGCCGGGACCGATGCCGACATACTCGCCATAGCGCCAATACGTCAGGTTGTGGCGGCTCTCGGCGCCGGGCCGGGCATGGTTCGAGATCTCGTAGGCGGGCAGACCGCGCGCGGCGGTGACCTCCTGCGTCAGCGCATAGAGATCGGCGGCGCGGTCATTGTCCGGTATCTGGAATTTCTTCGCCGCGTGCAGCGCATGGAAGGGCGTGCCTTCCTCGATGGTCAGCTGATAGAGCGACAGATGGTCGGCGGCGTGGCCGATGGCCTCTTCCAGTTCGGCCTCCCACGCCTCCGGCATCTGGCCGGGGCGGGCATAGATCAGGTCGAAGGACAGGCGCGGGAAGATCTCGCGCGCCAGCCCGATGGCATGCAGCGCCTCGGAAACATTGTGCAGCCGGCCAAGGAATTTCAGGTCGCGGTCGTTGAGCGCCTGCACGCCGAGCGAGACGCGGTTGACGCCCGCGGCGCGGTAGCCGCGAAAGCGCTCCGCTTCGACCGAGGAAGGATTGGCTTCAAGCGTCACCTCGATGCCCTCCGGCACCGTCCAGTTCGCCGCAATCGCATCGAGCACCGCGCCCACCGTTTCCGGCTTCATCAGCGAGGGCGTGCCGCCGCCGAGGAAGATCGATGTCACGTCGCGCGGGCCGGTGCGCTGGCGCATCGTCGCCAGTTCGGCGGCGAAGGCATGGGCGAAGCGCTCCTGGTCCACCGGCTGGTGCCGCACATGGCTGTTGAAGTCGCAATACGGGCATTTTGCCGCGCAGAACGGCCAGTGAACATAGATGCCGAAGCCGGGGGTCCGGTCGAGAAGCATTATTTCGAACCCAGCCGCGCCTCGGCGAATTTCTGGAACGCACGCGCCCGGTGCGACAGCGCCGTCGCCTGGCCCGGCTTCCAGCCGTGCTTTTCCTCGGCGCTCATCTCGCCGAAGGTCTTGTCATGGCCGTTCGGCAGGAACACCGGGTCGTAGCCGAAGCCGAGATCGCCACGCGGCGGCCACACCAGCGTGCCTTCGGCCTCGCCGCGATAATATTCCGCCTGGCCGTCCGGGAAGGCGAGGCAGATGACGGCGACGAAGCGCCCGGTGCGCTGCGCCGGTTCCATGGCGCCGACCTCCTGCAAGGCCACTTCCGTGCGCTGCATCGCCATGCCGAAATCGCGGCCGCCCTCCGGTTTCTCGGCCCAGTTGGCGGTGTAGACGCCCGGCGCGCCGTGCAGCGCGTCGACGCAGAGGCCGGAATCGTCCGACATTGCCGGCAAGCCGGTCGCCTGCGCCGCCGCGAAAGCCTTGATGTAGGCGTTCTCCTCGAAGGTCGTGCCGGTCTCGTCAGGCTCCGGCAGGCCGTATTCCTTGGCCGATTTGGCTTCGAAGCCGAAAGGCCCCATGAGATCGGCAAACTCACGCAGCTTGCCTGCATTGTGGCTGGCGACGACGATCTTCTTGTCAGCGAGCAAATCCATCACAGGCCCCAGATTTTCGGTTCGGCGAATTCCAGCGAGTTGCCGGACGGGTCGCGGAAATAGATCGAGCGTCCACCCTTTGCCTGACCCGGCTTGGCCGGCCAATGGAAGTCAGCTTCGACGGCCACGCCCCCCTCCGTCAGATGCGCCTTCCAGCGCTCGATTTCATCCGCCGTCGCCGAAAAGCACAGATGGCCTTGTCCAGCCGTCCCGTGCGGCGGCACCGGAAGCTTGGCGCCGGGTTCGGGCTGCTGGCGCGTCGCCTCGGCGTTGAACAGCAGAAGCACGCCCCGTCCGCACTGGAAGAAGACATGCCGGTCTTCCGCCCTGGCGATCTGCTCCAGTCCCAGAACCTCGCGGTAAAACCTTTCGGCCGCCGCCAGATCGGTAACGTAGAGGGCGGATTCGAGAATCGCGGAGGGCCGCATCGCTTCCCGCTACCCCACCGCGACCTGCTGCAGGCTGACCAGCCGCGCGATGCCCTTCTTGGCCAACCCCATCAGTGCCGCGAACTGCTCTTCGGAGAACGGCTCGCCCTCGGCCGTACCCTGGATTTCGACGATGCCGCCCTTGCCGGTCATGACGAAATTGGCGTCGGTGCCGGCGGACGAATCCTCCAGATAGTCGAGGTCGATGACCGGTTCGCCATTGTGGATGCCGCAGGAGATTGCCGCCACATGGTCCTTCAGCACCTTGGATACGCTGGCCATCTGCCGCGCCTCCATCCAGCGCAGGCAGTCGTAGAGCGCTACCCAGCCGCCGGTGATGGATGCGGTGCGGGTGCCGCCATCGGCCTGGATGACATCGCAGTCGACGGTGATCTGCTGTTCGCCGAGCGCCTGAAGATCGACCACGGCGCGCAGCGAGCGGCCGATCAGCCGCTGGATTTCCAGCGTGCGCCCGCCCTGCTTGCCGGCGGAAGCCTCGCGGCGCATGCGGTCGCCGGTCGAGCGCGGCAGCATGCCGTATTCGGCCGTCACCCAGCCCTTGCCGGAATTGCGCATCCAGCCCGGTACCTTTTCCTCGAGGCTCGCAGTGCACAGCACATGCGTATCGCCGAACTTGACAAGGCAGGAGCCCTCCGCGTGCTTGGAGACGCCGCGCTCGAAGGAGATGGCGCGCATTTCGTCGTTCTGGCGTTTGGAGGGGCGCATGAGCTTCTTTCTTTTTCGGATTCGTCGCGGGGTTTTAGACGCATGGCAGGCCCGGCGCAAAGGAAAACGCCCTGCTTGCGCAGGCTGCTCCCAAGTCTATATCCTTTAGCCCGGAGTTCCGAGACCGATGACGAAACCGATCGCCGATCCAACCCTGCAGTCGCCCGCACTTCATTCGCTCGACATGCGCTCGCGCGATATTTTCCGGCGCATCGTCGATTCCTATCTGCGCGACGGCGAGCCGGTCGGCTCGCGCTCGCTGTCGCGTATCCTGCCGTCGTCGCTGTCGCCGGCCACCATCCGCAATGTGATGAGCGATCTCGAGCATCTTGGGCTGGTCTATGCTCCGCATGTCTCCGCCGGTCGCCTGCCAACCCAGGCCGGGCTGCGCTTTTTCGTCGATGCCTTCATGGAACTCGGCGACCTGACCGACAGCGAACGCCGTTCCATCGAGGCGCAGATGAAGGCGTCGGGCGAGGGCGCCACCCTGGAGCATATGCTGACCGAGGCGAGCCAGATGCTGTCGGGCATGTCGCGCGGCGCCGGTCTGGTGCTGACGACGAAGAACGAAGTGTCGCTCAAGCACATCGAATTCATCCAGCTCGAGCCGCACAAGGCGCTGGCCGTGCTGGTCTCGCAGGCGGGCGATGTCGAAAACCGGGTTGTCGATCTTCCGGCCGGGACCACCGTCTCCCAGCTTCACGAGGCGTCGAATTTCCTCAACGCCCATATACGCGGCCGCACGCTGTCCGAGGCGCGGGCCGAGATCGCCCGCCTCAACGACGAGACCCGCGCCGCGCTCGACACGCTGTCGCAGGAACTGGTCGAAAAGGGTCTCGCTGTCTGGGCCGGTGCCGACAGCGGTCTGCCGGCGCGCCTCATCGTGCGCGGCCGCGCCAATCTGCTTGAAAACGTCACCGCCCAGGCTGACATCGAACTGCTGCGGCACCTGTTCGAGGACATGGAGACGCAGGACGGCCTGATCCAGTTGCTCGACCTTGCCGAGCAGGGTTCCGGCGTGCGCATCTTCATCGGTTCGGAAAACAAGCTGTTTTCGCTTTCGGGGTCGTCGCTGGTGGTTGCGCCCTATCGTGACAAGGACGCCCGTGTCATTGGCGCGCTGGGCGTCATCGGTCCGACGCGGCTGAATTATGCCCGCATCGTGCCGATGGTGGACTACACCGCGCAACTGATCTCGCGCATGCTGCGTTGACCATGCGCGCCGTGGCGCTTCGACACGGCAGATCGGAGAAACCCATGGCGTTCGAATCCCTCAAGGCCGAAATCGACATCTTGCTTGCGGAGATGGTGAACCAGCCGCAGGACGCGCAGGAAATCCGCGAACAGGTGCGCGAGAAGCTCAATGAACTGCGCGCCATGGGCATGCCGCTGCCGGCCGATCTGGTCGAGCTGGAAAAACGCCTCGACGCCGAACTGGGCTGATTTCACCAGGCCATCACATCCTTGTGTGTCGCGGAACGCGTCCATATCGATACCGTTCTGCCTTGGTATCGACCACAGGAAGGTGACTTCATGAAGCTTGCCGGGCTCACGGCCATATCCTTCATCGCAATGCTCGCGGGCGCATCGGCGCAGGAACCGCCTGTCCTGAAGGGCGAAGCGGCGTTCGGCGACTGGAAGGCTGACAAACCGGGCGTCCGCAGGCTGATCGCCGCGGACGATCTCCAAAGGGCCTCACCGTCGGAAGCATCGTCGAACAGCGCCGACCGCGCCCGCATGCCAGCCGGTGCCAGGCCGGATCTGCCGCGAGGTTTCACCGCCGAGATCATCGCGTCCGGCCTGCGCAGCCCGCGCGTCGTGCGCACCGCGCCGAATGGCGATCTCTTCGTTGCCGATTCCCGCGCCGGGCGGTTGCTGGTCTATCGCCTCGGCGAAGATGGAAAACCAACCGGGGACGGCGTTTTTGCCGAGGGTCTCTCGCAACCCTACGGCATCGCCTTCCATCCGGCCGACAAGCCGCAATGGGTCTATGTCGCCAGCCCTGATCGCGTCGTGCGCTACCCGTACAAGGAAGGCGACATGCAGGCGAAGGGCGAAGCCGAGACGGTCGTCTCGGACATTCCCTCCGGCGGCCACTGGACGCGCGACATCGCCTTCTCCGCCGATGGCAAGACCCTCTACGTTTCGGTCGGTTCGCAGTCCAATGTCGGCCAGGACATGGGCAAAGCGCCGGAAGGCGGCATCGAGGCCTGGGCGGGGTCGCAACCGCTCGGCTATGCCTGGGGCGAGGAGGAAGGCCGCGCCAATGTGCTCGCCTTCGACGCGGACGGCAAGAACCGGCGTGTCGTCGCCACCGGTCTGCGCAATTGCTCCGGCATGGCCGTGCAGCCTGCCACCCAGGCGCTCTGGTGCGTCGTCAACGAGCGTGACCAGTTGGGAGACAATGTGCCGTTTGAATACGCCACGACGGTCAAGGAGGGCGCCTTCTACGGCTGGCCCTGGTACTATATCGGCGCCAATGAAGACCCGCGCCACGCCGGGGCGCGTCCCGACCTCGCCGGCAAGGTGACGGCGCCCGATGTGCTGATGCAGGCGCATTCCGCGCCGCTGAACATTGCCTTCTATCAGGGCGACCAGTTCCCCGCCGCCTACAAGGGCGATGCCTTCGTGACGCTGCACGGTTCGTGGAACCGCGGCGCCCGCACCGGCTACAAGGTCGTGCGGCTGAGGTTCGAGGACGGCAAGCCGACCGGCGAGTACGAGGATTTCATGACCGGCTTCGTGCTTTCGGACGCCGAGGTCTGGGGCCGGCCGGTCGGCGTCGCCGTCGCCAGGGATGGATCGCTGATCGTGACCGAGGATGGATCGGGCACGATCTGGCGGGTGAGTTACGATCAGAAGCGGTCGTAGACGAACGCCGTCAATCGGGTTGGCCTCGGCGGCGGCGGCGAATCTGGTTCGCCCGGCGTTCAGCGCGTCCTTCGGATCGCGCCCTGATGGATTCCCTGAACCGCGCTGGCGACAAAACATCCCCGCCGATCGTCACCACGCGCCATGCCAAGAAACCCAGCCACGCAACGCAAAGCTTCAACACGCGGCGCGTGATCTCGCGCCACGTCCATTTCCTGTCTGGCTCGACCTGAGACACTTTCCGCCCTTTTCCGCTGTTCAGGCTGGAACGAGCAACTTCCGGGCCAATGGCGCGAATTGATGGGCATCAAAAAGAAAAACAAATTCCGGTGCTTAACAGAGTATTAACGCGCCCGTCCCGACTTTGGTGGGCGCTCGTTCGCTTGTCGCCAGACAATTCAGGATAGAAATTTTCGCGTAAATTTGTCTAATGAGACGCTGGCTTGAACAAGGACTGGGGACGCTCCGTCATTGCTGCATAGGACAAACCTGCCCATGGCAAAAACGGTCTGTGATCTGGATCGGCGCAGGTGTCGTCATTGGCATGGTTGCCGCGCTTGTCGGGATCGGCGCTATGGCGGGCGGTCATGGCATTTACCTGCCCGCGCATATTTTGATTCCTTGGCTCATGCTTATATTGCCAACCGCCGCTGTACCGGGTTCCGCATTGGTGGTGGCCGCCCTGGCACCATACCCGATCTACGGTGCCTTGATTGCTTACAAAAGGATTTGGGCTATTCCAGTGGTCGTGCTGCATATACTCGCGATTGCGGCTTCGCTCCTTGTGCGAAGCGAGTATCTCCCATGACCGCCGGCCGCTAGGCGGTTGGTCATTGAACAGGCCAAATTGGATACCGAGCCATGACTCTTGCCGGTTTTCTCGCCTATTGCGCCGCGCTGGGCATCGCAGCCGCCATTCCGGGGCCCGGCGTCACCGCCCTCGTTGCCCGCGCGCTCGGCTCCGGCTTCCGCTCGTCACTGGCCATGGCGTTCGGCCTGGTCGTCGGCGATCTCACCTATCTCACCGCCGTCGTGCTTGGGCTGGCCTTCCTCGCGCAGACGTTCGGCATCGTCTTCCTCATCGTCAAATGGCTGGGCGTCGCCTATCTCGCCTGGCTCGGCTGGCGCTTCTGGACCGCCGGCATCACGCCAGAGACGGTCGAGGCCCGCAAGGGCAAGGGCGGGCTGGTTTCGTCCTTCATCGCCGGACTGGCCGTCACGCTCGGCAATCCCAAGACGATGATCTTCTATCTCGCCATCACGCCCACCATTGTCGATATCGGCACGATCACGCCCGCCACCTATGGTATTCTGGTGGCGCTCACCATCGTCGTGCTGTTGGTCGTTCTGGTGCCGTACCTCGCGCTCGCCGCGAAGGCGCGCTGGTTCCTGCGCTCACCGCGGGCGCTCAAATTATTGAACCGCACCGCCGGCACATTCATGATGGGCGCGGCGGCGGCGATAGCGGCTCGCCACTAGCTTTTACCGCGACAAAGATTCTAAAAAAGGCGACAAAAAGGAAATCCTATTCCGGTGAGTTGGGGTTTTAAGCACGCCATCCACTCGGATATCGTCCGGGCAGAGCCTATCTTCGTCAGCTGGAAACGCCTTTCCGCCGCTGTCCTCTGGGAGCAAGAACAATGAACAAGCCCACCACCTCCACGCGCGTACCCGGCCGCGGCCGCATCTACGATTCGATCACCGAAACCATCGGCGACACGCCGCTGGTCCGGCTCGACAAGTTCGCCAAGGAGAAGGGCGTCGTCGCCAATCTGATCGCCAAGCTGGAATTCTTCAATCCGATCGCCTCGGTGAAGGATCGCATCGGCGTGGCGATGATCGAGTCGCTTGAAGCCCAGGGCAAGATCACCCCCGGCAAGACCACACTGGTCGAGCCGACCTCCGGCAATACCGGCATCGCGCTCGCCTTCGCCGCAGCCGCCAAGGGCTACAAGTTGATCCTCACCATGCCCGAGACCATGTCGGTCGAGCGCCGCAAGATGCTGGTCCTGCTCGGCGCCGAACTGGTCCTCACCGAAGGGCCGAAAGGCATGAAGGGCGCCATCGCAAAGGCCGAGGAACTCGCCCAGACCCTGCCGGACGCAATCATCCCGCAGCAGTTCGAGAACCCGGCCAACCCGGAAATCCACCGCACGACCACGGCGGAGGAAATCTGGAACGACACGCAGGGCGGCATCGACATCTTCGTCGCCGGCATTGGCACCGGCGGCACCATCACCGGCGTCGGCCAGGTTCTCAAAAAACGCAAGCCTTCGGTGCAGATCGTGGCGGTCGAACCTGAAGCATCGGCCGTGCTGTCGGGTGGCCAGCCGGGGCCGCACAAGATCCAGGGCCTCGGCGCCGGCTTCGCGCCGAAAATCCTCGATACCTCGATTTACGATGAGGTCGTCCGGGTTTCGAACGAAGATTCGGTGGCCAACGCACGGCTGGTGGCGCGCTTGGAAGGCGTCCCGGTCGGTATCTCGTCCGGCGCCGCATTGCAGGCGGCGATCGTTGTCGGTTCGCGGCCGGAGAACGCTGGCAAGAATCTCGTCGTCGTCATCCCGTCCTTCGCTGAGCGCTATCTGTCGACTATTCTGTTCGACGGGCTGGGCGCCTGATCGCCCACGCAGGGTCCGAAGTCGGTTTAGACTGTCAGGCGGCGCCCAGCGCCGCCTTTCGCTTTTGCAGGAACTGCCGCACAGCCGGATCGCGCTCGAGGCCGATGGCCTGGTCGTAGGCCAGCGCCGCCTCACGCGCCTGGCCGAGCCGCGCCTGCAGGCCTGCCAGCGCCGCCCAATAAGGCTGGTAGCCGGCGAGACGTCCATCTTCCGCCAGAGCTTCCAGCGCTTGCAACCCGGCTCGCGGTCCATCGGCCTCCGCCATCGCCACCGCTTGGTTGATCGCCGCCACTGGCGATCCGGTCAATGCCGCCAGCGCCGCATAGAGATCGCGGATCGCCGGCCAGTCCGTCATGCCGGTCAACCGCCGCGCCGTGTGAACGGATTGCACGGCGGCCTCCAGCTGATAGCGGCCGACGCCCTCCATGCCGCTGGCGCGCCGCAGCAGCGCCTCGGCCTCGTCGATCAGCGCCGCGTTCCAGAGCCTCGTGTCCTGCTCGCTCAGCGGCACGTAGTCTCCTTCGCCGTCGCGGCGCGCGCCACGGCGGGCGTCTGCGAACAGCATCAGCGCCAGCATGCCGAGCGCTTCTGGCTCTCCCGGCATCAGCCCGGCGACAAGCCGCCCGAGCCATATGCCTTCGGCGGCCAGGTTGCGCCGGCGCGGATCGGTGCCGGCCGGATCGGACCAGCCCTCGGCGAAAGTCGCGTAGATCGCCTCCAGCACGGCGCCGAGCCGCTCGCCGAGCTCTGTCCGTTCCGGGATGCGAAAGGGAATTCCGGCGTCGCGGATCCGGCTTTTCGCGCGCACCAGCCGCTGCCCCATCGTCGCCGGCGAGACCAGGAAGGCGGAAGCGATCGTCGCCGCGTCGAAACCCAAAATCGTCTGCAGGATCAGCGGCGCGCGGATGCCGGGGTCGATGGCCGGGTGGGCACAGGCGAACATCAGCCGCAGCCGTTCGTCGGGAATGTCGCCGGCATCCTTCGCCGCGTCCATCTCCTCCGCCAGCAGCATCAGGTGCGATTGCGCCTCGATGCCGGTCTTGCGCCGTCTGGCCGCGTCGATGCCGCGCCGCCGGGCGACTGCCAACAGCCACGCTTCCGGCCTGTCCGGCACGCCGTCGCGCGGCCAGTGCTCGATCGCCGCGGCGAAGGCTTCCGCCAGCGCGTCCTCGGCGCCGGCGACGTCGCGTGACCGGGCGGCGAGGAAGGCCACCAGCTTGCCGTAACTGTGCCGGGCAGCATTCTCCGCCGCCGCCCGGGCGATATCGACCTCGGAGGTCACCGCGTCATGCCTATTGCGCCTTCCAGATCGGCCGCACCTCGATCGGTCCGCGCTGCGCGGCGGGGCAGCGCGCCGCCCACTGGATCGCCGCGTCAAGGTCAGCGGCTTCGATGATGTAGTAGCCGCCGAGCTGTTCCTTGGTATCGGCGAAGGGGCCGTCGAGCACTTCGGTCTTGTCGTCGCGGAGGCGGACCCGCGTGGTGGAGGACGATGGCGCCAGCCGATCGCCGGCGACCCAGGCGCCGGCCTTCTTCAGCGCCTCGTTGTAGGCCATGAAGGGCTGGGCCATGTCGTAGGCCTTGTCGGGTGTGGCGGTTGGCGCCATGGCGGCCATCGCGGCTTCGTCGACATTGATGAGAAGCATGTACTGCATGGTGGTATCCTCACGATTTTGAAGGCCGCTTCATTGCGTACCGAACCAATGTCGCGCCAACCTGCTCCGTTTCGACACGGCTTAAAAAGATTTCTGCTTTTTGTTCCCGCCCGGCAAGTAGAGCCGTGCGGTTCGATAGTTCGTCTAACGCGCGCAATTTGGGTTGGCATTTCGCGTCCGGTGTCTAAACTCACGCCGGATCGTGCCGGGAGGGCGCGTATACAAAAAGGGAGGAAACAGTAGATGCTGCATTTCGGCAGGAAATTCATTGTCGCTGGCACGGCGGCGCTGTCGCTCGCGCTCGGCGCCGGTTCGCTCAAGGCACAGGAATTCATAAACGTTCTGACTGGCGGCACATCCGGCGTCTATTATCCGCTCGGCGTCGCCCTGTCGGAGATTTATAGCCAGGGCATCAAGGGCGCGCGCACCCAGGTGCAGGCGACCAAGGCATCCGTCGAAAACCTCAACCTTCTCGAGCAGGGCAAGGGCGAGATCGCTTTCGCACTGGGCGATTCCGTCAAGTTCGCGGCGGAAGGCAACAAGGAAGCCGGCTTCCCCGGCAAGCTTGAGAAGCTGCGCGGCATCGCCGCCATCTACCCGAACTACATCCAGATCGTGGCCAGCAAGGAGTCCGGCATCAAGACGCTGGCCGACCTGAAGGGCAAGAGCCTATCCGTCGGCGCGCCGGCCTCCGGCACCGAACTCAACGCGCGGGCCATCTTCGCCGCCGCCGGTCTGAAATACGAGGATCTCGGCCGCGTCGAATACCTGCCTTTCGCGGAATCGGTCGAACTCATCAAGAACCGTCAGCTCGACGCCACCCTGCAGTCGGCCGGCCTTGGCGTCGCCTCGATCCGCGATCTGGCCACCTCGCTGCCCATCAACGTCGTCGCCGTTCCCGCCGAGGACGTCGCCAAGATCGGCTCGCCCTACATTTCTGTTGTCATCCCGAAGGGCACCTATGACGGCCAGGAAGAGGACGTGCAGACGGCCGCCGTCGGCAATTTCCTCGTCAGCCAGTCGGACGTTCCGGACGAAACCGCCTATCAGATGACCAAACTGCTGTTCGATAACCTCGACAAGCTGACTGCATCCCATGCCGCCGCCAAGGCGATCGATCCGGCCAAGGCCCTGGATGGAATGCCGATCCCGCTGCACCCCGGCGCGGAGAAGTACTACAAGGAAAAAGGCCTGATCAAGTAAGCCTCAAGGCTTGCCTGATTGCGCAAGGCGCTGTTCCGGCCATCGGCCGGGATGGTGCCTTGCAACGATTTTTCCGGGAGGACACGACGATGAGCCAGGCAGCGCAGGGTCAGGAAAAACCTGACATCATCCACATTCCGGCCGGCGAGGAGCAGGTCGAGGGTCTGCCGCCCGGCTTCGGTGAAGGCATAGCCGGCAAGGTGGCGTTTTTGATCGCCATCGCGTTCTCCGTCTTCCAGATTTACGTGGCCGCCTATGGCAGCATCCCAAGCCAGGTGGTGCGCGCCATGCATGTCGGCTTCCTGCTTCTGCTCGGCTTCGGTCTGATCGCCAATCTCCGCGCCACCAGCAGCGTCGCCAAGACATGGTTCTGGACTCTCGGCATCCTCGGCTTCGCCACCGGCGTCTACAACTGGGTCTTCTATGTCGACCTGATCCGGCGCTCCGGCTTCCTGACGATGCCGGACCTTGTCGTCGGCGCTGTGTTGATTGTGCTGGTTTTCGAAGCGGCCCGCCGCATCATGGGCCTGCCGCTCGCCGTCATCGCGCTGCTCTTCCTGCTCTATTGTTTCTTCGGCAACTACCTGCCGGCGCCCTTCGTGCATCGCGGCTATGATGTCGCCCAGATCATCGACACCTTCGCCTATGGCACGGAAGGCATATTCGGCACCCCGATCTATGTCTCCGCCGCTTACATCTTCATCTTCGTCGTCTTCGCCGCCTTTCTCGAAAAGGCCGGCATGATCGCGCTGTTCAACGATTTCGCGCTGGGGCTGGTCGGCTCCTGGCGCGGCGGTCCGGCGCAGGTCTGCGTGCTCTCCTCGGCGCTGATGGGCACGATCTCCGGCTCCGGCGTCGCCAATGTGGTGGCCAGCGGTCAGTTCACCATTCCGCTGATGAAGCGCTTCGGCTTCCGCTCCGCTTTCGCCGGTGCGGTCGAGGCGACATCGTCGATGGGCGGCCAGATCATGCCGCCGGTGATGGGCGCCGTCGCCTTCATCATGGCCGAAACACTCAACGTGCCTTACGCCGCCATCGTCAAGGCGGCGATCATCCCTGCATTGCTCTATTTCGGCGCCTGCTTCTGGCAGGTCTATCTCGAGGCCGGCAAAGCGAACCTGCGCGGAATGGACAAGGCGAGCCTGCCGAACCCGTGGAAGGCTGTGCGCGAGCATTGGCCGCTGGTGCTGCCGCTTGCGGCGCTCGTCTATCTGCTGTTCGCCGGTTATACGCCGATCTTCGCCGGGACGATGGGCCTGGCGCTGACCATCGTGCTTATCCTCGGCACGCCGCTCGCGGCCTTGATCGGCCCCTTCGCCTTCCGCGTCGTCTTCTGGCTGGCGCTCGGGCTGGCGGCCGCATCCTTCGTCGAATACGGCGTCAACGTCCTGTCGCTGGTCATAGCCGCGCTGGTCATCGCCTGCGTCACCTTCAAGGGCGGGCGCGAAACCTTGCAGATCTGCGTCGACTCGCTGGCCGAAGGGGCGAAGAACGCGCTGCCGGTCGGCATCGCCTGCGCCATCGTCGGCATCGTCATCGGCACGCTGACGCTTACCGGCATCGCTTCCACCTTCATCGGCTGGATCATTTCCGTCGGCGAGAACAATCTGTTCCTGTCGCTGGTGCTGACGATGATCACCTGCCTGGTGCTGGGAATGGGCATCCCGACCATCCCCAACTACATCATCACCTCGTCGCTGGCTGGGCCGGCGCTGCTTGCGCTCGACGTGCCGCTGATCGTCAGCCACATGTTCGTCTTCTATTTCGGCATCATGGCCGACCTGACGCCACCCGTTGCGCTGGCGGCGTTCGCCGCCGCGCCCATGGCCAAGGAATCCGGGTTGAAAATCGGCATACAGGCCTCGAAGCTGGCCATCGCCGGTTTCGTCGTGCCGTTCATGGCCGTCTACACCCCGGCGCTGATGCTGCAGGATCCCGGCCCGATCGCGGCGCAGTTCGGCTACCCGGTCGAGGTAACCTACATCGTGCTGAAAGCCTGCATGGGCATCGTTCTGTGGGGCGCGGCGGCGGTCGGCTTCCTGGTCGCCCGCATGGCCATATGGGAGAGGCTGCTGGCATTCGCCGCCGGCGTGCTTCTGGTCATGGCGTTGCCGCTCACCGACGAGGCCGGCTGGGTGCTGGCCTTCGCCTGGATAGCCTGGCACTGGTGGCGCGCGCGCAAGGCCACGCCGGCTACGGCCGTTTGAGTGATCTTGCCCGCGCTCTGTATCCTCTCCGCCGGCAAGACGGCAATGATCACCGCCACTGCCTTTACGCTGTCATGGACGCATTCAGTCGAGAAGACGCGCTGGGAGGAGGACTGGAAGCTGACGCCGGCGGGGCTGCAGATCGTCGCCGCGCGGGTCAAGGGCTCCGGCGCGGGCATGGACCCGCCCGAAGGCTCTGTGCTGGAGGATGGCTGGTGGTCCTATGCGCCCAAGGTGGGGCCGCAAAAACGCCTCGTCCTCGCCGCCTCAGGGGCGACGGGCGGCGGCTGGTCGCTCTGCGCGATAGGTGGTTGCACGGTGATCGGTGCCCGGCCGGGCGATCCGGCTGTCGTGACGGCTTGTGACGGCGAACATGATCAGTGAGCGCTCACGCCCAGCACGTTGCCACGGCGGGCGCAGGCCGGGCCAGGTCCGCGCATGTAGTGGCGCTCCGGCCGATAGGTCGGCGCGACGAATTCGCGGATGGCGGCGGCATAGCCGGCGATTTGGTTCCAGATAGTCATTTCAGCACCAGTCCCTGTCCCTTTTTTCGGAGTCCCTTCCGAATTGGGGAAATCGTAGTTCAAAGAGGTGAATCCTCAGTGAACGCGATGTTAATTTTTCCGCGAAAATCAGTCACTTCGTGGCGGGATTGCGGCTAACTGGCGGTCTTTCCGTGCCGGTTGCCGGCATTCTCGCCACTGTGCTTTTTGCGTCACATGGCGCCCCGCCAAGGCTCGGACTTGCACCGCGCCCTTCGATCACATTTGCCACGCAGTCCCTGTGCGCCGGAACAACGCTGCGAGCGACACGTTGCGCTTAGGACCGGCGAGGGCGGCACAATGAAATCAGGAGATTGAATCATGGGTTTCTTTTCGAAGGACATCAAAACACTGGACGACCTGTTCGTGCACACGCTGCAGGACATCTACTATGCCGAAAAGCAGATCGAGAAGGCGCTGCCGAAGATGATCGACAAGGCGACCGCGCCTGAGCTCAAGGCAGGTTTCGAGATGCATCTGAAACAGACAAAGGGCCATATCGCCCGGGTCGAGGAAGTCTTCGAACTGCATGGCGTCAAGGCCAAGCAGGTGAACTGCCCGGCCATCGACGGCATTCTGGAAGAGGCCGACGAAGTCAGCGGCGATATCGACGACAAGCAGGTTCTCGATGCTGCGCTGATCGCCTCGGCGCAGGCCGTCGAGCACTACGAGATGACGCGCTATGGCACGCTGATCGCCTGGGCCAAGCAGATGGGCCGTTCCGACTGCGCCAATGTGCTGGCCAACAACCTGAAGGAGGAGGTGGCCACCGACCGCAAGCTGAGCGAGATGGCGGAATCGAAGATCAACCTGCAGGCCGCCGAGTAACCGCATTGCCTGCGGGAGCAGGCAAGCTTACCGTCGGGAACCGGAACGGGCTGCGCCCGTTTCGGTTTCTGGTTCATGCGTAGGAGTTTTTCATGGCACCGCGCCCCGCCTGGAAGGGCTATCTCAAGCTTTCTCTCGTCACCTGCGCCGTGGAGTTGACCAACGTGGTCACCCACGCCGAGAAGGTTTCGTTCCGCATCCTCAACCGGAAGACCGGCAACACGGTGAAGCGTATCTATGTCGATGCGGAGAACGGCAAGCCCATTGAGGACGAGGACGAGATCAAGGGCTATGAAGTCGACAGCGGCGACTACGTCCACATCGAGGAGGACGAGATCGACGCGGTGCGGGTCGAATCCTCCGACATGATGAGCCTCGACGGCTTCGTCGACAAAGCCTCGATCCAGCAGATCTATCTCGACACGCCCTACTATCTGGCTCCGGCCGACAAGGTTTCGGAGGACGCCTTTGCCGTCATCCGCGACGCCATGGCGGCGAAGAAGAAGGCAGGCCTCGCCCGCATCGTGCTCTATCGCCGCGAGCGCCCCGTGGTCATCGAGCCGCTGGGCAAGGGCATGGTGCTGACCACCCTGCGCTATGACAATACCGTGCGCCAGCCGGACACCGTCTTCGACGACATCAAGGCGGTGAAGACGGACAAGGAAATGATCGACCTCGCCCAGCACATCATCGACAAGAAAAGCGCCAAGTTCGATCCCTCGAAATTCGACGACAAGTATGAGGAAGCGCTGCTTGAGCTGATCCGCGCCAAGAAAGCCGGCAAGAAGGCGCCCAAGGCCAAGGCTGCCTCCAGGCCTTCCAACGTCGTCAATCTGTTCGACGCACTGAAGAAGAGCCTCGCCGCCGACAACGACCAGGACGGCGCGCCGGCAAAGGCAGCCAAGGCGTCGAAGAAGAAGGCGCCGGAACCGAAGACGAAGGCGGCGCCCAAGCGCAAGTCGGCATAGGTTCCGGGCGATGGCTGGGCCCGCGCTTGAACAATATCGCGCCAAGCGCGATTTCTCGAAGACCAGGGAGCCGGCCGGCGAGGTTCCGCCGGCCAGGGCCCGCAAGGATGGCGGCGGCATCTTCGTCATCCACAAGCACGACGCCACGCGTCTGCACTACGATCTGAGGCTCGAGCATGGCGGCGTGCTGTGGAGCTGGGCGGTGACGCGCGGCCCCAGCCTCGATCCATCGGAAAAGCGGCTGGCCGTCCATGTCGAGGACCACCCGATCGACTACGCGCCCTTCGAGGGCACCATTCCCAAGGGCGAGTATGGCGGCGGCACGGTCATCGTCTGGGACGAGGGCACGTGGACGCCCGATCACGATCCCGCCAAGGGGATGAAGAAGGGTCATATCGATTTCGAGCTGCACGGCCACAAGCTGGCCGGCAAATGGCATCTGGTGCGCCTGAAGCCGCGCCCCGGCGAGAAGAAGGACAACTGGCTGCTCATCAAGTCCGACGACGCGGCGGCGCGTCCCGGCGAGGACATTCTCGCCGATGCCCCGCAGTCGGTGAAGACGGGCCTCACCATCGAGGATGTCGCGGCGGGCAAGGCCGCGAAAGGCGAAAAGCCAAAAGTGTGGCATTCCAACAAGCCGGCGACAGGCAAGGCAAAGCAAAAGGCCGCCGCGAAGCTGGATTTCATCGAACCGGCGCTGGCGACGCTGCAGCGTGAAGCGCCGGGCGGCAAGGAATGGCTGCACGAAGTCAAGTTCGACGGCTACCGCATGCAGGCCCAGCTTGCCGGCACGGATGTGCGGCTCTTGACCCGCACCGGGCTCGACTGGACCGGGCGCTTCGAAGGCCCGATCACGGCGGCGCTCGGCGGCTTGAAATGCGGCGACGCCATCGTCGACGGTGAGATCGTCGTGCTGGCCGACAACGGCGTGTCGTCCTTTTCGCTTCTGCAGGCCGCCCTTTCCGCGAACACCACCGACTGCATGGTCTACTACGCCTTCGACCTGCTGCGCCTGAACGGCGAGGATCTGCGCAAGGAGCCGCTGGCCGAGCGCAAGGCGATGCTGGAGGAACTGCTCGCCGGCCAGCCTGACGATTCGGCGCTGCGCTACAGCGACCATTTCACCGAGCCGGGCAGGATCATGCTCAAGCACGCCTGCCGCATGGGTCTGGAAGGCGTGGTTTCCAAGCGCGCCGACGCGCCTTACCGATCCGGGCGCGGGCTTGCCTGGATCAAGTCGAAATGCACCCAGCGGCAGGAATTCGTCATCGGCGGCTATCTGCCCTCGGAAAAGACCGGACGCGGCTTGCGTTCATTGCTGGTCGGTTATCACGAGGGCGGCAAGCTGAAATATGCCGGCCGTGTCGGCACTGGCTTTACCGCGCGGGTCGCGGACGATCTCAAGAAAAAGCTGGACGCCATCAAGACGGCCAAATCGCCTTTCGACACCAAGGTGCCGGGCGCAAAAGGACTGGTGTGGGTCAAGCCGGAGCTTGTCGGCGAAGTGGAGTTTCGCAGCTGGACCAGCGACCGTATACTCCGCCACGCATCCTTCCAGGGATTGCGCGAGGACAAGCCGGCGGAGGAAGTCGTGCAGGAAAAGCCGAAAGCCGCGACCAGCAGCAGCGAAAACAAGGCCGCGAAAGCAACCGCCAAGCCGCCCGCGAAGGCAAAAAGCGCTTCGGCGATCGAGACCTCGGTGAAGCTGTCGCATCCCGAAAAACTGCTCTGGCCTGATGAAAAGATATCGAAGCAGGCCCTGCTGGAACACTACGCGCTGGTCTGGCCGCGCATGAGGCAGTTCGTCATCGACAGGCCGCTGGCCT
Organism: Mesorhizobium sp. BE184; assembly: GCF_031457045.1. Taxonomy (NCBI): domain Bacteria; kingdom Pseudomonadati; phylum Pseudomonadota; class Alphaproteobacteria; order Hyphomicrobiales; family Phyllobacteriaceae; genus Mesorhizobium; species Mesorhizobium sp. BE184. Next base: position 171,243 of record NZ_JAVDVU010000001.1, read on the forward strand.
TGGTGCGCGCACCGGACGGCGTCGGCGGCCAGCAATTTTTCCAGAAGCATGCGTCGCCCGGCATGAACGAGGCGATCCTCCGCTCCAAAGACCCCGAGGACGGCGAGGAAATCCTCTACGTCAAGGATTTCGACGGCATAGCTGCGCTGGTGCAGATGGGCGTGGTGGAAATCCACATCTGGGGCTGCAAGGTTGACGAGATCGCCATGCCCGACCAGATCGTGTTCGATCTCGATCCCGATGAGGGCGTTGGGGTGGATAAGGTGCTGGCGGCTGCACTGGAAATTCGCGCCAAGCTGGAGGAACTGTCGCTGCCGACCTTCGTCAAGACCTCCGGCGGCAAGGGCTATCATGTCATGGTGCCGTTGAAGCCGGCGGCGAAATGGGATGCGGTGAAAGGTTTCGCGCATGATTTCGCCCGTGCCATGGAGCAGGAAGCGCCTGACCGCTACACCGCCACCCTGTCCAAGAAGGCGCGTACCGGCCGCATATTCATCGACTACCTGCGCAATGGCCGCGGCTCGACCACGGTCGCACCCTATTCCTCGCGCGCCAAGAAAGGCGCCACCGTGTCCATGCCGGTGACCTGGAAGGACATCGAGGACGGCCTGCCGCCCAATGCCTTCCTGATCGGCGACAAGACGACTCTTGCCCGCATCGAGGGCGACGATCCGTGGAAGGATTTTTTCAACCGCGGCAAGGCGCTGAAGCTGGGGTAGGTTTCGGTGGGGAAGGGTGCTTTAACCCAGAAACACCCGCGCGAATTCCTGCTTTCCCTTGGGTGAGAATGTCACCACGCGGCTATCCTTCTCGCGCCGCGCCCATTTCTCCGCCAGGATCTTGTCCAGAATGGCCGCGCCCAGCGTGCCGGCCAGATGCGAGCGGCGCACGCTCCAGTCGAGGCAATCTCGGCACACCGGCCGGCGTGATTTTCCAGGCACCTCGACATCGATGCCGATGGCCGCGAAGTGCGAGGCGCCGTCCTTGCCAAGCCTGATCTCCTTGCCATCGCGCACCAGCAGCTTGCGGGCCAAAAAGCTGTCCAGCATCTTTACCGCGTGTTCACCGGCCAGGTGGTCGTAGCAGACGCGGGCTTCGCGCATCGTCGCTTCGCGCGGACCGGGGCGCACCCGCTGTGGCCCGAGCGTCGCGGCAACGCCCATGATCGCTTCCAACATCCCCGCCACCTGCGGGCCAGCCAGACGGTAGTAGCGGTGCCGGCCTTCGCTCGCCACGGACAGCAGTCCGCCCTCCAACAGCTTGGTCAGGTGCGAACTCGCCGTCGGCAGGCCGATGCCGGCCTCCAGCGCCAACTCGCTGGCCGTCAGGGCTGTTCCCGTCATCAGGGCCGTCAGCATGTTGGCGCGCGCCGGGTCGCCGACTAGATTGGCGATGCGGGCGAGATCGGGTCCGTCTTTCATTGTTCGACCTCCATCGAAGCATTGTCGGCAGAGAACCACTATTCTCCGGCGCAATCAAGGAGGGCAGTCATGACCCAATTTCAACGGGCCCGGCCGGAACCGGCCGCGCTCCGGCGTTTCCCCCGTTTCAGCCTGCGTGGTTTCTTCGTCCGGCTGATGCGTGCCTACGACCGTCATTTGCAGCGGCTCGACCTGGCCGAACTGGACGACCACAGGCTGCAGGACCTTGGCCTGACGCAGGAGGAGGTTCGCCGCGAATGCGCCAGGTCGTTCTGGCGGCTGTGAGTGCTCACGCGCTGCCGATCAGCACACCTGCCGCGAACACCAGCGCGCCGCCCAGCACCACCTGGAAGGCCGCGCGCAGGAACGGCGTTTCCATGTAGCGGTTCTGGATGAAGGCGATCGCCCACAATTCGATGAACACGACGACAGCCGCCACGCCCGTCGCTGTCCAGAAATGCGGGATCAGATAGGGCAGGGTGTGCCCCAGCCCGCCCAGCGCCGTCATCAGGCCGACGGTGATGCCGCGCTTGATCGGCGAGCCGCGACCAGACAGCTTGCCGTCATCCGAGGCGACTTCCGTGAATCCCATCGAGATGCCGGCACCGATGGAGGCCGACAGGCCGACAAGGAAGGTCTGCCATGTGTTCTGCGTGGCGAAGGCGGCGGCGAAGATCGGCGCCAGCGTCGACACCGAGCCGTCCATCAGGCCGGCGAGGCCCGGCTGCACATAGGTGAGGATGAACTGCCGCCGTTCGGCCGCTTGCTCTTCACCCTTCACCTTGCCGGGCACGTGCGTCATCTCGAGCCGTTGGGCCAGCGATTCATGGCTTTGTTCCGCGGCCGCCAGCATATCGAGCAGCTTGCGCGTCTGCGCGTCGGCGGTGCGTTTGGCTGCTTCGACATAGAAGCGGTAGGCCTGCTGCTCCATCTCCTCGGCCTGCCCGCGCACCTTGTCGATGCCGAGCGGCCGCACCAGCCAGTCGGGCTTGCGCTGATAATAGCCGCGCACATGCTCGCGGCGGATCAGCGGAATGCGTTCGCCGAAACGCTTGCGGTGCATGTCGATCAGCGCGTCGCGGTGGCCGTCCTCCTCTTTGGCCATGCCGTCGAATACTTTCGCCGACTGCGGAAACGTCTCGCGCAAGCCGTCGGCGTAGGAACGATAGATGCGGGCGTCGTCTTCCTCGGAGGAAATGGCAAGCGCCAGAACTTCCTGTTCCGAGAGCGAATCGAAGGCGCGGCGGCCGAAGCCGAAAACACGGGAAAGCATGATTGGCGTTCTCTAGTTTAGAATGATTCTAAACTACCTGTCCCGGCGTACGGGGTCAATTGCCTGCCGAACGACAGTACGAAAATTTTGTTCCGGCTTTGCCTTCCGCCGTCTTTTTATCAGCGAACGTTCGCCTATATGATGGAGGCCTGAACAAGGGAACCCGCATGTCCGAAAAGCAGCATCCGAAGCACGCCGACAATTCACATAGCCACTCCGCGGACGGCGCATCGCCGAAATCCTTCGATCCGAAGCCCGTTCTGGAGTTGATCGCCTCCATCGAGGCCGACTTGCAGCGCCTCAAGGGCATGGTGGAACAGCAGGCCGAGAAATTCGATCCGGCCAATCCGCACAACAAGACCAGGGATGGAAAGCTGTCGCAGGAGGGAGTCGAATGCTGCTATCGACTCTTCGATGAAGGCAAGTCGCGCTATACGGTCGCGCAGCAGATGAAGATATCGTTTGCCGCCGCCACGCACCGCTTCAATGCCTGGCGCAAGGCAGGCGGAGCCAAGCGGCCTACGCTTCTCGGATAGCACACGCAAAAAAAAGCCTCCGGAGCGATCCGGAGGCTTTTTCATTTCGGAAAAGCTCGATCAGCCGATGATCGGGCAGCTGCGGTCGCGGCGCGAGAAGCTCACCTCGACGCGGTCGCCCCGGCGTATGCCGCGAACCTCGATGCTGCGGCGGCCGACATCGACGACGCGGGCGCGCCGGATGCCCATGCGGGACGCCTTCATCAGCGCGCGGTCCGTCGTGCATTCGCTGCGCCTGAAATCGTCGTCGTCGTGGCGACGATCACGGCGCCAGTCGCGTTCGCCGCGGCAGCGCTCGTAGCGCGGGTTGCAGTCCCGGTCCACCGTCACGCCGCCGGGACCGATCTGGATGTCGACGCCCTGTGCGGACGCGCCGGAAAATGAAATGCCCGCCAAAGCGGTCGCTAAAGCCAGAATCTTACACATGTTGCGCATTGGTGATGTCTCCTCTTTCCCGCTCACAACGCCAGTGAGCGGCGAATTGTTTCAAATCAGTTTTCGCCTTATGCGCGAAATAGTTGGTGATGCACTGGGGTCGAAACAGCCGGAGCCCGCGCGGCGCACCGCACGGGCTCCTTCAGATGCTCTGTCTAGGCTCAATCCAGAACCCGGATGATGCGGCGCGTGCCGGGATCGACGATCACGGTGCGGTTGTCGACAACCACATATTCATATTGCATGTCCGGTGCCTCGATGGCGTGAAGTTCGACCGTTTCAGGCACTGTCGAACCGATATTCAGTTCCACGCCGGGGATGGCGATCGACGCCAGCGGCTTCTTCTTCACATACTCGCGGATAACGGTTTCCTGCTGCGGCTGGATGATGATCTGTTCCTGCGGCTGGACGACAACGTCCTGTGCCGCAGCCAGACCGGCGCCGGACAGAAGAGCAAGCCCGGCAATCGCAGCGGTGATGTTCGTTTTCATGGTAACCTCCTGTTATGCCCCTTCACGGCCCTTGGCGTCGTATGACGAACGCCAGCATGAAAAGCTGCCAAGAGGGCAGCCGAAGACACCTGCCGTTCGACATGCGAGGCGTCGTGCCTCGGGTCCGAAAACCGCCCGGGAGGGCAGCCCGTTCCCTCACATAATGTAACGACGCTTCATGCTGGCTGGCTGTAGACGGCCAAGCGGTGCGGTTTTCGGTCAGTCCAGCGTTCGCCGGAAGCGCACCAGCGCCGCCAGCGCGAATGCCACGACGAACACCGTCAGCCAGCCGATCTCGGATGCTACGGCGGGCAGTTCGGCGCCCTTCAGCATCACCGCGCGGATGACCCGCAGGAAATGCGTCAGCGGCAGCACCTCGCCGATCCACTGCGCCCATTGCGGCATGCCGCGATAGGGGAACATGAAGCCGGACAGAAGGATCGAAGGCAGGAAGAAGAAGAAGGTAAGCTGCATTGCCTGCATCTGCGTACGCGATACGGTCGAGATCGTGTAGCCCAGCAGCACCAGCCCCAGCACGAAAACGAGAATGCCGGAGAGCAGCAGCGGCAAGCTGCCGACAAAGGGCACATGGAACAGGAATTTGGCTGCGAACAGCACCACCACGACCTGCACCGCGCCGACGGCGGCATAGGGCAGCACCTTGCCGAGCATGATCTCTACCGGGCTGGCGGGCATCGCCAGCAGATTCTCCATCGTGCCGCGCTCGGTCTCGCGCGTCAGCGCCACCGCCGTCATCATCACCATCGTCATCTGCAGGATGACGCCCAGCAGGCCCGGCACGATGTTGTATTGCGAGACCCCCTCGGGGTTGTAGCGCCGGTGGACGACCACTTCGAGCTGGCTATGGGCGGTTTCAGCGGCGGTTTCCTGCATCCCCCGCGCCCGCAGCAAGGCTTGGTTGGCGATGGTGCCGAGCGTCGAGATGGCGCCGCTGGCGACCGAGGGGTCGGTTGCGTCGGCCTCGATGAGGATTTGCGGCGCGTCGCCGCGCTCGACCCGCGTGGCGAAATCGGCGGGGATGGTGACGACGAAGGCGACGTCGCCGCTGGCCATCAGCAGCTCCGCTTCAGCCTCGCTTTCGACAATGTGGTCGAAGCGGTAATAGTTGGTGTTCTCCAGCGCCGAGACCATGGCGCGCGTATACTGGTCGTTGCTCATCGCCAGCAGCGCCGCCGGCAGGCTTTTTGGGTCGTTGTTGATGGCGAAGCCGAACAGCACCAGCAGCATCAGCGGCACGCCCAGCATCATCGCGAAGGTGACGCGGTCGCGCCGCATCTGGATGAATTCCTTGATCAGCAGCGCACCGAGCCGGGCAGGGGAGAGGACGGTGTTCATGAGCGCAACGCTCCAAGGGGGAGCGTAAGCGCCGCGCCTCTCGACGGTTGCAGAAGAAGTTTCATCCCATGTTGTCCTTCGATCCCGACATGAACTGGATGAACACGTCCTCGAGGCTGGTTTCGCCGGGCCTGACCGTCACGCCCTCGAATTCCGTCTCGACGTCCTTCAGCGCGGCTTGCAGCGCCGTCTTATCGGAGCCGACCACATGCAGCGTCGCGCCAAACGGCGCCACCTGCTCGACGCCGGGCTTGTCCTTCAGCGCCGCCGCGGCCCTGTCCAGGTTCGGACCTTGCAGCACGAAGGTGGTGAGTCCCGCATTCTTCACCACCTCTTCCACCGTTCCCGTCGCCAGCATCTTTCCGTAGGAAATGTAGCTGATGCGGTGGCAGCGCTCGGCTTCGTCCATGTAGTGGGTGGAGACCAGAACGGTGAGCCCGCCATGCGCCAGCCGGTGAATTTCATCCCAGAACTCGCGTCGCGCCTTGGGATCGACGCCGGCCGTCGGCTCGTCGAGCAGGAGCAGCTTCGGCTTGTGCATGATGCAGGCCGCCAGCGCCAGCCGCTGCTTCCAGCCGCCGGAAAGCGTGCCGGCAAGCTGGTCCTTGCGTGAGGTAAGGCCGAGATCGTCCAGCGTGTCGGCGACATAGGTAGCCACCGGTTTCAGCTCATAAAGCCGCGCCACGAATTCGAGGTTCTCCTCGATGGTGAGGTCCTCATAGAAGGAGAAGCGCTGCGTCATGTAGCCGACCTCGCGCTTGATCTTCAGGCTGTCGGTGCGGATGTCGAAGCCAAGCACCGTGCCCTCGCCCTCGTCGGGCGTCAGGAGCCCGCACATGATGCGGATCGTCGTCGTCTTGCCGGAGCCGTTCGGACCGAGGAAGCCGACGATCTCCCCCTCCGCCACCGTCATGGTGACATGGTCGACGACAGTCTTATCGCCGAAGCGCTTGGTGAGGTCGCGGACGTCGATGACGTTCATGAGGGGCGGCAGTCGGCAGTCGACAGTCGGCAATCGGACCAAAGACGCCGGTAGCCTATTATGGAAGTTCCGAAAGTTGACATGTCTTGCACCTGCCGCACGGTTCCTACTGCCTACTGCCTACTGCCTACTGCCTACTGCCTACTGCCTACTGCCTACTGCCTACCCGCCAGTTCCACATCGACGATCTGCCCCGGCTGCAGCGCCGTGCCGGCATTCTCCGGCTTGGCTTCCACGAGGTAGACCAGCTTCTGGCGGTTCTCGAGCGAGTAGATCACCGGCGGGGTGAACTCCGGATCGGGCGACACATAGCTCACGCGCGCCGTCAGGTCGGGCGCGCAGCCGTCGCAGCGAACATTGAGTTGGGTTCCCACCTTGATGAAGGAAAAGGCGGATTCCGGCACGTAGAGCGTCAGCTTGACCGCGCCGTCCGGCAGCATCGACAGCACCGGCGCGCTGGGTCCCGCCGTATCGCCCGGATTGCGGATGACGTCGTTGACCTGACCCGCGGCAGGGGCCGTCAGTACACGCTTGGAAAGCCGCCATTTCGCCTGGTCGAGCGCCGCTTGCGCCTGCTCGACCTGATTGTCGGCTGCCTTGATGGTCTCCGGCCGCGCCGGCAGGCCGGCAACCGCGAGGTTGGCATCGCTCTGGCCGATCTGCGCCTGCGCCACCTCCAACGCCGTCGCCGCCTCGTCGAGTTGCGCCTGGGTGGCGATGCCGCGCTTGAACAGATCCTGCGTGCGCGCCAGGATGCGGCGCTTCTCTTCGGCCTGCGCCTTGGCTGAACGGACGGTAGCCTCCAGCACGGCGATCTCCTCGGGCCGCTTGCCCACCTGCAGATCGGCAAGCTGTGCCTGCGCTTGCGCCAGCGCGGCTTGCGCCTGGGCGACCGCAATGGTGGCGTCGGCGCTTTCCAGCGTCACCAGCGGCTTGCCGGGCTCGACCCGGTCGCCGCGCCGCACGGCGATCGTCTCCACCTGCGCCACCTCGATCGGGGCCAGCAGCACGTAGTCGCCCTCGACATAGCCGACGGCCAGCGGCGCGGCGGGCGCGCAGGCGCCGAAAAGCTGCGCCGCAAGCGGTATCGAACACAGGATGCTCATGATGTCCGCCCCTTCCGAGCCACCAGGATGGCGCTCAGATTGTCGCTGGTCACGGCCAGCACCTTTTGGGCTTCGGCATCGCCGATTTCGCGCCAGCCCATGCGCCGCATCACCGCCTCGCGGCCGATGCGGAAATAGACCACCTGGCCGATCAGCGTGAAAACGGTCAGCTTGGCGCCGTCGCTCTCGGCGGGTTCGCCCGTCGCCTGTTCCCAGACACGGCAAAGCCGCTTGTGCGTCGGTTCGAAGACCCCGTCATAGATGCGGTCTAGCGCCGCCGTCGGATGCGAAAGTTCCCGCAGGATGAACTGGACGATCTCGCCCGCTTCCGGCCGCGCGATGATGAAGGCCAGCATCCGGTCGAGCGCCGCGAACAGCTGCGCCTCGGCGGCTTCGACCGTCAGGTTCTTTTCCGGGAAAGCGCCTGCCGCCCCCATCGCCTGCGTCGCCACCGCCTGGATCGTGTCGACGATAAAATCCGCCGCCGCCAGCCTCAGCCCTTCCTTGCCGCCGAAATGATAGGCGATGGAGCCGATATTGGCTTTCGCCGCCGCCGCGATCTCGCGCGTCGAGGTGCCTTCGAAGCCCTGTTGGCCGAACAGTTTCAGCGCGGCGCGAACAAGGGCCCCGCGCGTTTGCTCGGCGGGTGATGCCGATGCCTCACGGCGGGGCGGCCTTTTTCCGATTTGCTTGATCATTGCCGATATTTAATCAATCGAATGATTAAAGTCAATTCGGCTTGCCATTGGCGGTGTCGCAAGGTTTAGTCCGGGCATGGCATTAGAAATCGAGCGCAAATTCCTGGTCGACAACAAGATGTGGCTGGGCGCGGTGGAGAAGCGCATCTCCATCGTCCAGTTCTATGTCGCCATCGCCGCGGACCGCTCCATCCGCGTCCGCATCAAGGACGGCAAGGAAGCCCGCTTCACGCTGAAGTTCGGCAGCGACCTACCGGTCCGCGACGAGTACGAATTCCCGATTCCGCTGCAGGAAGCGCAGGAGATGATGGAATTCGCCATCGGCACCATCATCCGCAAGACCCGCCACCATGTTCGCCACAAGGACTATCTCTATGAGATCGACGTCTTTTCCGGCGAACTGGACGGGCTGGTGATGACGGAACTGGAGACGCCCGACGCCGTCAGCCAGGACATGCTGCCCGATTGGCTTGGCCGTGAAGTGACCGGCCAGCAGGCCTATTCCAATGCCTCGCTGGCGCTTAACGGCTATCCGGAACCCGTGCTTTCATGACGCGCCGGGCCGTCGCCCATCCGGCCTGCGCGCTGATGTGATGGCGGCGCCGGGCGACACGCTGCTCGACCGGCTCGGGCGCTGGATTGCCGGGCGCCTGCAGGAAGAATCGTCCGGCTACGAACCTTACACGCCCTCAGACCCGGAAACGCTGCGCCGCACGCTGGAACCCGGCGATGTGCTGCTGATCGAGGGCAACCAGAAGATCTCGGCGGCGATCAAGTATCTGACGCAATCGACCTGGTCGCACGCTGCCTTCTATGTCGGCGACGCCATGCCCGAACCGGAAGACGGATCGGAGCGGCCGCGCCTGATCGAGGTGACGCTGGGCGAGGGCTGCACCGCCGTGCCCCTTTCGAACTACCGCACCTATAACACCCGCATCTGCCGGGCCAGCGGCCTGTCGCCGGAGGACCGCGACGCGGTCGTCGCTTTCATGGTCGGCAGGATCGGTCTGCGGTACGATCTGAAGAACATTTTCGACATGTTGCGCTATTTCCTGCCGACGCCGCCGGTGCCGGTGCGCTGGCGCCGCCGCATGCTGGCTTTCGGATCGGGCGATCCAACCCGCGCCATCTGCTCGACGCTGATCGCGCAGGCCTATGGCCAGATCCGCTATCCGATCCTGCCGGAGATCACCCGCGCGCCGGGCCGCGCTTCCGCGCAGTCGCATTATTCGCGGCAGGAAATCCTCCACATCCGCCATTATTCCCTCTATACGCCGCGCGATTTCGACCTGTCGCCCTATTTCCGCATCGTCAAGCCGACGCTGGAATATGGGTTCGACTACCGCTCGATACTGTGGAGCAGCGAAGCGGAACAGGAAGGCGGATCGGCCGCCGCGCCGGAATAGGCGTCACTCGTCGATGGCGTTGCCGCGCTGCAGGAAGCGGGCGGCCAGCCAGCACAGCATCGCCCAGGCGAAGCCTGCGCACCATCCGGCCAGCACGTCGGAGGGCCAGTGGACGCCGAGATAGATGCGCGACACGCCCACCATCAGCGTCACCAGCACCGCCAGCGAAAGCACATAGATCCGCGTCGTGCGGCCTTGCAGGAAGCGCGCCGCCAGCGTCCCCAGCGTCAGATAGGTCACCGCCGACAGCATGGCGTGCCCGCTCGGGAACGACAGGCTGGTTTCGGTTGCGAGGTGCGAAACCAGTTCCGGGCGTGGGCGGTCTATCCCGAGCTTGAGCAGGCTCGACAGCACCTGTCCGCCGCCAACCGCGACCAAAACGAAGAAAGCGGTGCTGAGCCGGCGCGTCAAAAAGAAATAGATGACCGTGGCGGCGGTGATCAGCGTCAAGACGATGGTGCCGCCGAGCGCGGTGATGTCGCGCACCGCGCCCTCGATCTTCGGCGATCCGATGGGATTGTCCGGCTGCCCCGCTTCCCGGAAGGCGAGCAGGATTTGCGTGTCGAAGGCGTGCGGCGTGGCATCCCTGGCCACCTCGGAGAGTTCGACAAATCCCCACAGGCCCAACGCCACGATCAGTCCGGCCAGCAGGACCGGGAATTCGATGCGGTTCACCAGTTCGCGAAACCTTTCCTGCATGGCGTATCAGCGTCCCTGCAGATAGGGGCCGAGCGTGATCAGCGCCACCGCCATGATCGCGAGCGCTACGCCCGCGGCCTGGATGGTCCCGAGCCGCTCGCCATAGACGACCAGCGCCACGGCGTTGACGGCGACGAGCTGGATAACCGCCGACAGGCTGAACGACAGCGACATGCCGAATTCGCGGATCAGCCGCAGCATGATGAGGTTGCCCAGCGAATAGAGCCCCAGCGTCAGCACGATCTTGCCGAGACTGGGCGAGAGGCCCCACTGCTTCGCCACCGTCGCCGCCAGCAGGAAGATCACCGTCGACAGGCCGAGTTGCGCCAATCCTCCGAAACTCATGCGTGCCTCCGCCGATCGCTCTCGCAGCGTTGTTCCCGATGCCCGTGCGCCGGTCAAGCCGCCATGCGGCCCGTTTCAACCTGCTTTCGCTCCGCCAGCCCCGCGAAAGCCTTGCATTTTAAGGTTTCAGGCCTAATTCGGTTGCTGGAGAACGCCGATGCCGAAGTCCATCCATGACCGTGGACTGTTTCGCCCGCTGGAGGTGGAGCGCCTCCAGCGTGTCTTCGACGCCGCCTGTCGCCAGCGTGAAATCCTTCCCGATTCCACCGAGGCGAGCGAACTGGCGCTCACCCTGCTGGCGCTGCACAATGCCGGCATGACAGATGAGGACATGCTGATGCAGGCGACGGCGTTCCGCGTGCCGGACAGCAAGGCGGGCTGACAGGGCGGCTTTATCAGCCGGATTTGGCGATGGCCTTGGCGATGCGCTGCCCCTGCACCACCGAGCTGCGGAAATCGCCGGTCAGGCCCGGCCGCATGCCGAGGAACCACAGGCCGGGCAGGGGTGAGAGATGCTTCGGCGTCACCTTGGGCGAGCCATGCTCGTCCAGCACGCCAAGATCGCCCACCATGGGTTCGAGCCCGCTGCGGTAGCCGGTAGCGGCAATAACGATATCGGGCTGAATGACATTGCCGTCCTGCAGGATCACGCCCTCGGGGCCAAACTTCGCGATCGGCGCCGCCATGCGGATGCGGCCGGCCTTCAGCGCCTTCACCGCGCCTTCGTCGACCGCGATGGCGATCTGCTCGCTGTCCAGACGGCTGGCGCCGCCGTCCTTGCGCTTCGGCATGCCATAACGGGAGAGATCGCCGAACACCACGCGCTGCGTGGCGGCCAATATCCAGTCCACCCACCGCACCGGCATCCATTCCAGCACGCCGGACAGCCGATGGACGGAAATGCTGGAGATCCGCTTCGGCAGCAGCGAAGGCCCGTGGCGCAGCGAGAACCAGATATTCTCCGTCTTCACCCGCGCCAGATGGTTGAGCGCGTCGAACGCGGAATTTCCGCCGCCGACGACGAGAATGCGCTTGCCCTCGTAGGCATGAACATCACCGAAATCTGCGGAATGGACGATCCGGCCGGCGAACCCTTCCCGGCCCGGCCAGTCCGGCGTCCATGGCGCCCGGTCGCGCCCCGTCGCCACCACCACATGGCGCGTGCGGCGCGGACCGGCATTCGTCTGCACGATCCAGCCGTCTCGGTCTCGCTCGATGCGCGTCACCTCGACGCCGTACTCGACCGAAAGTCCCCGCTTGGCGGCATAGGTGTCCAGATAGGCAGCCACTGTGTCCCGTTTGGGATACGCCGGCGTCTTGTCCGGATAAGGTACGCCGGGCAGGGCGGAGAAATGACGATGCGTGTTCAGGTTGAGTTGCGGGTGACGTCGCCGCCACGGTTCGGCCGAGCGCGCTTCTTTCTCTAGAAGGACCGCCGCGATTCCCTGGCGCGCCAGCGCGTCTCCCGCTGCCAGCCCCGCCGCGCCCGCGCCCACGACGATCACCGGTTCGGCATTCGAGGGCCTGATTGCCATTGCTTCTTTCCGCGCTTGCACCGTTTCGCGAATGCGCTATGTGGCACCGGCGCGCATATGGCAAGACTCTGCCGTTGCAACATCATAGCGGGCGATTCGCGACGCACGCCGAAAACGCCGCGAATGCGCCCGTGAACCTGCGTTAGGCAAACGTTCGAAATGGCTTCCCTGCGTACGCATATCGACCGCTTTCTCAACGCCCGCGCGCCGCTTGTGCCTGAGGCCGCGCTGGATCTCGAACAGCGCCTCGCCCTGCTGCGCCTGCACGGCGATTTCTCGCTCGCCTATTCCACCGCCACGCAGGCGAAACTTGCCTATTTCGGCGGCCCGGCTGGCTACATCGCCTTCCAGACCATGATGGGGCAGCACTTCGCCCTCGCCGATCCGGTCGCCTCTCCGGCTGCGCAGGAGGACCTGATCCGCCGTTTCGTCGATGCCGCCGGTTCGCCCTGGTTCGTGCAGATCGGCGAACGCACCGCAAGAGTGCTGTCCGGCCTCGGTTATCAGGTCAACCAGCTCGGTTTCGACACAAGGCTGCCGTTGCCGGAGCACGATTTCTCCGGCAAGCGCAACGAGACGGTGCGCTATTCCGAGCGGTGGCTGCTGAAGAAAGGCTATGCGCTGGTCGAGGACAATGGCGCGACCGTGCCGGCGGCGGAAGTCGAGCGTCTGTCGAGAGACTGGCGCTCCGGCCGCATCGTCGCGCGGCGCGAGATGGCGTTTCTCAACCGCGCCTTCGCAGCCGAGATCGGCCCGGGAATGCGCCGGTTCGTGCTGCTGGATGAAGCCGGCAAGCTGGTCGCGCTGCTCGATTTCGATCCGATCTACCGTGATGGCGCGGTCATTGCCTACACCACCTCGTTCAAGCGCAAGATCGCCGGCGCCACGCCCCATGCCGAAATCGGCCTGACCAAATTCGCCGTCGACCGGTTCCGGGATGAGGGCATCGGCGCGGTCACGCTCGGGCTGTCGCCGCTGTCCGGTGTCGGCCCCAGCGCCCATCCGGAAAGCAGCTTCTGGCGCGGTGCGTTCCAGCGGGCCTACGGCTCGGACTGGATCAACCGCAGCCGCTTCAACCTGCAAGGCCAGGCTGCGTTCAAGCGCCGCTTCCATGGTGTGGAGGAGCCGGTCTACATCGCCTTCCGCAAGGGTACGGCATTCGGAATGCTGGCGCTGCTCAGGTTGGTGAAAGCGATCTAACTCCTCAACCGGTATCCCGTCTTGAAGATCCAGGCGATCACCGCGATGCAGGCGAGCAGGAACACCACCGTCATGCCGAGGCTGACGCCGACCGAAACGTCGGACTTGCCGAAGAAGCTCCAGCGGAAGCCGCTCACCAGATAGACCACCGGGTTGAACAGGCTGATGCTGCGCCAGATGCCCGGCAGCATGTCGATCGAATAGAACGAGCCGCCGAGGAAGGTCAGCGGCGTGATGATCAACAGCGGCACCAGCTGAAGCTGCTCGAAATTCCCTGCCCAGACGCCGATGATGAAGCCGAACAGGCTGAAGGTGACGGCCGTCAGGATCAGGAAGCCGATCATCCAGAACGGATGTTCGATATGCAGCGGCACGAAGAGCGAGGCGGTGGCCAGGATGATCAGCCCGATGGCGACCGACTTGGTCGCGGCTGCGCCGACATAGGCAAGCACGATCTCAAGGTAGGAGACCGGGGCGGACAACAGTTCGAAGATCGTGCCGACGAATTTCGGGAAATAGATGCCGAACGAGGCGTTGGAGATCGATTGCGTCAAGAGCGACAGCATGATCAGCCCCGGCACGATGAAGGCGCCGTAGCTGATGCCGTCGATTTCTGTGATGCGCGAACCGATGGCGGCGCCGAAGACGACGAAATAAAGCGAGGTCGAGATGACCGGCGACACGACGCTTTGCAGCAGGGTGCGTAGCGTGCGCGCCATTTCCACCTTGTAGATCGCCCAGACGGCATGGCGGTTCATGGCGTTTTCCTCACCAGATTGACGAAAATCTCTTCCAGTGAGGAGTTTTCGGTGTCGAGATCGCGGAATTCGATGCCGGCCTCGTCGAGGTCGCGGATCAGCGAGGCGACGCCCGGTCGTTCCGCCTGATTGTCATAGGTATAGGTGAGCTGGCTGCCGTCGTCGCCGATCTCAAGCTCGTAGCGCGCGAATTTCGCCGGCAGGTCCTTCACCGGCTTGCGCAATTCCAGCTTGAGCTGCTTGCGGCCGAGCTTGCGCATCAGCTCGGTCTTGTCCTCGATCAGCACCAGTTCGCCATGGTTGATGACACCGACGCGGTCGGCCATCTCCTCGGCTTCCTCGATATAATGCGTCGTCAGGATGATGGTGACGCCGTTGTCGCGCAGCCGTCGCACCATCGCCCACATGTCCTGCCGCAGCTCTACGTCCACGCCGGCTGTCGGCTCGTCGAGGAACAGGATCCGCGGCTCATGCGCCAGTGCTTTGCCGATCATGACGCGCCGCTTCATGCCGCCGGAAAGCGTGATGATCTTCTCGTCGCGCTTGTCCCACAGCGACAGGTCTTTCAGCACCTTCTCGACGAAATCCGGATTGGGCGGCCTGCCGAACAGCCCGCGGCTGTAGGTCAAGGCGTTCCGAACCGTCTCGAAAGCCTCGACCGTCAGTTCCTGCGGCACCAGCCCGATCAGGCTGCGCGCGGCCCGGTAGTCTTTGGAAATATCGTGGCCGTCCACGGTCACCGTGCCGCCGGACCGGTTGACGATGCCGCATACGATCGAAATCAGCGTCGTCTTGCCGGCGCCGTTGGGGCCGAGCAGCGCGAAGATTTCGCCGTGCTTTATGTCGAGGCTGACGCCCTTCAGCGCCTGGAAGCCTGTGGCATAGGTTTTCGACAGGTTGGAAATCGAGATAGCGGGCGAGTCGGACGCGGACGACATGGGCAAATTGCTTTTTTCTGAAAAGGGATATGCGTTTTGCCGCTGAATGTCGGTGCGCGCAACGGCAATTCAAGGCAGCTCCTGACATTTGTCGCCAGCCCCACCTGCCGAAGCGCATGAAACGCCAAGCGCCGTCAGCATGAATGGTTCCCACGGCGGGTGGCGGGAACGAACCGGGCGGCCAGCGAGTTTTAGCGCCATGACACAGGAGCGGACCATGAATCCCACGAAGTCGGCTGCGGACACCGGTTTGCAGAAATCCAATGATACTCCCTCCATTGCCGAGCAGGATTGGGAGGACCTTGAGGGCGCTGTTCCTGGCGTTGATGCCGTTCCCGATCCGGAGTCGGACGGCGAACTGCCCGAGGAGGACGACGACAATCCCGACCAGGACAGCGACGAAGCGCTTCCCGAAGACGACGCGGAAGAGGCGATCCGGCGCGACCTTTCTGGTACAGGTATTCGATATAAACCCGAATGAGGACGACTATGTTGAAAACGATTTCAGCCGCGGCATTTGCTCTGGTTCTCGCCGCCAGCCCGGCCTTGGCGCAATCCGCCGCACCGGCGCCCGATGTTCCCCCGGCGAACGGCAAGAAACTCTCCGAAATCATCGCCAAGGTCGAGAAGCGGCCGGACTTTCGCTACATCAGCGAGGTCAGCTGGGACGATGGCGGCTACGATGTCACCTATTACACCACCGACAACGCCAAGGTTGAGATGAAGTTCGACGCCGTCAGCGGCGAGACGAGATCCCTGGACTAGCCGGGACCCGGGAGCGAAGGCGGAAGGCCTGCGACCTTCCGCCTCGCGTGGCGCTGCGCCGCTTTGACGGACAGGGAGGCGAGGCGTAGTCTCTGGCTGTAATAACGCAGCCGGAGTCGCCATGGACCCGCTCATTCTTTCGCGTATTCAATTCGGCGCGAACATCTCGTTTCATATTCTCTTTCCAACCATCACCATTGCGCTTGGCTGGGTGCTGCTTTTCTTCAAGCTCCGCTACAACGCCACCTCCGATGGCGCCTGGATGCGTGCTTATTTCACCTGGGTGAAGGTCTTCGCCCTGTCCTTCGCCATGGGCGTCGTCACCGGCGTCACCATGAGCTTCCAGTTCGGCACCAACTGGCCGGGTTACATGGAAACGGTCGGCAATGTCGCCGGGCCGCTGCTGGCCTACGAGATCCTGACAGCATTCTTCCTCGAGGCGGCGTTTCTCGGCATCATGCTGTTCGGCTTCCGCCGCGTGTCGAACCGCATCCACACGCTCGCCACTGTGCTCGTCGCCGGCGGCACCACCGTTTCCGCCTTCTGGATCATCGCGCTGAACTCGTGGATGCAGACGCCCACCGGCTTCGAGATGCGCGATGGCGTCGCCCATGCGGTAGACTGGTGGGCGATCGTCTTCAATCCGTCCATGCCTTACCGGCTGGTGCATATGCTCCTGGCCTCGGGCCTCACCGTCTCCTTTTTCATCGCCGGCCTTTCGGCGCTGCGTTACCTCCAGGGCGACCGCTCGCAATCCATGTGGAAGGCGCTGCGCACCGGCACGTTCCTGGCCGCCGTGCTGATCCCCATCCAGATATTCGCCGGCGACCAGCATGGGCTGAACACGCTTGAGCACCAGCCCGCCAAGATCGCCGCCATGGAGGCCAACTGGCACACCGGCCCGAACATCCCGCTGGTGCTGTTTGCGCTGCCCGACGAGAAGGCGAAGGAAAACCGCTTCGAGATCACCATTCCCGATGGCGCCAGCCTCATCCTGCGCCACAGCGCCGATGGCGTCGTACCCGGTCTCGACCAGTTCGAAGGCAATCATCCGCCGGTGTTCCCGGTTTTCTGGGGCTTCCGCATCATGGTCGGCATCGGCCTCTTGATGCTCGCCGTCTCCTGGGCGGCGACCTTCTTCCTGTGGCGGCGAAAGAGCCTGCCCAGGCCGCTTGCGCTGCTGATGGTGCCGATGACGGTCTCCGGCTGGGTGGCGACATTGGCCGGTTGGTACACCACCGAAATCGGCCGCCAGCCCTGGCTGGTTACCGGCGTGCTCAAGACCGCCGATGCGGTCGGACCGGTTGCCGGAAGCCATGTGGCGCTGACGCTCGCCATCTATCTTATACTCTATGCCGTGCTCCTCGTCGCCTTCCTGGGGGTGCTGGTGCATCTGGCGCTGAAGGCCGCCAAGGAAGGCGATACCTCGCCGCTGCCCGGTGTGATGAACGCCGCGCTTTCCCAGCCGGCGCAGAGCGAAAGGTGAGGATAAAGCCATGACCCTCGACTGGCCGACACTGCTGCCTCTCGTCTTCGCCGGCCTCATGGGCCTGTCGATCCTGATCTATGTCGTGCTGGACGGCTTCGATCTCGGCATCGGCATCCTGTTCTCGCTGGCCGAGGACAAGGAACAGGATACGATGATCGCCGCCATCGGCCCCTTCTGGGACGCCAACGAGACCTGGCTGGTGTTGGCGGTCGGCCTCTTGCTGGTCGCCTTCCCGGTGGCGCACGGCATCATCCTGACCGCGCTCTACATCCCGGTTTTCCTGCTGCTTGTCGGCCTCATTCTGCGCGGCGTGGCGTTCGATTTCCGCGCCAAGGTGCCGGCCGGCCGCAAGCACCGCTGGAACCGCGTGTTCTTCGCCGGCTCGCTCATCGCCTCGCTGGCGCAAGGCTATATGCTCGGCGTTTATGTGCTGGGGCTCGACGCCAGCCTTGCCGGCATGGCTTTCGGCGCGCTGGTAGCGCTGTGCCTCGCCGCCGCCTATGCCGCCATGGGCGCGGCCTGGCTGATCTACAAGACCGAAGGCGAGTTGCAGAAGAAGGCGGTCAAGTGGCTGCGCTCGGCGCTCGTCTTCACCGTCGTCGGCATGGCCGCCGTCTCGCTCGCCACGCCGTTCGCCTCGCCGCGCATCTTCGCTAAATGGTTCGTGCTGCCCGACATGATCTACCTGTCGCCGCTGCCGATCCTGTCCGGCATCCTGTTCCTGTGGCTGTGGCGGCAGACTTTCCACCTGCCGAAGGAAAGCGACCGCCACGCCATCGTGCCCTTCCTGACGCTCGCCGGTATCTTCGCGCTCGGCTTCGCCGGCCTTGCCTGGTCGTTCTATCCCTTCGTGGTGCCCGACAGGCTGACCATCTGGCAGGCCGCCTCGGCGCCTGAAAGCCTCGCCATCATCCTCGCCGGAACTGTCGTGGTGCTGCCGGTCATCATCTTCTATTCCTTCTATGCCTACCGGGTTTTCGGCGGCAAGGCGGGCGATCTCACCTATGATTGATCGGGCGATCATTTTCGCGCGCTGACGGAACCGGCATAGACGCTGCATGGATGTTTTGAATACCCAGATCGCGGGTGACGACCTGCTGGCCGGCCTGCAGCGCTTTTCCTTCGACTATTTCATCGAGCAGGCCAATCCGGTGAACGGCCTGGTCCGCGACCGTACGCGCCCCGGCTCCCCCGCCAGCATCGCCGCCGTCGGCATCGCGCTGACCGCCTATGCGGTTGGCGTCGCGCGCGGCTACATCACGCGCCGGCAGGCAGCCGACCGGACCCTCGTCACGCTGAAGTTCCTATGGGATGCTCCTCAGGGTCCCGAGACCGACGCAGCCGGCTACAAGGGCTTTTACTACCACTTCCTCGACATGCAGACCGGCCGTCGCGTCTGGAAATGCGAACTCTCGACCGTCGATACCGCCATTCTCATGGCGGGGGTTCTGGCCGCCGCGGCTTATTTCCAGGAGGACGTCGAGACCGAAGCCGAGATACGCCGGTTGGCCGACGCGCTTTACCGCCGCGTTGAGTGGAACTGGGCGCTGAATGGCGGCGCCACGGTCACCCATGGCTGGCGGCCGGAGCGCGGCTTCCTGCGCTACCGCTGGGAAGGTTATGACGAAGCGCTGATCCTCTATGTGCTCGGCCTTGGCTCGCCCACCCACGCGCTGCCGCCCGAAAGCTACCCTGCCTGGCTCGGAAACTATCGCTGGAAGAAGCTCTACGGCCGCGAACTTGCCTATGCCGGCCCGCTGTTCATCCACCAGATGTCGCATATCTGGCTCGACCTGCGCGGCATAAGCGATGCCTTCATGCGCGAACATGACAGCGACTATTTCGAAAACAGCAGCAAGGCCGCCTACATTCAGCGCGACTACGCCATCCGCAACCCGCGCGGCTTCGAGGGCTATGGACAGAACGCCTGGGGCCTCACAGCCAGCGATGGGCCGGGGCCTGCCAAGCGGCGGATCGGCGGCGTTGACAGGCGCTTCTATGGCTATCTGGCCCGGGGCGCGCCGTTCGGCCCCGATGATGGCACGCTCTCGCCCTGGGCGACCGCCGCCTCGTTGCCCTTTGCGCCGGAGATCGTTCTGCCGGCGCTGGAGCATTTCCGCGCGCTTGGCATGGGCCGCGACAGCCCCTGGGGTTTCGCCGCCAGCTACAACCGGACTTTCCGCGACGACAGCGCGCCCGGCTTCTGGACCGCGCCCGATCGCGTCGGCATCAATGAAGGGCCGATCGGCCTGATGATCGAAAACCACCGGACCGAACTGGTCTGGAGCCTGATGCGCGGCAATCCTTATGTCGTGGCAGGCCTCCGGCGCGCCGGCTTTGCCGGCGGCTGGCTTTGATGCTGATTCAGTTCAGCTTTTCGCTGCCGCCGTCACCAGCATCGGCTTGTCGCTGTAGAGGTCCGGAAACATCGTCTTGAGGTTTCCGATCTTCGGCAGGTCGTTATAGACGATGTAGGGGCTGGTCGGGTTCAGCGTCAGATAATCCTGGTGATAGGCCTCGGCGGGATAGAACGTCTTGCCGCTTTCCAGCGTCGTCACGATCTTGTCCGGGAATACCTTGGCCTTGCCGAGCTGGCCGATATAGCTCGCGGCGATCTTCTTCTGCTCGTCATTCGCCACGAAGACGGTTGAGCGGTACTGCGTTCCCTGGTCCGGCCCCTGGTAGTTCAACTGCGTCGGGTTGTGCGCGACGGAGAAGTAGACCTGCAGCAGCTTGCCGTAGGTGATCTTCGACGGGTCATAGGTGATCTCGACGGCCTCGGCATGGCCGGTGCGGCCAGTGCCGACCGTTTCGTACATGGCGTCCATCTCGGTGCCGCCGGCATAGCCGGATACGGCGCTTTTGACGCCCTTCACATGCTGGAACACGCCCTGAACGCCCCAGAAGCAGCCGCCCGCGAACACCGCCTTTTCAGTCGCAGCCGAGGCTTTCTCGTCGAGCGCCGGCGGCGGGATTTTCACCGCCTCTTCCGCCGACAGGGCAGGGGCTTGCGAGATGGCCAGCGCCGTGGCTGAAATCGCCAGCGCGACGAAGGCGCGCGTTGCGAAGGCGGCAAGGCGCGGACGGGCGGAATCGGGTTTGGCGGTCATGACATGTCTCCGGTGCGGCTGCAGGCCTGCTGGAAATTCTGCTCATCTATACAATGGGAAAGAGGCGCAACGCGCCTCACTTTGTCGTGCGTGGTTGCCCCGCGGCCGCCCTTCGGGTTTCGGCCGCAGGGCTGCTCCCGCTACTTGGCAGGCTTCATCGCGTCGGGCTTCATGGCGTCGCCGCCCATGGCGTCGCAGGCCTTCATGGCCTCGTCCTTCTTCATGGCGTCGCTTTCCATGCCGGCCTTTTCCTTGCAGTCGGCCATCATCTTGTCGTCGGCCTTCATCGAGTCCGCTGGCTTCATGGCGTCGGTCTGGCCAGCGGGCTTCATGGCGTCCTGGGCGTTGGCGATACCGCCTGAAAGCAGCACGGTCGAAGCCAGGACGAATGCAAGGGAAGTTACGGTCTGACGGGCGGAAAGTTTCATGGCGATCTCCTCTGGGCGAAGCGGCTTTGCCGCGTTGACGTCCATTGGTTCGCCGTGGCGCGGCCCTTGTTACAGGCTTCACCGCTTCGTGATCGGGTTGCCAGGTGCTGTCAGGCAGTCAAAGCAGAACGCGCGCGGGAGAAATCCTCCACCATCCTGCGGTACCGGTCGCTTCGTCCGTTGGGAAGCGCGCCGGCTGTTTGTCACGCGCTGTCGCGCCGCCGCACGACTACTCCGTAATGCGGGTCTGGGCGATACGCTGGTTGTAGTCGCACTTGCCCGTGATGGAATAAAAGAAGTCGGCGTTGGAAACATCGGCGGGTACCGCGTTGCCGCCGTCCTCCCAGGCCTGATCGCTGGTCTGGCTGCAAGGCACGGCGCTGAAGATATCGACGGTCTTGTTCTTGGCAACCTCGACGGGTGCGTATGTGGAAGGTTTTAGCGCCTTCTCTGCCGCAGTCGCGTAGCCGGCGCCGATATAGAGGCGGTCAGACGTCGCGGTATCATTGGATTTCAGCTTCTTGACCGGCCCGGACGGCACGTCCATCAGCAGATAGAGCTGGTTCATCTTGCTCACGTCGATCTTCGCTCCGCTGCTGTTGCCGGGCGAGTTCGTCGTCACGCAGGTCGTCTTGAAATAGATAGTGGCCCCGTTCGAGCTTCCGTTTGTTGCGGTCGCGAAGCTCCTGAAAGCCGTCGCAGAGGGAGTAAAATCGGTCGTTTGTCCGACCGGCGTGCACACCTGGCTCTGCACCAGCGTGTCGGTCGTTCCCGACACGGTATAGATATTCGTCGTGCCGTAGCCTTTCGGATCCTGGGCGGTATAGGTCTTGTTGCCGCTCTTGTAGGAATATTTATATTCCTTGTAGGTGTAGACGATCTTCATCAGCACTTTTTCGGTGCTGGTCTCGAACTCCGTACCGTAGAGATACATCGTCTTGCCCCAGTAGCCGGAAACGTGATCGACGTTGAACGTCGCCTCGATCAGCGAAGGCTTCTTCACCACCTTGGTCTGCACATTGATGTCCACGTTGCTGATCGTGGCGATCTTCATGAAGTTCGTCGGCATGGAATAGGTTGCCGACGCGCTCAGATGCAGCGTGCCGTCGGCATCGTATACGGGAGGCAGGACAGCCGCCATGCCCTGGCCGCCATTGGCTGCGAAGACGTCCTGCAACTGCTTGGTGCGATCGGCTTCGGAGGTGCTCTTGGGCAGCGTGGTCAGCGACAGCGTCGCGGCGTCCAGCGCGCTCTGCATCGTCGCCTTTGACGAGACCGCCGAGGAATAATCGACCGACATCCCGACTGCCAGCATCAGCGGCACCAGCGATATGGCGAATATGGGCAGCAGCGAGCCGCTTTCGGCCTGCGCGAACCTTGCCATTATTTTACGCATCTTGCCCCCATGAGCATTGATCGCGTCCTTGATAACGCAGCGCCGGCAAAGGTCCCGCTAAGGGAACCGCTAAAATTTTAGCTGTTAGGCATTTTTTCGCAGGCTACGCAGCGGTTCCCGCTGTCCGGTCCCCCCGCTTGCCGCAAGCCGGTGCCCCTGCTAAAGCCCGCGCACCATGGCAACACCGATTTCCCACATCCGCAATTTCTCCATCGTCGCCCATATCGACCACGGCAAGTCGACGCTCGCCGACCGGCTGATCCAGTCGACCGGCGGCCTCGACGCGCGCGAAATGGCCGGCAAGGAGCAGGTGCTCGACAATATGGACATCGAGCGCGAACGCGGCATCACCATCAAGGCGCAGACCGTGCGGCTCAATTATCGAGCCGCCAATGGCGAGGAGTACGTCCTCAACCTGATCGACACGCCAGGCCATGTCGATTTCGCCTATGAAGTGTCGCGCTCGCTGCGCGCCTGCGAGGGGTCGTTGCTGGTGGTTGATGCTTCGCAGGGGGTGGAGGCGCAGACGCTCGCCAATGTCTATCAGGCCATCGACGCCAACCACGAGATCGTCGTGGTGCTGAACAAGATCGACCTGCCCGCCGCCGAGCCGGAGCGCATCCGCGAGCAAGTGGAAGAGGTGATCGGCATCGACGCCAGCCAGGCCGTGCTGATCTCGGCCAAATCCGGCATCGGCATTCCCGACGTGCTGGAGGCCATCGTCAACCAGTTGCCGCCGCCCAAGCAAGGCGATGCATCCAGGCCTCTGAAGGCCATGCTCGTCGACAGCTGGTACGACGCCTATCTCGGCGTCATCGTTCTGGTGCGCGTCATCGACGGCGTCATGAAGAAGGGCCAGACCATCCGCATGATGGGCACCGGCGCCAGATATCCGGTCGAGCGCACCGGCTTCTTCACCCCGAAGATGATCCAGACCGACGAGATCGGCCCCGGCGAATTCGGCTTCATCACCGCCTCGATCAAGGAAGTGGCCGATACCCGCGTCGGCGACACCATCACCGAGGACCGCCGCCCGACCGCCGAAGCGCTCCCGGGCTTCAAGCCGGCGCAGCCGGTCGTTTTCTGCGGCCTGTTCCCGGTCGATGCCGCCGATTTCGAGGATCTGCGCGCCGCCGTCGGCAAGCTGCGCCTGAACGACGCCTCCTTCTCCTATGAAATGGAAACCTCCGCCGCGCTCGGCTTCGGCTTCCGCTGCGGCTTCCTCGGCCTGCTGCATCTGGAGATCATCCAGGAGCGGCTGGAGCGCGAGTTCGACCTCGACCTGATCGCCACCGCGCCCTCCGTCGTCTACCGGCTGCAACTGCGCGACGGTTCGGTCAAGGAGTTGCACAACCCGGCCGACATGCCGGACGTGATGCAGATCCTCGCCATCGAGGAGCCGTGGATCCGCGCCACCATTTTGACGCCCGACGATTATCTCGGCAGCATTTTGAAGCTCTGCCAGGAGCGCCGCGGCGTGCAGGTGGATCTCTCCTATGTCGGCAAGCGCGCCATGCTGCAGTACGATTTGCCGCTCAACGAGGTGGTGTTCGATTTCTACGACCGGCTGAAGTCGATCTCCAAGGGCTACGCCTCCTTCGACTACCATCTGACCGACTACAAGGAGGGCGACCTCGTCAAGATGTCGATCCTGGTCAATGAGGAGCCGGTCGATGCGCTGTCCATGCTGGTCCACCGCACGGCGGCCGAAAAGCGCGGCCGGGTGATGTGCGAAAAGCTGAAGGAACTGATCCCGCAGCACATGTTCAAGATCCCGATCCAGGCCGCCATCGGCGGCAAGGTAATCGCC
This sequence comes from Mesorhizobium sp. BE184, assembly GCF_031457045.1. Taxonomy (NCBI): domain Bacteria; kingdom Pseudomonadati; phylum Pseudomonadota; class Alphaproteobacteria; order Hyphomicrobiales; family Phyllobacteriaceae; genus Mesorhizobium; species Mesorhizobium sp. BE184. The sequence continues at coordinate 195,420 of NZ_JAVDVU010000001.1, forward strand.
CGCGAGACCATCTCGGCGCTGCGCAAGGACGTGACCGCCAAATGCTACGGCGGCGACGTCACGCGGAAGCGCAAGCTGCTCGACAAGCAGAAAGAGGGCAAGAAGCGCATGCGCCAGTTCGGCAAGGTGGACATCCCGCAGGCGGCGTTCATCGAGGCGTTGAAGATGGGGGATAATTGACGACGCCAGGCAACAGGGTTGCCTGGCGGAAAATCGACCCGGTGAGTCGATTTTAGTCAATTATGGGTGGGAGGTGCGAAGCACCGGGTCCCACCCCGGGGATCGCGCTGATCGGCTGCTGAAAAGCCCCTCTCTGGCATTTTCCAAGCACTTTCTCGGGGACAAGCCCACTCGCAAATGCAGGAAGATGCTTTCCCCCCGCAAGGGGGGAGACAGCGCGCGCCCGGCGGCGCGGGATCGTCCGTCGGGTTCTCCGAAAAACATGGAAGCGCATGAATCCCCCGGCGAAGCGCGGGGCTTTACTTCATGACGTATCGATGGCCGGCGTCGCCGTCTTTGGCCAGCCGTCCACGCACATATGCGCCGGTTTCCACTTGGCCGACAAACGCGCCTTATGGGTGAGGCTGCGCCATTCTCCCGCCACCATCCTCGCGCTATCCCTCCCGCCATGCTCCGCCTCCTCGCGCTGATTCTGCCCGTCCTCCTCGCCGCCTGCGCCGGTCCGCGCCCTGTCCCACCGGCCGATGTCGCGCGGCAGGCCGCGCCTGATCCGGCCGAACTGCCCGATCCGCGCATCCGGCCGCTGTCGCAGGAGATGGACGAGGCGGCGGAGCGCTGAGCCTGTCGCCGCAAGTGCACGCCGGCAATCGCCGGTTTCCCTCGGCGCTGCGAATGGGCTAAAGCCGGACGAGACCTCACGGACCACTACCGCCCGCCTGCCATGACCAGCATGACCGACATCACCCAGCCCGCCCCGGCTTCAGGCCCGCCGCCCGCCGGTCCGCCTTCCGGCCCCGTCTTCCTCGGCATCGACACGGGCGGCACCTACACCGACGCGGTGCTGTGGAGCGACGGCCGGGGCGCCGTGCTCGCCAAGGCCAAGGCGCTGACCACCCGGCACGACCTCGCCATCGGCATCGCCGGCGCGGTCGACGCGGTGCTGGATGCCTCCGGCCTCGATCCGGCAGCGATCAAGCTGGTGTCGATGTCGACGACGCTCGCCACCAACGCGCTGGTCGAGGGGCAGGGCGGCCGCGCCGCGCTCGTCATGATCGGCTTTTCGCCGTCCGACCTCGCCCGCGATGGGCTGGACAGGGCGCTGGGCGGCGATCCGGTGGTGTTCTCCCCCGGCGGCCACGACGTGCACGGCAACGAGGCCGCGCTCGACCTCTCGGCGCTGGAGGCGGCGCTGCCGGAACTGGCCGGCACCGTGTCCGGCTTCGCTGTCTGCGCCTATTTTTCCACCCGCAATCCCGCGCATGAGATAGCGGCGCGCAACCTTATCCGCGACCTTGCCGGCTTGCCCGTCACCGCCAGCCACGAGCTTTCGTCGCAACTCGGCGGCCCGCGCCGGGCGCTGACCACGCTGCTCAACGCGCGGCTGATCGCCATGATCGACCGGCTGGTCGCGGCGACTGAAGGTTTCTTGGCCGCGCGCGGCATCGCAGCACCCTTGATGGTGGTGCGCGGCGACGGCGCGCTGGTCTCCGCCGCCTTTGCCCGCCAGCGGCCGATCGAGACGATCCTGTCCGGCCCCGCAGCCTCGCTGGTCGGCGCCCGCCACATGACCGGGCTGGCCGACGCCGTCGTGTCGGATATCGGCGGCACCACCACCGACGTCGCCGTGCTGGACGGCGGCCGCCCGCGCCTCGATCCGGAAGGCGCCACCGTCGGCGGCTGGCGCACCATGGTCGAGGCGGTGGCAATGCGCACCTTCGGCCTCGGCGGCGATTCGGAAGTAGCGCTGGAAGAAGGCGCGCTTGACCCGAGGCTCGTGCTCGGGCCGCGCCGGCTGGTGCCGTTGTCGCTCGCCGCGCATCTGCATGGCGCGATGGTCGCCGACGAACTGGAGCGGCAGTTGCGCGCGCCCAATCCCGGCCGCAATGATGGTCGCTTCGCCGTCCGCACCGGCGTGCCCGACCGGCTCGCGGCGGGGCTCGGCAATGGCGAGGAAAAACTTTACGCGCGCATTTCCACCACCCCGGACCCGCTTGACAGGTTGCTGACGGCCAACGCCCAGCTCGCCACGCTGAACCGCCTGGTCGCCAGGGGGCTGGTGCATGTTTCCGGCTTCACCCCGTCGGACGCGGCGCATGTCCTGGGCAGACAGTCCAACTGGGATGCGGCCGCGGCCCGGCTGGGGGCCGAGCTGTTCGCCCGGCGGCGCAATGGCCGCGGCCAGGCGGTCGCGGCATCAGCCGAGGACCTTTGCGAGCGGGTGCTGGCGGCGGTGACGCGCTGGTCGGCGGAGGCGATCCTGGAAACGGCCTTCAGCGAGGACGGGCTGGATGGCGCCGCCGCCGTGGTGCACGCGCTGGTGCAGCGCGCGGTGGGTAGACAGCCGGGTATCGCCCGCCTGTCCGTGGCGCTCGACCGGCCGGTCATCGGGCTGGGGGCATCGGCGCCGCTGCACTATGCCGGGCTCGAATCGCTGGTCGGCAACCGCTGCGTCGTGCCTGCGGATACAGATGTCGCCAACGCGCTGGGCGCGGTGGTCGGCCAGGTGCGGGTGTCGGTCACGGCGCGTGTCAGCCAGCCCAAGCAGAGATTGTTTCGCGTTGCGTCGGGCGACGTGCTGCGCGATTTCGCCGAGGAGGAGCCGGCGCTCGCCGCCGCCGAGGCGCTGGTGCGGGAGGTCGCCGCGCGCCGCGCCGCGGACGCCGGCGCCGATGCTGCCGAGATCGATGTGACGGTGGATATCCGGGCCACCACGGTGGAAGGGCAGCGCATGTTCATCGAGGCCGATGTGGTGGCGACGGCGGCGGGGCGGCCGCGCATAGCGGTTTGAATGCCGCGCGTTCCACCTTACGATCAATTGACCCCGCCCGGCCGGCATGTCAAAGCCGGCCAAAAGGGCGCTGCAGCGCGGATTTCGTGGAGAAGAGCTGATGAACGACCGGATCGCGATCGATGGCCTGCAGATTGCCAGCGCGCTGCATGACTTCGTCAACACCGAAGTCCTGCCGGGGACGGGTATGGATGCGGATGCTTTCTGGGCCGGATTTTCGGCCATCGTCCACGACCTCGCGCCGAAGAACCGCGCGCTTCTGATAAAACGCGACGGCATCCAGGAAAAGATCGACCAGTGGTACCGCGACAATGGCGCGCCGGTGGACATGGAAGTCTACAAGGCCTTCCTCAAGGAGATCGGCTACCTGGTGCCCGAAGGCCCGGCCTTTTCGGTGTCGACGACAAATGTTGATCCGGAGATCGCCGTCGTTGCCGGGCCGCAACTCGTCGTGCCGGTGATGAACGCGCGCTATGCGTTGAACGCCGCCAATGCCCGCTGGGGATCGCTCTACGACGCGCTTTACGGCACCGACGCGATTCCGGAAGCCGATGGCGCGGAAAAGGGCAGGGGCTACAACCCCAGGCGCGGCGAGAAAGTGATTGCCTGGGCCAAGGCGTTTCTCGACAAGTCCGCCCCGCTGGCGAAGGGAAGCTGGAGCGGCGTGACGGGGCTTGCCATCGAGGGCGGCGCGCTGACGCTGGCGACAGCGAACGGTTCGGCTTCACTGCAGGATGCGAAACAGTTCGCCGGCTATCGTGGCGAGGCGAAGAATCCAGACGCTGTGCTGCTCGAGAAGAACGGCCTGCATGTTGAAATCGTCATCGACCGCACCAGCGCCATCGGCAAGACCGACCCGGCCGGCATCGCCGATGTCGTGCTGGAATCGGCGCTGACCACCATCCAGGACTGCGAGGATTCGGTCGCCGCCGTCGATGCCGAGGACAAGGTTCTCGTCTATCGCAACTGGCTCGGGCTGATGAAGGGCGATCTGGCCGAGGAGATCGACAAGGGCGGCAGGACCTTTACCCGCAAGCTGAACCCCGACCGCACCTACACGGCACCCGACGGCGGCGTCGTCACGCTGCCCGGCCGTTCGCTGATGCTGGTGCGCAATGTCGGCCACCTGATGACCAATCCGGCCATTCTCGACCGCGACGGCAACGAGGTGCCGGAAGGCATCATGGATGCGGCGATCACCGCGCTGATCGCGATGCACGACATCGGCCAGGGGGGCAAATCCGGCGGCCGCCGCGCCAACAGCCGCGCCGGTTCGATGTATGTCGTCAAGCCGAAGATGCACGGTCCGGAAGAGGTCGCCTTCGCGGTCGAGTTATTCGGCCGCGTCGAAGCGCTGCTCGGCATGAAGCCCAACACGATCAAGATGGGCATCATGGACGAGGAGCGCCGCACCACGGTCAACCTCAAGGAGGCGATCCGCGCCGCGAAGGAACGGGTCGTCTTCATCAACACCGGCTTCCTCGACCGCACCGGCGACGAGATCCACACCTCGATGGAGGCGGGGCCGATGATCCGCAAGGGCGACATGAAGCAGGCTGCATGGATTGCCGCCTACGAGGCGTGGAACGTCGATGTCGGGCTGGAATGCGGCTTGGCCGGCCACGCCCAGATCGGCAAGGGCATGTGGGCGATGCCGGACCTGATGGCGGCGATGCTGGACCAGAAGATCGCCCATCCGAAGGCTGGCGCCAACACGGCCTGGGTGCCGTCGCCGACGGCCGCAACGCTGCACGCCACACACTATCACACGGTCGACGTCCATGCCGTGCAGCAGCAACTGAAGAGCCGCGCAAAGGCGAAGCTCGACGACATATTGTCGGTGCCGGTCGCGGTACGTCCGAACTGGTCGCCGGAAGATATCCAGCACGAACTCGACAACAACGCGCAGGGCATCCTCGGCTATGTGGTGCGCTGGATCGACCGGGGCGTTGGCTGTTCCAAGGTGCCGGACATCAACGATGTCGGGCTGATGGAGGATCGGGCGACGCTGCGCATCTCCTCGCAGCATATCGCCAACTGGCTGCGCCACAAGGTTTTCACCGACACGCAGGTGATGGAGACGATGAAGCGCATGGCCTCGGTCGTTGATCACCAGAACAAGGGCGATCCGCTCTACCGGCCGATGGCGCCGGACTTCGACAATTCCATCGCCTTCCAGGCCGCCTGCGACCTGATCTTCAAGGGCGCTGCCCAGCCCAACGGCTACACCGAGCCGGTGCTGCACGCGCGGCGGCTGGAGCTGAAGGCCATGGAAAGAGCGGCTAGCGCTTGACCCTTTCATGATCGTCCTTGCAATCGATTGTGCCGCAAACCTCTGCGCCGCCTGCGTCTATGACGCGGATGCCGGGAGGGAGCTTGGCCGCAAGGTGGTCGATCTCGGCAAGGGTCACGCCGAGCATTTGATGACGATCATTGCCGAGGCGCTTGGAGAGGGTGGCGTCGGCTATTCCGATCTGGACAGGATAGGCGTCGCAATCGGTCCCGGCTCGTTCACCGGATTGCGGGTCGGCGTGGCGACGGCCCGGGGCCTGGCGCTGGCGTTGAAGGTTCCGGCTGTCGGCGTCACCACGCTGGAAGCGCTCGCCGCCGAGGCGCGGCAGGGTTTTGCCGGGCGTGCCGTGCTGGCGGCGTTGGATGGCGGACGCGGCGAGATCCATGCGGCGCTCTACGATGAGCGGGCGGTCCTGCGTCACGGTCCGATGGTCATGACGCTGGATGAGGCCGTGCGTATGGCGACCGAGACCATGCCGGTTCTTGCCGGGACCGTCGCCAACAGAATTGCCGAAGCCGCGGCCCGCCGGTTTGACATCGGCCCGCTGACGCCGACCGCCGACATCGCCACCTACGCCCGCCTTGCCGCGTCGAAGGCGCCGGGCGTCAGTCCGAAGCCCGTCTATCTGCGCGAAGCCGACGCTAAGCCGCAGGCCGGCTTTATCCTGCCGAGGACGGGGGGCTGATGCGCATTCCGTTCTGGACCAAGCGGGACTATGCGCTCCAGCCGCTGACGTCGGAGGACGTGCCGGCGCTTCCTGCCATCCACGAGGAGGATTTTGTTCGCCCGTGGACGGAAAGCGAGTTCGGCGCCCTTCTGGACCAGCAAACCGTGTTCGGCTTTGCCGCGCGCGAGGTGGGAAATCCCCGCGCCGGCATGGTCGGCTTCGTATTGGCGCGGCTTGCTGCCGGCGAGGCGGAAATCCTCACCGTCGCCGTGTCGCGTTCTCGCCGCCGTCAGGGCATCGGCTGGCAGTTGATGGATGCGGTGCTGCGCGAACTGCATGCGCAGCGCGCCGAGGCGTTGTTCCTGGAGGTCGACGAGACCAATCAGCCGGCCATTGCGCTGTACCGGCGCCTGGGTTTCGGCCAGGTCGGCCACCGGCCGAACTACTACCGCTCGCCCGAGCATGGCCCGACCGGCGCGCTCGTCATGCGCCGCGACCTTCGCTAGCGGCGGCCGAAGGATGATAGAAAAAATCCGCGTCGCGCTCGGTTTCGCTTTCATTGTCCTGAGCACGTCGATCCTGGCGCCGCTCCAGCTTGTGTCGCTCAAGACAGGGCTTTGGCCGGAAACGGTGATCCTCAAACTGTGGCACCGCTCGATCCTCAGGGCGCTCGGCATCAGGGTGCGCGTTACCGGCGCGCTCTCGCCGCAGCGTCCGCTGCTGCTCGCGTCGAACCATATTTCCTGGACCGATATCAACGTGCTCGGCTCCTTTGCCGATGTAAATTTCATCGCCAAGTCGGAAATGGAAGGCTGGCCGATGCTCGGCTTCCTGTCGAGGCTGCAGCGCACTGTCTTCGTCGACCGCGAACGCAGGCGCAAATCTGGCGATCAGGCGAACGAGATCGCCGGCCGGCTTGCCGCAGGCGACGCCATGGTGCTTTTTCCGGAGGGCACCACCGGCGACGGCAACATGCTGCTGCCCTTCAAGAGTACGTTGTTCGGGGCGGCGTCCATGGCCATATCGGCGGGAGCCGCCGAGACGATCTTCATCCAGCCGATGGCGATCGTCTACACGCGCGTTCATGGCGTGCCGATGGGGCGCAGGCACAGGCCGATGGCGGCCTGGATAGGCCTCCAGGATCTCGGGCCGCACCTCAAGCTCTTGCTGACCAAGGGCGCGATGGACGCGGAAGTCCGTTTCGGCGAGCCGGTCGCCTTTTCCGCCGCCTCCAACCGCAAGGAGGTTTCGCGGCTTATGGAAAGCCGGGTCGCGGAACTGCTGCAATCCGCCCTAGCCGATCCGCTCCCGAGCAAGTGAGCAGGAATCGGCTGTTTTTCGCCGACAAAAAGGGCTAGAAGCCGCCGCATGGAATTGAACGATACCATCGCGGACACTTTCGAGGACGCCGGCGCGGTCGCCGCGCTGCCTTCGCTGCAGGGCGATTCAGGGAGCAGGAAGGTCTTCCTGAAGACCTATGGCTGCCAGATGAACGTCTACGATTCCCAGCGCATGGCCGATGCGCTGGCGTCCGACGGTTACGCCACGACGGACACGATCGAGGACGCCGACCTGGTGCTCCTCAACACTTGCCATATTCGCGAGAAGGCGGCCGAGAAGGTGTATTCCGAGCTTGGCCGCCTGCGCGACTTGAAAGCCGAGCGCGCGGAACGGGGACAGGAGATGCTGGTCGGCGTCGCCGGCTGCGTCGCCCAGGCGGAAGGGCGCGAAATCATCCGCCGCTCACCCGCCGTTGATCTGGTCATCGGCCCGCAGACCTATCACCGCTTGCCGGACGTGCTGCGCAGGGTCCGTGGCGGCGCCAAGATCGTCGAGACCGACTACGCCATCGAGGACAAGTTCGAACATTTGCCGCAGCCGACAAGGGCGGAGATCAAACGCCGCGGCGTGACGGCCTTCCTGACAGTGCAGGAGGGCTGCGACAAGTTCTGTACCTTCTGCGTCGTGCCCTATACGCGCGGCTCGGAAATCTCGCGCCCCGTCGCCCAGATCGTTACCGAGGCCGAGCGGCTGGCGGAGGCCGGCGTGCGCGAGGTGACGCTACTTGGCCAGAACGTCAACGCCTGGCATGGCCATGGACCGGACGGCAAGCCGTGGGGCCTTGGCCGGTTGCTGTTTCGCCTGGCTGAAATTCCCGGCCTGTCGCGGTTGCGCTACACCACCAGTCATCCGCGTGACATGGACGATGCGTTGATTGCGGCGCATCGCGACCTTGATTCGCTGATGCCCTATCTCCATTTACCGGTGCAGTCGGGTTCCGACCGCATCCTCAAGGCGATGAACCGCAGGCACAAGGCGAGCGATTACCTGAAACTGATCGAGCGCATTCGCGCCGCGCGCGGCGATATCGCCATGTCCGGCGATTTCATCGTCGGTTTTCCGGGCGAGACGGATGCCGATTTCGAGGCGACCATGAAGCTGGTGCGCGAGGTCGGCTACGCGGCGTCCTATTCGTTCAAATACTCACCCCGGCCGGGCACGCCGGGCGCCGAAATGGACGGCCATGTCGATGAAGCGGTGAAGGATGAAAGGTTGCAGGAACTGCAAGCGCTCCTCAACCGGCAGCAGCAGGATTTCAACGCAACCATGCACGGCGTTGTCATGGATGTGCTGATCGAGAAGCCCGGCCGTCAGGCGGGTCAGAGAATTGGTCGCTCACCCTGGCTTCAGCCGGTTATTCTTGATGAAAAGGCCGGTGAAATCGGTGACATTGTTAAAGTACGAATCACACGGGCGGGCCCTGGCAGCCTGTTCGCCGAACCGGTCTAGCCCAATATCCGGACCGAGACGGCAGATGAGGAGAGATTTTTGAGCGCTGCGGACTTGAAGAACGCACCCCCCGCTCAGTCGGGGGCCTCCGACATGGCGCACATCGTTCTCACCTTCGACAACAACAAGCTCGCCAGTGCGCTTTACGGCCAGTTCGACGAGAACCTCGCTCGCCTCGAACAGAAGCTCGGCGTCGATATCCGCTCGCGCGGCAACCAGCTCACCATCAAGGGGTCGTCCACCGCCGCCGAACAGGCGCGCCGGGTGCTCGATAATCTCTATGACATCCTGCAGAAGGGTGTCGACATCAACCAGTCGGACGTCGATGGCGCGGTGCGCATGGCGGTCGCTGCGGACGACCAGCTGACGCTGCCGACGCTGGAGCGCAAGGGCAAGATGTCGGCCGCGCAGATCGCCACGCGCAAGAAGACGATCTATGCAAGGTCGCTCAACCAGGACGCCTATATGCGCGCGCTGGAGCGCTCGGAGATGGTGTTCGGCATCGGCCCTGCCGGCACCGGCAAGACCTATCTCGCCGTGGCGCACGCTGCCATGCTGCTGGAACGCGGCATGGTCGAACGCATCATCCTGTCGCGTCCGGCGGTGGAGGCGGGCGAACGCCTCGGCTTCCTGCCCGGCGACATGAAGGAAAAGGTCGATCCGTATCTGCGGCCGCTCTACGACGCGCTCTACGACATGATGCCCGGCGACAAGGTCGAGCGGGCCATCGCGGCCGGCGTCATCGAGATCGCGCCGCTGGCCTTCATGCGCGGCCGCACGCTGGCGCATGCCGCCGTCATTCTCGACGAAGCGCAGAACACGACGCCGATGCAGATGAAGATGTTCCTCACCCGTATCGGTGAGAACTCACGCATGATCGTCACCGGCGATCCGACGCAGATCGACCTGCCGCCCAACACCAAGTCGGGACTGGTCGAGGCGCTGCGCGTCCTCGACGGCGTGCCCGGCATCGTCACGGTCCGCTTCAACGACGGCGACGTGGTCCGCCATCCGCTGGTGGCCGAGATCGTCAAGGCCTATGACCGCGACGGCAAGGTCTCGCGTGGCTTGGGCGCCGAGGGCTGAGCGACCGGCATGAACTCTGCATCGATTTGCGAGGCATGATTTTTTCATCCCCACCCCTAACCCCGCCCGAGGTGGAGGGGGACTTGGCCTGCGGCAGCTTCCCCTCACCCTTGAGGGGAGGGGGCAGGCATGGGGGTGTTCACTACAAGCAGACCCCCTCGGACCTATGTTCTCTGGAAGGGTGTCATGGCTGGTGAGCGCGCGCTCGACATCGACATAACCGTCGAAGCCGGTGCATGGCCGCCGGAAACCGAACTTGAAACCTTGGTCCACCGCGCCGTCGCCGCGGCATTTGCCGAGTTGACGCCGTCGCGAACCGGCCATTCCGAACTCAGCGTCGTTTTTTCCGACGACCGCGGCATACAGGCGCTGAATGCGGACTGGCGGGGCAAGGACAAGCCCACCAACGTCCTGTCTTTCCCGGCTTTTCCGCCCTCGGACGTCGCTGTCCTCCCGCCGATGCTGGGCGATATCGTGCTGGCGGCGGAGACCGTTGCGCGCGAGGCGGAGCTGGAAAAAAAGCCGTTGGAGAACCATATCACCCATCTGGTGATCCATGGCCTGCTGCACCTCCTGGGGCTGGACCACGAGACCGACCAGGAGGCGGAAGCGATGGAGGCGGTCGAGCGCGCCGCGCTGGCAAGGCTTGCCATTCCCGATCCCTACGCGTAACAGAAAGTCTCAACCGACCGGAAGACGATGAACGACAAACCCGAGACTGCCGCCCGACAGGATGCTGGCAGCGAATTATCCGAAAAGACCGAAGAAGCTCCCAGTCCGAGTACCATCTCCGGCAGCGTGACGTCCGAACGGCCTGCCGGACCTTCCCTGTTCGACCGTGTCCTCGGCCTTTTCCGCCAGCGCAACGGCACCAGCCTGCGCGAGGAAATCGCCGACGCCCTCGCCGAAACCGCCAGCGACGCCGAATCCTTTTCGCCCGGCGAACGCGCCATGCTCCACAACATCCTGCGGCTGCGCGAGGTGCGCGTCGAGGACGTCATGGTGCCGCGCGCCGACATTCAGGGCGTCGAGATCAACACCAGCCTCGGCGACCTGCTGAACCTGTTCGAGCAGTCTGGCCATTCGCGCATGCCGGTCTATGCCGAGACGATGGATGACCCGCGCGGCATGGTCCATATCCGCGACGTGCTTGCTCACATCACCCGGCTGGCGCGTGTCAGGAAAGGCCGCGCTTCCCGCAAGACGACGGCGGCGGCCGCGACGGCCCGGCTCGACCTGGCGCAGGTCGATCTCGTCCGCACCATCGGCGAACTCGGCCTGATCCGCCCCGTCCTGTTCGTCCCGCCCTCCATGCTGGCGTCGGATCTGATGGCGCGGATGCAGACCGCCCGCACGCAGATGGCGCTGGTCATCGACGAGTATGGGGGCACGGACGGGCTGGTTTCGCTCGAGGACATCGTCGAGATGGTCGTCGGCGATATCGAGGACGAGCACGACGAAGACGAAGCCATGATCACCCAGACGGGCGACGGGGTTTTCCTCGTCGATGGCAAGGCCGAGATCGACGACGTCGCCAAAATGATCGGCGAAGGTTTCAGAGCCGGCGAGCATGGCGAATCCGTCGATACGATCGGCGGCATGATCTTCAACACGCTCGGTCGCGTGCCGGTGCGGGGCGAGGTTGTCCAGGCAATTCCCGGCTTCGAGTTCCATGTGCTCGACGCCGACCCCCGGCGTGTCAAGCGCGTGCGGATCGTCGAGACGACCAAGAGCGACAGGCGCAGGCGCGCCGCCCGTACCGAGCAGGCTTGATACCTGCAAATCGGCCACCATCGGATCGTGCAAATTGCGCGTGCCGCGTTGGAGCTAAAGCCCCATCCTGATAAAAAGCTCAGGCGTGATTCGCGCGCCGTGAGAGCCTGATGGAGCGCCTGGCCGGCCGGATAATTCTGTTATGTGGTTGGCGGCGCTCTCTGGCAGCCTTCCTGGCTGGCGCGCTCACTGTCCTGGCGCAGGCGCCCTATGATTTCTTCGCCGTCTGCTTCGTCTCCTTTCCGGTACTCGTCTGGCTGTTGGACGGCGCCATCGCTGAAGGCCGGAGCGGATTTTTCGGCCGATTGAGACCCGCTTTTTCGGTCGGCTGGTGGTTCGGCTTCGGCTATTTCCTGGCCGGACTCTGGTGGATCGGCGGCGCATTGCTCGTCGAGGCCGATAGTTTCGCCTGGGCGCTGCCGTTCGCGGTCCTCGGCATCCCGCTTGCGCTGGCGTTCTTCTACGCGTTCGCGGCTGCCTTCGCCCGTCTCTTCTGGAGTGGCGACATAGGCCGCATCGCGGCCCTTGCCGTCGCCTTCGGGCTGGCCGAATGGCTGCGCGGCTTCCTGTTCACCGGGTTCCCTTGGAACGCTGTCGGCTATGCCGCGATGCCGGTGCCGCTGATGATGCAGAGCGTTTCGGTTGTCGGCATGAACGGCATGAATGTGCTGGCGGTGTTCGTCTTTGCCTTGCCGGCCCTTTTTGCCGGCAGGCGTCGCAGACTCACGGGCGTCCTGCTGTTCGTCGTCCTGGCGGCCGTTGATCTCGGGTTCGGTTATTGGCGGCTTACGAAGCCCGAAAGCCCGCCCGCCAGCGGCCTCGCGGTCCGTATTGTCCAGCCCTCGGTCGATCTCAGCGAGAAATGGGATGCGACGGTGCGCGACCGCATCTTCGCAACGATGATGGGGATGTCGTCGCAGACACCCGGCGCGGGCCATGAAAAGCCGCAGCTTATTCTTTGGCCGGAGACATCCGTGCCCTTTCTTTTCACCGAACGCCCGGATGCGCTGACCGCGCTTGGCGATATGCTGCAACCCGGGCAAACGCTGCTCGCCGGCGTCGTGCGGGAGGAGGGCGGCTCGACGCCGGGCGGCGTCGACCGTTATTACAACTCCGTCGTCGCCATCGACGACAAGGGCGAGATCGTGGATGCGGTGGACAAGACCCATCTCGTGCCCTTTGGCGAATACCTCCCTTTCGCTGGTTTGATGAGCCGCATCGGCCTGCAGCAGCTGGTCGCAGGTCCGATGAATTTCGCGGCCGGAAACGAGCGCCATCCCATCGCGCTTCCCGGTGGCGTAAAGGCCGTTCCCTTCATCTGCTACGAGGTTATTTTTCCGGACCTGGTATCAGTTGACGTTACGTCAAGCCAGCTTATTGTGAACGTCACCAATGACGCGTGGTTTGGGGATACTCCGGGGCCATACCAGCACTTCAGACAGGCGCAGGTCCGCGCGGTGGAGAACGGGCTGCCTTTGGTGAGGGCAGCCAACAACGGCATCTCCGCGGTCGTCGATTCGCGCGGAAGGATCATCGAAGCGTTGGCGATCGACGCGAAGGATATGATGGATGTGCGGATACCGATTTCGCAGCAGGATGCCATCTCCGCTCCCCAGCGGCGCATTAATGGATTTCTGACCATGTTGCTGTTTGCGGTGGTCTCTCTCGTTTCGAATGTAAGGCGCCGGCTACGGCCGAATTGACAGCTAATATATTAGCTGATTGTTATCTTCGCCGAGTCGGCGGCCTGCCTTTGTGCATTGCGTCAACCGGCTTGTTGGGGCGTCTAGAAACAAAAGCCGGAAAAATTCGGCGAGGAAAAAATGACAGAAGATAATAAGAAAAAGCCGAATCCTATCGACGTGCATGTCGGTAGCCGCATCCGGCTTCGCCGGAACATGCTCGGAATGAGCCAGGAAAAGCTGGGCGAGAAACTTGGAATTACCTTTCAGCAGATTCAGAAATATGAGAAAGGCACCAACAGGGTCGGGGCCAGCCGCCTTCAGGCGATCGCGTCCATCCTGGGTGTGCCGGTAGCATTCTTTTTCGAAGACGCACCCGGCCAGGAGGCTTCTGGACCCCGGGGCTTGTCCGAAGACAGTTCGACGGCTTTTGCCGTGGAGTTCTGTTCGACCACCGAAGGTCTGCAACTCAACAGGGCTTTCGTGAAAATCAGCGATCCCAAGGTACGGCGCAGAATTGTCGACCTGGTCAAGACTCTTTCCGAAGAAGAGGGCGACTGAAACCGCACTCGCTTCTGCACAGAGTATCCCTGTGATTCCACGGGCCCGGTAGGAAGATTTTATCCTCGGGATGTATTTATTTCGGCCAGGGACTCTGAGGGGCCGTCCATCGGGTATTTCATTTCAACGCGACATCGTCATTTGACACCACATGCTCCGCAACCGGCTTGACGAGGCGGTTGCGGCAAAGCTAACACGTGGCGCGCAAATTCGGCATATTGCCTATCTTCCAGAGGGGACACCCGTGACGCGTCAAAATTACTTCTTCACTTCGGAATCCGTCGCCGAAGGTCACCCCGACAAGGTCTGTGACCGCATTTCGGATGAAATCGTCGATCTCGTCTACCGCGAGGCCAAGAAATCCGGGATGAATTCGTGGGATGTGCGCGTTGCTTGCGAAACGCTGGCTACGACCAATCGCGTTGTCATCGCCGGTGAGGTCCGGGTTCCGGCGTCGCTGCTGAAGAAGAACAAGGACGGCTCGATCAAGACCGACGCCGCTGATTTTCCGCTGATCAATCCGGCCAAGTTCAAATCGGTCGCCCGCAAGGCGATCAAGGCCATCGGGTACGAGCAGAGCGGCTTCCACTGGAAGACGGCGAAGATCGACGTGCTCCTGCACGGTCAGTCAGCCGACATCGCCCAGGGCGTTGACAGCGCGGCCGACAGGCAGGGCGAAGAGGGCGCCGGCGATCAGGGCATCATGTTCGGCTACGCCTGCAACGAGACGCCCGATCTGATGCCGGCGCCGATTTATTATTCGCACAAGATACTCGAACTGCTGGCGGCTGCCCGCCATGCGGGCAAAGGCGAGGCCGGCAAGCTCGGTCCTGACGCCAAGAGCCAGGTCACGGTGCGGTATGTGGACGGCAAGGCCGCCGAAGCGACGCAGATCGTGCTTTCGACCCAGCACATGGACGAAAGCTGGGACTCCAAGAAAGTTCGCAAGGTCGTCGAGCCTTACATTCGCGAAGCGCTTGGCGACCTGAAAATCGCCGACGACTGCAACTGGTACATCAATCCGACTGGCAAATTCGTCATCGGCGGTCCAGACGGCGACGCCGGCCTGACCGGCCGCAAGATCATCGTCGACACCTATGGTGGCGCGGCCCCCCACGGCGGCGGCGCTTTCTCCGGCAAGGATACGACCAAGGTGGATCGCTCCGCAGCCTATGCCGCGCGCTACCTCGCCAAGAACGTCGTCGCCGCCAAGCTTGCCGACCGCTGCACCATCCAGCTTTCCTACGCGATCGGCGTCGCTCAGCCCCTGTCGGTCTATGTCGACCTGCATGGTACCGGCAAAATCTCCGAAGCGGTGTTGGAGAAGGCGTTGCGCGCGGTGATGGATCTGTCGCCGTCGGGCATTCGCCGTCATCTCGACCTGAACAAGCCGATTTACGCCAAGACCTCCTCCTACGGCCATTTCGGACGCAAGGCCGGCCGCGACGGGTCCTTCTCCTGGGAGAAGACCGATCTGGTCAAGCTGATCAAGGATGCCGTTTCGCGCGAAGAGGCGCTTGCCGCCTGATCGGCGGCGCTCTGTCCATGAGTGACGGCGAGCGGCCGAAACGGTTGAGCGAGGCGTTTTTCGGCCGCCGCCACGGCAAGACCATCCGTTCCAGCCAGGCTGCCGCGCTGGAAAGCGGACTGGCTCGCTACCGCCTCGATCTGAACGCCGAGGCGCCTTCCGATCTTCGCACCCTGTTCGCTGCGGATGTTTCAGCCGTGCGGCTCGAAATCGGTTTCGGCGGCGGCGAACATCTTCGTCACGAGGCTGCCCGTCATGCCGGCACCGGCTTCATCGGCGTCGAGCCTTTCGTCAACGGCATGGCCAAGATGATGGCTGCGGTCCAGCCGACGCCGCTTGCGAATTTGAGGGTGTATGACGACGACGCGGCGCGGCTGCTGGACTGGCTGCCATCAGCTTCGCTGGACGGCATCGACCTGCTTTATCCCGATCCGTGGCCGAAGAAGAAGCACTGGAAACGGCGGTTCGTCGGCAAGGCCAATCTCGACCGATTCGCGCGCGTGCTGAAGCCCGGCGGCGTTTTCCGCTTCGCGTCCGATATCGATACCTATGTGAACTGGACCCTGCTGCATTGCCGCGCGCATGGCGCTCTCGAATGGCAGGCAAGAGGAGCGCGGGACTGGCACATGCCTTATGAAGGCTGGCCGGGCACGCGCTACGAGGCCAAGGCCATCCGCGAGGGCAGGCCGCCAGCCTATCTCACTTTCGTCCGAAAGTGAGACCGTCGGGGACGGGCGCCTTGCCGCCGGCCGGGCGGCTGGCGGCAAATCACGCCCAGGCCGTTGGACTAGAAGCGGCGGATGTTGTTGAACGCCACCGGCTCGATGCCGAGATTGGTAAGGTCGCGGGCATTCGGCTTGCGGCCGGACTCTACCGCGCGGGCAACCGCCACGGCGCTACCGAAGGTGGTCAGCATTCTGGAGATCGGGTTGCGCTTGGTCATGATCAGGCCTTTCTTGATGGTGCGATGCAATTTGAATTGCTGCGTTGCAACAAAGATAGGTGATCGATCTCGATTGTGGCAGGTGGCTTTGCGCATGAGCCCTGTGCGCTGGACGCAGGGCTTGTCGCGCGGCCGGCTGTCCAGGTGACGGACGCAGGCTTGACACCCCGTCTTGAAACATATGACCGGATCGTCTATATCGGGTTCAAATTCTTGGTCGGTATGACGAAGAGTGGGTCCACCCGGTCCCGCTCTTTTTTGTTACCTGCCGCCCGCAAGACCATCGGGAGATGAAACCATAGTGACGGCAGACGAGATGATGGGCGACGACCGCATCGTCCGCGAGAGCGGCATCGATGCGCGCATCGCGCAGATCGTTCAGCCGGTGCTGCGCGGCATCGGCTTCCGGCTGGTCCGGGTGAGGCTGTCGGGCCAGAACGGCCTGACCCTGCAGATCATGGCCGAACGCGAAGACGGCACCATGGATGTCGAAGGCTGCGAGGAAGTCAGCCGCGCCGTTTCGCCGGCGCTCGATGTCGACGACCCGATCGAGAAGGCCTATCATCTGGAAGTTTCGTCGCCTGGCATAGACCGGCCGCTGGTGCGCAAGTCCGATTTCGCCGGCTGGATCGGCCACCAGATCAAGATGGAAACCGCGATCCTGGTGGCGGAGCGCAAGCGCTTCAAGGGCAAGATCGCCGAGGCTGACGAAGACGGCGTCCTGATCGAGCGCGAGGCCGCCTATGGCGAGGAGCCGACGGTGCGCGTGCCGTATGAGACGATTGCCGAGGCCCGTCTGATCCTGACCGACGACCTGGTGCGGGATGCGCTGTCGAAGGACAACCGCGCCCGCAAGGAAGCAAAGAGACACCGTGGCGAGCCGGACGAAGAGTCCGCCGCCTCGGACGAAACCGAAAACGACAATTGATTGAACGGCTGCCGGGAGGCCGGCGGTTTGGTTCTGGGAGACGAAAATGGTTGTAAGCGCCAACAGGCTCGAATTGCTGCAGATCGCCGACGCGGTCGCACGCGAGAAGTCGATCGACAAGTCGATCGTCATCGCCGCCATGGCTGATGCGATCCAGAAGGCGGCGCGCTCGCGCTATGGCCAGGAGACCAACATCCGCGCCGACATCAACCCGAACACCGGCGAGATGAAGCTTCAGCGGCTGATGGAAGTGGTCGAGAGCGTCGAAGACTACGCCACGCAGATCGCGCTGTCGTCGGCACGCGAGCGCAACCCGGACGCGCAGGTCGGCGACTTCATCGCCGAGCAGCTGCCGCCGATGGATTTCGGCCGCATCGCGGCGCAGTCGGCCAAGCAGGTCATCGTCCAGAAGGTGCGCGAAGCCGAGCGCGACCGCCAGTATGACGAATACAAGGACCGCATCGGCGAGATCGTCAACGGCACGGTAAAGCGCGTCGAATATGGCAACGTCATCGTCGATCTCGGCCGCGGCGAGGCCATCATCCGCCGCGACGAGCTGATCCCGCGCGAGAACTACAAGTATGGCGACCGCGTGCGCGCCTATGTCTACGACGTGCGGCGCGAACAGCGCGGCCCGCAGATATTCCTGTCGCGCACGCATCCGCAGTTCATGGCCAAGCTGTTCACCATGGAAGTGCCGGAAATCTACGACGGTATCATCGAGATCAAGTCGGTGGCCCGCGACCCCGGTTCGCGCGCCAAGATCGCCGTCATCTCGCGTGACTCGTCCATCGATCCGGTCGGCGCCTGCGTCGGTATGCGTGGTTCGCGCGTCCAGGCCGTTGTCGGCGAGTTGCAGGGCGAGAAGATCGACATCATCCCGTGGTCGCCCTCGGCCGCATCCTTCATCGTCAATGCGTTGCAGCCGGCCGAAGTCGCCAAGGTGGTGCTCGACGAGGATGCCGAGCGCATCGAAGTCGTGGTGCCGGACGACCAGCTTTCGTTGGCCATCGGCCGCCGCGGCCAGAACGTGCGCCTTGCCTCGCAGCTGACCGGCTGGGACATCGACATCCTGACAGAAGAAGAAGAGTCGCAGCGCCGCCAGAAGGAATTCACCGAACGGTCGAACCTGTTCATGGAAGCGCTCGACGTCGACGAGATGGTCGGCCAGGTGCTGGCTTCGGAAGGCTTCACCTCGGTCGAGGAAGTGGCTTATGTGGATTCCGACGAGATTTCGTCGATCGACGGCTTCGACGAGGACACGGCTTCCGAAATCCAGACGCGAGCCCGCGAATATCTGGAGAAGATCGAAGCGGAACACGATACCAAGCGTCAGAGCCTGGGTGTTCAGGACGAGCTGCGTGAGATTCCCGGCATCACCACCGCCATGATGGTCACCCTGGGCGAGGACGGCGTGAAGACAATCGAGGATTTCGCCGGCTATGCCGCCGACGATCTCACCGGCTGGAAGGAACGCAAGGACGGCGAGACCAAGGTATTCCCCGGCGTGCTCGCCGACCATGGCGTATCGAAGGCCGACGCCGAGCAGATGGTTCTGGCGGCGCGCCTCAAGGCCGGCTGGATCACCGAGGAAGAAGCCAAGGCCGAAACGGCCGAAGCCGAATCCGTCGGCGCGTGAGATGAGGCCCGGAGCGACACTTGGACGAGATGAACGATCGCACTTGCATCGTCACGAGGCAAAACGCCGAAACGGATGAGCTGATCCGTTTCGTCGTCGGCCCCGACTCGTCCGTCGTTCCCGACATCAAGCGAACTCTTCCCGGCCGTGGTTGCTGGGTGACTGCCGACCGCCTGCATATCGACAAGGCGGCGGCGAAGGGCCATTTCGCCCGCGCCTTCAAGAAGCAGGTAACGGTTTCTCCTGAGCTGGGCGCCATGGTCGATGCCTTGCTGGCGAGATCGGTGCTCGGCGCACTCGGTCTGGCGCGCAAGGCGGGTGCGATTGCGCTCGGCGCGGCCAAGGTGGACGGAGCCGTGCGGTCCGGCAAGGCGCTGCTCGTCATTCATGCCATCGAGGCATCGGAGGACGGAGTCCGCAAGATCAGCCAGGCGCGGCGCGCGACAGTGCATCTCGGCGGCCCTGCAATACCTGCCTACAAACTTTTCTCCGAGGCCGAATTGAGTTTGGCATTGGGGGGCACAAATGTGATACATGCTGCCGTTCTCGCGGAAGACGCGGGCAAGGCGGTCCTGAAGCGCATGGTTGCGCTCGACCGATACCGGGGCGGTTCCCCGGATGATCTGGCAATGCTTGCGGCTGTTGCTGACGAAGATGATGCCGCAGAGGATATGGAATGAGCGATACGAAATCGGGCGATGACAAGACTTTGAGCGTTACGCCCAAGAAGACCTTGACCTTGAAGCGCCCGGGCCTCGAGCAGAGCACGGTGCGGCAGAATTTTTCGCATGGGCGCACGAAATCCGTCGTGGTCGAGACCAAGCGCAAGTTCGTCAAGCCTGGCGAGAAGCCGGAGGCCGCCGCCTCGGTCTTCACGCCGAAGCAGCCGGCCGTGACGGTTGCGCCGCCCGCGCCGGCGCCCGTTGCCGCGCCTGTCGTGCAGGAACAGCGTCCGCCGGTCGCGCCGCCCGCTGAACGCAGTGGCATGGTGCTGAACGAGCTTTCACGCGGCGAGATGGAAGCACGCCGCCGCGCGCTGGAAGGCTCGCAGGCCCGCGAAATCGAAGATCGCCAGCGCGCCCTTGAGGACGCCAAGCGCCGTGGTGACGAAGAAGAGCGCCGCCGTCGCGAACGCGAGGATTCCGCGCGCCGTCAGGCCGAGGAGGAAGCCCGCATTCAGGCCGAGGCCGAGTCGCGCCGCCGCGCCGAGGAGGAAGCCCGCCGCCGTGCGCCGCAGACCGCCGAAGCCGTCGCCGCCGAGGACGAGGAAGAAGGCAAGTCGCGCAACCGTGGCGCCGGAACGCCCGTGCGCCGTCTCGCCACGGCCGAGGTGCCAAAGCCCACCAAGCCGACCAAGGGCGAGGAAGATCGCCGCCGTGGCAAGTTGACCCTCAACAGCGCGCTGTCGTCGGAAGATGGCGATGCCCGGGCGCGTTCGCTGTCGGCAATGCGCCGGCGCCAGGAAAAGTTCAAGCGCGCGATGCACAATGAGCCGCGCGAGAAAGTCATGCGCGAAGTGACATTGCCGGAAACCATCACTATCCAGGAACTGGCGCAGCGCATGTCCGAGCGCGCCGTCGATGTGGTCAAGTTCTTCATGAAGCAGGGCCAGATCATGAAGCCGGGCGACGTCATCGACGCCGATACGGCTGAACTGGTGGCGACCGAATTCGGCCACACGGTCAAGCGCGTCGCCGAGTCCGACATCGAGGAAGGCCTGTTCAACATCGCCGATAGCGCGGAAGATCTCGTCTCGCGTCCGCCGGTGGTGACGATCATGGGTCACGTCGATCATGGCAAGACCTCGCTGCTCGACGCCATCCGCAACGCCAAGGTGGTTTCGGGCGAAGCCGGCGGCATCACCCAGCACATCGGCGCCTATCAGGTCGAGAAGAACGGCCAGAAGATCACCTTCATCGACACGCCGGGCCATGCCGCCTTCACGGCCATGCGTGCCCGTGGTGCGCAGGCGACCGATATCGCCATCCTGGTCGTCGCCGCCGACGACAGCGTGATGCCGCAGACGGTCGAATCCATCAACCACGCCAAGGCGGCCGGCGTGCCGATCATCGTGGCGATCAACAAGATCGACAAGCACGAGGCCGACCCGCAGAAGGTCCGCACCCAGCTCCTCCAGCACGAGGTGTTCGTGGAATCCATGGGCGGCGAAGTGCTCGATGTCGAAGTCTCCGCCAAGACCGGTACCGGCCTCGACAAGCTGCTCGAGACCATCCTGCTGCAGGCGGAAGTTCTCGACCTCAAGGCCAATCCGGATCGGACCGCCGAAGGCGTCGTCATCGAGGCGCGTCTCGACAAGGGCCGCGGCCCGGTCGCCACGGTTCTGGTGCAGACCGGCACGCTGATGCCGGGCGAAATCCTCGTCGCCGGCAACGAATGGGGCCGCGTCCGCGCTCTGGTCAACGACCGTGGCGCACAGGTGAAGGAAGCGCCGCCGGCCATGCCGGTCGAGGTGCTCGGCCTGCAGGGGACGCCGCAGGCCGGCGACCGTTTCGCTGTCGTCAACAACGAAGCCCGCGCCCGCGAGATCACCGAATATCGTCAGCGTCTGGCCCGCGACAAGGCGGTGGCCAAGCATGTCGGCCAGCGCGGCTCGCTCGAGCAGATGATGTCGCAGTTGCAGACCAGCGGCCTCAAGGAGTTCCCGCTGATCATCAAGGGCGACGTGCAGGGTTCGATCGAAGCCATCGAAGCGGCGCTGGAAAAGCTCGGCACCGACGAGGTGCGGGCGCGCATCGTCCATTCGGGCGCCGGCGCCATCACCGAGAGCGATGTGACGCTGGCAGAAACGTCCGGCGCCGCCATCATCGGCTTCAACGTTCGTGCCAATTCACAGGCACGGACCGCCGCCGAACAGTCAGGCATCGAAATCCGCTACTACAACATCATCTACAACCTGGTGGATGACGTGAAGGCGGCGATGTCGGGCCTGCTATCGCCGGAGCGGCGCGAAACCTTCATCGGCAATGCCGAAATCCTCGAAGTGTTCAACATCACCAAGACCGGCAAGGTCGCCGGTTGCCGTGTCACCGAGGGCAAGGTCGAGCGTGGCGCCGGCGTTCGCCTGATCCGCGACAACGTCGTCATCCACGAAGGCACGCTGAAGACGCTGAAGCGCTTCAAGGATGAGGTTCCGGAAGTCCCGGTCGGCCAGGAATGCGGCATGGCCTTCCAGAATTACGAAGCCATCCAGGCCGGCGACATCATCGAGTGCTTCCGCGTCGAGATGGTGACGCGGACGCTGTAACAGGCGTTCCTTCACCGGCGGTTTTTCCGCCGGTGAACCGACCTTGGGTTGCCTCGGCGGTTCCGAAACCGGCCTGCTTCGGCGGGAAAGTCCCCGCAGGCTATAGCCAAGTCGGCTTAACAGCGCTAAGTGCCGCCTTGCACGGTTCGAACCCGTACGAAGAAAAGAGATTTCCATGCCCAGATCGACCACGGCTGGCCCATCCCAGCGCATGCTGCGCGTTGGCGAGCAGGTGCGCCACGCCCTGTCCGAAACGCTGCAGCGCGGCGAGATTCTCGATCCGCTGATCGAGAATTCCGTCGTGTCGGTGTCGGAAGTGCGCATGTCGCCCGACCTCAAGATCGCCACGGCCTTCGTTTCGCCGCTCGGCGCGCCGGATGCGGGCGTGGTGGTCGAGGCGCTCAACAAACATTCCAAGTTCGTGCGCGGGCGGGTCTCCGGCGCGCTTCGGCAGATGAAGTACATGCCGGAATTCCGCTTCAGGCTCGACACCAGCTACGACAATTTCCAGAAGATCAACGATCTGCTGCACTCGCCCGAAGTGGCGCGGGATTTGGAAGGCAAGGACGGCGAGGACAAGGGCTGATGGGCCGCCGCGGCAAGAAGAAGGGCAGGCCGATCTCCGGCTGGCTGATCCTCGACAAGCCGGTCGGCATGGGCTCGACCGACGCCGTCGCCAAGGTCAAGTGGCTGTTCCAGGCCGAGAAGGCGGGACACGCCGGCACGCTCGATCCGCTGGCCTCCGGCATGCTGCCGATTGCGCTGGGCGAGGCGACCAAGACCGTCCCCTATGTTCAGGATGGCGCCAAGATCTATCGCTTCACCGTCGCCTGGGGCGAGGAGCGCTCGACCGACGACCTCGAAGGTCCCGTGACGAAAAGCTCCGACGCGCGGCCCTCGGAAGCGGATGTCCGCGCCCTGCTGCCGAAATACACCGGCGTCATCATGCAGACGCCGCCGCAGTTCTCGGCCATCAAGATCGCAGGCGAACGCGCCTACGATCTGGCGCGCGGCGGCGGAACGGTCGACATTCCGGCGCGGGAAATCGAGATCGGACGCCTCGATATCGTCGAACATGCCGCCGACCGGACCCTGTTCGAGATCGAGTGCGGCAAGGGCACCTATGTGCGCTCGCTCGCCCGCGACATGGGCCGCGACCTCGGCTGCTTCGGCCATATAGCGGAGTTGCGCCGGACCGAAGTCGATCCCTTCACCGCCGAGGACTTCGTCACCATCGCCGAACTCGAGGCCTGTTTGCCGCCGCCGCCGGCGGACGATGCGCCGGAGGTTCCGGCCAGCGTCCGCTTCACCGCGCTGGACGCATTCCTGGTCGACACGGTCGCCGCGCTTGACTGCCTGCCGCAGATCGCCATCAGCGATGACACGGCGGCGAAGATCCGGCTCGGCAATCCCGTCATCATCCGGGGACGCGACGCGCCGGTCGAAGCCGAGGAGGCCTGCGCCACAGTGCGCGGCCGGCTGGTGGCCATCGGCGCCATCGAGCAGGGCATGTTCAAGCCCAAACGGGTCTTTGCCGGGTGATCTCCGTCCACTAGAGTGCGGCGGCTCGCGTTGGGGGGCGGCATGGCGAAGAACGGTACCGAAAAGAAACGCGCGCGCATCAAGACGCGCCGCTCGCCCGTCGGCGCTTCGCCCGGCACGTTGATCGCCGATCCGGCGGCGCGCCGCAGCGAACTCCGGCTGACCCTCATCGCCAGCGACCGCTGCCAGGAGATCGCCAACGCCAGCCTGGACGAGCTCAACGCCGCGCGGGGCGAATGGCCGGTGGTGTGGCTGGATTGCGTCGGGCTGGCCAACATCCAGCTGATCGAACAGATCGGCAGGATCTTCGGCCTGCATCCGCTGGCGCTGGAGGATGTCGTCAACACCGGCCAGCGCTCCAAGGTCGATTTCTTCGACGACCATGCCTTCGTTGTCGTCAGCATGATCGACGACCCGGCGACCAACCGCTTCGAGCAGATATCGCTGTTCGTCGGCGAGGGATTCGTCGTCACCTTCCAGGAGCGGGAGGGCGATCCCTTCGGTCCCGTGCGCAAGCGCATCGAGGCGTCGGTGCCGAACCGGCTGCGCAACAAGGGCGCGGACTACCTCGCCTATGCCCTGACCGACGCCATCGTCGACAGCTTCTTTCCGCTGGTCGAGACCTCAAGCGATCTGCTCGACACGATCGAGGACCAGATGCTGAACCATCCCCACAAGCATCAGGTGCGGCTTCTGCACGATCAGCGGCGGCAGTCCGGGCTGATGCAGCGCACGCTTTGGGCGCTGCGCGACGCCTTGGCCGGCCTGCTGCGCAGCGACGTCGGCTACATACGCCCCGAGACGAAGGTGTATCTCAACGACACGCTCGACCATGTCATCCGGCTGATCGAACTGGTCGATACGCAGCGCGACATGACCACCGGCCTCATCGAAATGCATCTGTCTCTCAGCCAGGCGCGCACCAACGACATCATCTCCGTGCTGACCATCGTGTCGGCCATCTTCATCCCGCTGACCTTCCTGGTCGGCGTCTGGGGCATGAACTTCGACCCCGACGCCTCGCCCTGGAACATGCCGGAACTGCGCGCCTACTACGGCTATCCGGCGGCGCTGGTCTTCATGGCCACGGTGGCGGTGGGGCTGGTGGCCTTCTTCAAATGGAAGAAATGGCTGTAGCGGGGCGGGCGGAAGCCGGGGCGGCGGCTGCTTTCTTCTCCTGATGCCGGAGACCAATTGGACATGGTCGCGCACCCCCACCCCTAACCCCTCCCCACAAGGGGGAGGGGGACTTTGCGGCCGCGCCACAGTGTGCCGACGTGGGCGAATTTTGCCGAGACATCGGTGTCAGCGTCTCCCTCCCCCTTGTGGGGAGGGGTAGGGGTGGGGGTGAGCCGCCATGTGCGACTGCCCCGACAGGATGACCGGCGTCGCCCGTCACGACGTATCGGCCGGCCGCTCCAGCGCCCACCAGCCGAGCGCGTGGGCCTGCGCCAGCACTGACTGCACCGCGCCGCCGGCCAGCGAACTGCCGGGCGGACGGCCGGGCCTGAGCGGCCAGCGAAACCGCATCCTGTCTTGCGCGCCCACGGCGACGCCGATCCTGTCTTGTGCGCCTGCGGCGACGTGGCTCTGCCCGGCTTCGAAAGCCGCCCGCCGCGCCTGCCAGCGGGCGAAGCGCAGCGCCTGGCCGGGCAGATCGTCCAGCGCGCGGCTGACCGCCGCCAGCCGCAATCTCAGCCGCGTGGCGTCGAGAAGGTCGCCGGGCGCGGCCGGCAAGGCAAGCGCCGGCCTCGGCTGCGTCGAACCGACAATCCAAAGGCGCGGAACGGCCGCCTGCGCCACCCGCGCGCGGCGGAACGGATATGTTGGCGGATCGAGGAGCGGCAGAGCGAGCCGCGACAAAGCAGGGCGGACCGCCGGTTGCACCGGCATTCGCGGCATGAACTGACGAAGCCGCCGCGCGCCAGCCTTTTGCAGTGAAGCAGGGATGCTTTCACGCGCCTGCGCAGCCAGCGCGATCGTCTCCTTTTCGCGCATCTGCGGCGTCGCGGCCAGCGCGATGATCAGCCGCCGCGTGGCCGACTCCGCCGGGCGCAGCAGCCGCAACACCGCACGATGCAGATGGCGCGGCAGCGCGCCGTTCCCGGCGACCATGGCGAGAAGCGAGACGAGAATGCGCCTCAGCGCCGCCGCGTTCCACTCGATTCCCGCTTGTGCATCCATCCGCCGCTCCTTTCGCGCGGCGGGATTATCGCAGGGGCAGGGAGGTGCGTGGACAAAGGGAAGGGGGTTTGTGTCAGGCTCCCTTCTCGCAAGAGGGCAACCGCATATGGTAGTGCACCCCCCACCCCTAACCCCTCCCCACAAGGGGGAGGGAGACTTCGCGGCAGCGCTATAGCCGTCAGCGTTGGTGATGTTTGGCGAAACGTTGATGTCGGCGTCTCCCTCCCCCTTGTGGGGAGGGGACAGGGGTGGGGGTGCTGGCCCGTTAAAAATTCCACAAGCGATAGCCTGCCGAATTGAGGTCGGACGAGGTGTTACAGCATGGTGCTCCGTCCAACACCCCTCATCCGTCGCCATTTCCGGGCTCACTGCGTGAGCTCGGGGCGACACCTTCTCCCACAAGGGGAGAAGGGAGGCTTATGCCCGCCGCCGCGTCGCCGACTCCGCTGGCCTGAGCAGCCGCAGCACGGCGCGATGCAGATGGCGCGGCAGCGCGCCGTTCCCGGCGGCCATGGCGACAAGCGAGACGACGATGCGCTTCAGCGCCGCCACGTTCCAATCGATTGCCGCCTGTGCATCCATCCTGCGCGCCCTTTCGCGCGGCGGGATTATCGCAGGGGCGGGGAGGGTGGTGGATAATGGGGGAGGACTTTGTGTCAGGCTGCCTTCTCGCTAGAGGGCAATCGCATATGACAATGCACCCCCACCCCTAACCCCTCCCCCCAAGGGGGAGGGGGGCTTCGCTGCAGCGCTACAGCCCGTCAGCGTTGATGATGTTTGGCGATACGTTGATGTCGGCATCTCCCTCCCCCTTGTGGGGAGGGGACAGGGGTGGGGGTGCTCAAAAAATATGCTATTCATTCGAAGACAATCTGCGGTCTGAACAGACACGCCTAGCGGGAAGGGCTAGGCAAGTGCATGATGGTGTTGAAACCGCTCCAGACCTTCCACGCAAGTTGCAGCAACGACCTCGATTGTTCCGACAATTCCATTGGTTTTGGTTATAGTTCAGCAACGGGTGGGATTAATCGAAATGGCTGTGATAGCGGGCACAAGCAGTAATTGGCGAAATGATCCAGCCGGCAGGATCAATAATATATCCTTGGCGCCTAACCAAAAGAATACGTTGTTCCCACTTTTCGAGGCGGTCATGAACTCAATCCAAGCGATTGAGGAACGCTTTGGCCGGGATCACATTTCATCCGGCCATATTCGCGTAACGATCGTTCGAGGAGAGAATGGCGACTGCATCGGTTTTAGGGTGGAGGACAACGGAATTGGGTTCAACCATCAAAACCTAGGTTCATTCGTTAAAATGGATTCGCAGAAGAAGGTGCTAATTGGCGGCAAGGGAGTTGGTCGCCTTTTGTGGTTGAAAGTTGCCGATGCTGTTCATATCGAAAGTACTTTTGCCGACGTCGATACCATAAGCCGTGTTAATTTTGATTTTTGTCTCGATGATCCAATAAAAAACATCACTTATTCAAATGGAGCAACTGTCGAGAGCATTGGAACCGCTGTAGATTTGTCTCCTTATAAAGAGATATACGCTAAATCCATACCGCGCAAAGCTAGCACAATTGCGAGCCGAGTGCTCGCCCATTTCATTAGCTATTTCGTGAATATCAGCCAGCCTAAGATCGAGATTTTCGACGACGCTGAGACCATTGATCTGTTCGATCAATTCACATCATCGACCGAACGCGATCACGACTTTAAGTTCTCGCTGGAGCTCTCCGAAGGCAAATTTGAGTTCGTTTGCCACTGCTTCTTGCTTCCAAAATCGATTTCTGACGATGAGAAAAGTACCAACGCGCTATATCTGGGCGCCGACGGTCGAGCCGTCAAACGCTATGAGATGGATGCAGTCCTAGGTATGAAAGCCCTTGACGGCAAACATGCGTTTCTGGGCTACGTCGAGTCCGAAGTTCTGAACAAAACGGCTAACGATACGCGCACCGAGTTTTCGCTCTCTGATGACGACCTGAATCTAGTCGTTGACGCGGCTAAGGCGAAAGCCAAGGAATTCCTTAAACCGGAGATAGACGAAATCCGCGAGCGGCAGCAAAAAGTGGTCGCAGCACTTCGGATAGAACACCCGCGGTTTCTCAGCGTGGCGCGAAACCCTGAGGAGTTTGCCAGCAAGCTCCACCTCTCCACGCAAAAGGAGGAAGAGGTCTTCGTCGAATTGTCGCGACAGTCTCTGAGGCAGTACAAGCGGCGTAAGAATGGCTTTTTGTCATCAATCAAAAAAAAGCTGCCGGATATTTCAGATAAAGCGCAGGAATACGTGGCTGGTCTCCAAAGTGAGTCCGTCTCATCGCTTGCCGAGTATGTAATGAAACGGAAGATGATCTTGGAGGTATTCGAGGAAAGCCTAAAGTACAACGATATCCAGGACAAGAAATCTGATTATGAAGATACGATACACGACATTATCTGTCCGCTAAAATCTACGTCAGACGATCTCGATTACGAAGACCATAACCTATGGATCATCGACGACCGCCTCGCCTTCTTCTCTTATTTTAACTCTGATAAGCAGATGAAGTCGCAGATCGCGCAGCCGGACAATCCGCTCGACCGTCCTGACCTTTCGGTCTTCGATCTCGGGTTAGGTTTTCAAAATAGCGATCTGTCGCAGCCGATCACCATCATCGAGTTTAAGCGGCCGAAGCGCGACGACTACACTCTTGAAAAAAATCCAATTACTCAAGTGCGCAAGTATGTGAAGGATATGCGGAAGTCAGGAGAAGCCATCAAGTATGATGGGACACCCTTGCGGCAAATTGCCGATACGACACCGTTTGTCTGCCACATCGTCGCCGATGTCACGCCATCACTTCGATCTGCGATGCATGACCTAGGCCCATTCCACCAGAAGGTAGGGTCGGGCACTTGGTACCGATGGGACGACGCCTACAATATCTTCATTGAGATTTCGTCGTTCAAGGACGTTCTAGATTCAGCGAAGCTCCGTAATAAGGCTTTTTTCGAGAGGATCGGATTGTCATAGGTCGCATCGACGGATCGAACGTTCGCCGACATCGCTCCTCATTTAAAAGCGACAACCCTCACCTGAAGTTCATCCCATCCACCCCCCACCCCCCACTAGCTATTCGCCCCAAATTCCACTATATGCGCCGCAGATCGTGCCTCTGCGCGATCCACACCGGCCCCCGCTGGACGACATCCCGGCCGTGGGCGTCCCGTTTCCTCCCTTCAGAAAGGAAAAGCACGATGTCGATTACTGCCGAACGCAAGATGGAATTGATGGGCGAGTTTGCCACCGTCAAGGGCGACACCGGGTCGCCCGAGGTGCAGGTCGCCATCCTTTCGGAGCGTATCAAGAACCTGACCGAGCACTTCAAGGACCACAAGAAGGATAACCATTCCCGCCGTGGTCTGCTCGCCCTCGTCTCCCAGCGCCGCAGCCTGCTTGATTATCTCAAGCGCAAGGATGACGCGCGCTACCAGACGCTGATCGACAAGCTCGGCCTGCGTCGCTGACGAAAACCGACCGGCGGACCCTCCCTCGAGGGTCCGCCGGTCGCGCATTCGGGGCCCGTTCACGCGGGACCCAGACCATGCCGGCGCATCCCGCCGGCAAACCGGTTCGCCAGCAGAGGGCTGTGCGAACCGCCCATGGACGGTCATGGGGCAGGATTGCAGGACGCTCGACCCGGCGCATCGTCGCCGCCAACGCCGAGCCTCCCGTTGTCTTGCCCGTGGCTGCCCGCAAAAAGGAAGCCAGGAACGGGCGTCGCGCATTGGAAAATTGCGCGGCCCTTTCCGCATAGGAAGGACAAGACATGTTCAACGAACACAAAGTGGAAATCGAATGGGCTGGGCGTCCGCTCATCCTCGAGACCGGCAAGATCGCCCGCCAGGCCGACGGCGCCGTGCTGGCCACCTATGGCGAGACCGTGGTGCTGGCCACCGTCGTCTCGGCCAAGGAGCCGAAGCCGGGCTTCGATTTCTTCCCGCTGACCGTCAACTACCAGGAAAAGACCTACGCCGCCGGCAAGATTCCGGGCGGCTATTTCAAGCGTGAAGGCCGTCCGAGCGAGAAGGAGACGCTGGTCTCGCGCCTCATCGACCGCCCGATCCGCCCGCTCTTCGCCGACGGCTACAAGAACGACACGCAGGTCGTCGTGACCGTCGTGCAGCATGACCTCGAAAACGATCCGGACATCCTGTCGATCGTCGCCACGAGCGCCGCGCTGACGCTGTCCGGCGTGCCCTTCATGGGCCCGATCGGCGGCGCCCGCGTCGGCTACATCAACGGCGAATACGTGCTCAACCCGCATGTCGACGAGATGCAGGAATCGAAGCTCGACCTCGTCGTCGCCGGCACCTCGGAAGCCGTGCTGATGGTCGAGTCGGAAGCGAAGGAACTGGGCGAGGAACTGATGCTCGGCGCCGTCATGTTCGGCCACAAGGGCTTCCAGCCGGTGATCGACGCGATCATCAAGCTGGCCGAGGTCGCGGCCAAGGAGCCGCGCGATTTCACCTCGCCGGACTATTCGAAGCTCGAGGGCGAGATGCTCAAGATCGTCGAAGGCGAGCTGCGCGACGCCTACAAGATCACCGACAAGCAGCAGCGCTACGCCGCCGTCGACGCGGTCAAGGCCAAGGTCAAGGCTGCGTTCGCAGCACCGGAGGGCGAGGAAGCCGAATACTCTTCCGAGCAGGTCGGCGCGGTGTTCAAGGAGCTGCAGGCCAAGATCGTCCGCTGGAACATCCTCGACACCTCCTCGCGCATCGACGGCCGCGATCTCAAGACCGTGCGCAAGATCGTCTCGGAAGTCGGCATCCTGCCGCGCACCCACGGTTCGGCGCTGTTCACCCGCGGCGAGACGCAGGCGATTGTCGTCGCCACGCTCGGCACCGGCGAGGACGAGCAGTATGTCGACAGCCTGACCGGCATGTACAAGGAGAAGTTCCTTCTCCATTACAACTTCCCTCCCTATTCGGTCGGTGAAACCGGCCGCATGGGTTCGCCGGGCCGCCGCGAGATCGGCCACGGCAAGCTGGCCTGGCGCGCCATCCGCCCGATGCTGCCGTCCGCCGAGCAGTTCCCCTACACGCTGCGCGTCGTCTCGGAGATCACCGAGTCCAACGGTTCGTCCTCGATGGCCACCGTCTGCGGCACCTCGCTGGCTCTGATGGATGCCGGCGTTCCGCTGGCCAAGCCCGTCGCCGGCATCGCCATGGGCCTGATCAAGGAAGGCGAGCGCTACGCCGTGCTGTCCGACATTCTCGGCGACGAGGATCACCTCGGCGACATGGACTTCAAGGTCGCCGGCACGGCTGGCGGCATCACCTCGCTGCAGATGGACATCAAGATCGACGGCATCACCGAAGAGATCATGAAGGTCGCGCTCGGCCAGGCCAAGGACGGCCGCCTGCACATCCTCGGCGAGATGGCGAACGCGATTTCCGAGGGCCGTC
Organism: Mesorhizobium sp. BE184; assembly: GCF_031457045.1. Lineage (NCBI taxonomy): Bacteria > Pseudomonadati > Pseudomonadota > Alphaproteobacteria > Hyphomicrobiales > Phyllobacteriaceae > Mesorhizobium > Mesorhizobium sp. BE184. The sequence goes on from NZ_JAVDVU010000001.1 coordinate 226,723, forward strand.
AGGAACTCGGCGAGTTCGCGCCGCGCATCGAGGTCATGCACATCCCGACCGACAAGATCCGCGACGTCATCGGCTCGGGCGGCAAGGTCATCCGCGAAATCGTCGAAAAGACCGGCGCCAAGATCAACATCGAGGACGACGGCACGGTCAAGATCGCATCGTCCAACGCCAAGGAGATCGAGGCGGCGAAGAAGTGGATCCACACCATCGTGGCCGAGCCGGAAGTCGGCGAGATCTACGAGGGCACGGTCGTCAAGACCGCCGACTTCGGCGCGTTCGTCAACTTCTTCGGCCCGCGCGACGGCCTCGTCCACATCTCGCAGCTCGCCGGCGAGCGCGTCCAGAAGACCACCGACGTGGTCAAGGAAGGCCAGAAGGTCTGGGTCAAGCTGATGGGCTTCGACGAGCGCGGCAAGGTCCGCCTGTCGATGAAGGTCGTCGACCAGGAGACCGGCAAGGAGATCGCCCGCGACAAGAAGCAGGACGGCGAAGAAGACGCCGCCTGATCAGCGCTTACCCGCCCCCTTGTGGGGAGGGTCGCGAACGTAGTGAGCGGGGTGGGGGTGGCAGCACCCCCACCCCGTCTTGCAATCTGCGCTTTGCTTCGATTGCTCGACGATCCTCCCCACAAGGGGGAGGGTGGAGATCGCCGCCATGATTTCGGATGTCCTGAAAACCCTTTTTCATCCCTTCGAAACGGAGATGCTGGAAGCGCCCGCCGAAGGCGCGCGCACCCTCTTCCTCGGCGCCGAACCCGGCTTTCATCTACCGGAAGGATGGGGCGGTGCGATTGACGCCGTACAGGGCTTTCGTCCCGACTTTCTCGCGCTCGAGCGGGCTGGTCATACGGTGACTCCGCGCGCCGAGGGAACGGGCTACGACATGGCCTTGATCCTCGCCGGACGGCATCGCGGCCAGAACGAATTGCGCATAGCCGAAGCGATGGAGCGCACGGCGGCGGGCGCGTTGATCGTTGTCGCCGGCGGCAAGGATGATGGGATCGCCAGCCTGCGCAAGCGATTGGGCGAATTGATCGAGGTTGAAGGCTCGCTGCCGAAATATCACGGCATCGCCTTCTGGTCCCGCGTCCCGGCGGACGCTGCCTCTGTGACGAAACCTCTGCGCGCCGCCAATCCGGCGCTGCTTGTCGAAGGCCGCTTTCATACCGCGCCCGGCATGTTTTCCTTCGACCGGATCGATCCGGGGTCGAGGCTGCTGGCGGAAAACATGCCGAAACTGTCGGGGCAGGTGGCCGACTTCTGCGCCGGCTGGGGCTATCTGTCGGCGGAAATCCTGCGTCGATTTCCCGAAATCCCTGCTCTCGACCTTTATGAGGCGGACTATGACGCGCTGGAGGCGGCAAAGGCCAATATCCGCCCGGCCAGGTTCCAGCCGGGTTTTTTCTGGACCGATTTGCTGCGGGAACAGGTCACGCGCCGCTACGACGCCATCGTCATGAACCCGCCTTTCCACCGCGGCCGCGCGACGGAACCGGAAATCGGCGCCGGCATGATCCGCGCTGCGGCGAAGGCGCTGAAAGGCGGCGGCAGGCTGGTGATGGTCGCCAACCGGCGGCTTCCCTATGAGGCTGTGGTGTCCGCGAGCTTTGCGAACTGCGCCGAGATCGCGGGGGACTCCAGCTTCAAGGTGCTGACCGCGCGGCGTTGATGCTGGCGTAGGTTAGTGCAGGTTGGCGACCCGCGGCAGCCGTGCGGGGTAGGGCGTGTATGACTGCTCGGCCTCGATGGGCAGCGGAGCCGGCTCGCCGAACAAAAAGCCCTGGACGACGTCGCACCCCGCCGCCCTGAGCAGCGTGGCCTGTCTTTCGGTTTCGACGCCTTCCGCGATGATGCTGACCCCGAGCGCCCGCGATAGACCGACAATGGTCGACACCACGGCTCCCGAATTGGCGTCCGACTCCATGCGGCTGACGAAGGAGCGGTCGATCTTGAGCTTGCTGAATGAGAAATCGATCAGATAGCTCAGGTTCGAATAGCCGGTGCCGAAGTCGTCGACGGCAACCGAAACCCCCATATCCGACAATTCCTTGAAGATGATCGCGGCGCGGTCGCGGTCCTGCACCATCGCGGTTTCGGTCACTTCCAGCTCAAGCCGCGATGGCTTGATGCCGGTACTGTCCATCGTTGCACGCACGAACTGGACGAAATCCCTGTTCATGAACTGGACGGGCGAGATGTTCACGGCCACGAAACAATCGTCGGGCAGTTGGCGTGCGTCGATGCAAGCCTTGCGCAGAACCCATTCGCCGATAGGACCGATCATGCCGGTTTCCTCGGCGATCGGAATGAACTCCATCGGCGGGATCATGCCTCGTTCGGGATGGTTCCAGCGGATGAGCGCTTCGTAGCCGACGATGTTGCCACGGAGCAGATCGAGTTGCGGCTGGTAGTAAAGTTCGAAATCGCCGCGGTCGAAGGCAGTCTTCAGCTCGGACTCGACCCATTGCCGGTAGTCCGCCACCCGCCCCATGTCGGGATCGAACACCGCCCAGTTGCCGGAGCCGCTGCTCCGCGCATATTGCAGCGCCAGGTTCGAACGCCGCAGGATCAGAGTCGGATCTAGCCCGTCCTTCGGCATGGCGACGATTCCGATTGAAACGCTGATCGTCTGCAGATGCGATTTCAGCTGGTAAGGCTGCTTCAACCGCTCGATCAGCATGTCGAGCAGCGTGTCCAGAGAACCCGGTATCTTCTCGTCGTGGAGCAATACGGCGAATTCGCCGGCGCCCAGGCGTCCGATCAGCGCACCTTCCGGCGCCAGGCTTTTCAACCGCTCGACGAAAAGGCGGATCAGCTCGTCGCCGGCGCTGTAGCCTATGCTGTCGTTGATCGGCTTGAAGCGGTCTATGTCGATATCCACCAGGAAGACCGGCTTGCCGGACCTGATGGTGGCCGATGCGGCCCCGGCGACCTGTCCGACCATGGCGGTGCGTGTCAGCACGCCGGTCATCTTGTCGAAATGGGTTTCCTTGAACACATAGTCGGCGGATTCATCGACGCCGGCGAAGAAGGACATGGCCGCGGTCGCCGCCGTCAGGGCGCACAGCGCCGCGATGACGCCGCCGATCGTCTGCACCGGCATCAGGGCCATATCGCCGCCCAGCCCGATATGCAGGCCCCACAGGCCCAGAATGAAGCTGCCAAAGCCAGAGCTGGCTATGGTCAACAGCCTGAAAGTCGGCGTGCGATTCGGATTGCCCGTCGCTGACATTGTCCCGCAAGTCCCCAAGTTCCGGGAATTGCTACAGGAAATCCCCTTAAAATGGCTTTCCGCCATTCCGTCGAATTTTATGAGACCGGGCTTAAATTCGGAAATTGTAGTTCAAACGTCTGATTTGCGACCTATTCGCGGCCGCCATCGGTCCGTTTGAGCTCGTCCAGCGTCGGCATCGACACGATGTGATAGCCGGAATCGACATAGTGGATTTCGCCCGTCACGCCCGATGACAGACCCGACAGCAGGTACAGCGCGGAGTTACCCACCTCGTCGATGGTGACGGTGCGCCGCAGCGGCGAATTGCGCTGCTGGTAGCTGAACATGTGCCGCGCATCGGCGATGCCGGCGCCAGCCAGCGTACGCACCGGCCCGGCCGAAATGCCGTTCACGCGGATGCCGCGCGGACCGTAGTCATTGGCGAGGTAGCGGACACTGGCTTCGAGGCCCGCCTTGGCGACGCCCATCACATTGTAATTGGGCATCACCCGCACCGAACCGGCATAGGTCAGCGTAATCATCGAGCCGCCGTTTTTCATCAAGGCGGCGGCGTGCCGGGCAATCTCGGTGAAGGAGTAGCAGGAGATCACCATTGTGCGGACGAAATTGTCGCGCGTGGTATCGGCGTAGAGGCCCTTCAGCTCGTTCCTGTCGGAAAAGCCGATGGCGTGGACGATGAAGTCGAGTCCGCCCCAGTGCTGGTTCAGCGCTTCGAACATCACCGCCACGGAGTTGCTGTCCTCGACGTCGCAGGGCACGATCAGCGACGCGTTCACCTGCTCGGCCAGGGGAATCACGCGGCGGCCGAAAGCCTCGCCCTGGTAGGAGAAGGCGAGGTCCGCGCCTTGTTCGGCGAGCTTCTTGGCGATGCCCCAGGCGATGGAATGATCGTTGGCGACCCCCATGACGAGGCCGCGCTTGCCTTTCATCAGTGCTTCCATGGCAAGTGGTCCTTATGCCGAATAGCGCTGGAAAACGAGCGTCGCGTTGGTGCCTCCGAATCCGAAGGAATTGGAGAGCGCCGTATCGATCCTGGCGTTGTCGATGCGCTTGCGCACGATCGGCATGCCTTCGAATTCCGGATCGAGGTTTTCGATATGGGCGCTCTCGCCGATGAAGCCGCCCTGCATCATCAGGATCGAATAGATCGATTCCTGCACGCCGGCGGCGCCGAGCGAATGGCCGGTCAAGGATTTGGTTGAGGTTATGTTCGGCATCTTGTCGCCGAACACCTCGCGAATGGCACCCATCTCCTTGGAATCGCCAACCGGCGTGGAAGTTCCATGGGTGTTGATGTAATCCACCGGGCCCTTCACGGTCGCCAGCGCCTGCCGCATGCAGCGGATCGCGCCTTCGCCCGACGGGGCAACCATGTCGTAGCCGTCCGAGGTCGCGCCATAGCCGACGATCTCGGCGTGGATCTTGGCGCCGCGCGCCTTGGCGTGCTCAAGCTCTTCCAGCACCAGCACACCGGCGCCGCCGGCGATGACGAAGCCGTCGCGGCTGACGTCATAGGCGCGCGAAGCGGTCGGAGGCGTGTCGTTGTGCTTGGAAGACATGGCGCCCATGGCGTCGAACAGGTTCGACATCGTCCAGTCGAGATCCTCGTGGCCACCGGCGAACATGATGTCCTGCTTGCCCCACTGGATCATCTCGGCGGCATTGCCGATGCAATGCGCCGAGGTCGAGCAGGCGGACGAGATCGAATAGTTGACGCCGTGGATCTTGAACCAGGTCGCCAGCGTCGCCGACGCGGTCGACGACATGGCCTTCGGCACCGCGAACGGGCCGATGCGCTTGGGGCTGTTGTTCTTGCGCGTGATGTCGGCGGCCTCGACGATCGTGTGAGTGGAGGGACCGCCCGAACCCATGATGATGCCGGTGCGCTCATTGCCGGAGATGTCGCTCTCCTCGAGACCGGAATCGGCGATCGCCTGCTTCATGGCGACGTGGTTCCACATGCCGCCCTGCGACAGGAAGCGCGCTGCGCGGCGATCGACCAGATCGGTAGGATCGAGCGTCGGCGCCCCCCACACCTGGCAGCGGAAGCCGTGTTCGGCGAAGGATTCGGACCGGGTGATGCCCGACTTCGCATCGCGCAGCGAAGCCATAACCTCGCCGGCATCGTTGCCGATGGACGACACGATGCCGAGGCCCGTTACTACGACTCGTCTCATGCTGCGCTCCTCGTGAAATGGTCGCGGCCGTCAGGCGGCCGACTGCTTGGACAAGCCGACCTTGAGGTCGGTTGCCGCGTATATGGGTTCGCCATCCGCCTTGAGCCAGCCATCGGCGATGCCCAGCACCAGACGCCCGCGCATAACGCGCTTGAAATCGACGCCATATTCCACCTTCTTGACCGAAGGCGTGACCATGCCCTTGAACTTCACTTCGCCGGTCGAAAGCGCCATGCCCTTGCCGGGTTCGCCGAGCCAGCCGAGGTAGAAGCCGGTCAACTGCCACATGGCGTCGAGGCCGAGGCAGCCGGGCATGATCGGGTTGCCGATGAAATGACAGGGAAAGAACCAAAGGTCCGGCTTGATGTCGAATTCGGCGCGGATGAAGCCCTTGTCGAAGGCGCCGCCGGTCTCGCTGATTTCGGTGATGCGGTCGAACATCAGCATCGGCGGATAGGGAAGCTGTGCATTGCCCGGCCCGAACAGTTCGCCGCGCGCACATGCAAGCAGCTCTTCATAGTCGTAGCTGGATTTTGCAACCGCCATCAGCGTCTTCCCCGTCATGCTTCGGGCGTGGTGCGCCCTTGTCCCTTGGCTGTCGTAACACAGTCTGCCGGGCGCGGAAAACCGCCGCCGCGTCGAACGGAGGCTGTACCGCGACCTTTCCCACGGGTCAATGCGCGCTATTGATCGCATCCCGCCGACAGAATATATGTCCGGATGCGCCTGGCGTCTGCTTTTCGCCGGATTTCCGTCGTTCAGGAGGCGCAATGAGGAGGTATGGGTTGAAAACCCAGGTGGATTCGAGTGCCCGGAGCGAAGCGGTGTCGGTAGCGAAAAGGGTCAGGGAGGCCGGTCTGCGGCCTACGCGTCAGCGCATCGCGCTGGCCGATCTGCTGTTCGCCAAGGGCGACCGCCACCTTGCGGCCGAGGAGCTTCACGAAGAGGCTCTGGCGGCCGGCGTGCCTGTGTCGCTGGCCACCGTCTACAACGCGCTGCACCAGTTCACCCAGGCAGGGCTTCTGCGCATCCTGGCTGTCGAAGGCGCAAAGACCTATTTCGACACCAACACCTCGGACCATCACCATTTCTATATCGAAGGCGAGAACCGGATATTCGACATATCGGGCGGCCCCGTGCAGGTCACGAACCTGCCGCAGGCGCCCGAAGGCATGGAAATCGCCAATGTCGATATCATTGTGAGATTGCGGCCGCGCCGTCCGGTTTGACGGCTCCGTTCAAGGCGTGAGCGGCGTAAGTTCGCCGACCTCGGGCCCCAAGCCTCAATCCTTGACCAACTCTCCCGGATAGGCGCCCCAGACCAGCGACTGGCTGAGCCAGCCCGTGTGTCCGCCCAGCACCATCTCGCACCACTGTCCGTCGCAGGACTTGATCCTGCCGATCACGCCCGGCTCGACCACCGCGACGACCGCGGCGTTCTTGTCCTTGTCGTCCAGCAGGTTGATCTGGGTTTTGTCGCCGCGCTGCCACGGCGCGATGATTGCCGTGCGCTTGCCCGAGAGGAGCGACTGGTTGATCCAGCCTTCCGAGCCGTCGGCATCGCGCACCCGCCGCCAGGTGTCGTATTCCTGGACGATCTCCATCGGCAGGCCGGCCTTGGTGTACATCCAGTCGACCGAATAATTGACGCCGGGGCCGACCCGCGAATTGACGCGCGCCGATTTCAGGCTGACGAAACGGGGCAGGGGCAGGCCGCTGGGACCGAGCGTCACGCTCTGCGCCGCAGCGCTCTGGGCGGAAGCCTGCGGTGAAATCAGGATCGCCCCGAGAAGGGCAGCGCACGTTGCCAGGCGAAGCGACGCGAAAGCGGACACTGTATTTCCCTCGTCATGCGCCGCAGCCCGTGGCCCGGCGCCCCTTTTTCTTTGTCTTCGGCGGTCGCGCTTGTTACATGAGACTGGGAGGCGCAACCGATTTGCAGTTTCGCCTGTCTTGGTTAAAGAGGTCTCAACAGACCCGCATCGAGGGCAGGAATGGCCGGCAAAAAGAAACCTCTGGTCGTCATCACGCGCAAGCTGCCTGACCCGGTCGAAACGCGGATGCGCGAGCTGTTCGATGCGCGGCTGAATGTCGACGACCGGCCGATGACGCAGCCCGAGCTTGTGGCGGCGGTCAAGGAGGCGGACGTTCTCGTCCCGACAGTCACCGACAATATCGACGCCGCCTTGATCGCCCAGGCTGGCGAGAACCTGAAGCTGATCGCCAATTTCGGCAACGGCGTCGACAAGATCGATGTCAGCGCCGCCGCCAAGAAGGGCATTACCGTCACCAACACGCCAAACGTGCTGACCGAGGACACGGCCGACATGACCATGGCGCTGATGCTGGCGGTGCCGCGCCGGCTGGCGGAAGGCGCCAACGTGCTTGCCGGCGACAAGAAATGGGCGGGCTGGTCGCCGACCTGGATGCTCGGCCGCCGCATCTGGGGCAAGCGCCTCGGCATTGTCGGCATGGGTCGCATCGGCACGGCGGTGGCGCGGCGCGCCAAGGCCTTCGGCCTGTCGATCCACTATCACAACCGCCATCGCGTCCTGCCGGCGGTGGAGGACGAGCTGGAAGCCACCTATTGGGAAAGCCTCGACCAGATGCTGGCCCGCATGGACATCATCTCGGTCAATTGTCCTTCGACCCCTGCGACGTTTCATCTGCTGTCGGCGCGGCGGCTGGCGCTGATGCAGCCCACCGCCTATCTCGTCAACACGGCGCGCGGCGACATCATCGACGAGGAGTCGTTGGTGAAGCTCATCCAGGACAGCAAGATCGCCGGCGCCGGCCTGGACGTTTACGAGCACGAGCCGGCGCTGAACACCAAGCTGCTCAAGCTCGCCAACAAGGGCAAGGTGGTGCTTTTGCCGCATATGGGTTCGGCCACGCTGGAGGGCCGCATCGACATGGGCGAGAAGGTCATCATCAACATCCGCGCCTTCTTCGACGGCCACCGCCCGCCCGATCGGGTCTTGCCGCTTCGAACCTAGGCCGGTTGTTCGCCTGGAACTCTTCGCTACCCGTCGTCATTGCCGGAATAGATGTCCAGCTCAAGTTTGATATTGCGTTGGCCAAGCATCAACAGCACGTCCGGCATCAAGACTTCGCCTTCATTCCAGCGATTGAGCCAAAGCCCGCAAAAAAGTCTGCCTCGAAGCGCGAAGTCAAATCGCGCCAAATGCTTAGATCGTCTGTCATCCTGCCGAGAAGCTGGCGAATCTGCGTGCTGAGGTCTCCGGGAACAGCCCTCTCGATTTCGAGCGACCATCTACCCGTGCGTGCAATCATTGGTTTGCCCTTAGGCGTGTGCCAAGTGCCGCCTTTCCTCCGAGAGTCACTTGGCTGGACACCTAGCAGGGACGTCACCTCGTCGGGGTCCAATTGATCTCCAAGGAGTCGGAAGGTGACGCTCGTTTCACTTACGACGGCCAAGCCCACCTCCGTTTGCCAGGGTCATGGATCCATCGACGGCCACGGAGACGGTGGTCATCTTGAAGGTCTCAAACCTAGCCCGATCCAATCTCACTGCCATCGGCGTCGGCCAGTCCATTTCCCGCGCGACGATGAGGCCGAGCAGCAGGATGGCGTCCGGCTCATGCAGCACCAGCGCCGCCGGCGCGTGGCCGTTATGGGCGAGTTCCAGCAGAACGGCGGACGCCGAGGACGAACCGATCGTGCCGGGCAGGAACAGCACGCGGCCTGAAACACTCTCGCCGCATTGCGGGTGGCGGACGTCGGCGATGCGCCCGCTGGCCGGATCGACCCCGCCCCAGAAGCTGATCGGCGCGGTGAGGATGAGGGCCTCGCCGGTGCCGGGAGCGCCGGACACGAGGATTTGGGCTGTGGCGCCGTTACCTTGAAGGTTCCCCTTGGCTGGTTCGGTCTGCACACCCCCACCCCTCAAGGGGGAGGAGGACCTCGCTGCCGATGTGCCCTGCAAACTTGCCGGCTCTGGAGCCGTGGTGGAAATACGACCAAGTTCCCCTCTCTCTTGAAGGGAGGGGTTAGGGGTGGGGGTGCGCCACTCTTGCCCGGCAAGATCCAGAAACACTGGCCGTCCCGCCACCGCGCTTTCCACGCATTCCGCCAGCGAACCGTAAAGCACCGCATAGCCGGTGTTGCCTGGCGCATAATGCGCGAACTTGCCGGAATTGGTCATCAGCACCCCGCCCAAACGTTCGGCCAGGATGGGCGTCACCACCACGCAGGTGTCGGCGACGACCGTCACGCCCGCCGCTTCCAGCGCCTCGCGCCGGCCCTGCCTGTCGAGTTCGGTCACGACGTGACGTCCGGTGCAGGCATAGAGAGGCACGCGCAGCCGGCGCCCGGCGAGCAGCCGCTCCAGCGCGACGAATTCGGCCAGCGAAAGATGCGGGCTGCCGATGGCGACGGCGTCGATCTGGTCCGGGGCCGCGGTGGTCGATAGCCTTGCCCGCGCATCCGCCACCATGGCTGGAGTCACCTGGATCGTCATGTCCGCGGGTTTGCCGCCCAGCGCGGTCTCCAGGTCGGGGGCTTCCGGTGTGATGCCGGCGATGTGGAACAGGCCTACCGCCCCGGAAGACGCGGCGGCCGCGCCGAACGCCTTCAGCGCATCCTCCCCCGGATGGCCGGCCATGCCGGCGATGACGCCGACTGCGTCGCCCACTTCGCGACCGTAGAGAGAACCGAGCACCGGCCAGGCGATCTCGGAGTCGAGGAAGGTGTGGGGCAGGGCGGATACATCGAACGCCAGGCGGGCTCCGCGGTTCTCTTGCCTGTGCAGCCCATAATCCGGCGCGCGGGCGGCAATGGCGCAGGCGATGTCGAGGAAATCGCCGTAGCGGTTGGTGCGCGCGCCGAGCACCGAATTGCAGAACACCACGGCGTTGGACTCGCCCCAGGCGACGTCGGTGCCGAATGCCGGCCTGTGCCCGGCCTGGTAGGGTGCGCAGGTCCAGCTCTGTTCGCAGCCGAGTTCGCGGTAAGCTTCCATCATGCGCCGCGCCATGCCGCGCCGCGGCTCGGCCAGCCGCACATGCGAACAGCCGGTCAGGTCCAGCGCGCCGACATTGAGCGTCGAGCGCACTTTTACCCGGGCGCCGCCCGCAACCAGCCGCTCGGCGAACAGCGTGCCGGAATCCCCGTGATAGAGCGCGCCGTCGATATGCGCGGACTGGATCGGGATGAGCCGTGGCGCGCCGAGCAGGCTTGCGCTGGTCGCGACGATGCGCATCGCCATGGCCGCGCCCTGGCCATCGCGGCCGCCGGCGATTGCACGCTCTTCCACGGTAAGGTGCAGGCTCACGGCCGATGGCTTTTGTAGCGGATCGTGTCGAAGCGGGCGGCCAGCGCGTCATAGAGCAGCAGCCGCCCGACAAGCGGCTCGCCGATGCCGGTGATGAGCTTGATCGCTTCCATCGCCTGCAGCATGCCGATGACGCCGGTCAGCGCCCCGAGCACGCCGGCCTCGGCGCAGGACGGCACCAGCCCCGCCGGCGGGGCTTCCGGGAAGAGGTCGCGATAGGAGGGATTGGGCTGTCCGTCCGCGCCGGTCTCGAACGGCTTCAGCACAGTCAGGGATCCGTCGAAACGGCCGACCGCGGCATGGACCAACGGCTTTTTCTCCGCCGCGCAGGCATCCGCCGCCGCGTAGCGCGTTTCGAAATTGTCGGAGCCGTCGACGACGATGTCATAGGCCCTGACGAGGGCAGCGGCGTTTTCCGCCGCCATGCGGAAATCGTGCAATTCCACCGCGACATTCGGGTTGATGCGGGCAATGGACTGTCTTGCGCTCTCGCCCTTGGCCATTCCGATGGAGTCCGTGCCATGGATGACCTGTCGCTGCAGGTTCGACAGCGAAACCGTGTCGTCATCGACAATGCCCAGCGTGCCGACGCCGGCGGCGGCGAGATATTCCAGTACCGGCGCGCCCAGCCCGCCGGCGCCGATCACCAGCACCCGCGCGCGCTTCAGCTTCTGCTGCCCGCTGCCGCCGATTTCAGGCAGCACGATGTGGCGCGCATAGCGTTCGAGTTCTTCGTCGGTGAGGGGTGTTGCGATGGCCATTGATGAACTTTAGAGCGTTTCGTCTCGGTGCGTCATCCCGCAATTCTCGGCAAAAACGAAATCGACCGGAAACTCCGCCGTCGTCCCGGCCAAGCGAGCTTGCGAGCGCTGAGCCGGGATCCAGTCCGGAACATGGCCTGTGTTCTGGCATGGATCCCGGATATCCGCTCTCCGTTTCGCTCCAAATGGTTTCCGGGATGACGATTTAGCCCATTGCCACAACCGCGCCGTGGTCCACCGACAGGAACTGCGCCCGGCCGGCGAGCGACGAAAACAGCGCGGCGTCGGTTCCCGTCATGAAGGCTTGGCAGTTCAGCTCTTCGAGGATCGCAAACAGCGCCGCGCGCCGTCCGGCGTCGAGATGCGCGGCGATCTCGTCGAGCAGGAGGATGGGCGGCAGGCCGGACATCTCCCCGGTCAGGCGCGCGTGCGAGAGCACGATGCCGACCAGCAGCGCCTTCTGCTCGCCGGTCGAGCATAGCTCCGCCGGCATCGCCTTTGGCCGGTGCCGCACCACGAGGTCGGAACGGTGCGGGCCGTCCAGCGTGCGGCCGGCGGCGCGGTCGCGCTCGCGGCCCTCGGCCAGCGCTCGCCGGAATTTTTCCTCCACCTCGACGGCGGGCAGAGTGGTGACAGCCTGCTCCAGCTCGCCTTCGAGACCGATATCGGCCTGCGGAAACGGTCCGTCGCCGGGCAGTTTCTCGATCATGACGGCAAGCAGCCGCACCATTTCGGCGCGCGCCGCGGCGATCGCCACGCCGGTCTCGGCCATCTGCGTCTCGATGGCATCGAACCAGGCACCATCGCGCGATCCTTCGGAAAGCAGCCGGTTGCGTCCGCGCATGGCTTTTTCGTAGTCGAGCGCGCGCTGGCCATGATTGGCGTCGATGGCGAGCACCAGGCGGTCGAGGAAGCGCCGGCGGTCCCCGGCAGGCCCGGTGAAAAGCGCATCCATCGCCGGCGTCAGCCACACCACCCGCAGCCATTCCAGCATGGCGTCGGCCGAGCGGGCAGGGGCGCCATTGATGCGAACGCGCCGGCTGCTGTCGGCGTCGCCGCCGCCGATGACACCCGTGCCGATCTCTGCTTCCCCGGCAGGCCCATCCAGCGTGGCGTGGAGGGCGAAGCCGCCATCGCCGCCTTCGCGCGCGATTTCGGCATAGGAGGCGCGCCGCAGCCCGCGTCCCGGCGTGAGCAGCGAGATGGCCTCGAGCAGGTTCGTCTTGCCGGCGCCATTGTCGCCGGTCAACACGACCGGCCCCGGCCGCAGCTCGACGGACAGGTTCGCATAGTTGCGGAAGTTTGTAAGCGTGAGCTTACTTATATGGGTGGCGGACACGTTTTATCCTCTCCCTTGCGGGGAGGGTCGGCAAGCGAACGAAACGAAGTGAGGTTCGCGAGACGGGGTGGGGGTATTCAAAAAGTACCTACTCGACAGGTGCAAAGGTTATGCGGCCGACCCCAAACCCGCTCGCTGCGTTTGCGACCCTCCCCGCAAGCAGGAAGGTAAACTACACCCGCATCGGCATCAGAACGTAGAGCGTGTTCTCGTCGCTGGTGTCGTGGATCAGGGTCGGCGAACCGGCATCGGCCAGCATGAAGCGGGCCTCGCTGCCGGTCAGCTGCGCCGCGACGTCGAGCAGATAGCGGGCGTTGAAGCCGATCTCGATCGGGTCGGACGAATAGTCCGCCGCCAGTTCCTCCGTCGCGCTGCCGGAATCCGGATTGTTGACGGCGAGCGTCACCTGCCCCTCGGCGATGGAGAGCTTTACTGCCCGGCCGCGCTCGGACGAGATGGTGGAGACGCGATCGACGGCGGCGGCAAAGGTCTGCCGGTCGATGATGAGCTTCTTGTCGTTGCCGGTCGGAATGACGCGCTGGTAATCGGGGAACGTCCCGTCGATCAGCTTGGAGGTCAAAACCACGCTGCCGATGGTGAAGCGGATCTTGGTGTCGGAAAGCTCGGTGGTGACGGCGACATCGGGATCGTCGACGAGCTTCTGCAACTCGCTGACGGTCTTGCGCGGAATGATGATGCCGGGCATCCCTTCCGACCCAGCCGGCGCTTCCATCTCCGCGCGCGCCAGACGGTGCCCGTCGGTCGCCACCGAGCGCAGCTTGAGCTTGCCGCCCGATTCATGCGTGTGCAGGTAGATGCCGTTCAGGTAATAGCGCGTCTCCTCGGTGGAGATCGCGAACTGCGTCTTCTCGATGAGGCCCTTGAGCCCCGCAGAATCCATTCGGAAGATGTGCGAGAACGAGCCCGCCGAGAGCTCCGGAAAATCGGATTGCGGCAGGCACTGCAGGCGGAAACTTGACCGGCCGGAAGCGACCGTCATGGCGTTGCCGTCCTCGTCCGTTTTCAGCATCACTTCGGCGCCGTCGGCCAGCTTGCGCACGATATCGTAGAGAAGATGCGCCGGAACGGTGGTGGCGCCGCCCTGTTCGACCTTGGCGGGCGTCGCCTCGGTGACCTCGAGGTCGAGATCCGTCGCCTTCATTTCGAGACTGCCGCCTTCGGCCGCCAAGAGCACGTTGGAGAGAATCGGGATCGTGTTGCGGCGCTCCACCACGCGATGCACGTGGTTCAGAGACTTCAGCAGGTTTGACCGTTCCAGAATAACACGCATGACGAAACAGGCTCGCTTCAATGAATAGGCGGGTCCCCGATCACCGGCGGCCCGCGAACGATCCGAACACGTTCAGAATCCAGTCAAACTGACAGGAAAAGCCTTGCAAAAGCAAGCCCGCGGCGTCGGTTCCGGCGCGGCGGGCAGCCTTTCTGGGGATAAAGCCGGCGGCCGCGAAGCCACCTGCTTTTTCAGCGCGTCAGGCCTGCTCGTTGATCAGCCTTCTGAGCAGCTCCAGTTCCTGCGCCAGCGTGTTGTCGCCGCCGGACAGGTCCTCGATCTTGCGCACGGCATGCAGCACCGTGGTGTGGTCCCGGCCGCCGAAGCGGCGGCCGATTTCCGGCAGCGAACGCGGCGTCATCACCTTGGACAGGTACATGGCTATCTGGCGCGGCTTGACGATGGTGCGCGTGCGCCGGTTGGAGAGCAGTTCCGTCTTCGAGACATTGTAGTGGCGCGCCACGATGCGCTGGATGTCCTCGATGCGGACACGCTTCGGCTCTCCCGTGCGGTAGATGTGGCCGAGGATTTCATCGATGCGATCGATCGTGATCTGAGGCTCGAACGACTTGCGGAACAAAAGCTGGTTGAAAGCGCCTTCCAGTTCGCGTCCGCTGCCCGTCACGGTGCGGGCGATGTGGTTCAGGATTTCTTCGGAAAAATCGAGCGACGTATCGTCCACCTTGGCTGTTGCAAGCCGCATCTGCAGCATGCCGAGGCGCATGGAGAAGTCGGGCGCCGACATTTCCAGCGCCACGCCGCCATTGAGGCGCGAGCGCACGCGCGGCTCGAGCGATTCCAGTTCAGCCGGCGGACGGTCCGCCGCCACCACAACCTGCTTGGCGCTGTCCAGCAGCATGTTGATCAGATGGCAGAACTCGTGCTGGATCGACTTGCCCTGCAGGAACTGCATGTCGTCGATGATCAGAAGGTCGATGTCGCGCAGCTGCTCTTTCAGCGTCAGGGCGTTGTTGTCGCGGATGGCGGTGGCGAAGCGCCACATGAAGTACTCCGCCGTCAGGTAGACGACCCGGGATCTTGGATTGTTGCGCAGCGATTCCGCGGCAATCGCCTGCAGAAGGTGCGTCTTGCCGAGGCCGACCGTCGCGTGGAGGAACAGCGGATTGAAGCGGACGGCGCTTGTGGCGGATTCGGCCACGGCGCGCGCCGCCGCGAAAGCGACGCGGTTGGAGGGGCCTTCGACGAAAGAGGTGAATGTATAGCGCGGATCGAGTGGCGAGCCGAGCACGCTCTGCCGGAACTCGGTCTCCGGGCTGGAAATGCGGGGCGAGGCGGAGCGCTCCTGCTTGCCTGCGGCATTCAGCGTTCCGGACGACAGCGCCGTTTGCGCCTGCCTGGTTGCCTTGAGCGCCGGGGTGGCTTCGGCTTCCGCTGCGCGCATGTGGCGGGTCGCGGTTCGCACGACGATCTCGACCTTGAGAAGGTCCGGGTTTTCCTGCTTCCACAATTCCGTGATGAGATCGAGGTAGTGCCCGGTGATCCACGAGCGCAGGAAAGCCGTGGGCACCGACATCCGCACGACGGCCTTCGACATCTCGTCCAGCTTCATTCTTCCGAACCAGCTGGAATAGACCTCGCTGCCCAGGCGAGCCTTCAACTGGGTCCTGACGCGTTCGAACCGAAGATCGGTTTCCGTCGTCGCCACCATGCCATTCTCTCCAACCAGATTTCCTGGAAATGGCACGTCGCCGCTCAATTTCCTGTCGATGCCGCTTTGCACTTTTATGTCCCTTATTGTCTCGTCTGTTCTGTCGCCGGGATGCGCCTCCTGCATCCTTGATCCGGCAACAAATCCAACCGTGCTATCGACGCCTGGTGCCATCGCAATTTATGAATTGCGCTTCAGGCCCAACACCTGACGGCAAAGCACGGCCCTCCGGCGAAACGCCGTTGTCCCTTAAATCACCATGCAAATGACCCCAGTCCCCAACACGCATCGAAAGAACACACAACCCCGTTCGCGAATTGCTTCGCGTCGTGAAAGCCGACGATTTTGGCTGGGTCGAGGGCCAAAGGCCCGTCCCTTTCGATGGACAGACACTAACGAAATCGGCGCCGAAAGGGCAAGGCCAAGTTAAACGCAATTTTAACGAATCGGGGTCTCTGATGGGGCCTTTGGCGCCGCCTTCGAACGGACCCGATCCGCAAAGCCGTTGTGATTCAAAACGTTTTCCGGCGAATGTGAAAATCGGTAGCTGGCGCGAAATTTTTTATAATATTTTTCTTGACAGCCACTTGTCCCCCGCCATCCGGGGACAGTGTGAACAACCTGTGGAGTGACCTGCTTTAAGCTTTTGATATTAAAGGATTTTAGTCGTCAACTTTTGTAAAGTTGCAGGTATCCTTCAGGTGCCGATCCCCGTTATGCGGGAAGGATATGCCGGCAAAACTTCAAATAGCCTGCGTTCTTCGTCGCCGAGTTAATCAGCACACCCATCTCGCAATCTTGCCGGCAAAAGAAAAACCCGGCGTCCAGCGCCGGGTTTCTTGAAAAGTCCAGACTGCGAAGTGGAATTTACGCAGAAAGCGTCTTCAGCCGATGCGCCAGGCGCGAAACCTTGCGGGACGCGGTATTCCTGTGAAGGACGCCCTTCGTCGCAGCGCGCATCAATTCCGGCTGGGCCGCCTTGAGGGCCGCTTCCGCCGCGCTCTTGTCGCCAGCGGCCAGGGCCTCTTCGACCTTGCGCACATAGTTGCGCACGCGCGAACGGCGGTTCTTGTTGACCGCGGCGCGGCGGGCGATCTTGCGCGTTGCTTTTTTGGCCGATGAGGTGTTGGCCATGGATGCCTCTCTTCCGATCTCAGTGGTGGGCGCACGCGGCATGCCGCAGGGCGCAAAAAACAAACGGGCAGCCAAGCGGCCGCCTCGATTGGTGCGGCTTATAGTGCAGCTTTTCCGACGCGTCAACGCCGCGCCGTGTTCTTTTTGGTTGACCGGCCGCTTAGCGGTTACGGAAATTCGGCGGCCTTTTTTCGACGAAGGCGGTCATGCCTTCCTTCTGGTCTTCCAGCGCGAACATCGAGTGGAAAAGCCGCTTCTCGAACCGCAGGCCCTCGGCCAGCGTGGTCTCGTAGGCGCGGTTCACCGCCTCCTTGTTCATGATCACGGACGGCAGCGAGAAAGCCGCGATCCTGGCCGCGGCCTTCAAGGCCTCGTCCAGAAGCTCGGCGGCCGGAACGACACGCGACACCAGGCCAGACCGTTCGGCCTCGGCGGCGTCCATCATGCGGCCGGTAAGGCACATATCCATGGCCTTGGACTTGCCGACGAAGCGGGTCAGCCGCTGCGACCCGCCCATGCCGGGCATGACGCCGAGCGTGATTTCCGGCTGGCCGAATTTGGCGGTGTCGGCGGCGATGATGAAATCGCACATCATGGCCAGTTCGCAACCGCCGCCCAGCGCGTATCCCGCAACCGCGGCGATGATCGGCTTGCGGGCGCGGGTCAGCTCCTCCCAGCCGACGAAGAAGTCTTCCAGGTAAACATCGACATAGCCCTTGGCCTGCATCTCCTTGATGTCGGCGCCGGCAGCGAAAGCCTTTTCGGACCCGGTGATGACCATCGCGCCGATGGCCGCATCGGCCTCGAACGACTGGACCGCCCTGACGATTTCCGCCTGGATTTGCGAATTCAGCGCATTCAACGCCTTGGGGCGGTTCAGCGTTATCAGGCCGACCTTGCCGCGCGTTTCGGCGATGATGGTTTCGTAGTCCATGTCCTGCTCCTCTCGCTTCTCCTTGCGCTGTAGCGAGAGCTTCCGGCGGATACAAGTATTCCGTGTAACCGAGGTGATTTAATACTGGCAGGTCGGGCAATAGAAGGTCGAGCGACCGCTTTGCACGATGCGCTTTATGGCGCCGCCGCAGCCCGGTCTCGGGCACGGCTCGCCCTCACGGTCGTAGACGGCGAAGGAGTGCTGAAAGTAGCCGAGCGAGCCGTCCGCCTGCCTGTAGTCGCGCAGCGATGAGCCGCCGGCGGCGATCGCATCGGCGATGACGGCGCGGATCGCTCCGGCAAGACCTTCGGCATGCGCGCGCGCTCTTTTGGTCGGTCCGGCGATGGTGCCGGCCCGGCGCAGCGGCGAAAGCCCCGCCCGCCACAACGCCTCCGACACATAGATGTTGCCGAGGCCGGCGATCAGCGTCTGGTCGAGAAGGGCGGCCTTGAGCGGCGCTTTCCTGCCTTCCAGAAGGCCGGCGAGAAGAGGGCCGTCCAGCGCGTTGCCCGTGGGCTCGATTCCCAGGCTTGCCAGCATCGGGTGCTCGTCCGGCGCGCACTCGGCGAAAAGCATGAAGCCGAACCGGCGCGGATCGTTGAAGACGATGCGTGCGGCAGGTCCTGCCGCCGGCTCGAGCTCGAAGACGACATGGTCATGCGCGCCGGCGGCCGTGCGTTGGTGATGAAAGTCGCCGGGTGTTTCGCTGGCGTTCGCCGTCTCGATGCGGAACGAGCCCGACATGCCGAGATGGCAGATCAGCGCCGGCCCGCCTTCAAGATGCATGGTCAGATATTTGGCTCGGCGGCCCAGCGACAAAATTTTCCGGCCGGCGAGGCGGGCGGCGAAATTTTCCGGCAGCGGAAAGCGCAGATCCGGACGGCGGGCCTCGACGCGGACGATGCGCGCGCCTTCCATCACCGGCTGCAGACCGCGCCGGACGGTCTCGACCTCCGGCAGTTCAGGCATCGCCGCCGATCGCGGCGTAGAAGGATTTGCCGTATTTTCCGGGCGCGATTCCGAGATGCTCCGCGATTGTTTCGCCGAGATCGGAGAAGGTCTCCCGCAAACCGATATCGCCGCCCTTGAGGCCGGGCGCAAAGCCGATCACCGGTATGCGCTCACGCGTGTGGTCGGTGCCCTTCCAGGTCGGATCGTTGCCATGATCGGCGGTCAGGAAGAACAGGTCGCCGGACTTCAGTTTGGCCAGCGCTTCGGGGATACGCGCATCGAACGCCTCGAGCGCGGCGGCATAGCCGGGCACGTCGCGGCGATGGCCGAAGTCCGTGTCGAAATCGACGAAGTTGGCGAACACGAAGTCGCCGTTGCGGGCATCGTCCATCGCGCCCAGCGCCTTATCGAACATGGCCATGTTTCCCGGCCCCTTGCGCACTTCGGAAATGCCTCGGTGCGCGAAGATGTCGCCGATCTTGCCGATGGCGATGACGCGGCGCCCATTCTCGACCAGCCGGTCGAGCAAGGTCGGCTCGGGCGGCGGAACCGAAAAGTCCTTGCGGTTGGGCGTCCGCTGGAATTCGCCCGGATGTTCGCCGAGGAAGGGTCTGGCGATTACGCGGCCGATGTTGAGGGGGTCGACCAGCCGCCGCACCACCTTGCAGAAGTCGTAAAGCCGCTCCAGCCCGAAATGCGTCTCGTGCGCCGCGATCTGCATGACGGAATCGACGGAGGTGTAGCAGATGGGCATTCCCGTCCGGATATGCTCTTCGCCATAGTCCTCGATGACGCCGGTGCCGGTGGCGTGGCGGTTGGCAAGAATGCCGGGCACCTTGCCCTCGCGGATCATCGCTTCCGTCAGGTCGGCGGGAAAAGCGGGGATCGTCTCGGGGAAATACCCCCAGTTGAACAGCACCGGCAGGCCGGCGATTTCCCAGTGGCCGGACGGCGTATCCTTGCCGTTGGATATTTCCTGCGCCGCGCCGCGGATGGAGGAGGGAAGGGCGGTTCCACCGTCGAAGTCGAAGCCGGTAGCGATCCTGGCGGCCTCGCCCAGGCCCAGCGCTGCCATGTTGGGAAGCTTCAGCGGTCCCTGGCGCAGGCCATCGCGGTCGCCGCGACCAGCAGCGCATGCCTCGGCGATGTGCCCGAATGTGTTGGAACCCGTGTCGCCGTAGCGGTCGGCGTCGCCCGCGCCGCCAATTCCGAACGAGTCGAGAACGAAAACGAACGCACGCGCCATGGATGGTCCAGTCCCTGTTAAGGCCCAGACATAGGATTGCGCGTCAGACTTGGCAAACCATTTCCGGCCTGAACCGACGGCAGGGAAGGGAACTGCGGGATCGATCCCGACGAGGCCGCCTGTCCGGCGCCACCATCAGGAAAGGCGCGGCTGCGTCAGGGGCAATCCGAGCAGGTGATCGTGTTGGTGACGCGCGGGCGCAGATAATAGGTCTCTTCCATCGGCAGCTTGTCGAAGGCCGCTGTAAGGCCGGCGGCCTTCTTGCCGTCGGCGGCCCAGGTCAGCACCGGCCGGTAGTCGAGTTCGGTTTGAACGCGGATCAGGAACGTGTTGGCAATGTTGAGATTGGCCGGAACTGTCGTTTCCGTGTTTTTGGCCACATCCTTGCTGTAGGCGCCGTTTTGCACCTTCCACGACCATGCGACCTTGGCCTTGGGCGTGGCGTCGTTCGTCATCTGGATCGCGGTGATGACGATCTTCGGGTCGGTGCGGCCATAAGGCTGCAGCGTCGTATCGCCAATCTTCAGGATCGCTTTGAGATCGTTCGTCGACACGTCGAGCTGTTGCGCGACGAGATCCGCCACCATGGAACTCAGGCGGTTCACTTTCTTGTTGGTCTCGATGGCCTGCGCCACCTCCATGGTGACGAAATACATCGCCAGAAGAAGCGGAGCGATCAGCGCGAACTCGACGGCGGCGATGCCGCGGCGGTCGCTGCAAAAACGCTTTGCCCCGGTCAGCAGCGCGCGAAGCGTCCTGCCGGCCTGCCCGATATGTGCCCCCGCACGAAACGACATTTATCTACCTTCCACCCCGGTATCGATACGATCAGTTATCGAAGGGCTCGTTCTGCCAGGTCGCCGAAGCGAAATGCAGGGTTGCCCCGTTTTCGAGATTAGCCATGCTCTTGGCCATGAAATCGGTCATCACCGGCCATTTGTAGAAGACACGCAACATGCTCTTCTGCGTCGATAGTCCGGGTTCGAATTTGAAGCCGCCGCTTTCGGCTGCGCCATTGGTAAGCAGGACGATCTTCTTGTTCTGGATGGCGAAGCTGGCGTTCGCCAGCGCTTCGAATGTCGGCTTGGTCCGCAGGTCGACTTCAAGTCCCGGACAGCCCTTCGCCACCATGATTTCGAGCTTGGCGCAGATCAGGTTCTTGACCTGGGTCGCCGAGGCATCGGCTGCCTTGATCTGGCCGGTGCGGAACTGCCGCGCGACGCTGTCGGTAGCGTTCGTCATCACTTCCTGCGCGGCAAACGAGATGCAGCATTCGAGGACGGCGAAGACCAGCAGCGAGAACGGAATGGCAAGCACCGCGAATTCAATCGCCGTGCTGCCGTCGCGTTCCCGTGCGAAGCGCCTGAACAAGCGGGTCCGCTTTTCTTTACGCTCGCCCGTTGGGGACGAAAGAATGTCCATTTTGCCTCTGCCCGATTGTCGCAAGGTATCTGGAATGACCCTATACGAAACCTGTTGAGGCCCGGTTTGGATGATTGTTAGATTTGGACGCGTGCGCTTTACCGATGGTTTACCAACCGGTTTTCCGCGTCGTTCCGATCACTGGCCGGCGTTCATTTCCGCTTCGGACTGCTTCTCGGCGTCGGATTTATACGAGCTTTCGCAATAGGGCGCGCAGGACATTGTCTGCACCTGCGAGCGACGGTAGATGCGCACGGTCGATGCGTTTTCGCGCACCACCGTCACCTGTTCGTCGATGATCGGGCTGCCTTCGCGATCCAGGACGACCAGATTGGTCACGCCGAAGCCCTTGCCGGTCAAAACGATGGTGGAAGCGTCCTGCACCGACGCGTCGGCGATCAGCGGATTGCCGACCACGATGGTGTCGGCGGCGCGCGTCAGCTTAAGGATCTTGGCCTGGTTCATGGTGACTTCGATGCCGGCGCCGCCTTGTGCCGGCAGCACATAGGCCGTGGCGGCAAGTACGGCAGCTAGCAGGAGCGGTCTCGACACGGCCATCTTCATCTCCGGGACAGGCAGAGTGTTCAACGGAATATGAACGGGATTGGTGAACCAACGGTTAAGCCAGCCGGCTGTCGCGCTGCAATCTTAAGAAATAGACGCAAAACCACGGGTTCGGCTCACCGATCCTTAACGGGTCTCTTTTATCATATGCTGGTTTTCGAACCGTGCGTGAAACCGATGATCGAAGCTCTGATATTTGTCGTCTTTCCGTTCTGCATGTTGTTTGCAGCCATTTCCGACATGCTGTCGATGACGATCGCCAACCGGGTATCCCTGCTTTTGGCAGGCGTCTTCCTGGCCGTGGCGCCGCTGACGGGCATGGATTGGGCGACCTATGGCTGGCATATCGCAGCCGGCGCGCTGGTCCTGACGGTTACCTTCGGCCTGTTCGCGCTGGGCGGCATGGGCGGCGGCGACGCCAAATTGCTGGCCGCCACATCCTTGTGGATGGGTTTCGGGATGCCGCTCATCCAGTATCTGGTCATTTCGGCTTTCGTCGGCGGTCTCCTGACCCTGGCCATCATCTTGTACCGCAACTCGGATCTGATGATCATGACCCGCAACAACCGGTTCCTGAGTAATTTCGCCGACGAATCGGTCGGCGTGCCGTATGGCATCGCCCTTGGCGTCGGCGGGCTGATTGCCTTTCCCGACAGCCCTCTCATGATCTGGGCGCTCGGCCGCCTGGCCGGTTAAGGACCAACCTCAGCCTTCGTTTCGGCTTTGCGCCAGGTGCGACCGGCGGTTAACTCTTTCCAATTTGAATAAACGTTAAATTAAGCATGATCGTAAGCAGAGCATTAACCCTAATTTGACGATTGCCGCTGCACAGTCCGGGCTGGCTAGGCGTTTGCCAAATGGGGTTTGAGATATGCCGGCGTCCCGATTGATCATTTTAGGCGTAGCCTTCGCAGCTGCCGGCGGCGCCGGCTATGTCGCGAAGAACATGGTGGTTCCCGCGCCCACCGAGGTGGCGACCGAAGGCCCCAAGGCGCCGTCCATCGTCACGCAGGATGTGCTTGCGCTGACAGGCGATGTCGGCATGGGCACGACGCTCGACAGCAATATCGGCTGGCAGGCCTGGCCGTCCGACGCGGTCAACGCCAATTTCATCACCCGCGCCAACGAACCCGAAGCGGTGGAGAAGCTGAAGGACTCCGTTGCGCGGGTCGCCATGTATTCGGGCGAACCGGTGCGCCGGTCCAAGCT
Source organism: Mesorhizobium sp. BE184 (assembly GCF_031457045.1). Classification (NCBI taxonomy): domain Bacteria; kingdom Pseudomonadati; phylum Pseudomonadota; class Alphaproteobacteria; order Hyphomicrobiales; family Phyllobacteriaceae; genus Mesorhizobium; species Mesorhizobium sp. BE184. Next base: position 249,947 of record NZ_JAVDVU010000001.1, read on the forward strand.
GATCGGCGAGGGACAGAGCTTCATGTCGTCCATCCTGCCTTCCGGCAGCCGGGCGGTCGCCACATCGATCGCCGCGGACACGTCGGCCGGCGGCTTCATTCTTCCCAACGACTATGTCGATGTCATCATGACCCGCCGCGCTGACGGAGCCAATGGCGGCAGCGGCTTCACCACCGAGACAATCCTCAAGAATATCCGGGTGCTGGCCATCGACCAGACCATCCAAGAGGACGAGGAAGGCAAGAAGACGCGCGTCGGACAGACCGCCACGCTGGAGCTGACGCCGCAGCAGGCGGAGATCATCACCGTGGCGCAGCAGATGGCGGACCGGCTGACACTGGCGCTGCGCTCGATCACCGACACGCAGGAAAAGGTCACGGACGAAGCCGACTATCTCGTCAGCGGCAACGGACGGAAGGGAACCGTTCGTCTCATCAAGTCGGGCGAGATTTCCGAAGTAGGGGCAAGGAAATGATCTTAATAGGAAAGCTTCCGCTGATCGCGGCGACTGCCGTCGGCCTTCTGCTCGCCGGAACCGCGGGACAGGGCGTTGTCGACGCCAGCGCGGCCAGCAGGACACAGGTCAGCGCATCCGCCGCCACGCAGCGCGTCAAGGTGGGATTGAACAAATCGGTGGTCATCGACCTGCCGAGCGACGCCTATGACATTCTGGTGGCGAATCCGGCGGTGGCCGATGCGGTCACCCGCACGTCGCGGCGCATCTATCTCTTCGGCAAGGCGGTCGGCGAAACCAACATCTTCGTCTTCGGCGCCAATGGCGAGCAGATCGCCAGCCTCGATCTCTCCATCGAGCGCGATGTCGCCGGCCTCCAGGATTATCTGGAACGCTTCATTCCCAATTCGGACATCAAGGTCGAGCTTCTCAACGACAACGTCGTCCTGACCGGAACGGTCGAGACGCCGCTCGACGCCAAGCGCGCAGCGGATCTTGCCAACATCTTCGTCACCGGTGGTGAGGCGACCACGGGCCAGTATTCCCAGACCGCTTCCGGCGGCTCCTCGGACGGCGGCGTCGACATCAACAACCCGGACTCCGAACGCCAGAAGAGCCAGATCGTCAATTTGCTGCAGATCATCGGCGACGACCAGGTGACGCTGAAGGTGACGGTGGCCGAAGTCAGCCGCTCGGTCATGAAGCAGCTTGGCGTCAACATGATCGGCAGCGGCGACAGCAACGGTTTGAGCTGGGGCGCCCTGAGCGAGAATTCCTACGGCCTTGGCAAGCCTTTGTCGGCCTCGACGCTGGCTCTCGGCACCTCTGCCATCGACGCCTATGTCAACGCGATGGAGCAGGCGGGCGTCATGAAGACGCTGGCCGAGCCGACGCTGACGGCGGTTTCCGGCGAAAAGGCGACGTTCAAGGTCGGCGGTGAATACAATCTCATCACCAGCCGCAACGTCGACAAGGACACCGGCCAGGTCGTCTACACCAACGAAAAGATCGAGTACGGCATCGGCCTGGAGTTCCAGCCCGTGGTGCTGTCGCCCGGGCGCATCAGCCTCAAGGTCCGCACCTCGGTGTCGGAACCCACCACCGAAGGTTCCACGACGCTGGAGGGTGGCTCGAGCAGGGGCTCAAAGAGCAACGCCTATGGCGTGAACCTGCTCTCGATCCGCAAGCGGCTGGCCGATACAACGGTCGAATTGCCTTCGGGCGGGTCGATGATGATCGCCGGTCTCGTCCGTGACGATGTTCGGCAGGCCGTTCAGGGCCTGCCCGGCCTCTCCAAGATTCCGGTACTCGGCACGCTGTTCCGCAGCCGCGACTTCGTCCGCAATGAAAGCGAACTGGTCATCATCATCACGCCTTACCTGGCTCGGCCGGTCGCCCGCAACGACCTCGCCAAGCCGGATGATAATTTCAATCCCGCCAGCGATGGCGCGGGCATGTTCCTTGGCCGCGTCAACCGCGTCTACGGCACCATGCAGACGGACAAGCCCGCCGGCCGGTATCACGGCGTCGTCGGCTTCATTTACAAATGATTGGGGAACGGGACATGTCTTCGTCGATCTTGAAGGCCGGGGCAGTACGGGCAAACGGCCGGGCGTTCCACAAGCAGGCGCTTCCGCTCCTGGCCATGACGGCAGCGGTTCTCCTCGCGGGCTGCGCCAACCGCGACAGCATCACGGTCGGCTCCGTGCCGGACGACTATCGCACCAACCATCCGATCGTCATCTCGGAGAAATACCAGAAGATCGATCTGCCGGTCGCCGCCGGCGACCGCGGCATGAGCAAGGCTCAGCGCGACACATTGCTTGGCTTCCTCGATGGATATGACAGGAGCGCGGCGCCCGTCCTGACGATCATGACGCCTGCCGGTTCGTCGAACGAAGTGGCGGCGCGCGCCGCCGCCCGCGAATTCGCCCGCACCGCGATCGCCAACGGCGTCAGCTCCCGGCGCATTTCCACCGAAGTCTATCAGGTCGGTGCGTCGGATACTTCGGCGCCCGTCCGGGTGGCCTTCACCTCGATCAGGGCGCAGACGGACAAATGCGGACGCTGGCCCGAGGATATCGGCGATACCACCGAGAACAAGCACTACAAGAATTTCGGCTGCTCCTACCAGAACAACCTCGCCGCCCAGGTCGCCAATCCGGCCGATCTGATCGGCCCGCGCAAGCGGACAACGATAGACGCCGAAAATCGCGACGCGGTCATCGACGTATACCGGGGCCGTGGTGTTTCGGACGAATTCCTGAGCAACTCGGAAGTCGATTACTGACCGCGCATCGCAGGGAAAGAGCATGACGATGAGCAACCTTGCCTACGATCCCGATCTGCCTGCCGCCGAATCCTCGCAGCAGGACGTTGCCGCCATGCAGGCGCTGCGGCCGATCCCGCGCATCTCGATCCAGGCGTTCTGCGAGACGGAAGGCGTAGCCAACCCGATCGAACGCGCCGGCGAAGACCGCCGCATGGCGAAGGCGCATCTCAAGGTGCATATGGGCGGCATCGCGACCGCGATTGAGTTCTATCAGTCGGCGCCAACGCCGAACCTCATCGTGCTGGAATCCCGCGCCGAGCCGCAGGCGCTGATTTCCCAGCTTGGCGAACTTTCGGAGTATTGCGATCCTTCCTCCAAGGTCGTCGTCATCGGCCACTACAACGATGTCGGCCTCTATCGCGAACTGATCCGTTCAGGCATCTCCGAATATGTCATCGCGCCGATCTCCATGGTCGATATCGTCAGCGTCATCTCCTCGATCTTCGTCGATCCGGATGCCGAGCCGATCGGCCGTTCCATCGCCTTCGTCGGCGCCAAGGGCGGCGTCGGCTCCTCGACCATCGCCCACAACGTCGCCTGGGCGATGTCGTCGCTGTTCAAGTCGGAAGTCGTGGTCGCCGACCTCGACCTCGCCTTCGGCACCGCCAACATCAATTTCGACCAGGATCCGGCGCAGGGCATTGCCGAAGCCGTGTTCTCGCCCGAGCGCATCGACGAGGTCTACCTCGACCGCCTGCTGGCGCAGTGCGCGGAGAACCTGTCCCTGCTTGCCGCGCCGTCCACGCTGGACAGGGTCTACGACTTCGATCCGGAAGCCTTCACGCAGATCATCGACACCGCTCAGCGCAGCGCACCCATGCTCGTGCTCGACGTTCCGCATATCTGGTCGGGATGGAGCAAGAACACGCTGATCAAGGCCGACGAGATCGTCATCACGGCGACGCCGGAACTGGCCAATCTGCGCAACACCAAGAACATGGTCGACATGCTGAAGCGGCTGCGTCCGAACGATCCGCCGCCCAAGCTTGTCCTCAATCAGGCGGGCGTGCCCAAGCGGCCGGAAATCACCGCGCAGGACTTTGCCGAACCGCTCGGCATAACGCCGATCGCCGTCATTCCCTTCGACGCGCTGCTCTTCGGCAACGCCGCCAACAATGGCCGCATGCTGGGCGAGATGGACGCCAAGAACCCGACGGTCGCCATCATCAACGAGATTGCCCATGTGCTCACCGGCCGTGGCGAGGTCAAGTCGAGGAAGAAGGCAGGCCTGGGCGGCATGCTTGGCAAACTCATGCGTAAGAAGTGACTGATTAAGCGGCGGGATTGGTAGTCAATCATGTTTGGCAAAAGAGGCAATGACGACGGCAGCCGGACCATTCCGGAGTTCCGTCAGCCTTCACCGGCGGCAACGGTAACAGCGCCGGCCCGGTCGCCTGAAAGCGCTGCGCCTGCAAAACCTGCGGAAGTCGCGGGCCCGGCGCGCGCGGCGACTGCGGCCACCCCGGTGGCGCCGCCCGCGCCTGCGCGCCGCCCGGTCGAGCCGCCGCCATTGTCGCCGGAACCGCGCCGGGCACAGCGCGAGCGCAGCGAAAGCTACTATGACACCAAGAGCCAGGTCTTCGCCGCGCTCATCGACACGATCGACCTGTCGCAGCTCGCCAAGCTCGATCAGGACAGCGCACGCGAGGAAATCCGCGATATCGTCAACGACATCATCGCGATCAAGAATTTCGCGATGTCCATCTCCGAGCAGGAGGAACTGCTCGAGGATATCTGCAATGACGTCCTCGGCTACGGTCCGCTCGAACCTCTGCTCGCCCGTGACGACATCGCCGACATCATGGTCAACGGCTCGCGCAATGTTTATATCGAAGTCGCGGGCAAGGTCGAGCAGACCAACATCCGGTTCCGCGACAACCAGCAGCTTCTCAACATCTGCCAGCGCATCGTCAGCCAGGTCGGCCGCCGCGTCGATGAATCCTCGCCCATTTGCGACGCCCGCCTGCCGGACGGCTCCCGCGTCAACGTCATCGCGCCGCCGCTCGCCATCGACGGCACCGCGCTCACCATCCGCAAGTTCAAGAAGGACAAGCTGACGCTCGACCAGCTCGTCCGCTTCGGCGCCATTTCCCAGGAAGGCGCGGAAATTCTCAAGATCATCGGCCGCGTCCGCTGCAACATCGTCATTTCAGGCGGCACCGGTTCCGGCAAGACGACCCTGCTCAACTGCCTGACCAACTACATCGACCGCGAGGAACGGGTCATCACCTGCGAGGACTCGGCGGAACTGCAGCTGCAGCAGCCGCATGTCGTGCGCCTCGAAACCCGCCCGCCCAATCTCGAGGGCGAGGGCGAGGTCACCATGCGCGACCTGGTCAAGAACTGCCTGCGCATGCGCCCCGAACGCATCATCGTCGGCGAAGTGCGCGGACCGGAGGTCTTCGACCTTCTGCAGGCCATGAACACCGGCCATGACGGCTCCATGGGCACCATCCACTCCAACAGCCCGCGCGAATGCCTCAACCGTATCGAATCGATGATCGCCATGGGCGGTTTCCTGCTGCCGCAGAAGACGGTGCGCGAAATCATCGTCGGCTCGGTCGACGTCATCATCCAGGCCGCGCGCCTGCGTGATGGCTCCCGCCGGATAACCCACATAACCGAAGTCATCGGCATGGAAGGCGATGTCATCATCACGCAGGACCTCGTCCTCTACAACAACAAGGGCGAGGACGCGGGAGGAAAACTGATCGGCGAGCACGTCTCCACCGGCATCGGCAGGCCGCATTTCTGGGACCGCGCCCGCTACTACGGCGAGGAACAGCGCCTGGCCACCGCCATGGAAGCGATGGAAAAGCGGGCCGATTGATGGCCTCTCACCATTTCGACCAGATTAACAGGTCACGACCCTGATGTTCGGAATAGACACGACCGTTCTGGCATTCGTCCTCCTCGCCGGTTGCAGCGCCGGCGCGGTGGCCTACGCGTTGCTGTTCACCCGCATCGCCAACGAGAACCAGACCGGCAAGCGGTTGCAGAACATCAAGGCTGCCGAAACCGACCGCAATGTCGTCAAGGCTTCCCGCGATCGCGTGGCCGAAGCGGCCAAGCGCCGCAAGTCGGTGCAGGATTCGCTGAAGGATCTCGAGGAAAAGCAGAAGGTCAAGAACGTCAACGTCAAGAAGCCGCCTCTCAAGATCCAGATCCGGCAGGCCGGAATGGATATCAGCATGGAGCGGTTCTACATTTATTCCGGAATTTGCGGGTTGGTGCTTACGCTCATCGCCTTCGTTCTGGGCGTGCCGCTCTACGCTCTTCTCGGCGTCACGTTGGCGGGGACCCTCGGTCTTCCCCGCTGGTTCGTGTCCTTCCGCCGCGGCCGCCGCGTCAAGGCTTTCCTGAAGGAATTCCCCAACGCCCTCGACGTGATCGTGCGCGCGGTGAAATCCGGCCTGCCGCTGAACGACGGCATCCGCCTCATCGCCAACGAATCCCCCGAACCGGTCAAGACCGAATTCCGCCGCATCGTCGATTCCCAGCAGCTCGGCATCTCGATTCCCGAAGCGGTGATGCGCATGCCGGAAACCATGCCCTGCCCGGAGGCCGGCTTCTTCGGCATCGTCATCCAGATCCAGAGCCAGGCTGGCGGCAATCTGTCGGAAGCGCTGGGCAATCTCTCGCGCGTGCTGCGCGACCGCAAGAAGATGAAAGCCAAGGTGCAGGCGCTGTCCATGGAGGCCAAGGCTTCTGCCGTTATCATCGGCGCGCTGCCCTTCGTCGTCGCCTTCATGGTCTATCTCTCGAGCCCCAATTACATCATGCCGCTGTTCGTCACCCATACGGGCAATCTCATCCTGGGCATCGCCGGGCTGTGGATGTCGATCGGCATCTTCGTCATGCGCAAGATGATGAATTTCGAGGTCTAAGGGCTACAAGATGGGCATCGCCAAAACCCTTACGGATCCGGCTCTTCTGATCGCCATGCTGGTGGCCGTCGCGGTGTTCGCCACCGTTTACACGCTGTTGCCCGCCTTCGGTGGCAACTCGCTCAAGGCCCGCATGAAATCGGTCGCGCTGGAACGCGATGAACTGCGCGCCAAGCAGCGCGCCCGGCTGGCCGCCGAAGCAGACCGCCGTCGCAGGGGCCTGCGCGAGGAGCAGTCCGTTGGTATGCGCAACATCGTTGACCGTCTGGACCTGCGGCGCGCGCTGGCCGACGAAAGCACCATGCAGAAGCTCAAGATGGCCGGCTTCCGCGGCCAGAACCCGCTGACGCGCTTTCTGTTCTTCAGGTTGGTATTGCCATTCGCCGGGCTTGCCCTGGCGGCGTTTTATCTCTTCGTGCTGGGCGCCTTGCCGGACCGGCCGCTGGTGATGAAGCTCTTTATCTGCATCGTCGCGGCCTATGCCGGCTTCTACGCGCCGGTGCTCTACGTCAGCAACCGGGCCACCAAGCGCAAGCAGTCCATACAGCGCGCCTGGCCCGATGCGCTGGACCTGATGCTGATCTGCGTGGAGTCCGGCATGTCGGTCGAAGCCGCCATGCGCAAGGTCGCCGACGAGATCGGCACGCAATCGGTCGAGCTTGCCGAGGAGTTCGTGCTCACCAATGCCGAACTGTCCTTCCTGCAGGAACGCAAGCAGGCCTACGAAAACCTCGCCGGCCGCACCGGCCTGGAATCGGTGAAGTCCGTTTCGCAGGCGCTGATCCAGGCTGAGCGCTACGGCACTCCTGTCGCGCACGCGCTGCGCGTTCTGGCCAGCGAAAGCCGCGACATGCGTATGAACGAGGCCGAGAAGAAGGCCGCCGCGCTGCCGCCGAAGCTGACCGTGCCGATGATCCTGTTCTTCCTGCCGGTGCTGTTCGCCATCATCCTTGGCCCGGCCGGCATGCAGATCAGCCAGCGTGGCATCTTCGGCGACGCGCAGACCAGCACCGAGGAATAAGTCCTTCGGGCTTCCATCTGCCTGACACAGAAAACCGCGCGGCCTTGGCCAGCGCGGTTTTTGCTTGAAGGGAAGGGGGCTGCTGTCGGGTCGGGCCGCTGACGGGATTGAAACTCAGTTGGCCGCGGCGACCTTCTTCTTGTCCTGCGCCTTGAGCTGGCTCCAGGCGTTCTGCTGCGCCAGCATCGAGCGGAGATAGGCGACATTGGCCTGCGCCTGCTCGGGCGACAGTTCCTGCGACGCGATTTTTTCGGCCTCGTCGAAACGGCCCTGCAGACCGACGACGAGCGCCAGGTTCTGCCGCACCCGGCTGTCGGCGTTCGGCTTCTCGGAGGCCGAGCGAAGATAGGTCTCCGCGGTTTTGAGATCACCTCCCAGCAGATAGGACATGCCGAGATTGGAGAGGATCGACGGTTCGTCGGGCTTCAGGTCGAGGGCCTTGCGATAGCGCTGGCGGGCCTCGTCCTTCTGGCCGATCTGGTCGAGGATGGCGCCTTCCGCCGAAACAAGCTTCCAGTCCGGATATTCCGGCGTCTGGGCGCGGCGCACGGCATCGAGAGCCGGTTCGAACTGGCCGTTCGCGGCCAGCGCCTTGCCATAGGCGGCGAGCACGTCGCGGTCCTTGGCATAGACGATGGCGAGCTTGCGCATGACCGCCAGCGACTGGTCGGCGTCACCGTTCATCTGCAGGACGGTGGCGTATTTCATCGCCGTGGCTTTGTCGTTGGGGTTCTTCGCATAGGAGCGGCCCAGCGACGATGAAGCATCGCGCAACTGGCCTGCCGACATGGACTCCACCGCCGGACCGCTGCCGCCTCGGCTGATCGAGCCGGTCGTCATCTTGCTGGTGCCGCAGCCGGCCACGCCGGCCATCAGCGCGATCGCGAAGGCGCCTTTGAGGACGCGCTTCGTCATATTGGATTTCGAGCTATGGAAAGACATTCGGCGCAGGCCCCCATTCGTTACGGCCACCTGACCCGAGAAATATTCTGTTAACCCTAATGGAAGGTTAATCTTAACGGCTTGGCTGCAGGTCCGTGTCCTTTTCGGTGGGTTTCAGTTGGCCCACCTCACCGATGCGGACGTAGAGTTCCAGCAAAGGAACCACCAGTTGCTGCGTCGCCTTGAGCACTTCCGAATTGTAGGTCGCGACTTCCTCCGGCGTTTCGATTTTCTTGCCGGCATTCGAGAAGATCACGGCCATCATGCCGTTCATGGCGGTGTTGACGCCGGCAGCGGATTTCGGGCCGTTTTCGGTGCTGAACATCGGCAGCAGGGAAAGGTTCTGGGCGCTCACCCGCCCCATGATCTCCTGGAGCCTGAAAACATCGGCCTGGACGTCCTGGCCCGCCGCCAATTTCTGGGCGACGACGCCGTAGAGGCCCTGGAAATCCTCCATCTTGGTCCGCAAATCGCTGTAGTTGCGGATGACGAAGTCGGTTTTGATTTTCTGCGCTTCGAACTTCGCATTGACCTGCGGTGCGATGAAATAGGTGCCTGCGGCTCCGGCCAGCAAGGCGGCGGCGGTAAACCACATCGGCGTTCGGTCCGCCACGAGGAAAGTCCTTACGGCATCCCTGCGCCGGGGCTTGGCTTCCTTGGTCGCTTCCAGAACGGTCACAGCAATGTTCCAAATGGATCATCTGCTTATCATTTGAGGTGATCAGGCAGCAATCGCGGAAAGATATGGGATGCCGTGCGAATTGACGTCGTTGCCGTTTCCCGGCACTACGGAAGGCGAAATCCTCCAGCCGAAGCGACAAACCAATGCCTGTCGAGCTTGCCGAAAAGCCTGGTGAAACGCTGCCTGTCTATTTGATCGGCAAGAACGGCCTGGAAGCGGCGGACCTGTCGCCTCAACAACTGGTCTGGGCGAACGCCAACGGCTTTTCCGGCGAGTCGGGCAGGACGCTTGTTCTTCCCGGCGCGGACGGATCGATTGCCGGCGCGCTGTTCGGCATCGGCAATGGCGGAAATCCGCTCGGCTTCGGCGCCTTGGCCAAGGCGCTGCCGGAAGGGGGCTGGCGCTTCGCCAGCGATCTGGCGGAGCCGCACCTGGCGCTGCAGGGACTGGTGCTGGGCAGCTACGTCTTCACCCGTTACGGCCGCAAGCCCGGCAAGGCGTTGCGTTTCGCCGTACCCGCCGGCGTCGATGCGGCGAGCGTGCGCCGCGTGACGGACGGTGTTTTCCTGACCCGCGATCTCGTTAACACGCCGACCAACGACATGGGGCCGGACGAACTGGAAAAAGCGGTGCGGGCGCTGGCGAAGACGCACAAGGCCAGCGTTTCCGTCATCAAGGGCGACGCGCTTCTGGCCAGGAATTTCCCCATGATCCATGCGGTCGGCCGCGCCTCGCCGCAGGCGCCGCGTCTCATCGATCTCACCTGGGGGGCGAAGAATGCGCCGAAGGTGACGCTGGTCGGCAAGGGTGTGTGCTTCGACACCGGCGGCCTCGACATCAAGCCGGCGAGCGGCATGCTTTTGATGAAGAAGGACATGGGCGGCGCCGCCAACGTTCTGGGGCTGGCCTCGATGATCATGGCGGCCAAGCTGAAGGTCCGGCTGCGGGTGCTGATCCCGGCGGTCGAGAACGCCATCGCCGGCGACGCCTTCCGCCCCGGCGATGTGCTGCCGAGCCGCAAGGGCATCACCGTCGAGATCGGCAACACCGATGCCGAGGGGCGGCTGGTGCTGGCCGACGCGCTGGCGTTTGCCGACGACGACGAGCCGCAACTGCTGATCGACATGGCGACGCTGACAGGCGCGGCGCGGGTCGCGCTGGGACCAGACGTCCCGCCATTCTACACGGGCGACGATGCGCTGGCGGCCGAGGTCGCAGCCGCGGCGACCGCGGCCGAGGACCCGATGTGGCGCATGCCGCTGTGGGACGCCTATGATGCGAAGCTGTCGTCCCGGATCGCCGACATCAACAACGTCACCTCGGACGGCCACGCCGGCTCGATCGTCGCCGCGCTGTTCCTGCGCCGCTTCGTGGAGAAGACATCCGCCTGGGCGCATTTCGACATCTTCGCCTGGAATCCATCCGAGCGACCGCATTGCCCGGTCGGGGGCGAGGCGCAGTGCATCCGTGCGCTGGAGCGCGTTATCGCGGCACGGTTCGGCTGACCAGACTGAAACGGAACCGAAACGTTTCCCTGCCATGATGGCGCATGGCTATTTTGTTGCGCCCGAGTCAGGCCTTGCGACTGTGGCAGCAGGTGATGCTGTCGGAGGTGCGCGACGACGCGCCCGACCTCACCATGCGCCAGATGGCCATTCTTCTGACCATCTATCTCGACCCGCCGCCGCATACCATCAGGGGACTGGCGACGCGGCTCAACGTCACCAAGCCGGTCATCACCCGGGCGCTGGACACGATGGGCGCATTGAAGCTGGTGTCGCGCCATCGCGACGAGCTTGACAAGCGCAACGTGCTCGTCAAGCGCACGGTTGCCGGCGCGCTCTATGTCGAGCGTTTCGGCGATGCTATCATCGCCAAGGCGCTCGAACTGCCGATCTGACCCCACCGCCCGGATGCTGCCTGTGACCCTGCGTGACGCCCGCCTTCATGCCTTTCGCGCCGACCTCGCCGATGCCCGCCTGCAGGGCGAGGTGACAGCCGAGCGTTTCGTCGCCGGCCGCCCGGCCCGCATCGGCGTTTCGGTCGTTGACGTGCGCAAGGCGCCGCGGCCCGACGCCGGCGTCAACACGCAATTCCTTTATGGCGAAGAGGTGCGTGTTTTCGAGGAGGCCGATGGCTGGGCCTGGGTGCAGGGCGAGCAGGACGGCTATGTCGGCTACGTGCCGGACACCAGCATCGCAGGGCTTGAACCCGCGGCGACGCATGTCATTTCGGTGGCACGGACCTTCGTTTATCCCGGTGCCGACCTGCGCTTCCCGCGCAGCGGCGAACTCTCCATGGGATCGGCGGTGACGATAGCCGGAAGCGCCGAGACGCGCGGCACGCACTATGCGCTGCTGCCGTCCGGCGAAGCGGTGATCGCCCGCCATGTCCGGCCCATTGCCGAGCTGTCGCAGGATTATGTGACGGTCGCCGAGATGTTCCTCGGCACGCCCTATCTGTGGGGCGGGTCGTCCGGTTTCGGTATCGACTGCTCGGCGCTGGTCCAGCTCGCCATGCGCATGACCGGGCGCGGCGTGCTGCGCGATTCCGACATGCAGGAGAAGAGCATCGGCGAACTGCTCGACCCCGGCGCCGACCTTGCAGGCCTGCGTCGCGGCGACCTGGTGTTCTGGAAAGGCCATGTCGCGATCATGCTGGATGCGACGCGCATCATCCACGCCAGCGGCCACACCATGATGGTGAGCGTCGAGGAACTGAAGCCGGCCATCACCCGCATCGGCTATCTCTACGGGCCGCCGACGGCGTACCGCAGGCCCTGAGCGAACCTAGCTCTTGCCACGCCGCAGGTGCTCGTCCAGCCGGGGCATGATCTCCACGAAATTGCACGGCATGTGCCGGTAGTCGAGCTGCGCTTTGAGGATGCCGTCCCAGGCGTCCTTGCAGGCGCCGGGCGAACCCGGCAGCACGAACACGAAGGTCGCGTTGACGACGCCGCCGGTGGTGCGGCTCTGGATCGTCGCCGTGCCGATCTTGTCGTAGGAGATGCGGTGGAAGACTTCCGAGAAGCCGTCCATGCGCTTTTCGAAGATCGGCTCCAGCGCCTCCGGCGTCACGTCGCGGCCGGTGAAGCCGGTGCCGCCGGTGGTGATGACGACGTCGATGCCATCGTCTTTCGACCAGCCGAGCACCTTGTCGCGGATCTTGTCCTTGTCGTCCGTCACGATGTCGCGCGCCGCCAGCACATGTCCGGCTTCCACGATACGGTCTGCCAGCACCTGCCCGGATTTGTCATCGGCCAGGCCGCGTGTGTCCGAAACGGTCAGCACAGCGATGCCAACCGGTATGAAAGCGCGCGTCTCGTCAGTCCTGGCCATGATCCTGATCTTCCGATGCGATGCTGCGGGTGGCGGCGACGAACCAGTCCGGCTGCCGGCTGCGGATTTCGGCGGCGGCGCGCTTGGCCATATTGTTGGTTTCGAAGAGGCCGAAGCAGGTCGCGCCCGAGCCGGACATGCGGGAAAAGGCCGATCCTGCCTTGTCCAGGGTCTTCAGCACCTTGCCGATTCCGGGTTCGAGCTCGCGCGCCGGTGTTTCCAGGTCGTTGCGCGTGGTGTCCAGCCAATTCCGCAGCGAATGGAAATCGAATTGCTTCGGCAGCGGCGGCAGGCCCGGGTTTTCGCGCTGCTTCAGCGCCGCGAACACATCGGGTGTCGAGACCGCGACGCCCGGATTGACCAGCACAAGGGCCAACTGCGGAAAGCCTTGCACCGAGGCTGTATCCTGCCCGATGCCGCGGGCAACCAGCGGTCGAGCTTCCATGCACATCGGCACGTCGGCGCCGAGCGAGCGGGCGACCTCGCCCAGGAGGCCAGACTCGATGCCCCAGCCTTGCCCCAGCATTCGCAATACCGCCGCCGCGTCGCTGGAGCCGCCTCCGATCCCGGATGCGATGGGCAGGTTCTTTTCCAGGGTGATATGCACGGGCGGCGCCTTGTCGGAGCCGGCTTGGCGGCGCAACGCATCGCGCGCCTTCACAATCAGGTTGTTCTCGTCATCGGCGAGTTGCGGGCCGTAGCGTCCGGATATCCCGACCTTGTCCTCTTCGGAAGACGATGCGCCAAGACGGTCGCCGAAACGCGTAAACACCACCAGGCTTTCGAGCGAATGATAGCCGTCGGCGAGCCTGCCGGTGACATGAAGAGCGAGATTGATCTTGGCCGGCGCGAGGCCCGTCAGAGGCGAAACGGCGCTGTCCACCGGAAAGGATCAGTCCTTGGCGAGGCGGTATTCGCCTGTCTTCGGGTCCTTGACCAGCGTGCCGTTCGCCCCGGTGGCGTTCTGCTTCTCGGCGCGGCGCACCTTGGCGGTCACGCGCTCGGCTTCGCGGATGAACGAGCGGTAGCCCACATAAGCGGCGATGCCAACGGCGGCGAAGAAAATGAGCTGCATGTCAAAACTCCTCCCTCAGGGCATCCTTGGGTGGCCGGTCGGGGGTGGCCGATCAGGTCGGTAGGCGATCATGGTAGACGCTTCGTGCGACTTTTCAAAGGCCGTATCGTCCCCACAGGGCGCGTTCTTCCGCCACATCGGCCAAGCCGCCCGCCGCCGCTGCCGCGATATCTGCCGCGGGACCTCCCGCATTCGATCCGAACAGGCCGAAGCGGCCAAGGAAGCCGCGCGGCGCGGCAACGAGTTTGAGCTGGGTCTTGGCGCCATACCGGCTCTTGATCACGCCGCGCATGTCGCCGAGCGCATCGACGAGGCCGAGTTCCAGACCCTTCTTGCCGGTCCAGAACAGGCCGGTGAACAGGTCCGGATCGTCCTTCAGCCTGGCGCCGCGCCTTTCCTTGACCAGGTCGATGAACGTCTCGTGCACCTCGAGCTGCAGCGCTTTCAGCCGCTCGATGTCTTCCTTCTTTTCCGGCTTGAACGGGTCGAGCACGGACTTGTTGTTGCCGGCGGTATGGACGCGCCGCTCGACGCCGATCTTCTTCATCAGTTCCGGAAAACCGAACGAGGCCGACACCACGCCGATCGAACCGACGATGGAGGATGGGTCGGCGATGATCTCGTCGCCGGCCACCGCGATCATGTAGCCGCCGGAAGCGGCGACGTCCTCGACGAACACAAGCACGCGCTTGTTCTTTTCGACCGCCAGGTCGCGGATGCGCTTGTAGATCAGCCGCGACTGCACTGGCGAGCCGCCCGGCGAATTGATCGAGATGGCGACGGCGGGTGCCTCGAAGGCGAAGGCCTTTTCGATCAGGCCGGCGGTGCTGGCCAGCGAAAGGGCGGGCCGCAACTGGCTGCCGCCGCTCATGATGGCGCCTTGCAGCCGGATGACGGGAATGGTGATGACGCTGGAACGCCAGGATTTCGGGAGCAGGCGATTGAGGAAGCGGCGCAAGCGGTTTTTTCCTGTGAGGTGAAATTGCATGTAGGAATTCGCAGCGGAACGGCAATGCCGCGCCGACGTCAATCGCCGAAAAGCGTTGCAAAGCCGTTGTTGATGGCGTCGGCATCGGCGCGGAACCGGTCGCTGCCGTTCTCATGAAGCACCAGCGGCGGCCGCAGCGAAAGCTTTCCCCGCGCGCCGCGCACGGCGCGGACCACGATGCGGATCGCCGCCGCGTCGGCCCTCGGGTGGACGGCGAGCAATTCCGCATTGCCGAAACGGCCGTCGATGGCGTCGAGAATGGCGCGCAGCGATTCCGGACGGGCGATGACCGCCAACCCGCCGCGCGGCCGCACCACGGCGGCGGCGCTGCGGATCCAGGCTTCGAACAACCCGATTTCCATCACATGCGCCTGCCGCTTCAAGTCGTCGGGCGTAGCCCTGTCTTCGCTGGCGTTGAAGGGCGGGTTCATGATGGCGAAATCGACGGAATTGTCGCGCAGCCCCGACGCTTCGCGCGCCCGCCCGGCAAGCGTCACGTCGGCCTCCAGGATCGAAGCCCTGTCCGCCAGATGCTGGTTGGCGGGGTGCGCCAGTGTCGCCTCGCAGAAGGCCTTCATCTCGGGCGCGCGCTCGACCAGAATGGCCGTCGAATTCTTGCAGCGCGACAGTACCGCAAGGCCGGCCGCTCCGGCGCCGGCGCCGAAATCGGCCAGAGTTCCGGTGAAAGAGGCCGGCACCGAAGCCGCCAGCATCATGGCGTCCATGCCGGCGCGGTGGCCGGATTTCTGCGGCTGCACCAGCCAGAAGCGGCCGCGATGGAAGGCATCGACCGTATGGGCCGGCGTATCCGGCAGGGATTGCGCGCCGACGCTCATGTCTTGCGCAGCTCGTGGGCGATGCCGGCATCGCTGACGATGCGGCGCGCCTCGTCGGCGCGGTCGGATTCCACCAGGATGCGCCGCGGCAGGATGCCGATCGACCCGTCCAGCACGCTCATGTTCTGGTCAGCGGTGAGGAAGCCGATGCCGGCGTCCCGCATCAGCGATTCCACGAATGAAATGATGACGGCGTCATTGGTGCGAATGAGTTCGATCATCGTGGCGGAACTTCCTGTGTCCGGGACATGTAGACGCTTGCGGGCACGCCCGCCAGTACCCGGGCAGGCGTGCCGCGCCAATTCGCCTCTTGCCGCCCAAAGTCCCCTTGCCTAGAGTCTAGGACGGGCAGGGTGCCGTCACGCATCAGGACGGGAGTAATTTTGTGGGTGTGGTTCTCAATATCGAAGGCGGAAAACGCGACGCCGCGACCATAAAGGCGCTGGTCGATCTGACCGCGCAGGACATGGCGCGCGTCAACGAGCTGATCCTGTCGAAGGCGGGCTCCGACGTGGAGATGATCCCGGAGATCGCCAACCATCTGATATCTTCGGGCGGCAAGCGCCTGCGTCCTATGGTGACGCTGGCGGCGGCGCAGATGTTCGGCTACGCGGGCGAGAGCCACGTCAAGCTCGCCACCAGCGTCGAGTTCATGCACACCGCCACCCTGCTGCACGACGATGTCGTCGATGAAAGCGGGATGCGGCGGGGCAAGAAAACGGCCCGCATGATCTGGGGCAACCAGGCCAGCGTGCTGGTCGGCGATTTCCTGCTCGGCCAGGCCTTCCGCATGATGGTCGATGTCGGCTCGCTCGACGCGCTGGACATTCTCTCCACCGCCGCGTCCATCATCGCCGAGGGCGAGGTGATGCAGCTCGCCGCCGCCAAGAACCTCGAAACCACCGAGGACGAGCATTTCGCCGTCATCAAGGCGAAGACAGCGGCGCTGTTTTCGGCCGCCGCCGAGGTTGGCCCGGTGATCGCCGGCGCCTCGCGTACCGACCGCGCCGCGCTGCGCTCCTACGGCATGAACCTCGGTCTCGCCTTCCAGCTCATCGACGATGCGCTCGATTATGGCGGCTCGAGCTCGGACCTCGGCAAGAATGTCGGCGACGATTTCCGCGAGGGCAAGGTGACGCTGCCGGTCATCCTGGCTTACCGGCGCGGCACGCCGGCCGAGCGCGGTTTCTGGAAGAAGGCGATCGAGGAAAACGCCGCCGACGATGCCGGCCTGGAAAAGGCCATCGGCCTGATGACGCGGCACGGCGCCATCGCCGACACGATCGGCCGCGCCCGGCATTTCGGCGAGATCGCCCGTGACGCGCTGGCGCCGCTGGAAAGCACGCCGCAGAAGGCGGCGCTGATCGACGTGATCGACTTCTGCATCAGCCGCGTTTCCTGACCCGGAGCGATCCTGCCTCGCCGCCTGACCTGCCTCGGCGGCGGGATGCCCGGATTGTGAACCGGGCCGCGGTTGAAGCGCGACCCCAAAAAGGCCATGCTTCGGCCCGATAAAGGATTCGAAGGCGGGTCCGGCCCACGGGGCCTCGCCGGGCAGAAAGGGATACGATGCGGCTAACACGCGCTCGCTGGCTTTCGGGGCTGGCTCTGGTGACGGGTATTGCGATTTCCAGTCAGCCCGTTCTGGCGAAGCAAGGCGAAGCACCTATCGAGATCACCTCGTTTTCCGGCGCCTACCTGGCGGCGCGCACGGCTGAGCGAGACAATGACCTCGACAACGCCATCGTCTACTACAAGCAGGCGCTTGCCTTCGCGCCCGAGGATGTCAGCCTGCAGCAGAGCCTGATGCTGACGCTCGTCGCACAGGGTCGCTTCGAGGAATCGCTTGCCTATGCCGACAAGCTGAAGGAAGTGCCGGATGTGGAGCGCTTCTCCCGTCTGGCTCTCGCCGTCGATGCGGTGAAGAAGAAGGACTATCCCAAGGCCGAATACTGGCTGAAGTTCTCGCTTGAATCCGATCTCGACAAGCTGATCTCCGGCGTCATGACCGGCTGGGCGCGTCAGGGAGCCGGGCAGGGCGCCGACGCGATGGCCTTCGTCGACAAGCTGCAGGGGCCGGACTGGTTCGAACTGTTCAAGAACTACCATCGCGCCCTGATCGCCGACGCCTCCGGCCTTTCGGACAAGGCGGACAAGATTTATTCCGAAACCCTCGCCAACACCACGCTGGGCGGCGCGGCGCCTGAAACCTGGGTTCGGAACGCAGAGGCCTATGCCAGTTTCCTTGCCCGCAAGGGCGAGAAGGACAAGGCGCTGGCCGTCATCAGCCAGGCCGAGAATTTCGTCACCGGCAAGCCGGAGATCATCGCCCTGCGCGAAAAGATCACCAAGGGCGAGACGGTCGAGCCGCTGGTTTCGACGCCGGCGCAGGGCTCTTCGGAAATTCTGCTCGACCTTGCCACGGCGCTCAATCGCGGCGGCGGCGAGCCGTTCGTGCGGCTCTATCTCGAATATGCGCTGGCGCTGCGGCCGGATAGCGACGCGGCCTTGGTGCAGCTTGCCGGCGTAGCCGAGGAGATGAAGGATGGCGACAAGGCCATCTCGCTCTACCGCCGCATTCCGGATTCCTCGCCGCTGAAGGCCGTGTCCGACCTCCAGCTCGGCTTGAATCTTGCCGATCTCGACCGCAAGGACGAGGCGATCAGCCATCTGAAGGCGCTGGTCGATGCGCATCCCGATGACATGCGCGGCTATCTGGCGCTTGGCGGCGTCTATTCCACCAAGGAGGATTATCGCGCCGCCGCCGATCTCTACGACAAGGCCGCCTCATACCTGAAGACGCCCGACAAGGCCGACTGGAACATCTTCTACCAGCGCGGCATCGCCTATGAACGGCTGAAGGAATGGCCAAAGGCCGAGCCGAATTTCCGCAAGGCGCTGGAGCTCTATCCCGATCAGCCGCAGGTGCTGAACTATCTGGGCTATTCCTGGGTGGACATGAACAGCAACCTCAAGGAAGCGCTGGCGATGATCCAGAAGGCGGTCGATCTCCGCCCGAGCGACGGCTACATCGTCGATTCGCTGGGTTGGGCCTATTACCGCCTCGGCCGCTTCGAGGATTCGGTGCGTGAGTTGGAGCGCGCCGTGTCGCTGAAGCCGGAGGATCCGGTGCTGAACGATCACCTCGGCGACGCTTACTGGCGCGTCGGCCGCAAGCTGGAAGCCACCTTCCAGTGGAGCCATGCGCGCGACCTCAAGCCGGACCCGACGGTGCTCGCCTCCGTGCAGCAGAAGCTGCTCAAGGGCCTGTCGCCGATCGAAGCCAATACCGCGCAGGAAACACCAAAGACCAAGCCCGGGCCGACACCCACGCCGAAAGGCTGAGGACGGCCCGAAACCGAAGCGCGTGGGCGACTGCATCGGGAGGCCGGTTCTGGCGCGGCCTGACTTTGGCCGGGCGAGCCGGCTCCGGTGACAGCTTTGTTTCGGACCTTTGTCGCGGTCTCGAAACAGCCACGCGTAGGCCGCAAAGCGAACCCAATCTTCGCGGAAGGGTAGGGGGTAAATTATCTGCCCCAAACCTTCCAGAAGGATTGATTAGATGTTTTCTGCAAATCGCATGGCCGCTTCCGCGTTGATGGTGGGCCTTGGAGTTCTGGCGTCGCCAGTGTTTGCTGCAACGGTCATAAACGTCGTCGAGGACGGCGAAGGCGGAGGCGCGATGAGCCTCAAGCTCGACCAGCAGACAGTTGCCGCCGGCCCGGC
This sequence comes from Mesorhizobium sp. BE184, assembly GCF_031457045.1. NCBI lineage: Bacteria > Pseudomonadati > Pseudomonadota > Alphaproteobacteria > Hyphomicrobiales > Phyllobacteriaceae > Mesorhizobium > Mesorhizobium sp. BE184. The sequence goes on from NZ_JAVDVU010000001.1 coordinate 269,228, forward strand.
CGTGTTCAAGGTCAAGAACGACGCGGCGACCGAGGAACATGAGATGATCCTCGTCCGGTTGACCAATGCCGACGAGGCGATACCGCTCAACAAAGCCAGGCACAGGGTTGACGAAAAAAAGCTCAGGAGCCTCGGAGAGGTTTCCGACCTGAAACCGGGTGCAAGCGGCGAAATGAAAGCCACGCTCAAGGCGGGCAACTATCTGGTGTTTTGCAATATCAAAGGTCATTATGAGGCCGGCATGCAGGCCCAACTCAAGGTACAGTAGGCTTTTTGCCGCGCATCCGGGGATGCTATGCGGCCGCCCAAGCTTGACGTGAAAAAATGCCGCCTCTACGAGGGGCGGCATTTTCATTTGCACCGAGACCGCCCGTGAACCCCACCCAGCCCGACCCCATGGACCCCAAGCGCTCGTTCCAGGGCCTGATCCTGACGCTGCACAATTACTGGGCGGCCTATGGTTGCGTCATTCTCCAGCCCTATGACATGGAAGTCGGCGCCGGCACCTTCCATCCCGCCACGACGCTGCGGGCGCTGGGACCGCGGCCGTGGAACGCCGCCTATGTGCAGCCTTCGCGCCGCCCCAAGGACGGGCGCTACGGCGAGAACCCGAACCGGCTGCAGCACTATTACCAGTACCAGGTGATCCTGAAGCCCAACCCGCCGAACCTGCAGGAGCTTTATCTCGGCTCGCTCGAGGCGATCGGCATCGATCCGCTGCTGCATGACATCCGCTTCGTCGAGGACGACTGGGAAAGCCCGACGCTCGGCGCCTGGGGACTGGGCTGGGAATGCTGGTGCGATGGCATGGAAGTCTCGCAGTTCACCTATTTCCAGCAGGTCTGCGGCATTGAATGCGCGCCGGTGGCGGGCGAGTTGACCTACGGGCTGGAGCGTCTGGCCATGTATGTGCAGGGCGTCGACAACGTCTATGATTTGAATTTCAACGGTCGCGACGGCGATGACAGGGTCAGCTATGGCGAGGTCTTCCTGCAGGCCGAGCAGGAATATTCGCGGCACAATTTCGAACACGCCAACACGGCCATGCTATTGCGCCATTTCGAGGACGCGGAAGCCGAGTGCAAGGCGCTGCTGGATGCCGGCGCACCGCCTTCCACCGCCAACAGCCCGATGCACCGCATGGTGTTTCCCGCCTACGACCAGTGCATCAAGGCCAGCCACGTCTTCAACCTCCTGGACGCGCGCGGCGTCATCTCGGTGACCGAACGCCAGAGCTACATCCTGCGCGTGCGCAATCTTGCAAAGGCCTGCGGCGAAGCGTTTCTGCTGACCCAGGCGGGCGGCCTGGCGGCCTGACCATGCCGGTGCCGACCGACGATGGCGAGCGCCAATTCCTCGACATCATCGAGCGCCATGGCTGGCATGTGATGTTTGTCCTCGGAAACGATGAAGGTCCGGGCTTCGCCTATTCAAGCGGCATCTACAAATTGACCGGCAAGCCGGAAGTGATCGTCTTCAGCCTGCCCCGGCAAGTCGCGCATTTCGTCATCAACGATTATGCGGAGCGGGCCAAGGCTGGCCAAACACTGCAAGCCGGCGGGTTTTACGATGAATTCCTCGAAGGACATCCGGTGACATTGGTCGCCGCCGATGCGCCGGATCGCGACCGCAAATACACGACATGGGCCAGCTGGTTCTACGACCGCCAATCGTTCCCCGTGCTGCAGATGGTCTATCCCGATACCAGATCAGGCGCGTTTCCGTGGCAGCCGGGATATCGTGAGGAATGGCGCGAGCTTCAGCCGTTGCTGGGAAATCCGGTCATCCTGAACTGAGATCAAGCCTCCATGCGGTCCGTCATGGTGGCCACCGTCACCGAAACGGTCGTGCTGCCCATGGTCTGCAGCGCGCGGCGTACGCCCGGCATCGAGAACGCGCCATGCGCCTGGGCCGCGAAGCACGCGGTCAGCGCGAGGATTTGAAGAAGTGTCGATGCCGTTTTCATTGCCGTTCAGCCAATAGCTCTCTGCCTGAGCGTTGGTCGCTTCAGCGCAGCGTTCGGTTCATTGGAATCTGTGCCCCTAGGACGCGCGGCGCGGCGCGGCCCCGACAAACGGCGTGCAATTTCTTCTCTTCAAACCACGACGCGGCTCGTCCGGCCCGGCAAAAGGGTGACAGCGGCGAGCCGAGTTGCTATGCCGCGCCCGTAACGACCGCGCGAGCCCCCATGCCAGACCTGCTTCTAGAACTTCGATCCGAGGAAATTCCGGCGCGCATGCAGCGCAAGGCCGCCGGCGACCTGAAGAAGCTCGTCACCGACGGTCTGGTCGAGGCCGGGCTGACCTACGAGGCGGCGCGCGAATACTGGACGCCGCGCCGGCTGACGCTCGACATTCGCGGCGTCACCGCCCGCTCCAGCGACGTGCGCGAGGAGATCAAGGGGCCATCGACGAAAGCGCCGGAACAAGCGGTCCAGGGCTTCCTGCGCAAGGCGGGCCTCGCTTCCGTGGCCGAGGCGCATGTCCATTCCGATCCGAAGAAGGGCGATTTCTACGTCGCCCATATCTCGAAGCCGGGCAGGGCGGCGGAAGAGGTCATCGCCGAATTGATGCCGGCGGTTATCCGCAGCTTCCCGTGGCCGAAATCGATGCGCTGGGGCAAGGCTTCCGCAAGGCCCGGCGCGCTGCGCTGGGTGCGTCCGCTGCAATCCATCGTCTGCACCTTCAGCCCGGAGACGGAGGAGCCTGTGGTTGTCGATTTCGAAATCGACGGCATCCGCGCCGGCAACGTCACCTACGGTCATCGTTTCCATGCGCCCGGCCCGATCACTGTGCGCCGCTTCGATGACTATGACGCCAAATTGCAGGCGGCCAAGGTGGTGCTCGACGCCGACCGCCGCAAGGAGATCATCCTCGCCGACGCCCGCAACATCGCCTTCGCCAATGGGCTCGATCTTGTCGAGGATGACGCGCTGCTGGAGGAGGTCTCGGGGCTGGTCGAATGGCCGGTGGTGCTGATGGGCGAGTTCGAAAAGGATTTTCTCGAAATCCCCGCCGAGGTCATTCGTCTGACGATCCGTGCGAACCAGAAGTGTTTTGTCTGCGCCGACCCTTCAATCTCCCCCTTGTGGGAAGGTCGCGCCGAAGGGGCGGGTGGGGGTGAGGAAGCGCCGAGCACCTCCACCCCGACGCTGCGCGCCGACCCTCCCCACAAGGGGGAGGGTGAACGGCGTCTCTCCAACCGCTTCCTCCTCACGGCCAACATCGAGGCGAACGATGGCGGCGTCGAAATCGCCCACGGCAACGGCAAGGTGGTGCGCGCACGGCTTTCTGATGCGCTCTATTTCTGGAAGACCGACCAGTCGGACCTGCCGGACATCGCGGCGTTGAAGGACTCGGCGGCGAAGTTCCATCTGGACCTGAAGAAGCCGCTCGACCAGCGCATGGCGCGGCTCGATCATCTGGGCGTCACCTTTCATGCCAAGCTCGGCACGCAGGGCGAACGGGTCGAGCGCATCCGCCGGCTGGCGCGCGATCTGGCACCCATCGTCGGCGCCGATCCCGATCTGGCCGACCGTGCCGCGGTGCTGGCCAAGGCCGATCTGCAGACCGAAGTGGTCGGCGAGTTTCCCGAATTGCAGGGCGCGATGGGCCGCAAATATGCTGCTCTACAGGGCGAGCAGCCCTCCGTCGCCGCCGCGCTCGAGGAGCATTACAAGCCGCAGGGTCCGTCCGACCGCGTGCCGACCGATCCGGTTTCGGTGGCCGTGGCGCTCGCCGACAAGCTGGATACGCTGGTGGGCTTCTGGGCCATCGACGAGAAGCCAACGGGCAGCAAGGACCCCTATGCACTGAGACGGGCTGCGTTGGGCGTGATCAGGATTTTGGTCGAGAATGGGGTGAAGTTATCGGTGTCTCCGGCAATCCATTCTGCCATGCTTCCAATGGCCGTTTTTCTTCTCAACCGTTTTGCAGACGAGCAAGCAATCCAGCGGTTTACTGAGGACATGCTCTTCGAAAAAGAAACGCGAGATCTCACTACAACTCAAAAAATTGCTTATCTGCTAGTACGTGAACGCACCTCAAAATCCATCCCCTACGATTTTGTCGCTGCGGCGACTGATCTCCTCTCCTTCTTCCACGACCGCCTGAAAGTCTACCTGCGCGACCAGGGTGCGCGGCACGATCTAATCGACGCGGTGCTGGCCAGTGGCAGCGTCCCTACCTCCCCCTTGTGGGGAGGTCGCGCCATAGGCGCGGGTGGGGGTGAATCAACGGAGACGTCCGGCACCCCCACCCCGCCGCTGCGCGCCGACCCTCCCCACAAGGGGGAGGGTCGGCGCCAGAACGACGACCTTCTCGCCATCGTCCGCCGCGTTACCGCGCTGGGCTCATTCCTCGACACCGAGGACGGCAGGAACCTGCTCGCCGGAACCAAGCGCGCCGCCAACATCCTCGCCGCCGAGGAGAAGAAAGGTACGGCGGTCGCCGCTGCCGTCGATCCGTCGTTGTTCCGCGACAATGCCGAGAAAGTCCTGCTCGCCGCGGTGAATCAGGCCGAGAGCGAAGCCGCGCAAGCGATTCGGAATGAAGACTTTTCCGCCGCCATGCTTGCCCTTAGCGCATTGCGTGAACCGGTTGATTCATTCTTTGAAGGCGTGCTCGTAAACGACGAGGACGCGGCGGTGCGGGCCAACCGGCTGGCGCTGCTTTCGCGCATCCGCGCCGTCACAGGTCAGGTCGCCGATTTCTCCAGGATCGCCGGCTGAGACATCAGCGCGTGGCCTCCACGGCTTCGCGCAGGTTCTTGGGCCCCTGCTCGCCATTCGGAGGCAGCGGCGTCTTGGCCTCTTGAGGCGCGGTGGCCGGCGCCGAAGCCGAAGACATTGCCGCAGCCGGGTTCGACGATGATGCGCCGCCGACGATACCGGCGCGGATCACAAGCGGTCCGGCTCCCGGCGGTCCGCCGCGTTTGTCCGGAATGGCCGCCACCTTCTCGTCGCTCACCTCCGGCGCGCCCATCACGACAACGGACCGGGTCTGGATATCGGGCGCGGTCGCGGCGCGCGCTGGCGCGACCGAAATATCCGGTGCTGGTGCGGCGGGCGTTTGCCGGCCGGCCGGGGAGGGCGGCGGGCCGCCGATCGCGACAATCGACGGCGTCGCCTCGGCGCCCGGCCCCGGCGTCACGAATGAAGAAGCCTGCGCGCCGGAAATCATTGGCGCGATCGTCGCGGCGAACGACAGCAGGACCGTTCCTGTCCGGCGCATGAGGCTGGCTCCCTTGTTGTCTTCCCACCATAGGCCGCATGGATTGATGCCGGCTTGCGGCAAAGCATAGGCTTTTAGTGATTGATAATTTGCCACCGCGCCCTTGCCGCCGGGCCGTGGCCGTTATAGCCACCCGGCTGAAAGGACCAGACGATGGCCGAGATCATTTCCGCTACGAGCGGGCGGGCGCTGCAACAGGCGGCGGCGTTGCTCGCGGCCGGCGAGGTCGTGGCGATCCCCACCGAGACGGTTTACGGGCTGGCCGGCGATGCCACCAATGGCGAGGCCGTGGCGCGCATCTTCGAGGCCAAGGGCCGGCCGCGCTTCAATCCGCTGATCGCCCATGTCGCCGACATGAGGATGGCCAACCGCATCGGCGTCTTCGATTCCCTCTCGGAACGGCTGGCGGAAAAATTCTGGCCGGGACCGCTGACATTGGTTGTGCCGCTGCAGGCAGGCTCCGGCATTCATCCGCTGACCACCGCCGGTCTCGACACCATCGCGCTGCGGATGCCGAAGGGTTTTGGCGGCGAATTGATCGCGCACCTTGGCCGGCCGCTCGCCGCGCCGAGCGCCAATTCGTCCGGCAGGATCAGCGCCACGACCGCCGCGGCGGTCGCCGCCGATCTCGGGGCGAGAATCCCGCTTGTGGTCGATGGCGGCCAGACGCCGGTCGGTCTGGAATCCACCATCGTCAAGGTCGAGGACGGGCGTCTGCGCCTGCTGCGGCCGGGCGGCATATCGGCTGAAGAACTGGAAGACGCCGCTGGGACAGAACTCGTGCGCGGCGCGCACGGCATTGAGGCGCCGGGCATGATGGCGTCGCACTATGCGCCGGGCGCAGCCGTCCGGCTGAACGTCGACGACGTGCATCCCGGCGAGGCGCTGCTCGCCTTCGGCCCCAGCCGCGCGGCGGGCTGGCAGAACGCTGTCGCGGTGACAAACCTGTCCGAACAGGCTGATCTGCGCGAAGCCGCCACCAATCTCTTCGCCTTCCTGCAGGAACTGGACCGCGGCGGCGCGGCCACCATTGCCGTCGAACCGATCCCTCTCCAGGGCCTTGGCGAGGCGATCAACGACCGGCTGGCGCGGGCGGCGGCCCCGCGTGACAACACGGTCAAGGAGGCCTAGTTTTTCGTCATGGATGAAATGACCTCACCGCTGTCACCCGAGTTGGCCCGGCGGTTCGCCGCCATCGTCGGCGACAAATACGCGCTTCACGACCAGGGCGACATCGAGCCCTACATCACCGAGCGGCGCGGCCTCTGGCACGGCCGGACCTCGCTGGTGCTGCGTCCCGGCAGCGTCGAGGAAGTGAGCCGCATCATGCGGCTGGCGACGGAAACCGGCACGCCCGTCGTGCCGCAGAGCGGCAATACCGGCCTTGTCGGCGGCCAGACGCCGGACGCTTCCGGCCGCGAGATCGTGCTGTCGCTGTCGCGGCTGAACCGCATCCGCGAAATCGACGTGCTGTCGAACACCGTCACGGCGGAAGCGGGTGTGATCCTGCAATCGCTGCACGACGCCGTCGATGCTGTTGACCGGCTTTTCCCGCTGTCGCTGGCCTCGCAGGGCTCGTGCCAGATCGGGGGCAATCTGTCGTCCAATGCCGGCGGCACCGCCGTGTTGTCCTACGGCAATGCGCGCGAACTCTGCCTCGGCGTCGAGGTCGTGCTGCCGACCGGCGAGGTGTTCGACGACCTGCGCAAGCTGAAGAAGGACAATACCGGCTACGATTTGAAGAACCTGTTCGTCGGCGCGGAAGGCACGCTCGGCGTCATCACCGCCGCCGTGCTGAAGCTTTTCCCCAAGCCGAAGGGCCATGAAGTGGCCTTTGTCGGGCTGGAATCGCCGGAGGCCGCGTTCGCCCTGTTCGGTCTCGCGACCGACCGCGCCGGCGCGGCGCTGACCGCGTTCGAGCTGATCGGCAAGCGGCCCTACGATTTCACCATGGCGCACGGCAAGGGCATCGCGCGGCCGCTGTCGGAAGACTGGCCGTGGTACGCACTGGTGCAGATTTCCTCCGGCCGCTCGGCCGAGGATGCGCGTGCTTTGATCGAGGATATTCTGGCCGCCGGCCTGGAAGCCGGGCATGTGGGGGACGCCGTGATCGCCGCCAGCCTGGCGCAGGCAGCGTCCTTCTGGAACTTTCGCGAGATGCTGTCGGATTCGCAGAAGCCGGAGGGCGCGTCGATCAAGCATGACATCTCGTTGCCGGTCGCCTCGATCCCCGCTTTCATCGCGGAAGCGGAAAAGGCGGTGCAGTCGGTCAGCGCCGGCGCGCGCGTCGTCTGCTTCGGCCACATGGGCGACGGCAATCTCCACTATAACGTCTCGCGTCCGGCGGACGGCGACGACAAGGCCTTCCTCGATCTCTACAGGCCGATGAACAAGGCCGTGCATGACGTGGTGCGGGCGATGAACGGCTCGATCTCGGCCGAGCACGGCATCGGCCAGTTGAAGCGTGACGAACTGCTGGCCACCGCGCCGCCGGTCGGCCTCGATCTGATGCGCCGCGTCAAGGCGGCGTTCGATCCTGCCGGCATCATGAATCCGGGTAAGGTTATCTGAATCTTCACCGGTGGGATTCCGATAACCATCTGCCGGAATCAGCAAAATTTAACTGACTTTCTTAAGCGCGGCGGTAAGGAGCCGGCGCTACCTTCCTGTTCAAGAGGCCGGGAAAACCGGTCCGGAGAGACCGGAACACCGGCTCTCAGGAGAAACAGGAAGGCAATCGATGAGCACCGGACTGAAGCCAGTCTGGGCGGGACGCAACATGCGCCTCGACCCATTCCGCCTGCCGCAAGTAGTAAGCTATGCGACCCGCGACGACTTCGGCGATGTGACCTTCACCATCGACCATCGCGGCGCGACGGTTAAGCGCCTGCTGGAGATGAGCGGCTTGCCGGCGGTGATCGCCTTGCCGGCCTGCGCCTTTCGCGGCGTGGCGGCCCGGGCGATGGAAGACCCATATGGCAGTGTCACGGTGACGCTGGAGCTTCTCCACAACGATCCCATGCTGTCGGTGCCGCTGCTGGTGGCCGACGATCTCAACGACGTCGCCGCCGACTGGCGCGCCTGGGCCGATGCCTATCGCCTGCCCATGTTGCTGATCGAGGCCGATGGCGTCGCCCGCACACTGGAAGAATCGCTGGGCGCGGCGATCAAGGCGCTGCCGCCGCAGGAGCGCCGCAAGGGCCGCATCTCGACCACGCGCCGTCCGCGCTTTCTCGCCCGCCGCCGCACCGGCGACCTCGGACTGCGCCTCGTCGTCGACGGCGAGGAGATTATTTCGCGGGAAGTGGAATAACCTGCACCCTCCCCCTTGTGGGGAGGGTCGCGGAGAAAGCCGAGCTTGCGAGGTTTTTGACGCGGGGTGGGGGTGATCCGACGGCACTCTGCTGAGCACCCCCACCCCGTCTCTCAATCTTCGCTTTGCTTCGATTGCTCGCCGACCCTCCCCACAGGGGGAGGGTAAAAGGGTGCCGCTCACAACAGTGGCTTGACCGCGACCCATACCGCGCCGCCGATCAATCCGGCAAAGATCAGCCAGCCGACCTGATTGTTCGACTTGAACAGTCTCAGGCACTGGTCGGGATCGTCGATATCGAGCGTCATGATCTGCCGCGCCATATGCGCGCCGGCCGCGATCAGCCCGGCCAGCGCCACGACCGGAACCTGCGCGGCGGCGAAGGCGACCGCGAAGCACATCAGCGCACCCGCATAAAGCCCCGCCAGCCAAGGCTTGGTATTTTCGCCGAAAAGCCGCGCCGTCGAGCGAACGCCGACGATGGCGTCGTCTTCCTTGTCCTGATGGGCATAGATCGTGTCGTAGCCGATCACCCACAGGATCGAGCCGATATAGAGCAGCGTTGCCGGGCCATCGAGGTCGGCGAACTCGTCCGCCCATCCCATCAGCGCGCCCCAGGAAAACGCAAACCCCAGAACGAGTTGCGGCCAGTTGGTGATTCGCTTCATGAATGGATAGATGGCAACAACCAGCAGCGAGCAGATACCGAGGCCGATGGCGAAGCTGTTGAATTGCAGCAGGACCGCAAACCCGATAAATGCCTGGATCAGCAGAAACACCCAAGCCTGCCGCCGGCTGACCTGCCCGGAAGGCAGGGGACGCGAACGGGTGCGCTCGACCTTGGCGTCGATGTCCTCGTCGACCAGGTCGTTATAGGTGCAGCCGGCGCCCCGCATGGCGATCGCGCCGAGCAGGAAAAGCACCAGCGTCGATAGCTGCGGCAGCAGCGAAAGCAGCGGATCGTCCGGGCGGGCATAGGCGCTGGCGGCCATCGCCGCCGACCACCAGCAGGGCCACAGAAGAAGCTGCCAGCCGATGGGCCTGTCCCAGCGGGCGAGCTGCGCATAGGGCCACAGCCAGCGCGGCAGCACCCGGTAGACCCAATGTCCGCTGGGCGCATCCGACACCCGGCCCTGCGAAGCCTTCGACTGGATTGTTTCCATGGAACGGAAGTGGCAGGCGCTCTGCGTGTCGTCAAGCCGACACGGTGGCGCGGCGACCAGCCGGGCCGATGTGGGCTGCCGTACGTCATCCTGCCTTGACCTCCCGTCCCATCGCCAATAGCGGAGAGGCCGCGAGACACGGATTGGTGAGGATTCGCAAATGAAGGTTCTTCTGCTCGGTTCCGGCGGCCGCGAACATTCTTTGGCCTGGAAGCTGTCGGCCTCGCCGATGCTGACGACGCTATATGCCGCGCCCGGCAATCCCGGCATCGCCAAATGCGCCCATCTGGTCCCGCTCAATATCGAAGACCACGAAGCGGTGATGGCTTTCTGCACGGAACGGGAGATCGATCTGGTCGTCGTCGGCCCCGAGGGTCCGCTGGTCGCCGGCCTTGCCGATGCGCTGCGCGCCGCCGGCATCCGCGTTTTCGGGCCGTCGAAAGCCGCCGCCCAGCTTGAAGGGTCCAAGGGTTTCACCAAGGATTTCTGCGCGCAATACGGCATACCGACCGGAGCCTATGGACGCTTCGGCAATCTGGAGGAGGCCAAGGCCTATCTGGCCAGGACAGGCGCGCCAATCGTCGTCAAGGCGGACGGTCTCGCCGCCGGCAAGGGCGTCACCGTGGCGATGACGGTGGCCGAGGCGACCAAAGCGCTCGAGGCCTGCTTCGACGGCTCGTTCGGCGCGGCTGGCGCGGAAGTGGTCATCGAGGAGTTCCTGACCGGCGAGGAGGCCAGCTTCTTCTGCCTGTGCGACGGCGTTACCGCGCTGCCTTTCGGCACCGCCCAGGACCACAAGCGCGTCGGCGATGGCGATAGCGGCCCGAATACCGGCGGCATGGGCGCCTATTCTCCGGCCCCGGTGATGACGCCGGAGATGATCGACCGCGCCATGCGCGAGATCGTCGAGCCGACCATGCGTGGCATGGCGGAGCGGGACATGCCCTTTTCCGGCGTGTTGTTCGTCGGGCTGATGATCGGCGATGCCGGCCCCAAACTTATCGAATACAATGTCCGCTTCGGGGATCCCGAGTGCCAGGTGCTGATGATGCGGCTGAAGGACGATCTGCTTGTGCTGCTCAACGCGGCTGCCGACGGCCAGCTTGCGCATGTGTCCACCCGTTGGTCTGACGAGGCGGCGCTGACGGTGGTGATGGCCGCGCGCGGCTATCCGGGCACGCCGGAAAAAGGCTCCGTCATCCGTGGTCTGGACGAAGCCGCCGCCGACGGAGCGCAAATCTTCCAGGCCGGCACCGCCGTCAATGGTGGTGCGCTCGTTGCCAATGGCGGAAGGGTGCTGAATGTGACGGCGATCGGCGTCACGGTCAGGGAGGCGCAGGCGAAAGCCTATGCCGCCGTCGACCGCATCGTCTGGCCGGACGGCTTCTGCCGCCGCGATATCGGCTGGCGGGCGGTGGAACGGGAAGCCGGCGCAGCGAAGAGCGGTTGAGCGCGTCGCGTCTCACTGGATTCATTGTACCATCTGTACCCCCACCCAATTGAGTGAGGGCAATCATGAAATTCAACGAGTGTGCGTCGAGTTTTGCAAATGGGCGGCCGGTTGCTGCTCATGCGGCTTGGTGCGGCCGCGCAATCCGCAAAAGGCACGATCTCGCAAAATCCGCGTGACAAGCTTTGACGTTTACGTAAAAAGAAGACGCAGTAGATTGCAAGTGACGTAGCCGGTGCGCCCTGCATGGTGTCGCGACGGCCATCCGGGGAGGACAACGGCATGTATCGGGCACCTGTCGGCGAAATCGCGTTTACGCTCAAGCATGTTGCCGGGCTGAAGCCGGCGCTCGACAAAGGCGCTTTCGGCGAACTCGGCGAGGATGTCGTCGATGCCGTGCTGGAGGAGGCCGGACGCTTCGCCACCGACGAGATCGCGCCTCTGTACAAGGTCGGCGATGAGATCGGCGCGCAACTCAAGGACGGCGCGGTGACCACGCCGCCGGGCTGGAAGGCGCTTTACCGGCGCTGGATGGACGGCGGCTGGAATTCGCTTTCCGCGCCGGAAGAGCATGGCGGCCAGGCGCTGCCCACCATGGTCGCGGTTTCCGTGCTGGAAATGTGGAACTCGGCGGCGATGGCGTTCGGCATCGGCCCGACGCTGACCATGGGCGCGGTCGAGGCGCTGGACAAGCATGCGTCGGATGCGCTCAAGGAAAAATACCTGGGCAAACTCGTCTCCGGCGAATGGATGGGGACGATGAACCTGACCGAGCCGCAGGCGGGCTCCGATCTGGCTGCCCTGCGCACCCGCGCCGAACCGGCGGGCGACGGCACCTACCGCATCTTCGGCCAGAAGATCTTCATCACCTATGGCGAGCACGATTTCACCGACAACATCGTCCATCTGGTGCTGGCGCGCCTGCCCGATGCGCCGGCCGGCACGCGCGGCATCTCGCTGTTCCTGGTGCCGAAATTCCTCGTCGGCGACGATGGCAGCCTCGGAGAACGCAACGACGTGTTCTGTTCCGGGCTGGAGCACAAGCTGGGCATCCACGGTTCGCCCACCTGCACCATGATCTACGGCGACGGCTTTCAGGGCCAGACGCCGGGCGCCATCGGCTGGCTGATCGGCGAGGAGAACAAGGGCCTGGCCTGCATGTTCACCATGATGAACAATGCCCGGCTGGCCGTCGGCATCCAGGGCGTCGCCATCGCCGAGACCGCCTATCAGAAGGCGCTGGCCTATGCGAACGAGCGCCGCCAGGGCAAGGCCGCCGGCTATTCCGGCCAAGGCATGGCGCCCATCGTCCATCACCCGGATGTGCAGCGCAATCTCCTGACCATGAAGACGCTGACGCAGGCGGCCCGCGCCATCGCCTATTCCTGCGCCCATGCGATGGACATGGCGCGGACCCGCAAGGGCGACGAAGCGCGGCACTGGCAGGAGCGCGCCAATCTGCTGACGCCGCTGGCCAAGGCTTTTCCCACCGATGTCGGCGTCGAGGTCTCGTCGCTCGGCGTGCAGATCCATGGCGGCATGGGGTTCATCGAGGAGACGGGAGCGGCGGCGCTCTACCGCGATGCGCGCATCGCGCCGATTTATGAAGGCACCAACGGCATCCAGGCCATCGACCTCGTCACCCGCAAGCTTTCGCTCGCCGGCGGCGAGCATGTTCACGCCTATATCGATGAGTTGCTGGAGATTGTTGCCGGCGTGCGGGAATCAAATCTTGCCGGCTTTGGCGCGACCGCCGACCGCCTCGACCGCGCTCTCGCCGATCTCACCGAAGCCACCCATGTTTTGCAGGCCATGCTGGTGGATGGCCGTGTCGAGGAAGCGCTGGCCGGCGCGACGCCTTATCTGCGGCTTTTCTCGCTGGCGGCGGGCGGCGCGTATCTGGCGCGCGGCGCGCTGGCCGAGGGAGCCGAAGAGCGCATTTCGCCCTGCCGGTTTTTCGCTGAGAACCTGCTCGGCGAAACGGCCGCGCTCCGGGAACGCGTGGTGGATGGAGGCGAAAGCCTCGCCGCCGCTGCCAGGGCGCTCGTCTGGGCCTAGCAACACAACAAGGAAACCCATCGTGACCGATCATGTAGTCGTCGAGCGCCGGGGCGCGGTTCAGATCATCCGCATGAACCGGCCCGACAAGAAGAACGCGCTCACCAGCGCCATGTATGCCGCAATGTCCGCCGCACTGAAGCAGGGCGATGCGGACAGCTCCGTGCGTGCTCATGTCTTCCTCGGCGTGCCCGGCGCCTTTTCGGCCGGCAACGACATCGCCGATTTCATCACCATGGCAACCGGCGGGCAGGGTGGCGGCGAGGTGTGGGATTTCCTGATCTGCCTTGCCACCGCGCAAAAACCGATGGTTTCGGGTGTCGACGGCATTGCGGTCGGGATCGGCACGACGCTGAACCTGCATTGCGATTTGACCTTCGCCACGCCGCGCACCGTGTTTCGCACGCCGTTCGTCGATCTCGGGCTCGTTCCCGAAGCCGGCTCCAGCCTGATCGCGCCGCAGATATTGGGACGGCAGGCGGCTTTCGCGCTGCTGGCGCTGGGCGAAGGGTTTTCCGCCGAGAGGGCCAAGGCGGCGGGGCTGATCCATGAGGTTGTGGAGGAGGCGGAACTTGAAAACGCCACGCTGGCGGCCGCCGAAACCATCGCCGCCAAACCGCCGCAGGCGATGAAGATCGCGCGCGACCTGATGCGTGGACCGACCGATGCGCTCGTCGCCCGCATCAGGCAAGAGGCCGATCATTTCAGGGAACGCCTCACTTCCGACGAGGCGCGCGCCGCGTTGATGGCTTTCATGAGCCGCAAGAAGGCCTGATCCCTGCCGTTCGACCGCTGTTTCCGCCGCCCGCCGCGACTGGCGGTGGACCGCGTTTGCCCACCCGTCCGGCATGGAACCGATCACATCTTGTGAAACTGCGTCATCAACCGGTTTCAGGTCACATCTTGTTAACCCCGGTTTGCTCATAGTTTTCGAAAGTTTTAGCTGTCAGTGGAGATTGCCGGTTGCCGCGCATCGCGCAAACTCTTCGCCGATTGCGTGACGGCGCATCCTGGGCCACGTCGGGGACGGTGCTGTTCTTCGCGGTGCTGCAGCTCACCGGCTGCGGCGTTGGCGGCTTCAGCCTCGACAAGGCGGAGGTGGATCATTCCATCCTGACCAGCGCCACGCCCGCCGCGGAAACGGCGGATGCCAATTTCACTGCCGATCAGGCGACCATCCGCAATGCGGTTTCCTCGGCTGACATCGAAAGCCTGGGCGGCAAGGCCATTCCCTGGGCCAACCCCGGCACCGGTTCGCGCGGATCGATCAACGAACTGGCCGAAACCAAGGATACCGGGGTCCTCTGCCGCCGCTTCAGCGCTTCGCGTGAAAGCTTCGATGGCGTGGCGATGTTCTATGGCCGCGCCTGCCTGATTTCCGAAGGCGCCTGGCGGCTGGACGAGTTCAAGGCACTTTGAACCTGTAGCGGCGATTTTCCTGGGGTATGACGCCCTCAAACACTGGAATTTCTTCCTATGCAGGCGCATATAGGGTGCAACTGATCCCGTTCCCATTTGCAGGCAGGATGCATGCGCGACCCCTATGAGGTGCTGGGCGTTGCCAAGAACGCCTCGGCCAAAGACATAAAATCGGCCTACCGCAAGCTCGCCAAGAAGCATCATCCGGACCAGAATCCGGACGATCCGAAGGCGAAGGACCGCTTTGCCGCGGCCAACCAGGCCTATGAAATCCTCGGCGACGACAAGAACCGGGCGGCGTTCGACCGTGGCGAGATCGACGCCGACGGCAAGCAGCGCTTCCAGGGCTTCGAAGGCGCCGGCGGCGACCCGTTCGCCGGTTTCAGGCAATCGCAGGCCGGCCCCGGCGGGCAGCGCTTCGAATTCCGCAGCGGGCCGGGCGGCGATTTCGGCGGCGCCGACATTTTCAGCCACATTTTCGGCGATGCGTTCGCGCAGCAGCAGCCCGGCGGCATGGGTGGGGGCGCCAGGCCCGGCGAGCGCCGCCGACAGGCTCCCGCCGGCAACGACATCAATGTGACGCTCCCCATCACCGTCGAGGAAGCCGCCACGGCGCCCAAGGTCACGGCGATGTTCCCGGATGGCCGCAAGATCGCCGTCAAGCTTCCCGCCTATGTCGAGGACGGCCAGACGATCCGGCTGAAAGGCCAGGGCGAGCAGGGCTACGGCCAGCCCGGCGACGCGCTGGTGAAAATCCATCTGCGCAGCCATCCCCGCTACCGCGTCGATGGACGCGACCTGCACGCGGATTTGCCCGTGCCGCTCAAGGATGCCGTGCTGGGCGCCAAGGTCGCGGTCGAGACGCCGACCGGCAGGATCGCCGTCAACGTGCCGGCCAATTCGAGTTCGGACAAGGTGTTGCGCATCCGGGGCAGGGGCCTGCCGCAGAAGGCCGGCGGCCATGGCGATCTCTATGCGCATGTCCGCCTGATGCTGCCCGAAGGCGGCAGTCCCGACCTCGAAAATCTGGTTCGAAACTGGAAAGATTGAGCTTTTCGTTCGCAGCCTCCCGCCTGTCGCGCTTGAAGGCTCGGTAAGCCTGTGCGATAGGCTGTCCAACCAGAAAATTCGTTCGGAGACGCTCACATGGCGGGTGGACAAGGGCTTATGGCCGGCAAGCGCGGCCTCATACTGGGCGTCGCCAACAATCGCTCCATTGCCTATGGCATCGCGAAATCCTGCGCCGACCAGGGTGCCGAGATTGCGCTGACCTATCAGGGCGAGGCGTTCAAGAAGCGCGTCGAGCCGCTGGCCGCGGAGCTTGGCGCCCATGTCGCCGGCCATTGCGACGTCACCGACCCCGAAAGCCTGGACGCGGTTTTCGCCGATGTCGCCAAGCGCTGGGGCAAGCTCGATTTCCTCGTTCACGCCATCGCCTTCTCCGACAAGGAGGAACTGACGGGCCGCTATGTCGAGACGACGCGCGACAACTTCCTGCGCACCATGGACATTTCGGTGTTCTCCTTCACCACGGTCGCCAAGCGCGCCGAGGCGCTGATGACCGACGGCGGCTCGCTGCTGACGCTGACCTATTACGGCGCCGAAAAAGTGATGCCGCATTACAACGTCATGGGCGTCGCCAAGGCGGCGCTTGAGGCGAGCGTGCGCTATCTTGCCGTCGATCTCGGCGCCAAGGGCATCCGTGTCAACGCCATCTCGGCCGGCCCGATCAAGACGCTTGCCGCGTCCGGCATCGGCGACTTCCGCTATATCCTCAAGTGGAACGAATACAATTCGCCGTTGAAGCGCACCGTGACCCCGGAAGAAGTCGGCGATTCGGGCATGTATTTCCTCTCCGACCTGTCGCGCGGCGTCACCGGCGAGGTGCACCACGTCGATTCGGGCTACCACGTCGTCGGCATGAAGGCCGTGGACGCGCCCGACATTTCCGTCGTCAAGGATTAGGTCCTAGGCCGGACCGTCCCTCCAATCTGTCAGTGCAATGCCTCCCATCGTTTACATCGTTCGCCACGGCCAAACGGCCTGGAACGCAGAGTTCCGGCTGCAGGGGCAGGCCGACACCGAACTGAATGCGCTGGGGCGCGAGCAGGCGAGCGCCAACGGACACAAGCTGTCGGCGCAGATCCCCGATCCGCAGGGATTCGACTTCGTCGCCAGCCCGATGCTGCGCACCCGCCAGACAATGGAACTGGCCCGTACCGCCATGGGCCTCGACCCCACAGGCTACCGCACCGATCCACGTCTGGTGGAGATCAATTTCGGCGATTGGCAAGGCTTCACCATGGCCGAACTCGAGGCGCGCCAGCCGGGTTCGACGCATGGCAGATTCCACTACAAATGGGATTTCCTGCCGCCGGGCGCGGGCGCGGAAAGCTACGAGATGCTGCTGCAGCGGATACGGCCCTGGTACGAGGCGCTGAGCGCCCCGACCGTGTGCGTGACCCATGGCGGCATTGTCCGCGCGCTGTTCCGGCTGATCGGCAAGATGCCGAAAAGCGAAGCCGCGGCGCTGGAAGTGCCGCAGGACCGCATCTTGCGGCTGAGCGGCGACCGACTGGAGTGGGTGTAGGCTGGATTTGTGGTGGCCGGGCCGTCCGGTCCCGCCGCTACTCCGACAGGGTCATGTCGGTGATGACGTTCTCGCCATCCGTCACGTCGAAGGCAATGACGATGTCCATGCCTTCCTTCAGCGCTTCGACATCCATCTCGGGATTCATCTTGTAGGTCTTGCCGTCGTCCAGCGTCAGCGTCAGGTTTTCCTTGTCGATCTTCTGGATATGGCCCTCGGTCTGGCCGGCGAAGGCGGCGGTCGAAAGCAAAAACGTGGCGGCAACCGCGCCAATCAGCATACGCATGAAAGCCCTCTTGTTTTTATTTCCTTCGCGTGGAGCGAAAGGACAATTTGGCGATGAACGGAGCAGATCAGAAACCAACAGAATGTGTCAAAACTTAATCCGGCAGATCACAACCGGCTATCATGTGTATGACAAATTGACCCTCGCGGGAAACGCAAATAGAAGGCGTTGGTAAACCGGCCGGCTGCCGGCGGGGCGCTTGAACCAATGTCTCACAACACCTTCGGCCACCTGTTTCGCGTGACCACCTGGGGCGAGAGCCACGGCCCGGCCCTTGGCTGCGTCGTCGACGGCTGCCCGCCCGGCATCCGCTTCACGCGCGCCGATATCCAGGCCGAGCTGGACCGGCGCCGGCCCGGCCAATCGCGCTTCGTCACCCAGCGGCGCGAGCCGGATGAGGTGAAGGTCCTGTCCGGCTTCGTCACGGACGATGACGGCGAGACCATGATCACCACCGGAACGCCGGTTTCCATGCTGATCGAGAATGTCGATCAGCGCTCGAAAGACTATGGCGAAATCGCCCGCCAGTTCCGTCCGGGTCATGCCGACTACACCTATGAGACGAAATACGGCATCCGCGACCATCGCGGCGGCGGCCGTTCCTCGGCGCGCGAGACGGCGGCGCGGGTGGCGGCGGGTGCATTGGCGCGCAAGGTCGTGCCGGGACTTGTCGTGCGCGGGGCGCTGATCTCGATGGGCGAGAAATCGATCGATCGCGCCAACTGGAACTGGAATTTCGTCGAGGACGCGGAAAACCCGTTCTTCACGCCGGATGCGAAGTCTGTCCGGGTCTTCGCCGACTATCTCGACGGCATTCGCAAGGCCGGCTCGTCGGTCGGAGCGGTGATCGAGATTGTCGCGGAAGGCGTGCCGGCGGGGCTGGGCGCGCCGATCTATGCCAAGCTCGACCAGGACATCGCCTCCGGCCTGATGTCGATCAACGCGGTCAAGGGCGTCGAGATCGGCAACGGGTTCGAGGCCGCCCGCATCACCGGCGAGCAGAACGCCGACGAGATGCGCATGGGCAACGACGGCAAGCCGGTCTTCCTGTCCAATCATGCCGGCGGCATCCTCGGCGGCATTTCCACCGGCCAGCCGGTGATCGCGCGCTTCGCCGTCAAGCCGACCTCGTCGATCCTGACGCCGCGCAAGTCGATCGACAAGGACGGCAAGGACGTGGATGTCATGACCAAGGGCCGCCACGACCCCTGCGTCGGCATCCGCGCCGTGCCGATCGGCGAGGCGATGGTCGCCTGCGCCATCGCTGATCATTATCTGCGGCATCGGGGACAGGTGGGGAACGAGGCAGTCGGCAATCGGCAATCGGCAGTCGATTTCCCGGCTCAACGGAAAGTCAGGCTGGAGGACCAAGAGTGAGCAAAAGATCAATCATGTTCCGACTGCCGACTGCCGACTGCCGACTGCCGCTCTGATGCCTTACGACCAGAAGAAGATCGTCGAAGCCGTGCGCGCGTTCGAGCGCGGCGAGATCGTCGTGGTGATGGACGACGACGGGCGCGAGAACGAGGGCGATCTGATCGTCGCCGCCGTTCACTGCACGCCGGAAAAGATGGCCTTCATCGTGCGCCATACATCCGGCATCGTCTGCACGCCGATGTTGAAGGAAGACGCAAGGCGGCTGAACCTCGCGCCGATGGTGGCGGACAATGATTCCGCCCACACCACGGCTTTCACCGTGTCCGTGGATTTCAAACATGGCACCACGACCGGCATCTCCGCCGAGGACCGCACGCTGACCGTCCGCAACCTGGCCAACGGCAATGTCGGCGGCGCGGATTTCGTGCGCCCCGGCCATATTTTCCCGCTGATCGCGCGCGAAGGCGGCGTGCTGATGCGCTCGGGCCATACGGAAGCGGCTGTCGATCTGTGCAAGCTGGCCGGCCTGCCGCCGGTCGGCGTCATATCCGAACTGGTCAATGATGACGGCACCGTCAAGCGCGGCCCGCAAGTCGCCGCTTTCGCCGAGGAGCACGGGCTGAAGCAGGTCTCGGTGGCCGATCTTATCGCCTACCGCCAGCGCCAGGAAACGCTGGTCGAGCGCGTCGCCTGTTTCGATATCGAGACGCTGGGCGGCCCGGCCAAGGTCTTCACCTACACGCTGCCATGGGACGTCATGGACCACGTCGCCATCGTCTTCGGCGACATCCGCGACGGCGAGGACGTGCCGGTGCGGCTGCATTCGGAGAATGTCGTCGCCGACGTCTTCGGCACCACGCACAAGCTCGACGAGATCGTGCGTTCCATGGGCGAGCGCAAGCGTGGCGTCATCGTCTATCTGCGCGAAGGCTCGGTCGGCGTCGCCCACCAGGACAGGAACCGGCCGGTCGCCGGCGAACGCGAGGACCATGACGAAGCCCGCCGCCGTGAAAACGAATGGCGTGAGATCGGCCTTGGCGCCCAGATACTGAAGGACCTCGGCATTTCCTCGATCAACCTTCTCGCCTCCCGCGAGCGGCATTTCGTCGGGCTGGAAGGTTTCGGGCTGCGCATCACCAGCACGGAAATCATCTGATCTTTAATGCGCGATTACCGGGTCAGCTTGTCGATTGCCACCTTGAGTTGGCCTTCGCCTTCACCGCCAAAACGTTCGCTCATGACGAGTTGGGATGGCGACAGGCGGCTTCGCCAGCCCTTGGTTTCCAGCTCAGGCCGAGGAGCGAATTCCGGCACCCGACCGACGCAAAGATAAGCCACCGGAACGACATGGTTCGGGATCGACAGCAGCGATTTTAGCGCCGTTGTGTCGAGAATGCTCACCCAGCCGACGCCGATGCCCTCAGTGCGCGCCGACAGCCACAAATTCTGCACCGCGCAGACTGTGCTGAACACGTCCATCTCGGGATTGTGCCAGCGCCCGAGCGGCGAATCCCGTGCGCGCTCGCGATCGCAGGTGACGCAGAGGTTGAGCGCGCTCTCGCAAATCCCCTCAAGCCGCAACTTCCGGTAAAGCGCCTGCCTGTCCCCGGCGATGTGCGCGGCTTCTTCGCCGCGTGCCTTCAGGAACAGGTCGCGGACCTGCTCGCGCATGGCCCGGTCGCGGATGACGATGAAATTCCATGGCTGCATGAAGCCGACGGAAGGCGCGTGATGCGCCGCGTTGAGGATCCGCGCCAGGGTCGGATCGTCGACAGGCTCATCCGTGAAATCGGAGCGAACATCGCGGCGGGTGAAAATCGCCCGATAGACGGCCTCGCGATCCGCGTCGTCGAAAGCGGGTCTGGCGGCGGCGTCGACGGCATTAACGGGAGTATGAGTGGCGAACATCGCTTGTCCCCTCGCGATCGGCAGCAAGTCGCCCCGCCCGTCCATGCGGGGGACCATGTCTGCCGGGCCGGTCTTCTGGCTTGGGTTCATCCCGCTCCGGCGCCTTCCCGCCTGAAAGGCAGTGGCATTGACCGGAATGGTCCCCCTTACAGCGCTGGGCACGCCACGGATTTCAACCGTGTTCCCGATTCTCCCGCCTTGCGGCGGGCACCTGGCAGCGAAACGAGGATAGCTGCCGCTGCTTTGCGTGAACAGGGCCGCGTCGGGTTTTTACGCGCGACTTTCCCCAGCCGAATTGCGCGTTTGCATGGCGGGGCCGGTTTCGGCGCTCTATGTTAGGGCAATGGTTACCCGTCTCTACACGCATCCCATCTACCTGGAGCATCTCACCCCGCCCGGCCACCCGGAGCGGCCGGACCGCCTTCGTGCGATAAGCCGGGCGCTGGATGAGGAAGGTTTCGCCGCGCTTGACCGGGTCGAAGCCCCGATGGGCGACGAACAGTCGATCCTGCGCGTCCATCCGGAGCAGTTCGTCGAAAGCGTGCGCGCCGCGATCCCGCAAGCCGGACTGGCCAGCCTCGATGCCGACACTGTGGCGAGCCCGAAAAGCTGGCAGGCGACGCTGACGGCAATCGGTGCCGCCAATGCCGCGGTGGACGACGTCTTCGAGGGCAGGGCGGCCAACGTGTTCGTCGCTTCGCGGCCTCCCGGCCACCATGCCGAGAAAACCACGGCCATGGGCTTTTGCCTGTTCAATCACGCCGCCATTGCCGCCCGCCACGCGCAGGCGAAACACGGCGCCGAGCGGGTGGCGATCGTCGATTGGGATGTCCACCACGGCAACGGCACGCAGGATATCTTCTGGGACGATCCTACGGTTCTGTACTGCTCGACCCACCAGATGCCGCTCTATCCGGGCACCGGGGCCAAGACCGAGACCGGCGCCGGCAATATCGTCAACGCACCGCTGGCGCCGCAAACCGGCAGCGAGCAGTTCCGTGACGCCCTGCTGTCGCGCGTGCTGCCGTCGCTGGACGCCTTCTGCCCCGATCTCATCATCATTTCGGCCGGCTTCGACGCGCACCACCGCGACCCGCTGGCTGAGATCAATCTCACCGAAGACGATTTCGACTGGGCCACCGGGCAATTGATGGAACGCGCTGCCCGCCATTCATCCAACCGCCTCGTCAGCCTGCTGGAAGGCGGTTATGATCTGCAGGGGCTGGCGTTCTCCGTTGCGGCCCATGTCGGGCGTCTCATGAAAGGATAGGAAATGGCCGACGAGCCGAACGAGGATGTCAAGGCGATGAGTTTCGAGCAGGCGCTCGATGCGCTGGAGAAGATCGTCGATGATCTGGAGCGCGGCGACGTGCCGCTCGACCAGTCGATCCGCATCTATGAGCGTGGCGAGGCGCTGAAGGCGCATTGCGACCGCCTGCTGAAGTCCGCCGAGGACAAGGTTGAGAAAATACGCCTCTCACGCGAAGGCCGGCCGGTTGGAACCGAGCCCCTGGACGCGGAATAGCAAAGACCGAAGGAGGTTCAGCGATGTGCCGCAACATCAGGACGCTGTTCAATTTCGATCCGCCGGCGACGGACGATGAGGTTCGCGACGCCGCGCTTCAATTCGTGCGCAAGTTGAGCGGAACCACGCATCCATCGAAGAAAAACCAGGATGTTTTCGACCGGGCTGTCGATGCGGTTGCCGCGTCGGCCCGCCAACTGCTGGATTCCCTGGAGACGACGCAGCACCCCCGCGACCGCGAGGAAGTCGCCGCCAGGGCGCGGGCGAAGTCGGCGCAGCGCTTTCCCAAGATCGTCTTCGAGGATTCCTGATCGGCCATGAGCTTCTTCCCCGGAAACGACCCGCATGCGGGCGATGCGTTTGCCAGCGACCAGATCGAACTGATGGTCATCCCCAACGCGCGCGACATTGACGGTTTCCAGGTCCGCCGTGCGCTGCCGACGGCGCGCCGCAGGCTTGTCGGCCCGTTCATTTTCTTCGACCGCATGGGGCCTGCCATCCTGCGCGCCGGGCAGGCGCTGGACGTGCGCCCGCACCCGCATATCGGCCTGTCCACCGTCACCTATCTGTTCGACGGCAAGATCAGGCACCGCGATTCGCTCGGCACCGAAATGGTCATCGAACCCGGCGACGTGAATTTGATGACCGCCGGCCGCGGCATCGTGCATTCCGAACGCACCCCGGAGGAACTGCGCTGCGCGCCGATGTCGGTTTCGGGCCTGCAGACGTGGCTGGCCTTGCCGGACGGCAAGGAAGAGGTCGCTCCCGTCTTCGAGAATACCGCCAGCGCCACGCTGCCCGAGTTCGACGCCGAGGGCGTCAGGGGCCGTGTCGTCATTGGAGAGTTCGGCGGGTTGAAATCGCCGGTGCGCGCTGCTTCCGAAACGCTCTATGCCGATATGCGGCTCTCGCCCGGCGCCCGCGTTCAGATACCGGCCGATGCCGAGGAGCGCGCCATCTATACGCTGGAAGGCGAGGTGTCGATTTCCGGGGATGTTTTCCCCGCCGAGCGGCTGCTTGTCTTCCGTCCCGGCGACGAGATCGTCGTTTCGTCGCAATCGGGCGCGCATTTCATGCTCTTCGGTGGCGCGTCTCTCGGTTCGAAGCGCTACATCTGGTGGAATTTCGTGTCCTCTTCGAAGGAGCGCATCGAACAGGCCAAGAATGAGTGGAAAACCGGCCGTTTCGACATCGTTCCGGGCGACGAGGAAGAGTTCATCCCGCTGCCCGAAAGCTGAGCCGCGTCACCGCCGCGCATTTACTTTGCCGGCCAGCCGTCCTATTTCGCATGGGTAGCACAGGCATATTGAATTGAGCCCGAAACCTGAAACGCCGCTTCTCGACAAGGTCCGCATTCCTGCCGACCTGCGATCGCTTGATGAGAGCGATCTGCCGCAGCTTGCGGCCGAATTGCGGGCGGAACTGATCGATGCGGTCTCCCACACGGGAGGCCATCTCGGCGCGGGCCTCGGCGTCGTCGAACTGACGGTGGCGCTGCACTACGTCTTCAACACGCCCGACGACCGGCTGATCTGGGACGTCGGCCATCAGGCCTATCCGCACAAGATCCTGACCGGCCGCCGCGACCGCATCCGCACCTTGCGGCAGGAGGGCGGCCTTTCCGGCTTCACCAAGCGCGCCGAGAGCGAATACGATCCGTTCGGCGCGGCGCACTCGTCGACCTCCATCTCCGCCGGCCTCGGCATGGCCGTGGCGCGCGACCTGTCGGGCGGCAAGAACAACGTCATCGCGGTCATCGGCGACGGCGCCATGTCAGCCGGCATGGCCTACGAGGCGATGAACAATGCCGGCGCTCTCGACGCGCGGCTGATCGTCATCCTCAACGACAACGACATGTCGATTGCGCCGCCCACCGGCGCGATGAGCGCCTATCTGGCGCGTCTCGCCTCCGGCCGCGCCTATCTCGGGCTGCGCGATTTCGGCAAGAAGCTGACCGCTTATCTCGGCAAGCGCGCCGACCGGGCCATCAAGCGCGCTGTCGAGCACGCGCGCGGCTATGTCACCGGCGGCACCATGTTCGAGGAGCTGGGCTTCTACCATATCGGCCCCATCGATGGTCACAATCTCGAGCATCTGGTTCCTGTCCTCAAGAATGTCCGCGACAATGGCGACGGCCCGGTGCTGATCCATATCGTGACGCAGAAGGGCAAAGGCTATGCGCCCGCCGAAGCGGCCGCCGACAAATACCATGGCGTCAACAAATTCGACGTCGTCACCGGCGCGCAGGCCAAGGCGCCCGCCAATGCGCCGAGCTACACCAGGGTGTTCGCCGAAAGCCTGATCCAGGAAGCGCGCGAGGACGAGAAAATCGTCGCCGTCACCGCCGCCATGCCTTCCGGCACCGGCCTCGACCTGTTCGGCGATGCCTTTCCCGAACGGACTTTCGATGTCGGCATCGCCGAGCAGCATGCCGTCACCTTCGCGGCAGGCCTCGCCACCGAGGGCTACAAGCCCTTCGCCACGATCTATTCCACCTTTTTGCAGCGCGCCTACGACCAGGTCGTCCATGACGTCGCGATCCAGAAGCTGCCGGTGCGGTTCCCGATCGACAGGGCAGGTTTTGTCGGCGCCGATGGACCGACGCATTGCGGCGCCTTCGACACCGCTTATCTCGCCCTGCTTCCCGGTTTCGTGGTCATGGCCGCCGCCGATGAGGCCGAACTCAAGCACATGGTCCGCACCGCCGCGGCCTATGATGAAGGCCCGATTTCCTTCCGCTATCCGCGCGGCAACGGCGTCGGCGTCGACATGCCGGAACGCGGGTCGGTGCTGGAAATCGGCAGGGGCAGGGTGCTGAGGGAAGGCACCAAGGTCGCGCTCCTGTCATTCGGCACGCGGCTTCAGGATTGCCTTCTCGCCGCCGAGGAACTCGGCGCCGCCGGGCTATCGACGACGGTTGCCGACGCGCGCTTCGCCAAGCCGCTCGACGAGGATCTGATCCGCCGGCTGGCTCGATCGCATGAGATACTGGTGACGGTGGAAGAAGGCTCGGTCGGTGGTTTCGCCAGTCATGTCCTGCAATTCCTGGCGCATGAAGGGCTTCTGGAAAGCGGCCTGAAAGTTCGTCCGCTTATCCTGCCGGACGCTTTCGTCGACCACGCCAAGCCCGAGAAGATGTATGTCGATGCCGGGCTCGACTCGACGGGCATCGTGCACACCGTCTTTTCCGCGCTTGGCCACTCCACCAGCGCCCAGCGCGCATAAGCGCACAATATTTATTGTATTTTAGTGGTAAATTTCGGCTGCCTGGCGCTGCCGGAACTGGTCGCCTGGAGCATTGTGAAAGTTGGTGCCGCAGCCGCTTGAAAATTATCGAGGCGCCCATTTGGGCGCCCCGATAGAGCGATCATGCAGCCTACTTGGCCGCGCAATCCGGCTTCTTAGTGCCATCGGCGGCCATGCTGTTGTTGGTGCCCTTGGTTGCATCCATGCAATCTGCCGCCTGTTCCGGCGTCTTATTGGTTTTCATGCTTCCATCAGGGGACATCGTCTGCGTTCCCGTTCCGGCGTTTGGTGTCGCTGGCGGGTTAACCGTCGTGGGCGTGTCGCTGTTGTTGCTGCCCGAGCCGCTCGTCTGCGCCATGGCCGTTGTCGCCAGTGCAAGTGAAAACAGTGTTGCTGTGAGAATGGACTTCATCAAACTCTCCCTGATCGCTGAAGTGCGATTATGGTCCAACGAAGGCGCCCGACAGTTGTTCCTCGAAATGGGATCACGACTTTGTCGGTTGATTTAAATCCGCACTGACCTACGCACGCGCCAACCTGACCCATGCCGGAGCATGGTCGCTCGCCCCTTCCTCGCCCCGCAGGTCGCGATCGACGCCAGCGTCTTCGAGGCGATCGGCGAGGTCAGGGCTCAACAGCAAATGGTCGAGCCGCAAGCCCGCATCGCGCGGCCAACGGTTCCGCATGTAGTGCCAAAAGGTGTAAATGCGCTCGTCCGGGTGGATCGTCCGCAGCGCGTCGGTCCAACTGCGGCCGACCAGTCTCTTGAATGCGGCCCTGCTTTCCGGCTGGATAAGGGCATCGTCATCCCAGGATTTCGTCGGGTAGATATCGAGTTCTGTCGGGGCGACGTTGAAATCGCCGGCGAGGACGATGGGAGCGCCCGACTTGTGGAGCTTGGTCGCATGGGCCTGCAGGCGCTTCATCCAGGCAAGCTTGTAGTCGAACTTCGGCCCCGGTTGCGGGTTGCCGTTGGGCGCATAGATCGATGCAATGAGGACTCCGCGCACCGCTGCCTCGATATAGCGGGCCTGAGTGTCATCGGGATCGCCCGGCAATTCTGTCCTGGTGACCACCGGCTCTGAACCGCGGGCCAGGATTGCGACGCCGTTCCAGGTCTTCTGCCCCACCCAGACCGAGCGATAGCCAGCCTCGGCTATGGCTTGTTCGGGGAACGACCGCTGATCGGCCTTCAACTCCTGCAGGCACACCACATCCGGCTTGCGGGTCCGCATCCAGGCCGTCAGGTTCTCCAGCCGCCGGTTGACGTTGTTGATGTTGAAGGTGGCGATCAGCACGGTCTATGCGCTCTCGACGGTTGGTTGCTTGTGGCTTGCAAGGGATGCCAAGCGATCTAGCGCGTTGCATCCGGCGCGTTGAATCAGTTTCCCAGCTTGATGAATCGGATTGTCTGAAATCCATTCTAACGGGTTGTTTACGCTCCTTTTTGACATCATGCTTACCTTGTCTCTTGGCCGTTTTTCAACGCGCACCTGCTAGGAAACGATCCGGCAGGGAGAATAAAAAGAATGACACGGCTTCTCGCGGGCATGGCCTTTTTCATGCTCGTCACCGCGCAGGCGACGGCGGAAACGCCTTATGACCGCAAGCTGGAGCAGGCGGTCATGCGCATCGTCGCCGCCAAGATGGGCGACATACGCGGCGGCTTTTCCTACGCCCAGACACCGCAGTTGATCCGGGCTCCATCCGTCCCCTTCGCGGCGCCGCGTGAAGAGGCTTCGGCCGGGGCAAAGGACGCGGGCTGATCGTCCTCACCGCGGCACCTGCGGTCACAACGGTTGCGTTCGTGGTCCGCTTTCGCCATTGAAGGCGGATGAACAATCAGCCAGCCAGCCAGCGTCAGCGGCTCGATGAACTGCTCGTCGAACGCGGCCTGTTCGCCAGCCGGTCGCGCGCCCGCGACGCGGTTCAGCGCGGCACGGTTTCCGTCGATGGACTGGCGCAGGTCAAGGCGGGTGTTCTGGTTTCCGGCGACGCCGAGATCGCCGTGGCCGATCCGGCCCGGAATTATGTCTCGCGCGCCGCGCTGAAGCTGATCGCCGGGCTGGACCATTTCGGCTTCGATCCGCAAGGCGCGGATGCGCTCGACATCGGCGCATCGACCGGCGGCTTCACGCAGGTCCTGCTCGAGCGCGGCGCTGGCCATGTCACGGCCATCGATGTCGGCCACGGACAAATGCATTCTTCGGTCCGCGCCGACAGCCGCGTGACATCCGTCGAGGGGCTGAACGCCCGCAACCTCACCGCGTCCGATCTGGCCGGACGCGTGCCGGATTTCATCGTCTCGGACGTTTCCTTCATCTCGCTGAAGCTGGCGCTGCCGCCGGCGCTCGCCCTGGCGGGAAAGGACGCCAAGGCCGTCCTGCTGGTCAAGCCGCAATTCGAGGCGGGCCGCGAACGCATTGGCAAGGGCGGACTTCTGAGGGACCCGGCGGATGCCGAGCGCATAGCCGAAGATTTGCGTGACTGGCTGAATGCCGTTTCGGGCTGGCATGCTGTCGGCCTGCATCCTTCGCCAATCGAAGGCGGCGACGGCAACCGCGAATTCCTGCTTGGTGGGATAAAGGACCGATGAACGTGCGTTTCACCATCGACAGGCTGGGCGCGCACGGTGACGGCATCGCCCGGACCGAGTCCGGCGATGTCTTCATCCCTTTCACGCTGCCGGGCGAAACGGTGACGGCGGCGCTTGCGAGGGATCGCGCCGCCTTGATGGCTGTGCTCGAACCTTCGCCGCTGCGTGTCGTGCCGCCCTGCCGTCATTTCACCGAATGCGGCGGCTGCGCGCTGCAGCATCTGGAAACCGACGCCTACCGTGCCTGGAAAAGGGAGCGGGTCATTCAGGCCTTGAGAGGAATCGACTGCGCTGTCGGTCCGATCATTGCCTGCGAACCGCACACGCGCCGCCGCGCCACGCTGGCCGTGCGCCGCACCGAGGCCGGCATGCTGCTCGGCTTCAACCGGCATCTGTCGTCGGAGATCATTCCCATCGAGGAATGCCCGATCCTGCTTCCCGAGATCGTCGGTGCTTTCGACAGGCTGAGAGCCGTTGCAAGTTCCATCTGCACCACGACGAAGCCGTTTCATTTGACTGTAACGGCCACGATTTCCGGCCTTGATGTCGCTGCTCAGGATTCTGGCCTTCTGGATGACAGGCAGCGTCGCGACGCCGCGGATTTCGCCATCCGCGAAGGCCTGGCGCGGCTTTCCGTCGATGGCGAGGTCGTCGTCGAGACGAAAAAGCCCGTGGTCATGTTCGGCAATGTCGCCGTCAGCCCACCGCCCGGTGCGTTTCTGCAGGCGGCCCATCAAGCCGAGCAGGCCATGGCCGGGCTGGTCGGCGAGCATCTCGCGAAAGCCAAGCGGATTGCCGACCTGTTTTCCGGCTGCGGCAGTTTCGCGTTGCGGCTGGCGTCGAAGTCCGAGGTCCATGCAGTGGAAGGCGATGCCGCCGCGCTTGCCGCCCTCGACCGCGGCTTTCGCTTCGCCAGCGGCCTCAAGCGGGTGACGACCGAGAAGCGCGACCTTTTCCGCCGTCCGCTCACCTTCAAGGAACTGGCCGCTTTCGACGGGCTGGTGTTCGACCCGCCGCGCGCCGGCGCCGAGGACCAGGCAAAGCAGATTGCCCGCTCCGACGTGCCTTATGTGGCCGCTGTGTCCTGCAATCCCGTGACGCTGTCGCGCGACCTGCGCATCTTGCTGGACGGCGGCTACAGGCTGAAAAGCGTCACGCCCATCGACCAGTTCCTCTGGTCGCCGCATGTCGAGGCGGTCGCGCTGCTGGAGAAGCCGCGGAAAAGGCGTTGATGGGCGCGGGCTTGAATTGCGCACCGATTGAGCTTATTTTGACATGACCTAGTCAATTCATGGATAGAATAAATGAGCTCGGCGGCATTCCAAATTGCGGCATTGCGGTTTGAGGAAGGACGAACCCCCTTCCTCTCGGCAAGGCGCGTTGCCGAACAGCTTGGCGTCAATCTGGGTGAACTGGCCGGCCTTATCGGTGTCGCCCGCAACACGCTGACTGCCAAGACTGGCGCGCGCAAGGTCGATGCGGCTTTGAGCCCTGTCGTCCGCATTCTCTCGATGGCCAGTGAAATGGCCGGCGACGAACAGCGCGCCGCCATCTGGTTCAAGCATCAGCCGATCCCCGGCTGGGCCGGCAAGACGGCCTACGATCTCGTCCACGACGGCAAGGCCGAAAAAGTGCTTTCCTATCTGGAGGCAGTGCGTTCCGGCGTCTATGCCTGAATCGCTGCCGCCGCAGGTGCTCTGGCGGGCCTTCGTCCCGCGCTGGGCTCATGTGCCGCTTTCGGGCGAAGGGGCGGCGCGTTTCGGCGGGCGATGGAACCCCGTCGGCGCCAGGACGATCTACGCGGCTCGCGAATTATCGACCGCCTGGGCCGAATACAATCAGGGCTTTGTCCAGCATCCGGCGCTGATCGCGCAACTTGAGCTGCTGCAGGCGCGTCTGGCCGATTTGACCCATGAGGAGACGCTGGCCGCTTTGAACATCGGGCCGGACATCCATCGCTGCCAATGGCGCGACGCGATGGACCGGGGGCTGACGCCTGAGACGCACGCATTGAGACAGCGGCTGTTGGCAGACGGATTTGACGGCGTGATTTACCCCTCCGTCATGTCGCCGGGCGGCACCTGCGTGGCGCTGTGGCGCTGGAACGAGGACGGCGCACCGAAGCTCAACGTCATCGATCCGGATCACCGCTTGCCCAAGACGACAGCCTCCTGGGTTTAGCCGATCAGGAAAACAAGGTTCGGAGCGACTAAACCCGCGTCCCGCCGACCGTCATCTGGTCCATCCTGAGATGCGGCTGGCCGACGCCGACCGGCACGCCCTGGCCGGCCTTGCCGCACATGCCGATGCCGGTATCGAGCTTCATGTCGTTGCCGATCATGGAGACGCGGTGCATGGCGTCGGGGCCGTTGCCGATCAGCATGGCGCCCTTGATCGGCTGGGTGACCTTGCCGTCCTCGATCATGTAGGCCTCGGTGCAGCCGAACACGAACTTGCCGGACGTGATATCGACCTGTCCGCCGCCGAAGGACACGGCATAGATGCCGTTCTTGACCGAGGCGATGATTTCCTCGGGTTCCATGTCGCCGGCGGTCATGTAGGTGTTCGTCATGCGCGGCATTGGCTGGTGGGCATAGCTCTCGCGCCGCCCGTTGCCGGTCGCCTTCATGCCCATCAGACGGGCGTTCTGCCGGTCCTGCATGTAGCCGACCAGCTTGCCGTCTTCGATCAGCACATTGCGCGCCGAAGGGGTGCCTTCGTCGTCCACGGTCAGCGAGCCGCGCCGTTCGGCGATGGTTCCGTCGTCGACGACCGTCACGCCCCTGGCGGCGACCTGCTGGCCGAGCAATCCGGCGAAAGCCGAGGTCTTCTTGCGGTTGAAATCGCCTTCCAGCCCATGCCCGACCGCTTCGTGCAGCATGACGCCTGGCCAGCCGCTCGACAGCACGATGTCGAAGGTGCCAGCCGGGGCAGGAATGGCCTCGAGGTTGACGAGCGCCTGCCGCAGCGCCTCCTGCGCGGTGTGCTTCCAGCTGTCCTCGGCGACGAACTGGTCGAAGCCGGTGCGCCCGCCAATGCCGAAGGAACCGCTTTCCTGGCGGTCGCCTTCGCCGACGACGACGCCGACATTGACCCGGACCAGCGGGCGGATGTCGCGCACCGTCTGGCCGTCGGCACGCACGATCTCGACATGCTGCCACGACGAGGTGAGCGAGGCCGTCACCTGCCGCACGCGCGGATCGGCGTTGCGCAAAAAGGCGTCGACCTCCTGCAGCAGCTTGGCTTTCGCCTCGAAGGACGGCGACGGGATCGGGTTCTCGTCGCTGTAGAGATGGCGGTTGGTGCGCGGCGGCGCTTCCGCCAGCGTGCCGGAATAGCCGCCCTTGACCGTGGCCACGGCATCGGAGGCGCGCAGGAGCGCCGCCTCCGACAGCTCGCTCGAATGGGCGTAGCCGCTTGCCTCGCCGGCCACGGCGCGCAGTCCGAAGCCCTGGTCGGTGTTGAAATTGGCCGTCTTCAGCCGGCCATTGTCGAACATCAGCGCTTCGCTCTCGCTGTATTCGAGGAACAGTTCGCCATCGTCGGCGCCGTTGAGCGTATCGGCGACGATCCGCTTGATGCGGTCTTCGGAAATGTCGAACTTGCCGATGAGGCTGGTCATGGAGGGTTGTCCTGAACGGGGAATGGTTTTCACCGATGTAGGCGCGTCGGTCCCATTCGGCAACCGCTACTGGCGGACGGACGCCTTGATGCGAACCATGAAGGACTGCCATATCGCGGACCGATTTCCGCATATACATATGTTGGCGTGACGCTGCCAACGAAGGCGACGTCCAGATTGGCAAGGGAGCCTTCCTCGGCAAGGCCTTGATCCAGCAGTCTTTGCCGTTCCGCTCATTGGCCTTAGCCCCGCGAGGATATGGCAACCCCGCGGCGGAAGCTGTCCGCCGCAAACCTTCGAGGATCAAAAATGCCGGTACGGGAAAGACCATCCTTCATCGCCCATTGGCATGACATCGAACACGACGACGACTGGCACTATGACGAAGATGACGAGCCGATGAGCATCGGAGCGCCTTTCGGCAGACATTTCGGCCTGACAAAGCTGGGCATCCACCATCAGCGGCTGCCCCCCGGCCGGCGCACATCCTTTCCGCATGCCGAGAGTGCCGAAGAAGAGTTTGTCTACGTCATCGAAGGCGAACCTGACGTCTGGATCGACGGCTATCTCCATCGGCTAGTGCCTGGCGATGCCGTCGGGTTTCCGGCCGGCACCGGGATCGCGCACAGCTTTCTCAACAACACCGACGCCGACGTCCGCCTTCTCGTGGTGGGCGAACGGACCAAGCCGGAGAACCGTGTATTCTATCCCCTCCATCCTGAGCGCAGACCGCTGCATCCCGACTGGTGGGACGGTCATCCGACGCACGCGCTTGGTCCGCACGACGGAATGACCGACAAGCGGCGCGCAGAGAAGGCCAGGCGAAAAGCCGAATAGGTCAGGGCAGCGCTGCGAAGCCTTCGCCGAAGCCTTTCAGGTCGACCGGGATGCCGATGCCTTCCTCAGGCGTCTGGAAGACGATGAAGGTCGCGGCCTTGCCGGTCTTCAGCGTGTCGAGCAGCGGCTTTTCGAGGATGACCTCGGCGTAGCACCCGTCCTGGAAGCAGCGGACGAAATAGGCGCGGCCGATATCCTTGCCGTCGACGTTCAGGCCAAGGCCGTTCGGCAAAAGCACGCCAAGGGGCGCCAGCACGCGCAGGATTTCCGCCTTGTTGTCGGCGGTGCGCAGGACGACCACCGAAAGGCCCATCTCGGGCCTGTCCTCGGCGACGACATTCTGCATCATCACGCATTGCTCGGAGGTCGCGCCGGCCGGCGTATCGCAGATGATGGACCAGGCGCCATGGGTCGATTTCACCGTGCCGCTCGGCTGCGCGGCATACGCGCTTGCGCACATCGACAGGGCGGCAAGCAGGACGACCTTCGCCGAAATTTTCGAGACCCAAGAGTTCATAACGGCTCCATCACGAATCACGGCACTTTAAGCCCGGCAAAAGCAGAGGAAAAGCAGGCGACAGGCTTCAGTCCGCCTTGAATGCGGCTCGAATGCGGTTTTCAGGCCAAAATCCTCGTTCGGACCCGTTCGCCCTGCTTTATACCGTGCGATGGCGGAAAAACAGGCCCGGCGGGCAACCTTCCGCACGATATCTGGCGCGGCGTGCAGCCGCCGCCAGCCTTACGCGCAAAAATGCCGCACGGTTTCGGCCGCTCCTTTCTTGCGGCGGGAAAAAGAGTATGGTTTGAACCACGCTTAGCTGTCCGGGATTCCCGTTCGGGCATTGTTATGTATTCTTGCGGCCGGATCGTGAGGGCACTGGGAGATGATGAGGGCGATGAGGAAATTTATTGCAGGCGCCAGCGCCACGACCGCGTTTCTCGCAGGTGCTTCCGCCCATGCGGCGCAGCCTGTCGAATGGCAGATGACATTCCAGCCCGCCGCCACCGGCATGATGAGCCAGATCACCTGGTTCGAGCATTACACGCTCTGGTTCATCGTACCGATCACCCTGTTTGTGCTGGGGCTGATTGCCTACTGCTTCTTCAGGTTCCGCGACAGCGTCAACCCGACCCCGACGCGCACGAGCCACAACACCTTCATCGAGGTGCTCTGGACCGTGGGGCCGGTCGTGATCCTGCTGTTCATCGCCATTCCCTCCTTCCAGCTTTTGACCGCGCAGTACACGCCGCCGGAAGAGCCGAAGCTGACCATCAAGGCGACGGCCAACCAGTGGAATTGGGACTACGAATATCAGGTCGATCAGCCGCTTTCCTACAACTCAGCCCTGCTGCAGGACGGCGATCGCGCCGGTCTCGGCAAGGAAGACAAGGCTGCCTACCCGCGCCTGCTGGCGGTGGACAACGAGATGGTCGTGCCGGTCAACACGACGACGCGCGTTCTGGTGACCGCGGCCGACGTGATCCACGCTTTCGCCATGCCGGCTTTCGGCGTCAAGACCGACGCGGTGCCCGGCCGCATCAACGAAATCTGGTTCAAGCCCGAGAAGGAAGGCCTCTATTATGGCCAGTGCTCGGAATTGTGCGGCAAGGACCACGCCTTCATGCCGATCGCGATCCGCGTCGTTTCGGATGCTCAATACAACACCTGGCTGGCAGCGGCCAAGGCAGACCTTCCCGGCGCCAACAAGGCGCTGATGGCCGAGGTCGAGGGTACCAACAAGGTAGCGGCCGCCGGCAACTGACGCACGGCCAAGCAAGAATAGGGAACGGAGCGGAAAATGGCGCACGCTGCAGCTCACGACGATCATGACCACAAGCCGTATCGTGGCTGGGTCCGGTGGGTTTATTCCACCAACCACAAGGATATCGGCACGCTCTATCTGATCTTCGCGATCTTCGCCGGCTGCCTTGGCGGGTTCCTTTCGGTCATGATGCGCTGGGAGCTGGCGGAGCCGGGCATCCAGATATTCAACGGTCTCGCCCAGATGGTCTACGGCGTCGGCGCCGATGAATCGATCGATGCCGGCAAGTCGATGTACAACGCCTTCACCACCGCCCATGGGCTGGTCATGATCTTCTTCATGGTCATGCCGGCGCTGATCGGCGGCTTCGCCAACTGGATGGTTCCGATCATGATCGGCGCGCCGGACATGGCGTTCCCGCGCATGAACAACATCTCCTTCTGGCTTCTGCCGCCGGCGTTCATCCTGCTGATCCTGTCGGCCTTCATGCCGAGCGCGCCCGGTGCCTGGGGCGTTGGCGGCGGCTGGACGATCTATCCGCCGCTCTCGACGTCGGGCCAGCCCGGACCGGCCATGGATCTGGCGATCCTGTCGCTGCACATCGCCGGCGCTTCCTCGATCCTCGGCGCGATCAACTTCATCACCACCATCTTCAACATGCGCGCGCCGGGCATGACCATGCACAAGATGCCGCTGTTCGCCTGGTCGGTGCTGATCACCGCCTTCCTGCTGCTGCTTTCCTTGCCGGTTCTGGCGGGCGGCATCACCATGCTTCTTACCGATCGCAATTTCGGAACGTCCTTCTTCGTGCCCGAAAATGGCGGCGACCCGATCCTGTTCCAGCACCTGTTCTGGTTCTTCGGCCATCCCGAAGTGTACATCCTGATCCTGCCGGGCTTCGGCATCGTCAGCCACATCGTCTCGACCTTCTCCCGCAAGCCTGTCTTCGGCTATCTCGGCATGGCCTATGCCATGGTCGCCATCGGCGCCGTCGGCTTCGTCGTGTGGGCGCACCACATGTACACCACCGGCCTGTCGCTCGACACGCAGCGCTATTTCGTCTTCGCAACCATGGTCATCGCGGTGCCGACCGGCGTGAAGATCTTCTCTTGGATCGCGACCATGTGGGGCGGCTCTATCTCGTTCCGTACCCCGATGCTGTGGGCAGTCGGCTTCATCTTCCTGTTCACGGTTGGTGGCGTCACCGGCGTGCAGCTGGCCAATGCCGGCCTCGACCGTTCGATGCACGATACCTACTACGTCGTGGCGCACTTCCATTACGTGCTGTCGCTCGGCGCCGTGTTCGCCATCTTCGCCGCCTGGTACTACTGGTTCCCCAAGATGACCGGCTACATGTATTCGCCGGTGATCGGCAACACGCACTTCTGGGTTACGTTCGTCGGCGTGAACCTGGTGTTCTTCCCGCAGCATTTCCTCGGCCTCGCCGGTATGCCGCGCCGCTACATCGACTATCCGGACGCGTTCGCCGGCTGGAACCATGTTTCGTCGATCGGCTCCTACATCTCGGCGGTCGGCGTGCTGATCTTCCTCTACGGCGTGTTCGAAGCCTTCCAGAAGAAGCGCGTCGCCGGCGCCAACCCGTGGGGCGAGGGCGCAACGACACTGGAATGGCAGCTGCCTTCGCCGCCGCCCTTCCACCAGTGGGAGCAGCTGCCCAGGATCAAGTAAGCGGCAGCAGAACGTTCAGGACCGCCGGCCCCGCCGGCGGTTTTGGCCAAACGGCCAGCGATTTTGGCCAGAATGACTGGAATTTGAGTACGTATGGCCCTTGTTGACGATACCCGGATCGAAGAAGCGGGCTTTCGCGTGTCGGAAGCCACCGCCGGGGATTTCTTCGCCCTCTTGAAGCCGCGCGTCATGTCACTCGTGGTGTTCACCGCGTTCGTCGGGCTGGTGGCCGCCCCGGTCGCGATCAATCCGCTTCTCGCCGTCATCGCCATCCTCGCCATCGCCATCGGCGCCGGCGCGTCGGGCGCGCTGAACATGTGGTATGACGCCGACATCGACGCGGTCATGACCCGCACCGCCAACCGGCCGGTGCCGTCGGGCCGCGTGCTGCCCGGCGAAGCGCTGGTCTTCGGGCTGGTTCTGTCGGCGCTGTCGGTGATGACGCTCGGCGTGCTGGTCAACTGGCTGGCCGCCGTTTTGCTCGCCTTCACCATCTTCTTCTACGCCGTCGTCTACACGATGTGGCTGAAGCGCTGGACGCCGCAGAACATCGTCATCGGCGGCGCCGCCGGCGCTATCCCGCCGGTCATCGGATGGGCGGCTGCGACCGGATCGGTCAGCCTCGAAAGCGTCATCCTGTTTCTCATCATCTTCCTGTGGACGCCGCCGCATTTCTGGGCGCTGGCTTTGTTCAAGTCGGGCGACTATGCGCGCGCCGGCATCCCGATGATGCCGAACGTCGCCGGTGAGGCCTCGACCCGCCGCCAGATTTTCGCCTATGCGCTGGTCCTGGCGCCAATCGGCGTCCTGCCCTGGGCAATGGGCTATACGAGCGCCGTCTACGGTGTTGCCGCCGCGCTGCTCGGCATCGGTTTCGTCGGTTATTCCTGGCGGGTTTTCACCATGCCGGACTCCGATCGGGTGATGAAGCCGGCCAAGGCATTGTTCGGCTATTCGCTGCTCTATCTCTTCGCCATCTTCGCGGCCTACCTTGGCGACAGCGTCGTCGAGCGGTTCCTCTCGATGGGTGGCCTGTAACCATGCCCGAAGAAAAGCTCGAACTCGTCACCTTGACCGACCGGCAGAAGAAGGCCCGCCGCAATCGCTCGGTGGCGATTGGCCTGGCGCTTGGCGTGCTCGTCATCATCTTCTATGTGGCGACCATCGCCAAGTTCGGCCCCTCGATCCTCAACCGGCCGCTGTGAGGGATTGAATGAGCCAGCCTGCTGAAAAAACCAGACAGAAGGCTACCGGTGCCAGGGGCAACGGCGTCGTCGCTGGCATCTGCGTGGCGTTTTTCGTCGGCATGATCGGGATGGCCTACGCCGCCGTGCCGCTCTACCAGATGTTTTGCCAGGCGACGGGCTATGGCGGCACCACGCGGCGGACGACGCAATATGCCGACCGCGTGCTCGACCGCGACATCACGATCCGCTTCGACGCCAACACCTCCGGCGTGCCGTGGGATTTCGCGCCCGTGGCGCGTTCGATGACGATCAAGATCGGCGAGACGGCGCAGGCGCACTATACCGCGACCAACAAGTTCGACAGGCCGTCGGCCGGCCGCGCGACCTTCAACGTCGTGCCGGAAATGGCCGGCGCCTATTTCAACAAGGTGGAGTGCTTCTGCTTCACCGATACGACCTTGCAGGCCGGCCAGACGATGGATATGCCGGTGGTCTTCTATGTTGACCCCGACATCGTCAATGCGCCAGAACTGAAAGACATCAAGACGATTACGCTTTCCTATACGATGTTCCCGATCGAGGCGAACAAGCCGGTTGCCGCGGCGCCGGTCGAAGACAAGAGCACGACTATTCCGAATACCGCAGAGACTCTCGGGGGTTGACATGGCAGACGCACACGCAAAACCGCAACACGACTACCATATCATCGATCCCAGCCCGTGGCCGTTCATCGGCTCGGTCGGTGCGCTCATCATGGCCATCGGCGGCGTCGCCTGGATGCAGTATCTCAAGGGCAACGAGTTCCACCTGGTCGGGTTGAACATCGCCGGTCCGTGGATCTTCTTTGTCGGCCTGCTGGTCATCCTCTATGTGATGTTCTCGTGGTGGTCGGACACGGTGAAGGAAGCGCATGAGGGCCACCACACGCGGGTGGTTTCCCTGCACCTGCGCTACGGCATGATCATGTTCATCGCCTCCGAGGTGATGTTCTTCGTCGCCTGGTTCTGGGCCTTCTTCGACGCCAGCCTGTTCCCGAACGAAATCCATCAGGTAGCGCGCGCCGAATTCACCGGCGGCGTCTGGCCGCCGAAGGGCATGGAGGTGCTCGATCCCTTCCACCTGCCGCTCTACAATACGATCATCCTGCTGCTTTCGGGCACCACGGTCACCTGGGCGCACCATTCGCTCATCCATGGCGACCGCAAGGGCCTGATCAACGGCCTGGTGCTCACCGTCGGCCTCGGGCTGTTGTTCTCCATGGTCCAGGCCTACGAGTACATCCACGCGCCGTTCGCCTTCAAGGACTCGATCTACGGCGCCACCTTCTTCATGGCGACCGGTTTCCACGGCTTCCACGTCATCATCGGCACCATCTTCCTAGGCGTCTGCCTGGTGCGCGCCATGCGCGGCGATTTCACCCCGAAGCAGCATTTCGGCTTCGAGGCGGCGGCCTGGTACTGGCACTTCGTCGACGTGGTCTGGCTGTTCCTGTTCGCCTGCATCTATGTGTGGGCCTCGCACGGCGCGGTCATCGAACACGCCGGCTGAGCCCGATCGATATGATATGAGGGGGTGGCCGTGGCGACATGGCCGCCCCTTGTCTTTTTGGCGTCGCTTTTAAACGACGCTCATGGCCTCGGCCGTGGGAGTTGATCATGGATGAAGACAAAGCGCTGTGGGCGCCCGTCGAGCCGATTTCCGCCGGCCTGCGGGGCCGCTGCCCGCGCTGCGGCGAGGGCAGGCTGTTTTCCGGCTTCCTGTCGGTCGGCAAAAGCTGCGTCAATTGCGGACTGGATTATTCCTACGCCGATGCCGGCGATGGTCCCGCCGTCTTTGTCATCCTGATCATCGGTTTCGTCGTGGTCGGACTGGCGCTGTGGATGGAGGTGACGCTCAATCCGCCGCTATGGCTGCACTTCATCCTGTGGGTGCCGCTGACGCTGGTCCTCTGTCTCGGTGCGCTGCGCCTCATCAAGGGCGTGCTCTTGACGCTGCAATACAGCAACAAGGCAGCCGAAGGCAGGCTGGACGGCGGCAAATGAGCACCGGTGTGCATCAAGCGGATGCGGGCCATAGTCGGCCCCGCAAGGCTTTGGCGCTGGTTCTCGGCGCAATCGCTTTCCTGATCCTGATCGGGCTGGGCACCTGGCAGGTGCAGCGCCTGCAGTGGAAGGAAGGCCTGCTGCACACGATCGAGACGCGCATGCATTCGGCGCCGCTGCCCCTGGCGGACGTGGAGCGGCAATTCGCTGCCTCCGGCGATGTCGACTATGTGCCGGTCACGGTGTCGGGCACATTCCTGAATCAGGGCGAGCGCCATTTCTTTGCTACATGGCAGGGCGATTCCGGCTTCAACATCTTCACGCCCTTGCGGCTCGATGACGGCCGCTACGTGCTGGTAAACCGCGGCTTCGTGCCCTACGACCTCAAGGAACCGGCAAGGCGGCCGCAAAGCCAGCCTGCCGGCAGGGTCACCGTCACCGGGCTTGCGCGCAATCCGCTGGCCGGCAAGCCGTCGTCGATGGTGCCCGAAAACGATCCGGCCAAGAACATCTTCTACTGGAAGGACCGCGACGCGATGGCTGCAACGGCTGGGCTTCCGGCCGGCGCCGGCATCGTGCCGATCTTCATCGACGCCGATGCAACGCCCAATCCCGGCGGCCTGCCGGTCGGCGGCGTCACCATTGTCGACCTGCCCAACAATCACCTGCAATATGCCGTGACATGGTACGGGCTGGCGTTGGCGCTGCTCGGTGTGCTGCTGGTGTGGCTGCGGCGTCAATACAAGGGAAAATAGAGCCGGATATTTGCCGGTGAGGGGTGCTTCGACGGCTGGCGTGGTATTTGGACCTGGCGCTTCTCAAATGCGCCGCCGGCCTTGACAGTGCGACACGCACGCCGCATTTCCAGCCTTGAACGGAACCGGAAGAATGCTTCACACCAAGCCGCCCTTGACGATCAGGCTGTGCCAGCCGCGCGGCTTCTGCGCCGGCGTCGACCGCGCCATCCAGATCGTCGTGCTGGCGCTGAAAAAATACGGCGCGCCTGTCTATGTCCGCCACGAGATCGTCCACAACCGCTATGTCGTCGAGGGCCTGCAGAACCTCGGCGCGGTGTTCATCGAGGAACTGTCGGAGATACCCGCAGAGCATCGGCGGTCGCCGGTGGTGTTTTCCGCCCATGGCGTGCCGAAATCGGTGCCGGCGGACGCGCAGGCCCGCAATCTCTTCTATCTCGACGCCACATGCCCGCTCGTCTCCAAGGTACACAAGCAGGCCATGCGCCACCAGCGGCAGGGCCGCCACGTGCTGCTGATCGGCCATGCCGGCCATCCCGAGGTCATCGGCACGATGGGCCAGCTTGCCGAAGGCGCGGTGACGCTGATCGAAACCGAGGAAGACGTTGCCAATTTCGTGCCGCGGGACGCCGATGCGCTTGGCTTCGTCACCCAGACGACGCTGTCGGTCGAGGACACCGCCGGCCTGCTGAGGGCGCTGGAGCAGAAGTTCCCGAACATGCAGGCGCCGGCGGCTGAATCGATCTGTTACGCGACGACAAACCGCCAGGACGCGGTGAAGGAGGCGGCTCCGGGCACCGATCTCTTCCTGACGGTCGGCGCGCCCAATTCGTCCAATTCGCGCCGGCTGGTCGAGGTCGCCGAGCGTGCTGGCGCCAGGCGTTCGCTGTTGGTGCAGCGCGCCGGCGAGATACCGTGGGAGACCCTCGGCGATATTTCGGTTCTCGGCCTCTCGGCCGGGGCGTCGGCGCCTGAAATCATCGTCGACGAGATCATCGACGCGTTCCGCCAGCGCTTCGATGTCAGGGTCGAACTCGCCGCCACCGCCGAGGAAACGGAAAACTTCCCGGTCATGCGCGTGCTGCGCGATGTCGAGCTGACGCCCGCCGACATGGCTTTCGTCAACGGGACGGCATAGGCATGGCCGTCTACACCGACATCGGCGAGATCGAGCTCGCTGCTTTCCTTGAGCACTATGGCATCGGCGAACTGCTCTCCTACAAGGGCATCGCCGAAGGCGTCGAAAACTCCAACTTCCTGCTGCACACCTCCACCGGCGTCTATATCCTCACGTTGTACGAGAAGCGGGTGAACCGGGACGACCTGCCGTTCTTTTTGGGACTGATGCGGCACCTCGCCGGCAAGGGCCTGAGCTGCCCGCTGCCGGTCACGCGCAAGGATGGCCAGACCATCGGCGAACTGGCCGGTCGCCCCGCCGCGATCATCACTTTCCTCGAAGGCATGTGGATGCGGCGGCCGACGGTGGACCACTGCCGCGAGGTTGGCAGGGCGATGGCGCAAATGCACCTCGCCGGCCAGGATTTTGCCATGCGCCGGGACAATGCCCTGTCCGTGTCCGGCTGGCGGCCCCTGTGGGACAAGGCCCGCGACCGCGCCGGCGAGGTCGAAGAGGGGCTTGCCGCGGAAGTGGAAAGCGACCTGGCCTTTCTGGAAGCCAACTGGCCGACCGAACTTCCATCAGGCGTCATCCATGCCGATCTTTTTCCCGACAACGTCTTTTTCCTCGGCAAGCGCCTGTCGGGCGTCATCGATTTCTATTTCGCCTGTACCGACCTTCTGGCCTACGACATTGCCATCTGCCTCAACGCCTGGTGCTTCGAAAAGGACAACGCCTTCAACCTGACCAAGGGCATGGCGCTGCTCGGCGGCTACACCGCCGTGCGTCCGCTTTCCGCCGAGGAGGCGAAGGCGCTGCCCATACTGGCGCGCGGCTCGGCCCTGCGCTTCCTGCTGACCCGGCTTTACGACTGGCTGAACACGCCGGCGGGCAGTCTGGTGGTCAAGAAGGACCCGCTCGAATATCTGCGGCGCATGCGCTTCCACCGGCAGATCGGTTCGGCCGAGGAATATGGCCTCAAGATCGAGACGGTGACGGCGTGAGGCGCGTCGAGGCCTATACGGACGGCGCGTGTTCCGGCAATCCCGGCCCCGGCGGCTGGGGCGCGGTGCTTCGCCTGCGCAGCGAAGGGGCCAATGACGGCGCGACGCGCGAGCTCAATGGCGGCGAGCAGTTGACGACCAACAACCGCATGGAGCTGATGGCCGCGATCAGCGCGCTGAACGCCATCAAGGACGGCACCGTTGTCGATCTCTACACCGACAGCAGCTACGTTAAGGACGGCATTTCCGGCTGGATCGATGGCTGGAAACGCAATGGCTGGAAGACGGCCGACAAGAAGCCGGTCAAGAACGCCGAGCTGTGGCAGGCGCTGGATGAGGCGCGCAAGCGTCATACCGTGACCTGGCACTGGGTGAAGGGCCATGCCGGGCACCCGGAGAACGAGCGCGCCGACGAACTCGCCCGCGCCGGCATGGCGCCATTCAAGCCGACGAAGTCGGTCGCGTCTTCCGCCTCCGTCAAGCGACCCGGCCCGGCGAAGAAGCCGGTCCGGCGGTCCAACCAGAGCTATTGAGGCGCTGGCAGGCTTAGCGGATCAGCAGCGCCGAACCGAAGAGGCCGAGCGCGAACACCGTGTGCGAGACAAGGTTGAGCACTCGGACCTTCGTCGGATTGGGCGCTTTCGAGGACGCCCAGCCTGCGCCCATGCCGGGCGCCAGCAGGAACCAGCCGGCGCCGACCGTCAGAATGCTCCAGATGAAGGCCGGCAGGAAGGTCGGTTGTACGAACCAGCTGACGCCGACAAGCAAGGCCAGGATGATCCCGTAGAGGATGCCGACCGCGTAATGGAAAGCCCAGCCGAGCGCCAGCTCGCCTGAATAGGGCGCGGCATTGCCGATGGCGTCGTGGAAGATTTTTCCATCGCGCAGATGCCAGACCCAGCGGCCGACAAGGCCCCAGTTCGGCCTTGGCAGCCCGAAACCGCGATTGAGAACTATCGCCCACAAATCCATGAGCACCGTCGCGCCGAGACCGATCGCGGCTCCACGCAGGACCAGTTCCAACATGCAGGTGCTCCTGAACGTGATTGACTTCACGGCCGGCTTTTCGACACCGGCGCGGGATATGCGGCGAGATGGAATTTTCAGAGCTGCTCGAGGATTCTCACAGCGCCCGATTCCACCGCCTGGCCGGGCGCGCCCTCGATGTTGAGGGTGACGACCTTGCCGTCATCCACGATCATGGAAAACCGCTTCGAGCGCAGGCCCATGCCGCCGCCACTCGCGTCCATGTCCAGCCCCAGCGCCTTGACGAAATCGCCATTGCCATCGGCGAGGTAGAGGATCTTGCCTTCGCCGCCGGTGAAGCGGGCCCATGCGCCCATGACATGATGGTCGTTCACCGCCACCACGGCCACCGTGTCGACCCCACGCGCCAGAATGGCGTCGTAATTGTCGAGATAGCCCGGCAGGTGGTTGTTGCTGCAAGTGGGGGTGAAAGCGCCTGGAACGGCGAAAAGCACGACTTTCTTGCCCGAAAATATCTCGGCCGTGCTCAAGGCCTTGCCGCCATCGGCGGTCATGGTCTTGAACGTCGCCTCGGGCAGCTTGTCGCCAACGGAAATCGTCATGAAAACCTCGCAAGTGGAAAAGCAGATGCAGCGATAGCGGAGCAAAGCTGACGCCGCAACCGCCAGGACCAGGTCATGGATAGGGCAGCAACCCTTCGACCGCGCCAGTGGTTCCCGTCACGGTGTAATGCAGCCCGGCGCCGGCGGGAATAGTGTCCGGCCGGTCGAGGATCGGCACGGAGAACAGCACCTTGCCGTTCTGTTCCGTCCGCGTCGGCGGGCCGAACATATAATCCTGGTTCCCGGCGACGAAGAAATCCACGTCATCCGGCGCGCCTGGAGCAGCCACCTCGACATTCAGCGTCTCATCATCCCCTGCCACGGTGACGGCGCGGAAATCGCTTCTCTCCGCTTGCGGCAGCGCGGCGAACGCGGTCTTGACGAGTTCGGCGTCGGTGGCGTTGTCGGGGTCCGAGGCGGGGTCGACCGACAGCGTCGTCTGCACGGGAATACAGATGGTTTCGCAGATGCCGAGAAACACATGCGCTTCGATCAACGCTTTGTCGCCGGGGGATTTCAGTGTGAAGACGGCAGGCAAGGCTACCGAACGGTCGTAGCCTGCCCATTGCCCGTAGCCGTCGTCATGGCGCTGCGGCGCGGGAAAGGACAGGTCGACGCCTGCCACATTCGCGCTGGCGTTCACGTCGATCTGCGGCGGCACGCCACTGTCGCCCGGATCACGCCAATAGGTCTTCCAGCCCGGCTTGAGAGCGATCTCCAGAACGCCCTGTATCCGGCCCGCCTGATCGGCAGTCCCCGTCGTGACGAGCCGCACGCGGCCCCCCTGGCTTTCATACCAGGCCGACGACGACGCCGAGGCGAACCCGCAGGCCGCGACTGTAAAAAACAGGCTGAACGACAGGACTTCCAGCTTATTCATGGCGGTGATTTGACGTTGTCTTTGTGGCGGCGCAACCGCAGGCGCCGACACGCGACCATCATTTTTGCGTGACCTGTGCGACGACGCCGGCCAAACCGGCTTGCTCCCGCATCTTTCAAGGCAGGCCAAAACGCGTTACCTTGCGGCATGGATCTTTTGCGTCACAAGAGGCCAGCCGCACGAAGCGGCTTCCTGGATGACCAGTTCCTGATTGCCATGCCCGGCATGAAGGACGACCGTTTTGCACGCTCGGTGATCTATATCTGCGCCC
Source organism: Mesorhizobium sp. BE184 (assembly GCF_031457045.1). Lineage (NCBI taxonomy): Bacteria > Pseudomonadati > Pseudomonadota > Alphaproteobacteria > Hyphomicrobiales > Phyllobacteriaceae > Mesorhizobium > Mesorhizobium sp. BE184. The sequence continues at coordinate 314,146 of NZ_JAVDVU010000001.1, forward strand.
ATAGCGACGAGGGCGCGATCGGCCTCATCATCAACCAGACCCAGCAGATGCTGTTTCCCGACCTCCTGGTCCAGCTTGGCATCATGAACGAGCAGGAGGCCATTCGCCTGCCGCCGCAGACGCGCGATTTCGTCGTTCGCAACGGCGGTCCGGTGGACCGCAGCAGGGGCTTCGTGCTGCATACCGGCGATTACAGGGTCGACTCGTCCCTGCCTGTGTCGGACGACATCTGCCTCACCGCCACCGTCGATATATTGCGGGCGATTTCCGCCGGCAGGGGCCCGCGTCATGCCTTGATGGCGCTCGGCTATGCCGGCTGGGGCGCTGGCCAGCTCGAAAGCGAGATCGCCGAGAACGGCTGGCTGACCTGTCCGGCCACGCCCGCGCTGCTCTTCGATAGCGACATCGAAAGCAAATACGATCGCGTGCTGGCGTCCATCGGCATCGATCTGGCGCATTTGAGCCTCGCCGCCGGTCACGCCTGACCGACGGGATACTGTTCCTTCAGCAGCTTGACCACGGCATCGCCCGCCATCGGCGCGCCGAACATGAAGCTCTGGACATATTCGCAGCCCATCTGCCGCAGCTCCAGCGCGTCGCGCTGGTCCGAAATGCCTTCGGCGACGACCGACAGGCCGAGCTCGTGCGCCATGTTGACCATGGAGCGCAGCAGAACGGCCCGTTTCGGCGTCGTGTCGTCAACGAAGCTCTTGTCGATCTTGATCGTGTCGAAGGGAAAGCGCGTCAGGTAGGACAGCGACGAATAGCCGGTGCCGAAATCGTCGAGCGACAGGCCGATGCCCAGTTGCTTGAGCTTGCCCAGCACATGGGCGGCCTGCTCGGGATTGTCCATCACCAGCGATTCCGTCAGTTCGAGCCGCAGGCATCGCGGCTTGATGTTGGCGCGCGCGATCACCGAACGCACGTCGCTGACGAGATCGCGGCGGATGAGCTGGCGGCTCGACAAGTTGACCGAAACCGAAAGCGGCGTGTCGCCGATCTGCTTTTGCCAGCCGGCAAGGTCTTCGGCCGCCTTCTGCATGGCGAAAAGACCCAGCTGCACGATGACGCCGCAGCTTTCCGCCACCGGAATGAAGTCCCCCGGCGGGATCATGCCGCGGCGCGGATGATCCCAGCGCAGCAGCGCCTCGAACCCGGCGACGCTGTTGTCCTCCAGCCGCACGATGGGCTGGTAGGCGAGGGTGAATTCGCGCCGCTCGATGGCGCGGCGCAGGTCGGACTCGAACTGCAGCCGGTCGGTGCCGACCGTCCGGAAGGCTGGACGGAACGGTTCGATACGGTCGCCCCCGAAGCGCTTTGCCTGATGCATGGCAAGTTCGGCATCCTTGACGATGTCCTCGGCGGAAACTTCGGTCGATGTCCAGGTGATGAGGCCGATGGATGCCGTCAGAACGATTTCCCGCTTGGCGAAGGTGATCGGCGCGCTGATCGCGTGCTTGATTGCATCGGCAACAGTGGCGATACGCGCCGGGTCCTGCTCGGACAGGAGCATCAGCGCAAACTGGTCGCCGGCGAAGCGCGAAAGCGAATCCTTCGGCTTGAGCAGCCGGTGCAGCCGCCGCGCCACGGTCAGCAGGATGGTGTCGCCTGCCGAAATCCCGAGCCCGTCATTGACCTGCTTGAAGCGGTCGATGTCGATGACGAAGACCGTCGGCCGCACCTTTTCCTCGGTGCGGGCAATCGAGATGACCGCCTCGAGGCGGTTCATGAAGAGTTCGCGGTTGGGCAGCCCGGTCAGATTGTCGTGAACGGCGTCGTGCAGCAGCCGTTCCTCGGATTTCTTCTGTTCGGTGACATCGACCATCGTGCCGACGCAGCGGATGACCTCGCCGTCGGACCCGACGACGGGCCGGGCGCGCAGGGAAAACCAGTGATAGTGGCCGTCCGCGCCGCGCAGTCGGAAATTCTGCGACACGCGGCCGCGTCGATGTTCCAGCACAACGTCCAGCGTGGTGCGGAAGGTGTCACGGTCGTCGGCATGCAGAACGGGCAGCCAGTTGCGCGCCGCTCCGCCAAGGCTGTTCGGCGCCAGGCCGAGCTGAAGGCTGACGTCCGGACGCGTCACCACGCGGTCGCGCAGGACGTCCCAGTCCCAGACGGTGTCGCCGGAGCCAGAAACCGCCAGCGCCTGCCTTTCGAGATCGGAAAACAGACCCTGGTGCAGCGCGCCGCCGGCAAACGCATGTTGCATGACGGTAAAGCCGATCAGAAGGATGATCAGGATCAGCCCGCCGCCGAGCGCCGGCTGGGCGATATCATTGTCGAGCAGGCCGGTAACGGCCATCCATGAGCCGCATAGCCATAACAGCACCATGACCCAACTGGGCACGAGCATGATGGCGCGGTCGTAGCCGCGGATTCCGAGGAAGATGATGAGGCCGAGCCCGGTTACGGCTGTTGCCGCGAAGGAAAGCCGTGCGATGCCCGCGGCGATGGCCGGGTCGATGATGGCGACGCCGGCAATGAGGATCAGGCCCAGCAGCCAGACGATTGCGCCATAGCTGAAATGGCCATGCCATCGGTTGAGATTGAGATAGGCGAAGAGGAAGACCACGAAGGTGGTGGCCAGCGCCACCTCGGTTCCGGCCCGCCATATCTGCTCGTTGCCGGGGGAAATTTCGATCACCTTGCTCAGAAAGCCGAAATCGACACAGATATAGGCCAGGACCGCCCAGGAAAGGGCGGCGGTGGCGGGAAACATCGAGGTGCCCTTGACCACGAAAAGGATGGTCAGGAACAGCGCCAGAAGCCCGGCAATGCCGATGACGATGCCGCGGAACAGCGTGTAGGAATTGACCGAATCCTTGTAGGATTCAGGCTCCCACAGATAAACCTGCGGTAGCTTCGGCGAAGCCAGTTCGGCGATGAAGGTGACGACGGTGCCGGGGTTCAGGGTGACAAGGAAAACGTCGGCGTCGTTGCTGCCCTGACGATCGAGCGCAAAGCCTTCGCTCGGCGTGATCGCGGCGATGCGGGTGGCGCCGAGATCCGGCCAGAAGATACCGGAATTCACCAGCCTGAAATGCGGCGCGACGATCAGCCGGTCGAGTTGTTGGTCGGTGGTATTGGCGAGCGCGAACACGGCCCAGTCGCCGGTCGAGCGGGCATCGTTGGCCTCGACTTCGATTCGCCGCACGATGCCGTCCGGTCCTGGAGCGGTCGAAACCTGAAAATTCTCGCCCTGATTCCGGTAGATTTCGACCGCGCCGGATAGGTCCAGCGCAACATCGTCGCGGGAAATCTTGATGGGTTCGACGGCAAAGGCGGCCGAAGCCGCGAAAAACGTCACGATCGCCGCGATGACGAAAGCAAGCAGCGACCCGTTTCGCAGGAAATGCCTCAACAAATCAGCCTTTGCTTACGCCTTCTGGTGCTTCGGTGCGCCTTGCGGAAAGTCCTCCGCCAGGCGAGCGTAGAGGTAGTGGTCCTGCCACGTACCGTTGATCTTGAGATAGGACCGCAGAAGTCCTTCGCGCTGAAATCCGGCTTTTTCAAGCACCCGGATAGAACGGGCATTGTCGGGAATACAGGCTGCTTCGATGCGGTGCAACCTCAGCGTATCGAAGGCGAAGCGGGCAAGCACGTTTACCGCGTCCGTCATCAGGCCGCGGCCGGAAAAAGGCTCGCCGATCCAGTAGCCGATATGCCCGCTCTGGGCGACGCCATGACGGATATTGCCGAGCGTAATGCCGCCGGCAAGTCTTCCCGTGTTGCGGTCGAGGATGAAGAACGCGATGGCTATGCCCTGCGCATGGTCTTCGCGGTAGCGGCCGATGCGGTGACGCCACGCCGTGCGCTCCAGCTCATCGGGGGTCCAGCGCGGTTCCCAGCGTTCGAGGAAGCCTCTGCTTTTGCCTCGCAGCGCCGCCCACTCCTGATAGTCGTTCGCCAGAGGCAGACGCAGCGTTACCTTTTCGCCCTTCAGCGCCGGCAGGTCGCGGCGGAAGAAAGGGAGCGCGAACACATTGGCCTCGGAGAAATCAGCCGGCGAGCTTGCGCGCCGCCGGTTGAACACCGGGCAGCGCATCGAGGATCGCTTCGTATGGCGCAAGGGTTCCAACCGGACCGACCGCTGTCAGCGTCGGCTTGGTCGTGAAAATCCGCGACGACAGGTCGGTAAGGCGGCCGACGGTCAACGCCGAAAGCCGTTCCATCAGCTCTTCCTTGGGAATAGGCCGCCCGAAAAGAAGGAGCTGGCGCGCGATCTGCGAGGCGCGGCTCGCCGGGCTTTCGGCCGACATGATCAGCCCGGCGCGATATTGGGCGCGGGCGCGGTCCAGTTCTTCCTGCAGGATATTTTCGCCGGTGCGCTCCAGTTCGGTGATGATGACGGGAACCAGCTTGGCGATGTCGCTTTGCCCGGTGGCGGCATGGACGCCGAATATGCCTGTGTCGGAAAAGCCCCAGTGAAACGCGTAGACCGAATAACAAAGGCCGCGCTTCTCGCGCACTTCCTGGAAGAGACGCGAGGACATGCCGCCGCCGAGGATCATCGACAGCACCTGCGAAGCGTAGAAGTCGCGCACATGATAGGCGCGGCCTTCGAAACCGAGAACGATCTGCGCATCCATCAGGTCGCGGTTTTCGCGGAAGTCGCCGCCGACATACTGCGCATATTGCGGCAATGTGCTCTCAGCCTTCTGCCGGAAGCCGCCCAGCCGCTTTTCGACTTCCCGGACGAACTCGTCGTGCTTCACGTCGCCGGCCGCGACCACCACCATGCGCTCCGCCCCGTACTGGCGCTCCATGAAGTCGTGAAGCTGCTTCGAGGTGAAGGATTTGACGGTTTCGGGTGTGCCGAGGATCGAGCGGCCGATTGTCTGGTGACGGAACGCCGTTTCGGTGAAACGGTCGAATACGATGTCGTCCGGCGTGTCGTGGGCGGCGCCGATCTCCTGCAGGATCACATGCTGCTCTCGGCGCAATTCTTCCGGATCGAACTCCGATTCCTGCAGAATGTCGGCCAGGATATCGACCGCCAGCGGCATGTCGTCCACCAGCACGCGCGCATAGAACGATGTCGTTTCGACGCTGGTCGCGGCATTGATCTCGCCGCCGACATCTTCGATCTCGGAAGCAATCTGGAATGCGTTGCGTCGCTTCGTGCCCTTGAACGCCATGTGTTCAAGCAGATGCGCCATTCCGTGCTCTTCGTCGCGTTCGTTGCGGGCGCCGGACTTGACCCAGACCCCGAGGGCGACGGATTCGATGCTTGGAAGGGTTTCGGTGGCGACTGTCAGGCCGTTCGACAGACGGCTTACCTCAACACCCATATAGAAACTCCCTAACGCGCCGCTCGTGCTCGGCGGCTGATGTAATCTTCCACCATTTTTACCTCTGATGGAAGTACCGCGTAGTTTTCATCAAAATCCATCATTCCGGCGAGCCATGCCGGAAGGGCCGGAGAGATCCCGCAGGCGGCTTCGACCGCGGCGGGAAATTTCGCCGGATGCGCGGTGCCGAGAACGACCATCGACGTGCCCGACAATGCCTGCTCGCCAGCCACATGCACCGCCGCGGCCGTGTGCGGGTCGAGAAGGTAGCCGCTAGCCGCAAGCGTCTCCTTGATCGTCGCCGCCGTCTGCCCCACATCGGCCCGGCCGGCGCCGAATTCGGCGCGAATGGCGGCGATCTCACTGCTTTCAATCGTGAAAGCGCCGGATTGCTTGAGCGAATTCATGTAGCGCCGCACGCTCTCCGCATCGCGGCCGGCCGCTTCGAAAAGCAGCCGTTCGAAATTGGACGAAACCTGGATGTCCATCGACGGCGAGGTGGTCGGCACGACACCCCTCGTGCGGTACTCGCCGCTTTCGATGGTGCGCGCCAGAATGTCGTTGTCGTTGGTGGCGATCACCAGCCGCTCGATGGGCAGGCCCATGCGCTTGGCGGCGTAGCCGGCGAAGATGTCGCCGAAATTGCCCGTCGGCACCGTGAACGAAACCGGCCTGTCGGGCGCGCCGAGCGAAATGGCCGAGGAGAAATAATAGACGATCTGGGCCATGATTCGCGCCCAGTTGATGGAGTTGACGCCCGACAGCGCCACCCGGTCGCGGAAGCCATGGTCGTTGAACATGTCCTTGAGCAGGCCCTGGCAGTCGTCGAAATTGCCTTCGATGGCCAGCGCATGGACGTTGGCCGCCTGCGAGGTCGTCATCTGCCGCTGCTGGACAGGCGACACGCGGCCATGCGGGAACATGATGAAGATGTCGGTGCGGTCGCGGCCGGCGAAAGCGTCGATCGCCGCGCCGCCCGTATCGCCGGAGGTGGCGCCGACGATCGTCGCACGCTGGTCGCGCTCGGTCAGCACATGGTCCATCAGCCGCGCCAGCAACTGCATGGCCACATCCTTGAACGCCAGTGTCGGCCCGTGGAAAAGCTCCAGCACGAATGTGTTGGCCCCGATTTGCACCAGCGGGCAGACCGCCTCATTCCGGAAGGTGGCGTAGGCTTCGCGCACCAGCCTTTCGAACACCGGCGACGAAATCTCGCCGCCGACGAAAGGCGTCAGCACGCGGATCGCCAGGTCGGCATAGGGCAGGCCGCGCATCGCCCGGATGTCGTCCGCCGAGAAATGCGGCCATTCCTGCGGAACATAGAGCCCGCCGTCGCGTGCCAGGCCCGTCAGGATGGCATCCGAGAAACCAAGCACCGGTGCTTCGCCGCGCGTGCTTACATAACGCATTTCCGACCGTCCATTGCCGCCCGGCCGCATCCTTGGCCGGATCAAGGTAAATTTTCTGGGCGCACTCAGTCGCATTTTTGCCGCCGCGTTGCTATAGGACAGCAGCTTTACGAGAGGGAAGTGCAGTTCATGGTGTTTCGTTCGTTCAGCAGCCGCTTTTTTGCCGGTCTGGCCTTATCCGGCTTTGTTCTGGCCGCCAGCGGTTGCCAATCCAGTGACAGTGCCAGTGTTCTGAACGTCGACGGCAAGTCCGGCGCCGCGCCGGCCGCCCAGACGGCGGCCGCGCCAGATGGCAAGACCCGGTCGAGCGAGCTGGAGGGCTTTTGCCCGAAAGTGACGCTGCGCGAAGGCACCGCCTATTTCAGCACCTATGCCAAGGGCGGCCAGGACGATCCGGCCAAGCTCGCCTATCAGGCATCCATTTCCGACGTCACCCGCAGCTGCAGCCGCGCCACCGGCGCGCTGACGATGACGATCGCCGTTGCCGGCAGGGTGGTGCCGGGTCCGCAGGCGGCCGCGGGCACCGTGACCATGCCGATCCGGGTGGCGGTGACACGCGGCGGCGAGGTTCTCTACAGCCAGTTGCATCAGTACAAGGTCCAGGTTTCCGACACCTCCGCGGCCACCCAGTTCGTCTTCACCGACGCCAATGTCAGCGTGCCGATCCCGACCGGCAGGGAATATCAGGCATATGCCGGCTTCGACGAGGGTCCGCCGAAGGCCAAGAAGAGCGACGAGCCGAAGCGCGCCGTTCGCCGGGTGAGAAAACCGGCGCGGCAGGCTCCCCAGCCCGCACAGCCACAGGGCACTCAAGGCACCATGTCGGATATCCCGCGCGGATAATCGCGGCGGTTGCAGGCAAGAGGCGGCGGCCGCCGCCTCTTCACCCGTCCTCAGGCGTCGGACCAAGCGGAGAGCGCGTCCAGCACGCTTTTCAAATCCGCCCAGCGGCGAATGACGGTCTCGGCGCCGGCTTCGGTCAGCGCATCGGCATGACCGGGATAGCTGTGCGAGGCGCCGGTGAAGCCGATCACCCGCATACCGGCAGACCGCCCGCCGGTGACGCCATGCACCGAATCCTCGATGACGAAGGTGTTCGCGGGGTTCGCGCCCAGTGTATCGGCGGCGTGCAGAAAAACGTCTGGCGCCGGCTTCGTCTTGCCCGTGGGTGTCTCCAGCGCCGAGAAGATTCGACCGGCAAAGAGCGGCAGGAGCTGGGTCCTCTCCAGCATGAACTCGATGCGCTCGCTGCGGGAATTGGAGCAGATGCAGCGCGGCGCGGTCAACGCGGCTATCGCCTGATGGACGCGCTCGATGGCGCGGACTTCTTTCTTGAGCCGCTTGTCGATCAGGTCCTCGGCGCGGTCGATCATCGATATCTGGAACGGGATGCGCGCCTTCTCCTCCACCGCGACCATGATGTCCTTGAAGGTGAGGCCGGCATAGGTCTCGGCAATCTCTTCGGCGGAAATCTCGTATCCGGCTTCCGTCAGAAGGTCGGCCTCGACGCGCGCGGCGATGATTTCGGAATCGACGAGCACGCCGTCGCAATCGAAAATGACAAGGTCTGGCTGGGGCATGGCGGTCCGCGTTCGATCTCAAGAGAGGGAAGCCTTCGCAGGCAAGCGGCGGGCATTACACCAACAGGACGCGCCGGGCAAATTCCGTCGGCCGCTTCATTAAATATTTACGCAGAACGGTAACCATAACGGGCAGTAAACAGTAACGCGTTCCCGGGTATCCCAATGTCAGCCGCACGCCTCCTCGACGAGCTTTCCCACGCCCCCGGCCAGGCCGAGTGGCTGGATACCATCCTCAAGGGCGACTGCGTCGCGGCGCTGGAAAGGCTGCCGGCAAATTCGGTCGATGTGATCTTCGCCGATCCGCCCTACAACCTTCAGCTTGCCGGCGACCTGCACCGGCCCGATCAATCAAGGGTTGACGCCGTCGATGACGACTGGGATCAGTTCGAAAGCTTCGAGGCCTACGACGCCTTCACCCGCGCCTGGCTGCTGGCGGCGCGCCGGGTGCTGAAGCCGAACGGCACCATCTGGGTCATCGGCTCCTACCACAACATCTTCCGCGTCGGTTCGAAGCTGCAGGACCTGGGCTTCTGGATCCTCAACGACATCGTCTGGCGCAAGACCAACCCGATGCCGAACTTCCGTGGCCGCCGCTTCCAGAACGCGCATGAGACGATGATCTGGGCATCACGCGACCAGAAGGGCAAGGGCTACACGTTCAACTACGATGCCCTGAAGGCATCGAACGACGATGTGCAGATGCGCTCGGACTGGCTGTTTCCGATCTGCACCGGCGGCGAACGGCTCAAGAACGATAATGGCGACAAGCTGCATCCGACGCAGAAGCCGGAAGCGCTGCTCGCCCGCATCATGATGGCGTCGACCAAGCCGGGCGACGTCGTGCTCGACCCGTTCTTCGGCTCCGGCACCACGGGCGCGGTGGCCAAGCGTCTCGGCCGCCATTTCGTCGGCATCGAGCGTGAGCAGGAGTATATCGACGCTGCCTACGAGCGCATCGCCGCGATCAAGCCGCTCAATGCTTCCGACCTGACCGTGATGTCCGGCAAGCGCGCCGAGCCGCGCGTCGCTTTCGTCAGCCTGCTCGACACCGGTCTGATCACCCCCGGCGCAACCCTCTACGACACACGCAAGCGCTGGGCTGCCAAAGTCCGTGCCGACGGCACGCTCGCTATCGGCGACAACGCCGGCTCGATCCACAGGATGGGCGCCGAAGTGCAGGGCCTCGACGCCTGCAACGGCTGGACCTTCTGGCACTATGAACGCGCCGGCGGGCTGACGCCGATCGACGAACTGCGCCGCATCGCGCGGCTGGGGATGGAGCGGGCAGGGGCCTAACAGCGCCTGTCCGGACCGGTTGCAATCGCGCCGTGAGCCGCGCGATCGCTTGAATCACTTTGTCAGCGGCCAGGCCGAAGCGATTCAAATCAAACCGCGATTCCAAGCTGGTTCAGGTCCTGCGCGAGCCGCTCCGGGTCGGTGAACAGCACCGCCTGCCAGCCGGCCGCCTTGGCGCCGTCGACATTCTTCTGGCTGTCGTCGATGAACAGGGTCGCGGCCGGCTCGAGCCCGAAGGCGCGGACATGACGGTCGTAGATTTCGCGATCCGGCTTGATCGCCCTGACCTCGCCTGAGACCGTCACGCCGCGCGGCCGTTTCAGGAACGGGAACCGCTCCTGCGCCTCCCGGAACGTGTCGGCGGCGAAATTGGTCAGCATGGTTACGTCGCGCCCGGCGTCTATCAGCCCTTCCATGATTGCGACGCTGCCGTCATAGGCGTGCGGCACCATCTCGTGCCAATGGCGGCGGAAGGCGCGGATATTGTCCGCGTGCGCCGGATGCTCGGCGATCAGCAGCGCCTCGGCGTCTTCCCATGTACGGCCGCGATCCTGCTCGATGTTCCAGTCATGCGTGCAGACGGTGTCGAAGAACCACTTTCGCTCTTCCGCATCGGGGATCAGCCGGCTGTAGGGAATATCCGGATCGTAGTGGATCAGCACCTTGCCGATGTCGAAGACGATGTGGCGGATTTCGGTCATGCTTCCTCGTTACTGGCTTCGTTTCGTCGCGCCGGGGATCGCGGCTTCGATGGCTTTTTTCATGACGGTGGGCAAGGCTTCGTCATTGAGCCAGCCTGGCCGCGACCAGAAATGGCCGGCGGGAGCAGGCATCTCGCCGACCTCCGCCGCATAGACGGTGAGATCGAGCGAAAAATGCGTGAACACATGCGAGATGCTGCCCCGGTGCCGCCAGTCCGCCGGGAAGGGTGCAGCCTCTACGCCAGTCTCGCCGTCGAGGCGAGCGGTCCAGGCCGTGCCTGGCACCTCCGTCATGCGGCCGAGCAGGCCCTTGTCGGGCCGCTTTCTCAACAGGATCGCGCCGTCGCCGCGCACCGCGACGAAAGCCGCGCCGCGCCGCAGGGGCTTTTCGGATTTCGCAGGCCGAACCGGATAAAGCTCGGGATCGCCGTTGGCCAGCGCGTTGCAATCCTCGCGCACCGGGCAAAGCATGCATTTCGGCCGCTTCGGCGTACAGATCGTCGCGCCGAGGTCCATCATGGCCTGGGCGAAATCGCCCGGGCGAACCCGTGGCGCCATCTCTTCGACATGCAGCCGGATTTCGCGCTTGGCCTCGGGTAGGGGCGTGGCGATGGCGCGCAGCCGCGTCACCACGCGCTCGACATTGCCGTCGACCACCGCCGCCGGCCGGTCGAAGGCGATCGCCGCGATCGCCGCCGCCGTATAGGCGCCGATGCCGGGCAGCGCTAGCAAGCCATCCTCGGTGTCCGGGAATGTCCCGCCTTGCGCGGCGACCAGATCGGCGCAGGCCTTGAGGTTGCGGGCGCGCGAATAATAGCCGAGCCCGGCCCAGGCCTTCATCACGTCGTCATTGCTTGCCGCCGCGAGCGCCGAAACGGTCGGCCATCTGGCGGTAAAGGCGGTGAAATAAGCCTTCACCGCCTCGACAGTCGTTTGTTGCAGCATGACCTCGGAAAGCCAGACGCGGTATGGGTCCGGCTGCACGCCGGCGGCGAGATCGCGCGGCGGAGTACGCCACGGCAGTTCGCGGTGATGCGCGTCGTACCAGTCGAGCAGCCGGCCGGCGAGATCGTCGTCCCGGGCCTTTGCGGGCTTGCGGATGGGGCGTTGCGGTGTCATTGATCGAGGCAACCGGCCTTCGCCGTTTGACCGGCATCAGGAGAACGCATGGCAGGGAAAAGGCCTTTCGGCAACCCCGTTCCCGTCAGCGATCTGGCGACTGAAATCCTCGACCCGATGTTGCGCAAGCGCGCCGGAATCTCGGTGGCGCTGGTGCAATCGTGGGAGGAAATCGTCGGCCCGAAGCTGGCGACCAGTTCGCGCCCGGAAAAGATCAACTGGCCTCGCCGCCTGCATGATGACGATCCGTTCGAGCCGGCGACGCTGGTCGTCGCCAGCGAGGGCATGGCGGCGCTGCATCTGCAGCACCAGACCGGTGAGGTCATCGGGCGCGTCAATTCCTTTCTCGGCTTCAACGCCGTCGGCCGTCTGAAGATCGTGCAGAAACCGTTGAGTGGGCCGGTAGCAAAGCCGAGACCGCGCCCGAGGCCGCTTTCAGAGGGCGAAAAGTCGAAATTGTCCCGCACGGTCGGCAAGATCGAGGATGACGATCTGCGCGCCTCGCTGGAGCGGCTTGGGGCCTCCATTCTCGGCGAGAAGAAGTAATTCTCGCATATTCGTGATCGCGGTAAGAAAAATTGCCGATTGGATTGGGGACGGCAATGCCTTAATTCCCGCCAACTCTCGCCTTTTCGTGCTTCAGCATTGCAAAATCAATTTCCTGTCAGGTGATTCGCATGATCCGACCCTTGTCCCGCAGAACCGTCCTGTCCACGCTGGCCGCCGTGCCTGCGGCGCTTGCGCTTGCAGCTTGCAGCGATTCCGGCGAGGAGGCGAATGCCGCGGATGCCAAGCCGGCAGCGCCGGCGCAGCCTGCTGCGTCCACCGCAACGGATACGGCAGCGCCCGCGACGCCTGCGGCCGCCGCCCCGGAATCTGCCGGCAATGTCGACATGGCGCAACTGCTGAAGCCCGGCGCGCTGCCGGAGAAGTCGCTCGGCAAGGACGACGCCAAGGTCACCATCGTCGAATACGCCTCGATGACCTGCCCGCACTGCGCGCACTTCGCCGAGACGACCTATCCCGAGCTCAAGACGAAATATATCGACACCGGCAAGGTCCGCTACATCCTGCGCGAATTCCCGTTCGATCCGCGCGCCGAGGCAGGCTTCATGCTGGCGCGCTGCTCGGGCGACAATTATTTCGCCATGGTCGACGTGCTGTTCAAGCAGCAGGACAGTTGGGTCGCGGTGGAAAACGTCAAGGACTCGCTGCTGCAGATTTCCAAGCTGGCCGGTTTTACACAGGAGACCTTCAACGCCTGCTTGACGGACCAAAAGCTTCTGGACGATGTCAGAGCTGTGCAAAAGCGCGGCGCGGACGAATTCAAGGTGGATTCCACGCCCACCTTCTTCATCAACGGGAAAACCTACAAGGGTGCGTTGTCGATTGCGGAAATGTCGGCCATCATCGACCCGATGCTTTGACGCCTCGCAGGCGGCTGAGCCGGCGCGCCGCAGGCGCGCGGAGCCGCGTGCATGAAATTTTCCCGCCTTCGCCTCCTCGGCTTCAAGTCGTTCGTCGAGCCCGGTGAATTCGTCATCGAGCGCGGCCTGACGGGCATCGTCGGGCCGAACGGTTGCGGCAAGTCGAACCTGGTCGAGGCGCTGCGCTGGGTGATGGGCGAAAGCTCCTACAAGAACATGCGTGCGTCCGGCATGGACGACGTCATCTTCTCCGGTTCGGGCACGCGGCCCGCCCGCAACACCGCCGAAGTCACGCTCTTTCTGGACAACATCGACCGCACCGCGCCGTCCGCCTTCAACGATGCCGACGAGTTGCAGGTGTCCCGCCGCATCGAGCGCGAGGCCGGTTCCGTCTACCGCATCAACGGCAAGGAAGCGCGCGCCAAGGACGTGCAGCTTCTGTTCGCCGACCAGTCGACCGGCGCACGGTCTCCGTCCATGGTGGGGCAGGGCCGTATCGGCGAATTGATCCAGGCAAAGCCGCAGGCGCGCCGCGCGCTGCTGGAAGAAGCCGCCGGCATTTCCGGCCTGCATACCCGCCGCCACGAGGCCGAGCTGCGGCTCAAGGGCGCCGAGCAGAACCTCGAGCGGCTGGACGATGTCGTCGGCGAACTGGAAAGCCAGATCGAGAGCCTGAAGCGTCAGGCCCGACAGGCCTCGCGGTTCAAGAACCTTTCCGCGGATATCCGCAAGGCCGAGGCCATCCTGCTGCATCTGCGATGGACTGCCGCCAAGCTGCAGGAAGGCGAGGCGCGTTCGGCGCTAGCCGTGGCGACCTCGCTGGTTGGCGAACGCGCCGCCTCGCAGATGAACGCGGCGAAGGAACAGTCCGTCGGTGCGCATCGGCTGCCGGAATTGCGCGATGCTTCGGCGGCGGCCGGCGCGGCTTTCCAGCGCCTGTCGATCGCGAAATCCCAGATCGAGGAGGAGGCCGAGCGCATCCGCGCCCGCCAGGGTGAGCTCGGTCGCCGGCTGCAACAGCTCGACGCCGACATCGCCCGCGAGGAGCGCATGGTGCGCGACAATGCCGAGGTGCTGGAACGGTTGACCGCCGAGGAGGCCGCGCTCAACGCCGACAATGCCGGCTCAGCCGAACGCGAGGCCAACACGCGCTCGGCTTTCGAACAGGCGACAGCGGCGCTGGCGGCCAGCGAAGACGTTCTGGCCAAGCTGACGGCGGAGCGGGCGGAAGCCGCCGCCGGGCGCAACCAGGTCGAACGGACGCTGCGCGAAACCGCCGAGCGACGCGACCGTTTTGCCCGGCAGCTGGCCGATGTGGACCGGGAAATCGCGGAGCTCGCCGCGCGCATCGGCGGCCTGCCGGATCCTGCGGAGAAAAGGGTTCTGGTCGATCAGGCCGCCGCGGTGCTGGAGAAGGCCGAAGCCGCCGCCATCCGCGCCGAGCAGACCGTATTCGAGGCGCGCGCCGCCGAAACGGGAGCGCGCTCGCCGCTTCAGGAAGCCAAGGCCGAGCTTGCACGCATCGAAACAGAGGCGCGCACGCTGGCGAAAATGCTGAACGCTGCCAGCGGCGACCTTTTCCCGGCGGTGCTGGAAAAGATCGGCGTCGACCGTGGCTTCGAAACCGCGCTGGGTGCGGCGCTTGGCGAAGACCTCGACGTGCCGCTCGATCCGGCCGCGCCGGCGCATTGGGGCGATACGGATGTCCAGTCCGGCGATCCGGCGCTGCCGGAGGGTGTCAGGACGCTGGCCAGCGTGGTTCGGGCGCCGCGCCAGCTGGCACGTCGCCTAGCGCAGATCGGTATCGTCGATGCTGCCGAGGGACGTCGTTTGCAATCGCTTCTGGCTCCCGGCCAGCGGCTGGTCAGCCGCGAGGGCGCGCTGTGGCGTTGGGACGGCTTCACCGCCAGCGCCGATGCGCCGACGCCGGCCGCCATGCGTCTCGCCCAGAAGAACCGGCTGGCCGAACTGGACGCCGAGGCCGTTGCTGCGACCTTGGCCGTCCGGGGGGCGGAGGAAAAACTGACCCAGGCTGAGGTCGCGCTGAAGCTCAAGGTTGAGGAGGAACGGACAGCCCGCCAGGCCGGCCGCGACGCCCAGCACGCGCTGGATGCGGCCCGCAATGCGCTTCTCCAGGCGGAGAAGGCGTCGGGCGAACTGTCCAGCCGCCGCGCCGCCTCAGACGAGGCCCGCAAGCGGGTGGCGGAAGGGTTGGAAGAAGCCGCCGCCGCGTTTGCGCAGGCCGAAGCATTGCTGGCCAAGGCGCCGGATCTCGCCGACCTGCAGATGCGTTTGGATCAGGCAGCAGGCCATGTTTCGCGCGACCGGGCGGCCTTGGCCGATGCGCGTGCCGTCTATGAAGGGCTGAAGCGCGAAGCCGAGGCGCGGGCGCGCCGCTTGCAGGCTATCGGCGGGGAACGCGGCAACTGGCTGTCCCGCGCCGAGAATGCATCGGCGCAGATCGCAGCCCTCAATGAGCGCAAGACCGAAGCCGCCGCCGAACGTGCGACGCTGGAGGACGCGCCGGACGAACTGGATGCGCGGCGGCGTGCGCTGCTGTCGCAGCTTTCGGAAGCCGAAACGCTGCGCCAGGCCGCCAGCGACCGTCTGCAGGAGGCCGAAAACCGCCAGTCCGCATTGGACAAGGCGGCCACGGCAGCCATCCAGTCCCTGTCGGAGGCGCGGGAAAGCCGCGTTCGCGCCGAGGAGCGGCTGACAGCCGCCGACGAGCGTCGGCAGGAGGTCGAGGCGCGCATCCAGGAGGCGCTCAACACGCCGCCGCACCTGGTCATCCGCCACACCGGGCTCGAGGCGGACAGCCCGATGCCGGACGTTGGCGAAATCGAGCGTCAGCTCGACCGGCTCAAGATCGAACGCGAGCGGCTGGGCGCCGTCAATCTGCGCGCCGAGGAAGAGCAGAAGGAATTGTCGGAGCGGCTGGAAACCATCGTTTCCGAGCGCGAGGACATCGTTGAAGCCATCCGCAAGCTGCGTCAGGCGATCCAGAGCCTCAACCGCGAAGGCCGCGAGCGGTTGCTGGCCGCGTTCGAAGTGGTGAACGGCCATTTCCAGCGGCTGTTCTCGCATCTGTTCGGCGGCGGCACGGCGGAATTACAACTGATCGAATCGGACGATCCGCTGGAGGCCGGGTTGGAAATTCTGGCGCGGCCGCCCGGCAAGAAGCCGCAGACGATGACGCTGCTGTCCGGCGGCGAGCAGGCGCTGACGGCGATGTCGCTGATCTTCGCCGTGTTCCTGACCAACCCCGCGCCGATCTGCGTGCTCGACGAGGTCGATGCGCCGCTCGATGACCATAATGTAGAGCGCTTCTGCAATCTGATGGACGAGATGTCCGCCTCGACAGAGACACGCTTCGTCGTCATCACCCACAATCCCATCACCATGGCGCGCATGGACCGGCTGTTCGGCGTGACGATGGCGGAGCAGGGCGTCAGCCAGCTCGTGTCGGTCGATTTGCAGGCCGCCGAATCCATGCGCGAAGCAAGCTGACACGCTGTAGCTTAGAGAGGTTTCCCCTTGCCCATTCTGGTCACCGGAGCGGCCGGCTTCATTGGCAGCCATGTCTGCAAGGCCCTGCTGGACAGGGGCGACGAGGTCGTCGGCATAGACAATCTGAATGATTACTACGATCCGGCGCTGAAGGATGCGCGCCTCGCGCGGCTGACCGGCAAGCCGGGATTCACCTTCCGCAAGATCGATATCGCCGACGAACAGGCCATGGATGGCCTGCGTGGCGAGGGGATCGTCAAGGTCGTGCATCTGGCCGCGCAGGCCGGTGTTCGCTACTCGCTGGAAAATCCGCGCGCCTATGTCCGCTCAAATCTGATGGGCCACATCGAGATCCTGGAGCTGTGCCGAAACCTTCCGAATTTCGAGCATCTGGTCTACGCATCTTCCAGCTCGGTCTATGGCGGCAACAAGAAGGTGCCGTTCAGCGAGGAGGACCGCGTCGACCACCCGGTATCGCTCTACGCCGCCACCAAGAAGGCGGACGAACTGATGAGCCACACCTACTCCCATCTCTATGGAATTCCGCAGACGGGCCTGCGGTTCTTTACCGTTTATGGGCCGTGGGGCAGGCCGGATATGGCTTACTGGCTCTTCACCGAGGCAATCCTGAAAGGCAAACCGATCCGCGTCTTCAACCAGGGCGAGATGTGGCGCGATTTCACCTATATCGACGATATCGTCGACGGCATTGTCGCGGCACTCGACAAACCGCCGGCGTCGTCAGTCCTGCATCGCGTCTATAATATCGGCAACAGCCGCCCCGAACATCTCGGACGTTTCATCGACACGCTGGAAAAACTGCTCGGCCTGCCAGCGGAACGTCAGTATGAGGGGATGCAGGCTGGAGACGTCGAAAAGACCTTCGCCGATACGACCGCGATGGAACGGGATTTCGGCTTCAAACCGCGCGTGACCATCGAAGACGGCCTCGCGCGGTTTGTCGACTGGTACCGTTCGGAATGGAAGGGCGGCGCCAACAGCGCTTGAGCTATTTCACTTCCTCGAACCGCAGATAGCTGATCTGCGAAACCGCGCCGGGGCTTTTGTAGTTCAGCAAAGCCATAGGCCTCACCGACTTGGTGCCGGGGCGGAACTGATTGTGGGTTTCATTGCCTTCACCGGTTATCTCGCCCTGCACTTCGACCCATCCGTCGCTGGATTTTATAATCCTGTTGGCGGTTGCCGCGTAACGGTGGGCGCCGGGGGCCGACGTCTGCAACACACCATTGCTGTCATAGGTCGCAACGCCGACATAAGTGCTCGCGCCTTGCATTGCGGGGTCGTCGCTCAAAACCCTGATCTTTGCGGTCAGACGATAGGTCTTCGCAGGATCGATCGCGACTGCGTTGGCTGCGTAGATCGGGGATGGACCGGTCGCTTCAAGAACGTAGTCCTGACCGTCCTGCTTGCCAACATATTGCGGGTTGCCGGATGCAGCCTTTAAATTTTCCGGATCGATGGCGTATCCGGCAGCACCCCGGTCAAATTCGGGATTCGGCTTTTTCGTTCCCAGATACCACCAGCCGGCGCCTGCCAACACGATGACAGCGAGAGCTATCGCTATCAGGGGAACGGATTTGCTCCTTACGGTGGGTTCGGCAGCTCCCGGTCTCATTGTCGATGTCTGCGAAGGCTGCTCCGGAGAATGTACCATTTCCACCTGCTCTATTTGAGTAATCGTGCTTTCCAGCGCGCCTATAAGATGGGTGAACTTTGGGTTTCCTGTGACAACGGCGCGAAATTTGTCATAAATCGCTTCCCGGGCCGCGCTCGTATTCTGCGGGAGCCTTGCGATCTCCGCCTCGATCCGTTGCCGAAGTTTCTCAACCGGCGACTTGTCATCCATCTGGACCTCCTGCACTGGGCGGGTCGTAACCGAAGAACCCTGAAAGCTCAATATTTTCCATCAAGCCTGAGCAGGTAGGCTTGGGCCAGGTTGCCGTCTGTTTGCACTGCACGCCTGAATTGCTTGGCTGGGGCGCCAGGATTCGAACCTGGGAATGTCGGTACCAAAAACCGATGCCTTACCACTTGGCGACGCCCCATTGTCCGAGCCGCGTCTTCGACACGGTTGGGCTTATAGGCACGGCGAAGTCAAAAAACAATCGTCTGATTCGCCTATCTCCCAAACGCCTGAGCAGCGGTCGAAATACCCGCCAACATGCCTCCTCGACGTGTCGGGTTGGACCAAAGCCGGAAGAGTTGCCTGTGAATCCGGTTTTGTATAGACAGCGGAAAACTCGTCCCGCCCCCCCAGGATCGTTTCAAGAGAGGATCGCAGATGAATATCCAGTTCATCGATCTCGCAGCCCAGCAGTCGCGCCTTCGCCCCGAGCTTGATCGCGCGATCGCGCGGGTCCTGTCGGAAGGCCAGTACATTATGGGGCCGGACGTGGCCCGGCTGGAAAAGCAACTCGCCGAATTCTGCGGCGCCAGGCACTGCCTGACCTGTGCCAACGGTACCGATGCGCTGCAATTGGCATTGATGGCTCTGGGAATCAAACATGGCGACGCGGTCTTTGTGCCTTCATTCACCTTCGCCGCCACGGCCGAGGTTGTGCCTTTCCTGAATGCGACCCCGGTCTTCGTTGACGTTCTTCCCGATACCTTCAACATCGATCCCGAAAGCCTCAAGCGCGCCATCGAAGAGGCGAAGGCCAAGGGCTTGCGGCCGGCCTGCGTGATTCCGGTCGATTTGTTCGGGCTGCCCGCCGACTACGATGCGATCGCCGTGATTGCACGGGAAAACGGTTTGAAGATCATTGGCGACAGCGCGCAAGGGTTCGGCGGTCATTACAAGGGCAAGGTCACCGGTTCGCTGGCCGATATCACCACGACCTCGTTCTTCCCGGCCAAGCCGCTTGGCTGCTATGGCGACGGCGGCGCCCTGTTTACCGACGATGACGAACTGGCGGCGCTGATCGATTCCTACCGGGTTCATGGCAAGGGCTCGCACAAATATTTCAACGACCGGATCGGCATGAACAGCCGTCTGGATACGCTGCAGGCGGCTATCCTGATCGAAAAGCTCGCCGTTTATGCCGAAGAGATCGAGGCTCGCCAGCTTGTCGCGGACCGCTACAAGCGAGGGCTTTCCAACCGTTTCGAGGCCCCATACGTGCCGGACGGGCTGAAGAGCGTCTGGGCGCAGTACACGCTGAAGCTGGCTTCGACAGAAGAGCGCGATGCGCTGCAGGCCAAGGCGAAAGCTGCCGGTGTGCCCACCGTGGTTTATTATCCCGTGCCGCTCCACAAGCAGAATGCCTACAAGGATTATCCCCGCGACCCGGCCGGATTGAAGGTGAGCGAAGATCTGTCTTCGCGGGTCATAAGCCTGCCGATGCACCCTTATCTGGAGCCGAAGGTGCAGGACGAGATCATCGCTGCCTTGCGGGATTGAGAAGCTACAGCCGCCGTCCCGTCTCGTCCCAGACACCGAGGTAACGGCAGAAGATGCTGTGATTGTTGCGCACCGGGTCGACGAAATCCGGGTGCAGCAAAGCAACAGCACCGCAAAGCTCGGATTGCATCAGGATCTTGTATCCGCGTCCGTCGGGTGTGAGGCGCATGATCAAAGTGGAGTTTCTCGGCACCAGCGGCTCGATGGTCGCGTAGAACTCCGGGAAAGCCTTTTCCACGACGACATATTTCGTCCTGATGTCGGACGAACTCTCGGCTGTGGCGGACGTTATGAAGTCCACGGCCTTATCCCGCGTGGCATTCAGCACGCGAACGATGTCATCCACTTGCGGCGCTGCATCGGCCATGCTCGCATTGAGTTTTTTGAGTTGGGAAACCCCTTCAGGCTGGTTGTGGACATAGATAAGGCCAGTCGCCTGCATGGCGAAAAAGCCCAGATAGAGGAGCGAGCTCCCCAGGAACAGACCAACGATCAAATCTCGCCATTTGCGAACGAAACGGGACATCTTTGAATCGCTGCCGCCTGCGCGGGCGAGCTTCCTGACGCGAACCGCGACCGGATATGTCAAAGAAATGGGCAGGGATGGAGTCCCATGGTCGTGGCTCCCTCGAGCACCACCGAACCGGTCTTCAGTCTCCTTGATTTCGGTCAGGAGGTTCAACCGGATTCCATCCAGGTCGGCTTCCGAGATTTGGCCGGCGGACTGGATCATGTAGCTGGTGAAAGCATCGGCCGCCCGGGAATAACACAAGAGACGGAAGTCGGGGTCGCTGGCATTGCCCATTGCCAGAAGCCGGTTGACGAATGCGGCATTCGCAACATTCAGCTTGGCGTCGGCATCCGTGGCGTGCGGGGTGCGTTTTTCCAATGTGCTTTCCTTAGATGTTCACGCAGAGCAAGCGTCCGTGACTTTCCAGCTTCGTTGCCTTAGCACTACCTGCCAGAACAGGTGTGTGATGACAAATGTCGGCATTTTCGAGTTTTTTCTGGACCAGTTTCCACCGTTCGGACGAAAGTGCATCGTTTCGCTGGATGCTTCTGATGGCGGCGACAGTCGCGCTGATGCCAACATTCGGTTCGGTGTTCAGTTTCGTTCTCGGAGGCGGCGCGCTGATCGCGTGGATCTACCTGCTGCTGGACCCGAAAACTTTTGCATTCAAGTCGGGCGAAAAGCTGATAGCCCTCACGTTTCTCATTTATCTGGGCCTGACATTCTTATTCGCAGTCGCGAATGTGGAGTTCCTGGATGGTTTGCGCGCTGTCGTGACCAATCTGGGTTTTCTTCTCCTGCTGCCCCTTCTGCCTGTTCTAAGACATTTCTACCGGCCTTACTGGGACCGCTGGTTCCTGACCTCTATCGCAGCCGGCGGCATGGTGTCCGGTCTCGCGGGGGCGCTTCTGGCGACCTATTCAGGCACGGCCCGCATCGAGGCGTTCGCAGGGAATTCGCTGGTCTATGCGTACATGGCCGGCATTTCGGCGCTGATGAATGGCTGGCTCGCGGCGTCGACCACTGGCCGATCACGGCTCCTGCACGCGGCGGGATCTCTTGGCGGCATCGTCGCCCTGGTTCTATCAGGAAGCCGAGCTCCGGTGGCTTTCTTCCTGATCGTTGCCGCCGTCTGCGTTCCCGTCTGGATTTACGTGAACAGAGTCCTGAACTGGCGTCGTCTCCTGTTCGGCCTCTACATTGCCGTTGTCGCGCTGGCGGGCCTTTATCAGTTGCTAAGCACTACGCGGGCATTCAGGGGCGTATTTTACAGGTCCCAAGCCTTATTCGACACCTTGCTCCATCCCGATATTGCGGGCGCCGAGTTGGGTTTCACCAGCCGTGTCGAAATGCTCAGGGCAGGGTTCGCAGCGTTCCTCGATCACCCATTGTTTGCGTATGGACGCCAAAATGTGATGTCTGTGGCGAACGCTCAGTACGCCAGCGATGGCTTCTTCCACTACACGCATCTGCATAATGCCTATCTGACTGAGGCTGTGGCCTCAGGCGCGCTCGGCTTGTTGGCCTTCTGTCTTGTTTTGTGGTCACCGATCATGGCAGTCCGGGCAAAGCCGGCTCCATGGCTGGCTTTAGCAGCAATCCTTGTCGGCTACACGTTCATATACAACATGACCAACATCGGATTCTACCACGATATCAAAGTGTTCTACTACTGCGCCTTCATTGTCCTGCTAAACTCGATCTCAGCGGAGCGAGAACGCGTCGACGTTTCGGCTTCCGCAGTGGCCGACTACAAAGCGTATATTCTGCGCCAGACGGCGTGGAAAACGCATTGAAAGATTTTTGATTGCACGGCAATCAAACCGCCAATGGCAGGAGCTTACTGGCCTGCCTTGCGTTTGTGCGACGTCCGCTCCGTGTTGCAATTCGCAGGCTGTTCCTCTACAGACCGGCCCAAATTGTAACCAGGTTTCCCGGTATTCAAGCGAACACCGCTCAACGCGATTCTCCATCGTGTGCTGAATTCGCCCCTTGACCGCATGCGAGGCTTTGATGCCAAGACCAGCTCCGACCTCAGAAATTGACCAGGACGAAAACGAGATCACTCTGGCCAGCCTTTTCAAGGCAATCTGGGGCATCCGCGTATGGATCGTAGCTGGGATCCTGCTGGCGCTGTTGCTGGCTGTGGTGGCGGTTCTCGCATTGCGGGTGGGCGACTATCAGACCAGATCGCAGTATGTGATCCAGTTCCGTTTTGAAGGCCGAGCCGAAAATCGCTATCCGAATGGCGTTCCATTCTCGCTGGGCGACATCGTTGCCCCCGCTGTGCTGACGCAGGTCTTCGAAAGGCAGAAGCTGGCAGAGCAGGGCCTTTCCCTGCGCGACTTCCAGTCGGCCGTCTCTATCTCGCCCTATGTCCCGACCCGAGCCTTCATCATAGCCTCCTACAGCCAGGCGTTGAATGCCCGAGGGGCGACTGTAGCAGAACTGCGGGAAGCCCAGGATGCGCTGACTCGCGATCTCGACATCGCCTCGCAACGCTATGCCGTCATTACCTTCTCGCAGGAAGGATTTGCGCTCCCAGCAGACAAGGTTTCCGCCATTCTGACGGACATAGCCAAGACATGGGAAAGCACCGCGATCGAAACGCGCGGCGTGCTGAAGCAGGACATCCGCACCATCGACCCCAAGATATTCGATCCGGCCAATGTCCAGGGGCTGGAGCGCTTGAGCACGCTCGATTTCGTCAGCAAGAATCTTGTCGCGCTACGCGGCTACCTGAATCAGTTGGCCAGGCTGCCCGGCGGAAATTTGGCCCAGGACAAGACAACGGGACAGAATATCGAATCCCTGGCACGGATGGTCGACCGGTCGGCAACGCAATTGACGCAGTTGCCGGCCGATTGGGCGGATTCGACGTCGGAAGCGAAATCGCAAGCGTTGGGCCTTCCGATCAACCTCTATTCCGAAACGCTGTTCGACCCCAAGCAGGTCGACAATATGGAATATCTGGTGGCGATCGACCTCCTGCGCGATCGGGCAAAGCTCATTCGTGACAATATCCAGCAGATCGTGGCGGCGCCGTCCGGCAATCTCGCAGTAGACCCTGAGACGGGGTTGGCGGCGCGCGATGTCGACCGTCTGCTGTTCGATACCACCGAAGGGGATCTCAAGCAGCTGACCGCGCCGATTCTGTCGCTCGGCATCGCCAAAAACCCCGATTTCGTACGGATTTATTACAATTCGCGCTTGCAGGAACTGCGGCGTTCCAAGGAAACCCTGGAAAACAAGGCGCGAGTGCTGCAGAACGCCGGGCAGAGCTATCAGGGTATGGGCCGCAACGGCCCCCCGTCGGCCCAAGGTGGCGGGGCGGAATTTCCGGGCGGCAATTCGACGGTCATCCCGCAGTTCGGCGATGCCTTCCTCGATCGCATCATTGCGCTTTCTCAGCAGGGCGGCGATGCCAAGTTCCGGCAGGAACTGCTGAAACAAATGGTGGATCTGCAGCAGGAAAGCGCGGACCTTGATGAGGAGATCGGCAGGATTGTCGAATATATCAACGTCTTTTCAAAATCCGACGCGAGTCCGGCGCCTGAAGAAGCCGGCCAGTACCAGACTTTCGTGAAGAAGATCGACACCGATATTCCCGGAATCATGGCCAAGCTTAAGAACTATGCTGCTGTCACCGAGCGCATTGCTCTCCGACTGCGTCTGGCCCAGGACATCCACAGTGTCGCGGTGGGCGACTTCCCCGGCGGCAGCACGAATGTCGGTGTCGACTTCTATCTTCGCGATGTCGGATCTGCGAATACGGTGACAATGCCCGTCCTGCTCTCGCAATTGAAAAGCTATACGGAATCGGCAAATCGAATCTATGCCGATCTCAGCAGCACGACGCTCGGGACCTATATGAATCTTTTCAGGGCTGCGGCCGAGCCGCAGCAGATCGCCGGAGCCTGGATAACGCGCTTCGAGATTCTGCTTCTCCTGCTGGCTGCGGCGGCCGGAGCGCTTCTGGGTGGTGTGGCCGGCCTTATCCACATGTTCACACGCCGCCGCGCCGCCGCTGCTCTATAGTCGTCGGATAGACATATTCGACTTTTAAGCAGACCGCACCTTGTTGATTGAATGCTAACTCTTCTGGAGGCTGCAGCGTGAATGCTGATATCGATTTGAAGACGCGTATCCTCGGCCAGTTTGCCGCCAGGGAGGCCGTGATTGGCGTGGTTGGGCTGGGTTATGTCGGCCTGCCGCTGGTCCTGCGTTTCAGCGAAGTTGGCTATAAGGTGGTCGGCTTCGACATCGACGACTCGAAGATCGAGGCTCTCGCCCAGGGCCGCAGCTATATCGAGCACATCGACGCAGCGCGGATTGCCGAGGCGAACGCCAACGGTTTCTCCGCCACCACCGATTTCGCCCAGGCATCCGATGTCGACGCGCTGATTCTCTGCGTTCCGACGCCGCTGAACAAGCACCGCGAGCCGGATCTGAGCTATGTCACCAATACCGTGGACACGCTGCTGCCGCATCTCAGAGCGGGGCAGGTCCTGTCGCTGGAAAGCACCACCTATCCCGGCACCACCGAGGAAGAGCTTCTGCCCCGCATCGCCAAGCGTGGCTTCGAGGCGGGCAAGGATTTCTTCCTGGTCTATTCGCCTGAGCGCGAAGACCCCGGCAACCCCAACTTCACCACCCGCACGATCCCGAAAGTGTGCGGCGGCCATACGCCCGCCTGTCTGGAAGTCGCCCTCGGCCTTTACGGCCAGGTGATCGACCGGCTGGTGCCCGTCAGCTCCACCCGCGCGGCGGAACTGACCAAGCTGCTGGAAAACATCCAGCGTTCGGTGAACATCGGCCTCGTCAACGAGATGAAGATCATCGCCGACAAGATGGGCATCGACATTTTCGAGGTGCTGGACGCGGCCGCGACCAAGCCGTTCGGCTTCACGCCCTATTATCCCGGCCCCGGCATTGGCGGCCACTGCATTCCGATCGACCCGTTCTATTTGACCTGGAAGGCGCGCGAATACGGCCTCAATACGCATTTCATCGAGCTCGCCGGCGAGGTGAACCGCGACATGCCGTTATGGGTGGTCGGCAAGATCACCGCCGCGCTCAACGACCGCGAGCGTTCGCTGAAAGGCAGCCGCATCCTGGCGCTGGGCATCGCCTACAAGCGCGATGTCGATGACATGCGCGAATCGCCTTCGGTCGAAGTGATGGAAATCCTGCGGGACCAGGGCGCGCACGTTGAATATTGCGACCCCAACGTTCCCGTGTTCCCGAAGATGCGCGAGCACAATTTCAAACTGAAGTCAGTCGAGCCGACGCCGGAGGTGCTGCGGTCCTACGACTGCGTCGTCCTGCTCACCGACCACACGAACCTGCCTTACGACACAATTCTGGAGCACTCCAGGCTGATAGTGGATACAAGGGGCAAGTTCCGGGAAGCGCATGAGAACGTCATCCGAGCGTAGATCGTGGTCGATCGTGGCAAGACATTTCGGCCTGAATCTGGCTCGTTCTCGCGAAGCCGCGACTGAGTTTCGATGATCGGATCGGTTCGCGTAGATCAAGCGACAACACTGCTGCAGGATTTCTGAGCATGGTCGTCGCAAGATGGGAAAGCCTGTACCGAAGCGTGTTCTTGAGGTCTATCCTCACGCTGGCTTCCGCAAATGTCGTCGGCCAGATCATTCTATTGGCCGCCACCCCTTTCGTCACCCGGCTCTACACGCCTCATGACGTTGGAATTTTTGCTGCCTTCAACGCGCTGATGTCTTCGTGTCTCGTCGCGTCCAGTCTGCGTTATGAATTTGCCATACCTCTGCCTCGCTCCGGAAGGAACGGCAGGCTCCTTGTCGCTCTTTCATTGATCTTGAACGGCATCACCTGTGTGCTGGCGGCTGTCATCCTGTTCTTCTGGGGGCGGGACCTAAGTCAACTTGTGAACGTGCCGCAATTGGCGTCGGTTCTCTGGCTGCTTCCATTTGTTCTGTTCGGGGCCGGTTCATACAAGGTCTTTAGGATGTGGGCCGTTCGCCAGCACGATTTCAAGGCGGTTGCCCACACGCGGATTCTTCAGTCCTTGGCGAACGCTGTGCTCCAGATTGCCGGGGGCGTGGCAGGGCTAGGCGCCGTCGGACTTATCATAGGTCAGTTTTTCGGATTCTCGGCCGGCCTGTTTCGTTTGGCTCGAGGCAGTCTCGACCGGTCAGCCGATCTGCGCAGGGCCATAAATCGGCGCCGCGTCCGGGTTCTTGCTCGCCGTTATGATCGCTTCCCCAAATTCGACGTCGCGGCATCGGTCCTGGACACAGTCAGCACCCAATTTCCGAATCTTCTTCTTGCCGCCATGTTCGGGCCGGTCGTTGCGGGTTTTTATTCGATTGCAGATCGCGTGCTTGGAGCACCGGCGGGTTTGCTAGGACAGGCGATCGGCCAGGTCCTCTACGCCAGAAGCCGCCAGGCCCTCCTCGACGGAACGATAAATCGAATGGTGACCGTTACCGTCGCAGGCCTTTCTGCGACATTAATCTTGCCTGCTTTGATAGTGTTTTTCTTTGGCGCTTCACTATTTTCACTGATTTTTGGCGAAGCATGGCGGCAGGCGGGCATTTTTTCAAGTATATTGGTCTTGGGATTTGCCGTACAAGTCGTTTATTCCTCCATATCTGTTCTGCTTCTGGCTTCAGAAGGGCAGAAGAAGAATTTATTCATACACGCTATTCTTCTTGTGATAAAAGTTCTGGCGATCTCTTACGGATATTATTTAGGAGATGCCTACGTTGCGGTCATGGGCTATGCCGTGGCCAACGGTGTCGGATATGCCTGCGCCACTGCGCTGGTGATTCTGCACGTTCGGACGCACGGTGCGTTGACTCCAGACAAGGCAATTTGAGGAAACGTCATGTGCGGAATTGCCGGCGGCATCTGGAGGGTATCGGCAAACGATATCGAGCAACGCCTCGATGCGGCCCTGCGCTGCATGCGTCATCGTGGCCCCAATGACCACGGCACCGAACTGCAGTCGAAACCCAACTATACGGTTGCGATCGGCCAGACCAGGCTTTCGGTAATCGATCTCAGTTCCGGCGGCCATCAGCCCATGGTCAGCGACGATGGGTCCTTGGCGATCGTCTTCAACGGTGAAATCTACAATTATCGCGAATTGCGGGATGAACTTCGCGCGCTTGGGCACGTGTTCCGTTCAGAGTCGGACACGGAAGTTCTTCTGGCCTCCTGGGCCCATTGGCACAAGGAATGCCTGACCAAACTGGAGGGAATGTTTGCTTTCGTCGTTCACGACCGCCGGAACGAACGGCTCTTTTGTGCGCGCGATGCTTTCGGCATCAAGCCGTTTTTTTACGCCCAGAACGACGAAGGGTTCCTGTTTGCCTCGGAACAGTCGGCGATGCGGTCCCTGCGGCGGGAGTTGCCCCGTCCGGATCTGCAGCGGAGCTACGACTACCTCGTCCACGGAGACTATGACAGTCAGGAACGCACGTTTATTGAAGGCGTGAAACATCTGTTGCCGGGATCGTTTCTTGATATCGACCTGTCTTCGAAGCAAGAAGCCGCGCCTGTATCGTGGTGGAAGCCTTCAATCGAACAGACGTCCCGATTATCCTATGCCGATGCGGTGGATGCGGTACGGGAACAGTTTCTGCATAACATCAAACTCCATCTGCGCAGCGACGTCCCTTTGGGTGCGGCGCTATCGGGTGGCATCGACTCCTCGGCGGTGGTTTGCGCTATGCGCAAGATCGAGCCGGACAAGCCCATTCACACCTTCAGCTATATTGCGCAAGGCAGCGATGTCTCCGAGGAGCACTGGGTCGATCTGGTCAACAATACGATAAATGCAACGCCGCATAAGGTGAAAGCGAGCGGGGCTGATCTGGTGCGTGATTTGGACGTCATCATAGCTGCGCAAGGGGAGCCCTTCGGCAGCACCAGCATCTATGCGCAGTATTGCGTCTTTCGGCTCGCTCGCGACTGCGGCATCACCGTGACCCTGGACGGACAGGGCGCCGATGAACTTTTAGCAGGGTATCACGGCTATCCGGGGCAGCGAATGCTGAGCCTTGTCGAGAATGGCCGTCTCGGCGCACTGCATGGGTTTGCGCGCAGTTGGGGAGAATGGCCTGGCAGATCATATGGAAGGGCGTGGGCGTACCTGGGAAGAACCGTTCTTCCCGATGGACTTTACGCCTATGGCCGCAAGGGACTTGGACGCGATTTCCAGCCCGCCTGGCTGGCCGTTGATTTCCTGCGCGACAACGGAGTGAAATTCCGCGAATCCAGACCTGCACTGCAGACCGGGGCCAAAGGCAGGCGCGTGATGGAACAACTTGCATACAGCCTGCAAACCCGGGGGCTTCCTCATTTGCTTCGCCACGGCGACCGAAACGCTATGGCATTCTCGATTGAGAGCCGAGTGCCCTTCTTGACGTTGCCGATGGCGGAACTGCTGCTGACGCTGCCGGAAGAATATCTTATTTCGGACGCGGGCGAGACGAAACATGTGTTCAGAGCGGCCATGCGAGGCCTTGTTCCCGATCAAATTCTCGACCGCAGGGATAAAATCGGATTTGCCACACCGGAGCGCGATTGGCTGATGAATGCCGCTCCGAACCTGAGAGGCTGGCTGGAGGGGTGTGGCAATATCTCCTTTATAAACAGAACGAACCTGCTGGCCGTCTTTGATAAGATGGTTTCCGGTGAGATGAGTTTTTCATGGCAGTTATGGCGTTGGGTCAACTACTGTCGGTGGCACCAATTGGCTATCGCTTGATCGATAAAGGAGACGGTCGCTTCGAGTACACTCCGGCTTCCTTGTGATTGAGTAAAGCCGGACCGTATCTGATATCGTCCGATAAAACCAAAAAGAGAAATGATTAAAGATATAGAAGATTATGGAATTAGTCAAAATAAGGAATCTATTTTATATAGACTCCTATTGTATATTATTTATTTTCTTTTTCTTTGTTTTTCTTACTCGACATATATTGTAATATACTGGAGTTACATTGGATTTGAATGGGAAGTGAACTATTTGAATTTCTATTCCTCTTTTCTTGTAATAGTTTTTTTCGTTTTCATATCCCCGAGGGTGTTCGATGCAAGGTCATATCTACTCAATCTGACTATGACGATTAATCTGATCCCCTCACTCGTATTGTATGCATTGGGCGGTATGAGATTTGGTCTTGCCATGGTCGGCTGGGTCGCATTAGCGATGGTGTTCTTGGTCAGTGCGCTCCCTATGAAGAGAATTACTGCAGGAAGCATCTCTTCAAAGAAACTACTTTACTTAACTTCGGTATTTATATTGATATTTTTATTTTCTTTCTTGCCTTTCGGCGGAATCAAAAATTTCAATTTAGACATAAATGAAGTCTATAACTTAAGAGACGAGGTTTCCGCCAACCTTCCGTCTATATTCAACTATTTGACCCCGATAATATCGAAAGCGGTGATACCTTTCGCCGTAGCCGCAGCTCTGTTTTACCGGAAGTACACAGCGGCCATTGTGTTTTCAATGACCGGCATTTTGGTTTTCGGGTTCACCACGCACAAGGGAGCGATCTTTTATCCATTGATGGCGGTATTCATTTATTTTGCTTTGAAGAAAAGTATGAGCTATTCGTATATATTGGCTTTAATAATTGGATTGATATGCGTTTCTTTTTTCGATGTATATATGATATCTGAAAATTCGACAAACGGGTTATTTGGGCTGTATTCAAATTTTCTCGTTAGAAGATCTATTATGGTTCCATCTTTGTTGGACTATAATTATATCGAGTTCTTTTCTGAAAATCCCTGGTTTTTTTGGTCCTCTTCCAGGCTATCCCTTGGGTTGATATCGCAGCCATATGCGGTGACCGCTCCATATGTAATAGGAGAGGCTTTTCTGGGCTCTCTAGAGGCGGGCGCAAACACCGGTTATATCGGCAGCGGTTTCGCGCAGGCCGGGATCTGGGGAACTCTTCTTTACGCGATCGGCGTGGGCCTCGTCGTCGCATACATCAACGCCCAGTCCCGAACGATTGGCCTTCCACTCGTCGCCGCCATTATGACTGCCCCCGCAGTCACCATGTTTTCGTCAACGGATTTTATCACTCTTTTTCTGACTCATGGAATGATCGTATCTCTCTTGCTGCTCAGCTTGATTGAGCCGAGACGGAGGCACGCCAGCAACAACAGCAGAGCCGGAGGATTTGCGGACGGCTTCCATGTCGACAATTCGATCCGTCGCTGAATGGGCCCGTTATGACAAAAATCGCTCACCTCACATCCGCCCATCAGCGGTTCGATACGCGGATTTTTCTGAAACAGGCACGTAGTCTTGCCTCGGCTGGTTATCAGGTGTCGTTGATCGTCGCAGATGGACTTGGCGACGCGGAGCGGGAAGACGTTTCGATCCTCGACGTCGGCAAGCCAAAAGGGCGACTCGATAGGATGACCGGCGTAACGCGCCAGGTGCTTCGCCGCGCTGTCGAACTCGATGCGGACATCTATCACCTGCACGACCCCGAACTGCTGCCCGCGGCGTTGTCACTCAAACGGCGAAGCAAGCATGTAATTTTTGATGCGCATGAGGATCTGCCGCAGCAGATCATGGCGAAGACTTATCTGCCTCCGATCGTCCGGCGGCCAATTTCCACATCGGCGGCTATTTTTGAGCGTTTCGCCTGCCGCAGACTTGATGCGGTGGTCGCAGCGACCCCTGTCATCAAGGAAAAGTTTGCAGCTTTCGGAATCAGGACCGTGGATATCAACAACTACCCGCTCGAAGGAGAACTGGAAGCTTCCACCTCGTGGCGCGAGAAGAAAAGCGAGGTCTGTTATGTGGGCGGTATTTCGGCTGCTCGTGGGATAAAAGAAATTGTACGGGCGATGGAATTGTCCAACAGCCCGGCGAGGCTCAATCTGGTTGGCAGCTTTTCTGAGGGGCGCCTGAAATCTGAAGTCGAGGAATACCCCGGCTGGACGAAAATAAATGAACTGGGTTTCTTGTCGCGGGCCGAAATTCGTCAGGTCCTAGACCAGTCGGTGGCGGGTCTCTGCACCCTGCTGGCCACACCAAATCATATCGAATCTCGCCCGATAAAGATGTTCGAATACATGTCGGCCGGGTTGCCGGTCATCGCCTCCAATTTCCCGCTTTGGCGCGACATCGTCAAAGGCGATGACTGCGGCCTGTGCGTCGATCCGCTGAACCCTTCAGCGATTGCTGAGGCTATCGATCATTTTGTGAACAATCCTGAGATCGCGAGGCGAATGGGCGAGAACGGCCGCCGCGCCATAACCGAGAAATACAATTGGAAGGCCGAGGAAAAGAAGCTTCTGGCACTCTACGAAGAAATTTCGGCAAAGGGTTGATCCCTCGCGTTTCGCCAATCACACCGCTCTTGCGGTAGACAGGCAGACGACCGTTCGGTATCGCCAGCATCGTTTCCCGGAATCAAAAAAGGCAGTTTCATGGTTTCCATTGCGCATGTCGGGCACGGCTACTGGGGCAAGAACCTTGCCCGCAATTTCCATGAGCTCGGCCATCTAGCGGCGCTTGTCGATCCGGTCCCGGCCGTTACCGAGGCGGCGGCCAAAGCATATGGCGTGCGCGCCGCTTCCTTCGAGGACGTTCTGGCCGATCCATCAATCGATGCCGTGTCCATCGCATCGCCGGCCGGCCTGCATTTCGCCCAGGCGAAGGCGGCCATGGAGGCCGGAAAGCACGTCTATGTGGAAAAGCCGGTGGCACTGGATGTAACCGAGGCGGAGGCGCTCTGCGCGCTGGCCGAACGCACGGGCAGGGTGCTGATGGTCGGCCACCTGCTGCAATACCACCCCGGCTACGTGAAGCTGCGGCGGATGGTGGAAGCCGGCGATCTCGGCAGGCTGCTCTACGTCTATTCGAACCGGCTGTCACTGGGCAAATTCCGCAACGAGGAAAACGTCCTGTGGTCGTTCGCGCCGCACGATATTTCCATGATCCTCGGTCTCTACGGCGCCGAGCCGGCCAGCGTTTCCGCACAGGGCAACGTCTCTTTCCTGCCCGGCATTGCCGACATGGTGACGGTGCAGATGCATTTCCCCGGCGGTGGCAGCGGCCATGTCCAGGCCTCCTGGATGCACCCGTTCAAGGAGCAGCGTCTGGTCGTCATCGGCGAAAAGGCCATGGCCGTGTTCGAGGACAGCGCCCCGGCCTGGGAAGACAAGCTGCTGCTTTACCGCCACACGATCGACCGGTCCGGTGCGGTCCCGAATCCGGCAAAAGCCGATGCCGAGCGCATCGCGGTCGAGAAATCCGAACCTTTGAAGGACGAGTGCAGGCATTTCGCCGAATGCATCGAAACCGGCAACACGCCGCGCACCGACGGCAAGGAGGGCCTTGCCGTGCTGCGGGTGCTGGACAAGGCGGAAAAGGCGCTGCGCGCCAATCTGGAATTGCAGCAACCGGCACGCTAGGAGCACGCCTATGAGCAAGAAAGCATTTGTCCACGAAAGCTCCTATGTCGATGACGGCGCGGTGCTGGGCGATGGCACCAAGGTCTGGCATTTCGCGCATATTCTTCCCGGCACCAGGGTCGGCGAGAATTGCTCGATCGGCCAGAACGTCATGATCGGACCCGATGTCACGGTCGGCAACAATTGCAAGATCCAGAACAACGTCGCGCTCTACAAAGGCGTCGAGCTTGAGGATGGCGTGTTCTGCGGCCCATCCTGCGTTTTCACCAACGTGCTCAATCCCCGCGCCGAAGTGGAACGCAAGGATGAGTTTCGACCGACGCGCGTGCGCCGCGGCGCGACGATCGGCGCCAATGCGACGATCGTCTGCGGCAATGAGCTCGGCGAATACTGCCTGATCGCCGCTGGCGCGGTCGTCACCAGGACCGTGCCTGCCTTTGCCCTGATGGCCGGCGTTCCGGCGCGGCGCATCGGCTGGGTATCGAAGGCCGGCGAAATCCTCGACGAAACGCTGGTCTGCCCGCGCAGCGGGGAACGCTATGAGCGCAGCGGCGAGACGCTGCGTCTCGTCGCTGGCTGATGCGGCCGGCCGGGAAATCGTTCGGCATCGTTTGGATGGCTTCGGGGTGCCAGTTCAGAAATAGGTGACGACCGTCACCTGACCTGACGCCCCGGCGCCGCCAGCGCCGCCATTGCCCGCTTGCGAAGCGCCGCCGCCCCCACCGCCCTGACCGGGCAGAATGCCGTTGCCGCCAGTGCCGCCGTCGCCGGAAGTTGAGGATGCACCGCCGCCGCCATTGCTTCCGGCGCCGCCTGGCGCCGCGCCGCCGATACCGGTGGAGCCGGCGACTCCCGTCGTGAATGGCGTCAGCACGCCGGCACCGGCAAGGGCCGTGTTGGCCGTCGAGAATCCGCCTCCGGCGCCACCGCCCGGGCCGGCCAGCCCGGCACCGCCGCCGCCGCCCGCGCCGGTCACCTGATGCGAGGACGCGCCGCCGCCGCCGCCGAAATCGTTCACCTGGTAGAGGCCGTTGCTGCCGCCGGTGGCGCCGGCCATGCCGCCGCCCATGCCGGCCGCGCCGGCGGTTACGCCATTGGCGTTGCCTCCTGCCTGGTTGCGTCCCGCGCCGCCGCCGCCGCCGCTGGCGCGGCCGGCGCCGCCGCCGCCGCCCGCGCCGCCGCCGCGCGCTGCGACATAGGCCGTGGCCAGCGAGGCGCCGAAGATGGTGTCGCCACCAGGCCCCGATCCGTTGCCGCCGTCGCCGGTCGAGGTGGCGCCTGCGCCGCCCGCGCCTCCGGCTCCGATGGACACCGCGACAGTGGCGGGCAGGGCGCTGGCGTTGAACGTGCATTCGAGGCGGGAGCCGCCGCCACCGCCGCCACCACCCGAAGCGGCGGTCGCTGCCGCCACCTTGGGCCCGCCGCCGCCACCGCCCCCGCCGCCGATGCAGGTGACCTGAACAAGCTTGGCATTGGCGGGCTTGGTCCAGGTACCGCCCGCGGCAAAGGTCTGGATATCCACGGTCGCCGCCAGACCGGAGGCCTGCACATTGCCAGTCGCCCTGTCCACCACCATGGCCGAATTCCAGGTCGATCCATCGGCCGAAACCTTCAATGTCAGGTCGTCATTGCCGAGGAGGCCGAGTTCCGCCCTGCCGCCGAAGCCGGATTGCAGCAGGATCGACAGGATGTTGGCGGAGGCTTCCTTGTTGAGCGTATAGCGAAGATCGCCCGTGCCGCCCTCGGCCGCGCTCAATGCGGTCCACAGGGCCTTGTTGATTTTTGCTGAAAAAGGGTTGGTTGAATCGGCGGTCGTGCCCACGCCGAACAAGGTCAGGTTCTGCAGGGCGTCGATCGTCTCGGAAACCGGCTGCCAGGCCGAGCCTGTCCAACACACGAAAGCGACTTCGTCGGCGAGGAAACAATGCCAGCCGGCACGGGGTTGCAGAAAGCTCCAGCCGCCGTCGCGAAAAACCGCAATGTTGCCAGCCTGACCTACCCAGTCGCCGGTCGGTGTCGCCGCGACGATATAGCGGTCGCCATCGCCGGGGGTGGCTGGCGGGGTTGCGATATCCTTGTCCAGCACGGCGATCTGCACCAGCGCGTCGAGCAGGTCCAGCGCTTCATTGTGCGTCACGTGCTTCTGCGCCTGGCTCGGCATCAGGTAGGGGAGGGAGAGGTTGGGCGTGTTTTCCATGGGCTGTCCTTTTGCGGCGGTTAACCGGCAAGGATAGGCTCGCGCCCGATAGTGTGGACAAAGAGCGGCCGAGATTAAGGATGGATGCTGTGTTTCCGGCACCGCAGCAGCCTTCGACGGGTGCGACCCGATCAAGCTGGCTTCGCCGGACAGATGATGCTATCCGTCCGGCCGTTCGAATCTAGGGATCAGAATGCAATTCCTGCAAAACCTGTCGCCAGTCGCGTTCGGCTGCGATCCTCTAGGCTGTCACAATTGGGGCAAGGTGGCCTATTAAGTCATCCGCCGCGCTCGGCGTTTCTCACCCACCTGTTCGCTGATAGGAAATCGATTTGCGTATCTGGATCGTCAAGTATGGCGAAAGCGTTCCGTTTTTGCCGGATTCAGTCGGCAGTCATCTTTTCCGTTCGGGTGAATTGGCGCGCCGCCTCGTAGAGCGTGGGCATGAAGTCGTCTGGTGGACGGGCCAGTTCGAACACCCGACCAAGCTGTACCACCGCATTCCAGGAAATGAGGTGCCGATACCCGGCTCGGAAAATTCCAAAGTCGTTCTGCTCTATTCGCCGGGCTATTCGTCCAACATTTCCCTGATGCGCTTCTACGATCATTGGCGGATTGGCCGCAGCTTTCGGGAAGCGGCGGTCAAGGAGCCGGTGCCGGATATAATTGTCGCCAGTATGCCCACGCCGGAATTGGTGAGGGCCTCAAGTGACTATGCTGATCGGCACGGCGTCCCGCTGATGGTCGATGTTCGCGATCTTTGGCCGGACGTGATCGCAGACCGGTTGGAGAAGAAGTTCGGGTTTGCACCCAAGTGGCTGCTTTATCCTTATGAGCGGGATGTGAAACATTCTCTTTCACATGCCGACAGCGTGACTGCGATTACGCAGGGTTGCCTCGAATGGGCGCAATCGAAGGGTAGTCGAACGGATGCTCAAGCGGACCACGATAGGGTCTTTCGTCTCGCATCCAGGGCGATTTCCCGTAACCAGACGCGCTGGCAGGAGATCGAGACGGCTTGGAAGATCAGGGGATTCGACCCGAATTCCGGCAAGACAATATTCGCGTGGGCGGGGTCGTTGACCAATCAGCAGGCGACACGCGCACTGGTTCAAGCCCAGACCCTGCTGTCCAAAGAAGTCCGCGACCGGATTCAGGTTGTCATTTGTGGACGGGGCGATCTGCAAAACCAAATTCTTTCCGTCAAACAAGCATGCGAGCACATGATCTATGCTGGTTTCGTGCCTCGCGATGAGGTGCAATTCTTGTATGACAACAGTCACTATGGACTACTCTGTTACGATAACACTCCGGATTTCCAAGCCAGTTTTCCCAACAAGTTTGGGGAATATCTCATGAGCGGCCTCTCGGTCGTTACGACGATCAATGGCGTGATGCAGCAAGAGTACGGTGACCAGGGCTTTATCGACACAGTCGCCTCGACCCCCCACGGTATCGCCGAAGCGCTTACCCGATTGGCTGACCTGAAGCCGGGTGAACCAATACGAGCCCGAGCGCGGGCCGTGTTTCAAAAAGACTTCGATGCCGATATCGTCTATGAGGCGTTTTGCGACCACATAGAAGAAAGAGTCCGCGCCGGTTCTGCCGCCGTCGAAAAAAAAGACACACTTGCGGGATAGCGGATATCCGCGACGAGGCGATCCACCTTGGCAGCGCTGGAAACGCTATCCAGCTTCTGCTAAGGGACCGCCTGATCCAATAACGAACCGAGACGAGCTCTTCGAGCTCATGCCGATTCAGTGCGCCTCGAGCGCCACCTCCTGGAGGACAAACCAATGTCGGAACAGCATACTTTGGATGGCGTCAACAGGATTGAATACCGCCCAGGGCTGGTTGGGCGATTTGCCCGGATCTTGATCCCGTTCCTGCAGCGAACTTTGCCAAGCGGCCTCTACCGCGTCACATATGATGCGCTTTACAACGGTTACAAATGGACCCTGCGCCAGAGCTATCTGTTGCGCTATGCGGCAGCGCATGTCGTGGGCAGCCGTGAAGACAAGCTAAGAACGTCGCTGACCCGCAAGCTGTTGCCGTACAGCATGGGGGGGAAGAAGGCTCTCGAAAATGCTTTCGAACTGACTGCGAAAGCGGAACGGAACAATATTCCTGGAAGTCTGGTCGAATGTGGTGTTGCCGAGGGCGGAACTGCGGCGATGATCGCGCTGACCAGCCGCGAACTGGGAAAGACTGTTCGTCCGAAATGGTTTTTTGATTCGTATGAGGGCCTGCCCGAACCAACAGCCGAAGATTATGAGGGCGGAAAGGTTGGGAATTTCATCAGGCCGCTTCCTAAGGGGGCCTGCCTGGGCACGATCGAACAGGTGGGCGAGCTTATGTTCGATACTCTTAAGTTCCCGAAGGACGAAGTGACGCTGGTCAAAGGCTGGTTCCAGGATACCGTCCCGGTCAAGCGCGATGTCGTGGGCCAGATCGCCGTACTGCGGCTGGATGGTGACTGGTATGAGTCCACGAAGGTGCCTCTGGAGAATTTCTACGACAACGTTTCTCCCGGTGGCTATGTGATCATTGATGATTACGCGACGTGCTTTGGCTCACGCAAAGCCGTTGACGAATTCTTTGCCGAACGAAACATAAAGGCGCCGCTGTTTGAAGATGGTCGAGGCGGCGTTTGGTTCGAAAAGCCCTCGCTTTGACCGCGCTTGCCGAAGTGACGGAATTTCATCCAAACAGAGGATACGAGATAATAAAGCGGCTGTTCGATATCAGCGCCGCGGTCGTTGGGATCGTGTTGCTCTCGCCCGTACTGTTGACAATTGCGGTCGCGGTCAAACTGTCTTCCCCTGGTCCGATCCTTTACCGAGGCACACGAGCGGGTCGCTTGGGCGTTCCGTTCCAGATTATGAAATTTCGATCGATGTATGTCGGATCGGATCGTGGTGCTGGCACCACCAGTCGGGATGACCCGCGAGTGACACCGGTTGGGAAAATCTTGCGCAAGTTCAAGCTTGATGAATTACCCCAACTTTTCAATGTGCTGCTCGGCGACATGAGTGTCGTTGGCCCAAGACCGGAACTGCTCAGATATACCGAGCAATACACCGGCGACGAGAAGCTCATATTGGCGGTGAGGCCAGGAATTACGGATTTTTCTTCCATCCAGTTTTCGAACCTGAATGAGCTTATAGGGGACGAAGATCCGGACCGGGAATTTGAGACGAAGGTGCTGGCGGCCAAAAATAAGCTGCGGATCAAATATGTAAGGGAGAGAGGTTTTCTGCTCGATTTGCAGCTGATTGCCCAAACTCTCCTGCGCGTTGCGAGACTACGTTGAAATGAAGCCGTTCAACTGGAACGGTTTACCGATAAGCCGCATCGCTATGGGCTGTGAACCTTTGGGGGGAACGGACTGGGGCGTTATCGACCTCTCGCTGGTCAGGCGAGCTGTAGCGGCGGCGCTTGATGTTGGCGTGACCGTATTTGACACCGCTGATGTCTATGGCTTGGGTCGGAGCGAAGAAGAACTCTCGGCCGCCTTGGGCGTGCGTCGAAAAGATGCCTTCATAATCACCAAATTCGGCGTCAGGTGGGAGAACGAATCGGCAGGGGGAAGGGCAAGAACGTTCAAAGACTCATCGCCTTCATACCTGGCGAAGGCGCTGGAAGGCAGCCTTAAGCGTCTGCGAATTGACGCCATTCCACTCTATCTGGTCCACTGGCCCGACCAGGCCACTCCAATTGACGACACGCTCGCTGCTCTTGAAGACGCGCGGCAATCAGGCAAAATCCTGAACTTCGGTCTATCCAATTTCGATGCGAATACCGTGAGCGCTGCAAGTAGCCGCAATATTTCCGCGCTTGAAGGACCGTACAGCCTGCTTCGTCAGGATGGCGCAGAAACAGCTTTCAAGGCAGCCAGGGAAGCCGGTCTTGCCTGTGTTGCCTATGGTCCGCTCGCCCAAGGGCTGTTGACCGGAAAATACGCCAAAAGCTCCAGGTTCGAGAGCAACGATCGCCGCAATAGACTGGCGCAATTCGATCCCGGCCAATGGGAAGCCAATGCTCGGATTCTGGCGAGATTGGAAGATGTCGCCCGCAAGCGTGAGAAAAAGATCGCTGAAGTGGCCGTTCGTTGGGTTCTCGATAGTGGATTGATCGACATCGCGGTGGTTGGGGCTAAGTCGCCGGAACAGATGATCGAAAACGCCGGCGTTCTCAACTGGACACTTACCGACGAAGAAGTCGCGGACCTTTCCCAAAGCCTCGGTTCATAGTTCCCCCTTCAATTGGCATCTGTACTGAGAAAAGATGATTTCACCTGACCGGCGGCGCGGGATACCTGAACTGGATGCGGTACGCGGAATCGCTGCCGCGACCGTCGCGTTGTGGCATTGGATATCCATGGCGAATTTGCCATATCCATCCTTCAAGTCGGCGCACGCTGCTCTTTCCACCGGCTCGGAACTGGCGGTCACGATTTTCTTCGTTCTCTCGGGAATGGTCCTGACCCTGTCTATCCGCAACGCAAAAGGCGGAGGGGACGGAATTATAATTCTATCGTATTTCGTCCGGCGGATATTCAGAATATTTCCGCTGCTGATCGTAGTCGTGTCATTTGCATTCGTTGAAATGTACGCACTGAGGGCGATCCTGGGAATCGAAACGCAGTGGAAAAATTATGCAAACTTCACGTTTTCGATTTGGATTGACAATATATTACTATTCTTGACGACTTTTAATCCACCAGGGTGGACGCTCAAAATTGAAATTGTCGGTTACATCCTTATTCCATTTATCGTTTTAGCGGGATCGAGACCTCTCTTGAAGGCGCTTATCTACGGATGCCTGTTTATTATTTTATCTATATTAATCGTGAAGACGGGATGGTGGATAATATGGCCATCCTACAAGCAGCTCATGCCGATGTTCATACCTGGAATATTTTTGGGATTTATTGCGAATACCCCCGATTTCAAGAATACCAGCGCACTTCCGTTTCTGGTCGCCGGAATCGTTGGATTGGGAATTCTGATTAGAGTACAGATTTTTCAATATGACCTGACCTTCCTGGTATCGACCTGCTGCGCCTGCCTTGTCGTCTGGGCCATACTCGACCGGGGTCCGTTCCATCGCTTCATCAACTCGCCCGCGCTGCGCTGGCTGGGCGATATCAGCTACGGAACGTTTTTGTGGCATTACCCCCTGCTTTGGTGCTGGTTCTATATCTTTGGCAGCTATGTGGGCACGACGAACCTATGGATATGGCTGGCGGCAGGCGCTGTCGGGCTCCCGCTGACCCTCCTCTTTTCTCAATTCACTTTCCGTTACGTGGAAAGGCCGATGATGGAATTTGCGTCGCGGCTGACGCGCCAGTTCAAGGGTAAGGATGCCCCACGCACTGACGCGTCTGCGGTCGTCGAATCAGCATCCGTGCCTTGAACGGGTGGGTTTGCAGGCGTCTTAGCTCAGCAGGAGCTTCGTGGCCGCATATATTGCCTCGGAATCGACGCCGTATTTTTGTCGAAGATAATCCTGATCCCCGACGATCGAGGAATACACACCGGGCAGACCCACGCGTTTGAACGATACCCTGGCGGACGATTCCGCGAGGATTTCCGCCACCGCGCCACCGAGGCCGCCGTGGATGGTGTTTTCTTCCACGGTGACAATCGCGCGGTGCTCTCCGGCAACCTGAAGGACAAGCGCCTCGTCAAGCGGGCTCAGCGTATGCATGCTGACGACCGAGCATGAGACGCCCTCATCGGCCAGCCGATCCGCAGCCTTCATGGCCTCTGAAACGATTCCGCCCGATCCGATAAGACAAACGTCGCGGCCCTGGCGCAGGCGTCTGGCACTACCGATGGTGAAGGCGCCAGCGTCTTTCGTCGCGATAGGCACATCCTTTTCGATGCGCAGGTAACCAACGCCTGGTCTTGCCGCCAACGCCCGCGTCGCTTCAGCTGACTCGTAGGCATCGCAGGGCGCGACCACCGTAACACCGGGAAGCGCACGCAGGATCGATAAATCTTCAGTCGCATGATGCGACATGCCGAGCGCGCCATAGGTGAACCCGCCGCCCGAGGCGACCACGTTCACGTTGACCTCATGATAGGCGGCGTCGTTTCTAATCTGTTCGAGGCAGCGCAGCGTGGAGAAATTGCCGATCGAGTAGGCGAACACTGTCCAACCTTCGAGGCCCATGCCGGTGGCCGTGCCGATCATGCTCTGTTCGGCGACGCCGACATTGATGAACCGGCCGGGAAACTCTTCGACGATCTTGTTGAAAATGCCGAAGCCCAAATCCGCCGTGATCAGCGCGACCTTGTCGTCGTGCCGCATCAGATCGATGACCGTGTTGACGAAACTGTCTCTCATGAGGCTGGGATCTTCGCCTTCAATTCCGCAACGGCATTTTCATATTCTTCGCCTTGCGCTGTGCGATAATGCCAAAGAACCTTGTTTTCCATGAAGCTCACACCCTTGCCCTTCGTGGTGTGGGCCAGGACAACGGTTGGTTTGCCTGCCACTTTACTCTCCAGACTGAACGCTTCCCGCAGCGAAGAATGATCGTGGCCATCGACTTCGTGGACGGTCCAGCCGAAGGCGGTAAGCTTGGCGTTGAAGGGCTCAAGCGCCAGCGTGTCCTGGACGCTGGCGAGTGACTGAAGCTTGTTGTAGTCGATGACCGCCACGAGGTTGTCGAGCCGGCGGTGGCTTGCGAGAAGCAGAGCCTCCCACACGGAACCCTCGTCGCATTCGCCATCGCTCATCAACACGAAAACCCTGTGCTTTTCGCCTTTAAGTTTGGCGGACAGCGCCATGCCCGCCCCTACGGACAATCCGTGTCCGAGCGAACCGGTTGACAGTTCGACGCCGGGAACACCCTTGTGAGATATGTGCCCGGAGAGAACCGAACCATTCTGGTAGTGGTTCTTGAGATAATCGACGGCCATGAAACCGCATTCGGCCAAGGTCGCATAGAGCGCCGCGCCACTATGACCCTTGCTCAGAATGAAACGGTCGCGATTCTGCCGTTTCGGGTCGTCTGAAGAGACATCGAGTACATCCGCATAGAGCACCGCCAGGATGTCCGCGATGGAGAACGCGGAGCCTACATGCGAACTCCGGCCGAGATGCGTCATCTGCAAGGCATGAAGCCGGACATAGGCAGCAAGCTGCTCACTGGTGGCCCAGGCACGGTTCGGCAAATCTTGAATGGGCATGCCCTTTCCGAGCTCACTCAGAAGGAGTGCAGGAGAACGCTGGTCGATTTCACAGGGGACCTAGCTCGAAAACGGAGGGTTGTAAACCTCGTCAAACCAGATCAGCAACCCGGTTTTGGCCGCGGGAAAGATCACTGATATGCGGTGATATCAACGACTTAGTGCGATATGCACGAATCTGAAAATAGTTGTTTTTCAG
Source organism: Mesorhizobium sp. BE184 (assembly GCF_031457045.1). NCBI lineage: Bacteria > Pseudomonadati > Pseudomonadota > Alphaproteobacteria > Hyphomicrobiales > Phyllobacteriaceae > Mesorhizobium > Mesorhizobium sp. BE184. Next base: position 356,453 of record NZ_JAVDVU010000001.1, read on the forward strand.
GTTGTTACAGGAATTTATCGCTCACTCTCCCCAAACCGCCAATTCATTGCCGGCCGGATCGAGGAAATGGAACCGCCTGCCGCCTGGAAACGAGAAGATCGGCTTGGCGATTTTTCCGCCGGCGCCTTCCACCGCTGCAAGGGTGGCTTCCAGATCGTCCGAATAGAGGACCGGCAGCGGCTTGTCGCTGGCTTCCGCCGCATCGGCCTGGAAGCCGCCCTCCAATCCTTCGTCAAAGCCGGAATAGGTCGGCCCGTAATCGGTGAAGGACCAGGCGAAGGCGGCACTGTAGAACGCCTTCACGCTATCCAGCCTGCCGTGGGTGGCCGGCATTTCGAAGAAATCGAGCTTGCCCGTCTGTTTCATGTCACACCTTCGCGTTCCGCATTTGTTCTATATCGATGCACGACTCGGCGCAACAATTTCTTCCGCCTCGATGTTTGCCTGAGACCACTTGGCGCTCTAATCGATTGTACGCTTCGGCCATCCGGTCCACGCCTTGCCTTTCGCAGCGCAGCATTCTATCGCTCGGCCCGGCGGACCGAAGCCCGCCCTTTGGCAATGGAGCGAACATGACCAAGTGGGTTTATACCTTCGGAGATGGCGCGGCAGAGGGACGTGCCGGCGACAAGAACCTGCTCGGCGGCAAGGGCGCCAACCTCGCCGAGATGTGCAGCCTCGGCTTGCCGGTCCCGCCCGGCTTCACCATCACCACGGAAGCCTGCAACTGGTACTATGCCAATGGCAATGCCTATCCGGACTCCCTGGCCGCCGATGTCGATGCCGCGCTCGGCCATATCGGTAATTTGACCGGCCGCAGCTTCGGCGATCCGGAAAAACTGCTCCTGGTTTCCGTACGCTCCGGAGCCCGCGCCTCGATGCCCGGCATGATGGACACGGTTCTCAATCTCGGCCTGAATGACGAGACGGTCGAAGCGCTGGCCAAGGATTCGGGCGATCCCCGCTTCGCCTATGACAGCTACCGTCGGTTCATCCAGATGTATTCCGATGTCGTCATGGGGCTGGATCACGAGGTCTTCGAGGAGATCCTCGAAGACCGCAAGGCAACGCTCGGCTATGAACTCGACACCGAGCTCAGCGCAGCCGAATGGCAGGCGGTCATCGCGCTCTACAAGGCGAAAGTCGAGGAGGAACTCGGCAAGCCGTTCCCGCAGGACCCTCGCGAACAGCTCTGGGGCGCCATCGGCGCGGTGTTCTCAAGCTGGATGAATGCCCGCGCCATCACCTACCGCCGCCTGCACGACATTCCGGAGGCCTGGGGCACCGCCGTCAACGTCCAGGCCATGGTGTTCGGCAATATGGGTGACACCTCGGCCACCGGCGTCGCCTTTACCCGCAATCCCTCGACCGGCGAGAAGGCGCTCTACGGCGAGTTCCTCGTCAACGCCCAGGGCGAGGACGTCGTCGCCGGCATCCGCACGCCGAAGAACATCACCGAAAAGGCCCGCATCGCCGCCGGCTCAGACAAGCCGTCGATGCAGAAGCTGATGCCGGATGCCTTCGCTTCCTTCGTCACGATCTCGGACAAGCTGGAAAAGCATTACCGGGACATGCAGGACCTGGAATTCACCATCGAGCGCGGCAAGCTGTGGATGCTGCAGACGCGCTCCGGCAAGCGCACCGCCAAGGCGGCGCTCAAGATGGCCGTGGAGATGGCCGCGGAGGGCCTTATTACGAAGGAAGAAGCCGTCGCCCGCATCGATCCGGCCTCGCTCGACCAGTTGCTGCATCCGACCATCGATCCCAAGGCCGAGCGCAACGTCATCGGCATCGGCCTGCCGGCATCGCCGGGTGCCGCCACAGGCGAGATTGTCTTTTCCTCTGAGGATGCCGAGGATTTGAAAGGGCAGGGCCGCAAGGCGATCCTCGTGCGCGTCGAGACCAGCCCCGAGGACATCCACGGCATGCACGCCGCCGAAGGCATCCTGACCACGCGCGGCGGCATGACCAGCCATGCGGCCGTTGTGGCGCGCGGCATGGGCAAGCCCTGCGTTTCCGGCGCCGGCTCGCTGCGCGTCGATCACCGGACCGGCACGCTGATCGCCATGGGCGCTACCTTCCGCAAGGGCGACGTCATCACCATCGACGGCAGCAACGGCCAGGTGCTGAAAGGCGCGGTGCAAATGCTGCGGCCGGAACTGTCGGGCGATTTCGCCGCCATTATGGAATGGGCAGATGCCGTGCGCCGCATGAAGGTGCGCACCAACGCCGAGACGCCGGCCGATGCACGCATGGCGCGCTCCTTCGGCGCCGAAGGCATCGGGCTTTGCCGCACCGAGCATATGTTCTTCGACGGCGCCCGCATCGTCGCCATGCGCGAGATGATCCTCGCCGACACCGAGGCGGACCGGCGCATGGCGCTGGACAAGCTTCTGCCGATGCAGCGCTCGGACTTCCTCGAACTGTTCGAGATCATGGCCGGGCTGCCGGTGACGATCCGGCTGCTCGACCCCCCGCTTCATGAGTTCCTGCCGAAGACCGAGGAGGAAATCGCCGAGGTCGCGGCGGCGATGAACGTGTCGGCCGATAAACTTCGCCAGCGCACCGAGGCGCTGCACGAGTTCAACCCGATGCTCGGCCATCGCGGCTGCCGGCTGGCCGTATCCTATCCCGAAATCGCCGAGATGCAGGCGCGCGCCATCTTCGAGGCGGCGGTCGAGGCCGGCCGCAAGAGCGGCAAGCTGGTGGTGCCGGAAATCATGGTGCCTCTGGTCGGCATCGTGAAGGAGCTGGAATTCGTCAAGGCGCGCATCGACGCCGTGGCTTCCAGCGTCATGAAGGAGACCGGCGTCACGATCGAATATCTCTCGGGCACGATGATCGAACTGCCGCGCGCGGCCATTCGGGCAAACGTCATCGCCGAATCGGCGGAATTCTTCTCCTTCGGCACCAACGACTTGACCCAGACGACCTTCGGCATATCGCGCGACGACGCCAGTTCCTTCCTCGAAGTCTACCGGCAGAAGGGCATCATCGAGCAGGACCCGTTCGTCTCGCTCGACATCGAGGGGGTTGGCGAACTCGTCCGCATGGCGGCCGAAAAGGGCAGGGCGACACGGCCGGACATCAAGCTCGGCATCTGCGGCGAGCATGGCGGCGATCCGGCCTCGATCCATTTCTGCGAAGAGGTCGGCCTGGATTACGTGTCCTGCTCGCCTTACCGCTTACCGATCGCGCGGCTGGCAGCGGCGCAGGCGGCGATCAAGGGCAGATAGTCAAACAAAACAACGACATGCGGACAGGAAACGAATCGGTTTCTGAACTGCATGAAGTGTCTGGATTTATGCTGTACGGCGCGTCGCTCAGGTCACGCGGCGCGCAGCTTCTCCTTGGTCACATGTTCTTCCGCCTGCCGAAGGGCCTTTTCCAGGCGGTCGAACAATTCGTTCAGCTCGCCTTCGCTGATGACCATGGGCGGGCATAGGCCGATCGTGTCGCCCATGGCGCGCAGGATCAGGCCGTTTTCCTCAAGCAGCTTTGCCGTCAATGGCCCGACGCCTTGAGCCGGCTTGAAGGCGCGCCGCGTTGTCTTGTCGGCGACGAGCTCGACGCCGCCGACAAGGCCGCAATAGCGGGCCTCGCCGACGAGTTCGAATTCGGCCAGCCGTTTCATCCGCGCCTCGAACACCGGTGCAAGCCGCCGCACATGGCCGACAATGTCGCGCCTCTGGTAGATCTCGATCGCCTTCACGCCGAGCGCGCAGCCGAGCGGATGACCGCCATAGGTGAAGCCATGGCCGAAGGTGCCGAGCTGGGCGGTGTAGTCGACATAGGCCTGGTAGATATCCTCCGGCACCATCACCGCGCCAAGCGGGGCATAGGCGGAAGTCAGTTGCTTGGCGGCGGAAAGGGTTTTCGGCCGCATGTTGAAGGTCTCGGTTCCCCACCAGTTGCCAGTGCGCCCGAAGCCGGTGATGACTTCGTCGGCGATCAGCATGATGTCGTGTTCGTCGAGCACCGCCTGGATCGCCTCGAAATAGCCTTTCGGCGGCACGACGACGCCGCCGGCGCCCATCACCGGCTCGGCGATCATGGCGGCGATGGTGTCGGCGCCCTCGCGCTCGATCAGGTCGCGCAGCGACTGGACGATGCGGTCGACGAAATCCGCCTCGCTCTCGCCCTCCTTGCCGAAGCGGTAGAAGTGCGGGCAGTCGGTGTGCAGCACGCGGTCGACCGGCAGGTCCCAGCCATTGTGGTTGCCGGGCAGGCCGGTCAGCGAGGCGGCCATGACGGTCACGCCATGATAGGCCCTGATGCGCGAGATGATCTTCTTCTTCTGCGGCTTGCCGCGCGCATTGTTCAGGAACCAGGCGAGCTTGACCTGCGTATCGTTGGCCTCCGACCCTGACGAGGTGAAGAACACCTTGGAGATCGGCACCGGCGCGATCTCCTTGAGCTTCTCGGCCAGTTCGATGGCCGGTTCGAAGCTCTTGGCGCCGAACAGATGGTAGAAGGGCAGGGCGCGCATCTGTTCGGTCGCCGCGTCCACCATTTCCTCGTCGCCGAAACCGAGCCCGGCGCACCAGAGACCCGACATGCCCTCGATATATTCACGTCCCTGCGTGTCGTAGACATGCACGCCCTTGCCGTGGCTGACGACCAGGGTTCCCGTCGTCTTCAGCTTGTGAAGCGGCGTATAGGGATGGATGACGGATTCGATATCCCGCGTCTGCAGGTTGCTCAACGGCAACTGTTCGGTCATGGCTCACTCCGGCAGCGGCAAGTCCCTCAGGTCACCTGACCGTGAAGGCTCTGGGATCGCATGCATCGCTCCCAATGGTGTAGCTGCTGGACCGCGGCCCGCAAAATCCTTTCCGTCCTGGTTCAAGAACGGTTCGGCTGCTGGCCTATCAGGCAGCGGCCTGGAAAACGTCCATCAGGCCCGCATAGGCGTCCGCGATGCGCGCGGCCGGGTTTCCGCTTTTGGCAGCCGGCTCCACCTTGAGCGTTCCGCCGCTCTTCGGCAGCGTCATCATCAGGATCTGCTGGCTTTTGCCATCGCCCACCGCCGCGGCGGCCACATGTTCCTGAGCGCCTTCGCCACCCACGCACATCTTGAAAAGCAATCTGCCGCCGACAGCCTCCAGCGCGCCGCCGACCACCTCGGCGAACTCTTGCTCCGACACGCTTTCAGCGTCGGGAACGAGATCGGCCAGACTTTCGGCAAGTGTGTCTTCGAGGGCTTTTTCATCGCGCTGGGTCATTGCGAACCACTCCATCCGCCATTCGCACCCCGCCACGAAATAGCCTCCACCGCGACAATGGCCGCATTGTGGCATCGGCCATTGGGCCCGGCCAAGTCAAAGCAGAACACGGCATCTGGACATTGCGGCCATTCCTTCCACAATGTCCAAAACAGGGAGCTCGAAGGGAGGAGATCAGATGCTTGGACTGATGCAGGAATGGCCGCTGCTTTGCCACAAGCTCATCGACCATGCGGCCTTGCAGCATGGCAACCGCGAAATCGTCTCGCGTTCCATCGAAGGACCGATAGTCCGCACCACTTATGCCGAGGTGCACGCCCGCGCGCGCAAGGTGGCGCAGCGGCTGGAGAGGGAAGGCTACGGCCTTGGCGACCGCATCGCGACGCTGGCCTGGAACACCGCCCGCCATCTGGAAGCGTGGTACGGCATCATGGGTGTCGGCGCCATCTACCATACGCTGAACCCGCGCCTTTTCCCCGAACAGCTCGTCTGGATCATGAACCATGCCGAGGACAAGGCGATCTTCGTCGACCTGACCTTCATGCCGCTGCTGGAGAAGATCGCCGGCTCGGTCAAGTCGCTGAAACAGGTGATCGTACTGACCGACAGCGCCCACATGCCGCAAACCGCCTTGCCCAATGTGGTCTGTTATGAGGACTGGCTGGCGGGCGCGGATGGCGATTTCCGTTGGAAAACCTTCGACGAAAACACTGCCGCCGGCATGTGCTACACCTCCGGCACCACCGGCGAGCCGAAGGGCGTGCTCTACAGCCATCGCTCCAACGTGCTTCACGCGATGATCGCGGCGATGCCGGATGCTATGGGCATTTCCTCGCGCGATGTGGTGATGCCGGTCGTGCCGATGTTCCACGCCAATGCATGGGGCCTGGGGCAGAGCGGGCCGATGACCGGCGCCAAGATCATCATGCCCGGCAGCAAGATGGACGGCGCATCGATCTATGAACTGCTGGACGGCGAGAAGGTGACTTTCACGGCGGCCGTTCCGACCATCTGGCTCATGTTGCTGCAGTATCTGGAGGAAACCGGCAAGAAGCTTCCCTATTTGAACCGGGTCGTCATCGGCGGCTCGGCTGCGCCGCGCGCAATAATCCAGAAATTCCAGCGGGACTATGGCGTCGAGGTGATCCATGCCTGGGGCATGACGGAAATGTCGCCGCTCGGCACGCTCTGCACGATGAAACCGGAACAGGCGGCGCTGGATGACGATGCGCTGCTCGATCTCAAGCAGACGCAGGGCTACACGCCTTTCGGAATTGAGATGCGGATCACCGACGACGACAACGTGGCCCAGCCATGGGACGGTGTTACGTTCGGCCGCCTGAAGGTGCGCGGCCCGGCCGTCTCCTCCGCCTACTACGGCAATGCCGGCACCGAACAGTTCGACGCTGAAGGCTGGTTTGATACCGGCGACGTCGCGCATATCAATGCCGACGGCTATATGCGGATCACCGACCGCGCCAAGGATGTCATCAAGTCGGGCGGCGAGTGGATCTCGACGATCGAGCTGGAAAACCTCGCCGTCGGTCATCAGGACGTGGCCGAAGCGGCGGTAATCGGTGTGCATCATCCCAAATGGGACGAGCGGCCGCTCCTGGTCATTGTCCGCAAGCCCGGCAAGCAACTGACGAAGGAGGACTTGCTCGCCTTCATGCAGGGCAAGGTCGCCAAATGGTGGATGCCCGACGATGTCGCCTTCGTCGACGAGATACCGCACACGGCGACGGGCAAGATCCAGAAGACCACGCTGCGCAAGCAGTTCGAGGACTATAAGCTGCCGACCGAATGAAGCCCCCTTTTCCGCTTCAATCTCCTTGGGAAACGCTCTAAGCCTTCGTGCGGGCTCGGGTGCTGGGTAAAGATGCGGGATAATTTCCAACGGCGGACCTCGAAAGCGGCTGGCTGGGCGCGGCGCTCCGGCGCCTTCAGCATCGTGCTGCTCGCGACTGTATGGATCGGCCATCATTTCGGCATGGTCGAGACGATCGGCTATCTGTGGGTGTTGGGTCTGGTGGTCCTGCTCGCGGCCAGCGCGCTGCTGTTTGCCGTCTTCGCCTTTGCGCGGCTTTGGAGCCATGGCGACCGCGGCGGCCTTGACCTCACGCTCGGCGCGCTGCTGGCGCTGCTGACGCTCGCGCCGTTCGGCGTTGCCGCCTACTGGCTGACCGCCTATCCCTCCTTGAGGGACGTCTCCACCGATCTCGACGATCCGCCGCAGCTGGATGCCGCCGGCCGGACGGCTGAGATGAATGCACCCGTGCCCGCAACGCCGGGCGAAAAGCGGCTGCAGGCGCAAAACTATCCGCTGGTGACCACGCACCGCTACGATCTGCCATTCGAGGATGTGCTCGCCGCTGTCGAAGCCGTGGTGGCGCGGCAAGGCTGGCGGGTCGAACCAATGCCCGCCTCCGTCGGTCAGGCGCAGATCACCGTGAACGCCGTCGCGTCGAGCTTCGTGCTGGAGCTTCCTGCCGATATCGCCATACGCGTAAGCGACGAGGGTGAGGCGGCGCTCGTCGATATGCGCTCGGCATCCCGCTATGGCCGCCACGATCTGGGCGACAATGCCGCGCGCATCGAACGTTTCCTGTCCGAACTGGATCAGGAAGTGGCGGGGCGGATCGGGCCGGCTCTGGCCGAATAGATATGAAACAGTTCCTGATCCTAGCCGGCAGGAAGGAAAAGACCGTCGATTGACGGCGCTCCGTCAGTCCTGACAATTCCGCGTGCCGACATGTCTTCGAGATGGGCCAGAACCGAAAGTCCGGCGGCGCCGTGCAGCCGGGGATCGGTGTCGCGATAGATCGCCGCTACCATGTCCTTGATCGTGCGGTCGCCCTTGTGCAGCCGCTCCAGTATGGCGCGCTCGCGCATCTTGCGGTGAGCTTTCAGCCCCCGCAGGAAGGTTCGCGGCGCGGTGACAGGTCCGCCGTGCCCTGGCAGGAACAGCCGGTCGTCCCGCGCCAGCAGCTTGTCCAGCGAAGCCATATAGTCGCTCATCGCGCCGTCCGGCGGCGCGACGATTGTCGTCGCCCATGCCATCACGTGATCGGCCGAAAACAGGATGTCGGTCCCCTCAAGCGCGAACGCGGCATGGTTGGCCGTGTGACCGGGCGTCAGCACGGCCTTCATCGCCCAGCCGTCGCCGCGGACGGTATCGTCGTCCTTCACGCGAAGATCGGGAACGAAGTCGGCATCGGCGCTGGCGTCGAGCGGATTTGTCTCGCCGATGCGCAGCGGACGCGCCGGACGGTGCGGCCCTTCCGCGACCGTCACCGCGCCGGTCTCAGCCTTCAGCCGCGCGGCGAGCGGCGAATGGTCCCGGTGCGTATGGCTGACGAAGATATGGCTGACCGGCCGGCCAGCGATCGTTTCCATCAGCGTGTGGAAATGCTCCGAATCATCCGGTCCGGGGTCGAGCAGCGCCAGCGTATCGGAGCCGATCACATAGCTGTTGGTCCCATGAAAGGTGAAGGGGCTGGGATTTCGCGCGGTTATGCGCAAAACGCCAGGCGCAACGGGCACCGCTGCGCCATAGGCGGGGTCGAAATGGCTATCGAATTTGATCTCCATCGGCCTATGATGCTCCCGTTGAACGGCAAAACCGATTGCCGCTTAACATGGAAGCCAATATAGGAAAACCGCGGCGCAGCCATCCTGCTCGCGTCGAACGGATGGGAAAGATCATGGCACTTGCAACTACATTACGTCCGCTGGTTTCCTTCGCGCTGCCGGAAAAAGGCGTCAATCGCCTCGGCATGCAGATCCTTCTGGCTGTCGCCGGAACGCTGCTCCTGACGCTTTCGGCGAAGACGAAAGTTGTTCTCGGCCCGGTAGACCTGTCCTTGCAGACGCTGGTCGTCATGCTGATCGCCGCCGCGTTCGGCATGCGTCTCGGCGTCGCCACGCTGCTGCTTTACATGGCTGAAGGGGCCGCAGGTCTGCCGGTCTTCCAGAGCACGCCGGAAAAGGGCATCGGCCTTGCCTATATGGTGGGCCCGACCGGCGGTTATCTTGCCGGCTTCGTCGTCATGGCCGCCATTGTTGGCTGGGCCGCCGACCGTGGCTGGGACCGTAACCCCTTCAAGCTGTTCGGCGCCGTGATCGTTGCCGACATCGTCATGCTGGCGATGGGCTTCGCCTGGCTCGCCTGGCTGATCGGCGCCGAAAAATCATGGGCCTTCGGCGTCATGCCCTTCCTGGTCCCGGATCTGATCAAGGCCGGCCTCGCCGCCGCGATCGCGCCGGCGGTCTGGTCGCTGATCCCGTCCAAACCCGCAAAGTAAAAAACAGCCCTCACAAGGGGCATCGTTCAGGCCGCTGCCCCGCAAGGGCGGCGGCCTTTTTCATGGATGAGGAAACTTGACGGAGACTTGCCGATTAGCCCGCAGGCTCAGATTTTGCCGACTGCCGATCAGTTGAGCGGATTGCTGTCGGTGACGTCGTCCTTCGGAAAGGATGGCTCGGGCACGCTCGTATTGCCGGGCTTGTATTCGGGGACGATATGGTTGAGCAGCTCGATCGTCCTCGCGCGGTCTTCGCGCAAAACGGCCTCCTGCAAGGTGACAAGCGTCTTGTGCAGGACGCCCTTGTCGATGACGCGCGGCGAGGCGACGAAATAAGTGTCCTCGGGCGAGTGCTCCTGCATCTCGGAGGGGTCGAAAAGCTCTTCGTAGAGCTTCTCGCCGGGACGCAGTCCGGTGAAGACGATGTCGATATCGACGCGCGGCCTGAAGCCGGCAAGCTGGATCATGCGCTCGGCGAGGTCGACGATGCGGACGGGCTTGCCCATGTCGAGCACCATGATCTTGCCGCGCTCATCCTGCTTGCCGTGCTCGTGCGAGGACGCGTTCAGCACCAGCCGCACCGCTTCCGGTATGGTCATGAAGAAACGCACGATGTTCGGATGGGTAACTGTAACCGGACCGCCATTGGCGATCTGCTCCTGGAAACGCGGCACCACCGACCCGTTCGACCCGAGCACATTGCCGAAGCGGACCGTCTTGAAGCGCGTCTTCTGCGAACTGATATCGACGGACTGGCAATAGGCCTCGGCCGCCCTTTTGGTCGCGCCCATCACATTGGTGGGATTTACGGCCTTGTCGGTCGAGATCATGACGAAATTGGTCGCGCCGTATTGCAGGGCGGCGTCGGCCACGTTTCGGGTCCCGAGCAGATTGGTCTTGACCGCCTCGATGGGGTTGGCCTCGACCAGCGGCACATGCTTGAGCGCCGCCGCGTGGAACACCGAGTCCGGATGGAATTCGGCGAAAAGACTGGTCACCCGGCCCTTGTCGCGCACGTTCACGATCCGCGTCACGACATTGAGGTTGGGGAAGTTTTCCTGGATCTCCATGTCGAGCATGTAGAGGTGGTATTCGGAAAAATCGGTCAGGATCAGCAGGCTCGGCCCAAAGCTCGCTATCTGGCGGCAAAGCTCCGATCCGATCGAACCGCCGGCGCCGGTGACCAGAATGACCTTGTTGTTGATCAGCCGCGCGACGCCTTGCAGATCGGCCACCACTTCGGGCCGTCCCAAAAGGTCGCCGAGTTCGATGGCCTTGGGCTGAAGCATCGTCTGGCTGGTGATCAGCGACGTTTCCGTGAAGTCCGGAATTCTCGAAGCCTTGATGCCAAGCCGCGCCGCCTTCTCGACGATTTCAGCGAGATGCTGGCGGTTCGGACCGATTTCGGTGATGATGATCTCGGAAATCTTGGTCCGGGATTTTTCCAGCCGGCTGACGATCTGGCCGAGCGAAGCGAAATCGCCCAGCACCTTCACGCCCTGGACAATTCGCGTCTGGTTGAGAACGTTGTCGTCAAGTATGCCGGCGACATGGAAGTCGCTTCTTGCGCCACGGCGATTGGCCCGGATGAAGCTTTCGGCATTGTCCGTAAGCCCGTAGAGCAGGACGTTGATGGATTTGCGTGATGGCGATCGCTCGCTGTCGGCGGGCAGCAGAAACGCCCGTTCCATGAACAGTCGATACACCAGCCGCGAAGTCGACAGTCCGGCGATCATGAACAACAGAGTCAGGACCGGCACCGAGCGCGGCACATTGCTGCCGCGCGTCAACAGGAAAGCGAAGACCGTATAGGTGATGACGGTGGCGAAGCTGACCTTGATGATGGTCGTGAGGTCGGGAATGGAAACGTATCGCCACGATCCGCGATGCATGGACAATAGCCAGAAGAACAGGGTGAAAACGCCGGCAAAAGCCAGCGTCTTTTCCTGGATTCCGGGAACGTTGCGATAGAGATCGACGCCGAAAATTGTCAGGTAGGAGCAGATAAACGCGCCCGCCGCCGTGACGACGTCAAGAACAGAACCCGCATACCTCAGGATACGATGCTGATTCACGTTCTGTGTATTCCCCGGGCACTGTCGTCAGTCACTGTAGTCTCCTCCCATCGGTTCTCCAAGAAAACTAAAATTTCCATCCGAAATAGAACCTGCAGGTCGCAACCAGGTAAGACCTAGGCCGCTTTGCCGGCAAACAGGCTCGCGGAGTCGCCACGGCCGATCGCGTAATACAGAAAGCCGTAGTCCCGCAGTTCCATCGGCTCATAAAGGTTGCGTCCATCGACGATGATGGGATTTTTCAGCTCGGATTTGAGCTTTTTGAAGTCAACAATGCGGAATTGTTTCCATTCCGTGCAGATGACAAGCGCATCGGCTCCCGTCACGGCGTCTTCCTGCCTGGCGCAGAACACCAGATCCTGCCGGTCTCCGTAAACACTGCGCGCCTTGTCCATGGCCGCCGGATCAAAAGCCCGCACATGCGCGCCATTGGCCAGCAGGGCGTCGATCAGGGCCTGGCTCGGCGCGCTGCGCATATCGTCGGTGTTCGGCTTGAAGGCCAGCCCCCATACCGCGATGCGGCGTCCCTTGAGGTCGCCGTCGAAAATCTGCTCCAGCTTGCGAAAGAGCACGTTCTTCTGCGCATTGTTGGTTTCCTCGACCGCCTTGATGAGCGGAGCGTCATAGCCCACCTGATCCGCCGTACGCCCGAGCGCCTGTACGTCCTTCGGGAAACAGGAGCCGCCATAGCCGCATCCGGGATAGATGAAATGATAGCCGATGCGGGGGTCCGAGCCGATCCCGAGACGCACCTGTTCGACATCGGCCCCCAGCCGTTCGGCCAGATTGGCGATCTCGTTCATGAAGCTGATCTTCGTCGCCAGCATGACGTTGGCGGCATATTTCGTCAGTTCCGCCGAGCGCGGGTCCATGAACATCACCTTGTCATGGTTGCGGCTGTACGGCGCATAACACTCGCGCATGACCTTGCGCGCCCGCTCGGAGTTGGTGCCGACAATGATGCGCGCCGCCTTGGTGAAATCTTCTATCGCGGAGCCTTCCTTGAGGAATTCCGGATTGGAGCAGACCTCGAAATCATGCGCCTTTCCGAGCAGCTTCTGGGTTTCCAGAATCTTGTTGTGGATTCGGTCGATGGTGCCGACGGGCACCGTCGACTTGCCGACGACGACCTTGAACTCGGACATATGCGTGCCGATCGTCTCGGCCACCGACAGGACGTGGGTGAGGTCGGCCGAACCATCCTCGTTCGGGGGAGTTCCCACGGCGATGAAGACGATCTGGCCGAACGCCACGGCTCCGGCGGCATCGTTGGTGAAGACGAGGCGTCCGGCTTCCTGATTCTTGGCGACAAGCTCCGGAAGCCCGGCTTCGTAGATCGGAACAATGCCGTTCTTCAGCCCGTCGATCTTCTTCTGATCGACATCGACGCAATGAACCTCATGGCCGACTTCCGCAAAGCACGCGCCGGTGACCAGACCCACATAGCCTACGCCAAAAATAGTGATTTTCAATTTCGCTTCGCCTTGTCCAGAAGTCGCGCGCCGGTCTACCACCACTGACACGGAACTGAAATGGAATTGTGACAATGGCCGCCGCAGCCCATCGGCTGCAAACGGCAGTTTTTTCGGCCTGCGCCGGCGCGATGGGTTCGGCGGATGCATGGCTGCGGAACCGGGGAAGAAGTTTGTCGCATTTCGCCGATGAGCGGAAAACCATGTCTCTCAAAGGGGTGTTTGCCAGCTTGATATTGCGTGTTCTCAAGTTGGCTGGCTGCTAAAAAGCCCATTGGAACGGCTGGCTCCCGGGCCGGCTGGTTCTTGGTCCCAAGACGGCCGGGAGCCTTTTTGGCATGAAAGAATACCTGGCCCCATGAACATCGCGCTCACGCACCTTCAACGGCTCGAGGCCGAGTCCATCCATATTTTTCGGGAAGTCGTGGCGAATTTCTCCAAGCCGGTGATGCTCTATTCCGTTGGCAAGGACTCGGCCGTGCTCATGCACCTGGCGATGAAGGCTTTTTATCCAGCCAAGCCGCCTTTTCCGTTCCTGCATGTCGATACGACCTGGAAGTTCCGCGAGATGATTGCCTTCCGCGACGCCATGGCGGAGAAGCTCGGTATCGACCTGCTCGTCCATGTGAACGAGGACGGCGTGCGCGATAATATCAACCCGTTCGACCACGGCTCCAACACCCACACCCACATCATGAAGACGGTGGCGCTGCGGCAGGCGCTTGACAAATACGGTTTCGACGCCGCTTTCGGCGGCGCCCGCCGCGACGAGGAGAAGTCGCGCGCCAAGGAGCGCATCTTCTCTTTCCGCAACGCGCAGCACGCCTGGGACCCGAAGAACCAGCGCCCGGAAATGTGGAACATCTTCAACACCCGCATTTCCGCCGGCGAGTCGATCCGGGTGTTTCCGCTGTCGAACTGGACCGAACTCGATATCTGGCAGTACATCCTGCAGGAAAGCATCCCGATCGTGCCGCTCTATTTCGCCAAGGAGCGCCCGGTCGTCGAACGCGACGGCATGCTGATCCTCAAGGACGACGATCGCATGCAGTTGCGGCCGGGCGAAAAGGTGGAGAACCGCATGGTGCGGTTCCGCACCCTCGGTTGCTACCCGCTGACGGGAGCCATCGAATCCGATGCCGATACGCTTGAGGCCATCGTCGGCGAGATGCTGACCGCGCGCACGTCCGAGCGCCAGGGACGGCTCATCGACCGGGACGAGTCCGGTTCCATGGAAAAGAAGAAGCGCGAGGGTTACTTCTGAGTATGCGTCACATTCCGGCCGAAAGCCTCGTCCCCTCCGACAAGATCCGCGACTACCTGCTCGCCCAGGAGCATAAGTCGTTCCTGCGTTTTTTGACCTGCGGTTCGGTCGATGACGGCAAGTCGACGCTCATCGGGCGTCTCCTGTCCGACACCAAGCAGATCTTCGAGGATCAGCTGGCGGCGCTGGAACGCGATTCCCGCAAGCACGGGACGACGGGCGAGGACATCGATTTCGCGCTGCTGGTGGATGGGCTGGAGGCCGAGCGGGAGCAGGGCATCACCATCGATGTCGCCTACCGCTTCTTCGCCACCTCCAAGCGCAAGTTCATCGTCGCCGACACGCCCGGCCACGAGCAATACACCCGCAATATGGCCACCGGCGCATCGACCGCCGACCTCGCCATCGTGCTGGTCGATGCTCGCCAGGGCGTGTTGCGCCAGACCCGGCGCCATTCGATCATCGCATCGCTGCTCGGCATCCGCCACGTTGTCGTGGCGGTCAACAAGATCGATCTGGTCGATTTCGATCAACAGGCATTCGATCGCATTGCCGAATCCTATCAGGCCTTTGCCGCCAGTCTCGGCTTCAAGACCATCACCCCGATCCCGATGTCGGCCCGTTTCGGGGACAATGTCACCAGCCCGTCATCGCGCATGGAATGGTATTCCGGACAGACGCTCATCGAGCACCTCGAAGACGTGGTGGTCGACGATGCCGTCAACGATCTGCCCTTTCGTTTCCCCGTCCAGTATGTGAACCGGCCGAACTTGGATTTCCGTGGCTTTGCCGGAACCATAGCGTCGGGTTCGGTCACGCGGGGCGAGGAGATCGTCGTCGCCAAATCCGGCAAGGCGGCGCGCGTCAGGCGCATCGTCGCGCATGGCGGCGATCTTGAAAGCGCGGTTGCGGGGCAGGCTGTCACCCTCGTCCTGGATGAGGAAGTCGAGGTGTCGCGCGGCAACATGCTGGTCGCGCCCACCGCCCGTCCGGAGGTTGCCGACCAGCTTGCCGCCAACATCGTCTGGTTCGATGAACAGGCGCTGCTGCCCGGCCGCTCTTATATCCTGAAGACGGAAACCGACCAGGTCAGCGCCGTCGTCACCGATTTGAAATACCGTCTCGACGTCAACGATTTCTCGCAGGAAGCCGCCAGGTCCCTGGCGATGAACGAGGTTGGTGTCTGCAACATCTCGCTGCGCGCACCGATCGCCTTCGACCCGTTCGCCGAGAACCGCTCGACCGGCGCGTTCATCCTCATCGACCGCATCACCAACACGACCGTCGGCGCCGGCATGATCACGCACGCTTTGCGGCGGGCGGCGAACATCCATTGGCAGTCGCTTGATGTCGGCAAGCGGGCGCGGTCCGACATGAAGAACCAGCGGCCGGCTGTGTTCTGGTTCACGGGCCTGTCGGGCTCCGGCAAATCGACCATCGCCAATCTGCTGGAACGGAAGCTCTACGCCAACGGCCGCCACACCTACATTCTGGATGGCGACAATGTGCGCCACGGCCTCAATCGCGATCTCGGCTTCACCGACGCCGACCGCGTCGAGAACATCCGCCGGGTGGCCGAGGTCGCCAAGCTGATGGCCGATGCCGGCCTGATCGTCATCGTGTCGTTCATCTCGCCTTTCCGGGCCGAGCGCCGCATGGCGCGCGAACTCATGGAAGGGAAGGAGTTTGTCGAGGTGTTCGTCGATACGCCCTTCGAGGAATGCGCCCGGCGCGACCCGAAAGGCCTCTACGCTCGCGCTCTCAAGGGCGAGATCAAGAACTTCACCGGCGTGGACTCTCCCTACGAAGCCCCGGAAAGCCCGGAGATTCATCTGAAGACGCTCGGCAGATCGGCCGAAGAAATGGTAGAAGCGGTCGAACAGTGGCTTACCGAGCGTGACAATGCCGAAAACCAGTACGACTACGGCGGCGGCATCTGACGACGCGGCAATGCTCGCGGCGTTTGAGCATCTCGCGCTCGCCGCGGGCCGCGAGGTCATGCGCGTTTTCAAGGCCGGCTGCGCGGTCGAGCAAAAGGCCGACCAATCGCCCGTAACCGAAGCTGACCGGATAAGCGAAAAGATCATCCTTGCCGGACTGCGCAGCCAGTTCCCGCATATCCCCTGTGTTGCCGAGGAGGAGGCTGCCGCCGGCGAAGCCCCATCGGATCCGGGCGACGTTTTCTTTTTGGTGGACCCTCTGGACGGCACCAAGGAATTCGTCAGCAGGCGCACGGACTTTACCGTCAACATCGCCCTGATACGGCATGGAGCGCCGGAGATCGGCGTCGTCTACGCGCCGTGCAGCGGCCGGTTCTTCTCGGGCCGGCCGGGGTTTGCCGAAGCATTGGAGATCGATGAGGATTTTGCCATCGCGGGTCGTCGGCGGATCGCGGCGCGCGTGGCCATCGAGCCGCTGACAATCGTCGCCAGCCGGTCGCACAACACGCCCGAAACCGAGAGCTACATCCGGACCATCGGTGCGGCCGAGATCGTCTCGGTCGGATCGTCGCTGAAATTCTGCCTGCTTGCCGGCGCGGAAGCCGACGTCTATCCGCGCTTCGGCCGGACGATGGAATGGGATACGGCGGCGGGCGACGCCGTCCTGCGCGCAGCTGGCGGCATGACCCGCACGCTGGACGGACTGCCCTTGGCCTACGGCAAGCGCAACCAGGCCGCCGATGTCGATTTCGCCAACCCGAATTTCATCGCCAGCGGCGCGCTCACTCCGCCTTGAGGGAGGATCCGAGCCTACTCCGCCGCCGCATCCGCCGAGTTCGAGCCGATATAGTTGCGGATCGTCTCGATGATGCGATCCTGGTCGGCGGCTTCCAGATAGGGATGCATCGGCAGGCAGAGGATACGGTCCGGCAGCCCTTCCGAAACGCCAAGGCCGGTCGGCGTGCGCGGATAATCGCGATACGCCACCTGCTCATGCAGCGGCTTGACGTAATAGATGACCGAAGGAATGCCCTTTTCCTGCAGATGAGCCTTCAGCCCGTCGCGCTTCGGCGTTTCGATGGCGTATTGCGCCCAGGCCGAGCGGCCGCTCAGCGGGTTGCGCGCCGCCGTCACCACGTCGCCGAGCCCCTGCGCGTAGCGGTCCGCCACCAGCCGGCGGGCTTCCATTTCCTCGTCCAGAATGGCCAGCTTCTCGATCAGGATGGCCGCCTGCAACGTGTCCAGCCGCGAATTCAGGCCGACATGGACGTTGTCGTATTGCGTCTCGCCCTTGCCGTGGAAGGCGAAGGAGCGGAGCCTTTCGGCTAGGTCGCCATCATTGGTGAACATCGCGCCGCCATCGCCGTAGCAGCCCAGCGGCTTGGCCGGATAGAAGCTGGTTCCAGCCACATGGCCGAAGGCGCCGCACATGCGCCCGTCCTTGGAGCCGCCGATGGACTGGGCGGCGTCTTCGATCACCAGGAGTTGTTCGCGTTTGGCGATTTCCATGATCGCGTCATAGTCGGCGGTGAGGCCGAACAGATCGACCGGAATGATGGCGCGGGGCCGCAGTCGGCCTTCGGCTTTGACCATCTCGATCGCCGCCGCGAGACTGGCGATATCGATATTGTAGGTTTCGGGATCGACATCGACGAACACCGGCTCGGCCTTCGCCAGCGCCACCACTTCCGCCGTCGCGGCAAAGGTGAAGCTCGGCACGAACACGGCGTCGCCGGGTCCGATGCCCGAGGCATAGAGCGGTAGAAGAAGCGCGTCGGTGCCGTTGGCGCAGGCGACGACATGCTTCACCCCGGCATAGGCTGCCAGCTTCTGCTCGAATTCTGCAACCTGCGGCCCGAGGATGTAGCGGCCTTCCTCGACGACGTTTTCGATCGCCGTCTTCAGCCGCTGGCCCAACCGTTTCCTTTGCGCCGCCAGATCGATGAACTGCATGTCTTTTCGCTTCCGTTACCGAATTTGCCCGCTGGTATCAGACTTACATAGGCCGGAAAAGGCGCAAGATCACCTTGTCATCCAGCCAGCCAATGGAGCTTTGGGCGATCAGGCGATCTCATGCCGCCAGGGCGGATTGGCGCCGGCGCGCGAGACAGTCACGGCGGCGGCCTTGGCGCCGAGAGTGAGCGCGCTGCGGATAGCGTCCTCGGTGAGATGGGCGATTGCGGTCTTGGAGAGAAGCTTCTGTTCGTGCAGGGAGGCGAGCACGCCGCCATTGAAAGTGTCGCCGGCCCCGACCGTATCCACCACATCGACTTTCTGCGGCATGACGGTGACCGTGTGATGCTTTGTGTAGCCCATCGCGCCCTTCGAACCATGGGTGACGACGACCAGTTTTGGGCCACGTTCCAGCCAGCGCTGTATTACCGCTTCGGGTGAACCGTCCTCGCCGAACCAGGCGAGATCCTCGTCGGACAATTTCACGATGTCGGCCATGGCCATCATGTTGCGGATACGCGCCAGATGCCTGGCCTTGTCGGGGATGAAATTGGGGCGGATGTTGGGGTCGAGCATCATCACGCGATCGGCCTGCTCGCGCCGCATGAAGTCCTCGTAGGTGCCGCCTGCCGGTTCAGAGATAAGGCTGATGGCCCCGAACAGCATGGCGTCCACGCTATCGTCGAGTTGAGGCAGGTCCGCTGGCGTCAGCATCCGTCCCGCGGTGTTCTCGTCGTAGAAGACGTAGCTGGCGTGGCCGTCGTTCAACTGGACGAAGGCCAAAGTCGTCGGCCGGTCCGAGAGTGGCGCATAACGCGTGTCGACATGGCTCGCCGCCAGCGCCTCGCGCAGCTGCTTGCCGAAGAAATCCAGCGACAGGCCGGAAAAGAAACTGGCCGGCGCGCCGAGCCTTCCCAGCGCAATCGCGGTGTTGAAGACAGCGCCGCCGGCATAGGGCGCAAATGCCCCTTCCTGCGCCGTCGTATGGCGCGGCAGCATGTCGATGAGGGCTTCGCCGCAGCAAAGGATCATGATGGTCAGTATTCCCGAAGATGGATCTGGACGATTGTTGGCCCGCCGGATTGCACAGTCGCGGGCAGGGCAGGGGTACAGAAAGACACGGTCAAGGCGTCCTGACCACGGAGTTCGCCGGACCGACGAGAAATCGCTCCGAAAGCGGCAGGCTGGCCCCGCCGAGAGCGCGCGCATGAATGCCGACGGTGCCCTCACGCACGGATGGCAGTTTCAAGCCCTCCGCATCGACCTTGCCCAGCGCCCTGGCGACTTCGTTGACAAGCCGCGCACGCACGGCGGTTGGCATCCACCCATCGATCACCGCGGCCTCGAAATCGATGACCGAGCTGGCCGACACGATGGCGTAGGCGAGCGCCGAAGCGGCGCTGCCGATCCATTCATCCAGCTCGACGCCGATGTCGCCCCAGTCTTCCGGTGAGGTCCAAAGGTGCGATGCCTCGACGCCTTTCGCGTTGAGCGCCTTCTCCAGCGCGGCCACCGAGGCGACGTCGATCAACTGCGCCGGCCGCCCGTTGGTGCCCGGCACCGGCATTGATCCCAAAGCGCCTGCATTGCCGGTCGTGCCGCTGTAGATGCGGCCGTTGAGCACGATACCGCCGCCTGCGAACGCGCCGATATAGAAATAGACGAAATCGCGCCCGCTGCCGCCTGTCCCGAACACCAGTTCGGCGCCGCAGGCTGACGTCGCGTCGTTCTGAAGGTAGACCGGGAAGGCGCACAGCGCCTGAACTTCCGCGCGGATGTCGCGATGCCGCCATTCGTCCATCACTTCGCGCGGCGCGCCGGCGGCGTCCGCCCAGTTCCACAGCTCGAACGGCATGGCGATGCCCAGTCCGGCGATACGCCGGCGCTCGCTCTCGCTCAGACTTTGCTGCAGTTCCCCTATGCCGCTGGCGACGAACCTCACCGTCTCGCGCGCTGTCGGATAACGATAGGATTGCCGCTGCATCGCGCGGAGATTGCCGAGAAAATCGATGAGCACCAGCTCGGCGCTGCGGCGTCCGATCTTGAGGCCTATGAAATAGGCGCCGTTCGGGTTGAGCGACATCGGAATGGATGGCTGGCCGATGCGCCCGCGCAACGGCGCTTGCCGCAGCAGCAGACCTTCCTCCTCCAGCTCACGCATGATGACTGACACCGTCTGCGCCGACAGGCCGGTCATCCGGGCGATGTCGGATTTGGCCAGGCTGCCCCTCTCGCGCACCAGCGACAGCACCAGCCGCTCATTGTGGTCACGCATGCCGCTCTGGTTGGTGCCGCGGTGAAAACGGCTCTCTGCCGGCTCGGGAGAGCCGTCTCTCGAAGTGCCGGTTTCCACCGCTTCCTCCCTGATTTTTATTGGAAATTCTTTTGCATCAGAATGGTGCCGCACCGCAACTGTGTCAATAATAAATAAGAGTGATTTAATTATTGACAGATGGGAGCGGTTGGTGTTTCGTCGCGTCGACGGCAAGCGGAACCTGGGAGTACGCTTTGCCTTCGATGCCGGGCTGGTCCGGCATTGGTATTGTTCCGGGAGGATATTTCATGAACCGTCTGATGAAGTCGGCGTTGCTCGCTGCAACGGCCGCGGGTCTCGCATCTCTGGCAGCGCCGGCTTCCGCCGCTGATGTCAGCGCCTGCCTGATCACCAAGACCGACACCAACCCCTTCTTCGTCAAGATGAAGGAAGGCGCGACCGCCAAGGCCAAGGAACTCGGCGTCAACCTCAAATCCTATGCCGGCAAGGTCGATGGCGATTCCGAAAGCCAGGTCGCGGCGATCGAAAGCTGCATCGCCGACGGCGCCAAGGGCATTCTGATAACGGCATCCGACACCAAGGGCATCGTACCGACGGTGAAGAAGGCGCGCGACGCAGGCATTCTCGTGATCGCGCTCGACACGCCGCTCGATCCGCTGGATTCGGCTGACGCCACTTTCGCCACCGACAATCTCGAGGCCGGCAAGCTGATCGGCGCCTGGGCCGCCGCGACGCTGGGCGACAAGGCCAAGGACGCGAAGATCGGCTTCCTGGATCTCACTCCCGACCAGCCGACCGTCGATGTGCTGCGCGACCAGGGCTTCATGATCGGCTTCGGCATCGACCCCAAGGACGCCAACAAGATCGGCGACGAGGATGATGCGCGCATCGTCGGCCATGATGTCACCAACGGCAATGAAGAGGGCGGCCGCAAGGCGATGGAGAACCTTCTGCAGAAGGACAACACCATCAACGTCATCCACACGATCAACGAACCGGCCGCCGTCGGTGCCTATCAGGCACTTAAAGCGGTCGGCATGGAAAGCCAGGTGCTGATCGTTTCGGTCGATGGCGGTTGCCCCGGTGTCAAGTCGGTTGCCGACGGCGTCATCGGCGCGACCTCGCAGCAATACCCGCTGATGATGGCATCGCTCGGCATCGAAGCCATCGCCGCCTTCGCCAAGGACGGCACCAAGCCAAAGCCGACCGAAGGCAAGAACTTCTTCGACACCGGCGTGAACCTCGTCACCGACAAGCCTGCGACCGGCGTAAAGTCGATCGACACCAAGGAAGGCACGGCCAAGTGCTGGGGGTGAGGTGACGGTTCGCCAAAGGCGAATCGGGAGGTCCGGTGGACCTCCCGAAGTCATCGAACGCCCCGAGCCCTGGCGAGCGGCAGGGTGACGGTTCGCTTTGGCCGGGGAGTTGCCATAGGCAACGGGTCCCTGGCCGGGTGTCGGCATGAATTCCGCGGCGGCCATTTGACGGTCTCGCCGCGGCGAATTCCCATCCGGCTTTTGCCCAATCCTGGGCTGCCGTTCGAACAAACCGACCGGGCTTGATCCCCAGCCGGTTTGGATCGACGATGAACGCGCCGCCTCTCGAAAGCGCTGGCGCCGGACCGGCGGCACAGGCGATAGGGAACGTTGCGCACCGGGTGCGCCAAACGGGAGGAAAAATGTCCCAGGCTCAGGAATTCGAGAAGGTGCTTTCGGGAAGCGAGAGCAGCGTCGCCTCCTTCGAGGAAAGCGGCATGTCCCTGCTCAAGCGCGTGCAGCATTTCCTGCACTCGAACCCGGCGGCCGTGCCGTTGATCGTTCTGTTGCTGTCGATCGTCGTCTTCGGCCTCACCATCGGCGGACGCTTCTTCTCGTCCTATACATTGACGCTTATCCTGCAGCAGATCGCCGTCGTCGGCATCCTCGGCGCGGCGCAGACGCTGGTGATCCTCACCGCCGGCATCGACCTGTCGATCGGCGTCATCATGGTCATTTCGGCGGTGGTCATGGGCAATGTCGCGGTCATTTACGGCTTGCCCACACCGATCGCCGTCCTGGCGGGCCTGGTCGTAGGCACGCTCTGCGGTCTGCTCAACGGGGTGCTGGTGGCCTATATGCGGCTGCCGCCCTTCATCGTCACGCTGGGCACGTGGAACATCGTCATGGCGACGAATTTCATCTATTCGGCGAACGAGACCATTCGCGACACCGATGTCGATGCGCAGGCGCCGCTGCTTCATGTTTTCGGCTCCAGCTTCAAGATCGGCAGCGCCGTGCTGACTGCCGGCGTCATCGCTATGGTGCTTCTGGTCCTGGTGCTCTGGTACGTCCTGAACCACACCGCCTGGGGGCGGCACGTCTACGCGGTCGGCGACGATCCCGAGGCGGCAAAGCTGTCCGGTATCCAGACCAAGAAGGTGCTGATGGCCGTCTACGGACTGGCGGGGCTGATCGCCGCGTTCGCCGCCTGGGTCGCGATTGGCCGCAATGGCTCCATTTCGCCATCTTGGGCGGTCACCGACTACAATCTGCAGGCGATTACCGCGACGGTGATCGGCGGCATTTCCCTCTTTGGCGGCCGTGGTTCGATCCTCGGCACGCTGTTCGGCGCCATGATCGTCGGCGTTGTCTCCATGGGCCTGAACATGCTTGGCGCCGATCCGCAATGGAAGGTGCTGCTGACGGGCGTCCTCATCATCGGCGCGGTCGGAGTCGACCAGTGGATCAGAAAGGTTTCGGTATGAGCACGCAGCCAATCCTGACCGCGAAGGGCCTGGTCAAGCGCTATGGCCGGGTGACGGCGCTCGACAACGCCGATTTCGACCTCTACCCCGGCGAAATCCTCGCCGTCATCGGCGACAACGGCGCCGGCAAGTCGTCGCTGATCAAGGCGATTTCCGGGGCGGTCGTTCCGGACGAAGGTGTAATCGAACTGGAAGGCAAGACGGTAAGCTTCAAGTCGCCGATGGAGGCGCGTGCCGCCGGCATCGAGACGGTCTACCAGAACCTTGCCTTGTCGCCGGCCCTTTCGATTGCCGACAACATGTTTCTCGGCCGCGAAATCCGCAAGCCCGGCATCCTTGGCCAGTGGCTGCGGATGCTGGACCGTCCGGCAATGGAAAAACGCGCTCGCGACAAGCTGACCGAACTGGGGCTCATGACCATCCAGAACATCAGCCAGGCGGTCGAGACGCTTTCCGGCGGTCAGCGCCAGGGCGTGGCGGTGGCGCGCGCTGCGGCCTTCGGCTCCAAGATGGTGATCATGGATGAGCCGACGGCGGCGCTCGGCGTCAAGGAAAGCCGGCGCGTGCTGGAACTGATCCTCGACGTCAAGCGTCGCGGCCTGCCGATCGTTCTGATTTCCCACAATATGCCGCATGTCTTCGAAGTCGCCGACCGCATCCACATCCATCGGCTCGGGCGTCGTCTGTGCGTCATCGATCCAAAGGAGTATTCGATGTCCGACGCGGTCGCCTTCATGACCGGCGCCAAGCCAGCTCCTGAGGCCGTTGTCGCTGCCTAGTCGAATTGCCGCAGGGTCGACTGACGGGAAATGACTAAATCGTTTGAATTTTTTTTCCGCTTGTCTAGCATGAAGACGGAGGAATGATACGACGGCACTGGAGTCCGAGTTGAGCAGCACGGGATACGAAATGACGCGCGCAGAGAAATCCGGCTCCCCTGTCTCTCTTCCGGACAATCCCGATCCGCAGACGCTTGCGGCTGAAATCCTCAAGGCGCTGAAGTATCGTCTTGGCAAGGATACGACCGTCGCCACGCAGCACGACTGGCTGGCTGCGTCCATCGTGGTGATCCGCGACCGCATCATCGATCACTGGATCGAGGCCACCAAGGAAACCTACGCCCAGCAGGAAAAGCGGGTCTATTATCTGTCGCTGGAATTCCTCATCGGCCGCCTGATGCGCGACGCCTTTTCCAATCTCGGCCTGATGGAAACGATGCGCGAGGCGTTGGGCGCGCTTGGCGTCGACCTGGACACGGTCGCCGCGCTGGAGCCGGATGCGGCGCTGGGCAATGGGGGCCTGGGCCGGCTCGCCGCCTGTTTCATGGAATCGATGGCCACGGTCGACATTCCCGCCCATGGTTACGGCATCCGCTATGCCAACGGCATGTTCCGGCAGGAAATCCATGACGGCTGGCAGGTCGAACTTCCGGAAACCTGGCTGGACCACGGCAATCCGTGGGAGTTCGAGCGCCGCGAGCGCTCTTTCGAGATCGGCTTTGGCGGTTCGGTAGAATCGAAAACCACTAAAGATGGCCGCCTCGAACGGCATGTCTGGAGGCCGACAGAGCATGTGCTGGCGGTGGCTTATGACACCCCGGTGGTCGGCTGGCGCGCCAACCGCGTCAACACGCTGCGGTTGTGGTCCGGCATGCCTGTCGATCCCATCCTGCTCGACAAATTCAATGCCGGCGACCACATCGGCGCGTTGGCCGAAAGCAACAAGGCGGATGCACTTTCCCGTGTCCTCTATCCCGCCGATTCCCATATGGCCGGGCAGGAATTGCGGCTGCGCCAGGAATATTTCTTCTCCTCAGCATCGCTTCAGGACATCGTACAGCGGCATCTCAGCCAGTATGGCGATCTGGCTTCGCTCCCGGACAAGGCCGCCATCCATCTGAACGACACCCATCCGGCGGTCGCGGTGACGGAGTTGCTGCGGCTGCTCCTGGATGTCCACGGCATGGACTTCGATCAAGCCTGGGACGTCACCAAGCGCACCTTTGCCTACACCAACCACACGCTGCTGCCGGAGGCGCTCGAAAGCTGGCCGGTGCCGCTGTTCGAGCGGCTGTTGCCGCGGCATATGCAGATCGTCTATGCGATCAACGCCCAGATCCTTCTGGAGGCGCGGGCGACAAGACGTTTCTCCGACGAGCAGATCGCCCGCATTTCGCTGATTCAGGAAAACGGCGACCGGCGCGTGCGCATGGGCAATCTGGCTTTCGTCGGCTCGCATTCCATCAACGGCGTCTCGGCGCTGCACACGGAACTGATGAAGGAGACGGTCTTCGCCGATCTCCACAATCTCTATCCGGAACGCATCAACAACAAGACCAACGGCATCACGCCGCGGCGCTGGCTGATCCAGTGCAATCCCGGCCTGACGGCGTTGGCGCGCGAGACCATCGGCGACAGGTTCCTTGACGATATCGACGCCATAAAGGGGCTGGAGACATTCGCCGACGATGCCGCCTTCCGCGAGAAATTCGCCGGCGTGAAGCGGGCGAACAAGGTGCGGCTCGCCAATCTCGTCGCCGAGCGGCTGGGCATCAAGGTCGATCCCTCGGCGCTTTTCGACATCCAGATCAAGCGCATCCACGAATACAAGCGCCAGTTGCTCAACATTCTCGAGGCCGTGGCGCTTTACGACCAGATACGCTCCCATCCGGATCGGGACTGGATGGCGCGGGTGAAGTTCTTCGGTGGCAAGGCGGCGCCGAGCTATCACAACGCCAAGCTCATCATCAAACTCGCCAATGATGTAGCCAAGGTGATCAACAAAGATCCTGCTGTCCGTGGCCTGCTCAAGCTGGTGTTCGTGCCGAACTACAATGTCAGCCTGGCTGAAATCATGATGCCGGCGGCCGATCTTTCCGAGCAGATATCGACCGCCGGCATGGAAGCCTCCGGCACCGGTAACATGAAATTCGCACTCAACGGCGCGCTCACCATCGGCACGCTGGACGGCGCCAATGTCGAGATCAAGGAATGCGTCGGCGACGACAACATCTTCATCTTCGGGCTGAAGGCTGACGAGGTGGCGGACCGCCGCGCCAATGGCTACGAGCCGAGGGCGATCATCGAAGGTTCACCGGAACTCGCCCAGGCGATTTCGGCCATTTCATCCGGCGTGTTCTCGCCGGATGATCCGGACCGCTACCGTGAACTGATGAACGGTCTCTATGACAGCGACTGGTTCATGGTCGCCGCCGATTTCGACTCCTATGCGGCCATGCAGCGGACGGTCGATGGCGTCTGGAGCAACAGCCCCGAATGGAACGCCAAGGCCATCCGCAACGTTGCCCGAATGGGCTGGTTCTCATCCGACCGGACCATTCGTCAATATGCGAAAGACATCTGGAACGTGCCGGCCTGATGTGATTGCATGAGGCATAGATAGTGGCTCGGATGCCCAGGGAGGGGTACCGTTTATGAGGAAGCCGCGCGCGACCGCTGCGATAAGCGGGCCCGACGAGCAGGCCGCGGCCGGCGATGTCGAGGCTGTCGTCGCCGGCACACATGGCGATCCGTTCGGCGTTCTCGGCATTCAACAGGCGGGCAAAAGTCTGGTAGCGCGCTGCTTCTTGCCGCATGCCGACGAGGTGACCGCCTACACGCTGGACGGCAAAGATGCCGGGGAACTGACGCGTCGCGACGACGCGGGCTTTTTCGAAGGCAAGCTGTCGATCCGCAAGCGTCAGCCGCTCAAATATCATGCCCGCAACGCAGGCGGCGACTGGTGGGTGAGTGACCCGTATTCCTTCGGCCCCGTGCTGGGACCGATGGATGACTACTATATCGCTGAAGGCTCGCATCTCAGGCTGTTCGACAAGCTCGGCGCGCATGTCATCGAGCACGAGGGGGCGATCGGCGTGCATTTCGCCGTCTGGGCGCCCAACGCCAGCCGGGTCTCGGTCGTCGGCGATTTCAACGAATGGGATGGCCGCCGCCATGCCATGCGCAACCGGCAGGACACCGGCATCTGGGAAATCTTCATTCCCGGCATTGATGCCGGCCGCTGCTACAAGTTCGAAATCCTGGCCGGCGATGGTGTGCGCCTGCCGCTGAAGGCGGACCCCTTCGCCTTCCGCTCGCAACTGCGACCGGATACGGCCTCTATCATCGCAGCGCCCTACGCGCACGAATGGGGTGACGAGGCGCATCGCAAATTCTGGGGCGCCGCCGACAGCCGCCGCGAGGCGGTCTCCATTTACGAGGTTCACGCCGGCTCCTGGCAGCGCCGCGACGACGGCACCTTCCTCTCCTGGGACGAGCTTGCCGAGCGGCTGATCCCTTATGTGGTCGATGCCGGCTTCACCCATATCGAGTTCCTGCCGATCTCGGAGCATCCCTACGATCCATCCTGGGGCTACCAGACCACTGGTCTCTATGCGCCGACCGCCCGTTTCGGCGAGCCGGAGGGGTTCGCCCGCTTCGTCGATGGCGCGCACCGCGCCGGAATCGGCGTCCTGCTGGATTGGGTGCCGGCGCATTTCCCCGTCGACGCGTTCGGACTGGTGCGGTTCGACGGCACAGCGCTTTACGAACATGAGGACCCGCGCAAGGGTTTCCATCCCGACTGGAACACGCTGATCTACAATTTCGGCCGCAGCGAGGTGCGGTCTTTCCTGGTCAACAATGCGCTTTACTGGGCGGAAAAATATCACGTCGACGGGCTGCGGGTGGATGCGGTGGCCTCGATGCTCTACCTCGACTATTCGCGCAAGGCGGGCGAGTGGATCCCTAACGAGAAAGGTGGGCGCGAGAACCTGGAAGCGGTCAGCTTCCTGCAGAAAATGAACACCGAGTTTTACGGCCACCAGAGCGGCGTCATGACCATCGCCGAAGAATCGACGTCCTGGCCGAAGGTCTCGGCGCCCGTCCATGAAGGCGGGCTCGGCTTCGGCTTCAAGTGGAACATGGGCTTCATGCACGACACGCTGGAGTATTTCGCCAAGGAGCCTGTCCACCGCAAGCATCATCACGACCAGCTTACCTTCGGACTGGTTTACGCCTTCAGCGAGAACTTTGTTCTGCCGCTCTCGCATGACGAAGTGGTGCACGGCAAAGGCACCCTGCTCGCCAAGATGGCCGGGGACGACTGGCAGAAATTCGCCACACTGCGCGCTTTCTATGCCTTCATGTGGGGATATCCCGGCAAGAAACTGCTCTTCATGGGGCAGGAATTCGCGCAACGCCGAGAATGGAGCGAGGAACGCGCGCTCGACTGGAACCTGCTCGACCACGCCCCGCACCAGGGCGTGCGCAAGGCGGTGCGCGACCTGAACTACCTCTACCGCTCGCGTCCGGCGCTGCACGCCCGGGATTGCGAGCCGGAAGGCTTCGAATGGCTGATCGTCGACGACAAGGAGAACTCGGTGTTCGCCTGGCTGCGCAAGGCGCCGGGGGAGAACCCGGTGGCCGTCATCTCGAATTTCACCCCGGTGCCGCGCGACAATTATCGCGTGCCGCTGCCGCATGCGGGTGAATGGCGCGAGATCATGAACACCGATGCAACCGACTACGGTGGTTCGGGCAAGGGCAATGCGGGGGCGGTGCAGGCTCACGCCAATGGCGCGTCGGCCGCGGCCACGCTCATGCTGCCGCCGCTGGCCACGATCATGCTTGAATTCGTTCCGCAATAAGGGTTTTGGGGAGGACTGAATGGCCGATATGAAACGCACCCAGCCGCTGGCCCGCGACGCCATGGCCTATGTGCTTGCCGGCGGGCGCGGAAGCCGCCTGAAGGAACTGACCGACCGGCGCGCCAAGCCGGCGGTCTATTTCGGCGGCAAGACCCGCATCATCGATTTCGCTTTGTCCAACGCGCTGAACTCCGGCATCCGCCGACTCGGCGTGGCGACGCAATACAAGGCGCATTCGCTGATCCGCCATCTGCAGCGCGGCTGGAACTTCCTGCGGCCGGAACGCAATGAAAGCTTCGACATCCTGCCCGCCAGCCAGCGCGTTTCGGAAACGCAATGGTACGAAGGCACGGCCGACGCGGTGTATCAGAATATCGATATCATCGAGAGTTATGGCCCGGAGTTCATGGTCATCCTCGCCGGCGACCATATCTACAAGATGGATTACGAGCTGATGCTGCGCCAGCATGTCGATGCGGGCGCGGACGTGACCGTCGGTTGCCTCGAGGTGCCGCGCATGGAAGCCGTCGGCTTCGGCGTCATGCATGTCGACAAGAAGGACACCATCATCGACTTCGTCGAGAAACCGGCCGACCCGCCAGGTATTCCCGACAAGCCGGATTTCGCGCTCGCTTCGATGGGCATCTACGTCTTCCGCACCAAGTTCCTGATGGACATGCTGCGCAAGGATGCCGCCGACCCGAATTCCAGCCGCGATTTCGGCAAGGACATCATTCCGCAGATCGTCAAGGGCGGCAAAGCCATCGCTCACCGGTTCGCCAAATCCTGCGTGCGCTCCACCCAGGAGGCCGAACCCTACTGGCGCGATGTCGGAACGGTCGATGCCTATTGGGAAGCCAATATCGACCTGACCGACATCATTCCGGAACTCGACCTCTATGACCGCGACTGGCCGATCTGGACCTATGCCGAATTGAAGCCGCCGGCGAAGTTCGTCCACGACGAGGATGGCCGCCGTGGCGAGGCGATCTCGTCGCTTGTGTCCGGCGACTGCATCGTGTCCGGAGCGTCGCTGCGGCGCAGCCTGATCTTCACCGGCGCGCGCATCAATTCCTACTCCAAGCTGGAAGAGGTGGTGATGCTGCCCGACTGCCACGTCGGGCGCAACGCACGCCTCAGCCGAGTTGTGATCGACCACGGGGTCCATATTCCAGAGGGACTGGTGGTGGGCGAGGACCCGGTTCTGGACGCCAAGCGCTTCCGCGTTTCGGAAAAGGGCATATGCCTGATCACGCAGGATATGATCGACAAATTGGGTATGTAGACGCATGGAAGTGCTTTCCGTCGCCTCTGAGATCTTCCCGCTGATCAAGACCGGCGGGCTGGCCGACGTCGCCGGCGCCCTGCCGGTTGCGATGGCGGGCAAAGGGATAGGGATGCGCTCGCTCATTCCCGGTTACCCCTCGGTGATGAGCGCCTTCAAGAAAAAGAAGGCCGTGCTGCAATACGCCCAGTTGCAGGGCGGCAAGGCGTCGGTCCACGCGGTCAATATTGCCGGGCTCGACCTGTTTGTTCTCGATGCGCCGCACCTCTTCGACCGTGCCGGCGGTCCCTATGGCGACCAGACCGGCCATGATTGGCCCGACAACTGGCGGCGATTTGCAGCGCTCAGCCAGGTTGGCGGCGATATTGCCGGCGGCGCTATCCCGGGTTACCTGCCGGATATCGTCCACGCCCATGACTGGCAGGCGGCGATGACGCTCGCCTACGCGCGCTACGGCAAGGCCGTGACAACGCCGACGGTGATGACGATCCACAATCTCGCTTTTCAGGGGCGCTATCCGGCGGCGATCTTCGGTCAGCTTGGACTGCCAGGGCAGGCAATGGCCTTGGACGGCGTCGAATATTATGGCGGCGTCGGTTATCTGAAGGCCGGCTTGCAGGCCGCCTGGGCGATCACCACCGTCAGCCCCACCTATGCGCAGGAAATCCGCTCGCCGGAATTCGGAATGGGGCTGGATGGCCTCATCAACATGCGCTCGGTCGATCTCCATGGCATCGTCAACGGCATCGACACCGATATCTGGAACCCGGCGACCGACAAGCACCTCGTTTCCAACTACACGGCAAAGACGCTGAAGGCGCGCGCTGCCAACAAGAGAGCGGTCGAGGAACGCTTCGGCCTGGATAGCGACGACAGTCCGATCATCTGTATCGTCAGCCGCCTGACCTGGCAGAAGGGCATGGACATACTCGCGTCGGCCGCCGCCGGCATCGTCGCAGCGGGTGCGCGCCTCGCCATTCTGGGTTCCGGCGACGCCGGGCTGGAAGGTGCGTTGCTGGCGGCTGCCGCACGGCATCGCGGCCGCGTCGGCGTGGTGGTGGGTTATGACGAGGGCCTGTCGCATCTTCTGCAGGGCGGTTGCGAGGCCATCGTCATCCCCTCGCGTTTCGAGCCCTGTGGCCTGACGCAACTCTATGGCCTGCGCTACGGCTGCGTGCCGCTGGTCGCCCGCACCGGCGGCCTTGCCGACACCATCATCGACGCCAATGAAGCGGCGATGGCCGCCGGCGTCGCCACCGGCTTCCAGTTCGCGCCCGACGATGGCGACGCGCTGCTCCATGCCGTCAGCCGTATGGTTGCGGCGCATCGCGACAAGGCTGTGTGGACCTCGATCCAGCAGCAGGGCATGAAGGCGGATGTTTCCTGGGATCGAAGCGCCGAAAAATACGTTGAGATCTACCGCCGGCTTCTCTCGAAAAGGATTGCCTGAAACATGATACGCACCGTCGCGACAAAGCCCTACGACGACCAGAAACCGGGCACCTCCGGGTTGCGCAAGAAGGTGCCGGTTTTCCAGAAGGAAAACTACGCCGAGAACTTCATACAGTCGATCTTCGACTCGCTGGATGGGTTCAAGGGCAAGCTTCTGGTGATCGGCGGCGACGGCCGCTACTACAACCGAGAAGTCATCCAGAAGGCCATCGCCATCGCCGCCGCCAACGGCTTCGGTAAGGTGATGGTCGGGCAGGGCGGCATATTGTCGACGCCGGCCGCTTCCCACATCATCCGCAAATACAAGGCGTTCGGCGGCATCATCCTGTCGGCCAGCCACAATCCGGGCGGCCCGCATGAGGATTTCGGCATCAAGTACAATGCCGAGAATGGTGGCCCCGCGCCGGAAAAGCTGACTGACGCCATCTTCGCCAAATCCAAGGCGATCTCGCAATACCGCATCGCCGACATAGCCAAGATCGACATCGACACGATCGGCACGGTGGACGCCGCCGGCATGACGGTGGAGGTGATCGACCCCGTCACCGACTACGCCGAGTTGATGGAGGAGCTGTTCGACTTCAACGCGCTGCGCAAGCTGTTCAAGTCCGGTTTCCGCATGGCCTTCGATTCCATGAGCGCGGTCACTGGCCCCTATGGCAAGGAAATTCTCGAAAACCGGCTTGGCGCTGCCGACGGCACCTGCCGCAATTTTCATCCGCTGCCGGACTTCGGCGGTCACCACCCCGATCCGAACCTCGTCCATGCCAAGGCGCTTTACGACGACGTGATGAGCGCTTCCGGCCCGGATTTTGGCGCTGCGTCCGATGGCGACGGCGACCGCAACATGGTCGTCGGCAAGGGCATCTTTGTCACGCCGTCGGATTCGCTGGCGATCATCGCCGCCAACGCCAGGCTTGCTCCGGGCTACGCCAGGGGCATCGCCGGCATCGCGCGCTCGATGCCGACAAGCGCCGCCGCCGACCGCGTGGCGGAGAAGCTCGGCGTCGGGATGTATGAGACACCGACCGGCTGGAAGTTCTTCGGCAATCTGCTCGACGCCGGCAAGGTGACGCTGTGCGGCGAGGAAAGTTTTGGCACCGGCTCGGACCACGTGCGTGAGAAGGACGGTCTGTGGGCGGTGCTGTTCTGGCTCAACATCCTCGCCGCGCGAGGCGAGAGCGCCAAGGACATCGTGACGAAGCATTGGGCGACCTATGGCCGCAACTATTACTCCCGCCACGACTACGAGGAGGTGGAGAGCGACAAGGCCAATGCGCTGGTCGATGAACTGCGCGCCAGGCTCGGATCGCTGCCGGGCAAGAAGGTGCGCGGCCTGACGGTCGAGAAGGCCGACGACTTCGCCTACCACGACCCGGTGGACGGGTCGGTCAGCGAGCATCAGGGCATCCGCATCCTGTTCGAAGGCGGGTCACGTATCGTGCTGCGGCTGTCCGGCACAGGCACGTCAGGCGCGACGCTACGGCTCTATGTCGAGCGCTACGAGCCCGATGCCAGCAAGCACGGCATCGATACGCAGGAAGCGCTTGCCGACCTGATCGCCGCCGCCGATGATATTGCCGGGATTCGCAGCCATACCGGCCGCGACAAGCCGAGCGTGATTACCTGAGCCCGTCGAAATCAGCATCCGAAGTCCATCCGCGATTTGGTAGCCTTGTCCACAAGGACGGCGTCCGCTTTGCCGTCTGGTCCGGCGGCGCCGAACGCTTGTGGGTCTGCCTGTTCGACAAAAGCGGCACGCGTGAAGTCGAACGCCTCGAGCTGAAACCCGAAGGCGAGGGCGTCCACGCGCGTGTCGTGCCGGGCCTGAAGGCCGGGGCGAAATATGGTTTTCGTGCCGAAGGGCCTTATGACCCGGACAACGGCCTGTGGTTCGATCCCGACAAGCTGTTGGTCGATCCGTATGCCATCGAGATCGATCGCCCTTACATCTACGATCCGCGATTGGCCGCGCGGCGGGGAGAGGGTGGCGACACGGCACCCTTGATGCCGAAGGCGGTGACTATCGCCCCAGCGCCGGTCAAGCCGACGCCGCCGCTCTTTCAACCCGGCGGTCTGATCTACGAGCTTTCGGTGCGGTCCTTTTCGATGCTCCATCCGGACATCCCGGAAAAAGACCGTGGCACGATCCGCGCGCTGATGCATCCCGCCGTCATCAGGCATCTCACCAGGATTGGCGTCTCGGCGGTCGAACTGATGCCGGTGACGGCGTGGATCGACGAACGGCATCTGGGACCGCTCGGGCTCACCAATGCCTGGGGCTATAACCCCGTGACCTTCATGGCGCTCGATCCACGGCTGGCCCCGGGCGGACTGGCGGATCTGCGTGATGCTGTTGCAGCGCTGCGCCGCGCTGGCATCGGAGTGATCCTCGATCTGGTCTTCAACCACACCGGCGAAAGCGATGCGCACGGGCCGACGCTGTCGCTGCGCGGGCTGGATGCGCCGGCCTACTACCGGCATCGCGACGGCAGGCTGGTCAACGACACCGGCACCGGAAACACGTTGGCCTGCAACCATCCGGTCGTACAGGAACTGGTGCTCGACAGCCTGCGGCACTTCGTTCTCCATGCCGGTGTCGACGGCTTCCGCTTCGACCTTGCGCCAGTGCTGGGCCGCACGGATGACGGCTTCCGGGCGGACGCGCCGCTCCTCACCGCCATGCGCGCCGATCCGGTGCTTTCAGACCGTATACTGATAGCCGAGCCGTGGGACATCGGGACGGGCGGTTACCAGCTCGGCAATTTCCCGCCGTCCTTTCTGGAATGGAACGACAAATATCGCGACGATGTGCGCCGCTTCTGGCGCGGCGACGGCGGCACGGTCGGCGCGCCGGCGACTCGGCTGGCCGGTTCGTCGGACGTGTTCGCGTCCGAGGGCGCAAGGGCCACCCGCAGCGTGAACTTCATCGCCGCGCATGACGGCATGACGCTGGCCGACATCGCAGCCTATGCGCACAAGCACAACGAAGCCAATGGCGAGGACAACCGCGACGGCCACGACGAGAACCTGTCATGGAACAATGGCGTCGAGGGGGATTCCGGAGACGCCAAGGTCACGGCCGCCCGCAGCAACGATGTCCGCGCGCTGCTCGCCACCCTGTTCGCTTCGCGCGGCGCGATCATGCTGACGGCGGGCGACGAGTTCGGCCGCAGCCAGCGCGGCAACAACAACGCCTATGCGCAGGACAATGCCGTCACATGGCTGGATTGGCGGCACCGCGACGCGGCGCTGGAGGATTTCGTCGCCGCGCTTTCGGCGATGCGCCGTTCCGCGCCGGCACTGTCCGAAACCGCATGGCTGAGCGATGACAAGGTGTCGTGGCTGACTGAAACCGGCGTGGCGATGCGGACGATCGACTGGGAGGACGCGGAACGCCGCCGTCTCATCATGGTTCTGTCGATGAACGAGGGCGGTCGGCTCGCTGTGCTGGTCAATGGCGACCGCCGCGCCTGCGTCTTCACGCTGCCCGCGCGCGAGGGCTTCCAGTGGCGACCGGCGCAGCCCGAACATGACGACGCAGATCTGTCACGCCCGATGCCGGGACGCGCGGTGCGTTTCCTTTTAGAAAGCCGGGTCGAGGTCGGCTAGAACCTCGTCATGTTATGCAGGCTAGGAAAGGTCTTGGCATGACCACGCAACAAGGTGTGGAGCGGACGGTGTCCAATCAGGATAATGCCGATTGGTGGCGCGGCTGCGCGATCTACCAGATCTATCCGCGTTCATTCCAGGACACGAGCGGCGATGGCAGCGGCGATTTGCGCGGCGTCACCAGCCGCCTCGGCCATGTCGCCTCGCTCGGCGTTGACGCGATCTGGCTTTCGCCCTTCTTCAAGTCGCCGATGGCCGATATGGGCTACGACGTTTCGGACTACGAGGCGGTCGATCCGATGTTCGGCACGCTGGAGGATTTCGACACGCTGGTCGCCGAGGCGCATCGGCTCGGCCTGAAAGTCATCATTGACCAGGTTCTCGCTCACACCTCCGACAAACATCCGTGGTTCGTCGAAAGCCGTGCAGGCCGCGATAACGGCAAGACCGGCTGGTATGTCTGGGCCGACCCAAAGCCGGACGGCACCGCGCCCAACAACTGGCTGTCGGTCTTCGGCGGGCCGGCCTGGGAATGGGACGCCACGCGCCGGCAATACTACCTGCACAATTTCCTCGCCGCGCAGCCGGCGCTGAACTTCCACAATCCCGACCTGCAGGACGCGCTGCTCTCGACCGTGCGTTTCTGGCTGGACCGCGGCGTCGATGGCTTCCGGCTGGACACGGTGAATTACTATGTCCAGGACCGATGGTTGCGCGACAACCCGCCGCTGCCGTCCAGCATCGAGGGCACCAATGGCCAAAACAGCACCTACCTGTTCCAGGAGCATCTGTTCGACAAGACGCAGCCGGAGAACCTCGATTTCCTGAAGCGCTTTCGATCGGTGCTGAATGGGTACGGCGCGCGCACCAGCGTCGGCGAAATCGGCGACGAGGGCCGGTCCTTGCAGACGCTGGCAGCCTACACGTCGGGCGGGGACAAGTTGCACATGTCCTATACCTTCGACTTGCTAGGCCAGCAGTTCTCCGCCGCGCATGTGCGCGGCTGCGTCGAAGCCTTCGAGGCACAGGCGCCGGATGGCTGGGTGTGCTGGGCATTCTCCAACCACGATGTCGTGCGCCACGTCAGCCGCTGGACACGGCCGGGCGGCGATGCCGATGCGGTGGCGAAATTCTCGATCGAACTGCTGGCGTGCCTGCGCGGTTCGATCTGCCTCTACGAAGGCGAGGAACTTGGCTTGCAGGAGGCGGAACTGCGCTACGAGGATCTGCGCGATCCGGTCGGCATCCGCTTCTGGCCGGGCAACAAGGGCCGCGACGGCTGCCGCACGCCGATGGTCTGGGAGGCGGACGCCGCCAATGCAGGCTTCTCGACCGGCAAGCCATGGCTGCCGGTGCCGGACGCGCAGCGCGCCCGCGCCGTCGACGTGCAGGCAGCCGCCATCAACTCGGTCCTGAACCACTATCGCGCCGTGCTGGCGATCCGCAAGGCGCATCCGGCGCTGGTGGCGGGGTCGATCCGGTTCCTGGAGACCGAGGGCGATATGCTGGCCTTCGTCCGCGAGGGCGGCGGGGAGCGGCTGCTCTGCGCCTTCAATTTCGCCGAAGGCGATGCGTCCTGGACTTTGCCGGCCGACCTGGGATCGATCGAGGCCATCGATTTCGCCGGCTATGGCGCCGCCTTGCAGGGCGGCACGCTGCATCTGCCCGGATTGCGGGCGTTCATCGGCCAGCTGGGCTGACGGCGCGGCTACTGAACCAGCACGGAGCGTCCGCAGCTTGCGCCGGTCACGCGCACATCGGCTTCGCCGACCTTGATGCCGAGCGCCGCCAGCACATTGTAGAGCAGCGTATCGACCGGCGCGGTGACGCCGTTCAACAGCGTGATGACGGCCGGCTTCACCGTGCCGAGCAGCGCCGTCACGTCGAGGCCGAGGCCAAGCGCGCTCACCTTCAGGGAAAGGTCGTTGACGAGCGATGTCGTCAGCGATTGGGTCACGTTCCGCGTCGAGACGGTTTTGATCTTTTTGGCGAGGATATCGGCATTGTCGAAGACAAGCGTGGTCGGGTTGTTGTTGGTCACCGCCACCGAGGCAGACCCATTGACCCCCAGCAGGTCGAGCGTAAGCAGCAGCAGTTTCACGCTCACCTCGGCGATCGCGGCGTCGCGGAAGCTCTGCGGCTTGCTGAAATCGGCAAAGCCGGTGGCGTCGGCATCAGCAATTCGTAGCGAGGCGATGCCGGGCCGGGCGGAAATGGTGACCTTGCGGCTGTCCGGCCGACCTGTCGAGCAGGTGATGTCGGTCAGTTTTGCCTCGGCGTGCGCCACTTCGACATGAAGCGGCAGCTTGACCGACAAGAGCTCGATGCCGCCGCCAAGATTGCTGTTGCCGACGCCGACGGTGGCGACAAGCTTGATGCGCGTCTGCGCGGTCCTGACGACAGTTCCCTTTTCGCCGACCGCCAGCCATGGCGAAAACTGCTCGGGTTCGCCGATGGCGACCGCCAATGTCGCGCCGGCAAGTCCGGGAATTGTTGCGCCAAGCGCGAGTTCGACCTGGTGCGACCCGTTGGCGAGCGCCGCCGCCGCCGTCAGCATGCTCATGGCGCTGGCGTCCACGGAAAGCCCGGCAGGTTGCTGGCCAAGCCCCAGCCTGCCGACAGGACCGAGATCGACCAGATGATTGAGCGGAATTTTGACCGTGCTCGCCGCTCCCGCCGCTATGGCCTGCAGCGCCAGCTTGCCGGACTGGCCCATGCCGGCGGTGTTTGCCATCGCCTTGGCGATCTGGCCGACGGTCGCCTGCGACGCCAGCACCTGCGAATAGGTGCCCCCGGTGAGATTGAGGTCCACAGCCAGCGCATCGAGGAATGAGAGCACGTTCACATCGGCGGCGATCAGCGCGTTATAGTCCATGACGCTGAGCGAGATGTTGCCGCCGACCAACCCCTGGAGAAGGGCATTGAGGATGCCGCCATCCACTTTCAGCAGCCGGGAGCCGACCGAAAAGGCCGCCTGCGACGATGTGCTGGCGATGGCGGAGGTGCCGATGATCGGCTCCTCCATCAGGGAGGCGCCGAAATACAGATTGCCGGTCTTGCGCAGCGAAACCCTGACGGCGTTGGCCGGTTCGGCGCCGGCTTCGAACCTCTTGCCGATCGCCGCGGTGGCGTCAGCGACGTAGCGGCCCTTGATGATTTCGACGACCGGCTTCCCCTTCGTCGGCTTCAACGCCTGGTCGGGCTGCTGGACGGTGGCTGGCGGGAAGCCATTGTCGCCGAGCGTCGCCAGCACAGCCGCCTCGACATTGGACATATTCGCGGCCGCGGTGATCGCCGCGAGGTCGGTGATCGATTGCGCTTCCCTGCGCTCGGTGTAGAGCGAGCCGAGATCCACCGCGAAGGCGCTCAACGCGATGGCAAACGGCATGCTGACAGCGGTCATGACCGCGAAATTTCCCCTGCGGTCGCCGGCTGCCCTTCGAAGAATGGAAGTCCAGGGTCCCAGCTGCATCACAATCCTCCGATACGGATCGTCGAACGGCGCGAAATGGTCGTGTCCGGCAGCGGCAGGGTTCTGAAAAGATTCCAGATCGGCAGGTCGCGTGCATCGTAGGTCACCGAAACGACGAACTGGTTGGCGTCAGCCGTGCTGTCATCGGCTGCGACCGTCAGCTTCAGCGCATCGATGAACGGGTAGCCGGCGGCGTTGGCGGCGATGAACTGGCTGACCAGGGTCTGCCGTTCCGTCGCGTCGAGGCCTGCAACCGCGGTGCGCGCGGCATCGGCGCTGATCTGCTGCAGCGAATGGCTGGCGCCGAAATAAATGCCATATGCAACCATTCCGAGCAAAAGAAAGATGAAGAGCGGCGCCAGCAGGGCGAACTCCACGGCCGATGTGGCGCGGCGGCAGGAGCCGAAATCCTTGAAATACGAGGGGTGCCTGCCAACGGTTTCCATGGCAAAGAGGATGCCATTGCTTCTTCGCCAATCCGACAACTGGCAATGCAACTAAAGATTGCATAGACGTGTGGAGGCTTTGGACCGGTAGCTTCTGGGCCGAAATCTGTGACGACCCCGATTGCCGCGAAAACGCTGGCATAAAGCGTTGCAACCACCCGGAACGTCACATATTCTCGAAGCGGGAAAATAAACCATAGGTTAAATTGAAGAATGAATGGAATAAATATTCAAAAAAGCTATTTGCCGGATAGCGTGAGCCATTCTCACAGAGATTTAATCAAGATTTCTGCCAAATCGTTCAGTGTAATTGATACGAAGAACGAGGACGGCGCTGTGCTGATGAAGGATTTCGGCCACGCATACGCGGCCTTTCACGGCAATGTCGAATGTATGTTGCTGCCGGAGCTTGGCTCGGAGATTCCGTCAATGTTCCGGAACGATCGCAGGATCGGCAACGCCAACATGCTGGAATTCAGGACATTGGCGAAGCGTTATCTGGCCGCCCATGCCGCGAACGGTTCCGACAGCGGCCAGGTCCGCGCCCTTTTCGACAATGGCTTCATCCATTCCAGCCGCCATCTGAGGGATTATGCCGGCTGGCGGGACTCGACCTTCGAGCGGCGGCTGTTTTTCGATCGGCTGGGCACAATCCGCAGGACCGGCATCGACTATCACAACCAGGTGCTGACGGTCGGGCCCTTCTTCTCGATGGATCCCGATGAAGTGAATTCGGACTTCTGCGCGATCGGCGACGTCTACGGGCTCTGCGTCAGGGCAGGGAAGGTTTACGCGCCCGCCTTGTTGCCGAGGAACACACTGGTTCAAGCGGTGTCCGGAGCCATAAGCATCCGCAAGATGTCCATGGATGATATGGTGCTGGAGACCGAAAGCGGAAAGCGGCTGTCGCCTGGTTCCCGTGCGGACATCCGGTTTCATATTCGTCATCCAAAGGCGCAGCCTTATGCGGAGCTGGGCGAGGACTGCTACGGGTTCGTCATCATACGTGACAAGGTGATTGCCTGGGCTACGGAAGGCCAACTCGCCATCCCCGCCAGCGGTTGCGTTGTCGTCATAAGGAAGACGGCCGGTTTCAACGCCGAGGCCATCGATTCGCTGATAGATACGGGGTCCGTAAAGTGGACGCTGGACGGCGATATACAGGAAGCATTCCAGGGCGGGCCGAGGCTGGTCAGCGACGGAACGGTAGTTCCGTCAGGCGAGGGGATGGACAGTTTCTGCCGGAGCGACGAGGACACCCGCTGCGTGCCGGCGACATTCCATAAATTCGTGGAATCCGAAGAGCGGGCGAAATCCATAGTCGGCTTCGATCACGTCGGTAATCTGCACTATCTGATCGGGGCCAGTTGCAGCGCCCGCGAACTATCGGAAATCGCGGCCGAATCGGGGATGACGGACGCCATACTGGCCGATTCCGGCGGCAGCGCCTGTGCGTTTATCGGAAACGGCGCCTTGTTCCAAAATCGCGATCAGCGCGGCACGGACTTTGCCTATTGGGATCGGCCGACGCCGATAGCGATCGTGCTGAGGTGAGGTGGAAGCGGGAAAAATCTGGCTGGTCGGAGTGGCAGGATTTGAACCTGCGACCCCCTCGTCCCGAACGAGGTGCGCTACCAGGCTGCGCTACACTCCGCTGCCAGACGGCGGGCTTATAGCCGCCGCGTCCGCTTCCTGCAAGCGCCAAAGCCGTGGCCGGCGAGGCAAATCGTTAGCTTTATCCGCAGATCGCCGGATGTTTTCAATTTCCCGTTAGGCAAGCCGGTCTAAAAGACTGCAAACGACGCGCCCGTGCCTGCGAGGTGCGACGACAACTTGTGTCTGGAGTGCCGCCGATTGTCCTTGAAGATCGTTTCCGAGGCCCTGCCGAACACATTCGCCTTTGAAACCTCGGCGCTCATCAAGCCGTCCGGGTTCCGCGAATATGACGCGCGCTGGTGGTTCGGCCGCGACGGCAGCGACGTGCCGCCGGAACTCAATCTCGTCGGCGTCCAGGCGCTGGGCATGGGCCTGGGCACCCTGATCCGCCGCCTCGGCGTCGGACCGGACATCGTCACCGGCCACGACTTCCGCGCCTATTCGCTGGGCATCAAGCTGGCGCTGGTTTCCGGCCTGATGGCCGCCGGCGCACGGGTCAAGGATATTGGCCTGGCGCTGTCGCCGATGGCCTATTTCGCGCAGTTCGCGCTCGACACGCCCTCGGTCGCCATGGTGACGGCCTCGCATAACGAGAACGGCTGGACCGGCGTCAAGATGGGCGCGGCGCGGCCCCTGACCTTTGGCCCGGACGAGATGACTGCGCTGAAGCAAATTGTGCTGGCCGGCGATTTCGATCTGACCGGCGGCGGCAGCTACGACTTCGTTGCCGATTTCCGCGCCGCCTATCTGGATGACGTCACCGCGGGCAAAAGCATCTCGCGCCGGCTGAAGGTTGTCGCGGCCTGCGGCAACGGCACGGCGGGCGCCTTCGCGCCGGAAGCGCTGGAGCGCATCGGCTGCGAGGTGATCCCGCTGGACACTGAACTCGATCATACATTCCCGCGTTACAATCCGAACCCGGAAGACATGCAGATGCTGCACGCCATCCGTGACAAGGTTCTGGAGACAGGCGCCGACATCGGCCTTGGCTTCGACGGCGACGGCGACCGCTGCGGCGTGGTCGACAATGAGGGCAACGAGATCTTCGCCGACAAGGTCGGCGTCATGCTCGCACGCGATATTTCGCGGCTGCATCCGGGCTCTCAATTCGTGGTTGACGTCAAATCGACCGGCCTGTTCATGACCGATCCGGACCTCAAAGCCAGTGGTGCCGTGACCGATTACTGGAAGACCGGGCATTCCTACATCAAGAGGCGGGTTGCCGAACTGAACGCCATCGCCGGCTTCGAGAAATCGGGGCACTTCTTCTTCAATCCGCCCATCGGGCGCGGATACGACGATGGCCTCGTCACCGCGATCGCCGTCTGCCAGATGCTCGACCGCAGCCCGGCGAAGTCCATGGCCGATCTCTACCGCGACTTGCCGCTTACGTATGGCACGCCAACCATGTCGCCGCACTGCGCCGACGAGGTGAAATATGGCGTGGTGGACAGGGTCGTTGCGGCTTTCGAGGCGATGAAGGCGGAAGGTGCGATCTTCGCTGGCCAGCGCATCGTCGATCTGATCACGGTCAACGGCGTGCGCGTCGTCGCCGAGGATGGCACCTGGGGTCTGGTACGCGCCTCCTCCAACAAGCCGGAGCTTGTCGTCGTGGTCGAAAGCCCTGTATCGTCCGAACGCCGGCGGCAGATGTTCGAGGGGGTCGATGCCGTGCTGCGGCGCAATCCCGAGGTCGGCCCGTACAACCAGACGTTCTGACCACGGTACCCGCATGAGCCAACGCATCGTCAGTTTCGTCATGAGCGGCGGCGTCGGCTCGCGCCTGTGGCCGCTGTCGCGTGAGGACAATCCGAAGCAGTTCCACGACCTGTCCGGCGGCGGCTCGATGCTGGTCAAGACGCTGCTGCGTCTCACCGCCCGCGACAAGGGTGCCGGCGAAACGCCGGTGTTCCTGATCGCCGCCGAACGGCACGCGGCCCGCATCAATGCCGACCTCGCCGGCCTCGATCTGGCTGGCGGCGGCGCGCTTTACGAACCGCTCGGCCGCAACACGGCGGCGGCGGTGGCGCTGGCCACTTTGCGGACGCTTGGGCAATTCGGCGACAGCCTGGTGCTGGTGGTTCCTTCCGACCACGAGATTTCGACCACCGCGCGATTCTGGCAGACCGTGGAAGCCGGCGCCGAAGCCGCCCGCCAAGGCCGGCTGGTGGTGTTCGGCATCAAGCCCGGCCATCCCGAAACCGGCTATGGCTATATCGAAGTCGCGGACGAGAAGGGCGGTGTGTTCGACGTGTCGCGCTTCGTCGAGAAACCGGATCTGGCCAAGGCGGAAGAATATCTGCGGGCTGGCAATTTCTACTGGAATACCGGCATCTTCCTGTTTCGCGCCAGCGCCATGCGCGACGCTTTCCTGAAATTCCAGCCCGAAATCTGGAACGCCACGGAAGCGGCGTTCAGCCAGGC
Organism: Mesorhizobium sp. BE184; assembly: GCF_031457045.1. Classification (NCBI taxonomy): domain Bacteria; kingdom Pseudomonadati; phylum Pseudomonadota; class Alphaproteobacteria; order Hyphomicrobiales; family Phyllobacteriaceae; genus Mesorhizobium; species Mesorhizobium sp. BE184. The sequence continues at coordinate 399,698 of NZ_JAVDVU010000001.1, forward strand.
GTCCGCCGATGTTTCGGGCCTCTATATGTCTGCCGAGCTATATGGTGCAATCCCGTCCATTTCGATCGATTACGCGATCATGGAGCAGGCGAAGGACATCGCCATGGTTCCGGCCACGTTCCGCTGGAATGACCTGGGCTCCTGGCAATCCCTGCTCGATGTCGGGCCGCTGGACGGCAACGGCAATGTCATCCTCGGCGATGTCGTCGCGATAGACTGCCAGAACTCGTATATCCGCAGCGAGGGCCGCCTGCTCTCGGCCGTGGGCATGAGGGACGTCGCCATCGTGGCGACAGCCGACGCGACATTCGTCGCGCCGGTTAGCCACAGCCAGAATGTGCGCAAGATCGTCGAGCAGCTCGAAAAAGGCGGCCGTCTCGAAACCAGGTTCACGCCGGCGCATGACCGCGTCATGGAAAGCGGCGCGTGGCGTCGACGGGTCCGGCATTGGCTCTTCGAGGAGACATTGCCGCTCTGGTCGACCGCCGGTGTCGATGAGCATCATGGCGGTTTTCACGAAGCGCTCGGATTCGACGCCAGGCCGCTGATGAAGCCGAAGCGCATGCGCACCATGGCGCGCCAGGTTTACGCCTTCGCCGTGGCCAAGGCGCGCGGCTGGGACGGTCCTTCCGACAAGCTGATCGCACATGGCATCGAATTCATGACGCGCCACGGGCGCACGGACCGGGGCGGGTGGGTGCGAACCTTGAACGTCGATGGCACGGTCGCCGATGCCGCCGAGGACGCCTACGATCATTCCTGCGTGCTGCTGGCGCTGGCCTATGCGCATATGTGCGGCAATCCGGACGCCCTAGCCCTTGCCGGCGAAACCTTCGCCTTCCTCGATGCGCATCTGGAAGACAGGCGGCTGACGGGTTTTCTCGAAACCTCGGACGGCGAGGAGGAACGGCGTTCCAACCCGCACATGCATCTGCTGGAAGCGTTTCTCGCATGGCATCAGGCGACCGGCGACCGCACTTACCTGCGCCGCGCGGCGCGCATCATCGACCTGTTCCGCAGCCATTTCTTCGATCCGGAAAGCTGGACGCTGGGCGAATATTTCGACGCCGAATGGCGTCCGGTTACAGGTGAGAAAGGGTTGTGGACGGAGCCGGGCCACCATTTCGAATGGGCGTCGCTGCTGGTCGATTTCGCGACGCGCAGCGGCCAGAACGACCTGATGGTGTTCGCCCGCAAGCTTTACGCTTCCGCCATCGCAAATGGGCTCAATCGCGCCACCGGCCTGGCCTACGCTGCCGTGTCTCGTCAAGGCATGCCGCTCGACCAGGTCTCGCGCAGCTGGCCGCAATCGGAGGCGATCAAGGCTGCCATCGCGCTGGATTCCGCCGGCGGTCCGGACATGAAGCCGGAAGTCGAGGCGCGCGTCGGACGGCTGTTCCGGTGGCACGTCGATCCGGCGCCGACAGGGCTGTGGATCGATCGCATCGATGAGCGCGGGCGTTCGCTGGCGCAGGACGTGCCGGCCAGCATTTTTTATCACCTGGTGTGTGCGCTGACGCAGTATCTGGACAGCACCGCGGGGCGGGACTAATCGCCGCGCAATCTGGCTTCGGGATCAGTACGGGCTGTCGACCTTGCCGGTCTCCACGTAAACCGACTTCACCTGCGAATAATGCTCGAGCGCTGCCAGCGAGTTCTCGCGGCCGATACCGGATTGCTTGAAGCCGCCGAACGGTATCTCGACCGGTGTCAGATTGTAGGCGTTGATCCAGCAGGTTCCAGCCTGCAACTCGCCGATGACGCGATGGGCGCGGGCAAGATCGGCGGTGAAGACACCGGCGGCGAGGCCGAATTCGGTGTCGTTGGCGCGGTCGATCACCTCCTCCTCGCCCTCGAAGGCGAGCACGCTCATCACCGGGCCGAAAATTTCCTCCTGCGCAATACGCATGGTGTCCGCCACGCCGGTGAACACGGTCGGCTCAATGAAGAAGCCGCCATCGAAACCTTGCAGCGACGGCACGCCGCCACCGCAAGCCAGCGTCGCGCCTTCCTGCTTTCCGGCCTCGATATAGGACAGCACTTTCTCGTGCTGCGTCCGGTTGACTAGAGGCCCCATCTGCGTTTCGGGGTCGAGGGGGTCGCCGATGCGGATTTTCTTCGTCCGCTCCAGCAGGCGTTCGACAAAGCGGTCGTGCAGCCCTTTCTGGACGAAGACGCGGGTTCCGTTGGAGCAGACTTGGCCGCTCGAATAGAAATTGCCGAGCATCGCGCCGCCGATGGCGCTTTCGAGGTCCGCGTCGTCGAACACGATCAGCGGCGACTTGCCGCCCAGTTCCATCGTCGCGTGCTTCATCTTCGAGCCGGCCAGCGCCAGCACCTTGCGGCCGGTGGGAACCGAGCCGGTGACGGAGACCTTGGCGACGACCTCATGCTCGACGAGTGCCGCGCCGACGTCGCCGTAGCCCTGCACGACGTTGAACAGCCCGTCGGGCAGCCCGGCTTCCGTGTAGATTTCGGCCAGTGCCAGAGCCGAGAGCGGCGTCTGTTCCGATGGCTTGAAAACCATGGCGTTGCCCATGGCCAGCGCCGGGGCCGATTTCCAGCCGGCGATCTGGATCGGGTAATTCCAGGCGCCGATGCCGACGCAGACGCCGAGCGCCTCGCGCCTCGTATACGCAAACGGCCCGCCAAGATCGATGAATTCGCCATTGAAGGAAGCGACCGCGCCGCCGAGATATTCCAGGCAGTCGGCGGCGGAAGGCGCGTCCGCCACCAGCGTCTCCTGCAGCGGCTTGCCGGTGTCGAGCGTTTCCAGCCGCGCCAGATGCTCGTTGCGCTCGCGCAGCAGATCGGCGGCGCGGCGCAGCACGCGGCCGCGTTCGGCCGGCTTCAGCCTCGCCCAGGCCGGCTGCGCGGCGCGCGCCGCTTCGACTGCCAGTTCGACGATGTTCGGCGTCGCCGCATGCAGCGTCGCGATGGTCTCCCCGGTCGCCGGATAGATGACGGGTAGGGCAGCCCCCTGGTCGTCTTCGACGAAACGGCCGTTGATGTAGTGGGAGGCCTTGGGTTGAGCTTTCATGAGTTCTCCTTGGCACAGGGAGCGGCGCGATTACCCCTCATCCGACCTCGCTTTGCTCGGCCACCTTCTCCCACAAGGGGAGAAGGCAGCTTGCACATGGCTTACTGCAAATCGCCTATGTTGGCGATTGGCGTCAGCGCGTCCCGGCGCGTTTCCTTCTCCCCTTGTGGGAGAAGGTGGCCGAGCGAAGCGAGGTCGGATGAGGGGTTGTAGACCGCAATCACCGGTCGCTCACCTGCCAGCGCGGATTGATCCATGGTTCCTGGTTGGACGGCGGCAGCGGCGTTCGTCCCAATATATGGTCGGCGGCCTTTTCCCCCGTCATGATCGATGGTGCGTTCAGATTGCCGTTGGTTACCCGCGGGAAGATCGAGGAGTCCGCCACGCGCAGACCTTCGACCCCGATCACCCGGCACTCGGGATCGACGACGCTGCGCGGATCGTCGGCGCCACCCATGCGGCAGGTGCCACACGGGTGGTAGGCGCTCTCGGCATGGTCGCGGATAAAGGCGTCCAGTTCCTCGTCGGACTGTAGCGCGCTGCCGGGCGAAATCTCCTTGCCGCGATAGTCGTCGAACGCGGCTTGCGCGAAAATCTCGCGGGTCAGCCTTATGCAATGGCGGAAGTCGGACCAGTCGTCGGGATGCGACATGTAGTTGAAGCGGATCGCCGGCTTTGCCCAAGGGTCTGACGACCGGAGCGATACCGAGCCGCGCGACTTCGAGCGCATCGGGCCGACATGCGCCTGGAAGCCGTGCGACTTCGCCGCCGCTCTGCCGTCATAGCGCACGGCGGCCGGAATGAAATGGTACTGGATATCTGGATAATCGATGCCCGGCGCCGAGCGCACGAAGGCCGCCGCCTCGAAATGGTTGGTGGTGCCGAGCCCCGTTTTGAAGAACAGCCATTGCGCACCGATCAGCGCCTTCGAGAGAGGATTGAGCACCGAATAGAGCGTGATGGGTTTTGTCGATTCCTGCTGGATGTAGAGCTCCATGTGATCCTGCAGGTTCTGCCCGACGCCCGGCCGATCCGCCACGACATCGATGCCGCTCTCGGCCAGATGCCGCGCCGGGCCGATGCCGGACAGCATCAAGAGCTTGGGCGAATTGATCGACGATGCGGCGACGACCACTTCACGTCGCGCCTTAACGACTTGAATCTGTTTGCGAGCTTCGATCTCGACCCCGACGGCGCGTTGATTCTCGATGACCACCCGCCGCGCGAAGGCTTTGACGAGACTCACATTTTGCCGCTTCAGCGCCGGCCGCAGATAGGCGTCCGCGGCGGACCAGCGCCGGCCATTCTTGATTGTCTGTTCCATCGGCCCGAAGCCTTCCTGCTTCGATCCATTATAGTCGTCGGTGGTCTCGAAGCCCGCTTGCCGGCCGGCTTCGAGGAAGGCGCTGTAGAGCGGGTTAAGCCTCGGGCCGCGCTGCACATGCAGCGGTCCGCCGATGCCGCGCCAGCCGTCCTCGCCGTCCTCGCTGTCTTCCATGCGCTTGAAGTAGGGCAGCACGTCGGCGAAGCTCCAGCCGGCCGCGCCTTCCTCGGCCCAGTGGTCGAAGTCACGGGCATGGCCGCGCACATAGACCATGCCGTTGATCGAGGAAGATCCGCCCAGCACCTTGCCGCGCGGCGTCGCCAGAATCCGGCCGCCGAGATGCGGCTCCGGTTCGCTGGAAAAGCCCCAGTCGTAGAGTGGCATGTTGAGCGGGATCGACAGCGCCGACGGCATCTGGATCAGCGGCCCGGCATCCGAGCCGCCATATTCGATGACGATCACCGAATGCCGGCCGTCCTCCGACAGCCGGTAGGCCAGCGCGGAACCGGCGGAACCGGAACCGACGATGACGAAGTCCGCCTCAAGCATGGCTGCCACACCGCGCACCGGGGCGAGGGTCGTGCGAAATCCGAACAGGGGTCATGTGCCCGACCGGTTCGCCAGCTTGGCGTCGACATAGTCCTCGACAAGCGCGGCGGCGCTCGCAGGGTTGGGCAGGCCGTCCCGCAATGCGCGGCGGATGTAGAGCCCGTCAATCAGGGCGGCGATCGCCTCCGCCATGCGCGTGGCTTCCGGCCGGCCCACCAGCGGCATAAGCCCGCTCATCAGATTGGAATGCAGGCGGCGCGCATAGACCCTCAGCAGCCGCCGCAGCATCAGCGAATTCTGCGCCTCGACATAGAAGGCGAGCCAGGCATGCACCGTCTCCTCGCGGAACTGGGCGGCGTTGAAGTTGACCGCGATCACCGCGCTGATGCGCCGGCGTGGCGTCGAAGCCTTGGCCAGAGCCTTGCCGAGATCGGTGCCGAGATCGGCGAGGAGTTGCCGCATCGTCGCCTGCAGCAGTTCTTCCTTGGGACCGAAATAGTGATGCGCCAACGCCGATGAGACGCCAGCCCGTCCGGCGATTTCCGAAACGGTGACGTTGAGCGAGCCGCGCTCTCCCACGGCGGAGATCGTGGCGTCGATGAGCGCGCGGCGGCGCAGGGGTTCCATTCCGATTTTTGGCATCGTTCTGCTCCTTTCACCGATTTTATTTTTTATTGACTCATCAATCAATAAAAAATGCGCATCCGTTGTGCGTCGTATTGCGCTCTGGCGCAGTCGGTTCAGCCTTGAACCATCTTGGCGATGGGAGCAGGCTGGATTACATCTCTTCAAGACAAATGCTGGAGGCACCGATGACCGCATGTATCGTTGGCTGGGCGCATTCGCGCTTCGGCAAGCTGGAGGGCGAAACGCTCGAAGGCCTGATCACCAAGGTGGCCTTGGAAGCGCTCGAACACGCCGGCATCGGGCCGGAAGACGTCGACGAGATCGTGCTCGGGCATTTCAACGCCGGGTTCTCGCCGCAGGATTTTACCGCCAGCCTTGTGCTTCAGGCTGACGACCGGCTGCGCTTCAAGCCGGCGACGCGGGTCGAGAACGCCTGCGCCACCGGTTCGGCGGCGGTGCGGCAGGGCATCCGCGCCATCGATTCCGGCGCCGGCCGCGTCGTGCTGGTTGTCGGCGCCGAGCAGATGACCACGACGCCCGGCCCGGAAATCGGCAAGAACCTGCTCAAGGCTTCTTACCTGCCGGAGGAGGGCGATACGCCTGCGGGCTTTGCCGGCGTGTTCGGCAAGATCGCGCAGGCTTATTTCCAGCGCTATGGCGACCAGTCGGACGCGCTGGCCATGATCGCCGCCAAGAATCACAGGAATGGTGTCGACAATCCCTATGCGCAGATGCGCAAGGATTTCGGCTACCAGTTCTGCCGCCACGAAAGCGAGAAGAACCCGTTCGTCGCCGGCCCGCTGAAGCGCACGGATTGCTCGCTGGTTTCGGACGGCGCGGCCGCGCTGGTGCTGACGGATGCCGAGACGGCGCAGACCATGCGCCGGGCGATCGGCTTCCGCGCCAACGAGCATGTGCAGGATTTCCTGCCCATGTCGAAGCGCGATATCCTCCAGTTCGAAGGCGCTTCGGAAGCCTGGGCGCGGGCGTACAAGAATGCCGGCGTCACCGTCGACGACCTCTCTTTCGTCGAGACGCATGACTGCTTCACCATCGCCGAGCTGATCGAATATGAGGCCATGGGGCTTGCCGCGCCGGGCGAAGGCGGCAAGCTGGCGCTGAACGGCTATACGGGCAAGGAAGGCCCGCTGCCGGTCAATCCGTCCGGTGGCCTGAAGTCCAAGGGCCATCCGATTGGCGCGACCGGCGTGTCCATGCATGTGCTGAGCTCGATGCAATTGACCGGCGAAGCCGGCGGCATCCAGGTGCCGGACGCCAAGCTGGCCGGCATCTTCAACATGGGCGGCGCCGCCGTCGCCAACTACGTGTCGATCCTGGAGCGGGTGAAGTAGTTGCATCTCGGGGTGGGTTGGGCTCAAAGTCCTTTTACCCCCGCCCCGTCTCGGTCGCTTGCTCCGCACGCGATCTTGCTTACCCTCCCCACAAGGGGGAGGGTAAGAACGCCGCTTGCATGTCGCCTTGCGCCGCAATAGTCGTCAGTCGATGATGGCCGTGCGGTGACAGCATGACGAATCCGGTTCTGGTTGAGGTTCTGCGCGGCGAGGTGGTCGAAAGCGCCCATCGCGGCGCCATCTCGGTAGTCGATGCCGATGGCAGGACCGTCTGGGAGATCGGCGATGCCGGCCAACCGGTCTTTCCGCGCTCGGCGGTCAAGGCCATCCAGGCGCTGCCGCTTGTCGAAAGCGGTGCCGCCGATGCTTATGGTTTCGGCGACCGCGAACTGGCGCTGGCCTGCGCTTCCCATTCAGGCGAACCGCAGCATGTCGATCTGGCGGCATCGATGCTGGCGAAAGCCGGGCTCGACAAGGAGGCGCTGGAATGCGGCGCGCACTGGCCTTCCAGCCACGATGCGACCATCGAACTGGCGCGTTCGGGCGGCTGGCCGAATGCCTTGCACAACAACTGCTCCGGCAAGCACGCCGGCTTTCTCTGCACCTGCGTTCATCTTGGCGTAGCGCCATCCGGCTACGTGAAGGCCGGGCATGAATCGCAGAAGCTGGTGCGAGACGCGATGCAATCCGTCACCGGCGCGGCGCAACGCACAGAGCTTTGCGGCACCGATGGTTGCTCGATCCCGACCTATGCCGTGCCGCTGCGCAGTTTCGCCCATGGTTTTGCCAAAATAGCAACCGGAGTTGGGCTGGACCCAAAGCGGGCCGCGGCGGCGAAGCGGCTTCTGTCCGCCTGCATGGCCGAGCCTTTCCTTGTGGCGGGTACGGGCAGGGCCGATGTTCCGCTGATGCAGGCGGCGCCGGGACGGATTTTCGTCAAGACCGGCGCCGAAGGCGTCTATTGCGCCGCGATTCCGGAGCTTGGGTTTGGCATCGCGCTGAAATGCGACGACGGCGCGGGACGCGCCGCCGAGGTAATGATCGCGGCTGTTTTGTCACGCCTGCTGCGCGCCGACGCGACACTTGCCGCCAGATTGGACGAACTCGCACGGCCGGGCATCGAAAGCCGTGTCGGCGCAAAGGTCGGCCTGCTGCAGCCGGGCGGAGCCCTGCTTAGCTGACGTGGTTTCTCTCCACCGTCAAATGCGCATAGCCCGCATTGCCGCTTGAAGCGAGGTCGCCTGTTACCGGTTCCGCCCAGCGCTGGCCGACGATCGCACCCTTCAAGGCGCCGTCGATGACATTGTCGGTAAGGATCGCAGATCCGGACCCTTCGACCACCGAAACGGCGATGCCGGTGCCAGCGTTTCGGATGATGTTGCTGCTGGCCACAACGTTGCGCAGGTATGGTCCCCAGCCGATCTGCAGACCATAGAGCGGCGCGTTCTCGATGACATTGCCGGTAGCGGTCGTATCCGCTTCGAAGCAGATGCCGGTGCCGAAGCCGGGCGAGTCCGGCGTATAGGGCCCGACCGCCGACAGGTTGCGCACGACATTGCCCGTGCAGGTGGCCATGCGGCCGCCTTCGTTGAAGTTGACGATCGAGATGCCGTTGGCGGCGCCATCGACGATGTTGGCGTTGATCACCGCGCCCTCGAAGGCGAACTCCGAATAAATCGCCGTTTCGCCGGAGCGCAGGCAGGTGTTGGAACCGATCTGGACGTTGCTGGCGCTGTTCGCCCGCACGGCGGAGAAGGCGCAGTCCGAGACCATGTTGTCGGTGACCATGACATTGGCGGCGCGGAAGACATTGATGCCGTTGCCGTTCTGTCCGGTGCCGCCGGCGGCCGCGCCGATCCGCTGCACCCGATTGCCGGAGACCATGGTGCCGTCCTCGCCCGCCTGCCAGCGGTGGACGAGGATGCCGCCATTGGCGCAGTCCGCCACGCTGTTGCCGGCGATCCGCATTCCGGCGCCCTGGATGGACCATATGCCGGCGTCGGCCGCGCCCGTGACGGTGGATCGTTCGATGCGGCCGGCGGCTCCTTCAAGCACGATGCCATTTCTCGCGCTGCCGGCGACGACGCAATCATCGATGGTGAGATGGCCGACGCGGCGCAGGTCGAGCAGCCCTTCGGCCTGGTCGCCGATCCACTGATTGGCGCCGTCGAAAACGAGGCCCGCGAGATCGACCACCTCGGCGCCTTCGCTCATCATCAGATGGCCGCCGCCGCCATAGACGATGCGCGTCGCGCCGGGAACGCCCGAAAGCCGCACCCGGTCGGGCAGGGTGAGGTTCGAGACGATATAGGTGCCGGGCGGCAGCATGACCGGCGCATTGCGGTCGCTTGCCTCGCGCAGCATCTTTGCAAAAGCTTTGCTCTGGTCGTCCGTCGCGCCGGACCGCACACCGAAATCGGTCGCGTTGATCGAGCCGCGCAGGGATGCCGTCTGGATGGTGGAGAGGTTGGTTGCGCCGGCTTTGCCAATCGCAAGGCCAAGCACCGCGAAGCCCGCGGTGCCGGTCAAGAAACGTCTTCTGTTCAACATTGGCACAGCTTTCCGGCTCTCAAGCTGTACGGCGCAATTAGCGTGCCAGATCGCGGATGTCGCTTTGCGGTTGTGAAGCCGGGCTTGCGGGCCTAGATTCGGGCGATGAGCAGAGCCTTCACCCGCGAAGAAGACAACGAATCCATCGCCGACATCGGCGAAAAGCCGGTGAGCGCGCACCGCAATCTGGTGACTGAACACGGACTGGCGCAGATCGAAGCCGAACTGGCGAGGTTGCGCGAGGAGCTTGGCAAGGCGGAGCGGCAAGAGGACCGCGAACGCCTCGCCATGGCGTCGCGCGATCTTCGCTACTGGACGGCGCGGCGCGAGAACGCGGAAGTCTCCGTTCCGGATGCCGATAGCGACGTGGCCCGCTTCGGCATGGGCGTCACCCTGGAAGATGAGGACGGCGGCAAGGTCCACTGGAAAATCGTCGGCGAGGACGAAGCCGATCCGGCCAAGGGCACCATCTCGCATGTGTCGCCGATGGCGCAGGCGCTGTTCGGTAAAAAGGCGGGCGACCTGGTGACGGTCAACGGCAGGGAATGGGAGATCGTCAAGCTGAGCGCGAAGGGGTGAAGGGCTTATGGGGCCAGCTTGACGGTATGGTCTCTGAAATAGGCGGTGGCGCCTTCCTCATCTATTTCGCCAGCTGCGATTCCCATCGTGAATTCATAAATCGTGCCGTTGTCGGCGGTTAGCGCGTACCCGTTTACGATCAGGAACGTACCGGCGGCGACGATGGCCGTTCGCTTGTTGCCATCGACGAAGGCGTGGTTTCGGGCAATTCCGAAAACGTAGCCGGCCGCTAAATCGTGAATGGCGGGCTCGCCATAATTAGCTTTGTTTTCAGCACGCGCCAAAGCGGACTCGAGCGAATTTTCATCCCTTAGGCCTTGCGCGCCGCCGTGCCTGCGCAACTGTTCAGCATGCATGGCCTCCACGGATCGCCGGCTCAGAAACTCCCAGTTCATTCCGCGAGCTTCTGGAGCGCGACCTTGTATTTGTCCATGACCTCGCGCGCGGCCTTCATCTGGCGTTCGAAGCTGTCGTCAACCGCTTCAAGCGTGACGCCCTTCGCCGTTTCAGTGATTGAAAGCTGATCTCCGGCTTTAATGTTCAGGCGCTCGAGTATCTCCTTCGGCAGGATCACACCTTCGGAATTGCCGATCTTGCGGATGACCGTGTTCATGGGATGCTCCTATGTTGTAACGAGAATTATAACACAAACGAACGAAGTTACAACAGAGATTATAACGCTTAGTCTTCGGCCAGCAGCCGCTCCATCAGCCGCTCCGCAGCTTCCGGAATAACCGTTCCCGGCGGGAAGATTTCCGCCGCGCCTGCCGCCAGAACGGCGTCGTAGTCCTGCGGCGGGATGACACCGCCGGCGACCACCAGAACGCCATCGCGGCCAATCTTCTTCAGCGCAGTCTTCAGTTCCGGGATCAGGGTGAGATGGCCTGCCGCCAGTGACGATGCGCCGACGATATCGACATTGTGCTCGTCGGCCAGTCTGGCGATTTCCTCCGGCGTCTGGAACATCGCGCCGACGGTGACGTCGAAACCAAGATCGGCGAACGCTGTGGCGATCACCTTCTGGCCGCGGTCGTGACCGTCCTGTCCCATTTTGGCAACCAGGATGCGCGGCTTGCCGCCAGTCTTCTTCTCGAAGGCCGCAAGCTTTTCTTCCAACCGGGTGACGGCCGCATTGTCGCCGAGTTCCTTGCGGTAGACGCCCGATATGGTCTGCACCGTGGCGACGTGCCGGCCGAAAACCTTTTCCAGCGCCAGCGAAATCTCGCCCACCGTCGCTTTCGCCCGCGCCGCGCGGATGGCGAATTCCAGCAGATTGTCCTGGCTTTCTGCCGCACGGGTCAGCGCGCTCAGTGCATTCTCGACATCGGCGACGTCCCGAGTGCCTTTCAATTGCTGCAGCTTGGAAAGCTGACGCGCCCGCACCTCGGCATTGTCGATCTTGAGGACATCGACCTCCATGTCCTGCTCCGGCCGATAGGCGTTGACGCCGATCACACTCTGCTCGCCGGAATCGATGCGGGCCTGGGTGCGCGCCGCCGCTTCCTCAATGCGCAGCTTGGGAATGCCCTTCTCGGTCGCCGCGGCCATGCCGCCCAGCGCCTCGACCTCTTCGATATGGCTCATGGCGCGGGCGGCGAGATCATGCGTCAGCCGCTCCACATAGGCCGAACCGCCCCACGGATCGATGATGCGGGTGGTGCCGGATTCCTTCTGCAGGATGAGCTGCGTGTTGCGGGCGATCCGCGCCGAATGGTCGGTCGGCAGCGCCAGAGCCTCGTCGAAGGAATTGGTGTGCAGTGACTGCGTGTGGCCCTGCGTCGCCGCCATCGCCTCGATCATGGTGCGAACGATGTTGTTATAAGGGTTCTGCGCCGTCAGCGACCAGCCCGACGTCTGGCAATGCGTGCGCAATGACAGCGAGCGCTGGTCCTTCGGCGAGAAGTTCTTGTCCATCAGTTGCGACCACAGGAGCCGGGCGGCGCGAAGCTTGGCGACCTCCATGAAGAAGTTCATGCCGATGGCCCAGAAGAAGGACAGGCGCGGCGCGAACTTGTCGATGTCCAGCCCGGCGGCGACCCCGGCGCGCGCATATTCGATGCCGTCGGCGATGGTGTAGGCGAGTTCCAGGTCCGCCGTCGCCCCGGCTTCCTGCATGTGATAGCCGGAGATCGAGATGGAGTTGAACTTCGGCATGTGCCGCGAGGTATAGGAGAAGATGTCCGACACGATCCGCATCGAAGGCTTCGGCGGATAGATGTAGGTGTTGCGGACCATGAACTCCTTGAGAATGTCATTCTGGATGGTGCCGGCGAGATCCTTCTGGGCGACGCCCTGTTCTTCGGCGGCCACAATGTAGAGCGCCAGGATCGGCAGCACGGCGCCGTTCATGGTCATCGACACCGTCATCTGGTCGAGAGGGATGCCGTCGAAGAGCTGGCGCATGTCGAGGATCGAGTCGATGGCCACGCCGGCCATGCCGACATCGCCGGCGACGCGCGGATGGTCGCTGTCATAGCCGCGATGGGTGGCCAGATCGAAGGCGATGGAAAGCCCCTTCTGCCCCGCCGCCAGGTTGCGCCGGTAAAAGACGTTGGATTCCTCGGCCGTCGAGAAGCCGGCATATTGGCGGATCGTCCACGGCTGCTGGACATACATGGTAGGGTAGGGGCCGCGCACGAAGGGTGGCAGGCCCGGATATGTGTCGAGCGCCGGCAGGCGCTTGAGATCGTCCTGCGTATAGAGGCGCTTTACCTTGATGCCTTCCGGCGTATGCCAGATGCCTTTCGGCCCGGCGGCCGCTTCGCGCGACGCCGTCCAGCCGATGCGGCCAAAATCGGGGATCATTCGGCCGCTCCGAGAGATTCGTCTATGCGTCCTGGGAGCAGGGCTTCGCAAAAGACCACTCCGTCCGCTGGCACTGCGCGATGGTCCGCCGGCAGCGTTTCCGCCTGCCGTTCGGTCGCGGCTGGATGAAGTGTCGTGCCGACAATCGTCCGATGGCCACTGTCGAAAGCAACGGCGCGCTGGGTGCGCGCGGCGTTGATGCGCTGCTGGATGCGGCCCGATTGCAGGCTTGCCAGTATGCCGCCTTCCGCTTCGATTTGCTGGAAGACCGACCATGCGGTCTCGCACAGGCCGTTGGTCAGCGCTTCGATGCCGCCCGAGCCCGAAGCGGGATCGCCGACATGATCGAGATGGCTTTCGTTCGCCATGATGAGCTGCGTGTTGCGGGCAATGCGCCGCGCGAAGGGCGCGGGCAGGCCATGCGCGATCGTATGCGGCAGGATCGATATGGTGTCCGCGCCACCCGTGGCCGCCGCGAAACAGGCGATTGTGCTGCGCAGGATGTTCGTTTCCGGATCTTGCCGCGTCATCATTCGGTAGGACGTCTCAGCATGGATGTGGGCGACCGAGGGGGGGATCGAGCACAGTTCCTGCGCACGCTTCCACAGTTGGCGCAGCGCCCTGATCTTGGCCATTGACACGAACTGATCCTGATCGACGCTCACTGCGAAGCCGATATGCGGCGCGGCATAGATCAGCGCCTGGCGCGCTTCCTCGAACAGCCGCAGGTGGGCGACCGCCGACGCCAGCATGATGCCAAGCTCCTGCGCCTCGGTTGCGCCGGCATTATGAAAGACGCGTCCATCTGCTTCGAGCAGGATGCCGGGAACCCCCATGGCGAAAAAATGCGCCAGCGACTGCGGCATCGAAGCCTGCAGCGCTTCGATGGACATGCGCAGCCGGCCGGTGCCGGCAAAGATCGCGGCGGGATCGATGCCGAAAGACAGGCTCAATTTCGCCGGATCGACGCGTCTGCGGGTCAACAGCTCGACCAGCCAGTCGGCCATGGCTCGGCTGGAGGGATGGACATCGACGCGCAGATGCACCTGATTGAGGGAAACGCCCTCCAGGATACGCTCCAGCGTCTCGGCGCCGGCAGGCAATCCGTAGCCGAAGGCATTGGGTGCGCCTTCGAAAACCAGCGCCAGGCCTGTCGCACCCTGAGACAGATCGTCTTCGACCTGCGCCTTCGCACGATCGAGGTCGGGATCGTCCACACGCTGGACGATAGCCCATGCAGCTTCCGGGTTGACGCGCAGGCTAGGCTCTCCTTCGGCAGCCCGTTCGTACAGCGGCTCGATGCGGACGCCGTCCTCGGTGTGCGAAACCAGTCTGTCCTCGAACGATGCGCCGTCCAGCGCCTTGTCGGCCAATTCCAGCCACCGCCGCCGTCCAGCTTTTTCCGTTTCAAGGGTTTCCATCGCCGCTCCGGCTCCCATCCTTCTTGATCTGTCATTGCCGCTAGCCGGGCCGGGACAGTCTAGGGTCCCTTGCTCTGCATCGCAATGCACACAAAGGGCAGCTTGGAACTTGTATCTTTGATTTTCAGGGCGGCTTCACTATACCTGCCATAGGGCTCTGGCGGTGCGGAGCCACAGGAAAGCGTTGCGGAGACCATAGAATGGCTGAAGACACGGGCATCTTCCTTGGCGCCAGCCGCAAGCCGGACGACAGCTACCAACGGCCCGAGGAACTGCTGCTGCGCTACGGAAATCGCCACGGTCTCGTCACCGGCGCGACAGGTACGGGCAAGACCGTGACGCTGCAGATCCTGGCTGAGGGGTTCTCGAATGCTGGCGTGCCGGTGTTCTGCGCCGACATCAAGGGTGATCTTTCAGGCATTGCGGTGATGGGAACCGCGCAGGATTTCCTCGCCAAGCGGGCCGAGCAGATCAAGCTCGATCCCTATGAGTTCCAAGAATTTCCTGTCATCTTCTGGGACCTGTTCGGCGAGCAGGGGCACCCGATCCGCGCGACCGTTTCCGAAATGGGGCCGCTGCTTCTGTCGCGGCTGATGAACCTGACGGAAGCGCAGGAAGGCGTCATGAACATCGCCTTCCGCATCGCCGACGAGGATGGCCTCCTTCTTCTCGACATGAAGGATCTTCAATCGCTGCTGGCGAATCTCGCCCAGCGCGCCGATGAAATCGCCGCCCGCTACGGCAATGTCAGCAAGCTCTCCATCGGCGCCATCCAGCGCTCGCTTCTCATCCTTGAACAGCAGGGCGGCAAGAACTTCTTCGGCGAGCCGGCGCTCAAGATCGCCGATCTGATGCGCACGACCCGCGACGGGCGTGGCGCGATCAGCGTTCTGGCCGCCGACAAGCTGATGATGAACCCGCGTCTCTACGCAACCTTCCTTCTGTGGCTGATGTCCGAATTGTTCGAGGAACTGCCCGAGGTCGGCGACCCGGACAAGCCGCGGCTGGTATTCTTCTTCGACGAGGCGCATCTCCTGTTCAACGAGGCACCCAAGGCGCTGGTCGACCGGGTCGAGCAGGTGGTGCGGCTCATCCGCTCCAAGGGCGTCGGCGTCTATTTCGTCACCCAGAACCCGCTCGATGTGCCGGAGACCGTGCTGGCCCAGCTCGGCAACCGCATCCAGCATGCCCTGCGCGCCTATACGCCGCGCGAGCAGAAGGCGGTGCGGGTGGCGGCGGAGACATTCCGGCCAAACCCGGATTTCGATTGCGCCACCGTCATCACCCAGCTCGGCACCGGCGAGGCGCTGGTCTCTACTCTGGAAAATAAAGGCATACCTTCGATGGTGCAGCGGACACTGATCCGTCCGCCGTCCTCGCGGCTGGGTCCGATCACACCTGACGAACGGCGCAAGATCATCCTCGAAAGCCCCGTCGCCGGACAATATGACGAGACGGTTGATCGCGAATCGGCTTTCGAGATGCTGCAGAAAAAGGCCACCGAGGCCCAGGATGCCGAACAGCAGGCGCAAGAGAGCGGGAAATCCCGCTGGACGCTGCCGGGGTTCGGCGGCGATGACGCGCCGGCCGGCACGACCCAGCGCCGGGCGCCGCGCGCCTCGAACCGCCAGACGGTGGCGGAAGCGGCGATCAAATCCGTCGTCCGCTCGGTGGGCTCATCGGTGGGCCGCGCCATCGTGCGCGGCATTTTGGGAAGTCTCTCGCGCGGGCGTTAACCCGCGCCACAGATGCTACCAGAGGCGGCCGAGCAGTTCGGCTTCCTCCGGAACGCCGGCGTCCATCGGGATCGCCCGGCGATAGGACGAGCCACCGGCAACGGCCTGGCCCAGATTGCTCGTTACGATCACGGGAGCCTTGCCGGGGACGCGGTCGTAGAGATCGATGATGTCCTGGTTCATCAGCCGCACGCAGCCTGAGGAGACCGACCGGCCGATGGAGTTCCATTCCGGCGAGCCGTGCAGGCGATAGAGCGTGTCTTCGTTGTTCTGGAACAGATAGAGCGCGCGGGCGCCGAGCGGGTTGGTCAGGCCGCCCGGCATGCCGCCATTGTCGACGCTGTATTTCTGCAGCTCGGGCTGGCGGGCGATCATCTCGGCCGGCGGCGTCCACTTCGGCCATTTCTGCTTCCACTGCACATTGGCGTTGCCGGCCCATTCGAAACCGGCGCGGCCAAGACCGACGCCGTAGCGGATCGCCTGCCCGCCGGGCTGGACCAGATAGAGGAAGTGGCCGGTCGTATCGACGATGATGGTCCCCGGCTTCTCGCCGGTCGGGTCGGCAACGACCTGGCGCAGGAACTGCGGATCGATCTTGTCGATGGGTATTGCCGGGATTTCAAAGCCTTCGTCGATCATCGGCCCGTACATGGTCGCGTAGTCGGGCAAGGCCGGCCCGGCGGGAGCGACGGGTTCCATTGGCGGGGGTTCTCGACCCACCGTGGAGCAGGCCGCCGCGGCGACCGATACCGCACCCAGCGCCGCCGTATTGAGGAAGCGGCGACGGGTGATCGTTTGAGACGACGAATTCTTCAACATTCTTCTTCTTTTCAATTTGTGTCCGGGCAGGCGCGTTCTTCAACGCCCGAGGCTATCGATGTGTGGCGATAGGCGACGCCAAATCTGGCGGTAAGGTGAACAAATCACGGCGACATGACGATGGCGGCGACACTGTTGCCATTCGGCAACGGCGTTTACCCGCCCGTCAGCAGTCCTTCAAGCGAGGGCAGGATAAGCTTCGGCGCCAGGTCGGTGTATTCGTCCGGCAGGCCGGCGCGGTTGATCCAGACTGTCCGGAAACCGGCTTTCGTGGCGCCGGCAATGTCCCAGCGGTTGGACGACTGGAACGAGATCGCGTCCGGGTAAAGCCGCCACGCCGTCGTCACCATGTCGTAGACCGCCGGGTCGGTCTTGAACCGGCGCACCGCATCCACCGAGTAGATATCGTCGAGGATTTCATCCAATGCGGCGGACTTGACCGCCGCCTCCAGCATTTCGCGCGAGCCGTTCGACAGGATCGCCAGCCGCGCGCCGGATTTCTTCAGCGCCCGCAGCACGGCGGGCACTTCCGGATAGCAGTCCAGCCGCCAATAGGCTTCCAGCAATGTCGCGCGTAACCCCGGGTCG
This sequence comes from Mesorhizobium sp. BE184, assembly GCF_031457045.1. NCBI lineage: Bacteria > Pseudomonadati > Pseudomonadota > Alphaproteobacteria > Hyphomicrobiales > Phyllobacteriaceae > Mesorhizobium > Mesorhizobium sp. BE184. Next base: position 417,088 of record NZ_JAVDVU010000001.1, read on the forward strand.
GCGGACGGCACCTTCTTCAGGGCATAGTCGAGCGCCTGCTCGGTGAGCTTCCAGAAGTCGGTGTATGCGCCCATCAGGGTCCTGACCCAGGAATATTCGAGCTGCTTGGCCCGCCATATCTCGGAAAGCAGCTGTCCGTCAGGGCCGATCGCCTCGGCGTGCCGGCGCACGGCGGCATGAACGTCGAAAAGCGTCCCGTAGGCGTCGAACACATAGGCATGATGCATGGCGGTAGTTGTGAAACGCCGGGGCGCAAGGTGCAAGGACTTTGCAACGCATGGTCACCACACAGGCGCGGGATTGCCACCGACCCGGTCCATATCCGGCGGTTATTTCACTACAAGTTTTTAAAGAATGGCGTTGCGCACCGGAGTTGTTTCAATTCTGGCGAGACCTATGTTAGTGCCGTAGCGACGCTTGGTTTTTTGCACAAGGGAGTACGATCCATGGCTTTTGAATTGCCCGCATTGCCGTATGACTACGAGGCGCTTCAGCCTTACATGTCCAAGGAAACGCTGGAATATCACCACGACAAGCACCACAAGGCGTATGTCGATAACGGCAACAAGCTGGCGGCCGAAGCCGGCATGGATGGCCTGTCGGTCGAAGAGGTTGTGAAGCAGTCTTTCGGCAAGAACCCCGGCCTGTTTAACAATGCCGCCCAGCACTACAACCACATTCATTTCTGGAAGTGGATGAAGAAGGGTGGCGGCGGCAACAAACTGCCCGGCGCGCTGCAGAAGGCAGTCGACAGCGATCTTGGCGGCTATGACAAGTTCAAGGCCGATTTCGTCGCCGCCGGCACGACGCAGTTCGGCTCCGGTTGGGCCTGGTTGTCGGTCAAGGACGGCAAGCTGGCGATTTCCAAGACGCCGAACGGCGAGAACCCGCTCGTGCATGGGGCTTCGCCGATCCTCGGTGTCGATGTGTGGGAGCACTCCTATTACATCGATTACCGCAATGCCCGGCCGAAATATCTGGAAGCCTTCGTCGACAGCCTGATCAACTGGGATTACGTGCTGGAGATGTATGAGAAGGCGAAAGCCTGATCGAGCAAAAGCCCCGGCTGGTCCGGGGCTTTTTTTGGCCCGCTCGCGCGCGGTAACGAAAGCGTGAGCGAGGACGGGGGAATTGTTACGCGACGCCGAGCGTTGTTCTTCGATACGTTCCCATACGATATATCCCAACACGGAGCCTGGAATGAGAAAGCTAGTTATCGCCATCTCGATGCTCGCCCTAGCCGGAACAGCGGCGTTTGCAGACCCGATCGCGGACAGACAGGCCCTGATGAAGGAACGCGGCAAGATCGTCGCCGGCCTTTCCAAATTCGTGAAGGGCGAGGAAACCTACGACGCCGCCGCCGTCATGACGGCGCTCAAGGCGCTGGAAGCCAATGGCGAAAAGTTCGACGTCGAAGCCCTGTTCCCGGCCGGCAGCGATCAGGGCGACACCGAGGCCAGCCCGAAAATCTGGGAAGACAAGGCCGGCTTCAACGCCGCTGAAGACAAATATGTGCAGGCGGTGAAGGCCGCCGTGCAGGCAGCGCCCGCCGATGCCGACGCGCTCAAGGCCCAGTTCGGCCCGATCGGCGCCAGCTGCGGCGGCTGCCACCAGGCCTACCGCGTCAAGAAGAGCTGACGAGGCCAGCCCTTGCTGAAAAAGCTCGCCGGCGCTCTCATTGTCCTGATCGGCGTCGGCGCCGTGGCGGGCTGGTATCTGTCGGCGCCGGTTCGCCTGGACCCGCAGGCCGTTGCCCAGCTTGGGCCGGGCGACCCGGTCAAAGGCAAGCGGATCTTCTTCGCCGGCGGCTGCACATCCTGTCACGCAAAGCCGAAGGCCGAGGGCGATGCCCGATTCGAGCTTGCTGGCGGCGTGCAGTTGAAGACGCCGTTCGGCACGTTCGTTGCGCCCAACATCTCGCAGGACAAGGCGGACGGCATCGGTTCATGGTCCGCGGAAGACCTGGCCAACGCCATGATGAAGGGCGTGTCGCCGTCGGGAGAGCACTACTATCCGGCGTTCCCGTATGCCTCGTATGCCCGGATGAAGCCGGCCGATATCGCCGATCTATACGCCTTCCTGAAGACCCTGCCTGCCGTCGCCGGCAAGGCGCCCGATCATCAGCTGAGTTTTCCCTTCACTGTCCGCAGAGGTCTCGGCCTGTGGAAGCGGCTTTATCTGGACGATCAGCCGGTGGTCGCGTTCCCCGAAGGCGCGCCGGCTGAAATCCTCGCTGGCCGTTATCTTGTCGAAGGTCCCGGCCATTGCGGCGAATGCCACACGCCGCGCAGCTTCACCGGCGGAACCGACAAGAGCCAATGGCTGGCGGGCGCCAGTGCGGCCGAGGGCGAGGGAATCGTCCCCAACATCACGCAAGGGGAAGGCGGCATTGGCGATTGGTCGCAGAGCGATATCGCCAGCTTCCTCGAGACCGGCTTCACGCCCGATTTCGACTCCACCGGCGGCTCGATGGTCGAGGTGCAGAAGAACATGGCCGAGCTGACGCCGGAGGATCGTAACGCCATCGCCGCCTACCTGAAGGCGATACCGCCGCATCCGAACGGCTATCCGGCGCGCAAGCCCGCGCCGGCCAACTGACCTGAACGTTCACACGTGCCGGTCGCCGAGAAACTCGAAGCCGTCCTCGAAGAAGTGATTGTAGTCGCAGCTCAGTTCCTCGCCCGGCGCGATGTCGCGCAACGCATACATTTCCTCCGGGTTTGAGATGTCGCAGTTCGGGTCGTCGGCGTGGTTCATGTAGCGCGCGTCGTCGGCCTCGAAGACGATGAAGTTGCGGTCGCGGCGGTCGGGATAGCAGTAGCGGTCGAGATAATCTTTCACCGGCCCGGTCTCCCGCTCGTACTGCTCGACCGCAATGCGGCGGTCGTAGTCAGGGTGCAGTTTCCAGACCAGCGTTCCCTTGGCGATATGCGTCTTGGCGAAGACCCCGATGCCCTGGACGGGCGATCGGTCGAGATAGACATCCACCAGAAGCATTGTGGTCTCCGGTAACAGAACGATCGGCTTGGCAAGCGCAGACGATGTCGTCTGTCCGCGCTTACGACAATGGCGCCTTGTCTTCGAGGCCCGTGACCTTGAGCGCGAAGGCGTAAGTGAAGGCGACTTCCTCCAGCCGCGAGAAGCGCCCGGAAGCGCCGGCGTGGCCGGAATCCATGTTGATCTTGAACAGCACCGGGTTGCTGCCCGATTTCCGGTCGCGCAACCGGGCGACCCATTTCGCCGGCTCCCAATAGGTCACGCGCGGGTCGGTGAGGCCAGCCACCGCTAGGATGGGCGGATAATCAAGCGCTCCGACATTGTCGTAGGGCGAGTAGGCGGCGATGGTGCGGTAATCTTTCTCGGACGCGATCGGATTGCCCCATTCCGGCCATTCCGGCGGCGTCAGCGGCAGCGAAGCGTCAAGCATGGTCGAAAGCACGTCGACGAAGGGCACTTCAGCGATCAAGCCGGCGAAGGCGTCCGGCGCCATGTTGGCAACCGCGCCGACCAGCATGCCGCCGGCCGAACCGCCCTGCGCGACGATACGGTCGTGCGCCGTGTAGCCTTCCTTGACGAGATGCTGCGCCACCGCGATGAAATCTTTGAAGGTGTTGGTTTTCCTGTCGCGCTTGCCGTCCTCGTACCAGTGGTAGCCCTTGTCCTTGCCGCCGCGCGTATGGGCGATGGCATAGACGAAGCCGCGGTTGACCAGCGAGAGGCAGGCGGTCGAAAAGCCCGCCGGCATGGCGATGCCGTAGGAGCCATAGCCGTAGAGCAGGCAGGGCGCCGACCCGTCGAGCGGCGTGTCGCGATGATGCAGCAGCGAAACCGGCACCAATTCGCCATCCTGCGCGGGGGCCATGAGCCGGCGGGTGATATAGTGGTCCGGATCGTGGCCGGACGGCACTTCCTGCGTTTTCAGCAAGGTCCGTTCGCGCGTGCGCATATTGTAGTCGAAGAGCTGCGAAGGCGTGGTCATCGACGAATAGGAGAAGCGCATCACCTCCGTGTCGTATTCGTAGGAGCCGGAAAGGCCGAGCGAATACGCCTCCTCGTCGAAGGAGATGACATGCTCGTCGCCGGTTATGCGGTCGCGGACGACAATGCGCGGCAGACCGTCCTTGCGCTCAAGCCGCACCAGATGATCCTGGAAGCCGATGATCGACAGGATCAGCCGGCTAGGCTCATGCCGCACCAGTTCTTTCCAGTTGGCGCGCCGGGGGTCCTTGGCCGGCGCCGTCATGATTTTGAAATCCTCGGCGCCGTCGGCGTTCGTCAGCACGAAAAAGATGTCGCCGCCTTCCTCGAGATCGTATTGCAGACCCTCTTCGCGCGGTGAGACGATCACAGGTTCGGCAAGTGGATCGCTAGCACTCAGCAGCCGATATTCCGATGTCTCATGGTCGCTTATGCTGATCAGGATCCATTCGTTGCTGCGCGTGCCGCCGACGCTCATGAAGAATCCCGGATCGGTTTCCTCGTAAATCAGCCTGTCCTGCCTGGGGTCCGTCCCCACGGCGTGGAAGAAAACCTTGCAGGGCCGGTGGTTGGGATCGACATAGGTGTAGAGGAAGCCGCCGCTGTCGGCGGCCCACACACCCGAGCCCCCGGTATCGGGGACCAGGTCGGCCGCATCCTGCCCACCCGAAAGATCCCGCACGCGCAGCGTATAGAATTCGGAACCCTTGTCGTCGAAAGACCACAGGAGTTGCTTGTGGTCGGGTGAATGCTCGACGCCGCCGAGACGGAAATAGGAAAGGTCACCCGCCTCGGTGTCGCCGTCGAGAAGGACATGTTCCTCGCCGCCATCGCGGGGCGTGCGGAAATAACGCGGCCTCTGGCCGCCCAGCCTGAATGCCGAGCCGTAGGCAAAAGGACCATCCCGCATGGGGACGGAAGAATCGTCCTCCTTGATGCGGCCCTTCATCTCGGCGAACAGCGTCTGTTGCAGATCGGCCGTGTCGGCCATCAGGGCGCGCTGATAGGCATTCTCGGATTCGAGATGGGTACGGATTCCGGGCGCGAGCAGCGAGGGGTCGCGAAACACTTCCTGCCAGTTGTCAGCGCGCATCCACGAATATTCATCGCTACGCGCTATGCCATGGACGGTATGGGTGGTCGCCACTTTTTCAGGCCGCGGCGCCGCCGCGCTCGGAAACACTGCATTTCTGGTCATTGCATCTCGCTATCCGCTGTTGCGCGACGAATGAGCACGCCGATGCCATGCGGTTCAAGGGCGATATGAAAATTGTTGGGGAATTGACGTCGGCGCACTCCGGCTTGCCTCAAAATTTTTCAGCATGGAAGCTTTTATCCGGAAGATGTTTCCGATTGGGTGATTTATTCAGCTTACTCAGCGGCAGGCGAGGCAGATTTTCCACGTAAGGGTGGAGATTTTTGTGCGCGTATCTACTGGCTGCCCGTTCAAAGCTGTCCAAATAGTTATACGAATTGTAGCTATTGGGACGCTACAGCTAGTATCTCGGCAAAGAGAACAAATATATTTGCTGATCGAATTGACATACTTTTTGAACAAGTCCATTAAGAAAATCGTCGAGCGACTCGCAGCTTTATTGCCTGTGAGAATCGCATAACGCCCTTTCAAACAAAAATGGGGCGAAAAGTAGAACTCTCGTTGGGGCCTGAAAGACGATGGATATTTCCGAAACGCCATCAACCAACAGCGACATGCTGATCGAGTTGACCGCTGATGTTGTCGCGGCATACGTCAGCAACAATCCTGTGCCGGTTGGTGAATTGCCAAACCTTATCGCAGACGTTCACGCGGCCCTCGGCCGTGTCGGCGGTGCGCCCGAGCAGGCGCCGGTGGACAAGCAGAAACCTGCCGTGAACCCGAAGCGCTCGGTCCATGAAGAATACATCGTCTGCCTCGAGGACGGCAAGAAGTTCAAGTCGCTGAAGCGGCATCTGATGACCCACTATGGCCTGACGCCGGACCAGTATCGCGAAAAGTGGGGCCTCGATGCGACCTATCCGATGGTCGCGCCGAATTATGCGGCGGCCCGTTCCCAACTCGCCAAGAAGATGGGCCTCGGCCGCAAGCGCAAGGTCAGCAGATAAGCCCAACGGCCCTGCTATGCTTTGAGCGGCGCCTTCGGGCGCCGTTTGTTTTTCCGGCTTACTCCGGTTTGACCGCCTGCCGGGACGCAGGGACGCCGGTAAGATCGCGCAACCGGTCCAAAACCTGTTTCAGTGCGATGTGGCGGTTCAAATCGTAGCTCCAGTGGCGACGCATCCCTTTCAGACGCTCGCGTTCGATGACGCGTTCAAGGCGGCGCAAGATCCTGATCCTGCTTTCCGCCGGCTCCCGCAGGACAGCCGCCATATCCAATCCGCATGCAAGGCTCATTGCCGCCATCTGGCGGGCGTGATCGATTTCCGCCTGCTTGCGCGCGCGAAACTGCCGTGCGCCCTGTTCGAAACCTTCCATTCCCAAACCCCGCAATACTGCCAATGACCCGACTATCGGGGGCGCCGCGGACGCGGGGAAAGAAACAGCGGAGGTTTGTTCCTCCGGAAATTAAAACCGCAAGCTTTTCATGAACTTGCGTGAGCGGACCCTGGATACTTGTTCTTATTTTGTTCACAAGGCTTCGGTCACGGCATATAAGGAACTTATTCCTATCAAGGGGGAGAAGTTCTGTGCATTTGATGTCGCAAGCCGCGCCAAAAGAAGCTGAAGGCCCGACACAAGATGTCTCGCAGGCCGGCTGGCAGCCGACAGCCAAGCGCCGCGACGAGATCAGCGTCGAGATATGCGAATGCCTGATCGATATCGTTGCCGCGTTCTTCGCCGTTTCCAGCAAGGAACTGCGCAAGGCAGGACGGACGGCAGTTCCGGTTTCCCGCGTGCGGCAGATCGCGATGTATGTCGCCCATGTCGTCCTGCAACTGACCCAGGCGGAAGTGGGCAGGGGTTTCGGCCGTGACAGGACGACCGTGCTCCACGCCTGCCAGGTCATCGAGGACATGCGCGACGATCAGGAGTTCGACCGCGTCGTGCAAGTGGTGGAGCGCATCGCCCACGCCGCTTTCCGGAACCGCCTGGATATCTGATCGTGGAAAATCTGGAGGGTTTTCCCGAAGGCGGGCACCGCGTGCTGCGCTTCCTGGCCGCTGGACCGGCTTCGCTGCGGCCGGCCACCGCCACTGGCAAGGTGCTGCTTGAACATGAAACGCGCGGCACCATTGCCGTGAACCGCACCGTGTGGGACGCCATGACGACACAAGGCCTTGTGGCGCCGAACTCGCACACCGCAGCCCTTTCCGCCGAAGGAGCGCGTCTGGCGCAAAGGCTTCTCGCGGCGAGACTGGAAAGTTCTTCCAGCCAGCGGGATCTCGACACGATTACGGTGGAAACTGAGGCTGGCCCCGGCGTGGTGCTGGCAAACATGGCGGAATCGCCGCTGAGCCAGTTGGCGCGCAGGAAGGGCAGGGACGGTGCGTTGTTTCTGACCCGGCGAGAGTTCGACGCCGGCGAACGATTGCGCGCCGACTATACGCGCGGCCAGATCATGCCGCGCCTCGGCGCCAACTGGATCGCCAGCGTGTCGTCCGGAAAACGCGGGTCGGGCGGCGGCATGGTCGATCTGACCGACGCCGCGCTCGCCGCGAGACAGCGCGTCGACAGAGCAATCGCCGCAGTCGGACCGGAACTTGCCGGCGTGCTGATCGACGTCTGCTGCTTTCTGAAGGGATTGGAACTGGTCGAAATGGAACGCGGCTGGCCCGTGCGGTCGGCTAAAATTGTGCTGAAAACGGCTTTGGCGGCGTTGGCCCGGCACTATCACCCGGCAGTAACTGGGACGCATCGCCGGCAGGCATTGCATTGGGGTGCTGAAGACTACCGCCCAAGCATCGACTGAATCTATTCAGGCAGTGCTTGCAAGGGCGGCCTCGGCGTCGCGCTTGATGCGCTTGACCATCGAGCGAAGGCCGTTGGCGCGCTGCGGCGACAGATGTTCGTCGAGCCCCAGCGTCTTCAACGTTTCCTCGGCGTCTGTGCTCAAGATGGTGCTCGCCTTCTGTCCGGAAAACAGCGCCAGCATGATGGCAACCAGTCCCCGAACGATGTGCGCGTCCGAATCGCCCTCGAATGTCAGAACGGGATCGCGGCCCGATCCGTATTCGGTCGTCAGCCAGACCTGGCTCACGCAACCGGGCACCTTGTTCATCGCGATCCGCTGGGCATCGGGAAACTCGGGCAAGGCCTCACCCAGTTCGATCACGTAGCGATAGCGGTCCTCCCACTCTTCCAGCAGGGAGAAGTCGTCGCGGATCGTCTGGATCGTCGTGCCCATGCGCCGGATATAATCACCCGGCCGCGCAAGGTCACGGAAAAAGAAGCACCGCAGCCGGAGGTCGGAGGCTGCGGTGTCGCCTTGGAGGGCGAAAAAGAAGAGGCGTAGACTTGGAAGCGGAAATCAGTTCTTCGGCAGAACGCTGCCGGTCAGATTGACGGTGTCCGGCAGTTCGACCGTTTCGGTCGGTCTGGCTGTGGCGGCCGGGGCAACAGCGTCGTCGTCCAGCATCTCGGCGGCAATCGCCGCGGTGTGCCTGGCGCGGACGGTGATCGTGTGCATGGCCGATTTGCCGGTTTCGCAGACTTCCGGCTTGCGTTCGCAAATGCCGGCGATGTCGCCGACTGCCTCGCGCGCGGCCATCAACGCCTGCAGGGGACCAACAGCCTCGCGGCCCGTCTCGTCCGTGCCCGTTCCAAGCGGCAGCGCCAGGAGCACCAGCGAAAACCAGAATGCGGCTCTTATCAGCAAGCCCATGGGATCGACCTCTCTCGTGACGGGCCTCGCTCAGTCGGCTTGGCCTCGTTTATTGAGGCTATCATGACATGGCCGGACGAAGGACGACTTTCAAACGAAGCGAAAAATTTCGGCAAATTTTATGCAAATTCGAAAGGTCCCCTTTCCATTTGGTCCTGTCTCGAATCGGGATCGGTTTCTTCAGGTTGGATTAACCATGCAAGTCATTGATTATGATCAGATAAAATCGACAGGTGGAGTCATGTCGATTTTGCGTTCGTCCGCACCTTCGAATGCCCGGCTAACGGCCCGTTTACTATGGCGGCAGATCGGGTGGGATGACGCGCCGATGAGCCCGACATTTGCCGGGGAAAGTCCTTTCCGCGGCCCTGTTTTATCCTTTCCTTAAACGCTGGATGCGAGGGTCGGAGCAACCAAGGATCTGCCAAGCAGACAGGTACGGGTGCGTTGCGTTGAGTTCGTTTGTAAACAGAGTCTCCGATTTGTCCGACGCCATCGCGTCGGGTTGCGAGCGCCTGGTCAATCCGGGCGTCACGGAGGAGTCTCAGCGTCAGAGTCATCGGCGCTTCATCGGTCAGGCGCTTGTCGCTCCCTTTCTTCTGGCGGGCGCCGCGGTGACGCTGGCCACTTCCAGCATCGGCGCCGGCGTCACTGTCGCCGTGATATTTGCCGTTTTCGGTCTCGGCTGGTTCACTGCACTGGCGGCCGCAACCGCTGCGCGGCTTGGCTGGACAAAGCATATTGCCTTGTTCGTCGCCGCCCTGGGTATTGCCGGGCTGGTTGCCTCGGCCGGCGGCCTCGCATCGCCTGTTGCCCTTCTGGTCCTGATCCTGCCGCTGGAGGCCTTTTGGGTCACACCGTCACGGCGCGCCGCAATCGAAGGCGCGGTGGCCGGGTGCGCGGCAATCGTGCTGCAGTTCATCATTGGTACTGTCTTTCCGGCAGGCTCTGCCGTGCCGGCGGCCTGGCATTGGCTGATTCCGCTGGCATGGGCCATCACGTTCCTACCGCGGGCCAAAGCCTTTTTGACATCGTTCCATGACGGGCAGGAGCACTACCGGGAATTTGTCCTCGAAGACATAATCGATGCGGCAGTCTTCCGCTTCGGGCGTAACGGCGATGTCCTGGACGGAACCGGCAAGACCCGCGACCTGCTCAACATCGCGCCGGAATTGCTGACCGGCACCGGTCTGTTCGACCGCATCCATGTGGCCGATCGCGTCGCTTATCTCAGCGCTCTGGCCGACATGCGTGAGGGGGCGACCCGGCGCAAGGTTGACCTGCGCATCCGCCTGCCTCGGTCCGAAGCAGGCGAAGGTGGCAACAACCACGGGGATTTCTCACTCGAACTCGCGCAACCGGCTGCGACCGGCGCGACGGTCGGCATCCTGACTACGAATGACGATGTGGTGGAGTTGCGGCGGGCACTGACAGCTGCCGGGGAAACGGCGGCAAGCGCCGATGTCGCCAAGTCGCGCTTTCTGGCCGCCGTCAGCCATGAGCTGCGCACGCCGCTCAACGCCATTCTCGGCTTCTCGGACATGCTGCTGCACGAGATGTTCGGCTCCTTCAAGGACCCGCGACAGAAGGAATATGTCGCCCTCGTCAGGGAGTCGGGCCAGCACCTTCTCGATGTCGTGACGTCCATACTTGATGTCTCGCGCATCGAGTCGGGCGCCTATTCGGTTCAGCCCGAGGCCTTCCGTTTTTCCGATGCGGTCGGCATGTGCCAGTCGATGATGCAATTGCAGGCCGAGAAGAAAGGCATCGCGCTCGACACCCGCCTCGGGCCGGATATCGGGGAAATCGCGGCCGACCGCAGGGCGGTGCAGCAGATTCTCATCAATCTGGTTTCCAACGCCGTCAAATTCACGCCCGACTACGGCAATGTGGTCATCGGCGCGAGCCGGGTAGGCTCGCGGCTTCATTTCTGGGTCAGCGACACCGGCATCGGCATCGCCGCCGACGATCTCGCCAAGCTCGGCCAGCCCTTCATGCAGATCCAGAACGACTATACGCGCCGGTTCGAAGGCACCGGTCTCGGCCTTTCCCTGGTGAAGGGGCTGGTCGAACTTCACGATGGGACGATGTCGGTTGAGAGCGCGCCTGGAATGGGCACCAAGGTTTCGGTCAGCCTTCCCGTCGATGGCCCGAAAGAGCGCCTTTCGAAACAGGTGGTGCTGCCAATGACCGCGAAGACTACGAAAGAGGAACGCGATGGCTCGCTCCGCAAAACGGCCTAGCAAGAAGGCTCCCGCCAGACGTCACAGCGCCTTTCAGGACGGCGCGGTGGCCGTGGGCGGCTTCATTTCCAGCAACCCCATCCTGGTCGGCGGCTCGACGGCCTTTCTGGTGACGCTCTTCTACGTGTCGGCCAATGCACTTTGGTATCAGCCATATCCACATTCGGGCGCTTTCTTCGAGACGCGAAGCATCGAGCATTTTCCCGCTCCGGTGATGGAGCCTGAAACGACGATCAACATAGAACGCCCCGCCGTCGCGGCTCCGGCGGTCGGCGATCCGGCGGTGAAGCGGGTCCAGGGCGTGCTGAGGGATTTGGGTTTCTACGGCGGCACGGTCGACGGGTTGACCGGACCCAATACGCGTAGCGCGGTCGAAGCCTATCAGCGCAAGGTCGGCCTGACTGTCACCGGGTCGATCGACGACACGCTGATCGAGCAGCTCGGCGCAACGACGGCCGCCGTTCCGAAGCCCGCCGCGCGGTCCGACTCTGCCGCGAGCCTGGTGTTGAAAGCTTCGGTCGAAACCGAAACCCAGCCGCCGAGCACGAATGACAGGATCGTCAGGATCCAGGCCGGCCTCAAGGCGTTCGGCAACAACGACATCAAGCTCGACGGTGTCGTCGGCGGGCAGACCAAGGCGGCGATCCGCGAATTCCAGTCGCTGTTCGGCCTGCCGGAAACCGGCGAACCGGACGAGGTGGTCTACACCAAGATGCGCGAAATCGGCCTGACAAACTGATCGCATCGCGAACAGTAGCAATTCCCGCTATGTTGGCTCCCAGTCAGGAGTCATGAATGCGGGTCACAACGGACTTTTGGGTTTCGGCCCTGATACGGCGGATCTTTGGCGCTGGTGGTTTCGCCGCCGTTGTCCGGCGCGGCGCCACCGAGGCCGGAGCCGTGTTTATCCTGGTGCGGGGCAGGCTAGGGGAGACGGACCTGTTTGGGCCGGCGCCGCAGACGACCTACGATTCGGCCAAGCCCGACGAGCGCTTTTTCAGCCGTCTGGATACCGGTGGCGATCCGGACGCGGCGGAAGCGCGCCTGGCAAAGGAGCAGCGCTTCGATTCCGACATATGGGTCGTCGAGATCGAGCCCGGCCCGCTTGCCGTCGAGGAATTGATTTCCGTCAGGCTCTGAGGCCGGCGCCGGCTTTCGCGGCCGCCGGACTGTCGGTGTTGGCGGTCGGAGACCGCGGCCCGACCGCATGGGAAATCGCCTGCGCTTTCCATTCGCGGATACGGTCGCGGATCGTATCGTGTCCCAGGGCGCGATAGCGTTCGAGGAAACGCCTAATGGCCTCCGGATGCGGAAACGATGCCGGGAATACGGCAACCGCGATGAGGAAGGCCTGGTCTTCGCTCAGTTCCAGGGAGCGGAGCGCCGTCAGCAGGAGTGAGTAGTCCGACGACGCGGTGAGGCACCGGGCTGTCATCAGATCGACGCCGAGGCAATCGGCAAGCGCCGTCTGGAAAAATGCGGCGTGGCCGGTGAGCGCCGTCTCCCGCAATTTGTCATAGGTCTGGAATTCGGCCCGCTGATCCGGCTTGTGCCCGGCGACCATGATGGCGCGGAGGCGGTGGCGCGTTTCTTCGGCCGCCTTGCCCGGAGTTTGTGCGATGCGGGGCGCGGGCGCCGTTTCGGGGACCTGAGGCTTGGGGGCCACGCTTTCAGGTTCGCGGGAATGGACCAGCGTCGGCTTCTCCAGCGCCTTGATGAGATCGGTGATGGCCGGGTTCAACTCCTTGCGTCGCGCGATGGCGCGCGCATGAGGAAGTCCGTGCCGCCCGATCAGCGCTATGAGGTCGATGTCGGCAAGCGCCTTGGACCGGACCAGCAGCGGCGCCGCGATGTCCACCGGCTCGTCGCACAGACGCAGCACCAGCCCGATGGGCGGATGGTCGCATTCTGAAAGGGCCGCGGCGACGAAGCGTCGGGACTCCGCCGAGACGCTGTCGAAGAGCGGCAAGGTGAGATCTTCCAGTTGAGCGATTTCCCGCTTGGAGGGCCGGGTCAGCTGGCAGAAGGCGGCGACGACGGCGCGGAAAAGCCGTTCAGCCTTGCCGGATTCGGTTCTGGCAGCGATGTGCCGGAAGTCGGGATATGACACTGGGTACGCCTTACACTTTACACGGTCTGCAACCTCGGTCGCCTGTGTGGCGGTTTCGCGGTCGCAGAAACAAAGATCAACTTATCGGCGATCCGTTAGCGTTCCGTTAACCCTCTGGTGGCCTTATCGTTTATGGAGGCGTTGCGTTGTGCTCCGGGGTAACCGAGAGGAATACGCGAACATGGGCAGGATACTGTCTTTCACGCCGCGTAACGCGGCATCAGGACAAACGTCACAAACCTTGGGCCCGGCCGCGGCCATCATCATCTTTCCCGGTGTCCGCTACGAAAAGCGGCTGGACGATGAACGCGACGGCAATGTCGCCGCAGGTCAGGCGGGGCAGAGCAAGTCCGAGCCACGGCACTAACCAGCCGGCCTTGCCTGGCACGCGCTGTCCTCAAGGAAGCGCGATACGGCCGGCTCCCAACTGCTGTCGGGAGTGAAGGCCCGGATCACGGCGATGCCTTCGTTGGCCGGCACCTCGATGAAGACCGAACTTTCGAACTCGGGCGGCAATTCCTTGCGCACTTCGAGCATTTGGGCCGGAGTCAGCACGACGGCGTCCAGCACGCCGTTTATGACGCTGTGATCGTTGAGGCTGTAAAGGATGTGCCCGCCGCGGTCGTAGACGGCGACAGACCAGAACGGCACCTTGCCCGGCGCTTTGATCTGTAGCATTCCATCCCCAAGATCGAACCGGCAAGCCGCCGCCTGGAACAGCGGGTCGACCCCCTTTACGACAGGGGCGGCGGCCGGTTCCGCATCGAGCCGCACCATCGTGTAGAGCCCGGAAACTTCCGACAGGCGGGACCAGGCGTTGCGGTCCGAGAATTCCGGCACGAGAAACAAGACGACGATATGAACGATGCCGGCGCCCAGAATGCCCAGCATGATGGCATGCAGCAGCCTACGCATCGCAGGCCACCTTGCGTATCAGCGGCATATCGATGTCCGACAGGCCGGTGCTGCTGGCGATGGGCGTATCGTAAAAGGTGAGAACGAAACTGAGGCCGCCGGCCCCGTTGATCGGGAGCCAGTTGCCGGGCGAGGGACGTTTGCCGACGGAGATCGTCGCCGAATTGTCGGGTTGCCGCAGGATTTGATACGAGTGCAGCGCCGCCGGACGCGGCTTGCCGGTATCGATGACGGCGCGGGCCTCGTCGGCCCCGTAAAGCGTCCAGAACCGGGCAGTCGGGTAACTGCCCTCGATCGCGTAGCTGCATTCGCGGCGCAGCGGCCGGCCTTCATTGTCTCGCTCGGCGACAAAGGAAAGCCCTTCCGCCCTGCCGAGGGCCAGAACGCCTTCCCGCGCCACCCGTGCCTGCGAGTAAGGATCGGCATCGGGCGTGCCGAGGTCCGGGAACGCTGTCCATTGCCCGATCGTGATGGCGCCGACGCCACCCTCAGCCTTCAATGCGTACCAGACGCTGGCGCCGCCGCCGCCGATGGCGATGGCGAGTGCGACAAGGATGGGAAAGACGGACTTGATCATGCGCAGCGGAATGGAGGGCAGGGGACCACGGCATATCGCGCGGCGACCGTTGCTGGCAAGCACAGCGCCATTTCGGTGCGGTCCGGCGAACTGGCTTCCTGCCGATGCGTCACAATGCCGACAGCGCCTCAGGTCCGGTCCTGGGTTGAAGTGCCGGCGCCGAACGGAAGATTCCGCTGAGTTCACGCAACAGCCGGGTGGTCCGGCTTGAAAGGACTGGAGGCCGATCGGCCTCTGCTTTCGCAGCTTCTTCCGCCGCCAGCTTCTTTTCCGCTTCTCCAGCCTTGGCCGCGATCTTGGGATCGACGAAAGGATGGTCGATGCCCGGTATCGGCTTCAGGTCGATGTTCTGGTGCGCATAGACCATCAGCCGCTGCCAGATCATGGCGGGCAGCGAACCGCCCGTCATGTTGCGGCTGGGGCTGAAATCGTCGTTGCCGAGCCAGACGGCTGCGGTGTAGTTGCCGGTGAAACCGACATACCAGGCGTCGCGATAGGATTGTGTCGTGCCGGTCTTGCCGCCGGAGCGGATGTTGGGCAGCGCCGCACGCCGCGCCGTGCCGATCTCCGGCACCTGCACCAGCATCGAGTTCATGGATTTGAGCGCCTGCTCGCTGAGCACCCGGTGCGGCGGCGGTGCATCCTTGCCGAAATCGTAGACCACTTCGCCGGTGTGCGTAACAAGCTGGGTGATGCCGTGCCGGCTGCCTGCAAAGCCGTTCTGGGCGAAGACGCTGTAGCCGGTCGCCTGGTCCATCACCGTCATGCCCGATGTGCCGAGGACTGTGGTTTTGAAGCTCTCCAGCGGCGATTCAACGCCCATGGCATGCGCCATGGCGACGATCGGCGGGATCGACAGATAGTCCTTGGCCAGCCGGACCGGCACGGTGTTGATGGATTTCACGAAGGCGGTCAGCAGCGTGATCTTGCCGGAATAGCTGCGGCCGTAATTCTTCGGCATCCAGCCGCCCCAGTTGATCGGGCCGTCCGAAATGGCCGATTCCGGCTTGAAGCCATGCTCCATCGCCGTGGCGTAGACATAGGCCTTGAAGGATGAGCCGGCCTGCCGCAGCGCCTTGGTGGCGCGGTTGAACTGGCTGGCGCCATAGTCGCGGCCGCCGACGATCGCCCGCACCGCGCCGTTCGTCTCGATCACCACCACCGCGCCTTCGGCTACGTTATACTCCTTGCCGTACTGCCGCAGGTGGAATTCGACCGACTCTTCGGCTGCCTTCTGCAGATTGGCGTCGAAGGTCGTGTGTGCCACCAGCGAATGCTGTCCCGACTTGGCGGCGATGCGCTTCACCTCCTCGAACGCCCAGTCGAGGAAATAGTCCGGGCTCTTCTGCTCGCCGCGATCGACGACATCGGCGGGATGCAGCCGCGCCTGCAGCACCTGGCCCTCGGTCATGAAGCCGCTATCGACCAGATTGGTCAGCACGACATTGGCGCGGGCGCGCGCCGCCGGCAGGTTGATATGCGGCGCGTATTTCGTCGGCGCCTTGAACAGCCCCGCCAGCATGGCCGCCTCGGCGAGGTTCAGGTCCTTGACGCTTTTGCCGAAATAGAAATCGGCCGCCGCCTCGATGCCGAAAGTGCCGCCGCCCATGTAGGAGCGGTCGAGATAGAGCTGCAGGATTTCCTTCTTGGACAGATTGGCTTCCAACCACAGCGACAGGAACGCTTCCTTGACCTTGCGCTCCAGCGTGCGCTCATTGCTGAGGAACAGGTTCTTGGCCAGTTGCTGGGTGATGCTCGAGCCGCCCTGCACGACCGAATTGGCGCGCACGTTCTCGGTCAGCGCGCGCGCCAGGCCGAGCACGTCGATGCCGTAATGATCGAAGAAGCGCCGGTCCTCGGTCGCCAGCACCGCCTTGATGACGGGGTCCGGCATGGCATCCACCGGCACGGAATCGCGCTGGATGATGCCGCGCTGGCCGATCTCGTTGCCGTAGCGGTCGAGGAAGGTGACGGCGAAATCGTCCTGCGCGCGCCAGTCGCCGCCGGTTTCCTGGAAGGCGGGCAGCGCCAGCGCCAGAAGCACCACCGAACCCGCGGCGCCCATGGTGAACCCTTCGCCGGCCAGTTCGAATAGCCAGCGCCGCCATCCCTTGACGCGGAAGCGCCGGAAGAAAATCGTCGCCGCTTCCCAGAATTCGCGCGCCGCGAAGCCGACCTCGTAGAGCGAGGAATCCAGCCATGCGTCGAGCGCCAGCAGCCACGCGGCGACAGGCCCTCTTTTTCTGTTCGGCTCGAAAGGCTCAGTCATCCCGACTTCCGGCGTTCCCCGACGCCAAACTGGCAGCGCATGCGGGCAATTTCAGGGCACCGCAGTCGGGGAGGAGTTGTCTATGATTTATCGGGGAGGGGCAAGGGTGGGAGGGCTGCCAATTCGGCAGGAAAAAAGATTAGCCGAAATAGGAATATATTCTTGACACCGTAACGGTGGTTTGGTAGTCTCGCTCTATCGTCGGAAAAGTGCGCCGACGGGGTTGCCGGTCCTGATTGTCCGACCGGCTCAGCAAACAGATCTGGGTGCCATGATAACCGGTGTGGAAACGCAGTGGGTCGCCATACGTGCGCTTTTCGAAGGCGCGGCGCTTACGCCCGAAAATCTGTCGGAAGCTTCCGGCTACAAGCTGGCTACCGTGCGCCGGGTCGCGCGCCAGCAGGGGTGGCGCTCCGGTTTCGCGGCGCGTCTGGCTTCCGGCGAGCTGCCCGATCAGGAGGCGCGGCTGCGGCTGCTGCTCGACGGTGCCATTTCCCGCGCCGAAGCGGCGGAACGGGAAGGGCGCTCCGACAAGACCTTGATCGACGCTATTTCCGCCATCATGCGGACACTCGAAAAAATCGGCGAAATCACGCGCGGCGAAAGCAGCGCGAAAGAGAACCAGATAAAACGAGATGCGGACATGGCCGACGCGCTCCGGCGCATCGATGAGCGGATCGTCGAACTCGCACGGGACTACGCCCGGCAGTTGGACGCAGCAGGCTCTGGGGCGGGCGAAAGCCGAGCTTCTTTACGATGAGTGGGTCAGCCACGCGCGCTGGGCGCAATATGGCCGCGATGCCGCGGACACCTGGCTGGTGCTTGGCGGGCGCGGCGCTGGAAAGACCCGGCTCGGCGCCGAATGGGTCAACAGCCATGTGCGCGGCTTTCCGCCGCTGGCCGAGCGGAAATACGGCCGCATCGCGCTGATCGGCGAGACGCTGGCCGACGTGCGCGACGTGATGATCGAAGGTCCGTCCGGCATCGTCACGCTGTCGCGGCATGACCGGCCCCGCTTCGAGGCGAGCCGCCGGCGTCTGGTGTGGGACGACGGATCGGTCGCGCTGATGTTCTCGTCGGAGGATCCCGAAAGCCTGCGCGGCCATCAGTTCGAGGCGGCATGGTGGTCAGGCTCCCCGCGTCCGGAAACGGATCCGAGTTTCTCGTCACCGATGTCGAGGACGGCATTCTGAGGACGGTTTCGGCCCGGCAGATCCTTGCTGTCCCGCCGTCGCCCTGGCGGTCTTCGATTCCCGCGGCGTTGCCGGTTGTTTCGGTTGCCATAGGCAAGCCTCACACACTGTTTCTCGATCTGCCGGCGGGGATCGGAAGCAACGAAGCGCAGAACCAGTTCCGCGTGGCGCTGTGGCAAACGCCTTGGGTGGCCAGAACTTTGTCTGTCTCTCCCGAAGATACGGGCTTTGCCGTCCGCGCGACAGTCGGCCAGCCGGCGCGGCTCGGCAAACTGACCGAACCCTTGCTTCCCGGCTTCGAAGGACGGGTCGCCAAAACGACGTCCATCTCGGTCGAATTGTTCGAGTCCGAGGTTGCGAGCGTCAGCCGGCTCCAGCTTCTCAATGGCGCCAATACGGCTGCCGTCCGCTCGGCATCCGGCGCGTGGGAAATCCTGCAGTTCGAGACGGCTGAGCAGATCGGCGCGGAAATCTGGAAGCTTTCAGGTCTTTTGCGCGGCCAACTCGGAACCGACGACGCGATGCTGGTTGGAGCTTCGTCAGGAGCCGACTTCGTTTTGCTGGACGATGCTGTCGTGCCGGCGGGGCTGCTCGCGGGCGAAATCGGACTGCAACTCAACTGGCGCGTCGATGGGAGCTTTATCGATTCCCTGACCGATAATGCCACGACCGAGGCCGTTGGCGGCGTGCGCGCACTGACACCGCTGTCGCCTGTTCATCTGAAAGCCCATCCGGCCGATGGAGATCTGGCTGTCTCGTGGATGCGCCGCGGCCGTATCGATGCCGACCGCTGGGATGGCGGCGACATTCCGCTTGGCGAGGATGTCGAACAATACCGCATCGAAATCGCGCCGGCGGGCGGAGCAATTGTCCGGACCGCGACAACCTCCGAACCGTCTTGGCTCTACGAAGCCGCGTCCATCGCTGCCGATCTCGCCACTGCCGGAGAGATTGATGTGACGGTCCGTCAATTCAGCGCGGCGGTCGGCTGGGGTGTGCCGGCGCGCCGCCGCTTCACGCTTCCATGACGTATCGCAATCAGAAAAGGAAACGGAAATGGCGACAAGCAAACCCTGGTACCTGTCCCGGACGATCTGGGCATCGATCATCACCATTCTCACCGGCACCGCCGGCCTGACGGGCATACCTGTCGACGGGATCGACAGTTCGGCCTTCACCGACACGGTTTTGCAGGCGGTCAGCGCGATTTCCGGCCTTGTTGCGGTCTTTGGCCGGTTGTCCGCAAAGGAAAGGATCGGATAGAGTGTTTCACAGCGTCGCCGCGCGGCGGGATGCAAACGGAGAAGGGAACTTCGATTGAGGGCGACGTTCATTTCACGTTCAGCACCCATGCGGTAGAGCATTCGGTATGAACAAGTCGCGTTTCTCAGTGGGATCAATGGTGCTGGCGCTTTGCGCCGGCGCGTTGTTTGCGCCGCAGGCCGGGGCTGCTCCCCGGCCTCAGCCTTCCCGTTCCGATACTCTGCTCACGGTTGCCTCCGATTGCTACGCGATCGGACAGGAGGTCGCCGCCCAGAAAGGCGGGACGCTCGCCAAAGCGTCGCAGTCGACACGCGGCGGGCAGGCTGTTTGCGTTGTCGTTGTCCTCGTGCCTGGCAAGGATGGCCAGCGGCCACGCCGCGCCGAGATTGTCGTGCCCCAGAATTAACTGCCCGTTCTTGCAATACGGGAATCGGCTATACCTTGCTCCGTGTTGGAGCCAACCGCATAGGGTTGCATGCGCATACTGGTTGTCGAGGATGACAAGGACCTGAACCGGCAGATTTCCGATGCGCTGTCGGATGCCGGTTACGTGGTTGACAAGGCGTTCGATGGCGAAGAGGGGCATTTCCTCGGCGACACCGAGCCTTATGACGCCGTGGTTCTCGATATCGGCCTGCCGCAGATCGATGGCATCAGTGTCGTGGAACGCTGGCGCCGCGCCGGTCGCAAGATGCCGGTCCTCATCCTTACCGCCCGCGACCGCTGGAGCGACAAGGTTTCCGGCATCGATGCCGGCGCCGATGACTACGTCACCAAGCCTTTCCACATCGAGGAAATTCTCGCCCGGGTTCGCGCGCTCATCAGGCGCGCCGCGGGCCATGCCTCGTCCGAGCTGACCTGCGGTCCGTTGCGACTGGACACCAAGGCGTCGAAAGCTGACGTCGATGGCGTGCCGCTGAAACTGACTTCGCACGAGTATCGGCTTCTGGCCTATCTCATGCACCACAAGGACGAGGTGGTCTCGCGCACGGAGCTTGTTGAACACCTCTACGATCAGGATTTCGACCGCGACTCCAACACGATCGAGGTCTTCGTCGGCCGGCTGCGCAAGAAGATGGGCGTCGACATGATCGAGACAGTCCGCGGCATGGGCTACCGTATCCGCGAACCGGAGGTCTGAGGCGGAACAGGCTCCCACCAGACGCGTGCCGGGTAAAGCGCCTTCGATGCGCTTCTGGTTCCGCTCGTTGACATTCCGGGTCGTCGCGTTTTCCACCGTCTGGGCGATCCTGACGCTTGTCGTCATCTTCACGCTGATCACGACCCTTTATCGCCAAGCCAGCGAACGCGGATTCGAGAGCCTGCTTTCGGCGCATCTGTTCAACCTCATCGGCTCGGTAGGCGTATCGGAAGGTGGCGCGTTGACCGGTTCACCCGATCTTGGCGATCTGAGGTTTTCCGAGCCGAATTCCGGCTGGTACTGGTCGGTGATGCCGGCCTCCGAGGGCGTCAGGGGCGAATTGCGCTCATCATCCATGACGAAATCGATCCCGTCGCCGAGCGTCACGGAGGTGCCGTTCAACATCGCCTTCCAGCGCAGCTACACCATCGACGGAATAGACGGCGAGCGGCTGCAGGTTTTCGAAAGCGAGTTTGTCCTCGACGCGAAGAACCGTGCCGCCCGCTTTCGCGTCATGGGCAACCAGTCGGAGCTCGACCGGGAGATCGGCGCTTTCCAGCGTCGCCTGCTGACCTATCTGTCCCTTTTCGGCATCGGCATGATCGCCATCAATGCCGCGGCCATCCTTCTCGGCCTGCAGCCGCTGCGTCGGGTTAGGAACGCGCTGGCCATGGTGCGCGAAGGCACCGCGCAAAGGCTCGACGGCAAGTTCCCCAGCGAGATTGAACCGCTCGCCAACGAAACCAACGCCCTGATCGAAAACAACCGGCGCATCGTCGAGCGGTCCCGGACCCAGGTCGGCAACCTCGCCCATTCGCTCAAGACGCCGCTGGCGGTGTTGATCAACGAAGGCAATGCGCTGGGCGGTGCCAAGGGCAAGCTGATCGTCGGGCAGGCATCCTCGATGCAAAAGCAGGTCGAGCATTATCTCCAGCGCGCTCGCGTCGCCGCCCAGCGCAACAGTGTCGTCTACCGCACGCCGGTCGGACCTCTGACGCAGCGCATGACGCGGGTCATGCGGAAGCTCAATCCCGATATTTCACTTTCGCTTTCGCTGCCGCAGGACGAGGTTGTCTTCGCAGGCGAGCGGGAAGATCTTGAGGAAATGCTCGGCAACCTGCTGGAAAACGCGATGAAATGGGCAAAAAGCACCGTCGCAATCTCGGTCGTGCCGCCGGTAGGCGAGGAAGATGCCGATGACAGATTTGAAATTGTCATCGAGGATGACGGACCAGGCATACCCGAAGACAAAGCCCGGGAAGTTCTCCAGCGCGGCAGGCGGCTGGACGAAACGAAACCCGGTACAGGCTTGGGGCTGGCCATTGTCGCGGACCTTGTCAACGAGTATGGAGGCGGCCTTGCACTGGAGAGGTCGTCACTGGGAGGGCTCAAGGCGAAGGTTCGCCTTCGCGGCGTTTCATGATGGCTGAAGCACGCAACAGGCCAAATTTCGGCCAAAGATCAACTATAACGCGATGCCAGCTGCGAGAATGCGGCTAGAACCGGGTTTAGCATGAAGAATCATCTGGCTATTTTTGCAGCGCTTCTGGTTGTTTCCGGTTGCAGCACCACAAGTTTGCAGCGCGGCCAGGATGTTGCGCCCAAGACCACGCAGCCCAGTCAGAGTGCTTCCGGCGGCGGGCGGGTCGGAACCGGGTTCATCGCGGCGATGAATGGCGGGCTGGTAGGCGGCAACATCGGGTCGGGGCTCACCGCCCAGGAAAAGCGCAGCGGCCTCGAGGCCGAGTACAAGGCCTTGGAATACACGGCGAGCGGGCAGCCGGTCGCCTGGAAAGGTGATCAGGCGAACCACTACGGCGAAGTGGTTGCCGCGCAGCCCTACCGGGTCGGCTCGCAGGATTGCCGACAGTACAGGCATACGGTCACCGCCGGTGGTCCGGCTGTCACTGCACGTGGAACGGCATGCCGGAACGCCGATGGAAGCTGGACGCCGTTGACCTGACAGGCCGGTCTGTTCCGCCAAAGCGTCGCAGGCGCCTTGTGTTGGCAGAAACGAGTGGCGCGGCTATGGGTGTGTCATGCTTTTTTGGGTCATAGCCGCTGCAATGACGCTGGCCGCCAGCCTTGCTGTCCTGCTGCCGTTGACCGCTCGCACTGGCACGGTATCCGCCGACACGAGCCATGATCTCGAAGTCTACCGCGACCAACTGGCCGAACTGGACAGAGACTTTGCGCGCGGGCTCATCAAGCCAGCCGAAGCCGAGCAGGCACGCGCCGAAATTGGGCGGCGCATTCTCCAGCTTGACCGAAACGAGCCTGCCAGTAACGCAAAGTCAGGCCCGGCAACGTTCGTGCGTATCGTGGCGGCCGCCGCCGTACTTGCCGTTCCTGTTCTGAGCTGGGGCCTCTATGCAGGCTTGGGTTCGCCGGATTTGCCGTCGCAGCCTTTGAGCAGCCGTCTGGCCAAAAATCCCGCGGAGAGCAGCGTCGATGAACTCGTCGCCCGCGCCGAGGCGCATCTGGCGGCCGATCCTTCCGACGGACGGGGTTGGGATGTGCTGGCCCCAATCTATCTGCGCATGCAGCGCTTTGACGATGCCGCATCCGCCTATCGCCACGCCATCCGGCTCGAGGGATCGACCGCCGCAAGGCAGGCCGGGCTCGGTGAAGCCATCGCCAACGTTTCCGGCGGGGTGGTTTCGGCCGAGGCTCAAGCTGCGTTCGAGGCTGCTCTGAAGATCGAGCCAACCAATCCCAAGGCGCGCTTCTATCTCGCCATGGCGCTGATGCAGGAGGGCCGCAAGCAGGAAGCCGCATCTGCGTGGCAGGCGATGCTCGTTGATCTTCCGCCGGATTCGCCATGGCATGGCGCGGTGACACAGGCTTTGGCTTCTGCTGGCGGGCAACCTGCAGATTCCGCCGGACCCGACGCGAGCGATGTTGCGGCGGCGTCGGCCATGAACGCGCAGGACCGCGACGCCATGATCGAAGGAATGGTCGCCGGTCTCGACGAAAAGTTGAAACAAAATCCGCGTGACCAGGAAGGATGGATGCGCCTCATTCGTTCCTACATGGTGTTGGGCAGGCACGACCAGGCACGCAACGCTCTCGATCGGGGCGTCGCCGCTTTCGGCGCCGCCAGCGACGAGGCGACCAAGCTGACCGCCTTCGCTACCTCGCTTGGACTCTCGGAAACGCGATGACACGCAAGCAGAAGAGATTGTCGGTGATCCTGGGCGGGCTGGCGTTTCTGGCCGCCGCCACCGGCCTGACCTTTTATGCGCTTGGCCAGAAAGCGTCCTATTTCTACATGCCGAGCGATCTCGCCGCCGCCACCTTGCAGCCGGGCCAGCGGATCCGGCTGGGCGGCTTGGTCGAAAAGGGCACCATCGTGCGGGAGCAGGGCGCGAAGGTCGCATTTTCGGTAACCGACCAGCACAGTTCGGTGAAGGTGACCTATACCGGCCTCCTGCCGGATCTCTTCCGCGAGGAACAGGGGGTCATCACCGAGGGCAGCTTCAATGCCGGCGGCACCTTCATCGCCGACAGCGTGCTTGCCAAGCACGACGAGCGCTACATGCCCAAGGAGGTCGCCGACGGCCTGAAGGCGAAGGGCGTCTGGCAGGAGAGCAGTCAGTAACATGGTTGAAATCGGCCATTTCGCGCTCGTACTTGCCTTTGCGCTGTCGCTTGTCCAGACGGCGGTGCCGCTGGTCGGCGCCCGGACCAGGAACGACCGACTGATGGCGGTGGCGGCGCCGGTCGCCATTTCCGGCTTTTTCCTGACCTTGCTGTCCTTTGCCGCCTTGGCGATCGCCTATGCGCAATCCGATTTCTCGGTCGCGAATGTGTGGGAGAACTCGCATTCGCTGCAGCCGCTCCTGTTCAAGATCACCGGCGCATGGGGCAACCATGAAGGCTCGATGCTGCTCTGGGTGCTCATCCTGACGTTCTTCGGCTCGCTGATCGCATTCTTCGGCGCCAACCTGCCGCCAACGCTGCGCGCCAATGTCCTGGCCGTGCAGGGCTTCATCGGCGCCGCCTTCTTCCTTTTCATCATCACGACGTCAAATCCGTTTGTCCGGCTATCGCCGGCGCCGATCGAAGGGCGCGACCTCAATCCTGTCCTGCAGGACCTCGGCCTCGCCATCCATCCGCCGCTGCTCTATCTCGGCTATGTCGGCTTTTCGGTTTGCTTCTCCTTTTCCGTGGCGGCGCTGATCGAAGGCCGCATCGACGCCGCCTGGGCGCGCTGGGTGCGGCCGTGGACGCTGGTCGCCTGGGTGTTCCTCACCGGCGGCATCGCCATGGGGTCCTACTGGGCCTATTATGAGCTCGGCTGGGGCGGCTTCTGGTTCTGGGATCCGGTCGAGAACGCCTCCTTCATGCCCTGGCTCGCCGGCACGGCGCTGCTCCATTCCGCCATCGTCATGGAAAAGCGCTCGGCGCTGAAAATCTGGACCCTGCTGCTGGCCATCCTGACCTTCTCGCTGTCGCTGCTCGGCACGTTCCTGGTGCGCTCCGGCGTGCTGACGTCGGTCCATGCCTTCGCCACCGACCCGACACGCGGCGTCTTCATCCTTTGCATCCTGATGTTGTTCATCGGCGGCGCGCTGGCGCTTTTCGCCGTGCGGGCGTCGTCGCTGACTGCGGGCGGCCTCTTCCAGCCGATCTCGCGCGAGGGCGCGCTGGTGCTGAACAACCTCTTCCTTACCACCGCGACCGCCACCGTATTGGTGGGCACGCTCTATCCGCTGGCGGTGGAAGCGATTTCGGCTGACAAGATTTCCGTCGGCGCGCCCTTTTTCGACCTGACATTCATTCCTCTGATGGTGCCGCTGCTTGTTCTGGTGCCGTTCGGACCCTTGCTCGCCTGGAAACGGGGTG
Source organism: Mesorhizobium sp. BE184 (assembly GCF_031457045.1). Lineage (NCBI taxonomy): Bacteria > Pseudomonadati > Pseudomonadota > Alphaproteobacteria > Hyphomicrobiales > Phyllobacteriaceae > Mesorhizobium > Mesorhizobium sp. BE184. The sequence goes on from NZ_JAVDVU010000001.1 coordinate 442,445, forward strand.
ACGTGTTCGCCGCCGCTCAAAGGCTGATGACGGCCTTTGCCGTGGCGCTGGGCGCCATGCTGGTGACGGCGCTGTTCGTCGACGGCAGTTCGGTTTTCGCCGTATTGGGCGCCGGGCTGGCGTTCTGGCTGATTGTCGGCGCGCTGACCGACCTTGCTGTGAAGTCGGGAGCCGGCTCCACCAGCCTGCCTACCATGGCCCGTCGTTTCACCGGCCTGCCACGCTCCATGTACGGCACCGCGCTCGCCCATATGGGTCTGGGGCTGACGACATTGGGAATTGTCGGCACGGTTTGTTTTGGAACCGAGAACATCCTGTCGATGCGCCCCGGAGAAAGTGTCACGGTTTCTGGCTATACGCTGCGCTTCGAGGGCCTGTACCCGGTGCAGGGTCCGAACTATGCCGAGGAGCGTGCCCGCTTCGCCCTGACCGGTTCAAATGGCGTTTCCGCTGGCGAGATCGTTTCCGCCAAGCGGCTTTATCCCGTGCGGCAAACGACGACCACCGAGGCCGGCATCCGGACCATCGGTCTCAGCCAGCTTTACGTCTCCATCGGCGACGATGCGGAGGACGGATCGCTCGCCGTGCGCATCTGGTGGAAGCCGCTGGTGACGCTGATCTGGATCGGCGCACTGGTGATGATGGCGGGCGGGACGATGTCGCTCATGGACCGGCGTCTACGGGTCGGCGCACCGTCGCGCCGCAAGCCTCAGCGCGCCATAGCCACATCATGAACAATTCTCGAATTTCGGCACTTCTGGCAGCCGCCATGCTCTGCGCGCTGACTTCGGGGCCTGCCTTTGCGGTTCGCCCTGACGAAATCCTGTCGGACCCGGTACTGGAAACGCGGGCGCGTACACTCTCGGAAGAGCTTCGCTGCATGGTCTGCCAGAACCAGTCCATCGACGAGTCGGATGCCGATCTGGCGCGCGACCTGCGGCTTCTGGTGCGCGAGCGCCTGAAGGCCGGCGACAGCGACGACGAAGTCATGGACTACATCGTCTCCCGCTATGGCGAATTCGTTCTGCTGAAACCCCGGTTCGATTTGAAGAACGCGCTTTTATGGGGAACGCCTGTCCTGCTCCTGCTCGCCGGAGGCCTGGTCATGCTGCGTGCTTCGCGTTCGAAGAAGATGGATGAAACCGCCGTGTTGACCGCACAGGAAAAGGCCACGCTCGACGAACTGTTGCGACGCGGCGAGTGACTGGCGCAAACCGCTTTTGAGAAGCCGGTCCCACATTACCAAAATTTCATTTACCGGAAATGGCCCCGTAATGTGAGCCGCTCTATCTCTCGTGTCAGCGGATGCCGTTTGCATCCCGTTCAAAAGGACACGAGACCATGAACACCGCCCCCCAATCATCCCGTACCCGCACCCGCCTTCTGGCTGCCGTGGCATCTCTCGCGATTGCTGGCGCCATTGGCGTCGGCGCGGTCACCACCGGCACGACACCTGTTCTGGCCGATGCCGTCAAGGTCGAAGCCGCGCAGGTCCCGAGCTTCGCCGATGTCGTCCAGCAGGTTTCGCCGGCCGTCGTCAGCGTGCGCGTGAAGGCCAAGATGCAGCCCGCTTCCGATGACGGCTCCGACATGTTCCAGGGTCCGGACGGTCTTCCGGACAATCCGCAGTTGCGCGAGTTCTTCAAGCAGTTCCGCGGTGATGGCAGGCCGGACCGCGGCCCGCGGTTTAGCCGTCGCGATCACAGGAACGACAAGCCGCGTCCGGTCGCCCAGGGTTCCGGCTTCTTCATCTCCGATGATGGCTATGTCGTCACCAACAATCACGTCGTCGAAGAAGGCAGCGCCTTCACCGTCGTTACCGACGACGGCAAGGAACTGGACGCCAAACTCATCGGCACCGACCCGCGCACCGATCTGGCGGTCCTGAAGGTCGATGGCGGCAGCCAGAAATTCACCTATGTCGATTTTGCCGATGACGCCAAGGTTCGGGTCGGCGACTGGGTCGTTGCCGTCGGCAATCCATTCGGTCTGGGCGGCACTGTGACGGCGGGCATCGTTTCGGCTCGTGGCCGTGACATCGGCGCCGGTCCTTATGACGATTTCATTCAGATCGACGCCGCCGTGAACCGCGGCAATTCGGGCGGTCCGGCCTTCAACCTCAGCGGCCAGGTCGTCGGCATCAACACAGCCATATTCTCGCCCTCCGGCGGCAATGTCGGCATCGCCTTCGCCATCCCCGCCTCGACTGCCCAGCAGGTCGTTCAGGACCTGATGAAGAACGGCAGCGTCCAGCGCGGCTGGCTCGGCGTCGAAATCCAGCCGGTGACGCCCGAAATCGCCGAGTCACTCGGCCTGAAGTCGGAAAAGGGCGCGCTGGTTTCGAGCGCGCAAGACGACAGCCCGGCCAAGAAGGCTGGCATCGTACCCGGCGATATCATCACGCAGGTCGCGGGCAAGGATGTTGCTGGCACCAAGGAGCTTGCGCGTTTGATCGGGGCCTACAATCCCGGCAAGCCGGTGGATGTGACGGTCTGGCGCAACGGCAAGTCCGAAACGATTAGCGTCGATCTCGGCAAGCTGCCGAACACCGACAAGCAGGCGTCGGCGGACGATCAGCAGTCGGCGCCCAGCGCGACGGCTTCGCTCGACGACCTCGGCCTGACCGTGACCAAGTCGGATGACGGCAAGGGTCTCGTCGTGACCGATGTCGATCCCGACAGCGACGCGGCGGATCGCGGCATCCAGGTCGGCGATGTCATCACCGCTGTCAATTCGCAGGAAGTGAGCGGCCCGAACGACATCTCCAAGGCCATGGCCGATGCGGCCAAGGCTGGACGCAAGTCGGTTCTCGTCCAGATCAGCCGTGACGACGCCAACCGCTTCGTCGCGCTCCCGGTCGACAAGGGTTGACCTGACCGTTCCGGGCGGAGGTTTCAACACCCCCGAGCCTCCGTCCTGGAAGCACCGCGCCGCGATGCGTTAGTCAGTCATCGTATCCGGTTCGGGCGGCAGCGGGCCCCCATCGCCCGCTGCCGCAAAACGCGCGAGGTCTCTAACATGCCGTCCACAAGACCAGCCGAAATGCCGTATAACGAGCCCATGAAGATTCTCGTCATCGAAGACGATCGTGAGGCCGCGGACTATCTGGAGAAGGCTTTCACCGAAGCCGGCCATACGGCGCACGTCGCCGGTGATGGCGAGGTCGGTTTCGCGCTGGCCGACTCGGGCGACTACGACGTCATGGTCATCGACCGCATGATGCCCCGCCGCGACGGGCTTTCCGTGATCGCCGGGCTTCGGTCGCGCGGCAACACCACACCTGTGCTGATCCTTTCCGCGCTCGGCGAAGTGGACGACCGCGTCACCGGCCTGCGTGCCGGCGGCGATGACTATCTGACCAAACCCTATGCCTTTTCCGAACTGCTTGCCCGCGTCGAGGTTCTGAACCGCCGCGCCAGCGCCAAGGAGAGCGATACGGTCTATCGCGTCGGCGACCTGGAACTCGACCGCCTGTCCCATTCGGTGCGGCGCGCCGGCCGCGAACTCACGTTGCAGCCGCGCGAATTCCGCCTGCTCGAATATCTCATGCGCCACGCCGGGCAGGTGGTGACGCGCACCATGCTGCTGGAAAACGTCTGGGACTACCACTTCGACCCGCAGACAAATGTCATCGACGTCCATGTCTCGCGGCTGCGCGCCAAGATCGAAAAGGGCTTCGACACGCCGATCCTGCATACGATCCGCGGCGCCGGCTACATGCTCAGAGGTAGCTAGCGACGATGGCGCTTTCCGTGCCTGCCATCATGAAGACGACGGCTGCGCGGCTCTCGGCGCTCTTTCTTCTTCTTTTCGCGCTCTGCGCCGTCCTGCTGGTTTTCTACATGACGTCGCTGTCGGCGCGCATGCTGGCGGCGCAGACCCAGGAAACCATCAACGAGGAAGTGCTGGGGCTTGCCCGCGCGTATCAGCGCGGCGGCCTGCCGGTACTTGCCCGGTCTGTCGAGCAGCGTTCGCGCCAGCCGGGCGCCAACCTCTACCTCATCGCCGATGCGAACGGCCAGATCCTGGCCGGCAATGTGCAAGCGCTCGAGCCCGGCGTGCTCGAGACCGAGGGCTGGACCGGCAAGCCCTTCTACTACCAGCGCTTCGGCGAGGGGGAGGGGCGGCAGCGCGGCAACGTTTCCGATCCGAGCCAGGCGCAAGGCGGCGAAACCGGGCACAACGCCATGGCGCTGGTGCTGCGGCTGCCGAACCAGATGATTCTTCTGGTCGGCCGCGACCTTGGCGAACCGGAGCGGTTCCGCGCCGTCGTGCGGCGCGCGCTGATGCTGGCGCTGGGTATGATGGGCCTGGGCGGCCTGCTCATCTGGTTCTTCGTCGGCCGCGCGGCGCTGAAGCGTATCGACGGCGTTTCGGAAGCGAGCCGCCGTATCATGGGCGGCGACCTGTCCGGCAGGTTGCCGGTGACCGGCGCCGGCGACGAGTTCGACCGGTTGTCGGAAAACCTCAACGCCATGCTGGCCCGCATCGCCGAATTGAACGAGGGCCTGAAGCAGGTTTCGGACAATATCGCTCACGATCTGAAGACGCCGCTGACACGGCTGCGCAACCGTGCCGAAGCCACCCTTGCCGGAAAGCAGAAGACAGCCGACTACCGCGAGGCGCTGGAAGGCACGATCACCGAATCCGATCATCTCATCAAGACGTTCAACGCCATATTGATGATCTCGCGGCTGGAGGCCGGCTACTCCTCCGAGAGTACGGTCAAGGTCGATCTGGCGGCCGCGATCCGCGATGTCGTCGATCTCTATGAGCCGGTGGCCGAGGAAGCCGGCGTGGCGATCGAGACGGATGTCGGCCAGGCTTTTTCCATCGACGGCAACCGGGAACTGATCGGCCAGGCGCTGTCCAACATCGTCGACAACGCGATCAAATACTCGGTGGACTCGAGCAGCAAGCCGGTCGTGCGTGTTGCGCTCGCTCGCGCGGGTGGCCGCGTAAAGCTCACCGTTTCGGACAACGGCCCCGGGATTCCGGACGATGTCGACCGCGCGCGCGCCACCGAACGGTTCGTGCGGCTGGAACGCAGCCGCTCGCAGCCCGGCTCGGGACTGGGTCTCAGCCTCGCCAAGGCGATCATGAAATTCCACCACGGAACGCTTGATCTTCTGCCCGGCGATCCCGGATTATCCGTCGTCATGGATTTTCCCGAAGGGGAAAAGCAGTCGACCGGAGAGAGCCGATGAAATCCAGCGCGGTGCGCAAAAGCGCCAGGCCCGAATGGCTTTTGCAGCCCCGGCTGACGCTGGCGCCTCTGGATGCGGCGGATGCCGGCGAGGATCTTGCCGATGTTGCCGCCGCCGCGACTGAGGAAGACCTGCCGCGCCTGGCAAAATCGCTGGCCGGCAAGGGCGCGGTGCCGGCGTTCCTGGCTGCCGCATTCAACCTGTCTCCTTTCCTGCGCGATCTGGCGCGGCGGCGCCCGCAAATGCTGGATACGCTGCTCGACATGACCGTCGAGCAGCGGCTGGCCAGGATTCTGGAAGAGCTTGGCGACTGCGCCTATGCCGAGGACGTCACCGAATCCGCGCTGATGATGCGGCTGCGGCTGCTGAAGACCGAGGCGCATTTCCTCATCGCGCTGGCCGAACTGGGAGGCGAGGCCGACACGGCGCTGACGGTTCGCCGTCTCAGCGACCTCGCCGAAGCCTGCGTCACCGCTGCCATAGATTTCCTGCTGCGCGACGCCGGCAGCCAGGGCAAGCTCAAGCTCGCGGACCCGAAGAAGCCATCGGAGAAATCCGGCTGGATCGTGCTCGGCATGGGCAAGCTCGGCGGTCATGAGCTGAACTTTTCGTCCGACATCGATCTCGTGGTTTTCTTCGAACCCGAGGCTCCCGCCGTCATTGACCCGCTCGACGCGACCGACCTGTTTTCGCGCCTGAGCCGGCGGCTGGTGCGCATCCTGCAGGACCGTACCGAGCACGGGTATGTCTTCCGCACCGACCTCCGGCTCCGCCCCGACCCCGGCTCGACGCCGCTCGCCATCCCCGTGGAGGCGGCGCTGAACTATTACGAGGGCCGCGGCCAGAACTGGGAGCGCGCGGCGATGATCAAGGCGCGTCCCGTCGCCGGCGACATCGCGGCCGGCAATGCCTTTCTCAAGGAGCTTCAGCCCTATGTCTGGCGCAAATACATGGACTATGCGGCGATCGCCGATGTTCATTCGATCAAGCGCCAGATCCACGCCCACAAGGGCCACAGCGAAATCGCCGTCAAGGGCCACAACGTCAAGCTCGGCCGGGGCGGCATCCGCGAGATCGAGTTCTTCGTCCAGACCCAGCAGCTCATCGCCGGCGGCCGGTTCCCTGAACTGCGCGGCAAGCAGACGGTGCCGATGCTCGCGCAGCTTGCCGAACGCGGCTGGATCACGGCCGAAGCGCGCGATGCGCTTGCTGCCCAATACTGGTTCCTGCGCCGCGTCGAGCACGCCGTGCAGATGGTGGCGGACGAGCAGACACATGTCCTGCCGGACGACGACGAAGGTCTCGAACGCATTGCCCATATGCTGGCCTTTGAGGACGCGGATGCCTTTTCCGCCGCATTCCGCACGGCCCTGCGTGACGTGGAAGGCCACTACGCCGCGCTGTTCGAGACCGCACCGGAGCTTTCCGCCGGCCTCGGCAATCTGGTCTTCACCGGCGATGTCGACGATCCCGACACGCTGGAAACGTTGAGCAAGCTGGGCTTCGAGCGCCCGAGCGACATCTGCCGGGTCATCCGTACCTGGCATTTCGGCCGCTACAAGGTCACCCGTTCCGCCGAAGCGCGCGAACGCCTGACGGAGCTGACCCCGGCTCTGCTGGAAGCCTTCGGCAAGACAAGGCGGGCCGACGAGGCGCTCCTGCGTTTCGACGAATTCCTCGCCGGCTTGCCGGCAGGGCTTCAGCTCTTTTCGCTGCTTCAGTCCAATCCGGCGCTGCTGAGGCTGATGGCGACGATCATGGGCTCGGCGCCGCGGCTGGCCGCCATCATCACGCGCCGCCCGCATGTCTTCGACGGGCTGCTGGATCCTGCTCTGCTGACGGAATTGCCGGATCGCGCATACCTGTCGGCGCGGCTCGCCGCTTTCCTCGAAGGCGACCGCGCCTACGAGGAAGTGCTGGACCGGCTGCGCATTTTCGCCTCCGAACAGCAATTCCTGATCGGCGTGCGCCTTCTGGCTGGTTCCATCGATCCGGCGCGCGCCGGCCGGGCCTTTTCGCATCTTGCCGACTTGACCATCGACGCCGCGCTCAACGCGGTGATGGAGGAATTCGCATCGCGGCATGGCCGGGTTCCCGGCAGTCGCGTGGCGCTGCTCGGCATGGGCAAGCTCGGCAGCCGCGAACTGACCGCCGGCTCCGACGTCGATCTGATCCTGCTCTACGATCACGCCGCCGACGCCGAGGAATCCGACGGCGCCAAGCCCTTGGCTCCGTCGCAGTATTTCATGCGCATGACGCAACGGCTCATTGCCGCCGTTTCCGCGCCTACTGCCGAGGGCGTGCTCTATGAACTGGACCTGCGCTTGCGCCCCTCCGGCAACAAGGGGCCGGTGGCGACGCATTTCGATGCCTTCCGCAAGTACCAGCGCAGCGAGGCGTGGACCTGGGAGCAGATGGCGCTGGCGCGTGCGCGCGCGGTCGCCGGCGATGAGAGCCTGTGCGGCGAGATCGAGACCGAAGTGGCGGCGATCCTTTCTCAGCCGCGCGACGCCGCCAAGATCAGGGCGGAGGCGGCCGACATGCGCGCACTGATCCAGAAGGAGAAGCCGGCGCAGGACGCCTGGGACATAAAGCTGGTCCCCGGCGGGCTGATCGACCTGGAGTTCATCGCCCAGGTCGCGGTTCTGACCGGGCAGGTCGATGGCGAGATCCGTACGACGGGAACCGGCGAGATCCTGTCACGCCTCGATCCGAAGTTTGCCGATCCCGGCATCAGGGATGAGCTCAGCGCCGCATATTCGCTCTATTTGACGCTGACACAGATCATCAGGCTGTGCCTCACCGGCTCGTTCCAGAAGGACGACGTGCCTCCAGGACTTGCGGACCTCCTGCTGGCGGCGACTGACCTGCCGGACATGAAGGTGCTGGAGGCACATTTGAAGGAAACGTCGCGGAAGGTTCGAAAGGACTTCGACCTTCTGCTTCGCAGGAAGCGTGGATGAGGGTGCGCCCGCAGCCACGGTTCCGCAGCATCGGGGGTGACGATGCAAACAGGAGTTACCGATGAAGAAATCAACCAAACTCGCCATTGCCTTCCTGGCGCTCGCCGGCACCGCCGGTTCCGTCGCGGTCGCAGCCGACCGCGGTGACGCGAAGGGTCCCCGTCATGGCGCGATGCGCTTCGACAAGCTTGACGCCGACTCCAATGGCGACGTCAGCTTCGAGGAGTTCACGGCCGCCATGGACAAGCGTATCGGCGACGCCGATGCCGACAAGGACGGCAAGATGACCGTGGCCGAGGTGGCTGCGCAGATCGAGAAGATGCGCTCCGAACGCATGGCCAAGCGCCTTGTCGACCGTTTCGATACCGACGGCGACGGTGCCGTCACCAAGGCGGAGATCGAGGCGCAGCAGAAGAAGAGGTTCGCGCTTTTGGACCGCAACGATGACGGCAAGATCGAAAAGAGCGAAATGCGACGCGGCAAGCACGGCAAGCGCGGTCACCACAACGACAATTGAGTTCTGGTCTGAGGCCTGAAAACGGAAACGCCCGGCGGAATAAACCGCCGGGCGTTTTCGTTTATCGGCTCAGGCCGCCGCCTTGATGGCGCGGACCGGCTTCCTCACCGGAATGCGGATCGAAACGATCGTTCCAGCTCCTTCGGTGGAGCGGATTTTCAGCGCGCCGCCGTGAAGTTCGGCCAGCGAGCGCGAGATCGCCAGTCCAAGCCCTGAACCGGCGTGGTTCTTGGAGAACTGGTTCTGCACCTGCTCGAACGGTCGCCCGAGCTTGCCGAGCGCCGATTTCGGAATGCCGCAGCCATTGTCCTCGATCGTCAGCGTCATGGCGCCGGAGGTGTTGCGCGCCTTCACCGTTATGTGGCCGCCCTGGCCGGTGAATTTCACCGCGTTGGACAGAAGGTTGATGACGATCTGCTTGATCGCCCGCCGGTCGGCAAAGAGCTTGACCGGGCCGGCGATGCGGGTATCCACCGTGATGGATTTCTCCGCCGCCGCGAGCGAAATGACACGCACCGTTTCGCTGATCAGCGGGCTGAGGTCGATCTCTTCCCGCTCCATCGAGAACTGGCCGGCCTCGATCTTCGACATGTCGAGTATGTCGTTGATGACGCCGAGCAGATATTTGCCGCTGCTGTTGATGTCGGTGGCGTACTCTTCATAGCGCTGCGAGCCGAGCGGGCCGAACAGCGCCTGCTCCATCAGCTCGGAAAAGCCGATGATCGCATTGAGCGGCGTGCGCAGCTCATGCGACATGTTGGCGAGGAATTCCGACTTCGCCTGGTTGGCGGCCTCGGCGCGGTCCTTTTCCTTGATGTACTTGCGGTTGAGATCGGCCATTTCCCGCGCGCGCTCTTCCTCGGCGCGGCGGGCCAGGCTGAGGTCGTGGATGGTTGCCATCAGCCGGCGCTCGCTGTCCACGAGCTTTTCCTGGTGCTGCTTGATCTGCGTGATGTCGGAGCCGACCGACACGGTGCCGCCGTCCCGCGTCTGCAATTCGTTGACCTGGAGCCAGCGGCCATCGGCGAGCTGCCTTTCGAAGGTCAGGCCGCCGCGCGGACCGTTGGCGTTGGCGATCCGCCGTTCGGCGGCGAAAGCCAGCATCCTTTTCTCCAGCTGCTCGCGCGATACGCCAGGCATGACATCGCGGTCGGACAACCCGTTGTCCTGCTGGTACTTGGAGTTGCACATCACCAGGCGCTGTCCGGAATCCCAGAGCACGAAGGATTCGTTGATGTTTTCGATCGCCGTGCGCAGCCGAAGGTCGGCGGCCTCGGACCGCAGCGCCAGATGCCGCTGCTCGGAGACATCCACGGCGATGCCGATCAGCTGGATTTCCGGCGCTTCGGGGTCCATCACCTGCGCCCTTGCGCGCATCCACACCCATTGTCCGTCGGCATGGCGCATGCGGAAGACCTGGTCGATATGATCGATCTCGCGCGCCACGATCTGGTTGGCGAGTTCGAAAAGGTTGCCATCCTCGGGATGGATGATGGCATCGACCTCGCCGAACGACAGCATCGTCTCGCAGGGCTCGTAGCCCAGCATGTCGTACATTGAACGCGACCAGTACATCTTGCCGCGCACCATGTCCCAGTCCCACAGGCCGCAACGGCCCCGGACCAGCGCCATATCGATGCGCTGATGTGCATCGATATAGATGCGATCCGCCGCCTGGGCGCGGGATGCCTGACTGAAATAGGCGTAGAGGACGACGATCAGGACACCGGCCGTCAGCACGAACAGCGTCACGTTCAGCGAGACGGTCTTTCGCCATTCGGCGAAGACGGCATCCTGCGGCGCCAGCGCGACGGCCGCCTTGCTCCTGTCCGGGCTGAGCTGCAGCGCCGCGTACCAGTCGCTATCGCCGATCTTGACATCCATCACGCCGGCGCGTTCGCCAAACAGGAACAGCGGCTGTCCGCCCGTGATCATCCTGTCGAGCAGACGGCCCTGCCACTGGGTCGAGCGCGGGCTGACGGCCTCTACCTTGAAGTTGCCGTCGGTCATCGCAAGCACGTAGCCGCTGTCCAGGGCGCCGGCGCGTGCGATGCGCTCGAGCAGGTCCTGGGCGCCGCCCTCGGCATAATCCGTTTCGATCAGCTGGCCGGCGGCGAGCGTGAGCATCGCCTTGGCGTTACGCTCCGTCTCATCCTGCGCGTTCATCAGCGAGAGAATCCGCAAGCCGGCAACCACGATCAGAAAGATAATGATCAGCGCCGGGATCAGTTTGCGAAGCAGAGGTTCGGCGGCCAGCAGGTTGCGATAGGTCGGCTCCGCGAAAAGGCGCGCGTTGCCTGACAGGCTGCGGCGCGGAGTCGCTCGCCAGCCAAAAACTATCCTGCCGGGCGCGCCCCACGCGTCCGCCTTTGCCATCAAATGGCACTCCCCGATCTTTTACCTGCTGAAATGATCCGGCAACGCCGTACTTCCGAATCGTCAGTAAAGAATCAAAGGTGATTCGCCTTGTCCAGTGGCTAAGTAAAAAAAGATTAAAAATCGACGGATTTGGACGCTTTGCCGCCTGGAGCGATTCAATTTAGCCACGAACGTTCTAGGCTAGAGTCCGCTCGACGATATCGCGCAGGTCGGCGGAGAGATTGTCGGCGGCGGCAAGGGACAGCAGCGCCTCCCGCGCCTTCTTCTGCCTGCCCGGCTCCAGCGAGCGCCATGAGCGCAGCGCCGTCGCCAGCCGGGCCGAAACCTGCGGGTTCAGCCGTTCGACCTGCAGCACGACATCGGCGAAGAATTGGTAGCCTAGTCCATCGGCGCGATGGAAACCGGTCTGGTTGGCGCTCGAGAACGTGCCGATGAGCGCGCGCACACGGTTCGGGTTCGACAGCGAGAAGGCGGAGTGGCTCATCAGGGTCCGCACTGTCTCCACCGCCTTGTCGCCCGGCGTGCTGGCCTGGATGGCGAACCATTTGTCCATCACCAGCGGATCGGAGCCGTATTTGGCTTCGAATGCGGCCAGCGCATCCATCGTCCGCGGCGAGCCGGCATGGCGATGCGCCAGAACGGCCAGCGCCGCCGACCGGTCGGTCATGTTGGTCGCTGTTTCGAAGTGCTCTGCTGCGAGCTCTGCGCCGCCCGGCAGAAACGCGAGGTAGTCGAGCAGCACGTTGCGCAGCGCGCGTCGGCCGGCGCTGGCGGCGTCGGGGCTGAAATCGCCATTGTCGCGCAAACGGCCGTGGAGATTGCGGAACGCGGTTTCATTGGCGGCGGCGATAAATCCCGCAAGCCCGGTCCGGGCCGCATGGATGGCGTCGGGATCGATGTTCTTGCCAATGTCGCGCGCAATGTCGGCTTCGCCCGGCAGCGTCAGCACCAACGCCCGGAAAGCGTGCTCCAGCGCATCATCGCCGGCGATGGCGTCAACCATGTCCGCCAGACGTTTGTCGAAGGCCAGGGGCTTGCCGCCAAGCGTCGCCCGGAAGGCGGCAATCAGCGCTTCCGTGAAAAGGGTGTTCGACGCCTGCCATCGCGAAAAGGCATCGCTGTCGTGACTGGCGAGGAAAAGCTGCTCGTCCGGCTTCTGCTGCAGCGACAGCGTCACCGGCGCCGAGAAGCCGCGGTTCAGCGAAATGGCGGGCTTTTGGCCAACCCCGCTGAAGCGGACGCTGTGGCGTCGCTTGCGGACATGGATGACGCCGTCCTCCACGCTGGCTCCCTCCGCAGCGTCGTAAGCCATGTCCCTGCCATCCTCGCCAACCAGTCCGAAGGCCAGCGGTATGTGCATCAGCCGCTTGCGGCTTTCAGACGGGGTCGGCGGCACCGACTGCTCGATGTCGAGCGTCAGTTCGCGGGCCGGCGCGTCATAGCGCGAGCTGACGGTGAGGTTGGGCGTACCGGCTTGGTGATACCACAACGAGAACTGCGACAGGTCGCGTCCGGAGGCGTCCTCGAACGCCTTGATGAACGCCTCGATCGTCACGGCCTGGCCGTCATGGCGCTCGAAATAGAGGTCCATGCCGCGCCGGAACGCCTCGGCGCCGACGATGGTGCGGATCATCCGCACAACCTCGGAACCCTTCTCGTAGACGGTGGCCGTGTAGAAATTGTTGATCTCGCGATAGCGGCGTGGCCGCACCGGATGCGCCAGCGGGCCCTGGTCCTCCGGGAACTGGTGCGAGCGCAGCGTGCGCACCTCTGTGATGCGTTTGACCGGACGCGACCGCTGGTCGGCGGAGAACTCATGGTCGCGGAAAACAGTCAGCCCTTCCTTGAGACAGAGCTGGAACCAGTCGCGGCAAGTGATTCTGTTGCCTGTCCAATTGTGGAAATATTCATGCGCGATGATCGCCTCTATATTGGCGAAATCGGCGTCCGTCGCGGTCTCCCGGTCAGCCAGGACATAGCGGTCGTTGAAGATGTTGAGACCCTTGTTCTCCATGGCCCCCATGTTGAATTCCGAGACGGCGACGATGTTGAAGACATCAAGGTCGTATTCGCGGCCGAATTTCTCCTCGTCCCAGCGCATGCACCGCTTCAGCGCATCCATCGCGTAGTCGGCGAGCAGCTCCTTGCCGTGTTCGACATAGATGCCGAGGTCGACCTTGCGACCCGACATGGTGGTGAAGCTGCCGGAAACCTTGCCGAGATCGCCGGCGACGAGCGCGAACAGGTAGGACGGTTTCGGAAACGGATCGTGCCACACCGCATAGTGCCGCCCATTGCCGAGATCGCCGCCCTCCACCGGATTGCCGTTGGAAAGCAGCAGCGGTGCTTCCTTGCGCTCGGCCTCTATCCGCACCGTGTAGACCGAAAGGATGTCAGGCCGGTCGAGGAAATAGACGATGCGCCGGAAACCCTCGGCCTCGCATTGCGTACAATAGACGTCGTTGGTGCGGTACAGGCCCATCAGCGCCTGGTTGGCGGCCGGCGCGATTTCCGTTTCGACCAGAAGCTGGAAGCTCTTTGCGGTCGGCAGTCTGGTGATGATGAGATTGTCGGGCGTTGTCTGGTAATCGGAAAGCGCTAGCATCCTGCCGTCGATCTCGACCTGCAGCAAAAGGGTGAGTCCGTCGCCGTCGAGCACCAGCGGGCTGTCCAGCGGCGCGCCCTCGCTGCGCACAACGGTCATCAGCGCCGAGACCCGCGTGGCGCTCGGCGACAGGTTGAAGGTCAGGCTGATATCGGGGATGAGGTAGTCGCTCGGTCGGTAGTCTTCGAGTTTGAAGACCTGGCCGTCGTCTGTACGCATCCGTTGGATTCCTGATTGCCGCCGGCCCGCGACCGCCGGCTGGTTCAAATGAAAATAGGCTGACGGCTCTTTACACGAAAGCACCCCTCGACAAAACTGGGGCGAGGCTTATGTCAGGGCCTGAATTCCCCAGCCATACTGCGAGGACGACATGACGGTCGCAACACCGAAATTCGGGATGGGCGCATCCGTGCTGCGCCTGGAAGACCAGGCTTTCATCACCGGCAAGGGTCGCTATACGGACGACATCCAGCCAGCCGCCACGCTGCATGGCTATGTCCTGCGCTCGCCCGTTGCAAAAGGAAAATTCTCCATCTCGTCGGTCGAGGCGGCAAGGGCCGCGCCCGGCGTGCATCTTGTCCTGACCGGGGCTGATCTCGGTCATCTTGGCGACCTGCAGTCTGGTTCCATGCAAAAGCAGCCGGACGGCACCCGCGCGCCCACCCGCGACATTCCGATCCTGTGCAAGGACCGCGTCCAGTATGTCGGCGATGCGGTCGCCTTCGTGGTGGCCGACAGCCGCGCGCTGGCGCAGGACGCCGCCGAACTCATCGAGGTCGACTATCAGGACGAGGAGGCCGTTTCCGGCACGATCGCCGCGCTCGACCCGGAAGCGCCGCTGGTCTGGCCGGAACTCGGCTCGAACAGGGCGTTCACCTACCATGCCGGCGACAAGAAGAAAGCCGATGCAGCCTTCGCCAAGGCCGCGAAGGTGACGCGCATCGATTTCATCAACAACCGGCTGGTCTGCAACTACATGGAAGCCCGCGCCGCCATCGGCGAATGGCGCACCGACGAAGACCGGTTCCAGCTCACCACCGGTTCGCAGGGCGTGCATTCCATGCAGACGATTCTCTCCGGTGTCTTCGGCATCGGCAAGGAGAAGCTGCGGGTCATCACGCCCGATGTCGGCGGCGGCTTCGGCCCGAAATCTTTCGTCTACCGTGAATATGCGCTGGTGCTGGAAGCCGCGAAACGCGTCGGCCGGCCGGTCAAATGGACCGGAGACCGGACCGAGCATTTCCTCACCGACGCGCAGGGGCGCGACAACGTCGTGACCGCCGAGATGGCGATGGACGAGAACGGCCGGTTCCTTGCCCTGCGGGTCGATCTGCGCGCCAATATGGGCGCCTATCTCTCGCAATATGGCGGTTTTATTCCCTATATCGGCGTGACCATGTCGACCGGCGTCTATGACATCCAGGCGCTGGATGTGACCACGACCGGCATCTACACCAACACCTGCCCCATCGACGCCTATCGTGGGGCAGGGCGGCCGGAAGCAGCCTTCCTGCTGGAAAAGCTGGTCGATGCCTGCGCCCGCGACCTGGGGCTGGGAGCGGAAGAAATCCGCCGCCGCAATTTCATCCGGCCCGATCAGATGCCGTACCGGACACAGACCGGCCGTCTTTACGATACCGGCGAATTCGACGGCCACATGAGCGTGGCGCTGGAAAGGGCTGAATGGAATCAGTTTTCCAGCCGTTTCGAGGAAGCCAGAACGCGCGGAAAAGTCCGCGGCATCGGCATGGCGACCTATATCGAGGCCTGTGCCTTTCCAGGATCCGAACCGGCCCATGTCGAACTGAACGGCGACGGCACCGTCACGCTGAAGATCGGCACGCAGACGAATGGACAGGGCCATGCGACGGCTTATGCGCAGTTCGTTGCCGAAAAGCTCAATCTTGATATCGAGAAAATTCATGTCCGCCAGGGCGATACGGATGAGCTGAAATCCGGTGGCGGCACCGGCGGCTCGCGCTCCATCCCGCTCGGCGGCGTCTCCGCGTCGCGCGCCGGCGAGGATTTGGCCGAAAAGATCAAGCGCGTCGCAGCCGATGAATTGGAAGCCTCGGCGGGCGACATCGAACTGGTCGATGGCACAGCGCGCATCGTCGGCACCGACCGTTCGCTCGATTTCTCCACCATCGCCAAGGCTGCCAAGAAGAAGGAAGACCTGCAGGGTTTCGGCGAATTCGTGCAGCACGAGGCGACCTATCCCAACGGGACGCATATCTGCGAAGTCGAGATCGATCCTGACACCGGCCACACCGACATCGTGCGCTACACCATCGTCGACGATTTCGGCGTCACGGTGAACCCGATCCTGCTTGCCGGGCAGGTCCATGGCGGCGTCGTCCAGGGCATCGGTCAGGCGCTCACGGAGGACACCGTCTATGGCGAAGACGGACAACTCCTGACGGCGAGCTTCATGGACTACGCCATGCCGCGCGCCGATGATGTTCCGTCGTTCCACTTCGAGACCCGCAACGTACCGTCCACCACCAATGCGCTCGGCATCAAGGGCGCGGGCGAGGCCGGCACGATCGGCTCGACCCCCGCGGCGCTGAACGCCGTGGTCGACGCGCTCTACCGGGGCTACGGCATCGGCCACATCGAAATGCCGGCGACGCCGTCGCGCGTCTGGGCCGCCATTCAGGAGGCGACGGCCTGAATTGTCGGACGGCGAGGGGGACGCAGCGCAGAACACGCTAACCGGCATCGGCATGAAGATCGCTTCGGTGGCGATCTTCGTCGGCATGCAGGCCTGCATCAAGGCGGCGGATGACGTGCCGCCAGGCCAGATCGTGTTCTTCCGGTCCTTTTTCGCAATTGTGCCCGTCCTGGCTTTCCTCGCATGGAGGGGTGAGCTGAGATTCGCCTTCGCCACCAGCCGGCCGGTGAGCCATGTCGTCCGGGGTCTCGTCGGCGTCGCCGCCATGGGGTTCAGCTTTTTCGCCCTGACCCGGCTGCCGCTTCCGGAAACCATCACGTTGAACTATGCGCAGCCGCTGCTCATCGTCATGTTCAGTGCGATCTTTCTTGGTGAGATTGTGCGCGCCTATCGCTGGACGGCGGTCGCGGTCGGTCTGTTCGGCGTCATGGTCATTTCATGGCCCAACCTCACCCTGCTGACAGGCGCCGAAGGGATCGATAACCAGCAGGCGGCCGGCGTGGTCGCGATGCTGATTTCGGCCGTGATTTCGGCGGTAGCGGCGCTTCTGGTGCGCAAGCTCGTCCATACCGAGCGGACATCGACGATCGTGCTGTGGTTCTCGCTGACGGCCACCATTGCCTCATTCGTTTCGATCCCGTTCGGCTGGAACTGGCTGAGTCCACTGCAGACGGTCCTGCTGGTGGCGGCCGGCCTGAGCGGCGGCATCGCGCAAATCCTGATGACGCAGGCCTATCGCCATGCAGAGGCCTCGGTCGTGGCGCCGTTCGAATACACCTCGATGATTTTCGGTCTCGGTCTCGGTTACCTGCTCTTCGCCGACATTCCCTCGCTCAACACGCTGATCGGCGGTTTCATCGTCATTGGCGCCGGACTTTTCATCATCTGGCGCGAGCGCCGGCTTGGGCTGGAACTTACGGCGGCCCGCAAGGCTGGCTCTCCACCGGGCTAGCAGCTCAACATCAGGAATAATTGGGTTGAGCCGGACGCTCGGCCGCCAGCCGGGTAAGCACCGCCCTTGTCGCGTCATCGGCTGGAAAGAACGATTCGATCGCGAGCTCGGAGAGCGTGACATCGAGCGCCGTGCCGAAAACGGTGATCGTGCTGATGAACGATAGGATCGAGCCGCCCATCCGAAGCTTCAGCATATGGGCGATGGCCGAACTTTCATTGTGAATGACCCTGCCTTGAGAAACGCCGCTCGGATAGCCGCGCAGCTCCTCCTCCAGTTGTTCCAGCAGCGGGTCGGCATAGGTCTCGTTCTGCCGCTTGAGCCGCGCCAGGATATGCGCCCGCCATTCCGCCAGATTGACGATCTTCGAAGCGAGGCCCCTGGGATGAAGGCACAGCCGCAGCACGTTGACCGGCGGTTCCAGCAAGGCGCTGTCCTCGACCGCGGCGAGGAAGGGTGCCACCGTGTCGTTCGCCGCCACCATGTTCCAGCGCGAATCCACCGCGAAGGCAGGGCAGGGCTCATGCCCCTTGAGCACCAGCTTGACCGCCGACAGGGCCTGAGAAAGAGAGGGGTCTGCCAGTGTCCGCTCACCGTATTGCGGCGCGAACCCGGCGGCCAGAAGCATGCGGTTGCGGTGGCGAAGCGGCACGTCGAGGCTGTCGGCCAGCCGGATCACCACCTCCCGCGACGGCGCCGCGCGGCCGCTTTCGAGAAAGCTGAGGTGGCGCTGCGAGATGTCCGCCTCGCCGGCGAGATCCAGTTGGCTCATGCGGCGGCGCGACCGCCATTCGCGTATGATGCCGCCCACGGCGTTTTCGGTTTCGGACATTGCCAATCCTGTCTGATCGAGATGCCGAAAACTAGGATATCGAATTCGGCTTTTCTATTACCTCACACGTAATCGCCATCTCTCCTCCATGGCTTCATTGTCACGACATCCCGACCGCTCCGGCGAAATCGGGACCACGAAACCAGATAGGAGACGACGATGTCCGTCACGATCACCAAGTTCCTGCGCAACGTTCTCTACGCCGACATTCTCTTCAGCAGTGTCGGAGCGGTTCTGATGACGGCGGGCTCGCCCTTCCTGTCGCCGCTGCTCGATCTGCCTGCCGGCCTGCTTCTCGGCGCCGGTGCCGCCTTGGTTCCGTGGGTGATTGGCCTTGCGGTGGTCGCCCGCCGCGAACAGGTCTCGAAAACCGTCATGGTTGACATTATCGGCATCAATTTTCTTTGGGCAGCTATCTGTTTCGGCCTGCTGATCGGCGGCTGGATCGCCCCGAACGCGCTAGGAATTGCTTTCGTGGTCGCGCAGGCCATTACGGTCGCGTTGCTCGGCTGCCTGCAATGGCGCGGAATGCAGGTTCAGGCTTCGGGAACTAAAATTCCCGCAGCTTCATCTTGACCTCGAGGAAGTCGCGCCAGACCAGCTTCTTGTGTGCCGGCGTGCGCAGCAGATAGGCGGGATGCAGGGTCGGCATCGCTGGAATGACGGCGCCGGATGCGGTTGTGTGGGAGCGCCAGTTCCCGCGCAGCCGCAAAATCCCCTCGGTCGTGGCGAGCAGCGTCTTGGCCGAGGGGCCGCCCAGCGTGACCAGCAGTTTCGGCCCGATGAGCTCGATCTGCCGCTCGATGAAAGGCCGGCATATTTCCGTTTCGTGCGGCGTCGGCGTGCGGTTGCCCGGCGGCCGCCATGGAATGACATTGGCGATGTAGACACTGGTCCGGTCGAGCCCGATGGCGGCCAGCATCCGGTTCAGCAACTGGCCGGAACGGCCGACGAAAGGCAGGCCTTCAAGGTCCTCGTCACGTCCCGGGGCTTCGCCGACAAGCATGACGTCGGCTTCCGGGTTGCCGTCGGAGAAAACCAGATTCTTGGCTGTGAACTTCAGATTGCAGCCATCGAAACCGGCCATCGCCTCACGCAGCTCGTCCAGCGTCTGCGCCTGCCGCGCCAGGTCGCGCGCCAGCGTCGCCTGCGCCTCGTCAGGAACCGTCGTCGGCCGGGCGGCTGCATTGTCTATCGAAGGCTGGCGCGGCTGGGCCGGCCTGGCACGGTCTGACGCAGGGGCGGCGGTCCGTTCCGGCTCTCTCGCCGTCGCAGGCACACGATCGCCGCCCTTCGGCAGGGCAGGGGGAGGCGCCTCGGCGAACCGGTTCACAGGCGCCTCGTTCAGGGCCTCGTCCACGCCGGCATCTGCATAGAAGGCAAGCAGCTCGCGCAACCCGGCCGGCGGTTCTTTAGCGATGGCAGTCATGACGCCACCATCTTTCGCCCCGGCGTCATTTGCAAGCTTAGCTCGAGGGAATCCGTGGGTCTTGCACCAGGTAGAACGTCCAGCGCGGCGTGTAATCCGTTATCAGGAACGCGAACGTCACCGTCGCCAGAGGATCGACCTTGCCGTTCTCGAAAAGCAGCCGGTCATAAGGTTCGAAATCGCGACTGAATTCCGCAAAGGCGCTGGAGACGATTTCAGTGGGGTTCTTGTTGCGCTGGTCGAAAGACAAGCCGTCACCGAAGACGCTCGGCTGGTTGAGGATTTCCTGCAATTCGAACTCGAATTCGACCCATGGCTGGCCGCTGTTGTTCAGCGTTTCGATCCGCATATGAAGGATGCCGTTGGCATAATACCCCGCGTCGGCAAATGGCTGGATAGGTCTGATCGTGCGGAAAGTCAGCGTCACGGGGGATGCCGAATTCAGCTCCTCCTCGATGACGATCGGATCAGCCGATGTGCCGGTCCCCGAGACCCCGGTGATGCGAAAGCCGCCGAGTTCGTCTGAAATCGAGTATGCGCCTGCCTTCCATACGATTGGCTCAGCCCTACTCTCGGCGGCAGGATTTGCTATTGAAACGAAGGGCAGTACCCGGATCGTCAGACCGAGCGTGCGGAAAAGGCGCGTCAGTGCGGAACCGGCAGGCACAGCGTTGCGCATTGGCCGACTATGGCGGATCGTTTCGCGTTCGAACATCGAAAACTTGAAATTGGCTTCGCGGCCGCTTTCTGAAATTGACGTTTACGTTAGCGTAAACTAGATTTCATGCATACCTGCTTGTCATACGGCTTAAGGAATTTTCCGTTGGCAAGGGATCGAGATTGCCATAGCGCTTGGATGCGCTATGAGCGCGGCAGCCAGCGGACGGCCAGCTACGGGAGGAAACATGAGCGAGATCGAACGCGAGAGCATGGAATTCGACGTTGTGATCGTCGGCGCCGGCCCGGCGGGCCTGGCAGCTTCCATCCGTTTGAAACAGCTGAATCCAGATCTTTCCGTCGTGGTGCTGGAAAAGGGCGGCGAAGTCGGCGCGCATATCCTTTCCGGCGCGGTGGTCGATCCGGTCGGCATCGACCGTCTTTTGCCCGGCTGGCGCGAGGAAAGCGATCATCCCTTCAAAACACCGGTTACGGCCGATCATTTCCTGGTTCTTGGCCCTGCGGGTTCGGTGCGGCTGCCCAATTTCATGATGCCGCCGCTGATGAACAATCACGGCAACTACATCGTCTCGCTCGGCAATGTCTGCAAATGGCTGGCTGGCAAGGCCGAGGCGCTGGGCGTCGAGATTTATCCGGGCTTCGCCGCTGTGGAGCTTCTCTACAATGAGGCGGGCGCCGTCACCGGCGTCGTGACCGGTGATATGGGCGTCGAAAAGGACGGCAGCCACGGGCCGAACTTCGCGCCGGGCATGGCGCTGATGGGCAAGTATGTGCTGATCGGGGAGGGCGCGCGGGGCTCCCTCGCCAAGCAACTCATCGCCAGGTTCAACCTGTCCGACGGCCGCGAGCCGGGCAAATACGGCATCGGCCTGAAGGAGCTTTGGGAGGTCAAGCCGGAGAACCACAAGCCGGGCCTGGTCCAGCATTCGTTCGGCTGGCCGCTCGACATGAAGACCGGTGGCGGTTCCTTCCTTTACCACCTCGAGAACAATCAGGTGGCTGTCGGCTTCGTTGTCCATCTGAACTACAAGAACCCGTATCTTTCGCCCTTTGAGGAATTCCAGCGCTTCAAGACGCATCCGGCGATCGCCGGCACCTTCGCTGGCGCCAAGCGCATCGGCTACGGCGCGCGCGCAATCACCGAAGGCGGTTGGCAGTCGGTGCCGAAGCTGTCCTTCCCGGGTGGTGTCCTGATGGGCTGCGCCGCCGGCTTCGTAAACGTGCCGCGCATCAAGGGGTCGCACAATGCGGTGCTGTCCGGCATGCAGGCTGCCGAGCACGTCGCCGAGGCGGTCGCGGCCGGCCGCGCCAATGACGAACTGACGGGCTATGAGGAAAACTGGCGCTCGACCGAGATCGGCAAGGACTTGAAACGCGTCCGCAACGTCAAACCCCTGTGGTCGCGCTTCGGCACCATCGCCGGCGTTGCCATCGGCGGCCTCGACATGTGGCTGAACACATTGCTGGGCTTCTCGCCCCTCGGCACGCTCAAGCATGGCAAGACCGACGCGCAGTCGCTGGAGCCGGCGTCGCAGCACCAGAAGATCGCCTATCCGAAGCCGGACGGCGTGCTGACTTTCGACCGGCTGTCCTCCGTCTTCATCTCGGGCACCAATCACGAGGAGGACCAGCCGGTCCATCTCCAGGTCAAGGACATGGACCTGCAGAAGCGATCGGAGCATGACGTCTTTGCCGGGCCGTCCACACGCTATTGCCCGGCTGGCGTCTATGAATGGGTCGACAAGGACGGCAACGCCGCCGCCGACCCGCAGGCCAGGGATGTTCGCTTCGTCATCAACGCGCAGAACTGCGTCCACTGCAAAACCTGCGACATCAAGGATCCGAACCAGAACATCAACTGGGTGCCGCCGCAGGGCGGCGAGGGCCCCGTCTACCAGAACATGTAGCGGGTCGGCCCGGCACGGCCCGCAAGCATTTGTTAACGTAACTGTTGAAACCGGCGCGCGCCTGTGGTTCCTTAGGCTCTGTCCTTGTGGAGACATTGGATGCGCCGAACCGTTCTGGCCTGTATCTCTGCATTCTGTACAAGCGCGACGCTGACAAATCCGGCAGCGGCGGGCACGCGGGTCGAAGTACGGACTCAAAGCTACGACATTTCCGGCGAGACTGGCCGCGCCTTGCTGGAGGCGATGGACCGCAAGGGTCCCAAGCACGGCTTCACCGCGCGCGCCATCGCCCAGACCAGCTATACGGTCGACTGGCAGTTCACCACCGCGCAGAATGACGGCGGCTGCCGCATGAAGGGCGTCTCCGGCAAGCTCAACCTCACCTACACCTATCCGCGCGTCGTTTCGCCTTTGGCCCCGGCTCTTCGCAAGAGATGGAGCCGGTTTTTCGCCGGCGTGCGCGCCCATGAGCAGGATCATGGGCGCATGGCCAAGGAAATGGTGAACAAGGCGGCGCGCGCCGCATCGGCGGTCAAAATTGCCAACGATCCGCTCTGCACCAGGGTCAAGCGCGAAGCCAAACGGCGCATCGACGCGATCTATGCCGCCTATGAAGCCAGGCAGATCGCCTTCGACCTGCGGGAACACCGCAAGGGCGGGCATGTCGAGGCTCTGGTGGTGCGGCTGGTCAGCAGCGGCATATAGAACCGCGCCTGCTAAATCCTTGGAAGCTCGCCCTAACCGGCGGCGCCTCGCCGAACTGCGTTTGCATCGGCGGTTGCCGTCTCCGGTTCGTCAGGCTTCGGCGCCTGTTGCTTGATCGAAAATTCCACCAGCACCGGCAGGTGATCGGACCCAGTGCTGGCCAGGGTCCGGATGGAATTCACGAAGATGTCGCCTTTGGAGAAGACCTGATCGATCGGCAGGCCGGCGAAACGCAGCATTTCCGGCAGCTTCATATATTGCCATGTCGGGCCGGCCGAGGCCATGATTTTGAGCCCGCCGGCCCGGGCGACGCGCCGGACCGCGGCGCTCCACGGCGTGGCGTTGCAATCTCCCGCCATGATCGCCGTTTCGCCAAGCCGCGACAGTGGTTCGGCAAGATGGCTCAGTTGCCAGGGTTGTTCGAACGGCCATGGCCAGCTCAGATGGATTGCGGCCACGTCCGCCGTCGTGCCGCCGAGATCGACTGCTGCGACGGCAAGCGCACCGCGTGCGAAACATGCGGGCTCCGTGCCTTCCTTGAACGGACGCCGCGACAGGATGGCGACGCCGAACACCAGGTTCGGATAGGGGCAGATGAGCTGATACGGGTAAGCGTGCGAAAGCAGTTGCAGTTTGCCCTTCCACATGTCCGAGACTTCGTCGAGCGTGATGACGTCCGGCTGTATGCGGCCGACAAGCGACAGGACCTTCACCGGTGTCGGGTTGTTGAAGCGCAAATTCATCTGCAGCAGGCGGTAGACGGGTTGTTCGTCGGACCGAACCTCGAAGCGGGCCTGCACTGGTCCCAGACCGAGATCGGCCAGCATGGTCGATGTCGTTGTGAAGCAGGCGATAGCGAAGACGACGCCGGCCAGGGCATAAAGGCGAAAGCGTCCGAACAGGAGCAACACGGCCAGAACCGCGCTCGCCACCGCCAGATGGGCGCGGAAATGCGCAAAGGAATCGAACGCCGGGTGGACATCGCCGAACAAGCCGATCATCAGCAGCACGGATGCAATGGCGAGGCCGATCATGCCCAATATCTGCAAAAGAAAGAGAGATCGCTTCATCGGCCCCTTTCGCCGGAAAAATGCGGCTCATTGATGGTGGACCTTGCCAGACCTATGGTTCACGCGAAACTGCTCCAGCCTGCGGAAAATGGATGATGCGAATGATCCGACTGGGTACCTTGATTGCGGCAATCGTTTTCCCGTTTCACGGTGCGTGGGCCGAGACGGTGGAGAAGGTTGCGACCTACGCAGTTTCGGGAGCCACCGGCATCGAGCTCTACCGGTCGATCGGCGAGCGCGGACCCAAGCTCGGAACGACCCGCGCCATCGCCCACACCACCTTCGACCTGAAATGGACGCGCCACTACGATGGCAGCGGCGGCGCCTGCCGTCTCGCCGTCCAACGCCCGCATCTTGTCATCACCTATACGGTGCCGAAGGCGGAGAATTTGCCTGCCTCGGTACAGGATCGATGGAAGACCTTTGCCGCCGGCGTGCTTCGTCACGAAAAGGTTCATGGCCAGACGATCAAGGACATGGTGGCGGAGATCGAGAGGTTTTCGCTCGAAATGCGGGTGGCGGACGATCCGAAATGCAGCAAGTTCCGCCAGCAGCTGACTGAGCGCCTCTCCGCTATCTCACAGGCGCAACGCAAGCAGGGCCGCGATTTCGATCGCGACGAGTTCGCCGAAGGCGGCAACATGCAACGCCTGATCCTGGGCCTTGTGAACGGCGGGTAGCCGCGCCGTTGGGCGAGCAAGGAAGACGAACGGGCGACCGGTTGCTTCGCTCGCTTACTGGAATGCCGTTTCCGAAAAACTGCGCAGCTTGCGCGAATGCAGCCGCTCCATCGGCATTTCCGCCAGCTTCTCCATCGTCCGGATGCCGATGGTCAGATGCTGCGCCACCTGCCGCTTGTAGAACTCGCTGGCCATGCCCGGCAGTTTCAGCTCGCCATGCAGCGGCTTGTCGGAGACGCAGAGCAGCGTGCCGTAGGGGACGCGGAAGCGGAAACCGTTTGCTGCGATAGTGGCCGATTCCATGTCAAGCGCGATGGCGCGCGATTGCGACAGCCGCTGCACCGGCCCGCGCTGGTCGCGCAGTTCCCAGTTGCGGTTGTCGATGGTGGCGACCGTGCCGGTGCGCATGATGCGCTTGAGATCATAGCCGGATAGTCCGGTGACTTCCGCGACCGCTTCCTGCAACGCCACCTGGATTTCGGCCAGCGGCGGAATCGGCACCCACACCGGCAGATCGTCGTCCAGGACATGGTCCTCACGCACATAGGCGTGCGCCAGCACATAGTCGCCCAGTGCCTGCGTGTTGCGCAGCCCGGCGCAGTGCCCGAGCATCAGCCAGGCATGGGGGCGCAACACCGCGACGTGATCGGTGATCGTCTTGGCGTTGGAGGGCCCGACGCCGATATTGACCATGGTGATGCCGCCATTGTCCGGCTTCTTCAAATGATAGGCGGGCATCTGTGGCAGGCGCGGCGGCGTCGCCCCCTCGCTGGGATGCCGCTCGCCCGCCCTGGTGACGACATTGCCCGGTTCGACGAACTCCATATAGCCTTCGCCGCCATTGGCCATCTGCTCGCGCGCCAGCGCGCAGAACTCGTCGATATAGAACTGGTAGTTGGTGAACAGGACGAAGTTCTGAAAATGCCGCGGGCTGGTTGCCGTGTAGTGCGACAGGCGGTGGAGGGAATAGTCGATGCGCTGCGCGGTGAAAGGCGCCAGCGGGCGGGCCTCGCCCAACGCCACCTCGAACGTGCCGTTGGCGATCTGGTCGTCGGTGCCGTCGAGGTCCGGCACGTCGAACAGGTCGCGGATCGGCCGCTGGATGCGCTCGGCCGCCGCGCCGTCGACATGCGTGCCTTCGAGAAAAGCGAAATGCAGCGGGATCGGCGTTTCGGATTCCGACACGGTAACCGGGACGCCATGGTTGCGCATGATCAGCCGCAACTGCTCAAGCAGGTAGTTCTCGAACAGATCCGGACGCGTGATGGTGGTGGAGAAATGACCTGGCGTTGGCATGTGGCCATAGGCCTGGCGTGAATCGATCTGCGTGAACGAATTGGTTGTCACGCCGAGCGCCGGATAAAACGCCCGATAGCGCCGGTTGATGTCGCCGCCGGAGGCCAGTCCATCGAAGGAGTCGCGCAGGAATCCGGTATTGCGTTCGTAGAGCGTCTGCAACGCGGCGACCGCCTCGGCGGCATCGTCGAAGCTTTGCCGCTTGAACGGCTCCGGCATTGCGACGGTCTCGATAGCCTGCGGGTAGATTCGTTTTTCCATGGCTCAATATAGGCTGCGGCAGCGACGCTTGGGAGGGGGGCGGCGTCGAAACCTGTCAGCCGGCGGAAAGGGCGGTCAATCCCTCTGCAGGCTGACCAGCAGCACGAAGCCGGCGCCCTTCTTCTTCATGGCCGGAGCGTCGATCGTCGCACCTGTGTCGGCCCGCATCATCGGCACGGCAAGCACCGGCGCCGCCAGCACCATGAGGATCAGGGCCGTGCGCGGCAGCAGGCGCAGGATAATCCGGAGATTGGCGGCGAGGCGGTTCATGGCTTTGGTGCTTTCTCTTTTATCTTTGTCGCTCAGCGTTGGTTTTGGTTCATGCAGAAGGTGCAGTTTCGCGGGCTTGCCGTTTCCCAGTCGCGGGTCGGGCGGCTCGCTTCAGCCACAATGATGGCGAATCCCATGCCGAACAGCGTTGTCAGCAGGCAAACGATGGTAAAGCGGCGCGCAAGCATTGGGGTCTCTCCCTCGATGCTGGCGAGTATGCCCGGATGCGGCTGAACCCTCTCTGAGGTCGCCGTTCATCTGCGGTTCAAGATGATTGACGCCGTCTTGACGCCGGGCGGTTCGTGCCGGCAGGCACAAAAAAACGGGGCCTCGCGGCCCCGTCCCTTGTTTTATCTATCCGCCTGGCCTCAGAGCTTGTTCCAGGTCTGGCTCTTGCAGATCAGGCCGCCGAGCACGCAGCCGCTCATCTTGAGCGTGCTGCCGGTCAGCGTCGCCTTGCCCGAATAGGTTTTGTCGGTTGCCGGATCGGTGATGCTGCCGGTGTATTTGTTGCCGCCGGCCGCTTTCAGCCTGCCGATGTTCTTGCCTGCGTGCTTGCCGGTCTTCAGCGTGATCGAGCCGCCGCCGGTAATCGCAGCCGTCTCGCCGGACTGGGTCTTCCAATTACCGTCGATCGGGTCAGCCATGGCCGATCCCGCCATGATTAGGGTGGCCGCCAGGGCCATGCTCACTTTACGAAACATCTAGGTCCTCCCTGCGGGATGCCGGTTTGGCTGCTTCAGCCAGCCTCACCCCTTACGCAAACGTAAGCTAATTCAGGTTTCCGGGAAACGAAAGCGGTGCCGCTAGGGAAGATGCGCAATTTTGCGGTCGCTCCGCATCGGGTTTCCGCCTCTCGCGAGACAGGTTTTAAAGCGCTCGTCATTTTGCCAAGCGTTTCCGTGGTTAGCGAAGTCTTGAATTCGCAGGCGCGCATTTTCATCGATTTTTTTGCAAATCCCCGGTTCGCCGGGCTTTCTATCCTTAACGGTTTCTCACGTTTACTTCTTGTTTTAGCTTTGTTTTCTTCCAATTAAGCAAGCCATTTAACGACGGATTCAAGCCTCGCCGGCATTCTCGGAAGCATCGAAAGAGCAGCCCCACGGGACACGGGAAGGCGGCTCTCGGGAGCCAGACAGGGGATAAGAAAATGGCACGTTTTGAAATGCTCGAAGCCGGCGTCGGCGTTATCGGTGCGAACGCCCAGGCAGACATTCTCTTCGAACTCGGCATGATGTACGCCACCGGCCGCGACTGCGATACCGATCTCGTCGCCGCCCACAAATGGTTCAACATTGCCGCCATCAAGGGCTCGACGCGCGCCGCCGAGCTGCGCTCGGAGCTTTCGGCGACAATGTCCAAGGCGGAAGTGGCGCAGGCGCTGCGCGAAGCCCGCGAATGGATGACCATGCACTGACACCAGTTGCGCGTCTCAGGCGCAATCAGGGCAGGGCTTTGTAAGGCCCGCCCCAAGAACCAGAACGCGGCGGCCCGCTGGCGGGCTAGCCGCGCATAGAACAGGGAAGCGGGCAGACTGGGCACGGGGGCGCCCGGAGTGACCTTGCAGTGAAAGCCGCGACCGGTCGAGACAAGACCGGCGCGGCTTCCGCGTTTGGCGGCGACTGCCATTCGAAGCGCGGCTCGGGCCGGATAATCAGCTCATGCCGACATAGCGGCCCGGCCGATGGTTGATCGCCACCGTCATGTTGAGCGCGGCGGCGCCGATCACCGAAAGCAGCACCTGCCGCCAGTCCACGACGAAAAACGACACCGCCAGTATGGTCAGATCCACCGCGAGCGAGAAATAGCCGGCGCGGATGCCGTGATTGTCCTGCAGGTAGAGCGCCAGCACGTTGAAGCCGCCGAGACCGGCCCGGTGCCGGAAAAGGATCAGCAGGCCGGTGCCCATCAGCCCGCCGCCGACAATGGCGGCATAGACAGGATTGAGACTGGAGAAATCAACCAGGCCCGGCACGATCCGCGACAGCAGCGAAAAGAAGGCGACGGCGAGGAAGGTTCGGATGGTGAAGGGCCAGCCCATGCGCTTCACTGCCAGATACCAGAACGGCAGGTTTATGATGAAGAAGATCGGCCCGAAGGCGTAGCCGGTCGCATACTGGATGAGCAGCGCGATGCCTGCCGAACTGCCGGTCAGAAGCATGGCGTGTTGGTAGAGCACGAGGCCGAGAGAAACGAACACCGTGCCCCAGAAGATCGCCAGCGCGTCCTCGAGCCAGCTGTGCTTTTCGATGTTCGAGGGCTTCGTCGCGGTCACGGCTGTTCGGCCATGCGCACCAGAACGGTCCCGTCCATCACCTGGGCGCCCTCTGTGACGATCTCGGCAATGATGCCGTCATGCGGCGCGGTGATCGTGTGTTCCATCTTCATCGCCTCGAGGATGAGAAGCGGCTGGCCCTTGATAACGTCGTCGCCGCTGGCGGCCCGCACGATCTTGACGAGGCCGGGCATCGGCGCCCGTAGGAAATCGCCGGCTCCGCCAGCTTCGTCGGCCTTTGCCAGCGGATCTGGCACGGTGAACGTATAGCTGGTCGCGCCTGCGAATACGGTGACGTGTCCCGGCCAGCGGGTGAGGCGGGCATTCTGCGACAGACGGTGCGTCGTGCCATCGCCGATATCGACGGAACTGAGGCCATTTTCGAAGGACAGTGAGGCTGCGATCTCCTGCTCGCCGAATTTCAGCGCGATACGCCGCGGCGTGGCGTGGAAATGCGCGTAGCCGGCAAGCGACGACCACGGATCGTTCGAAGCAGTCTGCGGTTCGAAGCCGGACGCGGCCAGCGCTGCGGTCGCGACAATGCTTTCGCCGGGTGACGGGGCCGCCGTCAGCGTATCCTGCTTGCGGCCGATCAGGCCGGTATCGACATCGCCCGTCGCAAATTCAGGATCGGAAGCAAGCGCTGCGAGAAAGGCCGTGTTGACAGTCGAACCCGCAACTTCCGTTTGCGCCAGCGCCCTTTGCAGTCCTGCAAGCGCCGCCGCGCGATCCGGGCCATGAACGACCAGCTTGGCGATCATCGGATCGTAGAAGGGCGAGATGGCGTCGCCCTGGCGGACGCCAGTTTCGACGCGCAGGCCGCACCCGGACGGAGCGTTGGCGGGAAATTTAAGGTGATGCAGCGTGCCCGTTGCCGGCAGGAAGCCACGGCCGGCATCCTCGGCGTAAAGCCGCGCTTCGAAAGCGTGGCCTTCCAATTCGATTTCATCCTGGCTTTTCGGCAGCCTCTCGCCGGCGGCAACCCGCAACTGCCATTCGACCAGATCGATGCCGGTGATCATTTCCGTCACCGGATGTTCCACCTGCAGGCGTGTGTTCATTTCCATGAACCAGAAGCGGTCGGGCCGCAGCTCCTCCGAGGCATCGACGATGAACTCGATCGTGCCGGCGCCGGAATAGGCGATCGCCTTGGCAGCCTTCACCGCCGCGTTGGTCATGGCAGCCCGCATCTCGGCGTTCATGCCTGGGGCGGGGGCTTCCTCGATCACCTTCTGGTGGCGGCGCTGCGCCGAGCAGTCCCGTTCGAACAGATGTACGGCATTACCGAAATTATCGCCGAACACCTGCACTTCGATGTGGCGCGGCTTGTCGACATATTTCTCGACCAGCACGCTGTCGTCGCCGAACGCCGCCTTGGCCTCGCGCCGGGCGCCCGACAGCGCCTCGGCGAAGTCGTCGGGATCATCGACGCGGCGCATGCCCTTGCCGCCGCCGCCGGCGCGCGCCTTGATCAACACCGGATAGCCGATTTCGCGCGCCTTGGTGGCGAGCAGCACGATTTCCTGCGCTTCGCCATGATAGCCGGGCACCACCGGCACCCCGGCCTTTTCCATCAGCCGCTTGGCGGCGTCCTTCAGCCCCATCGCCCGGATCGACGCAGCGGACGGACCGATGAAGGTCAGCCCGGCCGCGACGACCTGATCCACGAATTTCGGGTTCTCGGACAGGAAGCCGTAGCCCGGATGGATGGCTTCCGCACCGCGTGTCCGCGCCGCTTCGATGATCCTTTCCCCGACCAGGTAGCTCTCGCCGACCGGTGACGGGCCGATATGCACGGCCTCGTCCGCCATCTCGACATGCAGCGCGTTGCGGTCGGCGTCCGAATAGACGGCGACCGTCCTGACGCCCATGCGCTGCGCGGTCCGAATGACCCGGCACGCGATCTCGCCGCGATTGGCGATGAGGATTTTCTCGAACATCGGCTTCCTGTCGTTTCGAGCCACGGCAACGTGCCGTGGGGTAACGGTCGCTATGCGATAGCGCCGATGAAATCCAACTTCCCAAGCGGAACGCCCTTGTGGCGCATGATCCCGTAGGCGGTGGTGAGATGAAAATAGAAATTGGGGAGAGCGAATTTCTGGATGTAGCTGGCCGCGGTCAGGTCCAGCTGACGGTCGCCGAATTTCAGCACCACCGGCTCGTTCTCCTTGCCGTTCATGCTGTCAGGTTTCACCAGGTTCAGATAGTCGATCGTCGCCTTGATGCGGCCCTTGAGCTCGTCGAACGTCTCTTCATAGTCTGGCATTTTCTTCGGTTCGGCCTGCGCCACCCGCACCGCAACGAAGCGCACCGTGTCGGACGCGCGTTGGATTTGCGCGGAAAGCGGCGCCATGTCCGGGAAAAGCCGCGCCGAAATGATTTCCCCGTGCGCCATGCCATTGGCGATGGCGAACGAACGGCCCTTTTCCAGATTGACCGAAAGGGTCTTCAGGCCATGGATGAAGACGGGAATGGTGATGTCGTAGAGAGAAAGAGACATTTTACTCCTGATCCGTTCAAAGTTGGATGGTCGATCGATTTGGTTGGGTGACGGGGTGTGCCCGGTCTACATCCGGAACACGCCGAACTTCGTCTCGGTCACCGGCGCATTTAATGCTGCGCTCAACGATAAAGCCAGTACTTCGCGCGTCCTCGCCGGGTCGATGATGCCGTCGTCCCAGAGCCGCGCCGAGGAATAGAGCGGATGACCCTCGTGCTCGTACTTCATCAGGATCGGCTTCTTGAATTTCGCCTCGTCCTCGGCGCTCCACTCGCCGCCTTTGCGCTCGATGTTCTCGCGCCGGACCATGGCGAGCACCATCGCCGCCTGTTCGCCGCCCATGACCGAGATGCGCGCATTCGGCCACATCCACAGGAATCGGGGTGAATAGGCGCGGCCGCACATGCCGTAATTGCCGGCGCCGAACGATCCGCCGACGATCATCGTGACCTTCGGCACCTGCGCCGTCGCCACCGCCGTCACCAGCTTGGCGCCATCCTTGGCGATACCGCCTGCCTCGTATTTCTTGCCGACCATGAAACCGGTGATGTTCTGCAGGAACACGAGCGGGATCTTGCGCTGGCAACACAGCTCGATGAAATGCGCGCCCTTCTGGGCGCTTTCTGAAAACAGCACGCCATTGTTGGCGATGATGCCGACCGGCATGCCCATCAGATGCGCAAATCCGGTTACCAGCGTGGTGCCGTAATTCTGCTTGAACTCATCGAACTCGGAGCCATCGACCACACGAGCGATCAGTTCACGCACATCGTAGGGCTGGCGCAGATCGGTCGGCACGATGCCGTAGAGTTCGCTTGGATCGTAAAGCGGCGGCTTAGGGTCGCGGAGATCGAGCCCGATCTCCTTCTTTCGATTCAGGTTTCTGACGATGCGGCGGCAGATCTCCAGTGCGTGCATATCGTCCAGAGCGTAGTGGTCAGCCACGCCGGACTCGCGCGTGTGCAGATCAGCCCCGCCAAGCTCTTCCGCGGTCACGTCCTCGCCGGTTGCCGCTTTCACCAGCGGCGGACCGCCGAGAAAGATCGTCGCCTGCTTGCGCACCATGATGGATTCATCGGCCATCGCCGGCACATAGGCGCCGCCCGCCGTGCAGGAGCCCATGACGCAGGCGATCTGCGGAATGCCGGCGGCGCTCATGTTGGCCTGATTGTAGAAAATGCGGCCGAAATGATCCCGGTCCGGAAAAACCTCGTCCTGGTTGGGCAGGTTGGCGCCGCCGGAATCGACCAGATAGACGCAGGGCAGATTGTTCTGCGCGGCGATCTCCTGCGCCCGCAGATGCTTCTTCACCGTGATCGGATAGTAGGTGCCGCCCTTTACCGTCGCATCGTTGACGACGACCATGACTTCACGACCCTCGACGCGCCCGACGCCGGCGATCATGCCGGCGGAGGCGATATCCTCGCCATACATGCCGTGCGCGGCGAACTGGCCGATTTCAAGAAAAGGCGAGCCGGGGTCGAGCAGTTGCGCCAGCCGCTCACGCGGCAGCAGCTTGCCGCGCGACACATGCCGCTCCCGCGCCTCGTCCGAGCCCCCCTGCTGCGCGACCGTCGCCTTCTCGGTTATGTCGGCAACGAGGTCGCGCATCCGCTCCGCATTGGCGCGGAAGGCATCGGAGGCGGGGGAAATCTGGGAGGTGAGGGCGGGCATGCGGTCCTCGATGCAGTTGAGTTCGCAGAAGGTATCGTAACGGTAGAAAACCAAGCTTGAACCACCGTCGAATGTAACGTCACAAACGGGTAGCCTCAACCTTCCGCCATGATCTCGCGGCCGATCAGCCAGCGCCGGATCTCGCTGGTCCCAGCGCCGATTTCGTAGAGCTTGGCGTCGCGCAGCAGCCTGCCGGTGGGATAGTCGTTGATATAGCCGTTGCCGCCCAGCAGCTGGATGGCGTCGAGCGCCATCAGCGTCGCTTTCTCGGCGGCGAACAGGATGCAGCCGGCGGCGTCCTTGCGCGTGGTGTCGCCCCGGTCGCAGGCCGCGGCCACCGCATAGACATAGGCGCAGGCGGCGTTCATCGTCGTGTACATGTCGGCGAGCTTGCCCTGCACAAGCTGGAATTCGCCGATCGGCCGGCCGAACTGTCGGCGCTCGCCAACATAGGGCACCGCAACGTCGAGGCAGGCGGCCATAATGCCGAGCGGCCCGCCGGCAAGCACGGTGCGTTCGTAGTCCAGGCCGGACATCAGCACTTCGACGCCGCGGCTTTCCTCGAACAGCACGTTTTCGAACGGGACTTCGACATTCTCGAACACCAGTTCCCCGGTGTTCGAGCCGCGCATGCCGAGCTTGTCGAGTTTCTGCGCCACTGAAAAACCCGGCATCGATTTCTCGACGATGAAGGCGGTGATGCCGCGCGAACCCATGGTCACGTCGGACTTGGCATAGACCACCAGCGTCTGCGCGTCCGGCCCGTTGGTAATCCACATCTTTGTGCCGTTCAGCACATAGCGGTCATTGTGCTTTTCGGCTCTCAGCCGCATCGAGACCACGTCCGAACCCGCGCCCGGCTCCGACATGGCAAGCGCCCCCACATGTTCGCCCGAACATAGCGCTGGCAGGTATTTTTCCTTCTGCGCCGGCGTTCCCCATCGGTTGATCTGGTTCACGCACAGGTTCGAATGCGCTCCGTAGGAAAGGCCGACCGAGGCGGATGCCCGCGAAATCTCCTCCATCGCGACCACATGCGCGAGATAGCCCATGCCGGAACCACCGAAATCCGGATCGGCCGTGATGCCCAGCAGCCCGAGGTCTCCCATCTCGCGCCAAAGCGAGAGCGGAAATTCGTTGGATTTGTCGATATCGGCGGCCTGCGGGGCAATCCTCTCCTGCGAAAAGCGCCGGACGGTGTCGCGAAGCGCTTCTATCTCTTCGCCCAGACCGAAGTTAAGCGTGCGCGTGTACATGTCGCTCCTCCGTCGCAGTTTTCGCGCCGACAAGGCGCATCGTCATCTTCAGATATGTCGCGCTCACGCCCGCGATCGAGAGGCGGTCTCCCGGCCGAAACCAGACAATGACGCCTGTGATCATCTGGATCAGCGCCATGGCGGTCAGTCCAATGTCCTCTATAGCAAAGAGACCTTGCTCGGCGCCGTCGCGCAGAATGGCGCGCAGCTCCTTCTCGTAAGCTGCGCGCATCTTGAGAATATGTGTCAGCCGCTCGGGCGACAGGCTGCGCAGTTCCATGTTGGAGACATGGGTGGAATGGCGGCGGCGGACATGAAATGCGATGTGGTTCTCGACATAGGCTGCGAGTCTGATGGCGGGGTCGCGAGATGACGGCCGCGCCTTCTGCCATGCGTCGGCCAGCGCCTCCATATGTCCGCGCATCAGCGCAAACAACAAATCTTCCTTGGTGGGAAAATAGCGGTACAACGCCGCCGCCTGAACGCCGACCTCAGCCGCCAGCTGGCGCATCGACATCGCCTCATAGCCGAAGCGCGCGATCAGGCCGGTCGCGGCATCGCGGATTGCCGCCTCGGTCTTTCCGCCATCGGAGCCTGTCGTTCGTGCCATGTCGCCTCCTCGAGATTTAATAAAACGAACGTTCAATTAATTCAAGGAAAGAAATACGGACGATGTCGGTTTCGGTTTTCTGGTGTAGAAATCTGGGATCAGGCACTGTTGTCCAACGCCGCTGTTTGCTCATCGGCATGATGGCCACCCAGTTTACGAGAGCTGATTCCATGATCGTGCGGTTGACGATGATCTGCAGCGGCGCGACCGAAGCGACTAGGCGCACACGCTTTCCGATTGACGAACCGCTGGAAGCAGCGGCGATCGCCAGAACCGCCGGGCTGGCACATACGGTGGATCGAATCGATCGATTGTGGGTCGGCCCTTCGTTGCGCGCCCGCCAGACGGCTCATGCGCTTGCCGCCGATGCCATTATAAAGGAAGAACTACGGGATCAGGATTTTGGCGAATGGTCGGGCCAAAGTGCCGCTGTGATTCAGAAGGCACAGCCCGAGCTCATGACTGCATGGCGTTCCGACCCGCATATGGCGCTGCCGGGCGGCGAATCATTCGCCGATGTCAATCGCCGCATTTCCCCTTTGATGGACGAGTTGATTGCCCTGCGCGGCCATACGGTTGCCGTCACGCATGCCGCCATTGTCCGTGCGGCCATCGTTCATGTGCTCGGCGCGCCGCTATCGGTCTTTTCCAGCATCGACGTCGAACCGCTCAGCATGGCCGACTTCCGCAGCGATGGCCAACGTTGGATGTTGCGCGGTTGCGGCATCACCGTTCCGAAACAGTGGCCTGTTGGCGATAACGGTTGATTCGCGACGGGATCAACGCCGCCGCAGAATGTTCAGCCACTTCCGCTTAAGGCGGAAAACCTATCCGTCACGCGCGGCCGCAAGCGCGCCCGGCAGTTCCTCGGCAAAGGTGTCGAGTTCATGATCCAGGCCGACGCTGATGCGTATGCAGCGGTCGAGGCCCGGTGCCATCGGCTTGCGAATGAAGACATCGCGCGCGAGCAGGCCCTGCAGCACTTTCAGCGCGAAGGCGCCGTCCGCACCACAATCCATGGCGACGAAATTGGTGGCCGAGGGGAGGGGTTTCAGTCCATTCGCCATGGCGATCGACGCTATGCGCTGCCGCCCGGCGTCAACCTTGGCCACGACCTGTCCGAGATAGGCCTGATCTGCCAGAGCCTCAAGGCCCGCGATCTGCGCCATGCGGCTAACGCCATAATGATTGCGGATCTTTTCGAAACTGCGGATCACTTCGGCTTCGCCGACGGCAAAGCCACACCGAAGGCCCGCAAGTCCGTAAGCCTTTGAAAAGGTACGCATGTGCACAACATTGGCGCGGTTGGCGTCGATTGCCGGCAAAGCCGAAGCCGGGCCGAGTTCCCCATACGCCTCATCCAGCACCAGCATCGTGGTTTCCGGCAGCGCAGCGATGAAGTGCTCGATCTCGTCCGCCTCCCACCAGCTTCCCATCGGATTGTCAGGGTTCGAGAGATAGACCAGCCGGGCGTTTTCCCGCCGCACCGCGTCTAGAAGACCGCTCAGGTTCTCGCGGTCGTTGTCGTAGGGAACCGCCACTAAACGCCCGCCCGCGCCCGCGACGTGGAAATTGAAGGTCGGATATGCCCCCAGCGAGGTGACGACCGCATCGCCCGGCGACACATACATGCGCACCAGAAGGCCGAGCAGGCCGTCTATCCCTTCGCCGACCACGATGTTGTCAGGCCTGACGCCGAGATGGATGGCTGCGGCCGCCTTGAGATCGTGATTGTCCGGGTCGCAATACATCCACATGTCGCGCGCCACGTCGGCCATGCGCGCAATCACGCGGGGCGATGGCCCGAAACTGCTCTCATTCGCCCCGATGCGGGCCCGGAATGGCTTGCTCCGTGTCCGCTCCTGCGCCTCAGGGCCGACAAAGGGGACTGTGGACGGCAGGGCGGCGATCAAGGGCGTCAGCGAGGGGCGATTCGGCATGGCGGGCTCTCGAGAAGAAGCGTCCTAGCTATCCTTCCCGCGTGCCTACGGCAAGATTGCCGCGCTTGCCGTCGAATTCTCAGGGCAACAAAAAACCCGGCGGTTGCCCGCCGGGTTCTTTTAATCGTGAAGTCAGCTTGACTTAGAAGTCGCGCTGGAAGCGAACGAAGCCGCTGAAGAAGCCGTCGCCGAAGTTGTCGCCGGGGCCGTTGAAGGCGCTGAGGAAGTCAGCACCGTCACCATCGAACTTGTTATAGTTCAGGCTGGTCTTGACCAGGAAGCCGGGAACGACGGTGTAGTCGATCGTGGTACCGACGCGCCAGAAGTTCAGGTCCGCACCAGGAGCAAAGTCTTCGAGGAACGCGACATTGTTGATGTAGACGACGCCGAGCGAAGCAGCCAGCTTCTCGTTGAAGGTGTGCTTGTACTCAGCCTGCAACGACCACTCACCCGAGGCCGGGATGCTGTTGCGGTAAGCTGCGCCGGCAGCAGTGGCTGCTGCCAGGTAGCCACCAAAGTCGCCACCAAGAACGTATGTTCCGCCGGAAGCCCAATAGCCGCCAACCGACAGCTTGTCGGCATCGGAGAAGGAATAAGCGGCCAGAACCTTGATCACGCCTTCTTCGGTGTCGTTGTCGTAAGCGCCGTAGAGGCCGAGGGCCAGCGGGCCAGCGGCATACTGGATGTTGGCCGAGACGTTCGGAACGAAGTCCGCGCCATTATCGAGGCCGGGAGTGTCAAAGGCGCCAGCGCCGGAGATCACGTCGCCATCGTCATCGAGCGAGATGGTGGCCGAGAAGCCGTTGCCGCCGTTGAAGGTGTACTGCACGACGTTGAAGGTGCCGTCGCCCAGAAGGTCCTGCTCGCCGCCGAAGTCGAAGTCGAAGGCATTGGAGGCGCGACCGATGGTCAGGCCGCCGAGCGACAGATAGGCCTTGTCGAGCTGAACCGTCGAGCCGTGCGACAGACGGGCGTCGAGGAAGGCGCGCAGGGTGCCGAGCTCGGTTTCGGTGCGGGCGTCGAGCTGCACCGAGAAGATGGCCTGCTTCTGCCAGCCGTAGTCGGACTCGCCGCGGGCGACACCGGCAAGGGTATCGATTTCAAACTCGTTGCCCATGTTGACCTGATAACGCATGAAGCCGCCGACGCGCAGGCAGGTCTCGGTGCCGGGGATGTAGTAGAAGCCCGCGCCATAGACGTCGCAGACGCGGACGTATTCAGCGGGTTCCGGCTCGGCGACGACGACAGCGTCGGCGGCGCGCGCACCGGAAACTGCGACGAGAGCCGCAGCGGAGCCGATGAGAAGGCTCTTGATGTTCATTTTCTGACCTCCAGTCAAAATTTCTCAAATGTTCTAAGGGCTGGGTATTCTTGCTAAGGACAAATTTCTCTGCCCATCCCCACAGCGAAAAAGAGCTCACGCCGCTTCTTCATGGCCGACCATAGACCTACGGTTTTGCGGGCTTCAACAAGGAACGAACATTCGGGACGCGGCTCAGCACGCTTCGCCTGGGCGTTGTTGCCCAAAAGCCACGATTTCACCTTCGGGACAGGGATTCGTTAACCACTGACAGCCTTCCAGCAACTCGTAAATGCGAGTGAGCGACGATGCCGGCAAAGAATCATGCCGATTTCCAGTTTCACCAGCCGTCCAAAAAAGCTGCTCAACGAATCTCGTGTTTTTTTCGTCGCTTGAAAGTCGCTTGTTGATTGTATGCGGGCTTTTCTTTATCCAGCGGGTCGCGCCGGAGAGGTGGCCGAGTGGTCGAAGGCGCTCCCCTGCTAAGGGAGTAGACCTCAAAAGGGTCTCGTGGGTTCGAATCCCATCCTCTCCGCCATTCGCTCAGACTTGTCTCAATTCCCTCGATTTGAATGTTCGGAAGCGCGCTCCTCGCAAGTCGGGCACAGTTACAAGGGGTGCCCGAACTGCATTGCGAGTCGGTTCAATGCTTTGAAAATGCGCGCTTCGAGGGCCCTGGAGCGTGCGGATTACTAACAACGGGTAAAGCCTGCGCAAAAAACGTGGCTTTTCTGCAACAGGCGGCGGTGGCGAGACAAGGCCCGTCGCAAAAAAGCGATTTGTTTCTTGTGATGAAAGTCCCGTTGCGTAATGTGGGCGCCGGAAAGGGTCGTTGGGTCTCTTTCCGGAGTGGGGATGGGGGCAGGGAGCTGTCCTTCCAGTTACAAACAACCCAGACCCTTTTTTAAACTTTTGACTGGAGGTCAGAAAATGAACATCAAGAGCCTTCTCATCGGCTCCGCTGCGGCTCTCGTCGCAGTTTCCGGTGCGCGCGCCGCCGACGCTGTCGTCGTCGCCGAGCCGGAACCCGCTGAATACGTCCGCGTCTGCGACGTCTACGGCGCCGGCTTCTACTACATCCCCGGCACCGAGACCTGCCTGCGCGTCGGCGGCTTCATGCGTTACGACATCAACATCGGCAACGAGTTCGAGACCTTTGTTCCGCTTGGTGCGTCCGATTACGGATGGCAGAAGACGGCCATGTTCTCGGTTCAGCTCGATGCCCGCACCGAAACCGAACTCGGCACCCTGCGCGCCTTCCTCGACGCCCGTCTGGTTCATGGCTCGCTGGTCAGCCTCGACAAGGCCTATCTGTCGCTCGGCGGCCTGACCATCGGTCGCGCTTCCACCGCTTTCGATTATGACTTCGGCGGCGAGCAGGACGTCCTGAAGATCAACGGCACGCAGAACGTTGTGCAGTACACCTTCAAGGGTGGCAACGGCTTCTCCGCCACCATCTCGCTCGACGACGATGGCGACGTGATCTCTGGCGCTGGCGCTTATGACGACGGCATCGACAACGCCATCTCCGGCGCTGATTTCATTCCGAACGTTTCGGCCAACGTCCAGTACGCCTCTGGCCCGATCGCTCTCGGCGTTTACGGCGCTTATGACAACGACACCGAAGAAGGCATCATCAAGGTTCTGGGCAGCTATGCCTTCTCCGATGCCGACAAGCTGTCGCTCGGCGGTTACTGGGCTTCGGGCGCGACTTACGTCATGAGCCGCACCGACTTCTCCGGCTACACGGGCTTCCGTAGCAGCCTTGCGCTGCAGGGCAGCTGGTCGTTGCAGGGTGAATACAAGCACACCTTCAACGAGAAGCTGGCTGCTTCGCTCGGCGTTGTCTACATCAACAACGTCGGCTTTGCTGACGACATCGTCGCTGACGCCGATTTCAACTTCTGGCGCGTTGGCACCACGATCGACTACAAGCCGGTTCCCGGCTTCCTGATCAAGACCAGCCTGAACTACAACAAGTTCACTGGTGACGATGCTGACTTCGCGGTCGGCAACGATAACTTCAACGACGGCTTCTTCAGCGGTCTCGTTCGCTTCCAGCGCGACTTCTAAGTCAAGCTGACTTCACGATCAAAAGAACCCGGCGGGCGACCGCCGGGTTCTTTGTTGGGTTCTCGGTGGATTGAGCCTGGTACGTGATGGCCCGGTCACGTCAGGACGAGACCAGGCCTCTTCCAGGGGTCAATGTACAAAATGCGGCCGTTCGGAAGCGTCGTCTGCCGCCTAGCGCTGCGATTCAGCCGAATCGAAAAACTCCGCCATTTGGCCAGGCAGGGCGCCGGTTTCGAGGAAGGGTGCGTGGCCTTGCCCTTCGACGCTCACGCTTTTCATGCCCGGATGCAGCCGTGTCATTTCCTCGACCGTCGCGATGAACAAGAGCCGGGAGTTTTCCCCGCGAATCGTCATCATCGGAATTTCCTTGAGCATTTTGAACTGCGGCCATAGCGTCGGCAGCGGCTGGGACAGATCCATGTCCTTCAGTGTCTCGGGCAATCTCGGGTCGAAATCCGGCACCAGACGTCTGTCCCGTTCCTTATATATAGCCGAAACCATTCGCTCCCAGTCGCCCATCTGCAGCGCCGGAAAGTCCTGACCATGCGCGGCGCGTTGCGCTGCCACCGCTTCGTCGACGGTTTTGACGCGCGGCGACTTCTGCAGATAGTCGCGGATATGAGCCAGCCCTCCGGCTTCGATCTCCGGGCCGATATCGTTGAAGACGATCGCTTTCAGCACCGACGGCTTGGTCACGCCAAGGACATGGATGATCAGCCCGCCGCGCGATGTGCCAATAAACGCTGCCTGGTCGATGCCAAGCGCCGAAAGACCGCAGAGGATGTCGTTGGCCTCGGTGCCGACATTATAATTGGCGACGTCGGGGTCGTAGGCCGACTCACCGCGCCCCCTGTAGTCGAATGCGATCACGCGCCGGCGCGTCTTTGCCTGTCCGAACAGATACAGCGCCAGTTCATGGAAATCGCGCGCGTTGCGGGTCAGGCCGGGCAAGCAGACCACGGGCCAGTGGTCCGCATTCGATTCGCCGTAGACCCGTGCGTGCAGCCGCAACCCATCCGGTGCGTCGTAGAAGAAATCGGAAAAACCCTGATTGTCGGGCATGGAAGTTCTCCTGGCGGATGCCACCGTGCCTACGGACGAGCGGCCAATCGGCGACTATGGGGTTGCGGGAGGACTACAGGCCGGGCTTCGGCTCCCACGCTGTGCTGCCGGCTCACTTTCGGCCATTCACCAGATCGCCTGCAATGTCGAATCTTCCCGACAGCCGCATCTTGTAGACCTCGTAGTTTTCCATCACCCGCTGCACGTAACTTCTTGTTTCCGTGTACGGAATCCGTTCGATCCAGTCGATTACGGCATCGAGATC
The DNA here is from genome assembly GCF_031457045.1 of Mesorhizobium sp. BE184. Classification (NCBI taxonomy): domain Bacteria; kingdom Pseudomonadati; phylum Pseudomonadota; class Alphaproteobacteria; order Hyphomicrobiales; family Phyllobacteriaceae; genus Mesorhizobium; species Mesorhizobium sp. BE184. The sequence continues at coordinate 483,825 of NZ_JAVDVU010000001.1, forward strand.
CCTGCCGCGCGGGTCGCCATATTTTTCGACCCATTCGGAGGCGCGGCGCGGTCCGGCATTGTAGCCTGCGAATGTCAGCACGTAGGAGCCATTGAAACGGTCGAGCTGTTCGCCCAGGAAGGCGGCGCCCAGCGTGGCGTTGTAGCCGGCATCGGTGGTCAGCTTCGCCTGCGAGAACGTCATCCCCGCTTTCTTCGCCAATTGTTGCGCCGTGCCGGGCATCAGCTGCAGCAAGCCGCGCGCGCCGGCTTTCGACACCGCTCCGATATTGAACTCGCTCTCCTGCCGCGCGATGGCGTAGGCCAGCGCCTTGCCGGAGCCCGATATATCGGCGGAGGCCGGGATGACTCCGATCGGATGGGAGAGCGCACCGACATCGATGCCGTTGGCGCTGGCGATCTTGCCAACCTTCAAAGCGAGAAAATGATTGCCCCGCTTTTCGGCCATTGCGCTAAGCAGCGCCAGTTCTCCCGGGCTCGTCAGTTGACCGGCCAGGTCGAGATAGAGTGCGTCGGCATAGCGATTATACCCGGCCGCTTCGAGACGCCTGATGGCGGTGACAGCTTCCCGGCCTTCGAAAGTCTTCCGGTCGGCCGCGGTTGCGTCAGGATAGACGACGTTCAGCGTCTGGCGTCCGATGCGTTCGCCGGCAAGCTGCCCGTAAAAAGCGGTCCCAAAGGCCGCGGCCTTGCCAAAATAGTCCTTGGCATTCCCCGGGCCGCCGGCTTCGGCGGCGCGGCCAAGCCAGTAATAAGCGCGTGACAGGGTAACCGGTCCCTGTCCGAGATCGGCAATGCGGCTGAAATGTTTGGCTGCGATTGCCGGGTCGTTCAGGCCGCGCAAAGCATACCAGCCGGCATGGAATTCCGCGTCGGCGGCATTGGCTGTGCTTTCCGCTGCATGGGCGGAAACGATCCGGTAAGCGGATTTGACGTCGCCCTCATCGACAAGCTCGCGCGACAGAACCCGCCGTTCCACCCACCATGCATCCGGATCGACAAGCGCCGCCTTGTCGGTCGGCGCCTTGAGCACGACTGCGGCCGCTTCGGCATACTTCTTCTGCTTGCGCAGAAATTCGGCCTGGGCGAAGGCATAGCCGGCTGCCCGCTGCGTTGCCGGTACGGCGGCGAGAAGCGCTTCGGCATCCTTATTGCCGCGAATCACCGCCGCCCACGCCGTGGCAAGTTCTTTCACGTCCGTCAGCTCGGCGACCCGCAGGGCGGAGGTCACGCGATCGGCGTAGAACATGCGCTCCATGCGGGCCCGCTGATCCGCAGCGGACAGGATCGCGCCAAATTCGTTGAGGATCGCGGCTTCGTCCGCCGCCTCCAGCTTTTCGGTGCGCCAGAAAGGCGAGAGGACGCTGCGGGCGGCTTTTATATTGTCCGTCGCGACATAGGCCCGGGTGAGCAGGATCACGCCTTCGGTTGTCTGCGGCTGGCTGCCGCCGAATGCCTGAAGCACGAGCTTCGGCGCCGGGTTCTCACGGTAGAGGGCGCGTTCGCTGTTCCGTCGCAGTGTCGTCATGCCGGGCCAGCCGGCCAGCGTTCTGGCCGCAGCGGCAATTTCTCCGCTGGGGACCGCATTGCCTCCGTAAAGCGCGATCGCCCAGGCCAGGACATGGCGGTCGAGCGAAGCATCGGCCAGACTGTCGCGCACCCTGCGCGCATCGTCGATGTCACCAGAGGAAAGGGCATCGAGGCCACTCTTCAGCCTATCGACTGCGAGGGACGGTTGTACAGTTCCCATCATCGGGAGCGGAATGGTCGCGGTTGCCTGGGAATCCACACTCGCGCCAGCCGCAAGGCCGGGCAGCAGCGCCATGGCTGCCGTCACAAGCACCGTCCGATGTACTAGCCGGGCGAAAATTGTGTCGGTCATTCCTGTCTTGACGCTATCCGCTGGGGCAGGTGCTAGCAAACCTAGCGACGCCGCATGAAAGGTGCGTAAACGAAAAATTGTCGTGGTCGTTCGGATTTGCTTCCTCTGGCATCATCACTGTTCTTGTTCCGCAACGGTGTCCAGACTATGGTGCCCGGCCTCGCTCTCGGCTAGAAGCCGGGAGTAAACACCGGGAATAAACATAGGTCGGAATCTCTGGGATTCCATGGAGTTGAACAAATGCTGAGAGGATCGCTTACCGCGCTCGTAACGCCGTTCGAACAGAGCGGGCGTTTCGACGAGAAAGCGTTCCGGGCATTTGTCGACTGGCAGATATCCGAAGGCACCACCGGACTTGTGCCTGTCGGAACCACGGGTGAATCGCCTACGCTTACGCATGATGAGCATCGTCAGGTGGTCAAGGTCTGCGTGGAGATGTCGAAGGGGCGCGTGCCGGTGGTCGCCGGCGCCGGTTCGAACAACACCGAAGAGGCGGTCGGGCTTATCCGGTATGCCGAACAGGCAGGCGCCGACGCTGCTCTCGTGGTTACGCCGTATTACAACAAGCCGACCCAGCGCGGCCTCTACGAGCATTTCGCCGCGGTGGCCAGGGCTACCAGCCTGCCGATCATCATCTACAATATACCGCCCCGCTCGGTGATCGACATGAGCCCGGAAACGATGGGCCGGCTGGCGCATGACTTCAAGAATATCGTCGGCGTCAAGGACGCCACCGGCAAGGTCGAACGCGTTTCCGAGCAGCGCGCTACGTGCGGCAAGGATTTCATCCAGCTTTCCGGCGAGGATGCTTCGGCCCTGGGGTTCAACGCCCATGGCGGTGTCGGATGCATCTCCGTGACATCCAATGTCGCGCCCAGGCTTTGCGCGGAGTTCCAGGAAGCCACATTGGCCAATGACAAGGAGCGTGCGCTGGATCTGCAGGATCGGCTGCTGCCGCTGCACAAGGCCATTTTCATCGAGCCCGGCGTTTCAGGCGCCAAATACGCCCTCTGGCGGCTGGGTAAGATTGAAAACGTCACGCGTTCGCCGCTGGTGACGGTCGAGGAGCAGACGGCGGGCAAGATCGATGCCGCCATGAAGTTCGCGGGACTGATCAACTGAAGCCGGGCCGCCCTTGCCAAGCGGGGCGGCTGTCTCCATGTGTGGGTTCCTTTGACGCGTCCGCGCTGCGCTTGCAGCGGGGCATATATTTTTCCATGAACTCGATGCCATGAACCAGGTCAGAAAAGCCGATCCGAACAGCAAGATCGCCGCGGAAAACCGCAGGGCGCGCTTCAACTATGAGGTGCTGGATACGCTCGAGACCGGCCTTGTCCTGTCGGGCACGGAGGTCAAGTCGCTGCGTGGCGGCCATGCCAACATCCAGGAGTCCTACGCGTCTTTTGAAGGCGGGGAGGTCTGGCTGATCAACTCCTATCTGCCCGAATATCTGCAGGCGAATAGGTTCAATCATGAGCCGCGCCGCCGCCGCAAGCTGCTCGTCTCGAAGCGGGAGATGGCACGGCTGGCGCAGAGCGTCGAGCGCGAAGGCATGACGTTGGTGCCGTTGAAAATCTACTTCAACGACCGGGGCAGGGCGAAGCTTCTGCTCGCCGTGGCGCGTGGCAAGAAACTGCACGACAAGCGGGCGACCGAAAAGGAACGCGACTGGAACCGCGAGAAGGGACGCCTGCTGAAGAACGCGGGCTGAGTTGCCGATCGGGCGACAGCTTGAATCTATGTTTCCAGGAAAGCCCGTATATCTTTGAAAACGCTAACAAACATCGCTTCGGTCAGAACGCCGGTGTTGGTGTTGTAGCGGGAGCAGTGATAGCTGGAGAACAGGGTGGTCGGGCCGATCTCGTGCCGCCCGCCATGCCTGAAGGGATGCGCCGCCACACGCGCGCCGAGCGCCCGAACGGTCGATTGGTGCGCGATAGAGCCGAGTGCAAGGATCGCCCTGAGGTTAGAAAACCGGGCAATGGTGGGTGTCAGAAACGTCCGGCAGGTGGCGATTTCCGGCCCGGTCGGCTTGTTCTCCGGCGGCACGCAACGCACGCCGTTGGTGATCGCAGTGCCGATCAATTCAAGGCTGTCATCCGGCCGCGCTTCGAATTGTCCTCGGGCGAACCCAAGGGCGGTAAGCGTCGAGTAGAGCAGGTTCCCGGCATAGTCCCCGGTGAAAGGTCGGCCGGTGCGGTTTGCGCCGCGCAGTCCCGGAGCCAGTCCCACAATGAGCAGGCGCACGCTGTCCTCGCCTTCGGGTGGCAGGAATGTTGGCACCGGCGCGTTGAACCAGCCGGGCTCGTTTACCCGCCACGTCTCCCGGAAGGACACAAGGCGAGGGCATAGCGGACAGTCGCGACCGGGTTCGGAGAGGATGGCCATGTCGGTCGCCGTCAGTAGTCGTCATCCTCGTCGCTGGCGGAGGCGGGTTCAGGCCGGCGGATTGGCCTTTCCGAAGGATCGCGGCCGACCTCGTTCTTCAAGGTCATGAGATCGATGAAATGGTCCGCCTGCCGGCGCAAATCATCGGAGATCATCGGCGGCTGCGACGCCATCGTCGAAACGACCGATACTTTGCGGCCGCGCCTCTGCAAGGCTTCAACCAGCGTGCGGAAGTCACCGTCGCCCGAGAAAATGACGTAGTGATCGACGGAATCGGCCAGTTCGAGGGCGTCCACCGTCAATTCGATGTCCATATTGCCCTTGATCTTGCGGCGGCCGGTCGAGTCGGTGAATTCCTTGGCCGGCTTGGTCACCACCTTGAAGCCGTTATAGTCCAGCCAGTCAATCAGCGGCCGGATCGAGGAATATTCCTGATCCTCGACCAGCGCGGTGTAATAATAGGCGCGCAGCAGATAGCCCTTTTTCTGGAAGCTGGACAGCAGCTTGCGGTAGTCGATATCAAAGCCCAAAGATCGGGATGTGGCGTAGAGATTGGCGCCGTCGATAAAAAGAGCGATCTTTTCGCGTGGATCAAACATGGACAATATCCCGTCGTGAAATAGGCAATAATCAAAAACGCAGGTCACGCTTGTTGGTTTCGGATACCGGCAGAACTTTATGCTTATGGAGATAGCGCCGGACCCCGCGCGTGGAAAGTGGCGGGTCCCCATTGCAAGGAATTGTGATCGGGTTCGGTGCTTATGCCAGGTGGACTGGCGCCACCCCGCCACGCTTGTGTTTTTTTGTCGTTCGGGTTATGCACCGCGCCAGATTTCCGCAAATCCAGAGCACGAAAGGGGCATTGAATGGCCCGCGTAACCGTTGAAGATTGCATCGACAAGGTCGACAACCGCTTCGAGCTGGTGCTGTTGGCCGGTCACCGCGCCCGCCTCATCAGCCAGGGTGCCCAGATCACCATTCCGCGCGACAACGACAAGAACCCGGTCGTCGCCCTGCGCGAGATCGCCGACGAGACGCTTTCGCCAGGCGATCTCAAGGAGGATCTGATCCATTCGCTGCAGAAGCATGTCGAGGTAGACGAGCCGGAAGCCGATGGCGATTCTATCACCGACCAGAGCACTGCTGCCGTCGCGTCCGACGCCGACGAGCCGGAAGATAGCATCACTTTCGACCGGATGACGGAAGAGGATCTGCTGGCTGGCATCGAAGGCCTGGTGGCGCCGGAAAAAAGCGACGATTACTAAGCCTTAAAGCCTGCCGCACTTTCGTGGCGGCGTTTTCATGGTTATCTATGTCATGCGCCGGATGTAGCGTCCGGCGCATGATTTATTTCTGTCCCGCGAGAACCGGCACATGATGCGGCAGTATGAGCTTGTCGAGCGCGTCCAGCGCTACAAGCCAGACGTAAACGAGGCATTGCTCAACAAGGCCTACGTCTATGCCATGCAGAAGCACGGTCATCAGAAGCGGGCCTCCGGCGATCCCTATTTCTCGCATCCGCTCGAAGTCGCAGCCATCCTCACCGATATGCATATGGATGAGGCAACGATCGCCGTCGCACTTCTGCACGATACGATCGAGGACACGACCGCCACCCGGGCCGAGATCGATGAATTGTTCGGTCCCGAGATGGGCAAGCTCGTCGAGGGACTTACCAAGCTCAAGAAGCTCGATCTCGTCTCCAAGAAGGCCGAGCAGGCGGAGAACCTGCGCAAGCTGCTGCTGGCCATTTCCGAGGATGTGCGGGTCCTGCTCGTCAAGCTTGCCGACCGGCTGCACAACATGCGCACGCTCGACCATATGCCGGAGGCCAAGCGCCTGCGCATCGCCGAGGAGACGATGGAGATCTACGCGCCGCTGGCCGGGCGCATGGGCATGCAGGGCATGCGCGAGGAGCTGGAGGAAATCGCCTTCCGGTACATCAATCCGGAAGCCTATCGCGCGGTGACGGCTAGGCTGGCGGAGATTTTCGAGCGCAACAAGGGTGTGCTGCAGGAGATCGAGAAGGCGCTGTCAGCCCTGTTCGAAAAATATCAGATCAAGGCGAGCGTGAAGAGCCGGCAGAAGAAGCCATGGTCGGTCTTCCGCAAGATGGAAACCAAGGCGCTGTCGTTCGAGCAGTTGTCGGATATTTTCGGCTTCCGCGTCGTCGTCGATACGGTCGAGGATTGTTACCGGGCGCTGGGCGCCATCCACACCAGCTGGTCGATGGTCCCCGGCCGGTTCAAGGACTACATCTCCACGCCCAAGCAGAACGACTACCGTTCCATCCACACCACCATTGTCGGCCCTTCGCGCCAGCGCGTCGAACTGCAGATACGCACGCTGGAAATGAACAAGATCGCCGAGTACGGCGTCGCCGCGCATTCGATCTACAAGGATACGGGCGGCAAGGCCAATGGCGCCGCCAACACCATCTCCAAGGATACGAACGCCTATGCCTGGCTGCGCCGCACCATCGAGCAGCTTGCCGAGGGTGACAATCCGGAGGACTTCCTCGAAAACACCAAGTTGGAACTGTTCCAGGACCAGGTCTTCTGCTTCACGCCGAAGGGCATGCTGATCGCCTTGCCGCGCGGGGCGACGCCGATCGATTTCGCTTATGCGGTTCACACCGATGTCGGCGACACCTGCGTGGGCGCCAAGGTCAATGGCCGCATAATGCCGCTGATGACGGAACTGAAGAATGGCGACGAGGTCGAGATCATCCGCTCCAAGGCGCAAATTCCGCCAGCGGCGTGGGAGTCGGTCGTCGTCACCGGCAAGGCGCGGTCGGCGATCCGCCGGGCCACCAAGAACGCCATACGCAAGCAGTATTCCGGGCTCGGTATTCGCATTCTGGAGCGCGCCTTCGAGCGCAATGGCAAGTCCTTCGCCAAGGAAAGCCTGAAGCCCGTCCTTCATCGTCTGGCCCGCAAGGACATCGAGGATGTGCTGGCGTCGGTCGGTCGGGGTGAGCTTGCTTCCTCCGACGTCCTCAAGGCGGTGTTCCCCGACTACAAGGACGAGCGGGTCACCACGCAGCAGGTCAAGCCGCGCGAGGAAGGCTGGTCGCGCATCCGCAACGCAGCCGGCATGCTGTTCAAGATGCCAGGACGCGCGGCGCGCCGGGAAAGCCAGCCGAAGGACGATGCGGTGCCGATCCGTGGCGTTCGCGGCGACCTGCCGGTGCGGTTTGCGCCCGAGGGCGCCGTGCCGGGGGACCGCATCGTCGGCATCGTCCAGCCTGGCTCCGGCATCACCATCTACCCGATCCAGTCGCCGTCCCTGACCGCCTTCGACGACCAGCCCGAACGCTGGATCGACGTGCGCTGGGACATCGACGAAAACAACAAGGAGCGGTTCCCCGCCCGCGTTTCGGTCACCGCCATTAACGCACCGGGCTCACTTGCGGAGATCACGCAGGTTGTCGCTTCGAACGACGCCAACATTCATACGCTTTCGATGGTCCGCACCGCACCCGATTTCACCGAGATGCTGCTTGATCTCGAAGTCTGGGATTTGAAGCACCTCAATCGGCTGCTGTCGCAGCTCAAGGAGAATTCCAGCGTCAGCGACGCCCGCCGCGTCAATGGCTGATTGGACTTTGTGAATGCTGTTGCTGCTTGAACCTGATTGCGCTTGAGCGCTGGCGGGTCCATATGAGGTCGGTCTTAAGGCACTGCTGATTGAAATGCTGTTCAAACGCCGGAAAACAGAAACGCTTGGTGAACGATTGCGCGTGTGGCTTTGGCCGCGCCGGTCGTTCTCGCGCTCACTGCGCTATTTCTCCAAGCGTGTGCTGAGGCTCAACGCCACGCCGCACGCGGTTGCAGCGGGCGTCGCGGCAGGCGTCTTCGCCTCATTCTTCCCGCTCGGCTTTCATTTCATCATCGCCGTCGTGGTCGCCTGGCTTTTCGCCGGCAATCTGGTCGCGGCGGCTATCGGCACGGCGCTCGGCAATCCGCTCACCTTTCCTATCCTGTGGGGCGCGTCCTATGAGACCGGCAAGCTGATCCTGCATCATCACATGCCGCCGCATGGCCCGCCCGCCGATCTCGGCGACCTGATGCACCATCTCTCCTTTGCGCAATTGTGGGGGCCGGTGCTGAAGCCGATCACCATCGGCGCTTTGCCGCTGGGTCTGGTGTTCGGCCTGCTCTTCTACGGACTCACCCGTTGGGGCATGGGCGTTTTCCGCGAGCAGCGCCGCAAGCGTCTGGCCGCCAAGGCGGCACGCAACCATGCGTCCGCCCCTCCCCACGGCAGCATTGGCTCCACTGCTCGATGATCATCGGCATCGGCAGCGACCTGATCGATATCCGTCGCATCGAAAAGTCACTGGAAGCCCATGGCGAGCGCTTTATCCGGCGCATCTACACCGATATCGAACGCCAGCGTTCCGAAAGCCGCCGTGGCAGTGCGGCCTCATACGCCAAGCGCTTCGCTGCCAAAGAAGCGTGTTCCAAGGCCCTGGGTTCCGGCATCGCCTATGGGGTCTACTGGCGCGACATGGGCGTGGTCAATTTGCCGGACGGCAAACCCACCATGGAATTGACTGGCGGCGCGGCTGCGCGGCTGGCCGGTATGATCCCGCATGGCCACCGACCTGTCATCCATCTGACCATCACCGACGATTTCCCGCTCGCTCAGGCGTTCGTGATCATCGAGGCGCTGCCGGTCTCACAAGCGCCATAGTAATGGGCCTTTGCACGTCTTATTGGCGTTGCCCCCTTGGCGCTGAAACCTTATAGAACCATCGATAAACGAGGACGACATGAGCGTGGCTGACAAATCCGACAAGAAGTCCGGCGGGCTTGGCGAAACCGTCAGCGTCATCGTTCAGGCGCTGCTTCTTGCGCTGGTCATCCGCACGCTTTTCTTCCAGCCGTTCTCCATCCCGTCGGGTTCTATGCGTCCGACCCTGCTTGAGGGCGACTATTTGTTCGTCACCAAATGGGCTTATGGCTACTCGCGCTATTCGCTGCCGTTCGGCCCCAATCTATTTTCCGGCCGCATCTGGGGTTCCGATCCCAAGCGCGGCGATGTCGCGGTATTCAAGTTCCCGCCGAATCCTTCGCTGGATTACATCAAACGCGTGGTCGGACTGCCGGGCGATCATATCCAGATGAAGCAGGGCCAGCTCTTCATCAACGGCACGGGCGTGCCGCGCGAGAAGGTCGGCCAGATCGATGATCGCGACATCACCGAGGTCAACGGGCCGGTCGATGTCTACAAGGAAACGCTTCCCAACGGCGTCAGCTACAACACCCTCGACCTGTCGCCGAATACCATCGGCGACGACACCAAGGAGTTCGTCGTGCCGGAAGGCCATTACTTCATGATGGGCGACAACCGCGACAACTCCAGCGACAGCCGCTTCAGCGTCGGTTATGTGCCGGCTGAGAACCTCGTCGGCCGCGCCAACATGATCTTCTTCTCCATTGGCGGCGGCTCGAGCCCGCTCGAGATATGGAACTGGCCGTCCTACATGCGCGCCTCGCGCCTGTTCCATTTCGTCAATTAAGTATGGCGACGAAGCGGCTGACAGCGGACGAGCTTGCCGAAGCGCTTCGCGAACGTACAGGTCACAGCTTTCGCGACCCACAGCGCCTGCAGCGGGCACTGACCCACGCCAGCGCGCGCAGCGCTCATGCCGGCGTCGATTACGAGCGTTTCGAGTTCCTCGGCGACCGGGTACTCGGCCTCGTCGTCGCCGATATGCTGCTGGCGGCATTTCCTGAGGCGCTGGAAGGCGAGCTGTCGCTGCGTCTCAACGCATTGGTCAATGCCGAGACACTGTCGCGCATCGCCGAGGAGATCGGCTTGCCGGAATTGGTTCGCGCCGGCAGCGACGTGCGCAATCTGGCCGAACGCAAGCGGACCAACCTGCGCGCCGATGCGCTGGAATCGCTGATCGCGGTGCTTTATCTCGACGGCGGGCTGGAAGCGGCCCAATCCTTCATCCACCGTTACTGGCAGCCGCGTTCGCAGGCCATGGGCGTGGCGCGGCGCGACCCCAAGACCGAGTTGCAGGAATGGGCGCATCAGGCAGCCGGCGCTGTTCCCGACTACCTGGTCGAGGCGAGGGAGGGACCGGATCACGATCCCCTGTTCACCGTCCGCGTGAAGGTCGGCGTGTTTGAGCCTGCGGTTGGCAGCGGCCGTTCGAAGCGCGAGGCCGAGCAGGCCGCGGCGGCAGCCTTGCTGGTGCGCGAAGGCATATGGACCAGCGAAGGAGCCACCCCATGACCATGGCCGAGACGCCCGCGACACATTCGGGCTTCGTCGCCCTGATCGGCGCTCCAAACGCCGGCAAATCGACATTGGTGAACCGGCTTGTCGGCTCCAAGGTTTCGATCGTCACTCACAAGGTGCAGACGACGCGTGCGCTGGTGCGCGGTATCGCAACGCATGAGAATGCCCAGATCGTCTTTGTCGACACACCCGGTATCTTCAAGCCGAAGCGTCGGCTCGACACCGCCATGGTCACCACCGCCTGGGGCGGGGCGAAGGATGCCGACATCGTGCTGGTGCTGATCGACGCCGAGCGTGGCATCAAGGGTGACGCGGACGCCATCCTTGAGCGTTTGAAGGATGTCCGCCAGCCGATGGTGCTGATCCTCAACAAGGTCGACAGGGTCAAGCCCGAGGCGCTCCTGGCGCTGACGGCGACGGCCAACGAGCGTGTGCCATTCAAACGCACCTTCATGGTCTCCGCGCTGACCGGTTCCGGCTGCAAGGATTTGCTTGATTATCTGGCAGAAAGCCTGCCGGCAGGGCCCTGGTATTATCCAGAGGACCAGATTTCCGATCTGCCGATGCGCCAACTCGCAGCCGAGATCACACGCGAAAAGCTCTATCTCAGGCTGCATCAGGAACTGCCTTATTCCTCCCATGTCGAAACAGAAAAGTGGGAGGAGAAGAAGGACGGTTCGGTCCGCATCGAACAGGTCATCTATGTCGAGCGCGACAGCCAGAAGAAAATCGTGCTTGGCCACAAGGGCGAGACCATTCGCGCCATCGGCGAGTCCTCGCGCAAGGAGATCGGCGCCATTCTCGAACAGAAGGTGCATCTCTTCCTGTTCGTGAAGGTGCGCGAGAACTGGGGCGACGATCCCGAGCGCTATCGCGAGATGGGGCTGGAATTTCCTCACTGACGCTCCTGCTGGAGAGGCACCATGGTTTCCATGACGGTCGAGCTTCGAAACCTTGAAGGAACCGAGGCTGCCGTCGGCTGGGCTGGTGCCCACACGGTCTTCATTGATCGGCCCGTAGGGAAGGCCGGCGGCAAAGGCTTGGGCTTCAACGGCGGCCAGATGCTGGCGCTGGCGATCGGCGGCTGCTTCTGCAACGATCTGCGTTACGTCGCACACGGTATGGGTGTAGCGCTCGGCCGCATTGCCGTCAGCGTCACGCTGGAACTCGACGGCGAGCCGCTGCTGGCGACATCGGCGACAATAACGGTCTCGTGCGAAACGCTGGACGGCTCTAATCCGCAAATGCTGATCGAAAGAGCCAAAGCCGACAGTACGGTGTCCAATTCACTGGCCAGAGGCTTTCCGGTGACTGTCGCGACGGCCGCAAACCGCCCGTAGGCTAGATTGGGCCCTGGCTGGAGCGCTGTTTTAGCGGCTCACAGTTTTCGCCCTGGGTCCGCCTGCATGAAGCGGCGAGCCAGCCCAGCCACGGCGCCTCGAACCACCAGTAGAACCGGCCCGTGGTCAGGAGGACCGCCAGCCTGCCGAAGCCGATGGCGAGAAGGATGGAACGGACGGCGTCCACCGCGCCGAGCACCCCGACCCGCCGGTTTCAAGGCCGTCTGTACGGTCCGGCAAATCGTGGCGGGAGCGTTTGCGAACTCCTTGATTTCGCCACCGAACCCGTCAAAGCTTTCACGCATGGAATGGCGTGACGAGGGAATCATCCTGGGCACCCGAAAGCATGGCGAGACGAGCGCCATTCTGGAGGTGATGACGCGTGCCCACGGCCGCCATCTCGGCCTTGTGCGCGGCGGCCGGTCGCGCAAATTGCAGCCCGTGCTTCAGCCCGGAAACCGCGTCGACCTTCTGTGGCGCGCGCGGCTCGATGAGCATCTTGGCGTGTTCCAGGCCGAGGCGCTGGAGATGAATGCCGCGCGTTTGATGGACAGCGCCGTCGCGGTCTACGGCCTGCAGGTGCTGGCAGCGCATCTGCGCCTGCTGCCGGAGCGCGATTCCCACGCGGCGCTCTACGAAACGCTGACGATCATGATGCCGCATCTCGATGACGGCGATGCCGCGGGCGAACTCGTGGCCCGTTTCGAACTGCTCATTCTGGACGAACTGGGGTTCGGGCTCGATCTTTCCCACTGCGCCGCGACTGGCGCTCGCAGTGATCTTGCCTATGTCTCGCCGAAGTCGGGCAGGGCGGTATCGCGCGCGGCGGGCCAGCCCTGGCATGACAAGATGCTGGTCTTGCCGGCATTTTTACAGCGGGGTTCGGGCTTGCGCGCCGACTTGGTGGGGATAGACGACGCGTTCAGGCTGACTGGTTTTTTCTTTGCTCGCCATGTCTACGAGCCGCGCGGTATCAATGAACCGGATGCGCGGAACGGCTTTCTTGCCGCGTTGCGTAAGCACCATGCCGCCCAACGGCTGCTGGCCGGGGACACTGCCGCATGAGCGGAAGAACAGTCCAATGAAGACTGGTCTGGTTTGAGGGAGCCGCCATGTTTGAAAGTCTGATCGGCCTGGCCGTCATCGTCGCGCTGCTTTTTATGGCGGTACGCCAGCAGAAGCGGCTCAATCTGGTCGAGCGAGAACTCGGCGCGCTCCGCAACATGGTGCTTGCGGGCGTCGCGCTGCCAAAAGCCATGGCGGCTGAGAACCAGATGACGCGGCAAGCGGAGACACCTTCGCCGGAGGCCGAACTACCAGATGCGGAGGTATCGCAGCCTGCCGCGACCTCCGTGGACGAGGAAACGGTATCCGGACCCTGGGCGGTGGCTGCCGGATCCGATAAGACAGAGCCGGATGAAACGCCGCCCGCCCAGCCCGCTCGCCCCACGGGCCGGCCTGACATCGAGACCGCGCTCGGCACCCGCTGGGCGGTCTGGGTTGGCGGCATCGCGCTGGCCCTCGGCGGCCTGTTCCTCGTCAAATACACCATCGAGGCCGGCATTTTCGGCCCGGGCGTCCGGCTCACGCTGGCGGGCCTGTTCGGCCTGCTGCTCGCCGGGGTCGGCGAGTTCATCCGCCGCACCGGCTTCAAGGTTCCGGTTCAGGGCGTTGCTGGCGCGTACATTCCCGCGATCCTGACCGCCGCCGGCGCGTTCACCCTGTTCGGGGCGGTCTATGCCGCGCACGGCGTCTACGGTTTTGTAGGCCCGACGGCGGCCTTTGCGCTGCTGGGCCTGATCGGCATCGCAACGCTGGCCGCGGCGCTTGTGCATGGACAGGCGCTCGCCGGCATTGGCCTGCTCGGCTCGCTGGCGACACCTATGCTGGTTTCGTCGCAATCGCCCAATGCCTGGGCGCTGTTCGGCTACATCGCCATCGTCCTCGCGGCGACGGGCGCAGTCGCGCGCATCCGGTCCTGGAATTTCCTGATGGCGGCGGCATTCGTCGGCAGCGGTCTGTGGATGCTTGCTTACCTGATGCAGGCGCCGCTGCCGGACTTCACGGTGATCGTGTTCATCGCCGCCGTGACGTTGGTGGTGCTGGCGTTCGTCTGGCTCGGACGGCATGATTTTGGCTCGCAGCCGGTCCGCGCCTTCGATGTCCCCTCCGTGGCGGTCGCGGTCTTCATTGCTCTGTCGGCGTTGGCGCTTTTCATCTACCCGCCTTTCGCCGCTACCGGTGGCGTTCTATCGGGCGCGGTTCTGATCGTGGCGATGCTTGCCGTGGCGTTCTACCGGCCGATGGCGATGCCACTCCTCTATGGCGCCGGTATTGCTGCGACGCTGGCGTTCCTGCACATTCTTCCAGTCGTTTCGGTGTCGCTGGGACTTTCCGGCGGATATCTTGAAATGGGCGGCGTGGCGACCGTCGGTTCCGACCCGGCGATGAAGTATGCAGGCTTGGTTCTCGGCCTGGTCTTTGTCGCCGCCGGCTTCTGGACGGCTCGCCGCGACATAGCCCGGCCTCTCGCTTCCGTCTCCTGGACCGGCTGGGGCGTGGCGGTTCCACTGGTCATCCTGACAACGCTCTGGATCGCGTTCGGCAATATCGACCGGGATTTCTTTTATGCTGCCATCGCCTTGCTGCTGACGGCGGTCTTTGTAGCGGGAGCCGAATGGATCGCCCGTGCCGAACAGCCGCCGCTCTCTGGCGGCTTTGCCGTTTCCGCTGCGTTGGCGGGAGCGGGCCTGGCCGGTGTCCTGTTCATCCACATGGCATTCGGGTCCGGACTGACGACTGTCTTTTCCGGATTGCTTGCCGTCGTCCCTGCGCTGGCGACGCGCTGGCGCTCCTATCCGGTGCTTGGATGGCTGTCGGTCGGCTCCCTCATCGCGACGATCTGCCGTGTCGCGTTCGATCCGACCATCGTCGGCGCGGCATTCCTGTCGACGACGCCGGTGTTCAACTGGCTGCTCGCCGGCTACGGCATTCCCGCGCTGGCCTTCGGTTTCTCGGCCTGGCAGCTTGTCCGGACGACCGGCGGCCGGCCCCGCTTGGCCATGGAGGCGGGCGCTGCGCTGTTTGCGTTGCTCACCGTGGCCATGCTGGTGCGCCATGCCATGCATGGCGGCGTTATCGACGATGGCGCGCTGACGTTGGCCGAACAGGCAATCTATACGCTGATTGCTCTGGGTGCGGGCGGCATCCTCATCGCCATCGACATGCGGTCGCCGAGTTCCGTGATGCGCTACGGTTCATTGGCAGTAGGCGTGATGTCCGCTGCCAGCATCGTGATCCAGCATTTCTTCTGGCTCAACCCGCTGTTCACAGATGAAGCGACGGGCAGTATCCCGGCGTTCAATCTCCTGTTCCTGGCCTATCTGCTGCCGGCGGTCGCTGCGGGCGGATTGGCGTTCTATGCGCGCGGCAAGCGGCCCAAATGGTACTCGGCCATGCTGGCGCTGGTCGCGTCGCTGCTGGCCTTTGCCTATGCGACACTGTCCGTGCGCCGTGTCTTCAAAGGCGAGTTCATCGGCTTGTGGAGCGGCATGGAACCGCTGGAAACCTATTCCTATTCGGCGTTGTGGCTGGTGCTCGGCGTCGCGCTGCTGACGCTTGGCGTGTGGCTGGGTTCGCAGGTGCTGCGCATCGCTTCCGCGGCGCTGATTTCGATCGCGGTGCTGAAGGTCTTCCTTTTCGACATGTCGGAGCTGGAAGGTGTTCTGCGCGCGCTGTCGTTCATCGGCCTCGGCGTCGTGCTGATCGGCATCGGCCTGTTCTACCAGCGGCTGCTGACCCGCAGTGCAAGGGAACGCCCGCAGCCCGGATAATGTGAGCTGGCGGGAATAAAAGCGCCGCGCGCATCGTTGTCTTTTCGGCTGGGTCGATTCCGCGATCTTGCTTGCGCAAGAGGGGCAGGCCGGGTTCAATCGACATTCGGCCAGGCACGGCATCGAACCGGCGGGCAATGGAAGCGAAGAAGGCAGCGATCCTCAACGAAATACCGCGTTTGCGCCGCTACGCACGCTCGCTGCTGCGCGATCGCGACGCGGCCGACGACCTCGTGCAGGACTGTCTTGAGCGCGCGCTGCTGCGCCTGGACAATTGGCAGACGGGCGAAACGCCAAGGAAATGGCTGTTTACGATCATGCATCATCTGTTCATCGACGGGCTACGCAGGACGAGCCGGCGCGGCGAGGCGGCGATGCTGCCGCTCGACGCCGGCGAAGTGTCGTCTGTGCCCGCCGAGCAGGCGGAGAACATGGCTTCGCGCGCGATCATCGATGCATTGCAGGCGATCGGACCAGATCGCCGCGCGGCGCTGGTGATGGTCGCCATCGAAGGGTTTTCCTATGCCGAGGCGGCGACAATTCTTGGCGTCCCGGCCGGCACGCTGATGTCGCGCATCGCCCGGGGCCGTGAGGATTTGCGTGTGCTTCTGGAGGGTAGCGCGCGCCGCAGGGCGATAAGGATCGTCGAGAAATGACCGGACGCGATTTTTCCGAACACGATATCCACATGGCCCTCGATGGCGAATTGCCGGCCGAGGAACGCGCCGCCTATGAGGCATGGCTGGAACTCAATCCGGAGATGAAGGCGCGCAGCCAGCGCTACGCCGCCGACCGCGACGCGCTCCGCCAAGCCGTCGCGCATGTTCCGGATGAGCCGGTGCCGGCGCGCCTGACAAGGATGGTACTCGGCGAAATGCCGAAGCGGCAGGCAGGTTTGCGCTCGCGCTGGTGGTTGGCAGCCGCGGCGGCGGTGCTGTTTATGGTTGGCGGTGCCGGCGGCTATCTGGCTGGTGCGCGCGGCACCGGCTTCGAAGGTCCGGAGGATCAACTGGCGGAGGAAGCCATCGCCGCGCATGTCATCTATGCTGCCGAGCAGCGTCATGCGGTCGAGGTGCCGGCCAGCGACAAGGATCATATGCAGAGCTGGCTGTCGAAGCGGGTCGGCATCAAGCTGGTGGCGCCAGACCTTGCAACCGATGGCTTCGAACTCGTCGGCGGCCGCCTCCTTCCGGCAGGCGCCAACAGCGCCGCCATGCTTCTTTATGAGGATCAGAAGGGCAATCGCATCTCCGTTTTCGTCACGGCCGAGGCCGTCAAGAAAAGCAGGGGCAGCTATGCGCAATCCGATGACGGGCCGCGCGCGGTTTACTGGCTGGATGAGGGCTATGGCTGCGCCATCGTCGGCTCGCTGCCGCGCGAGCGCTTGAACGAGGTGGCAAAAAGCGCCTACAGGCAGTTGCTGGCCGGCATGACGACCTGAGAATCTCCCAATCGACACGGCTCGTGCGGTCCGCCGACTGGGCTTTCGATACAGCTGATGCCTCCTGCGGCGAGGCTTTGCGCCAGCCATGGAATCCGTCACAATTCAGCCTAAATCGAAGCGCGATAGCGCTATTTGTGCGCCGTCGATCCGGCTGGTTGTGCGAGACATCCGGACCGTTATTTCCCCGTCCCTCGACCGAGGTTTTTCAGCCTGCATGCCTGCTGAAATCCGCATGGCCCGCGCGTCTGATGTCGATGACCTCGCCGCCATCGAGGCCTCTGCTTTTCAGGCCGATCGCATTTCCCGCCGCTCGTTCCGCCGGCTTGTCGGCAAAGACACCGCCGCCATTCTGGTCTCGTTGCAAGACCGGATGCTGGCCGGCTACTGCGCCGTTCTTTTCCGGGCTGACAGCCCTCGCGCTCGCCTCTATTCAATTGCGGCGGCACCCGGAGTCAGTGGCGTCGGCCGGCTGCTGCTCGAGGCCGCCGAGGAAACAGCTGCCGGACGGGGGTGCAAATCCCTGCGGCTGGAGGTGCGGCAGGACAATGCACGCGCCATCGCGCTCTACGAAGCCGCCGGTTACCGCCGCACCGGCCGGGTCGAAGGCTACTACGCTGACGGCATGACGGCGCTGCGTTTCGAGAAGCTCTTATCTGGCGGAAAAGTCCCGTCCGGTGCGGCCCCCACTCATCCCGACCAGCCAAAGGTGCGTGAAGCATGACCTGGGTGATTTTGACGGGAAGGCAGAACGATATCGATCCGGTGGCGACGCCGCACAAGATCATCACCAGCCGCGACTATCTCGCCCACCCTGCGCTGTTCCGTGGCCAGCGGCCCAAGGTTATCAACCTGTCGAACAATTATGCCTACCAGAGCCGTGGTTACTATGCCTCGCTTCTCGCCTCGTCGCGGGGCCACAAGGTGATCCCGACGGTGGAGACGATGATCGACTTGTCGGAGCGCAAGCTCTACGAGAATTCACTGCCGGAGCTCGAGCTGGCGCTCAACAAGTGCCGCAAGGATCTCGGCGGCTCATATCCGGCAAAGGTACACATCTTCTTCGGCATAGGCCCGTCGAAGGCATGGGATCGCTTCGCCCGGCTTCTTTTCGACTGGTTTCGCGCCCCGGCTCTCGAAGTCACCATCAAGGACGCTGCCGAATGGGCTTCGATCCGCAAGATCGGCTTTCATCCGCTGGCGCGCATGGACGACGACGAGGAAGAGCGCTTCCTGACCTGCATGGACACCTATACGGGCCGCGAATGGCGCGACACCAAGGCGCGGACCCCGGCGCGCTATACATTCGCAACGCTGATCGATCCGCAGGAGGAATTGCCGCCGTCGGAAATCTCCTCGCTGCGTCATTGGGCGCGGATCGCCGAAAAGATGGGCGTTGAAGTGGAGCCGATCACCAGGCGCGACCTGGCCAAGCTGGCCAACTACGACGCCCTGTTCATCCGCGAGACGACGTCGATCTCCAACCATACCTATCGCTTTGCCCGCCGGGCCCAGCAGGAAGGCATGCCGGTGATCGACGATCCTCTGTCGATGATCCGGTGCACCAACAAGGTCTATCTCAACGAACTGATGACCTACAACAAGGTGCCGGTGCCGCCGACGGTTATGATCGCCGGGCTGTCCGATCTTGAAACGGCAGCCCAGACGCTCGGCTTCCCGCTTGTGCTCAAGATCCCGGACAGCGCCTTTTCACGCGGCGTCAAGAAGGCGTCGAACTTTGCCGAGCTGAAGGCGCTGGCGACCGAATGGCTGGAGGATTCCGATCTTCTGATCGCGCAGAAATTCATCCCGACCGAATATGACTGGCGCGTCGGCGTACTCGGCGGTCAACCGCTTTTCGCCGTCCACTATCTGATGGCCAAGAAGCACTGGCAGATCGTCAACCACAAGGCCAACGGCAAGCCGGATCAGGGCGGCATCAGGACCTTCACGCTGAAACAGGCGCCGGCGCATGTCGTCGAGACGGCGGTCAAGGCTGCCCGCTGCATCGGCGACGGGCTCTACGGCGTCGATCTGAAGGAAACCAAGGACGGGATTTTCGTCATCGAGGTGAACGACAACCCCAACCTGGACCATGGTTGCGAGGATACGGGCGAGAAGGACGAAGTGTGGACCCGGCTCACCCAGTGGTTTCTCGACCGGCTGGAACGGCAGGGCCGGTAGCCGTTCGCAGTCAGACGATGATGGGCGCCGCCGCTCCGTCCATGCTCACCGATACGCCGGTGATATAGCTCGCTCTGTCGGACGCCAGGAACAGGACGGTGTCGGCGATCTCCTGCGGCGTCGCCGCCCGGCCCATCGGAATGCGCGACAAGGCACGTTGCCGCGCCTCGTCTTCGGATATCCCGTGCAGGGAGGCTTCCGCGCGAAGGCCCTCGGTGACACGGCCCGTTTCGGTCAGTCCCGGATTGACGGCAACCACGCGGATGCCGCGTCCGGCATAGGCGGTCGCCAGTCCCGCCGTGACCAGCATCAGGCCGGCATTGGCCGCGCCGCCGGCAATGTGGGTGGGCGAGGCGATCTTGCCGCCATTGCCGATGACATTGACGATCACGCCGCTGCCACGCGCCGCCATCAGCTTCACCACCGGGTCGATGATATTCACATAGGAGAAGAACTTGGCGTCGAACGCCTTGCGGTAGGCGACCGGCGACAGCTGATCCGGCGGCGTGCGCTGGGCGGCGCCGGCGCTGTTGACCAGGACATCGACTGGCCCCAGTTCGCGTTCGATCGTTTCGACGACGCGCGCCGCCTCTGCCTCATCGGACAGGTCCGCCGCCAGCCCGTACGAACCCGGCAATCGCGCGCAGGCATTTTCGACGTTCTCCTTCGAGCGCGAAACGATCGAGACCCGCGCGCCTTCGCCGGCGAAAGCCTGCGCACAGGCCAGCCCAATGCCCTTGCTGCCGCCGGTCACGACGACGATCTTTCCCTTCAGGCCAAGGTCCACGATCAATCTCCTCCTTGCCGCATCGCGTCGAGTTCCGCGAACCGCGCAAGGAATGCTTTCTGCGCCCAGATGGTCGAGCGCGGCGCAAGGTCCAACCGGTCGGCGGAAAAGCCGCGCGGACGCCCGAAGAATTCCGTTGCCTCGGCCACAGCGAAGCCGGCAAGCTCCGTCGCCTCGAAATAGGCGGCGATCTGGTCGGCGCGCTTGATGTCCTTGGCCAACCCGACGCCGGGCTCGGCCGGCAGCGAAAAACGGAGATGGATGGCGCGCTGCAGCCGCAGCTCGCAATCCTTGTAGCCGCCGCCCATGACCGATTTGAACGGTGAGATCATGTCGCCGATGACATATTCCGGGGCGTCGTGGAGCAGGGCGGCCAGCCGCTGGGCCGACGACGCAACCGGTGCGATCCGGGCGAAGATCGTTTCGACCAGAAGCGAATGCTGGGCGACGGAAAAGGCATGGTCGCCCCGGGTCTGGCCGTTCCAGCGCGCCACGCGGGCAAGGCCGTGAGCGATGTCGGAAATCTCGATGTCGAAAGGCGAGGGGTCGAGCAGGTCCAGCCGCCGTCCCGAAAGCATGCGCTGCCAGGCGCGGACCGGCGCGCCGGCGCGGTCGGCTGCCATCAGGCTTCCTCCGTGTTTTCCGGAAAGGTGAATCTCGCCCAGTCCGGAATAGAGAGATGAACAGGTACGACACCCGCCAGGATCGCCTTGCCGTCATCAACCGCGGCCTTCACACGGTCGATGCGCGCAACCGCCAGACCGGCGCTGCCGGACGTCGAGCCCAACGCGCCAACCGGCCGGCCATCCACGGTCAGTTCGGTTCCGGCGGCAGGCAAGGGCGCATCCGCGGACACGATCAGCACCCGCCGCCGCGCCGTGCCGCGATGCTGCATCCGCGACACCACTTCCTGGCCGACATAGCATCCCTTCTTGAAGCCGACACCGCCGTTCTGGTCGAGGAGAACGTCGTGCGGGAAGGCATCGCCGAGTTGATAGTCGACCCCGCTCTCGGCCACCCCATGCGCGATGCGGAAGGCATGCCAGGCGGCCGAGTCTCCCTCATCGGATCGCACGCCATAGACGCGCACGACATCGCGGTCCGCAAAGCGTCGGTCGGATACTGCCGGCTCGGCCTTGCCTGAATCAAAGTCTGAGGCAATTGAATCGATCTGCCATTCCACGGAGACAAGCGACTGTTCCTGTTTGGAAATGTCCACCTTGGCCCGCAGCCGGTAAAGCATTAGCCTGCGCATGAAATCGTCGGCAATGTCGGCGCGGCACTCCAGCAGGAAGCCATCCTCGCCGGCGCGCGAAATCAGGAAATCGAACAGGATTTTGCCCTGCGGCGCCAGCAGCGCTCCGGGCTTTGCCTCATCCGCGCCAAGCTGGTCCAGATCGGTTGTGACGATGTTCTGCAGGAAGTGCTCGGCCTCGGCCCCGGATACGGAAACGAGCGCACGGTCTTTGAGCAGGGCGGATGGCATGTGTCGGGCGGCCTGAATTCTGCAAAACGGTCAGGCTTAGGTAAGCCTCCGCAACTTTCCCCGCAAGAGAGCCGGAAGCGTGAACCTCAATCGGCTCAGTCGCCCGCGACGAAGAACTTCCAACGGCCCTCGGGCGTGATTCCGACACGGTAGAAGATGTAAGCGCCGAACTGCTTCATGTCCTCGTAGTCGCCGGCGGTGACGATCTTGAACAGTTCCACCCGCTGCCGGGCATCGAGCTTGTCCAGCGGCAGTGCGAAGAAATAAGGCCAGACATAAAGCTCCTGGTCGGTGCCGACGTCGATATGGGAATAACCGGCGTTCATCACCTCTTCCATGATCGCCAGTATTTCCTGCCCCTCGGTGTCGCCGGAGAGGCCCTTGAGGAAGTCGATCGGGTCGCCATCGATATCGGTGAGGGAAAGCTGGGTCATCGAATCCCCTGTGCCGATCAGCGGCCGCAGCTTTTCAATGTCGCCGCTCTTGGCTGCTTCGACGATCAGGTCGTGCATGCGCCGTACCGGTTCAGGCAGTTTCGACAGATCGTAGACGACTTCGGGCAGCGGCGCCGCGGGATCGACATGCGGGCTGGATGGGCCGCCGCTTTGCGGAGGGGTGGCCGGCTCCACCTGTTCAGGTTCGTCCTGATCGGGCGCGGTCGGCTTGTCGTCGGCAGGCGGGGAAGGCTGGATCGGGTCCGGCAGGGGAACGCCGGTATCCGGCCCGCTGTCTTCGCCGGCGTCAGGCTGTTCGGCCGGCTTCGCCAAATCCTCACGCTTGATTTCGCTAAGGGCATGAGCCGGCTGGGCATATAGTACCAGGAGCGGCGTAAGGCTTGCCGACAGGAGGGCGAGCCAGAGGCTCAGAGCCGATACATGCCGCCGAACGCCGGATTTTTCTTGTCTGAACACCCGCTTCTCCATGTCGGACGCCGCGCCCGAAAAGTAAGCCCAAGGCGGAACGCCACCTGGCCGGGCGCCGACTCAGTGCCGTAATTGGTCGGGGTCGAAAGCGCCAGCGATCACCTTTTCACGCATCCTGTCCAGCAGGGCAAGAGCCGCCGTTTCGCCGTTGGCGCGCAGCATTTCCGCGAACGCCGTTTCAAGCGCCGCCTCTGCGATGATTTCCGGCTCGATACCTGCCGAAAGCCCTTCGGCCCAGGCTTCGTTGTGGCTTTCGACAGCGGTCAGGCGTTTTTCTTCCCGGACCAGCGCATCGATATCGCTGAAGCTATGTTCCATAGGCGACTTCCACCCTTTCAAGTGTCGATCCTTCAAATACGGATCAAACTCGACTTGTCCCTTTAATGTCCCGTTAAGACTCTAGCACAGGCTTCCGCCGCTGTACGCTCGCCTTTGCCGGAAAAGTTAACGGCCTGTTAATTGCCGTAGCGCGAAGCGATGTCGCGCGAAAGGGCTTCCCCTTCCTTGACATAGCGGCTGATTGCCTCGGTCGCCGATGGTGTACACTGGCTGTACGCGGTCCCGAACGAGCGATAGCCACGATTGAAGGAGGCGATGAAACGCGCCTTGCGCTCCGGATCCGGACTTTCCGATTCGAGCAGTTTCTCCATCTCCGTCCGCCAGTTTCCACCGGTCTCTCCGCACAGGCTGCGCAGGAAGTGGAGGGAGCCGAGTATTTCGGCGAGGCGCATCAGCCCGGATTCGAATGGCGCTTCCACGGCGCGGGCAGGCGACAAGGCGATTCCGGCGGCGATGCCGGTGGCAAGGCAGGTCGAAAGCAAATGCGAAGCGCGGCGCATAAACCCTTGTGACGAAACAATTTGTCAGCCGCAAGACCGCCATGCTGACAGGGGCTGCGTTTTCAGTCCTTGCCCAGCAATTCGCTCGCGATGGTAAAGACCGAGCCGGCCAGAGGCAGATCCGACATTTCGGCCAGCGTGTAGAAGGCCGCGCTTTCGGCATCGTCCGCGGCCATCGCCTCGCCGCTCACATACCGCGCGCCGAACACGGTGAGGCGATAGTCGACCGGATGGCCTTCACTGGAACCTTCGATGAAAATGGTCTCGACCGGTCGGAAATCGTTGGCCTCCAGCCCGGTTTCTTCCATCAGTTCCCGCCGCGCCGCCTGCTCGAGCGTTTCTTCCGACTCTACCTTGCCGCCGGGAAAGGCATACAGCCCTTGCGATGGCGGCAGCGCGCGCTTGACCAGCAAAACCGTGTCGCCGCGCACCACGGCAACCGAGACGGCCGGCATTTCTTTTCTCTTGGCCATGAGGCTGCCTTGGATGTGCCTTCTGTGGATCGATAGGCTCTCTGCAGCTTTAAAGGTTGCGGCCTTCCGCTGCCACCGCCACTTTCTGCCTGGATATATCGAAAGATTGAACTCGCCATGTGCGGACGTTTCGCCCTCACCGCCACGACCGACCAGACGGCGGCCTTCCTGGGGTTCGCCGAACTGGAGGAGTTTCCGGCGCGCTACAACATCGCGCCGAAGCAGCCGGTGCTCGCGGTGGTGTCCGCCGGCCCGCGCGAGCCGTTTTCCAACCGCCCCGACCGCTTGGCCATGCTGGTGCGCTGGGGACTGATCCCTGCCTGGGTGAAGGATACCCGCGATTTCCCGCTGCTGTTCAACGCACGTTCGGAAGGCATTGCCGAAAAGGCGTCGTTCCGCGCCGCCATGCGTCACCGCCGGGCGCTGATCCCTGCCTCCGGCTTCTATGAATGGCACAAGCAGTCCGGCGGTAGCGGCAAGGGACAGGCCTATTGGGTGCGCCCGAAGCAGGGCGGATTGATTGCGTTCGCCGCCGTCCTTGAGACTTACGCCGAGCCGGGAGGCTCGGAGATGGACACCGGCGCCATCGTCACCACGAGCGCCAATGACGACATCGGCCATATCCATGAACGTATGCCTGTCGTCGTGCAGCCACAGCATTTCGCTCGCTGGCTCGACTGCCGCAGCCAGGAACCCCGCGATGTCGTCGATCTCATGAAACCTGTCGAGCCGGGGTTTTTCGAGGCCCTGCCGGTCTCCGACCTCGTCAACAAGGTGGCGAATACCGGCCCCGAAATACAGGAACGGGCCGAAATCGCAGCCGTTCGTGAGCCCGAAAAAGCAAAGCGCCGCACCAATGGCGACGCTGACGATACGCAGTTGACGCTATTTTAGAACGCCGCGACGTTTGTAAATCAAACGCCGGGTGCCCAAGCCGGGTTCAGGCGGCGCGTGGCGCGATGAACTTCTGGACAGGCTTTTTCTTCTTGGCCGTATGAAGCAGAGCCGCGGCGATAGCTGCCGGGCCAATTGCCCTGTATTGACTGTCGAGAGCCGCCGGTTGGGCGGGGCTGGTCTTAACCTTGCTGCGGGCCATGTTCGTCTTCCCCAAGACATTCCGTTTCGAAGTGCTTCATTGTCTCGCCGATTCGGACCAAATCGTGACGGTGTCGGCAAGAAGCCGGCGAACGTTCATCACTGTGCCGACATGTTTAATAGAATCTTACTGATCGTTCCCTCGGCCACGCGTAGCAGGCTTTTGCCGAAAGTTGCGTCTTGACGGCAACACTGGGCAGGGCGATAAAGCCGCCCCATGAGAACGTCTTTCGCCATTTGCTCCATTTGGATTATTGACTAGCGCTCGCGCTGGTCCGGACGTTTTCGCCTCATTTTTTCAGCAGGACAAACGCCCCGGCCAGCAGGCTGGAGCTGTCTCGCGTCTTGGCGCGGCGTGCTCCCGACAGCAGGAACGGACCGGGAAGGCACGCATGTCTGAAAGCACCAATGGGTTGCGTCTCTACAACACGCTGACGCGGACGAAGGAGACGTTTTCTCCGATCGATCCGGACAATGTCAGGATGTATGTGTGCGGCCCGACGGTCTATGACTTCGCCCATATCGGCAATGCGCGTCCGGTCATCGTTTTCGATGTCCTGTTCCGGCTGCTGCGGCACCTCTACGGCGAAGACCATGTCACCTATGTCCGCAACATCACCGACGTGGACGACAAGATCAACGCCCGTGCGCTTCGCGATTTCGGTGCTGAGATTTCTGGCGGGCAATTGTCGCTGAACGAGGCGATCCGCCGCGTGACGGAAAAGACCGCGCAGCAGTTCCGCAGCGATGTGGCCGAACTCGGCTGCCTGCCGCCGACAGTAGAGCCGCGCGCCACCGAATTCGTGCAGCCGCGCGCCGACGGCAAGGCCGATATGATCGGCATGATTCAAACCCTCATCGAACGCGGCCATGCCTATGAAGCCGCGGGCGAAGTTCTCTTCGATACCGGCTCGATGCCGGAATACGGCCAGTTGTCGAAACGGCATCTGGACGAGCAGCAGGCCGGCGCGCGCATCGCCGTGGACGAGCACAAGAAGAACCCGCACGATTTCGTCCTGTGGAAGCTGTCGTCGCCGGAGGAGCCGGGATGGGAGTCGCCGTGGGGCAGGGGCCGGCCCGGCTGGCACATCGAGTGCTCGGCCATGTCCGCGGCCTACCTCGGCGAGACCTTCGACATCCATGGCGGCGGGCTCGATCTGATCTTCCCGCACCACGAAAACGAGATCGCTCAGTCGCGCTGTGCCCACGGCTCGCACGCCATGGCCAATGTCTGGATGCACAATGGCTTCCTGCAGGTGGAAGGCCAGAAGATGTCCAAGAGCCTCGGCAATTTCTACTCTATCCACGAACTGCTCGAGACGGAGACTTTCGGCGGCCGCAAGTGGCCCGGCGAAGTGCTGCGCCTCGCCATGCTGATGACGCACTACCGCGAGCCGATCGACTTCAGCGTGCGCAAGCTGGAGGAGGCGGAAAACACGCTGCGAAAGTGGAAGCGCGCCGCCGACACAGCCGCCGCGTCCGCGC
This sequence comes from Mesorhizobium sp. BE184, assembly GCF_031457045.1. Taxonomy (NCBI): domain Bacteria; kingdom Pseudomonadati; phylum Pseudomonadota; class Alphaproteobacteria; order Hyphomicrobiales; family Phyllobacteriaceae; genus Mesorhizobium; species Mesorhizobium sp. BE184. The sequence goes on from NZ_JAVDVU010000001.1 coordinate 510,238, forward strand.
CTGACCTTCCGCAAGCGATCGTCGATGCACTTTCGGACGATTTCTCCACGCATGCCGCATTTCAGGTGCTGACCCAGCTTGCCGGCGAGGCGGGTGAAGGCAGCGGAGCGGCGGCATCGCTGAAAAGGGCGCTCGAATTCCTCGGTTTCGACGTCTCCTCCGCGCAGGTGAACCAAAACGAGGTCGATCGCGCCATAGCCCGCCGGCTGGAATTGATCGCCGCCAAGAACTGGGGCGAAGCCGACAGGATCCGCGACGAATTATTGGCGCAGGGAATCCAGTTGAAGGACGGGAAAGACCCAGCCACCGGCGAGCGTGTCACCACTTGGGAAGTAAAGCGGTGAGAAGCGGCTCAACCAGATGGAGCGATGTCCATGATTGACCACACAGGCATACCAGTCGCGGATTTCGACAGGGCAAAGGCGTTCTACGACCGTGCCACGGCGCCGCTCGGGGGTTCGCTCCTTTTTATGGTTCCGCCGGAACATACAGGCGGCATGAAGGTCGGCGGCTATGGCCGTGAGCGGCCGGTGTTCTGGCTGCGCGAAACGGGCCAGGCCGGGGAAAGCGGACGCCACTACGCGTTCACCGCCAACAGGCGGGCCGATGTCGATGCCTTTCACGCCGCGGCGATCGCTGCCGGAGGCCGTGACAACGCCAAGCCCGGCATCCGCGCGCACTACCATCCCGATTACTATGGAGCATTCGTCCTCGACCCTGACGGCAACAACATCGAAGCCGTTTGCCACAAGCCCGAATAGGACGGACGGAAAGCACGATGAGCCTCGACAACAGGCCGGTTTATACAGGGGGGTGCCAGTGCGGTGCCGTGCGCTTCCGCGTCGAAGGCACGCTTGGCGAGGGCTCAGTCTGTCATTGCCGCATGTGCCAGAAGGCGTCCGGCAGTTTTTACATGCCGCTGGTTTCCGTGCGCGAGGCCAAGGTGGAATGGACGCGCGGCGAACGCCGGCGCTTCCACTCCTCGAACCATGTCGATCGCGGATTCTGCGGCGATTGCGGTACGCCGCTGACCTATGAGGCGCCGGATGGCATGGCGCTGACCATCGCCAGCTTCGACAAGCCGGAAGAAATCGCTCCCGTCATCCAGTGGGGCGTCGAGGCGAAACTTCCCTATGTGGACGGTGTACCATCGCTCCCTGCTGAAGAAACGATGGCAGACATCGAAACCGCGCCGTTCCTGGCTGATCTCGTCTCCTATCAGCACCCCGACCACGACACGGACGAATGGCCGCCAGCGGACCGTTCGCACAAGGCCAGATCGAAATGACAGATCAGTTACGAACCCTCTATCCAGAAACCGAACCGTTCGACAGCGGCATGCTGGATGTCGGCGACGGACACAGCATCTATTGGGAGCGCTGCGGCACCAAAGGCGCCAAGCCGGCGGTGTTCCTGCATGGCGGTCCGGGCGGCACGATCTCGCCGAAGCACCGGCGGCTCTTCGATCCGAAGCTCTACGATGTCATCCTCTTCGACCAGCGCGGCTGCGGCAAGTCCACGCCCAATGCCTCGCTCGACGCCAACACCACCTGGCACCTCGTCGCCGACATGGAAAAGCTGCGGGAGATGGCCGGTTTCGACAGATGGCTTGTTTTCGGCGGCTCCTGGGGATCGACGCTGGCGCTCGCCTATTCGGAAACCCACCCTGATCGCGTCAGCGAACTCGTGGTGCGCGGCATCTACACGCTGACCCGCGCCGAGCTCGAATGGTACTATCAGTTCGGCGTGTCCGAGATGTTTCCCGACAAATGGGAGCGTTTCATCGCGCCGATCCCGGAAGGCGAGCGGGGCGACATGATGGCCGCCTATCGCAAGCGCCTCGTCGGCGACGACCGCAAGGCGCAGATCGAGGCGGCGCGCGCATGGAGCCGCTGGGAAGGCGAGACCATCACGCTGCTGCCCGATCCGGCCACCAGCGATGCGTTTGAAGAGGAAGACTACGCGCTCGCCTTCGCTCGCATCGAGAACCACTTTTTCGTCCATGCCGGCTGGCTGGAAGAGGGGCAGTTGCTGTGCGATGCCGGCAAGCTGAAGGACATTCCCGGCGTCATCGTCCACGGCCGTTACGACATGCCGTGTCCGGCCAGATATGCGTGGGCGCTGCACAAAGCCTGGCCGAGGGCCGAGTTCCACCTCATCGAAGGCGCCGGCCATGCTTATTCGGAACCGGGCATACTCGACCGGCTGATCCGCGCGACGGACAAGTTTGCAGGCAAATCATGATGGTCCGGGAACGCCTCTATCTTTTCGACACCACTCTGCGGGACGGCCAGCAGACGCCGGGCATCGATTTTTCCGTCGAGGACAAGATCGCTATCGCCAAGATGCTCGATGAATCCGGCATCGACTATGTCGAGGGCGGGTATCCGGGTGCGAATCCGACGGACACTGCTTTCTTCGCCGAAAAGCGCACGCAGCGCTCGAAGTTTGTCGCCTTCGGCATGACCAAGCGTGCTGGCGTTTCGGCTTCCAACGATCCCGGCCTCGCGGCGCTGCTGCGGTCGGCATCGGATGCGATCTGCTACGTCGCCAAAAGCTGGGACTACCATGTCCGCGTCGCGCTGGGCTGCACCAATGAGGAAAACCTCGAGGCGATCCAGGCTTCGGTGGAGGCGGCGCGGGGCGCTTCCAAGGAGGCGATGGTCGACTGCGAGCATTTCTTCGACGGGTTCAAGGCCAATCCCGACTATGCGCTTGCCTGCGCCAGGGCTGCCTATGAAGCCGGCGCCCGCTGGGTCGTCCTGTGCGACACCAATGGCGGCACCCAGCCCTCGGAAGTGCGCGCCATCGTCGCCAAGGTCGTTGCCAGCGGCATTCCCGGCGACCGTTTGGGCATTCACGCCCATGACGATACCGGGCAGGCCGTCGCCAATTCGCTGGCCGCGGTGGAGGCTGGCGTGCGGCAGATCCAGGGCACGCTGAACGGCATCGGCGAGCGCTGCGGCAATGCAAACCTGATCACGCTCATTCCCACCCTGATGCTGAAGCCTGCTTTCGCCGATCGCTTCGAAACCGGCATTTCAGCGGAACAACTTGCCGGTATCTCGCGCCTGTCGCGTGCCTTCGACGAGCTTCTCAACCGGGCGCCGGAAATCCAGTCGCCCTATGTCGGCGCATCCGCCTTCGCTACGAAGGCCGGCATCCATGCCTCCGCTCTGGCCAAGGACCCGGCCACCTATGAGCATGTGCCGCCGGAATCGGTGGGCAACCGCCGCCGCGTCATGGTCTCGGATCAGGGCGGCAAGGCCAATTTCGTCGCCGAGTTGAAGCGACGCGGCATCGACGTACCGCGTGACGATCACCGGCTGGATGCGCTGATTTCCGTGGTCAAGGAGCGCGAGGCGGAGGGCTATGCCTATGAAGGCGCCGACGCGAGCTTCGAACTGCTGGCGCGCCGGATGCTGACAGGCGTTCCGGAATTCTTCAGCGTCACCTCGTTCCGCTGCATGATTGAGCGTCGCTTCGACGCCAACGGCCAGTTGCGGACCGTATCCGAGGCGATCGTCAAGGTGCTGGTCGATGGCGAGGAGAAAATGTCGGTCGCCGAGGGCCATGGCCCGGTGAACGCGCTCGACATCGCGCTGCGCAAGGATCTGGGCAAATACCAAAGCGAGATCGCGGATCTCGAACTGGCCGACTACAAGGTGCGTATCCTCAATGGCGGCACCGAGGCGATAACACGGGTGCTGATCGAATCGCACGATGCGACCGGCGCGCGCTGGTGGACGGTCGGCGTCTCCGACAACATCATCGACGCCTCTTTCCAGGCCTTGATGGACTCCATCGTCTACAAGCTGATGAAGAACCGCGAAATGGCCGGATTGGTAGCGGCCGAATAGCCGGCTGCGCCGGCATGTCGGCTTGGGCCATTGGCAAAACTCCGTTGAACCATGCGATGTTTGACGTGGCTTTAGGCCTTCGAACGGCTCATACCGCTGCGATGTCCGCCGAACCAGCTCCAGAAAACGACAAATCTGCCCGGCGCGGCTTCGTGTTTGCGGTGTCGGCCTATTTCTTGTGGGGATTCCTGCCCTTCTACATGAAAGCTGTCGCGCATATCCCGTCGCTCGAAGTGGTGGCGCACCGGGTCATCTGGTCGCTTCCGGTCGCCGGGGTCGTGCTCCTGTGGCTGGGGCGCACCGGCGACATCAAGGTGGCGCTGCGTACGCCTCGCACCTTGGCCATGGTCGCGCTGACGGCGGCCATGATCACCGCGAACTGGTGTGTCTATGTGTGGGCTATCGCGGCCGACCGCGCGCTGGAAACCGCGCTCGGCTACTACATCAACCCGCTGTTCAGTGTTTTTCTCGGCGCGGTTCTGCTCGGTGAGCGCCCGACCCGGGCGCAGCTTGTGGCCATTGCGCTCGCGGCGCTGGCCGTAGCGGTCCTCACCTGGGAGAACGGCGGGCTGCCTTGGGTGGCGGTGGCGCTGACCTTTACCTGGGGCTTCTACGCCCTGCTCAAGAAGACCGTGCCGGTTGGGCCGTCGCAGGGTTTTTTCCTTGAAGTGCTGATCCTCGCCGTTCCGGCGCTGGGTTACATCGTTTGGCTCGAGGCAACCGGCGCCGGTCATTTCGGCGATCAGAGCGTGTCGGACATCTGGCTGCTGATGAGTTCCGGCCTGGTCACCGCCATCCCGCTCATCCTCTATGCCAACGGCGCGAAGCTGCTCAGGCTGTCGACCATCGCTATCATGCAGTACCTGGCGCCGACGATGATCTTCCTGGTCGCGGTGTTCGTCTTCCACGAGCCGTTCTCGACCGAGAAGGGCATCGCCTTTGCGCTAATCTGGGCAGCGCTGGCGGTCTATTCGTGGTCGATGCTGTCGGGCGGCCGCAGCGCGGCGGCTACAGTTTCTCGATAACCGAGGCTTCGCCTTCCGTCGGCGCATCGGCGGCGGCGCCTGCCGTCAGTATGGCGGCGACGATCGCCTCCGGATTGTCGACGACCAGCGGCTTGACGCGATTGGCGGTGTGGATGAACCCTTCCGCCGCCATATGATCCATCAGCGCGATCATCGGATTCCAGAATCCACGGACATTGCCGAACACCACCGGCTTGCGGTGATGGCCCAGTTGCGCCCAGGTCAGGATCTCTATGACCTCTTCCACGGTGCCGATGCCGCCCGGCAGCGCCACAAAGGCGTCGGATTCTTCGAACATCCTGTGTTTGCGCTCGTGCATGTTCTTGGTGATGACGAGTTCGTCGAGCCGGTCGAGCGCCGAGCCGCTGGCTTCGCGGTTGATCAGGAAGCCGGGAATGATGCCCATGACCTTGCCGCCCGCCCGCAACGCGCCATCGGCAACCGCGCCCATGATGCCCTTGGTGCCGGCGCCGTAGACCAGACGAAGACCATTACGGGCAAGCGATCGGCCCAGTATGTGAGCGGCTTCGATATAGACGTCGTCGTGGCCGGGAGACGAGCCGCAGTAAACGCAGACGGATCGAATCGTGTTCATGGGCATGATTGGTGATGGGGCAGGCGGCGGCGGTCAAGCCTGAAAGGGCTTTTTCTTGTCGCTTTCGGCAAAACAAGCTAGACCCGCATTGGGGCAAGGGGAACGATAAAAATGGCAATCAAACCAGTACAGACATTGTTGTTTGCTGGCGCAGGCGTGGTCGCCGTCGCCGGTGTGGCGTATGTTTCCGGCGCGCTCGATCCGCTGCTGAAACCTGCGCCGCCCGCGCAGGTCGCCGCGCTTCCGTCGCCGGGCTCTACCGCAACGCCTACGCCGCCGCCAAACCTGCCTGAGGGGCAAGCACCCGCAGCGGATGCCAAGGCTCCGGTAACACCTGAAACCCCGGCAGCCCCACCGGCCGCCGCCGCTTCAGCCGCGCCGAGCTTCGATGTGGTGCGCGCGGAAGGCGACGGCTCGCTGGTCGTTGCCGGCAAGGCAGCGCCCAATGCCAAGGTGGAAATCCTGAACGGCTCGGCTGTCATCGGCACGGCCACCGCCGGCCCCGAGGGCGCCTTCACGGTGGTGCTCGATGACCCGCTCAAGCCTGGCGACTATCAACTGACGCTGCGGTCGACCAGCGCGGCCAATGAGACGGCGAACTCCGCGCAGACTGCGGTTGTTTCCATCCCGGACAAGGCCGACGGCCAGGTTCTGGCCATGGTCGAGGAAGCCGGCAAGCCTTCCGAGCTGCTCACTGTGCCGGAGGCTGCCAAGCCGGACTCGGAAAAGCCCGCGCAGCCCGCAGGCACCGCAGCCGCGCCCGCAACGCCGTCCGCTCCCTCCGCACAGACCGCCGCGCCTGCCATGGCAAGCGCCGATCCCGCCAAGCCCGTTGCCGATGCGGCGAAGATTGCAGTCGAAGCCGTTGAAATCGACGGCGGCAAGGTGTTCGTCGCCGGCACCGCCGCGCCGGGCAGCAAGGTGCGCGCCTATGCCAGCGACATTCTTCTGGGCGATGCGCTGACTTCGCCGGATGGGCATTTCCTCGTCGAAGCTTTGCGTGACCTGCCGGTCGGCAACTACACGGTCCGCGTCGATGCGCTGGACGGCAGCGGCAAGGTCATTGCCCGCGCGGCGGTTCCGTTCGAGCGCGAGCCGGGCGAATCCATCGCCGCTGTCGCGCCTGCTCAGCCGCAGCCGGGCCAACAGGCGACCGAACCGCAAGCCGCCGACGCCGGAACGAGCCAGTCCGGGAACGCTGCCGGTGCCGAAGCCAAGCCGGCGCAGCCGGCCGGCGATGTGGCCGCGGCGAGCCCACCCGCCGCGAACCAGCCGGCAACTGCGCCAACTGGTCAATCGGCCGGGACGGCAGCTGAAAAACCTGCGGACATTGCGTCAGCAACGCCAACGCAACCGGCGGAGACCACCGCGCCAAAGCTCCAGCATGCCGACGGCGCCGTCATCATCCGGCGCGGCGACAATCTGTGGCGCATTTCGCGGCGGATCTACGGCCATGGCATTCGCTACTCGACCATCTACCTCGCCAATCAGGAGCAGATCAGCGATCCCGACCGCATTTGGCCGGGCCAGATTTTCAAGGTTCCGGAAAAGTCGAGCGAGGGCGAGGCGGCCGACATGAAGGCGATGGGCGAGCAGGCGACGATCCGGTAAGCCGATCGCGGCAATATTGCCGTCGCCGCTTGCAAAAGGCGCCTTCATCGTTTATCGCCGATAAACGATGAATATTGCTCTACTCAACGAGGTTTCGTCGCCGCGCCGGGCCGACCAGGCGATGGCCTCGAAGCTGGCTGCGCTGGCGCACCCGGCACGTCTGGAAATCCTCAAACGGCTTGCCGCCAGCAATTCCTGCTGCTGCCGCGATGTGGTGGCGCATCTCGATCTGGCGCAGTCCACCGTCTCGCAGCATCTGAAGATGCTGGTCGCGGCCGGGCTGGTGCGGTATTCGGCGGACGGCCAGCGCTCGCTCTATTCCGTGGACCATGAAGCGCTCGATAACGTTTCCCGCGCCGTTGCCGACCTCGCGGCGTCCTGCCGATCCTGCTGCTGACACTTCGCAAGGCATTTCAAATTGGCTGACAAGACCGTTTCCGCCGAATCCGGCTCGACCCTGCAAACCCTGCGCAACCTCTGGCCCTACATGTGGCCGGCGGACCGCGCCGATCTGCGCGCCCGCGTCATCTGGGCGACGGTCCTGCTGGTCGTCGCCAAGCTGACGCTGGTCATCGCGCCATACTTCTTCAAATGGTCGACCGATGCGCTGGCGGGTGACGCCAAATACACGCCACCGCTGCCGGCGATTCTTTTGGCGCCGGTCATGCTGGTCGTGGCCTACAATGTCGTGCGCCTTGTGCAACTCGGCTTCAACCAGCTTCGCGATGCCCTGTTCGCCCGCGTCGGCCAATATGCCGTTCGCCAGCTGGCGCACCGCAGCTTCGTGCATATGCACCAGCTTTCGCTGCGCTTTCATCTGGAACGTCGCACCGGGGGCCTGTCGCGCGTCATCGAGCGCGGCACCAAGGGCATCGAGACGATCGTCCGTTTCACCGTACTCAATACATTGCCGACGGTGCTCGAGTTCGCGCTGACGGCGGGCATCTTCGCTTTCACCTATGGCTGGAAATACGTGGCGGTGGTGGCGATCACCGTCTGGCTCTACATCTGGTTCACCATTCGGGCCAGCGACTGGCGCATTACCATCCGCCGCGACATGAACGACAGCGATACCGACGCCAACACCAAGGCGATCGATTCGCTGCTCAACTACGAAACTGTGAAATATTTCGGCAACGAGGCAATGGAAGCCGCGCGCTTCGACCGCTCCATGGCCCGCTACGAGACCGCCGCCACCCGCATCTGGACCTCGCTCGGCTGGCTGAACTTCGGCCAGGGCGTCATTTTCGGCCTCGGCACCACCATCATCATGGTCATGTCGGCGCTGGAAGTGCAGGCCGGAACGCAGACCGTCGGCGACTTCGTCTTCGTCAATGCGTTGATGGTGCAGCTTTCGGTGCCGCTGAACTTCATCGGCTTCGTTTACCGGGAAATCCGCCAGGGCCTGACCGATATCGAACAGATGTTCGACCTGCTGGATGTCCAGCAGGAAGTTCTGGACAAGCCGGACGCCAGGCCGCTCGCCGTCGCCTCGGGCAAGGTCGAGTTCCGCGACGTGCATTTCGCCTACGACCCGAACCGGCAGATCCTGAAAGGCATTTCCTTCGAGGTTCCGGCCGGCAAGACGGTCGCCATCGTCGGCCCTTCCGGCGCCGGAAAATCTACCATCTCGCGGCTGCTGTTCCGCTTCTACGACATCCAGAGCGGCGAGGTGCTGATCGACGGGCAGGATATCCGCGATGTAACGCAGGAAAGCCTGCGCGCGGCCATCGGCATGGTGCCGCAGGACACCGTGCTGTTCAACGACACGATCCGCTACAACATAAGCTACGGCCGCACCGGCGCGGGCGAGGACGAGGTGCAGAAGGCGGCCGAGCTCGCCCAGATCGGCACCTTCATCGAGCGCCTGCCGGATGGCTACAAGACCATGGTCGGCGAGCGCGGGTTGAAGCTGTCGGGCGGCGAAAAGCAGCGCGTGGCGATTGCCCGCACCATTCTGAAGGCGCCCCCGATCCTGATCCTCGATGAGGCGACTTCGGCGCTCGACAGCCACACCGAGCAGGAAATCCAGGCGGCGCTCGATCTCGTCAGCAAGGGCCGCACCACCATCGTCATCGCCCACCGGCTATCGACGGTCATTTCCGCCGACGAGATCATCGTGCTGCAGGACGGCCAGATCGCCGAACGCGGCACGCACGCCGCGCTGATGAAAAAGCGCGGGCTCTACGCATCCATGTGGGATCGCCAGCGCGAAGCGACGGAGGCGGAAGAGCGCCTGCGCATCGCGCGCGAATCCGACGAGCTTGGCGTCGTGGTGCGCCGGCGCACGGCGGAGGTGGACTAAACCGGCCTGGTCTCGATTTATGCCAAACTTGCTGTAAGTTGCCGGACCGGCTGCCATGCAGAGGCAGCCGCCATGCCTTGGCTGGCATGATCGTCAGGCTGGGGGTGCGCAATCCGGAGGGACCTGCCGCATGTATTTTGCTATTCTCGCCTATCATGAAGAAGATGCGGTCGCCTCCTGGTCTTCGCAGGAAGATGCCGAGGTCATGGCCGACCTGCTCGAAATCAACAACCGCCTGACCGAGGAGGGCCGTCTGGGCCCGGCCGGCCGACTGGATTTGACCGGCCACGCCTTGACCTTGCGCGGACCGGGTGCCGGCACGGTCACCGACGGCCCGTTTGCAGAAACCAAGGAACAGCTTCTCGGCTTTTACGTGGTCGATTGCGCATCGCCCGAGGAAGCGGTTCAGATCGCCCGCGACCTGCGCCGCGTCAACCCGACGGCGGTCTATGAAATCCGCCCGGTCACGCTCTATCTTCCGGGAGCGCCGCTTTCGCCAAGCTGAGGCGCTCGCTAGTGCGGCAAAGAGGCCGCCAGCTGGCACAATGGTGCGTTGCGGCTGGCCCGACTTTCCGATAGAGAGGCCCGAGCCGAAACGGAGCTGCAAATCAGCCCTATGAACCTCGTCGATACGGTCAAGAATACGTTCGTTCCGATCCACCGCGAGGGGTATCCGTTCATTGCCGCGTTCGCGGCGGTGACGCTTGTGCTCGGTTATTTTTCATCGACGCTGTTCTGGATCGGCCTGATCCTGACGGTCTGGTGCGTCTATTTCTTTCGCGATCCGGAACGCGTGACGCCTGTTGACGACCGGCTGGTCGTGAGCCCCGCCGATGGCGTTGTCTCGGCGGTCGGGCCGGCGGTGCCGCCGCGCGAACTCGGGCTGGGTGCCGCGGAGATGACGCGCATCTCGGTGTTCATGAACGTCTTCGCCTGCCATGTGAACCGCGCGCCGGTGCGTGGCCGCGTCAGCCGCATCGAGCATCGTCCCGGCAAGTTCCTCAACGCGGAACTGGACAAGGCCAGCGCCGAGAACGAACGCAACGGCATCGTCATCGACAGCCCGAACGGAACCGTCGCCGCCGTGCAGATCGCCGGTCTGGTCGCCCGCCGCATCGTTTGCTGGGCCGACATGGGCGGCACGCTCTCCATCGGCGAACGCTTCGGGCTGATCCGTTTCGGTTCGCGCGTCGATGTCTACCTGCCGACAGGCGCCGTGCCGCGTGTCGCAATCGGCCAGACGGCGATAGCGGGCGAAACGGTGATCGCCGAATTCGGCGGTGTCGCGACAGCGCCGCTGGTGCGCGTGTCGTAAGCCGATGGCAGGCGCCCCGTTCAAGAAGTTCGAACCTCATGGCCAAGGCGGGCCACGCATTCGTGAAATCCCGCTGCGCATGATGTTCCCGAACCTGATCACAGTGCTGGCGATCTGCGCCGGCCTGTCCGGCATCCGCTTCGGCTTTGAAGGCAGGTTCGAGACTGCCGTCGTCATGGTTCTGCTTGCCGCATTCCTCGATGGCATCGACGGACGTCTTGCGCGGTTGCTCAAGGCGACCTCGAAATTCGGGGCGCAGATGGATTCGCTGGCCGATATCGTCAATTTCGGTGTCGCGCCGGCGCTCGTCCTCTATGCCTACCTGCTCGATCGCGCCGGGTCGCCGGGCTGGATCGCAGCGCTCCTCTTCGCCATCGCGTGCGGTATGCGGCTCGCCCGCTTCAACGTCCTGGACGAACAGGTCGACAGGCCCGCCTGGCAGGTCGATTATTTTGTCGGCGTGCCGGCTCCCGCAGGCGCGGTGCTGGTCATGCTGCCGCTCTATCTGGCGTTCCTCGGCGTCGAGCCTTCCCGGCCGCTGGCGTTTATCGCCGTCGCCTTCACCATTCTGGTGGCATTCCTGCTGGTCAGCCGGCTGCCTGTATACTCGGGCAAGAGCCTCAAGATTCCGGGCGATCGCGTCCTGCTCGTCATCCTGGCCGTCGTGCTCTATTTCCTGCTGCTGGTCAGCTATCCCTGGCACACGCTGACGGCATCCGTGGCGGCCTATCTGGTGTTCCTGCCGTTCAGCGTCAGGGCCTACTCGAAGCGGGCCAAGAAGGAAGGCGAGGCGGCTTTACCGCCGGATGTCGACAGCGCGGCTTAGGCTCTGACGTCAGGCGGCTGCGCCCAGCCCCAGATGATCGAGCGCCAGTTTGCGGGCCGACACATAGTCGGTCTTGCCCGATCCCAGCAGCGGAATCTGCTTCACCTTGACGATGTCGTTCGGCACCATGAGTTCGGCAGCGCCGTGCGTCTTGCCGAACTTGCGCAACTGTTCCGGGTTCGCTTCGTCCGCCGTGGTAACGAGCACGATGCGTTCGCCGCGCCGCTTGTCGGGAACGGCGACGGCGGCATGATGTTGCTCGGGCCACAGCGACTGCACCAGCATTTCGACGGCGCCGAGCGACACCATTTCGCCGGCGATCTTGGCGAAGCGCTTGGCGCGGCCGCGGATGGTGATGAAACCGTCCTTGTCGATGGCGACGATGTCGCCCGTGTCATGCCATTTCTCGGCCAGGGGCTGCAGTTCGCCGGGCCGGTCCGCGGTCATGTAGCCGATCATCATGTTGGGACCTGAAAGCCAGAGCTGTCCGGCGCCTTCTATGCCTTCGACCGGTTCCAGCCTGGTGCGGATGCCGGGCAGCGGCCGCCCGACCGTGCCGTCCCTGTTGTGGATGGCGGTGTTGACGGAAACCACCGGCGCGGCCTCGGTGAGGCCGAAACCCTCAATGATCTCGGCCTGGAAGCGGTCCCGCCAGACCCGCCGCGTTTCGGGCTTTACGGCTTCCGCGCCGGCCACCACGAAGCGCAGGCTGGAAAAGTCGCCATCCTTGGCCGTGCGTGCGTAGTTGGCAAGGAACGTATCGGTGCCGAACATGATCGTGGGCCCGATCTTCCGCGCGATCTCGGGGATGATCTTGTAGTGCAGCGGCGAGGGATAGAGGAACAACTTGACGCCCGTTACCAGCGGCAGGATGGTGCCGCCGGTCAGGCCGAAGGAGTGGAACATCGGCAGCACGTTCAGCAGCGTGTCCGCCGGCGATATGGTGATGCGTGCTTCCGCCTGCATGGCGTTGGCGACGAGGTTGCGGTGCGACAGCACCACGGCCTTGGGCGTGCCTTCGGAGCCCGACGTGAACAGGATGACAGCAGGCTTCGCGGCGTCCTGCCCGGCCAGCGGCCAGCGCCACAAGACCGCGGCCGCCAGCTTCTCGACGGCTGTCACCGAGGGACGCAGATCCTCCAGCCACAGGAACTTGGCGCCGGCGGCCTCCACCGCCTGGACGATGTCGGCGAGATCGGCCTTCTCGATGAACGCCCGCGACGAAACCACCGTGCGGATAAGCGCCGTCCGTATGGCCGACGTCACGCTGCCGGGACCGGCGGTGTAGTTGATCATCGCGGCCACGCGGCCGGCGGAGCTCAGGCCAAGCAGCGAAACCACCGCGCCGTTGGTGTTCGGCAAAAGCACGCCGACGGCCTCGCCGGGCGCTGTCAGTTTTTCGAACCGCTTGCCGAAGATGCGGGCGCCGATGAAGAGCTTGCGGTAGCTCAGCGACCCGGTCACCACATCCTCGACGATCGGATGCGATGCGCCGACCCGGTCGGAGGCTGCGAGCACTGCCTCGAAGAGGCTTAGCTTCGAACTGGTCGCGGCGAGACGAACCTCAGCCATGCGGTCGAACAGCGCGTTGCTGCGGGTGCTTGCCTGTTCGCCGCCGAGGGCAAGCAGTTCAGGAACCGTCATCGGCTCCAGCACGCTGATCGTAAGCTGCGGAAACCATCGGCTTGGCATCCGGCCGGCAGGGGCAAGCGCACGGGGCAGGGCGTCCGCGCCACCGATGAAGATCGGAACGACCCGCGCTTCCGCCTGCAGGGCGATGCGGGCCACGGCACGGTAGAGACGGAAGGATTTCACATCCGGCTCCACCGCTTCCGGAATGTAGACGGCAAGCCGGCCCTTGCCCCTCAGCGTGCGCACCAGCCGGCGGCTGACGAAGACGTGCTCGGCATTGAAGGCTATGGTCCGCGCCAGTTCGCGCCACGGCTCCAGCATCATGGAGCGGGCGGAACGCTCGTCGAGTATGTGCAGCGTATCCTCGGGCAGCAGCGACAGCATCAGCGCCGGGTCGAGCCGGGAACGATGCGTGATGACGTAGATGACCGGCGCGTCGGCCGATCGCGCCACCTTCATGCGGCTGTCTGAAATCCGGTAGGCGAGCTTGAACGGCACGTAGAGCATTGCCTGGGCGAGGCCGAGCCCGAGGCGGAATTTCTCGAACAGACCGATGGCTATCCAGGCGCCGGCGAGACCCGCAAGCAGTGCCAGTGTCAGGATCAATGCGGCTTCCTCCCAGCTGCTCTCGGCTCCCGATGCCGGTCCGCAAGAACCTAGACGATGTTCGGTCAAGGTCAATGCGGACGTCGGTGATGTTTGCCACCCCTCCTGCCACGGGTGGCCGTTGCCGGAAGTTTCCTGGCGGCAAAGAAAAAGCCGACCTTACGGTCGGCTTGGAGGGGGACGGGCTGAGGGGTTTGGGGGGACTTGGGGATAGCCCGTCGCTGCCATAATGCGCCGGCCCCGCGAAGGTTCCGTGACAGACCGAATTTTATCAAATCTTTTTTCGGCCACCCAGCCAGATCGGTTTTACTGGGCCGGCTGTTCAGGTTGGTCCTCGGCGCCGAGATCGTCCACATAGGGCGATGCGCTGGGAACGCACTGAACCTGCCAGCCGGAGGGTGCTGGCTTCTTCTGATATTCCACGATTGCCGAATCGCACTGCTCGCGCGTGTCGAAGGTGCTGGGCAGCACCACCATGCCGCCCTGCGGGCTGGCGACGATCAGATACCAGACCAGTGTGATGGTCGATGACATGGAAAATTCCTCGCATATGAAAGAGGGGAGAATCGGATGAAACTACCAAGCCTTGCCGCTGTACGGAAGCGGCACTGCTGGTGCGATCGCCATGCCACATTCACATTGTCGCGGACCGGTCATGCCGGTTGCTGGTAGGAAACCCAACGATTGTGCTTGGCCTGGAAGATCATGCCGGTCTGCGTCAGCCCGGAGCTTGCCAGCGGCAGGATGCGCTCGGCGACCTCGGTAGGATGCGGCAGCGTTTCCGGGTTTTCCCCGGGCATCGCCTGCGCCCGCATGGCGGTGCGCGTGGCACCGGGGTCGACCGCGTTCACCCGCAGCGGCAGGCTCTCCGTTTCGTGCGCCCAGGAACGCATCAAGGCCTCCACTGCCGCCTTCGAGGCTGCGTAAGGCCCCCAGAAGGCGCGCGCCGAATGAGCGGCGCCGGATGAAATGATGATGGCGCGGCCGGCGTCCGACAGGCGCAGCAGCGGATCGACCGAACGGATCAGCCGCCATGTCGAGGTGACGTTCACGGCCATCACCTTGTCAAATACCTTGGCTTCGACGTGCCCGATGGGCGAGATGGTGCCGAGTACGCCGGCATTGGCGACAAGAATGTCGAGCCGGCCCCAGCGCTCATGGATGGCGCCGCCCAGCCGGTCGACGCCGCCCATGTCCGTGAGGTCGAGCGGCACCAGCGTGGCGTCGCCCTTGCCGGTCCTTGCACGCTCGGCCTTGATCTCGTCGTCCAGTTCCTCGAGCCCGCCGACCGTGCGGGCCACCGCCACCACATGCGCGCCCGCCGCCGCCATCTGCTTGGCGATGAAATAGCCGATGCCGCGTGACGCACCGGTCACGATGGCGATGCGGCCGGTAAGATCGGGAGCAGCGGTCATTGGTTTCTCGTCTCGGGAAGTCACTCCGGGTGGCATGCAGCCCGGAGCCTTGATGAAGTCAATTGAATTACGATCCGCCGGCCGCCAACAGGGACAGGGTGCGGACATTGTCGGCGCCGTCGAAATCGGCAAGCCGGGTGGGATACTGGCCGGTAAAGCAGGCATCGCAGAACTGCGGCTGCTGATCGTCGCGGGTTTCTTCCCCGACGGCGCGATAAAGGCCTTCGATCGACAGGAAACCGAGCGAATCGACCCGGATGAATTCCGCCATCTCCTCGATCGACATGCGCGAGGCGAGCAGCTTCGATTTTTCCGGAGTATCGACGCCGTAGAAGCACGAGGCGCGCGTCGGCGGCGAGGCGATGCGCATGTGCACTTCCCTGGCGCCGGCGTCGCGCACCATCTGCACGATCTTCTGGCTGGTGGTGCCGCGCACGATGCTGTCGTCCACCAGCACGACGCGCTTGCCTTCGATCATCCGGCGGTTGGCGTTGTGCTTCAGCTTGACGCCCATGTGGCGGATCGAATCGCCGGGCTGGATGAAGGTGCGGCCGACATAGTGGTTGCGGATGATGCCAAGCTCGAAAGGAATGCCGGCTTCCTGCGAAAAGCCGATTGCCGCCGGGGTGCCGGAATCGGGCACGGGCACGACAATGTCGGCGTCGCAGGGGCTCTCGCGGGAAAGTTCAGCGCCGATGCGCTTGCGCACGTCATAGACATTGCGTCCTTCGACCGAAGAATCGGGCCGGGCGAAATAGACATATTCGAAAATGCAGAATCGGGTTTTCTGGGGCTCGAAAGGAAAATAGCTTTCGATGCCCTTGGCCGTGACGACGACCATTTCGCCGGGCTTCACGTCGCGCACGAAGCGCGCGCCGATGATGTCGAGCGCGCAGGTCTCGGATGCGAGGATCCAGGCGCCGTCGAGATCGCCCAGCACCAATGGCCGGATGCCGAGCGGATCGCGGCAGCCGATCATTTTCTTCGACGACAGCGCCACCAGCGAGAACGCACCTTCCACCTGGCGCACGGCGTCGATGAAACGCGCGTTGAGGTCGCGTTCCTTGCTGGTGGCGACGAGGTGAAGAAGCGTTTCCGTGTCCGAAGTGGACGAGAAGATCGCGCCCTGCTTCTGCAGGGTGCGCTGCACCGTCATGGCGTTGGTGAGATTGCCGTTGTGGGCGACGGCAAAGCCGCCATCCGCCAGTTCGGCGAAGAAGGGCTGGATGTTGCGCAAGCCTGCGCCGCCGGTGGTGGCGTAGCGTGTATGGCCGATGGAGCGTGTGCCCGGCAGGCGGTCCAGCACCGCCTGCTTGGTAAAGGTATCGCCGATCAGCCCGACATGCCGCTCGACATGGAACTGGGTCCCGTCATAGGAGACGATACCCGCCGCCTCCTGGCCGCGATGCTGCAGCGCGTGCAGCCCGAGTGTGACGATAGCCGCCGCGTCCTGGCGTCCGAAGATGCCGAACACACCGCACTCGTCATGGAAATGGTCGTCTGCTTCCGCGGAAAGCACGTCGCCTGCGTCTGCCATGGCCTGAAGCCTCTCGTCCGCTAAAAAGGCCATATAAGGCGAGAGCTTGCCGAAAGCAACGCGCGACGACGGTCAGTTCACATGATCGTCAGTTATTTGCCGGCGGCGTTTCGGCCGGGGCTGTGCCTGCCGGGGGCTGTCCGGCCGGCGCGGTTCCCGGATCGGGGGCCGTACCTTCGTCAGCAGCCGGCGGCGTGGTGTCTGTCCCGGTCGCGGGCTGTTCCGGATTGAGCCTGTTCAGGATAGCGTTTTCCGGGTCTTCCGGCAGGATGCTTTCCAGCCAGGTGCCGACCGATTCGAGCAACGGCTTGGACTTGGCGTTCGCCACCCAGCCAGGAGCCCGTTCGCCGGCAAGCCAGTTGAAGAACAGCAGGCCGACAGCCACGACCAGAATGCCGCGCGCGGCGCCGTAGAGGAAGCCCAGCGTCCGGTCGAGCGCGCCGACGCGGCTGTCGATGATCCAGTCGGCAATCTTCATGGTGATGACGGTGACGACGATCAGCGCGATGACGAAGACGATCGCGGCCGCCGCCGCCATGGCGAGCTTTTCGTTGTCGATATAGGGCTGCACGAACGGCAGCACCGGCTTGTAGAAGAAGAAGGCCGCCACCGCCGCCGCCGCCCACGAGGCGATGGAAAGCACTTCGCGGGAGAAGCCGCGCACCATGGCCAGCATTGCCGACACCAGGGTGAAGCCGACCAGAATTCCGTCAAGCAGCGTAATCGGCATGTCCCCACTCCATGATGAGCCGAATCAATTTTCCTCAACGGCGCGGCTGCGGCGGGAGCCGGCAATGCGCGCCACGAGATCGGACAGCTCGGTGGGTTGAAAAGCGCCGGCCCCGATACCCCCGGCATTTTCCTCGCCGCCTTTTGGATTGCCCAAAGGCAGGACCGCGCTTCCGAAACCAAGTTTTTCGGCCTCCTTGAGACGCTGCTGCGCATGCGCAACCGGCCTCACGGCGCCCGACAGGCTGATTTCGCCGAAATAGACGCAATCGGCGGGAAGGGCAAGTCCGGTAAGCGAGGAAACAAGGGCAGCCGCCACCGCCAGGTCGGCAGCCGGCTCGGTAATCCGATAACCACCCGCGACATTGAGATAGACGTCGTGCTGGCCAAATCGAACGCCGCAATGCGATTCGAGAACGGCGAGGATCATCGACAGGCGTGCCCCATCCCAGCCGACGACCGCGCGGCGCGGCGTGCCGAGCGAGGAGGGCGCGACCAGGGCCTGGATTTCCACCAGCACCGGCCGCGTGCCTTCCATGCCGGCGAACACGGCGGCGCCGGGCGCCTTGGCGTGGCGTTCGCCGAGGAAGAGCTCGGAGGGATTCGCCACCTCGCGCAGGCCCTTGTCCGACATCTCGAAGACGCCGATCTCGTCGGTCGGGCCAAAGCGGTTCTTGACCGTGCGCAGGATACGGTAGTGGTGTCCGCCTTCGCCCTCGAAATAGAGCACGGCATCGACCATATGCTCGACCACGCGCGGCCCCGCGATCTGGCCTTCCTTGGTCACATGGCCCACGAGCACGATCGCAGCACCCGTCGATTTGGCGTAGCGGATCATCGCCTGCGCGGCGGCGCGCACCTGCGTGACCGTACCGGGCGCCGAATCGGCCATGTCCGTCCATAGCGTCTGGATCGAATCGAGGATGACGAGGTCCGGGCGCCGACCGTCGGCGATCGTCGCCAGTATGTCCTCGACATTGGTTTCGGCAGCCAGTTCGACTGGAGATGCGGCAGCGCCAAGTCTCTGCGCCCGCAGCCGGATCTGCGCCACGGCTTCCTCGCCGGAAACATAGACGACACGGTGGCCCTTCATCGCCAGGGCGGCGGCCGCTTGTGTCAGAAGCGTCGACTTGCCGATGCCGGGATCGCCGCCGACGAGCAGCGCCGACCCGCGCACGAAGCCGCCGCCCGTCGCCCGGTCGAGTTCGCCGATGCCCGACACAATGCGCGGCGCATCCTCGATGTCGCCGGAAAGCGTGGTGAGCGCCACGGCGCGACCTTTGCGGGCATTGCGCGTCGAGGCCGGCCCCGAGCCGATGCCGCCCGCCGTTCCTTCCTCGACAAGCGTGTTCCACTCGCCGCACGCATCGCATTTGCCGGCCCAGCGCTGGTGAACGGCGCCGCAACTCTGGCAGATGAACTGGACACGGGACTTGGCCAAGCGCCTACTCGAACCTCTCCGGCAGATGCTGGTCTTCCGCCAGATCGGAGAACCGGGTGAACTCGCCCTGGAAGGCGAGGCTGACGGTCCCGGTTGGCCCGTGGCGCTGCTTGGCGACGATGACCTCGGCTTTGCCGCGCATCTCGTTCATCTCGGTTTCCCACTTGATGTATTCGTCAGTGCCGGGCTTGGGCTCCCTGTTCTTGAGGTAATATTCCTCGCGGAACACAAACAGCACCACGTCGGCGTCCTGCTCGATGGAGCCCGATTCGCGCAAGTCCGAAAGCTGGGGGCGCTTGTCGTCGCGGCTTTCGACCTGGCGTGACAGCTGCGACAGCGCGATGATCGGCACGCTGAGTTCCTTGGCCAGCGCTTTCAAGCCGGTGGTGATCTCGGTGATCTCCTGCACGCGGTTCTGGCTGGAAGCCTTGGAGGACCCCGTCATGAGCTGGATATAGTCGATGACGATGACGTCGAGGCCGCGCTGGCGCTTCAGCCGCCGCGCCCGCGCCGCAAGCTGCGCGATGGAGATGCCGCCGGTCTGGTCGATGAACAGCGGCAGCTTCTGCATGGTCTGCGAGCAGGCGACCAGCTTCTCGAAATCCATCTCGGAGATTTCGCCTCGGCGGATTTTCGAGGAGGGGATTTCCGTCTGCTCGGAAATGATACGGGTGGCGAGCTGCTCGGACGACATTTCGAGCGAGAAGAAGCCGACGACGCCGCCATTGGCCGCCTTGAAGGACCCGTCCGCCTGCTGCGCCGGCACGTAGGATTCGGCGATGTTGAAGGCGATGTTGGTGGCAAGCGACGTCTTGCCCATGCCCGGGCGTCCGGCAAGCACGACAAGATCGGATGACTGCAGGCCGCCCATGCGGCGGTCGAGGTCGCGCAGGCCGGTGGCGACGCCGGACAGATGGCCGTCACGCATATAGGCGGCGTTGGCCATATCGACCGCGGTCTTGACCGCATCGGTGAAACTTTCGAAGCCGCCGTCGTAGCGGCCCGTCTCGGCCAGCTCGAACAGCCGCCGCTCGGCATCCTCGATCTGCTCCGACGGCGACATGTCGACCGGCGCATCGTAGGCGATGTTGACCATGTCCTCGCCGACGGTGATCAGCGCCCTGCGCGTCGCCAGATCGTAGATGGCGCGGCCGTAATCGGCGGCGTTGATGATGGTGACGGCTTCCGCCGCAAGCCGCGCCAGATACTGCGAAACCGTCATCTCGCCGACCTTGTCGTCAGCCGGCAGAAAAGTCTTGATCGTCACCGGATTGGCCATCTTGCCCATGCGGATCAGTTCGGCCGAAACCTCGAAGATCTTGCGATGCAGCGGCTCGTAGAAATGCGAGGATTTGAGGAAGTCCGACACCCGGTAGAAGGCGTCGTTGTTGACCAGCATCGCACCCAGCAGCGCCTGCTCGGCCTCAATGTTGTTTGGGGCTTCGCGATAGAGCGGTGTTTCCGCCGTAGCGAATTTGCGTGCTGCTTCTGCCATTTCGTCCCCGTCGATAATCCCGACCCTGCCGTATCAGACTCGGTCAATCATGGGTGAAGATTCGGTGGGCTTTACCGCTGTTCACAGGCCAAAAATTCCCGTGGAAAGAATCCCAATTGACTCCATCCTCCCGTCGGTATCCCGAATCTCTCAAAAGAGAACAAAGCAGGAATATGGATTTAAAGTCAATTGTCAGGCAGGGTATCACCCCAGTCCGCCCGCCGCGCCGCCTTGAATATCTCGCCATCGCGCTTGGTGAAAAGCCGTTCCGCGGCGCTGCCGTTCGGCTGGCACAGTTTTAGCGCGACCTTGCCGGAACCCGCCCTCGGCGGCGCAAGCACACGCGGGCTGCGCTGCGTCAAAGGCAAGCACGAGGATGCCACGTAGATGAATTTCTCATCCTCCCATGGCACTTCGGCATCCTTGGCCAGCCGGTGCAGCCGCGAGCGCGCGACCCGGCGCGCGAAGTGGCACCAGTCCGGCGCGATGAGCGGACAGGGCGCTTCATGCGGGCAGGGCGCTGCCACTTGTGCGCCGGCGGCGAGCAGTTGCGCCCGTGCGTCGAGAATGCGCCGCCAGCCGGCCGGGGTGCCCGGCTCGACGATCAGCAGCACGCCAGTTGTCAGACGCCACAGCCTGTCGATCAGCCTGGCCAGCGAGGCGGGGGCAACCTCGTCCAGAACATAGGCAGCGGTGACGAGATCGGCAGGTTTCAGGTCGCCCAAATCGATCGTGGCGTCGCCCGCCCGCCAATCGGTATCGACGCCGGTTGCGGCGGCCAGCCGCTCACCGACTGCGCGCGCCGGACTACTCGCCTCCAGCATGGTTGCGTGTCGGAGCGCCGGCCAGCAATCCTTCGTGGCCCAAAGGACTGTACCAGGACCAGCGCCGATATCGAGAAGACTGGCAGGCGAGAAACCGGGGAGGGAAGCCGCCGTTTCTTCCAGGCTGGTGCGGACGGCCGCGTAGGTGGCGGGCAGGCGCGTCGCCAGATAGGCCTTCACGGCGATATCGCCGCCCATATGCAGCCGCCCGTCGCGCACTTCGGCCCGGTAGCGGTCGGATAGGGTCTTTCCCGCGGCCTTCAGGCTGGCAATCGGCACGTCCGCCAGGAGGGCGTCGACCTGGGCGCGCAGGGCGGCGGGCAGTTCCATGTCCTAGGCGCCGCGCGGAGCAAACAGGATGATCGACGCGCCGGCTACGCAGACCAGCGCGCCGACGAAATCCCAGCGGTCGGGACGGATGCCTTCGGCCAGCCACAGCCAGCCGAGCGAGGCGGCAATGTAGATCCCGCCATAAGCAGCGTAGGCCCGCCCCGCTGCATCGGCTGGCGTCAGCGCCAGCAGCCACGCGAACAGAATGAGCGAAAGAATGCCGGGCGCGAGCCACAGCGGCGATTTCTCCAGCCGCCACCAAGCCCAGAAGGAGAAGCAGCCGGCGATTTCGGCAATCGCCGCGGCGATATAGAGAAGATAGGTCATCACGCGTCCCGCCGGATCATCGGGCTCTTTTGATCCGCCCGGAGGGTTATAGCAAGACGACAACACCTGGGATCGACACGGGCAGATCAGACAGTGTGCAGCCGGAAAGGAAAGCCTGGGGTCCTGACCTAGTCCTTTCCGGTAACTCTCCTGCGCCGGGTCGTTCTGGCCGCGGGCCTGGCGATCGTTTTTTCCACGGCCTTGGCGACGGGTTCGTTCTTGCTGTGGCCCATCTCATGCATTTCCAGCGCCTTTTCGCACTTGCCGATATAATCGCGCGTCATCGGCAGCACATCGTTCTGGCGGGTCAGCTGGAGCTGGAAGACGACAAGGTCCTGCCAGCGGAACGAGGCTTCCGAGCCTGAGAGATAGAACTCCCACATGCGGCAGAAACGCTCGTCGTAGATTTCCTTGATCTTGTCGCGGTTGGCGAGGAACCGTTCCCGCCAGGCTTTCAGCGTATCGGCATAATGCAAGCGCAATACCTCGACATCGGCAATCATCAGTCCCGAGCGCTCCACATGCGGCATGATTTCCGACAGCGCCGGAATATAGCCGCCCGGGAAAATATGCTTGCGAATGAAAGCGTTGGTGGTCGTTGGCGGGGTAACGCGACCGATCGTGTGCAGCACCATCACGCCGTCCGGCTTCAGCAGCGTCGCGCATTTATCGAAGAAGGTTCGATAGTGGTTGACGCCGACATGCTCGAACATGCCGACCGAAACGATGCGGTCGAAGCGTTCGGAAAGGTTGCGGTAATCCTGCAGCTCGAAATGCACATGGCGGTCGAGACCTTCGGCATGCGCCCGGTCGGTCGAAACCTGGTGCTGCTCGGTCGAAAGCGTCACGCCGAGCACATCGGCCTCGAAGGTTCGGGCGATGTAGAGGCCGAGCCCGCCCCAGCCGGAACCGATGTCCAGCACGGTCTGGCCGGGCTTTATCTTGAGCTTGGACGCGATATGCCGCTTTTTGGCGAGCTGCGCCTCCTCCAGCGTCATGTCCGGACGCTCGAAATAGGCGCAGGAATACTGCATGTCCTCGTCCAGGAAGAGCTTGTAGAGCTCGCCTGACAGGTCGTAGTGATGCGCGACGTTCTTGCGCGAACGGCGGGCATTGTTGAACTGCTGGAACGGCCGGGCGGTCAGCCGCACCGAATTGACCAGCTTGCCCCATGTCGAATCGGTCCAGGTCAGGCCGATATTGCGGTAGACCAGTTCCAGAAAGCCCAGCACGTCGCCTTCGACGAAGTCGAGTTCCTGTTCCATGAACATTTCAGGGATGGCGAGCGACGGATGAACGGTGATTGCCCGTTCGGCGTGCCGGGTGTGGATCACCATGTGGACGCGCGGACCGCTGCCGTCGCCAAAAGTGCTTGTCCGTCCGTTCGGACCGGTGATCGCGAAATTGCCTGTATGAATGACCCGCTCGACAATGCGTTGCAGAAACAAATTCATGGCGATGCCCTCGAAAGCACAGAATATTGCCTAATCTTGCTAAAAAGAGAGGGGCTTGAAAAGTTCCCTGTGGCACAAAAAACCCGGGCGCGAGGCCCGGGTTCTTGGTCCAGTGAAGGACGGCAGTCGGCAGTCGGCAGATGCCTGATGCCGGTTGCTGTTATTGCCCTTCTTCTTCGCCGCCTTCGAATTCGGCGTTCGGATCGAAGAAATTGTCGGGGCGGGCGTTGTCGTTGATGTCGTCGCCGTAGATTGCCTCGGCGGTGGTGAGCGTCTCGCCCTGGGCCTGACGCTCGGCCTCTTCGGTGGAACGCGCGATGTTCAGCGTCACCGTGACCTCGACTTCCGGATGCAGCGCGATCGCCACATTGGTGAGACCGATGGTCTTGATCGGATGGTTCAGCTCAACCTGGTTGCGGCCGACAGTGAAGCCTTCCGCGGTCAGGATGTCGGCGATGTCACGGGTGGAAACCGAACCGTAGAGCTGGCCGGTTTCGCCGGCTGAGCGGACGACCATGAAGCTCTTGCCATCAAGGTTGTCGGCGATGCTCTGTGCTTCCGACTTGCGCTCGAGGTTGCGGGCTTCGAGCTGCGAGCGCTGGCCTTCGAACTTCTTCTTGTTGGCTTCGTTGGCGCGCAGCGCCTTGCCCTGCGGCAGCAGGAAATTGCGGGCGAATCCGTCCTTGACCTTGACGGTCTCGCCCATCTGGCCGAGCCGGGAAACGCGTTCGAGAAGAATGACTTCCATTGTTTCGTCCTTTCAGAACCGCAAGCGGTTGAATCAGATTGTCAGGACAGGAAGCAAAGCGGCGGTATCGCCGGGGTCGCTGTCCTGCC
Source organism: Mesorhizobium sp. BE184 (assembly GCF_031457045.1). Classification (NCBI taxonomy): domain Bacteria; kingdom Pseudomonadati; phylum Pseudomonadota; class Alphaproteobacteria; order Hyphomicrobiales; family Phyllobacteriaceae; genus Mesorhizobium; species Mesorhizobium sp. BE184. The sequence goes on from NZ_JAVDVU010000001.1 coordinate 534,402, forward strand.
ATGGGCAGTTAGGAGCCATTGCCGGCTCCAACTCGGTTTTGGGTGTCACCCGACCGCGCCGATCGCGGAAGGGAAGAAGCGGGCGGCAAAACCGCCCGCTCTAATCTTGTCAGCGAACCACGTAGGGCAGCAGGCCGAGGAAACGGGCGCGCTTGATCGCCTGGGCGAGCTCGCGCTGCTTCTTCTGGCTGACGGCGGTGATGCGCGAGGGCACGATCTTGCCGCGCTCGGAAATGTAGCGCTGCAGAAGACGCACATCCTTGTAGTCGATCCGCGGCGCATTGGCGCCGGAGAACGGGCAGGTCTTGCGGCGGCGATGGAACGGACGCCGGGTCGGGATCTGATTGATGTCGACCATTATTCTGTACCCCCTTCAAAGCTGCGCGGCGCGCGCGGACCACGGTCGCCACCGCCATCGCGGTCGCCGAACGAGCGGGCCGGCCGGTCGCCGCGATCGCCGCGATCACGGTCGCCGAACGAGCGCGGGCCGCGGTCACGGTCGCCGAAGCCGCCGCGATCGGAGCGCTCTTCGCGCTTCTGCATCATGGCCGAAACGCCTTCCTCATGCTTGTCGACCTTGATGGTCAGGAAGCGCAGGACGTCTTCCGACAGACCCATCTGGCGCTCCATCTCGTTGAGGGCGGCCGGCGGGCAGGTGAGGTCCATAAGCGTATAGTAGGCCTTCCGGTTCTTCTTGACCCGGTAGGTGAGGGACTTCAGTCCCCAGTTCTCGACCCGGCCAACCGAGCCGCCGCCAGCGGAGATGACACCCTTGAAACGTTCAACGAGCTCATCGACCTGCTGCTGCGACAGATCCTGCCGGGCAAGGAACACATGTTCGTAAAGAGCCATAGTTCTTTTGCCTTTCTTCGTTTCTCTCCCGGTCCCGGCGGCTAAAGCCTCTGCAACTTCTCTGATCCTTCGAAGGCCTGAGGCCATCTCCGGAGAAGAAAGGAGCACTGACGAGACGGTCGAGAGCGGAGACACGGGAGGCGGAAGCCCTATGGCTCCACAACGAAAGCTTTGTTTTCAGGGAAAACGACCTTCGGCCCTCCGTACAGCCCCCAGCTAGGACCGGCAGATTGCGGGTGCGTATACAGCAATGCCCGTCGAATGCAAGTCCGGCCCGACGCGGTTTGCGGTCTTTTGCAGCGTTAGAGTCCCTTGTTTCGGAACGCCAGACGCCAGAAGGCCACCAGCATATAGGCTGCGAAGAACAGGGCGAGGGACCAGCCGAAGCCGGAGGGGCCGAAAATATCCATGCCGATGCCGATGGCCTGCGGGCCGAGCACCATGCCCACGCCATAGCAGAGAACGAAGGCGGCGTTGGCGGATGCCAGCTCATGGCCGGAAAGCTGCGAGCCGAGATGCGCCAGCCCGACCGTGTAAAGCGCCGCGACCACGCCGCCCCACACGAACAGCAGCCCCGCCATCAAGTGCCAGTTCTGCGCGAACATCGGCATGACGATCGTGCCGACAAGGCCAACGGTGGCGCAAACGAGCAGGATGTAGCGGCGGTCGCTGACCCGGTCGCTGATCATGCCGATGGGTATCTGCAGCAGAACATTGCCGAGGCCGATCATGGTCAGGAGCAGCGCGGCATCCGATTCGGAGTAGCCGATGCGGCCGCCATAGACCGGAAACAGCGCGAAGCCGCCGGTTTCCACCGCGCCGAACACCAGGACGGCCGCCGTGGCGGTTGGAACCAGCCAGATATAGCGCAGGAAGCCGCTCGTTTCCTCGCCTTCCGGCCGGATGGGCGGGCTTTCCTTGCGCGCGGCAAAGACTGGTATGGCGGCAATCATCACCAGGCCGACAGCGACCCCGAAGGGCAGGAAGCCGGTGCTGCCAAGATGCGCGAACAGCCATGGCCCGGCCGCGAAGCCGAGCGACAGAACGGTCGCATAGATGCCGAGCACCAGGCCGCGCCTGTGCGGTGGCGCCGAGGTGCTGATCCAGAATTCCGACAGGATGAACAGGACCGTGAGCGCGATATGCAGCACGACGCGAAGCGGAAACCACATCCAGAAGGCGGGCGCGAAATGAAAGCCGACGAAGGCCAGCGCACCGGCCGCGATCATCAAGAGCATCGCATGGGCGACCCCCAGCCTTGATGCCAGAGGTGTCGCCAGCGGTGCGCCGGCGATGGAAGCGAGACCCGCCACGGCGGTATTGAGGCCGATCATCGAAGCCGAATGGCCCCGCGATTCCAGGATGACGCTGAGTAAGGGCATGCCGAGCCCGATAGCGATGCCGACGACGCTGATCGAGGAGATGGCTGCGATCATCGGCAGCCAGTGCACGCGCTCCTCGTCTTGCGTCTGGGTTTCGACCGTCATGCAATGCCTGGCTGGTTGAGGGATCTACAGAAGAACACGGGTGAACTGGTTCCGCAGCAGCCGATAGAAGGGGACTTCGCCGCCGGGAGCGAGCAGTGGGTCGTAGGAGAGACGCTTTTCAAGTTCTTCCAGGATCGTGCGCGTGATCCCGGGGACGTCCGCCTGCTTGGCATCAGTCAGCGGGAGCCAGACCAGTTCTTCCAACTCGTTGGTGGGACCGCCGCCGGGCAATTCCACGGCCACGTCGCTGCGCCAGGCCGCCAGAAAACGGGTATCGAAGCGGCGCACCCGTCCGGGCGGGGTGATGGCGCGTGCGATGTAGCGCACGCAGTCGAGCGACGGCTGGACGCCATACTGGACAAAGCCTTGCCAGTCGCGTTTGCCAGTGGCGAAAGGCCCTTTCCGCCCGATCAGCAGACCTGCTTCCTCATAGGTCTCCCGGATCGCCGAAAGCGCGATGGCGCGGGCCCGCGCGGCGCTGGTGCGTCCGGCCCCTGCTGTCAATTTTCGTTCTTCTTCCGGATGGAGACCGGTGGTGACCGGGATACGGCTGTCGGCAGGGTCGGTGCGTCCGCCGGGAAAGACAAATTTGCCCGGCATGAAGGCGTGGCTCGAATGCCGGCGGCCCATCAGGACGAAATGATTGTCGCCCTTGCGTTCCAGCAGGATTAGGGTCGCCGCATCACGCGTCCGCTTCGGGCCGCTTCCCAGCGCGATATCCTTGCTCTCGGCCTTGTCGATTTCAGCCTTGGTCATCCCATGCATACGTTCGACCTAGCCGAAAGTTCTGTCTTGCGAAAGAGAGAATGGAAATCCCCCGGGCTCGAACAGCTTACAATTCAGGATGGCTTTCCACCTGCTCGGTTTCGCCGCCGAAGCCATGCATGTAGTACGTCCATTGCAGTCCGATGACAGCGCCCTTGACCGGTTGCAGCAGCGCCAGCGACATGACGATGGTGAGCGGCGCCCACACAGCCATATGCAGCCACATCGACCAGTTTGAGGTCGCCTCGACGCCCATGAAGGCGCCCAACACGACGTGGCCGACGATCACCACCACCAGATAGGCGGGCAGGTCGTCGGCGCGGTGATGGTGGATTTCCTCGCCGCAGACTGCGCATTTTTCCACGGTCTTCACGTAGGCGCGAAACAGCTTGCCTTCGCCGCAATGTGGGCAGCGGCCGAGAAATCCGCGCTTCATCGCCGTCCACAGCGCCCGTGCCGGACGGCCGGAATGGTGCTCGCCACCGAAAACCTGTGTCTCCATCATCGTCTCCTGCCGCGTGAGCGCGGCTGCGAGGCGCGGGCCCGGCCCTTCGCCTTGTGGAACGAACGCTTCGATCCGGGCAGAGGCTTCGGGTCGCTCAGCATCTCGAAGCGCATCGCGCCAGCCATTGGCGCCACTTCGACCAGGCGAACCTCGACATGATCCGCGAGCTGATAACCCTTGCCGCTGCGTTCTCCGAAAAGCGACCGCGCCGCTTCGTCATAGATATAGTAGTCATCTCCGAGCGTTGACACCGGTATGAAGCCGTCGGCGCCGTACTGCGGCAATTTGACAAACAGGCCGGCCTTGGTGACCCCGGAAATCCGGGCGTCGAAACGCTCATCGATGCGTTCGGCCAAATAGGCTGCGATCAGCCGGTCGATGGTATCGCGCTCGGCCGCCATGGCCCTTCGTTCCGAAGCCGAGATCAGCACCGCGGTTTCTTCCAGTCGTGCTTCCTCGTCGCGCGTCAGCCCTCCCGGCCCAAGCCCCAGCGCGGCGACCAGCGCCCGATGCACGATCAGGTCGGCATAACGGCGGATCGGCGAGGTGAAATGCGCGTAGCGGAGAAGGTTCAGGCCGAAATGGCCGATATTCGCTGGCGAATACTCGGCCTGGCTCTGCGAACGCAGCACGACCTCGTTGACCAGCTGCTCATTGTCGGCGCCGCGCACCCGCTCCAGTATGCCGTTGAACTGCGACGGACGCATCTGCGCCCCGCGCGCCAGCGACAGGGACAGCGTCTGCAGGAATTCGCGCAGCGATTCCTGCTTGGCCAGCGAAGGCGCATCATGGATGCGGTAGACCAGCGCCTGCTTTTTGTTTTCCAGTGTCTCCGCGGCGGCGACATTGGCTTGGATCATGAACTCTTCGATCAGCTTGTGCGCGTCGAGTCGTTCCGGCACGATGACGCGGTCGACCGTGCCATCCTCCTTGAGCAGGATCTTCCGCTCCGGCAGGTCGAGCTCCAGCGGCTGGCGCGCATCGCGGCCGCGCTTGAGGATGGCGTACGCATCCCAGAGAGGCCGGAGAACCGTGTCGAGGATCGGTCCGGTCTTGTCGTCGGGCGCGCCTTCAATCGCCGCCTGCGCCTGCGGATAGGCCAGCCGGGCGGCGGACTTCATCATCACCCGGTGGAATGTGTGGCGCAGCTTGCGGCCCTCCGCAGAGAACGTCATGCGCACGGCCATGGCCGGCCGGTCCTCACCCTCGCGCAGCGAGCAGAGGTTGTTCGAGATGCGCTCCGGCAGCATCGGCACGACGCGATCGGGGAAATAGACCGAATTGCCGCGCTTGAGCGCTTCGCGGTCCAGCGCGGAGTTTGGCCGCACATAGGCGGAAACATCGGCGATCGCGACGGTGACAATGACACCGCCGCGGTTCTTCTCGTCCGCGTCGGGCAGGGCGAAGACGGCGTCGTCATGGTCCTTGGCGTCGGCGGGATCAATGGTGACGAGCGGCAGCTCGCGCCAGTCCTCGCGGCCGTCCAGTGTGACGGGTTTCAGCGCTTCCGACTCGGCCAGCACCTCGGGCGGAAAGATGTGAGGGATGTCGTGCGCATGAATGGCGATCATGGAGACCGCCTTCTCGCTGGTCAGCGATCCCAGAACCGACAGGACCCTGGCGCGTGGCAGGCCATATTTGCCGGCGCGTGCCGGCTCGACCTCGACGAGGTCGCCGTTTTTCGCGCCGTTCTGGAATTCCTTGTCGACGATCAGTTCGGGCTGTCGCCGCTCGACCGGCTCGATGCGAAAGCTGCCGTCCTGAAGCACGCGGAAAACACCGAGAACCGCCTCGTCGCGCTTCTCGAATATTTTCATGATCCGGGCGGTATAGGCGGGGCCGTCCGGATCATCAGTGGGAAAGGTCTTCGCCAGCACGCGGGCGCCGATGCCGGGGGCGGGACCGCTGCGCGAAACGCGGATCGCCACGATCGGTGGATTGTCGCCCTTGTATTCTGCCGGCCGTGCCAGCAGTCCGCCGTCCGGATCGCGGCCGAAAACGTCCAGCACAGTGACATGGGGCAGGGCGCCGGCGCGGACATGCCGTTTACGGCTTTTCTCCAGCAGGCCTTCGTCAGCAAGGTCGCGCAACAGGTCCTTGAGCCAGATGCGGTCGTCGCCGCGCAGGGAAAACGCCTTGGCGATGTCGCGCTTGCCGGACCTGTCGGGGTTCTCGGCAATGTAGCGGAGGATTTCGTCACGCGACGGGCGGTAAGTGTCCTGAGCGCCGCGGCGGGTATCGGCGGCGCGCGGATCGCGGTTGCTTTTTCCGGAAATCCTGCGCGCCAAGGACCTAGCCCTTTTTCTTTGCAGCGGCCTTCTTGGCCGCAGGCTTCTTCGCGGCTGGCTTCTTGGCAGCGGAGGCTTTGCGAGCCGGCTTCTTGCCGCCACCCTTGGCTTCCCGCTCGGCAATGAGGGCTATGGCCTCATCGAGCGACACCGACTGTGGTTCCTTGCCCTTGGGCAGCGTGGCGTTGACCTTGCCCCAGTTGACATAGGGGCCGTATTTGCCATCCCGCACGGTAATCTTGCCGCCGCCATCCGGATGCTCGCCGAGATCCTTCAGGGCCGCCGGCGTTCCGCCATTGCGTCCACCCCGACCCTTGGCCTGCTTCTCGGCGATCACCGAGACGGCGCGATTGAGGCCGATCGAGAACACGTCCTCGATGGATTCCAGATTGGCGTAGGTGCCATCATGCAGCACGAACGGCCCATAGCGCCCGAGTCCGGCGGAGATCATCTTGGCCGACTCCGGGTGTTTGCCGACATCGCGGGGCAGGGCCAGCAGAGCCAGCGCTTTCTCGTGGTCTATGCTGGCCGGCGTCCACCCCTTCGGCAGGCTCGACCTCTTGGCTTCCTTGCCATCGCCACGCTGGACGTAGGGACCGAACCGGCCGGAGCGCAGGGTGATCTCCTCGCTCGTGTACGGGTCCTTGCCCAGAACCTTCGTGCCGTCCTCGGCGCCGGCGTTTTCACCATTGCCGTTGGCATCGCCGCCGAGCTGGCGTGTGTAGCCGCATTCGGGATAGTTCGAGCAGCCGACGAACGCGCCATACTTTCCGAGTTTCAGCGACAAATTGCCGGTGCCGCATTTGGGGCAGATGCGCGGGTCCGAACCGTCTTCCCGTGTCGGGAATACCAGTGGCGCCAGTTCTTCGTTCAGCGCGTCGAGCACATCGGTAACGCGCAGTTCCTTGATGTCGTCGACCGAAGCCGAAAAATCCTTCCAGAAGTCGCGCAGCACATCCTTCCAGGCGAGCTTGCCGTCGGAAATCTCGTCCAGCTTTTCTTCCAGCGAGGCGGTGAAGTCGTACTCGACATATTTTTCGAAGAAGCTCTCGAGGAAGGCGATCACAAGCCGGCCCTTGGCCTCGGGCACCAGCCGGCGTTTGTCGATCACGACATATTCGCGGTCTTCCAGCGTCTTCAGTGTCGCCGCATAGGTCGAAGGCCGGCCGATGCCGAGCTCTTCCAGTTTCTTGATGAGCGAGGCCTCGGAATAGCGCGGCGGCGGCTCGGTCGTATGCTGCGTGGCGTTGATCGCTTCGCGCGCCAGCGTTTCGCCCGAACGGATTTCCGGCAGGCGGCGGTTCTCCTCGTCTTCGCTATCGTCCTCGCGCTGGTCGGTGTAGGCGGCGATGAAGCCGTCGAACCGCGTCACGGAGCCAACCGCCCTCAGCGCGGCCGAACGCCCGCCATTGACGGCTTCGATCTCGACGGTGGTGCGCTCGATCTCAGCCGCGTTCATCTGGCTGGCGATGGCGCGCTTCCAGACCAGCTCGTAGAGCCGCGCCTGGTCGGCATCCAGATATTGCCTGACCGATGCCGGGGTGCGGAAGAAGTCCGTTGGGCGGATCGCCTCGTGCGCTTCCTGTGCGTTCTTGGCCTTGGCGGTATAATAGCGGGGCTTTTCCGGCAAATAATTTGGGCCGAATTCCTTCTTGATCGCGTCACGGGCCGCCGAAATGGCCTCGGGCGCCATCTGCACGCCGTCGGTACGCATGTAGGTGATGAGGCCGGCAGTCTCGCCGCCGATATCGAGGCCTTCATACAGTCTCTGCGCCACCTGCATGGTGCGGCTGGCCGAGAAGCCCATTCGCGAGGATGCGGCCTGCTGCAGGGTGGAGGTGGTGAAGGGAGGGCCGGGATTGCGTTTGGTCGGCTTGGCCTCGACCGAAAGCGCGCGGAAACTTGCGCCTTCCAGCATCGCCTTGATGTCGTCGGCCTGCGCCTTGTTCTTGATGTCGAGCTTCTGCAGCTTCTTGCCTTCATAGGCAGTCAGCCGGGCCTCGAAATTGTCCTTGCGCGGCGTGTCGAGAATGGCGGCGATGTTCCAGTATTCCTCGCGGATGAAGCGTTCGATCTCCGCTTCCCGATCGCAGACCAGCCGCAGCGCCACCGATTGAACGCGCCCGGCGGACCGGGCACCCGGCAGCTTGCGCCAAAGCACCGGTGAAAGAGTGAAGCCGACCAGGTAGTCGAGGGCCCGGCGCGCCAGATAGGCATCGACCAGCGGCGCGTCGATTTCGCGCGGATTGGCCATCGCGTCCAGCACCGACTGCTTGGTGATGGCGTTGAAGACAACGCGGCTGACCGGTTTGTCCTTGAGCACGCGCTTCTGCTTCAAAACCTCGAGCACGTGCCAGGAAATGGCTTCACCCTCGCGGTCCGGATCGGTGGCGAGAATGAGCCCGTCGGCGTCCTTCACCGCTTTGGCGATGTCGGCCAGGCGCTTGCTCGACGCAGTGTCGACCGCCCAGGACATGGAGAAATCGTCGTCCGGCCGCACCGAGCCGTCCTTGGCCGGCAGATCTCTTACATGGCCGAAGGAAGCCAGAACCTTATAGTTCCGACCGAGATATTTGTTGATTGTCTTCGCTTTTGCCGGCGATTCGACGACGACGACTTCCATGATTGCTCGTATCTGGCTGGTGATTCGCAGAAGAACTTGCGCTGCCCGCAACGAAATCACGTTCAAGTGGTCCGTCAAATGGCCGTGCTTTTCGATCCGGTCAAGAGGCAGGCCCAAATCTGTCAGCGTCCAGCCATGCAACCATAGGGTGTATATGTAAAAAACTTGCAATTTAAGATATAGTAGCTATTGTCATCGAGCTACCCAAACAATGCAGGTCGATTCGAGGAAATATCGGCAAGGTCCGGCAGCGCTGACGCGTTCCGGAAAGGCGGGAAAGTGTTCAGATGAGGCAGGTCTATACAAAAAAACGGACGGAAACCCTCGACTATATGCAGTCCATGCTTGGCCAGCTTCGCACCATGGCGGAAGCCGAACGCTGCGATATGCTCGCCTACCTGATCGAGATGGCTTACGTCGAAGCCAGCGACATTATCCGTGGCGAACGACCGACCCGTATCCGGGAGAATTCTTCGCCGGGGAGCGAGATCAAGGCCGTACGACGCAACAGTTGACCGGCGGCTGGATGCGTCGCCGGCCGCCGGCACAGGGTCAATGCTTGTTATTTTTGGCCTGGCCGTATTATTCCGGCTTGGCGATATGCCAGACGCCGTTGACACCGTCTCCGGTCACGTCGCCTGCCTTCTTGTCCTTGATGAATGTGTAGAGCGGCTTGCCGTCATAAGCCCACATCCTGGTGCCGTCCTTGCGCTCGACGACGGTCCATCCGCCTTCCGCCTTGGCGTCGGCTTCAGCCTTGAGCGGTGGCCAGTTGGTGGCGCATTTGTCGTAGCAGTTCGACACGCCATCCTTGTCGTTGTCGAATGTATAAAGTGTCATGCCGCTGGCATCGGTATAGATTTTTGCTCCGTTCACCTCGGCTTCTTTCCAGGCGTCGGCAGCAAACGAAGCCGTGGTGCCGAGCATCAGTCCGGCGATGGCGAAAACGATCGATTTCATGGAAACTCTCCCTTTCGAATGAAAAGCGGCTGGCAACGCGCCGCTTCTATGCATTAACGACGGGGTGAACGGATTTCTTCCCGGACACTGCCTCTTCGCAATGCCCTTGTATGAGGTCGCCACGAAATGGTGATTGGAGAACGCCCCATGCCGCGGCTATATCGACGCCGCATGATGACGGGGGCATTCTGAGGCATGGCATTGGACGTCGGTTACATCAGCGCCATCGGGGCCGGGGCGCTTTCGTTCCTGTCGCCCTGTGTGCTGCCGCTTGTCCCGCCCTATCTGTGCTACATGGCTGGCGTTTCCGTGGATGACTTCCGCGGCGACGCCGGGATTGCCGCCAAATCCGGCGCGCGCCGGGCGCTGCTTTATTCTTCGCTCGCTTTCGTGCTCGGCTTCTCCACCGTCTTCGTGGCGCTGGGCGCCGGTGCTTCCACGATCGGACGTCTGCTGCGCATGTGGCAAGAACCGCTGGCGATGGCCGCCGGCGTGCTCATCATCCTCATGGGCCTGAATTTCCTCGGCATCCTGCGTATCCCGCTTCTGTCGCGGGAGGCGCGGTTCCAGGCCGAGGGCAAGCCGGCCAGCACGGTCGCCGCTTATGTCATGGGCCTTGCCTTCGCCTTTGGATGGACACCCTGTATCGGACCGGTGCTGGGGCCGATCCTGACCCTTGCCGGCGGCCGCGAAACCGTGGGCGAGGGGGCGCTGCTGTTGGCCGCCTACTCACTTGGCCTTGGCATTCCGTTCCTGATCGCCGCTCTCTTCTCCGGAGCGTTCATGCGCTTCCTCGGAAAATTCCGCGTCCATCTTGGCCGCGTCGAAAAGGCGATCGGCGCGCTGCTCGTGGTCGCCGGCGTTTTTTTCCTTACCGGTGGCGTGCAGACCGTCTCCTACTGGCTGCTCGAGACCTTTCCGGTGCTGGGCCGGCTGGGCTAGTTCCGCCAGGCGCGACTGTCAGCCACACTTTGCGCGCATCGGAATGGAAACATTGGAGCCGTTGCGAAGCAATGCTAGAACGCGGCCGTTCTTGAAGTCCGCGATTCCTCATTTGTTGTGGTGTCTGTTTCCATGAGCCAACGCACCTGCCTTTCCATCATCCTCGCCGCCGGTGAAGGCACGCGCATGAAGAGCGCGCTGCCGAAAGTGCTTCACAAACTGGCAGGGTTGCCCCTTGTCGGTCATGTCGTGAAGGCCACCGAAACCGCGGGCGCCGGCGATCTGGCGCTGGTGGTCGGCCATGGCGCGGAAGAGATGCGCAAGGCAGCGGAAAAATTCGCGCCCGGCGCGAATATCTTCATGCAGGAAAAGCGCCTCGGCACCGCCAACGCCGTGCTTGCTGCCCGCGATGCCATTTCCCAAGGCTATGACGACGTTCTGGTTATCTTCGGCGACACGCCGCTGATCGATCCCGCCGCGTTGACAGTGGCAAGGTTAAAGCTCGCCGAAGGCGCCGCAGTCGTGGTCATCGGCTTCCGCACCGACAATCCTGCCGGCTATGGCCGCCTCATCGAAAAGGACGGCAAGCTTCTGGCCATCCGCGAGGACAAGGATTGCAGCGACGAGGAGAAGAAGATCACCTTCTGTAACAGCGGCATGATGGCCGTCGCCGGCCGGGAGGCGCTGGCCTTGCTGGATGCTGTCGGCAACAAGAACGCCAAGGGCGAATACTACCTGACCGATATCGTCGAGATCGCCGGCGGGCAGGGCATGTCGGTCGTGGCGACCGAAACCTCCTTCGAAAGTGCGCTCGGTATTAACAACCGGGCGGAACTCGCCGAAGCGGAAGCGATATGGCAGGCGCGCCGGCGCCGCCAGGCGATGCTGGACGGCGTTACCCTGATCGCGCCGGAGACCGTGTATTTCTCGCACGATACGCAGATCGGCGCCGATACGCTGGTCGAACCGAATGTCTGGTTTGGACCCGGCGTCACGATAGCGGAAGGAGCAAAAATCCATGCCTTCAGCCATCTGGAGGGTGCGACCGTTGCCCGCGGCTGCGACATCGGACCTTTCGCCCGGCTGCGCCCGGGCGCCGATTTATCGACCAAAGCCAAGGTCGGGAATTTCTGTGAAGTCAAGAACGCGAAAATCGAGGAAGGCGCCAAGGTCAACCATCTCACCTATATCGGCGACGCCCGCATCGGCGCGGGGGCCAACATCGGCGCCGGCACCATCACCTGCAACTATGACGGCTATTCGAAATTCGTCACCGACATTGGCAAGGGCGCGTTCATCGGCTCCAATTCCTCGCTGGTCGCACCGGTTTCTATCGGTGACGGCGGCTATGTCGCCTCCGGTAGCGTCATCACCGAGAACGTCCCCGACGATGCGCTGGCCTTCGGCCGTGCGCGGCAGAAGACGTTGCCGGGAAAGGCGAGGGAATTGCGCGAGCGCCGCGCCGCTGCGGCGAAGAAATAATGCGTCAGGCTGGACTTCGCGAGCCGCCTGCCATAGTGCGGCCACGCCGACGCCCGCTGATATGAGGCGAAACGCAAAGTGATTTTTACGGTGGCCGGCTATTTTCTACATAGCCGGCATCAGGGAACGAAACGGACAAGCGATCATGTGCGGCATAGTTGGAATTGTCGGGCACACGCCGGTGGCGCCTCTCATCGTCGATGCGCTCAAGCGGCTGGAGTACCGCGGCTACGATTCCGCCGGGGTCGCGACCATCGAACATGGCGAACTGGCGCGCCGCCGCGCCGAGGGCAAGCTGGTCAATCTCGAGCGCCGGTTGAAGGACGAGCCGCTCGACGGCCTGATCGGCATCGGTCACACCCGCTGGGCTACCCACGGCGTGCCGAACGAAACCAACGCGCATCCGCATTTCTCCAACGGCGTCGCCATTGTCCACAACGGCATTATCGAGAACTTCGCTGAACTGCGCCAGGAACTGATCGCCGACGGCTACACCTTCTCCTCGCAGACAGACACCGAAGTCGTCGCCCATCTCATCGCCCGGGAACTGGCCGCTGGAGCCGAGCCGGTGGCGGCGGCGCATAGTGCGCTGAAGCGGCTGCAAGGCGCCTTCGCGCTCGCCATCATGTTCAAGAGCGACGAGGACTTGATTGTCGGCGCCCGCAACGGACCGCCACTTGCGGTCGGCCATGGAGAAGGCGAAATGTTCCTTGGCTCCGACGCCATAGCGCTGGCGCCGTTCACCAATTCCATCACCTATCTGGAAGACGGCGACTGGGCGGTGATCCGCCGCAACGAGATTTCCATCTTCGACATGGATGGCAACACGGTCGACCGCAAGCGCCAGCAATCGCTCGGCACCAGCTTCATGGTCGACAAGGGCAACCACAGGCACTTCATGGAAAAGGAAATCCATGAGCAGCCGGAAGTGATCTCCCATACACTGGCGCATTATCTCGACTTCGCCAATGGGCGTTCCAAGCCGCTCGACCTGCCTTTCGACTTCGCCAAGCTCGACCGCCTGGCGATTTCCGCCTGTGGCACCGCCTATCTGAGCGGCCTTGTCGGCAAATACTGGTTCGAGCGCTTCGCCCGTCTGCCGGTGGACATCGATATCGCCTCCGAATTCCGCTACCGCGAAATGCCGCTGTCAAAGGACAGCGCCGCGATCTTCATTTCGCAATCCGGCGAAACGGCCGACACGCTCGCCTCGCTGCGGTACTGCCGCAAGGAAGGCTTGCCGATCGGCGCAATCGTCAACGTGCGCGAATCGACCATCGCGCGGGAATCCGACGTCACGCTCCCGACGCTTGCCGGTCCCGAGATCGGCGTCGCCTCGACAAAAGCCTTCACCTGCCAGCTTTCTGTGCTGGCGGCGCTCGCCATTCGCGCGGCGGAGGCTCGCGGCACCATTTCGGCGGAAGAGGAAAAGCTGCTGGTCCGCCAGCTTGCCGAAGCGCCGCGCTTTGCCACCCAGGTGCTGAAGCTCGACCAGCAGATCGAGAAGGTCGCGCGCGAGCTCGCACACTACAAGCATGTTCTCTATCTTGGCCGCGACACCAATTACCCGCTGGCCATGGAAGGTGCGCTGAAGCTTAAGGAAATCTCCTATATCCACGCCGAAGGCTATGCCGCCGGCGAACTCAAGCATGGCCCGATCGCCCTTATCGACGAAAATATGCCGGTGATTGTCATCGCGCCGCATGACCGCATTTTCGAAAAGACCGTCTCCAACATGCAGGAAGTGGCGGCGCGCGGGGGCAAGATCATCCTGATCACCGACCGCAAGGGCGCGGCCGCCGCCAGCATCGACACGATGGAGACCATCGTGCTGCCCGACGTGCCGGAAATCATCGCGCCGATCATCTATGCGCTGCCGATCCAGATGCTGGCCTACTTCACCGCCGTGTTCATGGGCACGGACGTTGACCAGCCCCGCAATCTGGCGAAATCGGTGACGGTCGAGTAGGGCCGTCACATCGGAACACACCGGTCGGATTTTGGAGCGCGTCACCGCCGCGCATCTCACATCTGCGTCACCTGTGGCAACTTCCCGGTTCCAAACCGTCAGGCGCTCGCCTATGCTGCGCTGCAATGAATGACGGCGGGCCATGTCAGACACGATCAGGATTTCCGGCATGACCCGGCTCAGGAACTATTTCCTGACAGGCTTCATCGTCTGCGCGCCGCTGGCCATCACGCTCTATATCGCCTGGTCGTTCATCCGCTGGGTGGATTCCTGGGTGAAGCCATACATTCCAGCGCGATACAGCCCTGAAACCTACCTTTCGTTCCAGTTGCCGGGGTTCGGCCTGATCGTGGCGCTGGTGCTGATCACGCTGATCGGCTTCCTCACCGCCAACATCGCCGGCCGCGCCGTGGTCGCCTTCGGTGAGCGGCTTCTGGGCCGCATGCCGCTGGTGCGCGGCATATACGGCTCGCTGAAGCAGATATTTCAGACCGTGCTGTCGAACAAGGGCGACATGTTTCGCCAGGTCGGCATGGTCGAGTATCCGCGCAAGGATGTCTGGTCGCTGGTCTTCGTGACCGGCGAAAAGGACACCGAGATCGGCCAGAAGCTCGACAAGCAAGGCGATCCGCTGATTGCCGTGTTCATGCCCTGCGCGCCCAATCCGACGACCGGCTTCCTGATGTATGTGCGCAAATCGGAAATCATCGCGTTGGACATGTCGATCGAGGAGGCGGCCCGGCTCATCGTGTCGGCGGGTCTGGTCGCCCCCGAGATCAAGAAGAAGATCGTCGTGCCGAGCGGTATCGCCGTCGAAATCGGCAATCCGCCGATGGGAACGTTGCCCCAATCGGCGGCCAAACCGAAATCTCAGCCAGCGCGCAAAAGGCGCACCGCGTCGTCCTTGCCGAACAAATAGAGCAGCAGCCGCAGCGCCTGTCCGCGTTCGGACTGCAGGTCCGGATCGCGCGACAGGATGAGCCTTGCATCGTCGCGCGCGGTTTCCAGAAGATCAGCGTGGAATTCGATGCGCGCCACCTGGAAGCCAGGTGTGCCGGACTGGCGGGTGCCCAGCAACTCGCCTTCGCCGCGAAGCTTCAGATCCTCCTCGGCGATAAGAAAGCCGTCCTCGGTCTCGCGCAACACGGACAGCCGGCGCTTGGCGGTTTCACCCAGCGGATCCTTGTAGAGCAGCACGCAGGATGACGGCTTCGAGCCGCGCCCGACGCGCCCGCGCAACTGGTGAAGCTGCGCGAGGCCGAACCGCTCCGCATGTTCGATGACGATAATGGTGGCGTCAGGCACGTCGACGCCCACTTCGATGACGGTCGTGGCGATCAGCACGCTTGTTTCGCCGTCCTTGAAGGCGCGCATCGCCTCGTCCTTCTCGGCGCCCTTCATGCGCCCGTGGACAAGCCCCATCCGCTGCCCGAACACCGGCTTCAGCGAAGCGAAGCGGTCCTCGGCCGACATCAGCTTGACCTCTTCCGATTCCTCGACCAGCGGACAGATCCAGTAGATCTTCTGCCCGTCGGCGACAGCGTCCTTCATCCGCCGGATCAATTCGTCCAGCCGTTCCAATGGCAGGGTGACGGTGCGGATGGGCTGCCGCCCGGCCGGCTTCTCGGTCAGCTTGGAAACGTCCATGTCGCCGAAAGCCGTCAGCACCAGCGTGCGCGGAATCGGCGTCGCCGTCATCACCAGCATGTCCGGCGCGTCGCCCTTGGCGGTGATGGCGAGCCGCTGATGCACGCCGAAGCGATGCTGCTCATCGACCACGGCGAAGACGAGCCGCTTGAAGGTCACGGCCTCCTGGAACAATGCGTGCGTGCCGATGACGATGTCGATCGTGCCGTCAGCGAGGCGTGCCAGCGTTTCACTGCGCTCGCGTCCCTTTTCGCGGCCGGTGAGGATGGCGATGCGCAGCCCGGCATGCTCGGCCAGCGGCGCAATGGTCGCGAAGTGCTGGCGGGCGAGGATTTCCGTCGGCGCCATGAGTGCGGCCTGTCCGCCCGCTTCGACCGCTCGGCCCATGGCAAGCAGGGCCACGACGGTTTTTCCCGAACCGACGTCGCCCTGCAACAGCCTGAGCATCCGGTCCGGTTCCGTGAGATCGGCAAGGATTTCGGCCAATGCCGTTTCCTGCGAACCGGTCAGCGAATAGGGCAGGGCAGCGCGCAGCCGGGCAACGATCCGGTCGTCGCCGACCAGCGGGCGGCCTGCCAGCCGCCGCACGCGCGCGCGGACCAGCGCCAGCGACAATTGGCTGGCAAGAAACTCGTCATAGGCGAGCCTGCGCCACGCAGAATTCTCCGGCATCGTGTCGGTTGGATTTTCAGGATTGTGCAGGCGTCCGAGCGCGTCCCCAAAGGTGGGGAATGTGTTGCGGCGCAGAAAAGCGGTGTCGAGCCATTCGGGCAGGGGCGGTACGCGCTCCAGGGCCTGGCCAATGGCGCGGCGCAGCACCTTGGCCGAGAGCCCTGCCGTCATCGGATAGACCGGCTCGACGGGCGGCAGGGTGTCGGCCTCACTGGCGAGCACGATATGGTCGGGATGCACCATGCTTGGCCGGCCGTTGAACCATTCCATGCGGCCGGAAACCAAGACGTGCTCGCCCTCCGGCATCGCCTTTTCGAGATAGGCGGCATGGGCGTGGAAGAAGGTCAGCGCGATCTCGCCGGTGTCATCATGCGCATAGACCCGGTAGGGCACCGACCGGTTGCCGCGCGGCGGCGGCTGATGCCGGTCGATGCGCACCTCCAGCGTGACGATGGCGCCCTCCGCCGCGCCGGCGATGCCGGGCCGGTTGCGGCGGTCGATGACGGAATGGGGCAACACGAAAAGCAGGTCGCCCGCGCGCGCATCTCGGTCGCCGAGGTCTGCCGGCAGCACGCGCTCGATCAGCGTCGCGACCTTGGGGCCGACCCCGGCCAATGAGGTGATCGGCGCGAACAGCGGATCGAGCAGGGAGGGGCGCATGGCTTCACCCTCTCTCTTGTGGAGAGGGTCGTTGCATAGTGTCGGGGAGGGTGAGGGTGAAGCGCGGCGCCGTCGAATTTCCTCTCCCCGACAGGGAGAGGGTGGCCGAGCGAAGCGCAGGCCGGGTGAGGGGGGCCACAGAACAGATAAGCATCGCTCTAGATTAAGGGTTAAGACTCACCTTGTCAGGCTGACACCACACTCTATCCACGCTATATGCGCGACCTTGAAAAAAGGAACGCGGCGATGACCGAGACGATGCGATCTGATGCGGACCTGGCTGACGAAAAGATGGACGCTCGCCGCAAGAAACTTCTGTTTCGCTCCTGGCATCGCGGCATGCGCGAGATGGACCTCGTTCTCGGCCAGTTCGCGGACCGGGAAATGGCATCCTTGACCGATGACGAGATCGACCAATATGAAAGTCTTCTCGACATTCCCGACACCGAGTTCCTTCCCATCGTCACCGGTGAAAAGCAGGCGCCGGCGGATATGGATTGTCCGGTCCTGCGAAAGATACTGGCCTCGCGCCATTCGATGAAGTTCTGAAAAGCCCGCATGAGCCTCATTCCAGACATCGGCCTGCCGAAAGGCGGCACCGGTTCCTTCATCGTCGATGGCGTGGCCGACGGCTATGAGGCGTTCGCGCTTGCGCGGGCCGCGGCGGAGATGGCGCCGAACGCACCGCTGATCTTCATTGCGCGCGATGGCCAGCGTCTGCCGGCGATTGTCGAGGCTCTCGCGTTTGCCGCGCCCGACCTGCCGGTGCTTGAACTGCCCGCCTGGGATTGCTTGCCTTACGATCGGGTTTCGCCCGGATCGGACGCGGCGTCGCGCCGTCTCGATGCGCTGGCAGGCATCATCGCGCTGGCGAAGAAGCCGCACCGCGCCGTGGTGCTGACAACCGTCAACGCGCTGCTGCAGCGTATTCCGCCGGCCGACCTGATCGAGGCGCACACGTTTCGCGCCAAACCAGGCAACCAGATCGACATGAACCAGTTGGTCGCGAGGCTGGAGATGTCCGGCTTCGAGCGGGTGCCGACAGTGCGCGGAGTCGGCGAATTCGCGGTGCGCGGCGGCATCCTCGATCTCTACGCGCCCGGCGCTGAAGAGGCGCTTCGGCTCGATTTCTTCGGCGACACGCTGGAAACGATCCGCGCCTTCGATGTCGCCAGCCAGCGCACCACCGGCCAGCGCAACGCCATGATCTTGCAAGCCATGAGCGAGGTTGCGCTGACGCCGGAGACGATCAGCCGCTTCCGTCGCGCCTATATCGAAGCGTTTGGCGCGCCGTCGCGCGATGATGGTCTGTACGCGGCGGTCAGCGAAGGCCGCCGCTTCGCCGGCATGGAGCACTGGCTGCCCTTCTTTTACGAGCGGCTCGAAACCGTGTTCGACTACCTGCCCGGCGTGCCTCTGGTGTTCGACCATCTCGCGCACGAAGCGCTCGACGAGCGCCACACGCTGATCCTCGATCACTACGATGCGCGCCGGAAGATGACCGAGGGTACGCTGAAGGAAGCGGTGCCCTACAAGCCGGTGCCGCCGCAGCTTCTCTACCTTTCGCCGGACGAGGTGAAAGCGGCCGCTGCCGACGGCCTCGCGGTCGAGTTCACCCCGTTCGCCGCGCCTGATGCCGGCGGCCGCAAGGTGCTCCACGCCGGTTCAAGGGCCGGCAGGACGTTCGTTGAGGAGCGGGCCGATCCGAAGGCCAACGTCTTCGACGTGGCGGTCAAGCATATCGTCGATCAGCGCGCGGCCCGCAGGCGCGTCATGGTCGCCGGCTGGACCGAGGGCTCGCTGGATCGGCTGAGCCAGATTCTGGCCGAGCACAATCTCGGCAATTTCAAGCAGATCGGCACTTTGGCCGAAGCCGGCAAGCTCGATGCCGGTCAGGCGGCGCTGGCCGTGCTGCCGCTGGAATCCGGCTTCGAGACCGACGAATTGGTCGTCGTCGCCGAGCAGGATATTTTGGGCGACCGCCTGGTGCGGCGTTCCAAGCGCAAGAAGCGCGCCGCCGATTTCATCGCCGAGGCGTCGTCGCTGTCGGCCGGCGATATCGTCGTTCATGCCGATCATGGCATCGGCCGTTTCATCGGGCTGAAGACGATCGAGGCGGCGGGTGCGCCGCATGACTGCCTTGAAATTCACTACGCCAACGATGGCCGGCTCTTCCTGCCGGTCGAGAACATCGAGCTTCTGTCGCGTTACGGCTCGGATTCGGCCGAGGCCACGCTCGACAAGCTGGGCGGCGGCGCCTGGCAGTCACGCAAGGCGCGGCTGAAAAAGCGCTTGCTCGAAATGGCTGGGCAACTGATCCGCATCGCCGCCGAACGGCAGATGCGCGCCGCGCCGACACTGGTGCCGCAGGACGGCCTGTATGGGGAATTTTCCGCGCGGTTCCCCTATGAGGAAACAGACGACCAGCAAAGCGCCATCGATGCCGTGGCCGAGGATCTTTCGGCAGGCCGCCCGATGGATCGTTTGATCTGCGGCGATGTCGGATTCGGCAAGACCGAAGTTGCGCTGCGCGCCGCCTTCATTGCTGCCATGGAAGGATTTCAGGTCGCCGTCGTCGTGCCGACCACTCTGCTGTCGCGGCAGCATTTCAAGACATTCTCGCAGCGCTTTTCCGGCCTGCCGGTGCGGGTGCGCCAAGCCTCGCGATTGGTCGGCGCCAAGGAGTTGGCGGAAACCAAAAAGGGCATCGCCGACGGCACGGTCGATATCGTCGTCGGCACCCACGCGCTTCTGGGCGCTTCGATCTCTTTCAAGAATCTTGGCCTGTTGATCATCGACGAGGAGCAGCATTTCGGCGTCAAGCACAAGGAGCGGCTGAAGGAACTCAAGAGCGACGTCCATGTGCTGACCCTTTCAGCCACGCCAATCCCACGCACGCTGCAGCTGGCGCTGACCGGCGTGCGGGAGCTGTCGCTGATCGCCAGGCCGCCGGTGGACCGCATGGCGGTGCGCACCTTCATCTCGCCCTTCGATCCGCTGGTGATCCGCGAGACGCTGCTGCGCGAGCGCTATCGCGGCGGCCACTCGTTCTATGTCGTGCCGCGTATCAGCGATCTGGCGGATATCCATGAATTCCTGAAGGAATCCGTGCCGGAGCTGAAAGTCGCCGTGGCGCATGGCCAGATGCCCCCCGGCGAGCTCGACGACATCATGAACGCCTTCTATGACGGCCAGTACGATGTACTGCTGTCGACGACCATCGTCGAATCCGGGCTCGATATCCCGACCGCGAATACGCTTATCGTACATCGCGCCGACATGTTCGGCCTGGCGCAGCTCTATCAGCTCCGCGGTCGCGTCGGCCGCTCCAAGGTGCGCGCCTACGCCCTGTTCACGCTGCCGGCCAACAAGAAGCTCACCGACACCGCTGATCGCAGGCTGAAGGTCTTGCAGTCGCTGGATACGCTGGGCGCCGGTTTCCAGCTTGCCAGCCATGACCTCGACATACGCGGCGCCGGCAACCTTCTCGGCGAAGAGCAGTCGGGCCACATCAAGGAAGTCGGCTTCGAGCTTTACCAGCAGATGCTGGAAGAGGCGGTTGCCGAAGTGCGCGATACCGGCGAGTCTGCCGATTCAGGCTGGTCGCCGCAGATCGCCATCGGCACCGCCGTCATGATCCCCGAAAGCTACGTAGCCGACCTGCAACTGAGGCTGGCGCTGTACCGCCGCCTCGGCGATCTGGAATCGACGGAGGAGATCGACGCCTTCGGCGCCGAGATGATCGACCGCTTCGGCCCGCTGCCGGACGAGGTGAAGCATCTGCTCAAGATCGTCTTTATCAAGATTCTTTGCCGCAAGGTGAATGTCGAGAAACTGGACGCCGGGCCGAAGGGCGTCGTCATCCAGTTCCGCAAGAAGGAATTCGCCAATCCGGCGGCGCTGGTCAAATTCATTGCCGAGCAGGGATCATTGGCCAAAATCAGGCCGGACCAGAGCGTCGTGTTCGCCCGCGACTGGCCGACCGCGGAAAAGCGGTTGACCGGTTCTGCCGTTGTGATGACGCAACTCGCGAAGCTGGCGGGTTAGCCCGCAGCGTCCCAAAGCCCCGAAGGTCAGTGCTTCGCGGCCTCGGGCTCGTCGTCGAGTTCCCCTCTCGCCTTCGCGCCGGCGATCTGCCGGATCGCGTCGGCGAGCGTCTCCGCATCCTGCGCGCCCATCAGCGCATAGCGGCTCTCGATGACGAAACAGGGCACGCCGGTAATGCCCATGCGCGAGGCCGTGGTGATCTCGGCCTTTACCGCCTCCACGTCGGTGTCGGTCGGCAACAGTGTCTCGACCACGGCTGCGTCCATTCCGGCGGCCTTCGCCGCGTCGATCAGCACGGCGCGGTCGCCGGTGTTTTCACCACGCTCGAAGTAGCGGCTGAACAGTTCATCGGCGACCCGGCTCTGCACCGCTTCGCCGGCCGTGCCTGCCCAGCGGATGACACGGTGTGCGTCGAGCGTGTTGGGCGACACTGCTATTGCATCGAAATCGAAGGATATTCCCTCCGCTTCGCCGAGCGACCTGAGCTGTGCGTGCGACTGCCGCAACTGTTCCTGGTTCGGAAATTTTGCTGCCATATAGGCCTTCCGTTCCTTTCCTTCTGGCGGGATTGTCGGGTCGAGCTGGAAAGGCCGCCAACGGATTTCGGCCTCGACATCGGGCGCCAGTTTCAGCGCGCGCTCCAGCCGCTTGTGGCCGACGAAGCACCAGGGGCAGACGACATCGGAGACGACATCAATGGTGATGGAGGACGTTTCGCTCATGGCTTTTCCTTACTTGGGCTTTCGCCACCACGCCGACAGCTGATAGCTGAATATGGGCGTCTTCTGCGGATGTTCCAGGTAGTTCCAGTAAGCCATCCATCGGTCGGGGCTGTGCTGCATGGGCACCATATAGGCGCCGGAGATGAGCAGCCGGTCCAGAACCCGCACGGCCGCGACATAGTCTTCCTTGCCGCGCGCATTCAGCATGGCCTGGATCGCCGCGTCGATGGCCGGATCGGCGACAGCGGCCAGGTTGAACGACCCTTCGACCTTCGCCGAGGAAGAGCCCCAGCGGCCGATCTGCTCGATGCCTGGGGACAGCGAATTGGTGAAGCCGGTTGCGCCGATCAGCACGTCGAAATCGAAGCGCTGCTTGCGCGACTGGATCTGGTCGCCATCGAGTGCGCGGATGGTGACGCCAATGCCGAGCTTGGCCAGCGTGCGCTGGTAGAGGCTGGCCAGCCGCTCCTCCTCCTGGCTGGCGGTCAGGATTTCGAATGCGAAAGGTTCGCCATCCTTGTCCTGCATGACGCCGTCCCGGATCGTGTAGCCGGCGCCCTTCAGCATATCGAAGGCCGCCTTCAGCGCCTTGCGGTCCTGGCCCGAACCATCGGTTTCCGGCGGATGCCAGCTTCCATCCATGACATCCGCCGGCACGCGGCCGGGGAACGGCGCCAGCAGGGCCTTTTCTTTCTCGCTGGCGGGATGGCCAAGAGCCGAGAGTTCCGAATCCTGCCAGTAGCTCATGGTTCGCGTGAACTTGCCGCCGAACAGGTTCTTGTTCGCCCATTCGAAGTCGTAAAGCATGCCGAGCGCCCGCCGCACGGCCGGATCGGAGAATTTCTTCAGCCGCGTGTTGAACAGGAAGCCGGTCGCCACCGGCGGCACGCCGAGCGGAAAGGCCTTGACGATCACGTCGCCGTTCCTGGCGGCCGGGAAGTCGAAATCGCGCGCCGCCTGCAGCGGCCCCATGCCGGCATAGGCGGCGCCCGCATAGGCCGAGCAGAGACCTTTCTTGAACGCCTCGAACTGGGAGTTGGCGTTGAGGAAATACTGGATGGTGATTTCGTCGTAATTGTCGAAGCCGCGCTTGGACGGGATGTCCTTGCCCCAGTAATCCGGGTTGCGCTTGAACACGATCCGGTCGCCTGGCGCCACCTTGTCGATGACATAGGGGCCGCTGCCGATCACCGGCTTCAGCGTCGTCTGGTCAAAAGTGTCCATGCTGAAAGCGTGTTTCGGCACGATCGGCGTCTGGGCGATGATCAGCGGGAATTCCCGGTCGGCCTGATCGTTGAAGGTGAAGCGCACGCTGTGCTCGCCGGTCTTTTCCAGCTTGGCGACTTTCTTCATCCGGTCAGAGTAGGGTGGGCGTCCCTTTTCGGTGTAGACGTCGTAGGTGAACAGCACGTCCTCGGGCGTGACCGGCTCGCCGTCCGACCATTTTGCCTCGGGATCGAGCTGGAATTCAATCGAGCGGCGGTCCTCGCTCATGTCGGCCGATTTCGCCAGCAACCCGTAGAGGCTGAACGGCTCGTTGTAATTGCGCTGCATCAGCGGCTCGAAGACGAAATTGCCGAGCAGCGTATCGATCACGCCGCGCGCCGTGGTGCGCAGGCTCTTGATGATGAACGGATTGAGATTGTCGAAAGTGCCGACGACGCAATAGGTGATCGCACCGCCTTTCGGTGCATCCGGATTGGCATAGTCGAAATGCGTGTAGCCGGCCGGTAGGGCCGGCTCGCCCTGCATGGCGATCGCATGTTTCGGGTCAGCCGCGGCAGGTTGCGCCGACATCGGCAAAAGCGCGGCTGCTGCAGCCAGCAGAAAAAGAACGCGGTCCACGACCGTCCTCCGTTCATGGACAAGTGATTCGGATGCCAGACTAGAGTGCCCGCCACCGCCTTCCCAGTGAAGAAATGCAGGCGAAAGGCTGGATTCGAAACGCCCGGCAGTGTAACACGCCCGCCAAAGTCATTCTGTTGCCTCATTTGGGCAAGAGTTAGCTCGTGACACGGCCTGACCTTGCCTGGGCATCAATCGAGAGGAAATGCACCACATGACGAGCCTGAGAACAAACGCTTATCGCCTGTCGGTCATGACCGCGAGCGTTATCGGCTTCCTCGGCGCGGCGCTGCCTGCGGCAAATGCCCAGCAACAGCAGCAGCAATTGCCACAAGGGTGGTTCAAGGCCTGCAGCAAGCAGGAAGACGTGGACATCTGCAACGTCCAGAACATCACCACCGCCGGCAATGGCCAGCTCGTCACCGGCATCAGCCTGATCGACCTGCGCGGCAAGGTGAACCGCAAGGTGTTCCAGGTTACGGTGCCGACCGGCCGCCTGGTTCCTCCCGGCATCGGTCTCCAGATCGACGGCGGCAAGGCTCAGAAGCTTGACTATGTCATCTGCTTCCCGGATCGCTGCGTGGCTGAGGTTCCAATGACCGACCAGCTCGTCGCCTCCTTCAAGAAGGGTTCGGATCTGACCCTCACTTCGATCAATTTCCAGAACCAGCCGAACCCGATCAAGGTTTCCCTGCAGGGCTTTTCCGGCGCATTTGATGGTCCGCCGCTGAAGCAGTCCGACATCGAGGACCGCCAGAAGAAGCTTCAGGATTTCGTCACCAAGAACAACGAGGACTTCGCCAAGAAGCTCAAGGAAGAGCAGGACAAGGCGAAGGCGGCCAACTGACGTCCCCTGAAATCCCTCTGTAGAACGAAGGCTCCGGTTGAACCGGAGCCTTTTTCTTTTTCGCCCGTGTCTAGCCTTGCCCGTACCGGTCGCACATAGCCGGCTTCGTTCACGCACACGTCACAGCCGTCGCCTATTCCCGCGCCGACAGGTTTCGGTGCGGAGCGATTCCCATGCGATGCAGGCGACTGGGTGCTGTTGCGGGCGCCCTTCTGAGCTTTCTTTCTCCGGCCTATGCTGCCGAAACGCGTGCCGGGCAAATCCTCGAACGGTTCAGCAATGCCAACCAATGGCGCGACCATGTCATGGTCGTTGCCCATCGCTCCGGCGGGTTGCAGGCCGGCAAGACGCGTTACGCGGAAAATTCGCTGGCCGCGCTGCACGCCGCCATCGCCGCCGGGGCGGAAATGGTCGAGGTCGATGTCCGCCGCTCCGCCGATGGCGAGTTCGTCGTGATGCATGACAGCTGGCTCGACCGGACTACGACATGCCGCGGTGAGGTGATCGAACGCACGCTCGCGGAACTTCGAACGTGCCGGCTTGTAGTCGAGGGGACGGGCACGGCGACGCAAGAGCCTGTGTCCACGCTGCGCGAATTTCTCGAAGCTGCCAGGGACAGAATTCTCGTCAACATCGACAACAAGCTCGATGTCGCGAGCCTGCCGGGCATGATCGAGGTGGCGCGTTCCTTGGGGGTGGCTGATCAGACCGTGGTCAAGGAAAACCTCTGGAACAAGCGGCGGATCGATGAGGTCGATAAAGCGCTGGGCGCGGCGGGCAGGGGTTTCCTGTTCATGCCCATCATCGCCGACGATGCCGTGCGCGATCATGTCTTTGTCGAGGAGGTGAGCCGGACCTTCGCGCCAAGTGCCATCGAGATGATCAACTGGCGCAATGGCGCTGCAAACCTGACCGAAACCGGCGGCCCGCTGTTTTCCACTCGCATGCGCGCCGCCGCCGTGCGCGGCAATTGGCACATCTGGGCCGACACCTACGCCATCGTGAACAAGCCCGGCGGATTCCTGGCTGGCGGTCGGGGCGACGAACTGGCCGTCTCCGCCAGTCTGCCCGCCGAAAGCTGGGGGTTCTGGGCCGAGCGCGGCGCCACCATCATCCAGACCGACGAGCCCGATGCGGCCATTCAATGGCTGAACGCAAACGGTTATCGTGTTCCCTACGGCGAACGCCCGCAGGAACCCGCGAGCACGGCCAGCATCAATTGAGCGTTGTCATGCTGGACCGTGACGCCTGATATTTGGCGTCGCGCAAACGTGGCGCCGTTCGGACAAGGGTGATGTCAGCAGTCCGGCCACCAGACCTTGTGCGGCGGTGCTTCGCATGGTCTGGTCCAGTCACTGTCATGGACATCCCCTTAAAATCCCGGTCCTTTGCCCTCGCTGTGGCAATAACCAGCCTCGGCTTTGTCGTCGTCCAGCTCGACATTTCGGTCGTCAACATCGCCTTGATGCGCATCGGCTTGTCGTTTGGTGCGGGTGTTGCCGGCCTCCAATGGGTGGTCGATGGCTATGCTTTGGCCTTTGCCTCATTGCTGATGTCCGCGGGGGCGCTTGGCGACCGGATCGGTGCACGCCGCATTTTCGCTGTCGGCATGGCGCTCTTCACGCTTGCCTCGCTGGCTTGCGGGTTGGCGCAGGGAATGGCAACGCTCATCGCAGCCCGTGTCGGCCAGGGCGTCGGCGCGGCGATGCTGATGCCATGCTCGCTTGTCCTGCTCAATCACGCGAGCGGTGGCAACGCATCGTTGCGAGCAACCGGCGTTTCCATATGGACCGCAGCCGGAGGCGCCGCGCTTGCCGCCGGACCGGCGTTGGGCGGCTTCATGATCGACAGCTTGGGCTGGCGCAGCATCTTCCTGATCAATCTGCCGATAGGCGTGTTTGCCATCCTTTTGGGACTGCGGTTCCTGCAGGAGACACCGCGCAAGCCCGAGGGGGCGCCGCTTGATCTTCCCGGTCAGGTGTTAGCCATTCTGGCTCCGCTGGCCTTGACCGTCGCCTTCATCGAAGGCGGTGTTCGCGGCTTCGCGTCGCCGCTGGTAATGGCTGCGTTTCTTGTCGCCGCTGTCACCGGGGCAGCCTTTATTGCCGTGGAGCGCCGCAGTACCGCGCCGCTCCTGCCTCTCGGTCTGTTTGCCGATCCCGCCTTTGCGGTCGCCAATTTCGTTGGCTTGGCAATCAATCTGACGACCTACGGCATGATTTTCGTGTTGAGCTTCTATTTCCAGCAAACGAAGGGTTATTCGCCGGCGGTTGCCGGAGCCGCATTTACGCCGTTTCTCGCAATGGTCATTCTTTCCAACATGGCCACCGGTCCGGTGGTGGCAAGAAAAGGTGTGAAATTGCCGTTGATCGTCGGTCTGTGCATCGGCGCTCTCGGCTACGCGCTGCTGTTTTCTGTTGATGCGGATACCAGCTACGCTTCGCTGATGTGGAGGCTTTTCGTGATGACGGTTGGGTCAGGCCTGGCTGTGCCTGCCATGACGACCGCCGTGCTTGCCTCGGCGCCGCCTGGTATGGAGGGCGTGGCATCCGGTGTCCTCAATTCCATCCGCCAGACATCGGGAGCCATCGGCGTGGCGCTTTTCGGCGCACTGATGACGTTTGGCATCGTGCCGGGTATGCGGATAGCGTTCACCGCATCGGCGGTGCTGATGCTGCTGGGCGCGGGCGCTGCGACGCTTTTCATGCGGCCGGCTCGGCACTCGGATACTTGATCGTCGTAGGGAGAATCGCTCCCGCGATAAAAAAGGCCGCCCGGAGGCGGCCTTTTCGTATGCATGAAGCGGTAGCGCTTCGAGAACTTGGCCCCAAGCGCGCCTTAGCGCTTGGAAAACTGGAAGGACCGGCGGGCCTTCGCCTTGCCGTACTTCTTGCGCTCGACGGTACGGCTGTCGCGGGTCAGGAAGCCGCCCTTCTTGAGCACGCCGCGCAGTGTCGGCTCGTAGTAGGTCAGCGCCTTGGAGATGCCGTGACGCACGGCGCCCGCCTGGCCCGACAGGCCGCCGCCGATGACGGTGGCGATGATGTCGTACTGGCCGACGCGGTTGGCCGCGACGATCGGCTGGTTGAGGATCATCTGCAGGACCGGACGCGCGAAGTAAGCGCCGAATTCCTTGTTGTTGACAGTGATCTTGCCGGAGCCAGGCTTCACCCAGACGCGGGCGATGGCGTCCTTGCGCTTGCCGGTGGCATAGGCGCGGCCCGACTTGTCGAGCTTCTGGACGTAGACAGGCGCGGCCGGCTGTGCGGTCTGGGCGACCGTGCCGAGTTCTGCGAGCGAGGAAAGCTCAGCCATATCAGGCCCTCTTGTTCTTGGCGTTCAGCGCGCCGACGTCGAGCGTCTCGGGCTGCTGGGCCGTGTGGGGATGCTCGGCGCCTGCATAGACGCGGAGGTTCTTCATCTGGCGACGACCGAGCGGACCGCGCGGAACCATGCGCTCAACGGCCTTTTCCAGGACGCGCTCGGGGAAACGGCCCTCGATCAGCTGGCGCGCGGTGCGCTCCTTGATGCCGCCGGGGTGACCGGTGTGCCAGTAGTAGATCTTGTCGGTGTACTTCTTGCCGGTGAAGACGACTTTCTCGGCATTGATGATGACGACATTGTCACCGTCGTCGACATGGGGCGTGAAGGTCGGCTTGTGCTTGCCGCGGAGGATGTTGGCGACGATGGTGGCGAGACGGCCGACGACGAGACCTTCGGCGTCGATCAGCACCCACTTCTTCACCACATCCGCAGGCTTCTGCGAAAAGGTTGTCATGGAGTTTGCTTTCGTTTCGGACCCTGTCCGATGGCAAAACCTACGGACAAAGGCGTTTCTTGTTGCTTGAATTGACGAGAGGCCGAAGCCCAGCGCCAATAACAAAACGGCGACCATTGCTGGCCGCTGTTTCGAGAGCGCTTATACGAGGCGGCAAACCGCCCGTCAATCGAATTAAAACAGGCATCGGCGAAGAAAATTGTTTGAAATCAATAGCTTGATAATGAGGTATTATTTTACCTCATTTGTCATCGTTTGGGCGGGATCGAATAGGTGCCGGTGGCGTGGGCAATTGTCTGTCCTTCCGGCCCGGCAACGATGTCGACGTCGAACACCATCAGGCTTTTGCCCAGCTTCAGGATACGGCAATGCCCGTCGATGGGGCCGGCTTCTGCCTTGCGCACGAAATTGATGTTAAGGTTCGTCGTCACCGAAAGCGCATCAGGCCCGGCGTGGGAGAGCACGCAGGCATAGCCGCCAATGTCGGCAAGCGTGAACAGCGACGGACCGGAGACCGTGCCACCGGGGCGGATGTGCCTTTCATCGGCATTCAACCGCACAATGCAGCCACCGGGAAACACATCGAGCGTTTCGTAGACGCTGTCAGCGCCGTTGAGTTGCGGATAGACTTGGCGCATCAGCGCATTGACGTCGACGGCGTCGAGGACCGGGGTGAGATTGCTTTGCAGCGGCATGGCGCGGCCCTTCCTGGCAGATGTCCGTGTCTGGCGTGGGTTGCTCAAACCGGCCTTCTGCGAGAAAACATGCACGAAGCTGTTCTTCAACTGGCAGGACGCTAGTTCTTTGGTTCCAAGTGCCATCGAGACGCGATGCCGACGCTCCGGGAGACGACAATGGGTGAAATCCTTGCCATCAAGACGATTGCCCCGCAATCGCCCGTAAAGGTCGAGGTGGAGGGCGGCATCCTGCGGCTGACACTTTCGAACCCGCCGGCCAACGCGCTCTCGCTGTCTGTGATGGCCGCGCTGCAGGCGCAACTCGACGGTGTCCTTCACGATCCGTCCGTGCGCGTCATCGTCCTGGCGGCCGCACCGGGCAAGGTGTTCTGCGCCGGCCACGATCTCAAGGAGATGACTGCCCGTCGCACCGATGCTGACGGCGGCAAGGCCTTCTTCGAGGAAACGTTCGGTGCCTGTTCGCGGCTGATGCAGTCGATTGTGCGGCATCCCAAGCCGGTGATCGCCGAGATCGATGGCATCGCCACGGCGGCCGGTTGCCAGGTCGTCGCATCCTGCGATCTGGCCATCGCATCGGATCAATCGACATTCGGCGTCAACGGCATCGATGTCGGGCTGTTTTGCTCGACGCCGGGCGTCGCGCTGGCCAGAGGCCTGAAG
This sequence comes from Mesorhizobium sp. BE184, assembly GCF_031457045.1. Classification (NCBI taxonomy): domain Bacteria; kingdom Pseudomonadati; phylum Pseudomonadota; class Alphaproteobacteria; order Hyphomicrobiales; family Phyllobacteriaceae; genus Mesorhizobium; species Mesorhizobium sp. BE184. The sequence continues at coordinate 563,851 of NZ_JAVDVU010000001.1, forward strand.
CCCAAGCATGCGATGGAGATGCTGCTGACCGGCGAGATGATCGATGCCTCCAGCGCCCGGGAGTTCGGCCTCATCAATCGCGTGGTCCCGCGCGAGTATCTGAATCAGATCGTGACGAAATACGCGCAAGTCATTGCCGCCAAATCGCCTTCGGCCGTCAGGCTCGGCAAGAAGACCTTCTACGAGCAGGCGGGAATGAATCTGGCGGAAGCTTACGATCATGCCTCGCAAATTATGGTCGAGAACATGCTCAACGCCGATGCTCGGGAGGGCGTCGCGGCGTTCTTCGGCAAACGCAAGCCGGAGTGGAAGGCGGAATGAAGCTGGAACCCCGCATTTCCATCATCACCATCGCCGTCGATGATCTGTATGGAACCTCCGCCTTCTACGAGGCGATGGGCTTGCAACGTCACCGTATCAAGGACGGAGTCGCCTTCTTCCAGATGGGCGGTGCGATCCTTGGCCTGTTTCCACGAAGCAGCGCCGAGGAAGATTCCGGGATTTCATTCGGCGCGCAGCCATCGCGGGTCTATCTTGCCTACAATGTCCGTTCCGACGCCGAAGTCGATCAGGTGCTGGCACAGGCGGAGAAGGCCGGTGGCAGCATCGTCAAGCCCGCAGGCAAGGCCTTCTGGGGCGGCTGGTATGGTTATTTCGCCGATCCGGAAGGCAGTCTCTGGGAAGTAGCGCACAATCCCGACTTTCCTATAGATGCGGACGGCAACATATCGCTGCCAAAGTGACCGGCATTAGAACGATGATCCGAAAATCATGACTTTGGCCCTGTTCGTCCCCATTGATACCGACGGCATCGAGCCGGAAGAGGGCGCCCCGGCGCCCGAACGTGTCCTTGCCGGCGATCCCCGCTTCCGCACCTGGAATGCCGAAGAGCGCGACTGCCTTTACGCCGGCATCTGGGAAGCGACGCCCGGCAAATGGCGCATCGAATATGACGAGTGGGAATTCTGCCATATCCTGTCCGGCATCTCGATCATCGCCGAAGACGGTGGCGAGAGCCGCACCGTCAGGGCAGGGGACAGCTTTGTCTTGCGGCCCGGCTTCAAGGGAAGCTGGGAAGTGCTTGAAACGACTCGCAAGGAATACGTCATCAAGCTCTGAGCTCAGGGTCCGACAATCGGTCAGAAGTTGACGGCAAGCCGCTCCAGGCCATGGAAATGGTAGGTGTCGCGGAACTGCGCCGTGTCGGCTGGTCGAAGCGCCGGCAAGCGCTCGAACAGCACCTTCAGCGATACCTGCAGTTCGAGCCGCGCCAGCGGCGCGCCGATGCAGAAATGAATGCCGGCGCCGAACGACACATTCTTCTGGTCCGACCGTTGAGGCTGGAATCCGTCCGGTCGCGCAAACGCCGTGGGATCACGGTTGGCCATCCCGAGCAACAGACCGACCGTCTCGCCGGGAGTGACCGTGACCCTCGGTGCGATTTCGATCTGCTCATAGGCATAGCGGGTGAACATATGCAGCGGTGCGTCGAAGCGCAGGCATTCCTCGACCGTCGATGCCGTCACCTCCGGCGTGGTGAAAAACCGGCGTGGATCGCCGCCCTGGTCGAGGATAGTACGGACTGCGTTGCCGGTCTGATGCACCGTCGCTTCGTGGCCGGCATTCAGCAGCAGAATGACCGACGACACCAATTCGTCCTCGGAAAGCTTCCGGTCGCCTTCCTGAGCTGCGATGAGTAGAGACAGAAGGTCGTCACCCGGCTGCTTGCGGCGTTTCTTGATGTAGCCGCGCAGGAAATCGGAAAAATCTTTGGCTGCGCGGTTCGCCGTCTCTTCCGTCTCGCGTGTGCGGCCGTGCATGTACATGGCCACCATCTGGTGCGACCAGTCGAGCAGTTGCGGCCCCATCTCGACCGGAACGCCGAGCATCTCGGCAATGATGGTGATCGGCAGCGGCGCGGCATAGGCGGGCAACAGGTCTGCGTGCCGATCCGGCTCGAACCGGTCGATCAGGTCGTTGGCCAGAATTTCGACCCGCGGCCGCAGCCTCTCCACCTGGCGCGAGACGAAGGCGCGGTTCACCAGCGTCCGCAGCCGCGTATGCACCGGCGGCTCCAGTTCCAGCAGCGAATTCGCCTCAACCGCGTCGAATGCGGCAAGATGCGTCCTGTCCCGGTCGAAGCCGCGGCTGTCGGGAATGCCCGCCGGGTTCTGCCGGCCGAAGCGCCGGTCGCGCAGCAGCCGGTTGACGGCGTCGAAGCCGCCCACGCACCAGAAGCCGAAATCCTCCCAGAACAAGGCACCGCCGGCTGCGTGCAGCCAGGCATATGCCTCATAGGGGTTCTGCACGAAGGCCGGCTCATGCGGGTCGAGCCGCAGCCGGTGCGCGGCGGCATCGAATTCGAGATAGGACGGCATGACAGCGTTCATGCCTTTTCCTAGCCCGGTTTGCCGCCGCCCTGCCAGAGCGCGATGAGGCCCGGTTCTAAACCAGTCAGTAGGCGCAATGCCGTGGGATGCGTACGCGTTGCCAGCCTTCGGCACCTTCGCTCACCAGCACCTTTCGCGTAACCCACTGGTAGGATGGCGGTATGTCGATGACCCGATGCTGCTTTGGCTGGATGACCACCTGGTCGCGTATGGTTTCGTATTCGGGGGCCAGCACATAGCTTTCCGTGCTCTCTGCCTGGACCAGCACCTTGCGCTTGCGATACTCATATTGGGCGGGAACCCTTTCGTGCACATAGTGCGACGGACCCTGCACGGTGTAGGCGATGCGTTCGTAGCGCGCCTTGTTCTTCACTTTGCACAGCACCTTGCGGCCGTCGATCCAGCGCCATTCCCAGCTATAGCCGCCATCCGATACCTTGACGGTCTTGTAGCGGATCTCTCCGCGACCGGACACAAGGCGCTTCACCGTGCGTGCAGGCTCGACCAGCACGCGTTCCGTCTCGTAGCTGTAAACGGCGGGTACGGTGCGATGCTTGATCCGGCCGGGCCGAACCAGAACATCGCGTGTGCGCGTGCCGATGATCGGTGGAATGGTCTCGACCCGGCTGTAACCCGGATTGACTTGAGCAATACCGTCGATGCGGTCATAGACCGGCGCGGTGTGATACCGTTCGTAGCACTCGACGGCTCTGCCGCCCGCCACGCTTTGCGAAGCCGTTGCCAGCATCGCCAGCGCCGAGACCGCCATGGCCAGATGTTTCCTGAACATGCTGCACCCCTTTCACGCGAAAAATGTCGCCTGGCGCAACTTTAGCGGACATCGGAGGGCGAAAAAGTGGTTTCGTCAGGTTTCGTTAAGATGTGGTCTCGGTTAACCGGCAACCTTAACTGAATGGCGAACAAAGCTCTCGGCGACGAACCCTTGCGCTGGGGTGAGGCGGCATCCTATTTACGGTGCAACGATCCAGCACGATTCTGCCCGACTCGCACCGAACGGGGCCGGAATCCCAGCCGAACAAAGGGATAGTCGATGAAGAACCCCGTCGAAACCTACATGAACCTCGTGCCGATGGTTGTCGAGCAGACGAACCGTGGCGAGCGGGCCTATGACATTTTCTCGCGCCTGCTCAAGGAGCGCATCATCTTCATAACCGGCCCGGTCGAGGACGGCATGGCGACCCTGGTGTGCGCGCAGCTTCTGTTCCTGGAAGCCGAAAATCCGAAGAAGGAAATCAATCTCTACATCAATTCACCCGGCGGCGTGGTCACTTCCGGCATGGCGATCTACGACACCATGCAGTTCATCAAGCCGGCGGTTTCGACCCTTTGCATCGGCCAGGCCGCATCGATGGGTTCGCTGCTCCTGACAGCCGGCCACAAGGACATGCGCTTCGCGACGCCGAACGCCCGTATCATGGTGCATCAGCCCTCGGGCGGGTTCCAGGGGCAGGCCTCGGATATCGAGCGTCACGCTCAGGACATCATCAAGCTGAAGCGGCGCCTCAACGAGGTCTATGTGACCCATACCGGAAAATCCTATGAGGAGATCGAGCGCACGCTCGACCGCGATCACTTCATGACTGCAGACGAGGCCAAGGACTTCGGCCTCATCGACAAGGTCATCTCATCCCGCGAGGCGATCGAGGCTGCCACTGCCTAGTCGTCCGGATAAACTGACGGAATTTGTCAGCGGGAACGCGGTCTCGCCGCACTTTTGCGGGGATTTGCGGCATTTCGGCCACATTTGGCTGTTCCATCCGGTGGTTGGACCGCCTACGTTAAGGCTATGTTGATTTTCGGCGGCTTAGCTTTTCGTGGGGCGCCGCGAATCATTGCCACGTTTTCTGAATTGTGTTTCGTACGGAATACGTTGCGGGAGCCAGGGCACTGGCGGCGGCGGATTCCCGCGATAGATTTGTAGGCGCATCCGGCCAGCCATATGGCAGGCGCCCATGAAAGGACTGGAAGATGAGCAAGGTCGGCAGCAGCGGCGGCGGTGATTCCAAGAATACGCTTTATTGCTCGTTTTGCGGCAAGAGCCAGCATGAAGTGCGCAAGCTGATCGCTGGCCCGACAGTTTTCATCTGCGACGAATGCGTCGAACTCTGCATGGACATCATCCGCGAGGAGAACAAGACCTCGATGGTGAAGTCGCGCGAAGGCGTGCCGACACCGCAGGAAATCCTCAAGGTTCTCGACGATTACGTGATCGGCCAGCCTTACGCCAAGCGCGTGCTGTCTGTGGCCGTGCACAATCACTACAAGCGCCTCGCTCACGCCGGCAAAAGCAACGACGTTGAACTGGCGAAGTCGAACATCCTGCTGATCGGCCCGACCGGCTGCGGCAAGACCCTGCTCGCCCAGACGCTGGCCCGCATCATCGACGTGCCCTTCACAATGGCCGACGCCACGACGCTGACCGAGGCCGGCTATGTCGGCGAGGATGTCGAAAACATCATCCTCAAGCTGCTGCAGGCGGCCGACTACAATGTCGAGCGGGCGCAGCGCGGCATTGTCTACATCGACGAGATCGACAAGATTTCGCGCAAGTCCGACAATCCTTCGATCACCCGCGACGTTTCGGGCGAGGGCGTGCAGCAGGCGCTTCTGAAGATCATGGAAGGGACTGTCGCGTCCGTGCCGCCACAGGGTGGCCGCAAGCATCCGCAGCAGGAATTCCTGCAGGTCGACACCGCCAACATATTGTTCATCTGCGGCGGCGCTTTCGCCGGCCTCGACAAGATTATCTCGGATCGCGGCCGCAAGACGTCGATCGGCTTTTCTGCGACGGTTGCGTCGCCCGAGGATCGGCGCAGCGGTGAGGTTTTTCGGCTGGTTGAGCCAGAGGATTTGCTGAAGTTCGGCCTCATTCCCGAATTCGTCGGCCGTTTGCCGGTTCTTGCAACGCTGGAAGACCTCGACGAGCCGGCGCTGATCCAGATCCTGACCGAGCCGAAGAACGCCCTGGTCAAGCAATATCAGCGGCTGTTCGAGATGGAGAACGTCGACCTGACGTTCCACGAGAACGCCCTGTCGGCTATCGCCAAGCGCGCTATCGAACGCAAGACCGGCGCGCGCGGCCTTCGCTCCATTATGGAAGCGATCCTGCTCGACACGATGTTCGAACTGCCGGCTCTGGAAGGCGTTCGCGAGGTCGTAATCTCGGAGGAAGTGGTGTCCGGCAATGCCCGGCCGCTCTACATCTACTCCGACCAGAAGGAAAAGAAGGGCAACGTCAGCGCATAGCGCGTTACCCTTCCAGGTTGGACGGCGCCTTCGGGCGCCGTTTGTCGTTTACGTCTGCTGGGTCAGGGATTTGGCTGAAGCTTGGGCGTTTTGAACGACGCCAGGGCATTGATGGCCGGCGACCTCTTCTCCTTGAGACCGATAAGGAAATCTCGTGCCTGGTCGCCATAGCCACGACGGCTGATGGCGTGGAGCGCCACGCCGCCCGACTTGTTCAAAGGCGCGTACCGGTAGGCGTTCCATTCGACGATCGTCGTTCCGGTGCTGGAATCGCTGAGCACGAAGTCGAGAATGATCTCGTCCGTAGCGTCGTTGCGGATCAGGTCGTAGTTGACCACCGGATCGGATCCCTTGCGCTTGTTCAGCATGTCGACTTGCGCTGCCGCCGCGGTTTCCGGGCTGGCCGAAGTCTCTGCTTCGATCATGAACATCTGATTGAAGTGCTCGACTTGTTCTCCGGCCGGCACGTATTCCTGCTTGAAATAGCTTGGAGACGGATTGGAAGTCCAGGCAAGCGCGAATTCGGTGCCCTGAAAGCTCACCGGGCCGGGTACGCCAAGCCTATCGGTAACGGATTGCGCTGAAGCCGGCGATACTCCGGAAAGGAGCAGCAAGAAGCAGACCATCCAGCCATGACGGGTGTGTCTCATATGGCATCTCCTCGACGAGCGGTTCAAACCTCGCATGCGAGCACGGTGGTCAAGTATTGCAGTTCTTGTTGGGCCGCTCCACCATTCAAATCGCTCGGGAAAAGCGGGGCCGCTTTGCTCAATGGCACCGCTTTGCCGGCACATTGCTACTTGATCTTTGCGCCTCGTAACTCCACCTAAGACCGGAAGGCCGTGGGCTGAATTCCGTGCTGTAAAACTCCCGTCATAATCGGTTGTAGGCGGAACGACTTCCGGTCGTTAATATGAGAATCGCGGTTGGCTGAGACGCGGCCGCGAAGGAAAGGTTGGACAATGGCCAAAATAGCAAGGTCGCCCTCTGACGGTGTTTTCGCGGTCCTCCCGCTGCGCGACATCGTCGTGTTCCCGCACATGATCGTGCCGCTCTTTGTTGGGCGTGAGAAATCGATCAAGGCGCTGGAAGAGGTGATGGGTCAGGAAAAGCAGATCCTGCTCGCGACCCAAATGAATGCCGCCGACGACGATCCGGAGCCGGATGCCATTTATGACATCGGCACGCTCGCCAATGTTCTGCAACTGCTCAAGCTGCCCGACGGCACCGTCAAGGTTCTCGTCGAAGGTTCGGCGCGCGCCAAAATCGGCTCGTTCACGGAGCGAGCCGACTTCCACGAAGCCCGCGCCGCCATTCTGGTCGAGCCCGACGAGGAAGAGGTCGAGGTCGAGGCTTTGGCGCGCTCGGTCAACGCCGACTTCGAAAATTACGTCAAGCTGAACAAGAAGATCTCGCCCGAGGTGGTTGGCGCCGCCAGCCAGATAGACGACTACTCGAAACTTGCCGATACGGTTGCCTCGCATCTCGCCATCAAGATTCCCGAGAAGCAGGAGATGCTTGGTACGCTTTCCGTCAAGGAACGTCTTGAGAAGGCGATGGGCTTCATGGAAGCCGAAATCTCCGTCCTGCAGGTGGAGAAGCGCATCCGCTCGCGCGTCAAGCGCCAGATGGAGAAGACCCAGCGCGAATACTACCTCAACGAGCAGATGAAGGCGATCCAGAAGGAGCTCGGCGAGGGCGAGGACGGCCGCGACGAGGCCGCCGAACTGGAAGCGCGCATCAAGAAGACCAAGCTCTCCAAGGAGGCCCGCGAGAAGGCGGAAGCCGAATTGAAGAAGCTGCGGACGATGTCGCCCATGTCGGCCGAATCCACGGTCGTGCGCAACTATCTCGACTGGCTGCTGTCGATACCGTGGGGCAGGAACTCAAAGGTCAAGCAGGATCTGAACTTTGCGCAGGACGTGCTTGATTCCGATCACTACGGCCTCGACAAGGTCAAGGACCGCATTGTCGAGTACCTGGCCGTGCAGAGCCGTCAAAAGAAGCTGAAAGGCCCGATCCTGTGCCTCGTAGGCCCTCCCGGCGTCGGCAAGACCTCGCTCGGCAAGTCGATCGCCAAGGCGACCGGCCGCGAGTTCATCCGCATGGCGCTTGGCGGCGTGCGCGACGAGGCTGAAATCCGCGGTCACCGGCGCACCTACATCGGCTCGATGCCCGGCAAGGTCATCCAGTCGATGAAGAAGGCGAAGAAGTCCAATCCCCTGTTCCTGCTCGACGAGATCGACAAGATGGGCCAGGACTTCCGTGGTGATCCGTCGTCGGCCCTGCTCGAGGTGCTCGATCCGGAACAGAACTCGACGTTCATGGACCACTATCTTGAGGTCGAGTACGACCTCTCGAGCGTGATGTTCGTGACCACGGCGAACACGTTGAACATCCCGGCGCCGCTGATGGACCGCATGGAGATCATCCGCATCGCCGGCTACACCGAGGACGAGAAGGTCGAGATTGCCAAGAAGCACCTGATGCCGAAGGTCGTCCGCGACCATGCGTTGCAGCCGAAGGAGTTTTCGGTCGGCGACGACGCGATCCGCGAGATCATCCAGACCTACACGCGGGAAGCCGGTGTGCGTAGCCTTGAGCGCGAGCTGATGAAGCTCGGCCGCAAGGCGGTGACCGAGATACTGAAGACGAAGAAGAAGTCGGTGAAGATCACCGCCGAGAACCTGTCCGATTATCTGGGCGTACAGCGATTCCGCTTCGGTCAGGTCGAGGCGGACGATCAGGTCGGTGTCGTCACTGGACTGGCATGGACCGAGGTCGGTGGCGAACTGCTGACGATCGAGGGCGTCATGATGCCCGGCAAGGGCCGCATGACCGTCACGGGCAATCTGCGCGACGTGATGAAGGAATCGATCTCGGCGGCGGCGTCCTATGTCCGCTCGCGGGCTCTCGATTTCGGCGTCGAGCCGCCGCTCTTCGACAAGCGCGACATCCACGTCCACGTGCCGGAAGGGGCAACCCCGAAGGACGGTCCTTCGGCCGGCGTGGGGATGGCCACCGCCATCGTTTCGATCCTGACCGGTATTCCGGTCAAGGCGGATGTGGCGATGACCGGCGAGATAACCCTGCGCGGACGCGTTCTGCCGATCGGCGGCCTGAAGGAAAAGCTGCTTGCCGCGCTTCGCGGCGGCATCAAGAAGGTGCTGATCCCGGAAGACAACGCCAAGGACCTGGCGGAGATTCCGGACAATGTGAAGAACGGCATGGAGATCATCCCGGTCGCGCGCATTGGCGAAGTGCTGCGTCATGCGCTGGTGCGCATGCCGGAGCCCATCGAATGGGTCGAGCCCGTCTCGACGCCGGCCCCGGCGGATGCCGCGGACGAAGCTGGAGCCTCCCTCGCGCACTGAGTCGCGCCGAGCGTGCACTGCACAATCGAAAAGCCGGGGTTCTGGCCCGACTTTTCTCTGAAAAAGCCCGGAATTCCGGGCTTTTTTTGTGCTTGGCTGCGATTTTGGCCTTGGTTGCGGCCAAGCTTCTCCCTATTGTCCAATCCCTGCCGGATGAGTCGGTGTTCCGGTTTTCTTATGGAAGGGAATTTTCATGAACAAGAACGAACTGGTGTCCGCTGTAGCCGACGCCGCGAAGATTTCGAAGGGCGACGCGCAGTCGGCCGTTGAAGCCGTTTTTTCTGTCATTTCCAGCGAGTTGAAGAAGGGCGGCGACGTTCGGCTTGTCGGGTTTGGCAACTTCTCCGTTTCGAAGCGTGCGGCCTCGACCGGCCGCAATCCGCAGACTGGCGCGGAAGTGAAGATCCCCGCCCGCACCGTGCCGAAGTTCTCGGCCGGCAAGGGCCTCAAGGACGCTGTGAACTGATTTCACCTGCTACCTAAATAGAAAAGCCGGGCTTTCAGCCCGGCTTTTCTTTTGTCGGCTTGATCTTCAGGCCAATGCGGGAAGGCGTGGTGGGCGATGACGGGCTCGAACCGCCGACATCTTCGGTGTAAACGAAGCGCTCTACCAACTGAGCTAATCGCCCTTCAGGCGCGGACCTTTAAGCAGTTCGCCCTTGCTTCGCAAGGCCAAATGCGCCGCAGCCGGATGACAAGGAAGGGCATACTCGCGGCCCTTCATCGCTATCCCGGAAAAACCGCCAAAGGTTTGTTTTATACTGGCTGGAGAAGCTTGACACCCAGCGGTGAACCCCGTAATCCACCGCCCATCGACGTACGCGCCTACACGTGTTCGTCTATGCGCGGGTGTAGCTCAGTTGGTTAGAGTGCCGGCCTGTCACGCCGGAGGTCGCGGGTTCGAGCCCCGTCACTCGCGCCATCTTTCAAAGACTTGGTCGTCTTGAAAGATGATGACGTCTGAACGCCGGAACGGCGGTTCAAACTTTTCCCATGTCCCGAGAAGCCTCTACAGTCGTTGCAACAGCGGTGTCTGCGTCTCATGTTTCGATGTGAACGGTCATCTAGTCCGTTCAAGCTTTTCGGTCGAAAGAGCGGAGAAAAGTAGGCGGGTTTTCTGCCGAGAGGTGTTTTTAAATCGGCAAATCCCAAGGAATAAAAATTGAGACGGCGCTGTAGTTTTTGATCCGTTGACCGAAGCCGGCTTTGTGTTACGCTGATTGAGTAAGCATATTGCGCACTGGCAGTTGCTATAATGAGGAGAATGAAAATGAAAATCGTTCTTGCAAGCAAGCTTCGCGAAGTGTCGAGCAAAGGCGTTGTCGTGAAGAATCACGGCGGCGGCGGCGCTAAGTAATACCGGTTCATAAAGACAGGCGCGCATGCTTCTGGCATGCGCGCCACTTTTTTATACATGGGTTCGGCGGCGGTATACGTAACGAATGAGATTCTTTAAGGGATACCCTGGTGTTCCCGATCCTCAGCCGGGCGAAGATCGCCTGTCAGGAGAGATTCCGTTACGAGCCTACCAGCATTGTGAGCCTTTCCTGGCTGCCAATCGCGTCGGGTGGCTGCTCTATCCTCCGGTTGATTTCAGCATTCAGTGGAACGGGGTGGACGTGTTCGTCCAGTTCGACGCCATCGAAGAGGTCGTCAAGCTGGACCGTGTATTTTTGCCGGGGTTCGCCGATTTCTGGATCGACAATACGGATCAGGACCTCGTCGATGCGATGCCGCCGTTTCTGGAGTTGTTTCCGGAACGGGGCGTCCTCCAGGTCTGGACCGGCTTTTTCGTCAAGACTGACGAGAATGTCAGCACTTGGGTGCGTGCGCCGGTCAATCGCCAGGACAGCACCGCCTACAAGGTCTTGGAAGGCATAATCGAGACGGATTGGTGGACAGGGCTTCTGTTCACGAACATCCAATTGGTGCGGACGGACGAACCCATCCAGTTTTCGAAGTCCCGTCCATGGTTCCAGGTGTTTGAAGTACCGCGCGCCCTCCATGGCGCCGGGCCCCGCCCGCAACTCGACATCGTGGAAGACCTGTCCGATTTTCCGTCGGACTTCTGGGATGGCCTCAAGGAAACAGCCAACCGGCGCAATTCGGAAAAAGCCGGTTCGTACCGGGTGATATCCCGAAGGCGCGGCCGGGAATGAGCATCTGGCGGCAGTTCCTGCAATCTGGCGCCAAGGCTGCCGTGCTGGGGCAAAAAATCGATTTCGAGCCGCCGCCGGAGCCCGATCTCGTGGGGCTGGTAGTGCTGGCCCTGGAACACAAGCTGGAAACTGCGCTGGCCCCGGTGGTTCCGGAGCTCGCTCCCGTCATAACGCTCCACGATCACATATATCGTGACCAGACGAATTGGCTCAAAAGCAATTACAGCCGGTTCAGCCACCTCGATACGCTTAGGTTCATTCAAGGATTTCCGCGGAACAGGCGCTTTGGTCCTGCGCTTCCAGCCAGCCAGCGAAGCGACATCGACTACGTGATCTCCGACAAGGAGAATATCGAGCTCCTCCGTATTTTCAGCGGGCTGGGATTGAGGCAGACTTTCTTCGTCGATGGCGAACTGGTTACACTCGACGATGACGAGATCGCCGATATCGAGAGTTCGTCCGGCTATGCCTATCCGAAGAACATTCCCTACAGCGTCGATCTGCCCTTTCAACTGCCGCATATGGGGAGTTTGGAAATAGGCGACGCCCTCGGCCCGTTGCGGAAAATGGGAGAGGATTTCTCTCTGCTGGTGATTTTCGAGCGGACCCTGTCCTTCGGCGGCCCGCATGATTTGGAAATCCTGCTGGACAAGACAAACCGGATACTTCTGGACGGCCTTCCGACGTCGAACGATGAGGTCTACATCCTCTTTGCCACCGTGCGCTTCTACAAGGCCACATGGAACGGGGAGCAGCGGATGCGCTCGTTGCTGGAAATGGCGCACGTCTTGGGTCCGGGGCAATCCGGCTTCCGAACGGACCTGCTGCTGCGTCTTGCCGAGAAAAGTGGATTGGAGCGGGAAGTCTACGCGGTCCTGGATGGATTTGCAGAGATCAGCCCGGAATTTGCCGAGGCGTGTCGTCAGCGACAATTGCCGCTTGTGCCGGATATGGCTTGGAAGCAGAAAATGTACGAGGCGCAAAGCGGCGTCGGGGAATTGCTGAAACTGACTGGCTGACCGCACGCCGACGCGATGCTGTCCATCCGATCTGTCACGGGTTGCTATGCGAATTCTTCTTCAAAACCGTCAGTTTTCCCTGGTGTTCATGGTTTCGATGCTCAGCGTGCTGGGCGTCGAGATGGCGCGGCTGGCGTTGCCGCTGATCGTCTATGAAATTCAGCGCTCCGAGATGGAATTGTCGGTGCTGCGAGGCGTCGTCTTCCTGCCCAACATTGTCCTGGCGATCTTCATCGGGACGATCAACGATCGGGTCAGAAGAGTTTTCGCGCTTCGTTTCTATCTGGCCGCGCAGGCAGCAATCCTTCTGTGTACGGCCTGGGCGCTGAAGGATGTGGCTGGCGGCCTCGGGCTGGTGCTGACGCTGGTCTTCTTCCTGATGGCGTTCTTCTACGCCTCGGGCAATGTGCAGACCGGATTGGTTCAGCAGGCGGTGCCGGTTTCTGACCTGGTCACTGCCAACGCGCTGTTGAGCGGGTTCAACTCCACAATTTCGGTGTTCGCGCCCATGGCGGCGGGCGCCTTGTTGGTTCTCATCGGTGGCTCGGGCACTATCGTCGCCTGCGCCATCGCGCTTTTTGCCGCGATGCTTTTTTCCGCCCTGATCCGGCTGGAAGATTCGCCAAAGCCGAAAGGCAATTTTCTTCAGGACATAACGGACGGTTTGAAGGCATTTGCCAGCAACCGTGAACTGGTCGTCATGTCGCTTGTCGTGATGATCGTGAACGGTGCCGAAGGCATCTATGCGACGATGCTCATCGTGCTGCTCAAGTCGAACCTCGGCGTCGGCGACTTCGAAGTGGGCGTCGTCCTCGGTCTGACGGGCGTCGGCGCGGTTTGCGGCGCCTGGCTGACTCCCTACGGACGACGAGCCTTTGGCGTGGCCAAGACGTTCGCCATGCCCATCGTCCTCGTCGCCGGCGTCTATGTCGGCACGGCATTCTCGCCGAACGTCGCCGTGGTCGCGGCCCTGGGTTTTCTCGAAGGTCTCATCTCCACGGTCTTCGTGGTGTCCCTATGGACGTTCCGGCAGGAGACTGTCGAGCGACGCTATATCGGTCGCGTGGCGGGGATTTCAGGGGCGATCTTCAAGATTGGCATGCCGCCGCTCATCATCCTAGGAGGGTTCGTCTCCACCCGATATGGCGTGGTCTATTGCCTGCTGTTTGCGGCGCTGTTGAACGTTCTCGTCTTCGCCGCCTTGGTGCCGACCAGGCTGTGGCGTTACAAATCGCCGGTGGACGGAAATCCGCTGCCGGCTGGGTGAGCCCCGCAAGCGGTGTGGGATAAGCCGTCAGAGGTACTGCGCGACCTTTTTTCCCACCGCGATGAACCGCAGCGGATCCAGCGCTTCGCCATTGTGGCGGACTTCATAGTGCAGATGCGGCCCGGTCGAGCGGCCACTGCTGCCGGTCTGGCCGATGATGTCGCCGGCCTTCAGCTTCTGTCCCACAACGACAGATATCTTGCTGAGGTGACCGTAGCGGGTCGAAAAGCCCTGGCCGTGGTCGACCTCGATCATACGTCCATAGCCGCCGGCCCAACCGGCGCGAACGACGACGCCGGCCGCGGTGACTTTCGCCGGCATGCCCAGCGGTGCGCGGAAATCCATGCCGGAATGCAGGGCCGCCGAGCCGAGCAATGGGTCGGTCCGCACGCCGAACGGACTGGTGACGGCGTGACCGGGTGCCGGGTTGGAGAGCGGCAGCCGGCGCGCCTCGGTCTTGAGCTGGTCAAGCGTATTCAGCGCCTCGTCCAGTTCCTTGACCTTGGTTTCGAACATGGTGGTGCTGTCGAGTGGTACAAGCGGGCCGCCGACATCGGTTTCGTCCTTGCCGAAGTCGCTGTCCACGGGCAGGCCCGCCGCGCGCAGCGCTTCGGAAATGCCATCGGCATTTTGATAGGCCGTATCGGCAAGATTGGTGATACGCGACAGCTGCTCGCTTTCTATGTTGCGAAGCGACTGGTTGATGGCCACGAAAAGCTTGTCGGCGCGGTCTGCGGAGGATTCGTTCTGCTCGCCCTTGCGGGTCGCCCAAAATGAGAAGGGCAATGATTTCTGGCTGTCCGCGCTCGCAAGCGCAACGGTCTTGGCGGCTACAGGTTGAGCGTCGCCGGCATCCGCACGGTTGTCGGGCTTTTGCGCGGGCACCGGGCCGTTGGCGGGAAGCGGCGCGCCAACATCGTTTCCGGCGCTTTCCATAAGTCCGAGGCGGCCGTGCCGTTGGCTGAGCAGCGTCTGTCGGTCAAGAAGCTCGCCGACCTTTGTTTCCATCAACTGCTGGTCGAGCAACTGCCGGCTGGTGATACGGTCCACCTGGGCGCGCAGCGCCGAAATCCTGTCCTCGTAGGCTTGTTGTATGCGTGCCTGGCGCGCCGTGCTGGCGCCAATCAGGTCATCGCGCAAAACCAGATAGGAGGTCGCCAGCAAGTAGCCCACTGCGACCGCCGCCAGCGCGGAGCCGGCAAATGCCGCAAGCCATGGCCTGACGGTGAAATGCCGGATCTCGTCGCCGCGGGCGATGATGACGGTATGAGGTTCCCTGCGTTTGCCGAAAACAGCGGACTGACCGGTTACGTTCACAGCACCAAGCTTTCGTTGCCACACCCAAGACATGTTCGATTACACATCGTTAGGGTTAACAAAGCTTTGCGGATCGGCCGTCCCGTTAACGATAGACGCGCGATTTCCGGTTCAGGCACGATACTTGGCTAGGAAAGTGCGCGGACGGCTTCCAGCACGGCCTCGGCGTGCCCCTTGACCCGCACCTTGCGCCATATCTGAACGATCCGGCCATCGGCGCCGATGAGGAAGGTCGCGCGCTCCACACCCATATATTTGCGGCCGTACATCTGCTTCTCGACCCACAGGCGATACGCCTCGACGACCTTGCGGTCCTCGTCGGCGGCGAGAGCGACGGTCAGTCCGTGCTTGGCCTTGAACTTGTCGTGCTTTTTTGCACTGTCCGGCGACAGGCCGATGACCGTAGCTCCGGCCTTCTCGAAGTCCGGCTTGAGCTGCGAAAAGCTGATGGCCTCGTTGGTGCAGCTCGACGTGTCGTCCTGCGGATAGAAGTAGAGGACGACCGGGCGGCCCGCAAAGTCTGCAAGCCGCAACGATCTGCCGCCGTCGCGGGGAAGGTCGAAAAGCGGTGCCGGGTCTCCCACCTCGAGATCAGCCATATCGTTGCCCTTGTTTGAGGTTACGCGCGCCGCCGCAGGCATATAAGGTCTTGCGAGGATTCGTCCATGCGCAATTGGCGATACGGAAGATTACGTGGATCAGGAGCTGCCGCGGCACGAAAAGATCAAGTTCAGGCGGGAGGAAATCACCGACCTGGGCAAGATGCCGTCGGCATGCGGCGAACCTCCGCTGGGGCAGGCGGCCATTGGCCGTAGCGCCCGTATCCTCGCCCGTACCTTTCTGACTGTCGTGGCCCTGGTCGCCGTGGCGGCGGTCGCGCTCCAGCTCATCGACGCCTCGGGCATCGGCGCGTCGCGACTGCGCGAGGCGGCTGAGAAGGCCATCGAAAACATGGCAAGCGTCGATGTCGAGGTCACGACGGGCCCGGCAAGCATCACCCTGGACGGTTCGGCGTTCCTTGCGCTCCAAGTGCGCGATGTAAGCCTCAGGACGGCTACCGGCCAGCCGATGGCAACGGTCGGCCGTATGCGCTTCGGGCTGCGGCTGATGCCGCTGCTGTCGGGCGAAGTGAGGCTGACCAGCGCCAGCGTGTCGAATGCCCGGCTGATCGCCTCCGCGCTACCCTCAGGCGGCAATGACTGGACGGCCGCCCTGCGAAGCCCGGACGGTCTTCTCAACCCGGACAAGGTCAGTGATGCGGTGTTCGGCCTGGCCAATAAGACGCTCGACGCCGTGCGGCTGAATTCCGTGCGTGAAATCGAACTGGACAATGTGGAGATTGTCCTTCCCCAGCAGGGAACCGTCAGGCTCGTCAAGGTTGCGGAAGCCACTGTGCGCCAGACCGGACCCGGTCAGATGCAGTTTTCCTCCACCAACGAGATAGATGGCAAGGCGATGACCGTCGCCGGTTCCGCGGTCCGTGATCTCACCTCACACTTCATAACTTCGCTGGAAGCCGACATCGCCGTCGCAGCGAGCGAGGAAGGACCGCCGGCCGAAGATGGTGAGGGCAGCACATTGGGGGCTATCGGTCTACGGCTGACAGGCAGCGAAGGCTCGGCGGAAACCGCGCCTGTGCTGAAAGCGCAGCTGTCGTTGACAGGCGCTGCCATGGACCTCGACCGTAAGGGCCGGCTGGTGGCAAACATCAATGCCGATGCCACCTTGCTGCGGGGAAGCAACAAGCTGGACCTCGGCAGGCTGCAAATCTCAACCGGGCGTTCGCTGCTCAGTTTTCAGGGTTCGTTCGGGCCGAAGCCGAAAGCCGTCCCGAATGAAGAGCCGTCCTACCGCTATGACCTGGTAAGCGACGGCTCCAGTCTCGGACCGCTGGAGTCACCCGAGCCGGTGCTGCGGTTCATTGCCCGCGCCGCTGGCGTCTACCGTGTCCGCAGCGCCACGCTCATCGCCGACACGATCGCGCTCAAGTCGGATGCGGAGGGCGAGGTGCTGGGAACGGCATCGATGCAGTTCGCGCGGGGCAAGACGCCGGGAATGTCGCTTGGCCTCAACGTGCACGATATGCCGGTATCCCATGCCAAACAGTTGTGGCCATGGTTCTCGGCAAGCGGCGCGCGCCGGTGGGTACTGCGAAATCTCTTTGGCGGCCGCATCGTCGATGCTAACCTGCAATATCAGGTGCCTCCCGGCCGCATCGGCGATGGCGTGCCTTTGAACGGCAACGAGGTCTTCGGCCGCTTCCGCATCGAAGGATCGCGCTTCGATACGGCGGGACGCATTCCTCCCATTCGCGATGCGGTTGGCGAGGTGGCCTTCCGGGGTAACGATGTGGACATCTCGCTATCGTCCGGCACGGTCTATCTTCCGAGCGGGCGGACCGTGGCGGCGAGCGGCGGCACGCTGAAGGTCAAGAACGCCAACCATCCACCCGTCATCGGCGCACTCGACATCGATGTTGCAGGCGAAGCTCCCGCGATCGTTGAACTCGCCTCGTACGAACCCATCAACGCCATGCGCCATGTCGGCATCCTGCCTGCAGAACTCTCCGGGACCGTGACCGGCAACGTCAAGGCGGACATTCCCCTCCAGGCCGGCATTGATGCAAGCAAGCTCAACTGGCTGGTGGCCCTCGACTACAAGAACCTGGCTCTGGCGAAGCCCGTCGATGGCCAGATGGTCACCGAGGCGGAGGGCACCATAGTCGTCGATCCAAACAAGGCCGTGATCGGCGCCAAGGCGCTGCTCAGTGGCATTCCGGCGGAAATCGACATCGTCGAGCCTTTGCGGCAGGAGGGGCCGCCACGCAGCCGCAATGTGACGATGGTTCTCGATGAGAAGACGCGCGCGGCGTTCATGCCCGGCCTGTCGTCCATCCTTTCCGGAACGGTGAGGGTGGCGCTCGACAAGAATGGCGACGGCAGCCAGGCGGTCTCCGCCGATCTGGCGGCGGTGAAGCTGAATTTGCCCTGGGCCGGATGGAGCAAGGGCGCCGGGGTGCCGGCCAAGGTGAAGTTCACCATGCAGTCGTCCGGCGGTTCGACCAGGCTGTCGGATTTCGACCTCAGCGGAACGACCTTCGCCGTCCAAGGCTCGCTGGTCCTTGCCGGTGGCAGCCTTTCCGCAGCCGATTTCAATCGTGTCAGGCTGAACCGCGGCGACGACGTTTCGCTTTCCCTGAAGCGGACTTCGAAAGGCTATTCGATCAGCGTGCGCGGCGATGCGCTGGATGCGCGCTCTCTCATCAAGCAGCTCACCGCCGATGCCGGCACGGCGACCAAGGGCACGGGATCACAATCGGTTTCGGTGCAGGCCGATATCAACTCCCTGTCCGGTTTCAATGACGAGAAACTGTCCGGCTTCAAGCTCGACTACGGCGCTACAGGTTCGAGCGTGAATACGCTCAAGGCGAGCGCGCAGACGACCTCCGGCGCCGCCATAACGATCAGCGACGGCGGCGGCGGGGGCGGCAACCGTAATCTCGTGCTGAAATCCGGCGATGCAGGCGCCATCCTGCGATTTCTCGACACCTACGATCATATGCAGGGCGGGGCTATCGCACTGTCGCTTTCAGGAGCGGCGGGAGGACCCTTGCGCGGTACGATCGACGCGCGCGATTTCCTCATCGTCAACGAGCCGAAGCTGGCATCCATCGTGTCCACGACGCCTCCGGGCGACAACAGAAGCCTCAATCAGGCCGTCAAAGCCGACATCGATACGTCCAGGGTGGCATTCGACCGTGGCTATGCCGAAATCGAGAAAGGCAATGGCTATCTGAAACTTGCGAACGGCATCCTGCGCGGAACATCCATCGGCGCCACGTATCAGGGTCTTTTCTACGATCAGGATAACAATATGGACATGACGGGCACCTTCATGCCCGCCTATGGCCTCAACCGCATCTTCGGCGAAATTCCGATCGTTGGGATGCTGCTCGGCAATGGGCGCGACGGCGGCCTGATCGGCGTCACCTTCAGGCTGAGAGGCAAGGTCAGCAAGCCGGAACTGACGATCAACCCGCTCTCGGTGATCGCGCCGGGCATCTTCCGCTCGATATTCGAGTTTCGGTAGCCTGACCCTCCCTTCCCCCCTTGTGGGAGAAGGTGGATTGTCGCGAAGCGACAAGATGGATGAGGGGTGCTGGAAGAAATGAGAGGTTGGCGATCTTGCCAATACCCCTCATCCGACCGCGCCTACGGCTCGGCCACCTTCTCCCACAAGGGAGAAGGGAAGACGTTTAAACCGGCCGCACCAGAATGTGTTTTTTCTTGCCGAGTGAAAGCTTTACCGCCTGTTCCGGACTCAGATCCTGAAGCGTGACGACCCGCTTGTCGTCGCTGACCGGCTGGTCGTTGAGACGCGCCGCGCCACCCTGAACGTGCCGGCGAGCTTCGCCGTTCGATGCCGCCAGGCCGGCCGACACGAACAGCGCCAGAATGCCGATGCCTGACTCGAGCTGCGCCCGGGGCACCTCGATCGAGGGCAGGGTCTCCGCCGTCACGCCTTCCTCGAAGGTTTTGCGCGCAGTCTCGCCGGCCTGGTCAGCCGCTTGCCGGCCATGCAGCAGGGCGGTGATCTCGGTCGCCAGGACCTTCTTGGCGTCGTTGATCTCGGCGCCGCCGAGCGCTTCCAGCCGTGCGATCTCCGCCATCGGCAGCGTCGTGTAGAGCTTCAGGAAGCGGCCGACATCGGCGTCCTCGGTGTTGCGCCAGTATTGCCAGAAATCGTAAGGCGACAGCAGCTCCGGATCGAGCCACACCGCCCCGGAGGCCGTCTTGCCCATCTTGGCGCCCGACGAGGTGGTCAGCAGCGGCGTCGTCAGCGCATAGAGTTGCGCATTCTCCATCCGGTGGCCGAGATCGATGCCGTTGACGATGTTGCCCCATTGGTCGGAGCCGCCCATCTGCAGGCGGCAGCCGAAACGCTTGTAAAGCTCGACGAAGTCGTATGCCTGCAGGATCATGTAGTTGAACTCGAGGAAGGACAGCGACTGCTCGCGGTCGAGCCTCAATTTCACCGAATCGAATGCCAGCATCCGGTTGACGGAAAAGTGCCGGCCGACATCGCGCAGGAAGTTGACGTAGTTGATGCCCATCAGCCAGTCGGCATTGTTGACCATCAGCGCGTCGCCGGCGCCGTCGCCGAAATTGAGATAGGGCGCGAAATTGCGCCTGATGCCGACGAGGTTCGCCTCGATGTCCTGCGGCGTCAGCAGCTTGCGCGCCTCGTCCTTGAAGGACGGGTCGCCGATCATCGACGTGCCGCCGCCCATCAGCGCGATCGGGCGATGCCCGGTCTGCTGCAGCCAGTGCAGCATCATGATCTGGATCAGCGAGCCGGCGTGAAGGCTTTTCGCCGTGGCGTCGAAGCCGATATAGGCGGTCACCGTCTCCTTGGCGAAGAGCTGGTCGAGGGCGGCATCGTCCGAGGTCTGGTGAATGAAGCCGCGCTCGCTCATGGTGCGCAGGAAATCGGATTTGAAGGCGGACATTTTTTCTCTTTCCGGAAACCGCCTGATCGCAAGGCGACCGTGGCGTCTGTCATGGCGCGCGTTTAGCATCCTCCCCGTGGGAATCACAAGAACGGCTGGCAAATGACTGCAATCTGCGCGATCGGACTGATGAGCGGCACGTCGATGGACGGCATCGACCTCGCCATGCTGCGCACCGATGGCGAAAACGGCGTCGAGCGGGGACCGGCGTTCTTCGTCGCCTACGACGCCGAATTCCGGCGCCGCATCGAGGCGTCGCTGGATACGGCCAAACAGATCGTCCGCCGCGAGGACAGGCCCGGCGACCTGGCAGCTTTGGAGCGCGACATCACCCTGCGCCATGCCGAAGCAATCGAGAAATTCCTGAAGACGGACGCCAGTCGATGGGGCCGGCCCGAAATGATCGGATTTCACGGCCAGACCGTCCTGCACAAGCCCGATATCGGATTGACCATCCAGCTGGGCGATGGCGAATTGCTTGCCGAGCGGATTGGGTTGCCAGTCGTTTACGACATGCGCGCCAACGACATGATCCATGGCGGGCAGGGCGCTCCACTGGTGCCCATCTACCACGCGGCGCTGGCCCGCTCGTTGTCGCAGCCGTTCGCGTCGGCATTTCCCGTCGTCTTCGTCAATATAGGCGGAATTTCCAACATCACTTATGTGCCGGGAGCGGGCGATCCGGTGGCGTTCGATACCGGCCCCGGCAATGCGCTGATCGACCAGTGGGTGGCGCGGGAAGGCGGCATCCCGTTCGATGCCGGCGGTGCGGTTGCCAGCGAAGGCGGCGCGGTCCGCGCCGTGGTTGAGGCCTATCTGGACAAGTCGTTCTTCGCCAAGCCCGGCCCGAAGTCGCTGGACCGCAACGATTTCACCCTCGCAGAGGCGGAAGGGCTCGAATTGGCGGACGGCGCCCGCACGCTCGCCGCGGTTTCGGCAGAGGCGATCCTTGCATGCGTGCCGCATCTCCCCGAGCCGCCGAAGCTGTGGATCGTGTGCGGCGGGGGCAGGAAGAACCCGCATATCGTTGGCGATCTACGCCGCGGCGCTCAGGCGCAGGACGCCGAGGTGATCCTCGCGGAGGATGCCGGGCTGGATGGCGACGCCACCGAGGCCGAGGCGTGGGCCTATCTCGCCGTCCGCGCGCAAAAAGGATTGCCGCTGACCTTCCCGACCACCACCGGCTGCCGCAAGGCGGTCGGCGGCGGCGTGATCGCGCAGCCGTGATGCGCCGCGCAGGCGTGGCCCTTGCCTAGCGGTTGCGGCTGGCGTAAGGAGCGCGCCACCCGGCACCGCGGTTCCATGCCCGCCTGATTGCAATACGGATGCCGCGAGAAAACGAGCCTGGCCCTGTATGGCTGACAAGTTGATATCGATCGTTATCCCGTGCCGGAACGAGGCGCAGAACCTGCCGCTTCTGCTGGACGAGATTCAGGCCGCCATGGCCGGCCGCGACTTCGAGGTGATCGTCGTCGATGACGGATCGACCGACGAGACGCCACAGACGCTGGCGGCACAGGCGGCGCTGCGGCCTTTTGCGGTGCGCCATCTGAGGCATGAGAAATCGTCCGGCCAGAGCCTTGCCGTGCGCACCGGCGCTTGGGCGGCGCGTGGCAGCGTCGTCGCCACCGTCGACGGCGACGGCCAGAACGACCCGCATTATATTCCGGTCCTGATCGATGCCCTGCTCGCCGCCGGCCCGCAGGCAGGCGCCGCGCAAGGCCAGCGCCTGAAGCGCCGCGACAGCAGGGTGAAGCAACTCGCGTCGCGTTTCGCCAACTGGTTGCGCAATGCGATCCTGCACGACGAGACGCGCGACACCGGCTGCGGCCTCAAGGCCGTCCACACCGACATATTGCGCAAGCTGCCCTTCTTCGACGGCACGCACCGCTTCGTGCCGGCGCTGGTCATCCAGGAAGGCTTCGGCGTCGTGCATTGCGACGTGGTCGATCGTTCACGACGGCATGGAAAGTCGAACTACGGCATCTTCGACCGGGGCTTGCAGGGCGCGCTCGACCTGGCCGGCGTCTGGTGGCTGCGGCGTCGCCGCCGACGGATGCCGAAGGCAAGGGAAATCAGCCATGGCTAATGTGTTTCAGGAACTTTCCACCTGGTTCCACCAGGTGTTCGTGCTTCAGTTCGACGGCTGGATCCTGCTCGGCTTTATTGCGCAGGCCTTCTTCACCATGCGTTTCCTTGTTCAGTGGATCGCATCGGAAAGGGCCAAGCGCAGCGTCGTGCCGATCGCCTTCTGGTTCTTCTCGCTTTTCGGCGGCGGCCTGCTCTTTGTTTACGCCATCCAGCGCGAGGATCCCGTCTTCATCGCAGGGCAGGGCCTCGGCCTCGTCATCTATATCCGCAATCTGTGGCTGATCGCCAATGAGCGGAAATCGTCCATGACCAAGGTGGACTAAGCCACCGTCCATGCCGCGCTTGAAAGTTGAACCCCGGCAATGAAGCTCCGCTACGCGTTGCTTTTCCTGTTCAGTCTGCTGATGACGGCATCGGGCCTTGCAACGTTGCCGCCGCTGGACCGTGACGAACCGCGCTTCACCCAGGCGACCAAGCAAATGGTCGAAAGCGGCGATTATGTCGATATCCGTTTCCAGGAAACGCCGCGCTATCAAAAACCGATTGGCATTTATTGGCTGCAGGCAGCCGCTGTCACGCTGAGCGGGCAGGGACAAGAAGCGCCGATCTGGATCTACCGGCTGGTCTCGGCGCTGGCGGTCGCGATTGCCGTCGTCGCCATAGCCTGGACCGGAACGAACCTGTTCGGCGCCAATGCGGGCATCGCAGCGGGGCTGGTCCTGGCGGCCATCTTCGCCACCGCCTTCGAAGGGCGGGATGCGAAGACCGATGCTGCGCTGCTGGCCTGTTGCGTCGCCGCACAGGGCGCTTTGGCCCAGATTTATCTGGCGTCACGGCGAAATCAGGCGGTTCCGGCGCATTTGCCTTGGATTTTCTGGATCGCACAGGGTTTCGGCATTCTGATCAAAGGACCGATAGCTCTTTTGCTGTCCGTACTGACGATCCTTTCCCTACTCGCTTTCGAGCGTGAGGCGCGATGGCTGGCGCGGCTCAAGCCTCTGCGTGGCTTGGCTCTTCTCGTTCTCATTGTCGCGCCCTGGCTGGTGCTGATCACGCTCAAATCGGGCGCCTCCTTTTGGCATGGTTCGGTCACGAACGATCTTCTGGAGAAGGCCGTCCCCGGTGGCGCTCCGCATTGGGGCCCGCCGGGTTATTATGCGCTCACCTATTCGCTGTTCATGTGGCCGTTCGGCCTGATTGCGCTGGGCGCCGAATTGCTCGCGATCGGCCGAGCAAGGCAAGACTACCGGCTTCGGTTCTGCCTCGCCTGGTACGTTCCCTTCTGGCTGCTGTTCGAGCTCATTCCGACCAAGCTGCCGCACTACGTAATGCCGGCATATCCCGGGCTGATCCTGCTGATCGGCTGGCTTTTGACCTTGTCCCCGGAAGAACGCGCCACACCGATGAAAGCCTGGCAGGCATGGTGCTGGCGGGCAGGAGCGTTCGGGCTCGGCGTCGTGACGCTGGCCATTGCCGTCGTCGCCGTTGGCGCGCCGATCTATCTCGACGGGCGCCTGTCGCCATGGGGTATTATCGCGGCCCTTGCCGTACTCGCCGCCGGCTATTTCGCCTTTGCACGCAATGACCAGATCTCGCTACGCCGTATTGCGATAACCACCGTTTCCGCCGGTATTGCCGCAGCGCTCCTTTTCGGCATCGTCATCCCATCGCTGACGCCGATCTGGATGACGCCGCGGATCGTGGACGCGGTTCGTGCGGCAAAGCCGTGCACGGGTACGGTGCTGGCATCGTCGGAATATCACGAGCCCAGTCTTGTCTTCCTTCTGGGTACAAGGACGCTGCTGACCAATCTGCGAGGTGCCGCAGATCATATGGCTGCCGATCCGGCCTGCGCCCTGGCGTTGGTTCCGGCCCCGCAAGGCGACGAGTTCGCCGGTCAAATGATCCGGCGCGGCGTGGGCGTCACGCGCATCGCAACCATCGACGGCTACAACTTCTCGTCGGGCGACACGCTTTCCCTGAGCCTCTACCGCGCAACGCCGTAGCGCGGCGGCGCCGCCGGGTTACCGCAGCCGCTTGGGGCGTGGATCGGACAATTCGCCGGCCAGACGGCGGTCGAGATAGTCGGCGCATTCCTCGAGCAACAGCTCGGCGTCGTTGGCGAAGAAGTGGTTTGCGCCGGGAATCGTCTTCTGCGTGATGGTGATGCCCTTCTGGGTGTGAAGCTTGTCCACAAGACCCTGCACATCCTTGGCGGGCGCCACCTTGTCGGCATCGCCATGAATGATGAGGCCGGACGACGGGCAGGGCGCCAGGAATGAGAAATCATAGGTGTTGGGCTGCGGCGAGATCGAGATGAAGCCTTCGATTTCCGGCCTGCGCATCAGAAGCTGCATGCCAATCCACGATCCGAACGAATAGCCGGCAACCCAGCAGCTCTTCGAATCCGGATGCAGCGACTGCACCCAGTCGAGGGCCGCCGCGGCGTCGGAAAGCTCGCCGGTGCCGTGGTCGAATTCGCCCTGGCTGCGGCCGATGCCGCGGAAATTGAAGCGCAGCGTGGTGAAGTTCCGCTTCTGGAACATGTAGAAGAGGTCATAGACGATCTTGTTGTTCATCGTGCCGCCGAATTGCGGATGCGGATGCAGCACGATGGCGATCGGCGCGCTCTTTTCCTTGGACGGCTGATATCGCCCCTCGAGACGTCCGGCAGGACCGGTGAAAATGACCTCTGGCATCAATGACTCCACTTCGGTACCACACGCAGCCTCGGCCTGAACAAGTTCCGGCTCTGGCCTTGACGCAGGGCAGCCGTCTTCATAGAAGCTAGTTTAGAATTGTTCAAAACTGGTGGTTTTGGCCACCCGAGCCGCAAGCCGCGTAAATAGGACGGCTTGCGTTGGAATTTCAAGGAAATAACGCGTCGTCCTGACGGAATGGTTTTTGGAAGGAATGCCCGGGCGATGGCCCCAGAGCGCGCCTATCTCGACTATAACGCAAGTGCGCCGCTGACCGCGGCCGCGCGCGAAGCGATGTTGGCGGCATTCGAAATCGCGGCCAATCCGTCCTCCGTGCATTCGGAGGGACGCGCCGCGCGCCGCCTGATCGAGGACGCGCGCCGCGCCGTCGCGGCGCTGGTGAATGCCAAGCCGGACCATGTGGTCTTCACGTCCGGGGCGACGGAAGCGGCCGCGATGCTGCTGACGCCTGACTGGCAGATGGGACGCGGCCCCCTGCGCATGGGCAGGTTGTATGTCTGCCAGGCCGATCATCCCTGCCTGTTGAATGGTGGCCGTTTTGCCGCCGACCGCGTGACGCGCATCGGCGTCGACCGCGAAGGTATTGTCGATCTCGCTGAACTGGAAAAGGCGCTGGCGGCACACGACAAGGCCGAGGGCCTGCCTCTGGTCGCTATCCACGCCGCCAACAACGAAACCGGCGTCATCCAGCCGCTGGAACGGCTTGGCCAGGTGGTCAAGGCGGCCGGTGGCGTGCTGGCGCTCGATGCCGTTCAGGCTGCGGGGCGTATTCAGCTCGATTTGTCAGCAGGTTACGCCGATTACCTGATTCTCTCGTCACACAAGATGGGCGGCCCGAAGGGCGCCGGCGCGATGATCGCGGCATCTGACTTGATGATGCCGAAGCCACTTGTTACCGGCGGCGGGCAGGAGAAAGGCCATCGTGCCGGCACCGAGAATCTGGCGGCCATTGCAGGTTTTGGCGCGGCCGCGCGGGAAGCGCGTTTGGCTATCGAAGACATGGCCCGCATCCGCGCATTGCGCGACGAAGTCGAGGCGACGGTGAAGGCGATCGTTCCGGATGCAGAAATCTTTGGAGCGGGCGCCGAGCGTCTTGCCAATACGACATTCTTCGCTATTCCGGGCCTCAAGGCCGAAACGGCGCAGATCGCCTTCGATCTTGCCGGTGTCGCGCTCTCGGCCGGATCGGCATGTTCCTCTCGCAAGGTGGGTCCGAGCCATGTGCTGAAGGCAATGGGTCGGGGAGAGGCGCTGGGTGCGTTGCGTGTGTCCGTCGGCCACGCGACGACCGCGAAAGATTTGGAATTGTTCCGAAAGGCTCTTGCGGCGATTGCCGCACGCCGGTCGGATCGGGAAAAGGCCGCCTAGCGGCAACAGGGTTTCGGCCTGCTTGAGCCGTGCGTCATCGTTGGCCGGTGAATTTCCGGTGGTGGCGCACTATATTGAACTTACGCCGTTCAGCGCCTCCGGGCCGCCTGGCGGTGCCATAGTTTGAAAACGGCCGGGCCTTGAACCCGGCATGGATGGAGAACGCGACATGCCTGCTGTGCAGGAGACGATCGATCGGGTCAAAAAGATCGATGTCGATCAATATAAATACGGATTCGAGACCGAGATTGCCGTCGACAAGGCTCCAAAAGGCCTGTCTGAGGATATCATCCGTTTCATCTCGGCCAAGAAGGATGAGCCTGCCTGGATGCTTGAATGGCGTCTGGAAGCCTATCGGCGCTGGCTGACGCTGGACGAGCCGACCTGGGCGCGCGTCAATTATCCGAAGATCGATTTCCAGGATATTTATTACTATTCGGCGCCGAAGAGCACCTCGGGTCCAACCTCGCTGGCCGATGTCGATCCGGAATTGCTCAAGGTTTACGAGAAGCTCGGCATTCCCCTGAAGGAGCAGGAAATCCTGGCCGGCGTGCAGAAACCTGTTGCCGAGGATTCGGAAGGTCTCGAGGAGGCCAACGACAACGTCTACAAATCCGGCCGGGTCGCCGTCGATGCTGTCTTCGATTCGGTTTCCGTGGTCACCACCTTCAAGAAGGAGTTGGCGCAGGCTGGCGTCATCTTCTGCTCGATCTCGGAGGCCATCCGCGAGCATCCGGAACTGGTGAAGAAATATCTCGGCTCCGTCGTTCCAACCACCGACAACTATTACGCCACGCTGAACTCGGCCGTCTTCACCGACGGCTCCTTCGTGTTCGTGCCGAAGGGCGTGCGCTGCCCGATGGAGCTTTCGACCTATTTCCGCATCAACGAGAAGAACACCGGCCAGTTCGAGCGCACGCTGATCATCGCGGAAGAGGGGGCCTACGTCTCCTATCTCGAAGGCTGCACCGCCCCCCAGCGCGATGAAAACCAGCTTCACGCCGCCGTGGTCGAACTGGTGGCGCTGGACGACGCCGAGATCAAATATTCTACGGTGCAGAACTGGTATCCCGGCGATGCCAACGGCAAGGGCGGCATCTACAATTTCGTCACCAAGCGCGGCGACTGCCGTGGCGACCGCTCGAAAATTTCGTGGACGCAGGTCGAGACCGGCTCGGCGATCACCTGGAAATACCCGTCCTGCATCCTGCGCGGCGACGACAGCCAGGGTGAGTTCTATTCGATCGCCGTGTCTAACGGCTATCAGCAGGTCGACTCTGGCACCAAGATGATCCATCTCGGCAAGAACACGCGCAGCCGGATCATTTCCAAGGGTATCGCCGCCGGCTATTCGCAGAACACCTATCGCGGTCAGGTCTCGGCGCACCGCAAGGCGACGGGCGCGCGCAACTTCACCAATTGCGACTCGCTGCTGATTGGCGACCAGTGCGGCGCGCACACCGTGCCCTACATGGAAGCCAAGAATTCGACCGCCAAGTTCGAGCACGAGGCGACCACCTCGAAGATTTCCGAGGACCAGAAGTTCTACGTCATGCAGCGCGGCATTCCCGAGGAGGAAGCCATCGCGCTGATCGTCAACGGCTTCGTCAAGGACGTCATCCAGGAACTGCCGATGGAATTCGCCGTCGAGGCACAGAAGCTGATCGGCATATCGCTTGAGGGGAGTGTAGGCTGATGGATACGGTTGCCGCTGTTTTCTACGCGCTGGTCTGTGGTGGTGTCGCCGCTTCGGTGCCGACTATCCAATCGCGGATCGGGCGCATCGTCGCCGGAGCCGTAACCGGCGTTATCGCCTCGGTGATCCTGCCTTACATCCGCAGCCTGCTGGCCTGAATGGAATTGTCCCGCTGACCGCGAACGCTCCATCGACTACGTGAAAGAATAAAAATGCTTGAGATCAGAAACCTCCACGCCCGCATCGTCGAAGACGGCACCGAAATCATTCGTGGGCTCAACCTGACAGTGCAGGACGGCGAGGTCGCCGCAATCATGGGGCCGAACGGTTCCGGCAAGTCTACGCTCTCCTACATCCTCGCCGGCCGTGAGGACTACGAGGTCACCGAAGGGGAGATTCTTTACAACGGTGAGTCCATCCTCGAGATGGACCCGGCCGAGCGAGCCGCCGCCGGCATCTTCCTCGCCTTCCAGTATCCGATGGAGATACCGGGCGTGGCGACGATGGAGTTCCTGAAAGTCGCGATGAACGCGCAGCGCAAGGCGCGCGGCGAAGAACCGCTGAAAATCCCCGACTTCCTGAAGAAGGTGAAGGAAGCGGCGGGCCTGCTCAACATGGACATGGCGATGCTGAAGCGTCCGCTCAATGTCGGCTTCTCGGGGGGTGAGAAGAAGCGGGCCGAAATCCTGCAGATGAAGCTGCTGGAGCCGAAGCTCTGCGTGCTGGACGAGACCGACTCCGGCCTCGATATCGACGCGCTGAAGATCGTGTCCGATGGCGTCAACGCGCTGCGTTCGCCCGACCGCTCCATCGTCGTCATTACTCACTACCAGCGGCTGCTCGAGCATATCGTGCCGGATTCGGTGCATGTGCTCTACAAGGGCCAGGTCATCAAGTCCGGCGACAAGTCGCTGGCGCTCGACCTTGAGGCGAACGGCTATGCCGGCGTGATCGGCGAGGCAGCCTGAGGCAGGTCATGAATATGCAGACGACATTCCAGCATACGCCGGCCGAAGCGACCTTGATCGACGCTTTCGGCGAACGGCTTTCGCTGCTGCCGGGCGACGGCGACGTCATGATCCGGCGCGACGACGCCATCGAGGTTCTGAAGGCCGGCTTGCCGACGCGGCGCATCGAATCCTGGCATTACACCGATCTGCGCCGGCTGCTTGCAACAGTGCCCGCCTTCGATCCGAGCGCCGATGCCAAGGCCATTGCGCCGATCATCGAGGGTTCGGCCGTATTGCCGCTGCTCAACGGCGTCGCAAACGCCAAGGCCCCGACGATCGAGGGCGTGACCATCCAGCGCCTGTCGGACAAGCTCACCGACGGCAGCTTCGCGCCCGGACTGGAGCGCTACGGCAGCGATGATGCCATCGGCGCGCTCAACACCGCCTTTGTCGCCGACGGCTGGTTCGTGGACATTGCCGATGGCGTCGCGCTGGAAAAGCCGCTGGAACTGCAGAACCTGCATGCCGGCGGCCAGACGCATGTGCGCCTGCCGGTTCGTGTCGGCAACAATGCCAAGGCGGTCATCGTCGAGCGCCAGACCGGCGAAGGCGCGGTGCTTGCGAGTTCCGTCAGCCAGCTTCTGCTGGGCGACGGCGCCGAGGTCACTTGGCTGATTGTCCAGGAGCAGCCGGAAACGGCGACGCACCTTGCCCAGTTCAAGGCGCATCTCGGCAAGGATTCCAGGCTGACCCTGTTCTTCATGAACGCCGGCGGCAAGCTGGTGCGCCAGGAGATCGTCGTCGCCGCCAAGGGCGAGGGCGCGGATTTCACCCTGCGCGGCGTCAACCTGCTGGCCGGCGACACGCACACCGATGTAACCATGGTGCTGGACCATGCGGTGCCGCATACGACTTCGACTGAAGTGATCCGCAATGTCGTGACCGGCAAGGCGCATGGCGTCTTCCAGGGCCGTATCAACGTGCACCAGTATGCCCAGAAAACCGACGCCAAGATGGCCTGCAACACGCTGCTTCTGTCGGATGACGGCGAGTTTTCGACCAAGCCGGAGCTGGAAATCTTCGCCGACGACGTGCAGTGCGGCCACGGCGCCACCGTCACCGAAATCGACCATGGCCATCTGTTCTACCTGATGGCGCGCGGCATCGATGAGAAAACCGCGCGTGGCTTGCTAGTCAAGGCTTTCGTCGCCGAGGTGATCGAAGAATTGCAGGACGAGGCCATTGTCGAGGCGCTGGAAGCCAAGCTCGACGCGTGGTTCGCGGAACATGGGTAAGAGGACGGCAATCGTCAATCGGCAGTCGGCAGTCGGGTCTATCGATTGCCAACTGCCGACTGCCAACTGCCGCATTGCATAGATGGATCGATCCGCACACACCACTCCCTATGACGTCGAGGCGATCCGCCGCGATTTCCCGATCCTGTCGCGGCAGGTCCACGGCAAGCCGCTGGTCTATCTCGACAATGGCGCGTCGGCGCAGAAGCCGCAGGCGGTGCTGGACGCCATCCAGCACGCCTACAGCCAGGAATACGCCAACGTCCATCGCGGCCTGCATTTCCTCTCGAATGCCGCGACCGACGCCTATGAGAAGGCGCGCGAGACGGTGCGGCGTTTCCTGAACGCACCAAGCATCGATACCGTCGTCTTCACCTCCAACACCACCGCCGCCATCAACACGGTCGCCTATGGCTGGGGTATGCCCAACATCGGCGAGGGCGACGAGATCGTGCTGTCGATCATGGAGCACCATTCCAACATCGTGCCGTGGCATTTCATCCGCGAGCGGCAGGGCGCCAGGCTTGTCTGGGCGCCGGTGGACGATCAGGGCGTGTTCCACATCGAGGAATTCGAGAAGTGCCTGACCGACCGCACCAGGCTGGTCGCCATCACGCAGATGTCGAATGCGCTGGGCACCGTCACGCCGATCAAGGAAATCTGCCGGATCGCCCATGCGCGCGGCATTCCTGTTCTGGTCGATGGCAGCCAGAGCGCCGTCCATATGCCCATCGACGTGCAGGACCTCGACTGCGACTGGTTCGTCTTCACCGGCCATAAAGTCTACGGGCCGTCCGGCATCGGCGTGCTCTACGGCAAGAAGGAGCGGCTGGAAGCCATGCGGCCGTTCATGGGAGGCGGCGAGATGATCGAGGAGGTGACCGAGGACATCGTCACCTACAATGAACCGCCGCACCGCTTCGAGGCCGGCACGCCGCCCATCGTCCAGGCGATCGGCCTCGGCGCGGCACTGGAGTACATGGAAAAGATCGGCCGCGACCGCATTGCCGCGCATGAGGCCGATCTGAAGAACTATGCGCATGAGCGGCTGCGGTCGATCAACTCGCTTCGCATTTTCGGCGATGCACCGGGCAAGGGCGCCATCGTTTCGTTCGAGCTTCAGGGCATCCACGCCCATGACGTGTCGATGGTGATCGACCGCCAGGGTGTCGCGGTCCGCGCCGGCACCCATTGCGCCCAGCCGCTGTTGAAACGCTTCGGCGTCACCTCCACATGCAGGGCATCGTTCGGCATGTATAATACCCACGCAGAGGTCGATGCGCTTGCAGATGCGCTGGAAAAGGCGCGAAAGTTCTTCGGATGACGATGATGGAAGAAACCAAGGCTACAGAAAACGAAGCAGCGGCCGGTCCCGCCAGCGACGCGACCGGAAGCGATGCCGTTGGCACTGCTGCCGGGAGCACGCCCGCGGGCAATCCGGTGGTGTCGGCTTCGGCCATTCCGCAGGAAGAACTGGCGCGGCTGACCGACGATATCGTCTCGGCGCTGAAGACGGTCTACGACCCGGAAATTCCAGCCGATATCTACGAGCTTGGCCTCATCTACAAGATCGACGTCGAGGACGACCGCCAGGTCAAGATCGACATGACGCTGACGGCGCCGGGTTGCCCGGTGGCCGGCGAGATGCCAGGCTGGGTCGAGAATGCCGTGGGCGCGGTGGAAGGCGTTTCCGGCGTCGACGTCAAGATGGTGTTCGATCCGCCCTGGACGCCCGACCGCATGTCGGAAGAGGCGCAGGTCGCAGTGGGGTGGTATTGAATTCGGCCTATAGCCTTGCGTCGGGCTGAAAACTTCACCATTTTAGGTATGAATCATCCTGCAGGCCTTGAACCTGCGCGGAATGGAGCATGACAATGGGACGCTTTGCCGTCATCACCATGACCGAACGGGCCGCCGAGCGCGTCCGTGAGATCGTCGCCACCCGCGACAATGCCCAGGGCGTCCGCCTCGGCATCAAGAAGGGCGGCTGCGCCGGCATGGAGTACACGGTCGATCTGGTAACCGAGCCGAAGGCGGGCGACGACCACATCGAGCGCGATGGCGCAAATGTCTGGGTCGCACCGGAAGCCGCCCTTTTCCTGCTCGGCACCCAGATGGATTTCGAGCAGACGACGCTGCGCACCGGTTTCACTTTCAGCAATCCGAACCAGTCTTCGGCTTGCGGCTGCGGCGAGTCGGTTGAGTTGAAGCCCGCCGATTTGAAGGCGCTGGCCGAGGCGCGGGCCAGCGCGGCTTAGGTTTACTCGTAATAGAGTGCGCTGTAGAGCGCCTTTGCCATGGATTTGAAGGATATGGATGGATCGCTGACTTCCGTTGGAGTCATGTGTTTCGTGTCAGCTATAAGCGCCGACAGGCTTTCCAGATAATCTGCCGTCGATGGGTTCTCGATCGTTACGTCCTTTCCGGCGAATTCAGACAAGTCTCTGATCCAGCCGGTGTAATCATCGAGTGTCTCTATCTCCTCGATACGTCGATGAATTGCTGTGTGGTCGATCTGATTCATCAAACGGCTCCCCATTTGCCGGCGTCTCCGCGATAATTCAATCTATCCACATTCCCGTCCGCTTGTGCCACTCGGCAATCGACTCCTCCGGATACACCTCGAACACCTTGTCGTCTTCGGCAATCTCCGGCTCCACCCAGTTCGCCTTGTATTTCAGCATCAGATGCGTCCGCTCCTTCGGCGTCGGCAGGTCGCTGTCTATGGCTGAGGCGAAGGGATGCACCAGGTCCGGCCAGTTCGGATCGTAAAGCCACAGCGCCGAGCCGCATTTCGTGCAGAAATTGCGTTCTCCGGTCGAGACCTCGCAGGTCGGATGCTCGTCGTCCTCGATCTTGGCCCGGTAGATGCCGATATGGCTTTTGCCTTCGATCTTGAGCGTCGCCATCTCGGCTGCGAGATTAATGGCATATCCGCCGCCGCCCTGCTGCTTGCGGCAGATCGAGCAGTAGCAGAGTTGGTAGGGCGCCGGCGTGTGGCTTTCGACTTCGAAGCGGACGACGCCACATCGGCAGGAACCCTTGAGCAGAAGCGGCATGGTCATCTCCTTGGTAAGCAACGAACTTAGCACCCGGTCCTGTTTAAACATGTCAGCAGGCGTTCGGTTTCAGCGTCTCCCGTCATGACAGCATCGCCCGGCCATGACATCATCGCGGCATGGACGATGAACGCATCCGTGAACTGTTCGAAGGCCTCGGTTCGGTCTCGATCCGCCGCATGTTCGGCGGCAAGGGCATCTACCACAACGGCGTCATCATTGCGGTGATCCTGCGCGACGAACTGATGCTGAAGGGCGATGCCGAAATCGCCGCGGAATATGAGGAAGCCGGTGCGAAACGCTGGGTCTATATCGGCTCCCGCCACGGCAAGGAGGTCGCCATGCCTTACTGGACCGCGCCTGAAAGCGCGCTTGACGACCCCGACGAGATGGCGGGATGGGCGCGCAAGGCCTATGAGGCGGGGCTGCGAAGCGGGAAGTGACGCCAAACTTTACCCTCCCCCTTGTGGGGAGGGTCGGCGAGTACTGAAGCAAAGCGGAAAGTGCGAGACGGGGTGGGGGTATTTCCCGTAATGCACCGCCCCGGTCACCCCCACCCCGCGTCAAAAACCTCGTGGGCTCGGTTTTCTCCGCGACCCTCCCCACAAGGGGGAGGGTAAGGCGCCGAACGTCAAAGCGCCCTGGCAATCCGCGCTGCGACCCGCGCATTGTTCTCGACCAGCGCGATGTTGGTCTTGAGGCTGCGGCCGTCGGTCAGTTCGAGGATCTTCGACAGCAGGAACGGCGTCACCGCCTTGCCGGTCACTTTCTGCGCTTCTGCCGCCTTTTGCGCCGCCGCGATATAGCCGGCCATTTCGGCTGCCGGGATTTCATGGTCCTCGGGAACCGGGTTCGCCACCAGCACACCACCGATCAGCCCCAGAGCCTGCCGCGTCTTGTAAAGGTGCGCGACCGAAGCGGGATCCGGCAGCGTCAGCGGCGCCTGGAACGGCGACTGCCGCGACCAGAAGGCCGGCATCACCGCGCAGCCGAGGCCGATCACCGGCACGCCGCGCGTTTCCAGCACTTCCAGCGTCTTTTCGATGTCGAGTATAGCCTTGGCGCCTGCCGAGACGACGATTACGGAGGTCCGCGACAATTCGTCGAGATCGGCCGAGATGTCGAAGCTTTTTTCCGCGCCCTTGTGTACGCCGCCGATGCCGCCGGTGGCGAAAACCTTGATGCCGGCGAGTTGCGCCGCGATCATCGTGGCGGCGACCGTCGTGCCGCCCGTGCGCCCTTGCGCCACCGCGAAGCCGAGATCGGCGCGCGACAGCTTCATGGCGTCGTCGCGCAGGGCGAGCGATTCGCGCTCGCCGTCGGAGAGGCCGATCTTGATGCGGCCATCGATCACGGCGATCGTCGCCGGCACCGCGCCTTCCTCGGCGACGACCTTTTCGACATTGGCCGCCATGGCGGTGTTGTCGGGGTAGGGCATGCCGTGGGTGATGATGGTGCTTTCCAAAGCCACCACCGGCCGATGAGCCGCCAGGGCCTCCGCCACAGGCTCGTGCAGGTCGATGAACGGGCGGGCGGTTTCGAATGTCACGGGCATCTCCGGTCCGCGCATGGACGATCGCGGCTGTCGAGGGCTGTCATGCCACTTCCTCCGGTTCCGGCACAAGGGCCAGCGCAGCCGCGAAGGATTCGGTGGTGAAGCCGGGAAAGACATGCGGGCTTTCCACCGCCAGCTTCGCGGCCGCCACGCCATGGCGCACCGCCTGCCGCAATTCGACGCCGCCAAGCAACGCCGTCACCGTCGCGCCCGCCAGCGCGTCGCCGGCCCCGGTGACGTCGGAGACACGATCCGGAGCGGGCGGTGCGATGGTGAAAGCGCCTTCGGCGTCGAAACCGATGGCCGGGTTGGGTCCCGAGGTCATGACAGCGCCCTGGAGTCCCAGCGTTCGCAAGCCAGCGACAAGCTCCCGGGGCGGCGCATCATTTCCCAACCCGGTCAGCGCCTTCGCTTCATTATGATTGAGGAAGGCGAGGGTGAGCGCGCCGAATATGCCGCGCAGGCGCTGCGCCTTGGCCGGCGAAATGCCGATGGCGAAAAACGGCTTTCCGCCGACAAGGGCCGCCAGCTTTTCCAGGCCTGTAGCGGGCAGGTTGGCGTCGCAGATTACCGCGTCGGCCATCGCCACGATCTCGCGCGCCTTCGAACGCCGCAACTGCTTGGTGAAGGCCAGATCGTAGAGCGTCATGTCGGCGAAACCGACGATCAGGTCGCCATGACGGTCGAGCAGCGCCAGATAGCTTGGGCTGGCGCGGTCGAGGAAAACGGCCGAATGATCCTCCATTCCTGCTTCGCTGATGGCCCGCGATACCGCTTCCGCAGCCGCGTCGCCGCCGCGCAGCGAAAGGAGTGAAACCGATGCGCCGCGCAACTGGGCGATCCTTAGTGCGTTGAAAGCGCCGCCGCCCACTTCCTCGCGCATCATGCCGGGGTTCGATGCCGCCGGGACATAGTCGCCGGTGACGTGGCCGCGCCGGTCGATATGCGCGCCGCCGACGCCGAGGATGACAGGGCTGCTCATCGCCTCATCAACTCCGCGATTCTGTTGTCGCGAACAGGCCCAGGAGGCTTATGCTTACCCTCGATCCGAATCGGACCGTTCGTTCCCGTCCTCCATCCCTGCCGAAGCACGCGGACAGGCTCCAGGCCAAAATCGGCGGACAAAAAAAGAACAAACTGGAATATTCCTTGTTTTTCATGGAGTTGAGTACTCTTGCCAAAATGGAACAAAAGCGGTACATATTCACAGGGATCACCGGATTATCCGGCCTTCATTGACGACCAAGGGGTGATGTATCATGGCTCAGAATAGCTTGCGGCTTGTAGAGGATAAATCCGTGGACAAAACAAAGGCTCTCGACGCCGCGCTTTCGCAGATTGAGCGCGCTTTCGGCAAGGGCTCCATCATGCGGCTGGGCGCCAATGAGCAGGTCGTCGAGATCGAAACGGTGCCGACCGGTTCGCTCGGTCTGGATATCGCGCTTGGCGTCGGCGGCCTGCCGCGCGGCCGCATCGTCGAGATCTACGGGCCGGAAAGCTCGGGCAAGACGACGCTGGCGCTGCACACGGTTGCCGAGGCGCAGAAGAAGGGCGGCATCTGCGCCTTCGTCGATGCCGAGCACGCGCTCGATCCCGTCTATGCCCGCAAGCTCGGCGTCGATCTGGAGAATCTCCTGATCTCGCAGCCGGACACCGGCGAGCAGGCGCTGGAGATCTGCGACACGCTGGTTCGGTCCGGCGCCATCGACGTGCTGGTGGTGGATTCGGTCGCGGCGCTGACGCCGCGCGCCGAAATCGAAGGCGAGATGGGCGATTCTCTGCCCGGCCTGCAGGCCCGCCTGATGAGCCAGGCGCTGCGCAAGCTGACCGCCTCGATCTCGCGCTCCAACACCATGGTCATCTTCATCAACCAGATCCGCATGAAGATCGGCGTCATGTTCGGTTCGCCCGAAACCACCACCGGTGGCAACGCGCTGAAGTTCTATGCGTCGGTTCGGTTGGACATCCGCCGCATCGGCTCGGTCAAGGACCGCGACGAGGTCGTCGGCAACCAGACGCGCGTCAAGGTGGTCAAGAACAAGTTGGCGCCGCCCTTCAAGGTCGTCGAGTTCGACATCATGTATGGCGAGGGCGTGTCGAAGACTGGCGAACTGGTCGATCTCGGCGTCAAGGCCGGCGTCATCGAGAAGTCCGGCGCCTGGTTCTCCTACAATTCGCAGCGATTGGGCCAGGGGCGCGAGAACGCCAAGCTGTTCCTGCGCGACAATCCTGACACCGCGCGCGAAGTCGAGCAGTTGCTGCGACAGAATGCCGGTCTGATCGCCGAAAAATTTCTTGAGAACGGCGGCAGTGAGAACGGCGACGACGCCGAAGACGAAGCCGGCGCGATGTGATCGTCATTCCCGGCCGTTTGCCGGGCGAGTACGCGTTCATGCGTTTTTCAAGCCGCCGGCCTCGCGCCGGCGGTTTTGTTTTGACCGCTTTGAGGGCATGCGGCCACCATGATCGGCGATGCCGTTTCCGTGTTTCTGGACAGGCCACCGGACGCCCGCTAAAAGGCCATGTTCATTTCCGCCGGCTGCTGGCGGTTTCCGCGAAAAGGCATGATTATGAGTGGCGTCAACGAGATACGGTCGGCATTTCTCGGCTATTTCCGCAAGGAGGGGCACGAGGTCGTAGCCTCTAGCCCGCTCGTGCCGCGCAACGATCCGACATTGATGTTCACCAATGCCGGCATGGTTCAGTTCAAGAATGTCTTCACCGGTTTGGAGACACGGCCCTATTCGCGCGCCACGACATCACAGAAATGCGTGCGCGCCGGCGGCAAGCACAACGATCTCGACAATGTCGGCTACACCGCCCGCCATCACACCTTCTTCGAGATGCTCGGCAACTTCTCCTTCGGCGACTATTTCAAGGAGCGCGCCATCGAGCTCGCCTGGAACCTGATCACCAAGGAGTTCGGGCTGTCGAAGGACCGCCTTCTGGTCACGGTCTACCACACGGACGACGCCGCCGCCGGCTTCTGGAAGAAGATCGCCGGCCTGTCCGAGGACCGCATCATCCGCATCGCCACCAGCGACAATTTCTGGGCGATGGGCGATACCGGTCCATGTGGCCCGTGTTCCGAAATCTTCTACGACCATGGCGAGAGCATTCCCGGTGGTCCTCCCGGCAGCCCGGATGAGGATGGCGACCGTTTCATCGAGATATGGAACCTCGTCTTCATGCAGTTCGAGCAGTTGACAAAGGAGGAGCGCGTCGACCTGCCGCGTCCGTCCATCGACACCGGCATGGGGCTGGAGCGTGTCGCCGCGGTCATGCAGGGCGTGCATGACAATTACGACATCGACCTGTTCCGCGCTCTTATCCGCGCTTCGGAAGAGGCGACAGGCGTCAAGGCGGAAGGCAAGAACAGGGCGAGCCACCGGGTCATCGCCGACCATCTGCGCGCCTCGTCCTTCCTGATCGCGGATGGCGTTCTGCCGTCCAACGAAGGCCGCGGCTATGTCCTGCGCCGCATCATGCGCCGCGCCATGCGCCATGCCCAGCTTCTGGGCGCCGCCGATCCCCTGATGTGGCGGCTGGTGCCGGCGCTGGTGCGCGAGATGGGCCAGGCCTATCCGGAACTGGTGCGCGGGCAGGCATTGATTGCCGAGACGCTTAAGCTGGAGGAGACGCGCTTCCGCAAGACGCTGGCGCGCGGCCTTGGCCTGCTCAACGACGCGACGGAAAACCTCGCCAGCGGCGATCGCCTCGACGGCGAGACCGCCTTCAAGCTTTACGACACTTACGGATTTCCGCTCGACCTGACGCAGGATGCCTTGCGCCAGCGCGGTATCGGCGTCGATCTCGAATCCTTCGACGCCGCGATGGCGCGCCAGAAGGCCGAGGCGCGGGCGAACTGGTCCGGTTCCGGCGAGGCGGCGACCGAGGCTGTCTGGTTCGGCGTGCGCGAAAAGTCCGGCGCCACCGAATTTCTCGGCTACGAAACCGAACAGGCGGAAGGCATCGTCCAGGCTCTCGTCCGGGACGGGCAGGCAGTGGACAGCGCTTCCGCCGGTGAAGCCGTCGCCGTGGTCGTCAACCAGACGCCGTTCTATGGCGAGTCCGGCGGCCAGATGGGCGATGCCGGAGTCATTTCGGGAGAAGGGTTTTCCATCGACGTCACCGATACGCAGAAAAAGGGCGACGGCCTGTTCGTGCATCTCGGCAAGGTCGCCAGCGGCAAGGTGAAAACCGGGGCGGCGGTCGAACTCAAGGTCGATCATGCGCGCCGCACGCGGCTGCGCTCCAACCACTCGGCGACCCACCTCATCCACGAGGCGTTGCGCGAGGTGCTGGGCACGCATGTCGCGCAGAAAGGCTCGCTGGTCGCGCCCGAACGGCTGCGTTTCGACATCTCCCATCCGAAGCCGATTTCGGCCGACGAACTGGAGACGGCCGAGGCGATGGCCAATGAAATCGTGGTCCAGAACAGCCCCGTCACCACGCGGCTGATGAGCGTGGACGACGCCATTGCCGAGGGTGCGATGGCGCTGTTCGGCGAAAAATACGGCGATGAGGTGCGCGTGGTTTCGATGGGAACCGGGCTTCACGGTGCCAAGGCGAACCGGCCATACTCGGTCGAACTTTGCGGCGGCACCCATGTCGCCGCAACCGGGGACATCGGGCTGGTGCGTATCCTTTCCGACAGCGCGGTCGCCGCCGGCGTGCGCCGCATTGAGGCCCTGACGGGCGAAGCGGCGAGAAAGCATCTCGACGAGCAGGAGCGTCGGCTGAAGGCAGCGGCGGCGGTCCTGAAGATTTCACCGGCCGATGTTCCGTCGCGCGTCGAAGCCTTGCTGGACGAGCGCAAGAAACTCGAAAAGGAACTGGCGGACGCACGCAAGAAACTCGCTCTCGGCGGTGGTTCGGCCGCAGGCACGCCAGGCGGCAATGAAACGATCGCCGGCGTTGGCTTCCTCGGCAAGGCAGTCTCCGGCGTATCGCCCAAGGATTTGAAGCCGCTCGCCGACGAAGGCAAGAAGTCGCTGGGCTCCGGTGTCGTCGTGTTCGTCGGCGCCGGCGAGGACAACAAGGCAAGCGTCGTCGTCGCGGTAACCGACGACCTGACCGGCCGCTTCAGTGCCGTGGATCTTGTGCGGGTGGCCTCGGCCGCGCTCGGCGGGCAGGGCGGCGGCGGCCGGCCCGACATGGCGCAGGCCGGTGGCCCGGACGCCTCGAAGGCAGATGACGCCATCGCCGCTGTGAAGGCGGCGCTGGAAGCAGCCTGATCTTTATAAAGCCATGTGAGAAAGGGGCGGCTCGGGCCGCCCCTTTTGTTTGGAACTGGAACTATTCCGCCGGTACTGTGCCGGCAGTCTGGATCCTGTCCTCGAACAGCGCTTTCCATATCACCGCGCCGACGATGGCGCCGACGATCGGCGCCAGCCAGAACAGCCAGAGCTGGCCGATTGCCCCGGTTTCCGCGAACAGCGCTGCGCCGGTGGAGCGTGCCGGGTTCACCGAAGTGTTGGTGACGGGGATCGACACGAGGTGGATCAGCGTCAGCGTCAGCCCTATGGCCAGCGGTGCGAAGCCGGGAGCAGCGCGCGGACTGGTGGTCGCCAGGATGATGAAGATGAAGAAGCCTGTCAGCACGACTTCGATCAGCAGGCCGGCGAGCAGCGAGTACTTCCCGGGCGAAAGCTCGCCATAGCCGTTGCTGGCGAAGCCGCCGGCGACGAAATCCGGCTTGCCGGATGCGATCAGATACAAAACCGCGGCCGCGACGACGCCGCCGATGATCTGGGCGATGACGTAGCCGGCCAGGTCGCTGGCTGGCATGCGCCCACCGACAACCATGCCTACCGAGACAGCAGGGTTGAAATGGCCGCCGGAAATTCCGCCGACCGCATAGGCCATGGTGACCACGGTCAGGCCGAAGGCCAGGGAAACGCCGAGCAGGCCGATGCCTACATCGGGGAAGGCAGCCGCGAGCACCGCGCTGCCGCAGCCGCAAAACACCAGCCAGAATGTTCCGAAGAATTCTGCTGCAAGCTTTCTATACATGGGTCCCTCCGTACCGAAAAGTTACGCACGCAACTTACGCCGAGTCGGTGCGTTCAGAAAGCAGCTCAGACCGCCGGAAATCGGCTGATCGCAACGGGCCAAATGCGCGCGATTGGAACCCTTGCAGCTCGAGTTCCCTTCACACGTCGTCGCTGTCTTCCGCAGCCGCGAACGGCGCTATCGCGACGCATCTGCGACCATATCCGTGCTTGTCGACGATTAGCTTGGGACGGGGAATGAAATAGCGGCTTGACGCTCCGTCATCTTGGTGCAAGTCTAATCCGTAACTAGAATATAAGTTACATAATTATGTATTAAACGGGAGGGAACCGGAATGAGGCGTTTACTTCAAATGGCCGCTGTGGTTGCGGCGCTGCTGCCGGCTTTTGCATCCGCTGAACCGCAGAAGGGTGGCGTGATCGACGTGGCCACGGTGGGCGAACCGCCGACACTCGATCCGATGGCCTCCACCGCCGATCTGGTCGGCATCGTCACCCAGCACATATTCGAGACGCTCTATACGTTCGGCAAGGACTGGGCGATCACGCCGCTTCTCGCCGCCGACCTGCCGCAGATTTCGGACGACGGGTTGACCTACACGATCCCGCTCCGGACCGGCATCAAGTTCCACGATGGTTCCGATATGGATTCCGCCGACGTCGTCGCTTCGCTGCAGCGCTGGATGAAGGTGGCGACGCGCGGCAAGCAGGCCGCCGAGGTAGTCGCCAGCATCGAGGCGCCGGACGCCAACTCCGTCAAGATCACACTGAAGACGCCCTATGCGCCGCTGCAATCGCTGCTGGCGTTCAACAACGCGGCCGCCATCATCATCCCTTCGGAGAACGCCGGCGAGGACCCGATGACCAAGTTCATCGGCACCGGCCCGTATATGCTGAAGGATCGCAAGCCGGACCAGTTCATCCAGCTCGTCCGCTTCGACGGCTACAAGCCGCTTGAAGGCGAAACGAACTTCTACGGCGGCGCACGGAAGCAGTATCTCGACGAGATCCGCTTCGTGCCTGTGCCGGATCCCAACACCCGCGTCGAAGGCGCGGTCGCCGGCCAGTTCGCCTATGCCGATGCGCTGCCGGTCGAATCTTACGACAAGATTTCCGGCGGCAAGACAAAGCCGGTCATCCTGAAGCCGTTCGGCTGGCCGGTGTTCGTCATGAATACCAAGGAAGGCCTGAATTCTGATATCCGCATCCGCAAGGCCATCCAGGCGGCTCTGGCGCCAAGCGACATGCTGACCGCCGCCTTCGGCTCGCAGGACTTCTTCGCGGTGGACGCTTCCATGTATCCGGAGGGCTTCGCCTGGCATAATGCCGCCGGCACCGACGTCTACAAGCCGGATGGCGACACCGAGGCAGCGGCGGCGCTGTTGAAGGAGGCTGGCTATGACGGCTCGAAGCCGCTGCGCATCCTCACCAGCCGCCAGTACGAGTTCCACTACAAGATGGCGCAGGTGGCCCAAGCCTACCTCGAGCAGGCCGGCTTCAAGGTCCAGCTCGACGTGGTCGAATGGGCGACGCTGACGAAGAATCGCACCGATCCGAAACTGTGGGACATCTACATCACCCACAGCCCGTTCCTGCCCGAGCCCTCGCTCAACGGCTTCATGTCGGACACGACGCCGGGCTGGTGGGCGACCGATGCCAAGCACAAGGCGGTCGAGGCCTTCAACAAGGAGTCCGATCCCGCCAAGCGTGCCAAGCTCTATGAAGCGGTGCAGCAGGCGATCTATGACGAGGCCCCGATCTTCAAGATCGGCGATTTCAATGCACTCGCCGCACAGTCGCCGGAGCTGAAGGGCGTGACACCCGCGCCGTGGCCATACTTCTGGAACGCCTATCTGGAGAAGTAAGCCTTTCGCTCGTTTCGCCCTTTCCGTCCTCGGATGGGAAGGGCGGCGGACGCGCCGTCCAGGTCGACAAAGGCATCCGCCTGTCGACGATGCAAGGGGACCGTGAGGACCGATGCTGCGCTCGATCCTGAACAGACTGCTCGGCATGATCGTCGTGATGGCGCTGGTCGTCACCATCGTCTTCGTCA
This sequence comes from Mesorhizobium sp. BE184, assembly GCF_031457045.1. Lineage (NCBI taxonomy): Bacteria > Pseudomonadati > Pseudomonadota > Alphaproteobacteria > Hyphomicrobiales > Phyllobacteriaceae > Mesorhizobium > Mesorhizobium sp. BE184. The sequence continues at coordinate 606,954 of NZ_JAVDVU010000001.1, forward strand.
TCGTGCGCGTGACGCCGGGCGATCCGGCGGCGGTCATGCTCGGCCCCGACGCCACGGCGGCCGACATCGCCTCGCTGCGGACGCGGCTCGGCCTCGACGCGCCGATGCCGGTGCAATTCGGCCGCTACATACTCGGCGTCGTGCAGGGCGATTTCGGCCAGTCCATCTTTCTGAATCAGCCGGTCACCACCGCGCTCGCCCAGCGCGCCGAACCGACCTTCTTCCTGACCGTCTTCTCGCTGCTCATCGCAACCGTCATTGCGCTGCCGGTCGGCATTCTCTCCGCCTATTGGCGCGGCTCGCTGTTCGATCAGGCGGCCACCACGCTCGCCATGTTCGCGGCAAGCGTCCCGAGCTTCTGGCTCGGGCTGCTTTTCATCCAGTTCTTCGCCGTCAGACTGGGCTGGTTCGACACCTCGGGATATGGCGGTCCCGGTGCATCGTTCGCGGAACGGCTGAACCATCTTGTGCTTCCGGCGCTGGCTCTGGGGCTGGTTTCGTCGGCGCTGATTACGCGCTTTACCCGCGCCTCGATGCTCGATGTACTCAACGATGACTACGTGCGCACCGCGCGCTCCAAAGGCATGAGCGAGCGGCGGGTCGTCATGAAGCACGCGTTCAAGAATGCGCTGATCCCCATCCTCACCGTCATCGGCCTGACCGCAGCTTTGCTGATTTCCGGCGCTGTGGTCACGGAAACCGTGTTCGGCCTGCCCGGGGTCGGCAGTCTCGTCGTCTCGGCGGTGCTGCGGCGCGATTATCCGGTCATCCAGGGTGCGCTGCTCGTCATCGCCGGGCTCTACGTGCTGGTGAATTTCGCCATCGACATGCTTTATCTCGCCGTCGATCCGAGGGTCCGCTACTGATGGCTGCGATCTCCGTCCCCGTCCACCAGGAACCGAACATCCTCTCCCGGCTGCTCGGGCGTCCAACCTCGGCCATAGGCCTGGCGATCCTCGTTCTGATCGCGCTGGCGGCCATCCTCGCGCCGGTGATCGCGCCTTATGCGCCGGCCAAGCTTTCCATTGCCAGCCGACTCGATCCGCCGAGCATGGCGCATCTGTTCGGCACCGACGATCTTGGCCGCGACGTCTTCACCCGTATGCTCTACGCGGCGCGGACTTCGCTGGCCGTAGGTCTCGCCGTTGTCGTGTTCGCCTCGATCATCGGCATCGTACTTGGGCTGATGGCAGGCTTCTTCCGCAAGCTCGACGCGCCGGTTTCACGGCTGATCGACGCCATGATGGCGTTTCCCGACATTCTGCTTGCTATCGCGCTTGTCGCGGCATTGGGCGCCACGGCGGTAAACGTCATCATCGCGCTCGGCATCGTCTATGCGCCCCGGCTGGCGCGCGTGGTCAGGGCATCGACGCTGGTCATAAGGGAACTGCCCTATGTCGAGGCCGCGCGGGCTTTGGGAATTCCGACGCCGATCATTCTCGTGCGCCATGTCCTGCGCAACGTCACATCGCCCATCCTTGTGCAAGGCACCTTCATCTTCGCCAATGCGATCCTGGCGGAGGCGGGGCTGTCCTTCCTCGGTGTCGGCATCTCACCTTCCATTCCGACCTGGGGCACGATGATCGCCGTCGGACGCCAGTACATGGACCAAGCCGGCTGGATGATGATGTTTCCGGGCGCCGCCATCGTCATCACCGTGCTCGCGCTGCAACTCGTCGGCGATGGGCTACGCGACCTTCTCGACCCCAGACTGGCGAAAGATATCTGATGTTTGCAAACCGTTTTCCTGCCGCTAAACGCCCGCTGCTGATCCGCGGCGCCAGGCCTGTCGGCTTCGGCGCCGGCAATGGCGATGCGCTGGACGTGATGGTGGAGAAACACGGCCGCATCGCCGAGATCGGCTCGATGATCGCTGCTGGCGAAGACACGCAGATCGTCGAGGCGAAGGGCGCCTTCCTGTCGCCCGGCTGGACCGACCTGCATGTGCATGTCTGGTACGGAGGCACCGATATTTCCCTGCGGCCGCAGCAATGCGGCGCGGCGCGTGGGGTCACCACCATGGTCGATGCCGGTTCGGCGGGCGAAGCCAATTTTCACGGCTTCCGCGAGTTCATCATCGAACCCGCACAGGAAAACATCTATGCTTTCCTGAACATCGGCTCGATCGGGCTCGTCGCCTGCAATCGCGTCAGCGAACTGATCGACATGCGTTCGATCGACATCGACCGCACCATCGCCGCAGTCGAGGCCAACCGCGACGTCATCGTCGGGCTGAAGGTGCGCGCCAGCCACGTCATCACCGGCGGCTGGGACCTGACCCCGGTGCGGCTGGCGAAAAAGTTCAGCCGTATCCTCAAGCTGCCGATCATGGTGCATGTCGGCGAGCCGCCGCCGCTCTATGACGACATCCTGCCGCTGCTTTCCGAAGGCGACATCGTCACCCATTGCTTCAACGGCAAGGCTGGCGGGTCGATCCTGGAGGACGAGGATCTCTACAGGCTGGCCGAGGATGCAGCCGCGCGCGGCATCGTGCTCGATGTCGGACACGGCGGCGCGTCGTTCTCGTTCGACGTGGCGAAGGCCGCGCTGGAACGCGGCCTGCCGCCGAAGACCATCTCGACGGACCTGCACAACCGCTCGCTGGATGGTTCGGTCTGGGACATGGCCACGACGATGTCGAAACTATTGTCTCTCGGCATGAAGTTCGAGGATGTGGTGGCTGCATCCACGACCGCGCCGCGTCGCGCCATCGGACTGGCTGCCAACGGCTTGCTGGAGAAGGGCAAGCCGGCGGAGTTCACACTGTTCGATCTGGTCGATGCCGACATAACCGTGCGGGATTCGCAAGGCGCGACCAGCACGCTGCATCGCATCTTCGAGCCGCGCCATGCGATCCTCGGCGCTGAAGCGGTGAAGGCACACCGCCACGTTCCAGCCGAAGGGGCTGCAAGTGACGGCCATGTCTGCCCGCATTGCGGATGGAAAACATGAGCGATACGCTGGCGTCCGACACAATCCTCTCTGTCCAAGACCTGCGGACCTGGTTCGCCGGACGCCGGGTGACGGCCAAGGCCGTCGATGGCGTCACCTTTGACCTGAAGCGCGGCAGGACACTGGCGGTCGTCGGTGAATCCGGTTCCGGCAAATCGGTTACCAGCCTCTCCATCATGGGGCTGCTGTCACGCCCCGGTAAAATAGCGGGCGGCTCGATCCTGTTTCGCGACCGCGCCGGCACGGTGCATGATCTGGCGAAGTTCGCGCCGCGGGATTTCCGCAAGATCCGCGGCCGCGAAATGGCGATGATCTTCCAGGAGCCGATGACGTCGCTCAATCCGCTCTACACCGTGGGCGACCAGATCGGCGAGATGATCGCCCTGCATGAACCGCTCGGGCGAGACGCTATTCGCAAGCGCGCGCTTGCCATGCTGAAGCATGTCGAAATTCCCGACGCGGCCTCGCGCCTCGACGACTACCCGCACCAGATGTCGGGCGGCATGCGACAGCGCGTCATGATCGCCATGGCGCTGGCCTGCAACCCGTCGCTGCTGATCGCGGACGAGCCGACGACAGCGCTCGACGTTACGATCCAGGCGCAGATTCTCGATCTTTTGCGCAGGCTGCAGGCCGAGTTCGGCATGTCGATCCTGTTCATCACCCACAATCTCGGCGTGGTCGCCGAGATCGCGCATGACGTCGTCGTCATGTATGCGGGCCGCGTCGCCGAGCAGGCGCCGGTGAACGATCTGTTCGCGCATCAGCGTCATCCCTATACGCGTGGCCTTTTGGCCTGCACGCCGAACGCCGAGCGCGACATCGGCGGCGACGGTGAGCGGCATTCGCTCTATTCCATTCCCGGCAGCGTGCCGCCCATCACCGCGCTACCGCCTGGCTGCGCCTTCGAACCGCGCTGCGACTTCGCCATCCCGCCCTGCCGCGCCGCGCCGCCGCCGCTCATGCCGGCCGGCGTCGCCGGTTTCTCGCGCTGCATCCGGAGCGCCGAGCTATGAGCGTCCTTTCCACAGCCGCCGCGCCCCTGCCGGTCGAGGCCGCCAACGCCGTCGCGCCGCTGCTCAGTATCCAGGGGCTGACCAAGCATTTTCCGGCCCGCAACGGCCGCATCGTCCATGCCGTCGAAGATGTCAGCTTCGATGTGAAGCGCGGATCGACCGTCGGCCTCGTCGGCGAATCCGGTTCCGGCAAGACGACTGCCGGCCGCGCCATCCTGCGGCTGATCGAACCGACCGGCGGCAAGGCCATCTTTGACGGCGTCGATCTGTTTTCGCTGTCCGCGAGTGACATGCGCGCCTATCGGCGGCAGCTGCAGATCGTCTTCCAGGATCCGTTCTCCAGCCTCAACCCGCGCATGCGCGTCGCTGCCATCCTCAACGAGGCGCTCGATGCGCGCGGCTTTCCGCGCGGGCAGGCGCGCCGCGACCGGGTCGCCGAACTACTGACGCTCGTGGGGCTTTCGCCGGACCACGCCTCGCGCTATCCGCACGAGTTTTCCGGCGGCCAGCGCCAGCGTATCGGCATCGCCCGCGCGCTCGCTGTCGAACCGCAGTTCATCGTCGCCGACGAGCCGGTCTCGGCGCTGGATGTTTCCGTCCAGGCGCAAATCCTCAACCTGCTGGGAGACCTTCAGAAACGGCTCGGCCTGACGCTGCTGTTCATCGCGCACGATCTCTCGGTCGTGGAATATCTGTGCGACGAGGTCGTCGTCATGTATCTCGGCCGCGTGATGGAGCGCGGACCCAGCCGTCTGGTCTACGCCGCGCCGCGCCACCCTTACACCAAGGCCTTGCTGGCGACGGCCCCGATTCCGGACCCGACCCGAGTTCGCACCCATGTGCCCTTGCAGGGCGATATTCCCAGCCCGATCAATCCGCCTTCAGGATGCGTCTTCCGTACGCGCTGCCCGGAGGCGATAGAAGACTGCGCCAAAATCATCCCCACGGTCGACCCTGTCGGCGGCGGGCATCACGTGGCCTGCATCCGCCACAATCAACCATTTGCCTGACTGGAGTTTTGCATGACCCTTTCCGAGCCCAACCGGCGTCCGGAAACCACACCTTACGACCGATTGGCGGCGCTTGGCATCACCTTGCCGGCTGCGCCACCGCCGGTTGCCAATTTCGTCACCCATGTGCAGGAGGGCAAGCTGCTCTTCCTCTCGGGGCAGGGGCCGACGGAGATCGACGGAACCGCACACCAGGGCAAGGTCGGCGATGACATAAGCATCGAGCAGGCCTATGCCCACGCCCGCTTGACCGGTATCAACCTGATCGCCGTCATGCATGATGCGCTCGGCGATCTCGGTCGAGTGCGGCGCATCGTGAAACTGCTCGGCATGGTCAACGCGACAGCCGATTTCGGCGATCATCCTACCGTCATCAACGGCTGCTCGGACCTGTTCATCGAGGTATTCGGCGACGCCGGCATCCATGCCCGCTCGGCGGTGGGCCACGGCTCGCTGCCGAACCGCATCACCGTCGAGATCGAAGCGATCGTCGCCATAGACTGAGGACCGACATGACAATGAAAGACCAGGGCGCAACGAAGCCCGCCGACATCCGAAAGCAGTTGAATCTGAGACCGGTCATCAATGTGTCGGGCACGATGACATCACTCGGCGCCTCGATCGTCGTGCCGGAGGCGGTGGCGGCGGTCTCGGCCATCCTCACCGAATTCGTCGAGATGAGTGATCTGCACCGCCGCGCCAGCGCCATGATCGCGGAGCTGACCGGCGCCGAAGCCGGGTTCATCACCGCCTCCTGTTCCGCCGGCATCACACTGGCGATTGCCGCCGCCATGACAGGCCCGGACCTCGCCGCCATCGAGCGGCTGCCCGACACGACCGGGCTGAAGAACGAAGTGCTGATCCAGTCCGGCCACATGGTCAGCTACGGCGCGCCGGTCGAGCAGGCGATCCGGCTTGCCGGCGCCAGGGTCGTGCCGGTCGGCCAGGCAACCAGCGCTTACGCCTATCAGTTGGCCGGCGCCATCACCGAGCGCACCGCTGCGGCGCTTTACGTGGTGTCGCATCACGTCGTCGATTATGCCCAGATCCCGCTGAAGATATTCGCTGATGTCGTACACGCGCGTGGCGTGCCGGTGATCGTCGATGCGGCGTCCGAATACGATCTCCAGGGGTTCCTGGCCGATGGCGCCGACATCGTGCTTTACTCCGGCCACAAGTTCCTTGGCGGTCCGACTTCAGGCATCGTCGCAGGCCAAAAGGCGCTCGTGCGAGACGTCTACCTGCAGAACCGTGGCATAGGCCGCGGCATGAAGGTGGGCAAGGAGAGCATCGTCGGGGCTCTCGCCGCCTTGCAGGCTTGGAAGACACGCGACCATGACGGCATCCGCGCGCGCGAACGCAGCGCGCTGGAGTGCTGGGCGCAGGCGCTCGATGGCAGGCCCGGCATCCGCGCCGAGATCGTGCCGGACCCGACCGACAATCCGCTGGACCGGATGAAGGTCAGCATCGATCCGGAAGCAGCGCGGATCACCGCCTGGGATCTGGCCGATCGGCTGGCAAGCGGCGAACGGCCAGTGATCGTGCGTGACCATGAAGTCGAGCACGGCCATTTCTTCCTCGATCCCTGCAATCTGCATCCGGATGAGGAATTCATAGTCGCCGAAAGGCTCGCCGAGGAACTCGACCGCGCCCGTGCCTCGAACGAAACAATCGCCACCGCTTTCGACGAACGGCTGCTTGCGCGCGAAGCGGCAATCCTTCATTGGCCGGATTGAGACTGTCGCGAATTGGTGGCGCCGCTACAATGACGCACGAACAACAATCGGGTACCGTAATGCCGATCATCGCAACCGAACCCGACGCCCCGGCGGCCAGCGCGTCGGCATCGCGCCGGTCGCGGACCAGCGGTATCGATCGGGCGCTGCAAATCCTCGACTCTCTGCAAAGGCACGAGCGTCCTGCGACCGCCTATGAGATCGCCCGCGACATCGGCGCGCCGCTGTCGACCATTTACGTCATCGTCGACGATCTCGTGGAAAAGGAAATGCTCGACCGTCAGGATGGCGGGCTGCTGTGGCTCGGTCCGCGGCTCTATCATTACGGGCTGACCTATGCGCGTTCGCTCGACCTGCTCACGGTTGCCACGCAGGTGATGCACGAACTGGCGGAAAGTTCACGCGAGACCATCCAGGTCTGCGGCCGGGATGGCGACCATATGGTCGTGCTCGCCATGGAGGAGGGCAAGGATCATTTCCAGGTCACCTCGCGCATCGGCACCCGCAGCCCGTTGAACTGGACGGCGTCCGGCCGGCTGCTGGTCGGGCATCTGCCCGACGACGAGCGGCGGGCCTTGTTCGCGCGCTCGGCGAGGCCGTCGCCGACCGGCCGTGCGGAAACCGACGAGGAGGCGCTGTCGCAATCGGCTGCCTCGGCGCTGGCCGCCGGACTGTCGATCCAGGCGGGAGAGTCAGATTTCTCGGTCGCCTGCATCGCCGCGCCCGTCTGCGACAGCCATGGCGCCTGCCGTGCCACGATTTCGATCGTCGTTCCGGATGTCAAGCTGAAGCAGAAGGACCCCGACCTCGTCGCGCTGGTGAAAGAGAGCGCCCGGCGCATCGAATCCCGCCTCGGATGGATGCCGGGTGGCAGATAGCCTCTGCCTACGATGATCCATTCAGCCGGCGGATTTGCGCAAGACCGCGCCGGAGCGCCGTGAAGGCGGCCCCCACGGCCACCACCCAAAGGGCAAATCTCAGGATTTCGTTGTCGCCGTCCCAGAGGAATTCCAGCACCGAGACGAGCGCGGCAAGAGTGACGACGGCCATGCGGTGCTGCTTCGCCATCGGGCCGGAAAAATCGCTTCCGGCGCCGTTCGCCCGGCCGAGTTCACGCACATAGGCGGTCATGACAGCCATGGCGGCCGCTGCCCAGCCAAGGCCGGGGGAGGCGACGGCGTATCCGATGCCGACGAAGATCAGCATATCGGCGATGCGGTCGGGAAACTCGTTCCAGAATGGACCGTCCGCGGCTGCCTTGCCGCCTTCGACCGCGACCATGCCGTCGAACAGATTGCACAGGAGGCGCAACTGGCAAAAGACAGCCGCCGCGACAAGCAGCATGCCTTTCACGAGAGGTTCGCTGTCTCCTGCCAACCAGAAGCAAGTTCCTGCGAGCGCCGCCATCGCCATGCTCGCCTGCGAGATCATGTTCGGCGTCACCGACATCGTCGCCAGGCGGCCGGCAATTGTCTGCGCCAGCCTCGTATCGCGGCTGGCGAGCGGGCGGCGGCTGTCTGTGGTCATGGCTTCCCCCGGCGGTAGATCGAATAGCTGTAGAGCGCGCTGTAGGTCGCAGAAACAATTACCGGCACCAGGATCGTGCGCAGGATCTCGGGCGTGCCGCTGATAGTGTGAACCGCGACGAGCAGGGCAGTCGACAGGATGCAGGCAATTGCGGGCGGCGCCCAGAAACTGCTGACGCCTGAAAACCGGTGCGACAGGGCATCGATCGTCGTCTTGAGGCAAAGCGTCAGAATGGCGGACATCGTGCCTTGCACCAGCCCGGCCAGCACCGGGCGGGGCATGGCATGGGCGCGGTTGGCGAAGACGGCCCATCCGCCCATCGCCAGGAAGGCGAAGGCGACATGGACGATACCGCTTCCGGCAAAGCTGCGCAGCCAGGCTGGCATCAGAGCGTCCACCAATAACGGGTGAGGTGGAAGAAGACCGGCGCTGAGAACACGACGGAATCAAGCCTGTCGATCAGTCCGCCATGACCTTCGATCAGGTGACCCCAGTCCTTGACGCCGCGATCGCGCTTGATCGCAGACATGACGAGGCCGCCGAAAAAGCCCATCAGCGTGATGATCAGCGCCATCGCGCCGGCCTGGAGAGGCGTGAAGGGGGTGATCCACCACAAGCTGGCGCCGATCAGCGTTGCGCTGGCGACGCCGCCGACAAAGCCTTCCACGGTCTTGGAGGGTGAAAGATTCGGCGCGATCTTGGTCCGCCCGAACAGCTTGCCCCAGACATATTGCAGCACGTCGCTCAGTTGGACGACGATGATGAGGAAGGCGATCAGCAGGACGTTGCGGCCTTCATAGCCGGGTATGCGCAGCGTCAGCAGGGCGGGAACGTGCGAGGCGCAGTAGACGCAGATCATCAGCGCCCATTGGACTTCAGCAACCCGGATCAGGAAGCGTTGCGTGTCGCCGCGCAGAACGGTGATGATGGGCATCAAAAGGAAGGTATAGACAGGGATGAAGACGGCGAAGATGCCGTAGTCCTCACTCCACAAAAGGAAATATTGCAGCGGCAGGACGACGAAGAACGCGGTCGCCAGCGCCCAGTGGTCGGCGCGCCGCGTGTTGATGAGGGTTACGAATTCGCGCAGCGCCGCAAATGAGCAGAAGGCGAAAAGCACGATCACGCCGATACGGCCGGCGACGAAGGCAATGGCGATGAGGATCGCCATGATCCACCACGCGTTGATGCGGGCGTTCAGGTTCTCGATTGCTGCGTTGGAGCCATTTGGCGACAGCCAGCGCTGCAGAAAATACCCAACGAGCGATGCGAGAATCAGGATCCCGCCAATCCCGGAGATGAGGAGAAGCATGTCTGCGCGCGCATCGGTCATCGCCCTTTCTCCCCGTTGATCGGGGCCAGGGCCAGCAGCGCGTTCCTTGCCCGCTCGATGAAGGCGTCCTTGGTCTCGCCCTCGCCGATGCGCAGCGGCGCACCGAACGTGACCGTGCAAATCAGCGGGATCGGTACGAACTCGCCTTTCGGCATCACCCGGTTGAGATTGGCGATCCAAACGGGAATGAGATCGATCCGGGGGCGGGCGGAAGCGAGGTGGAACAGGCCGCTCTTGAAGGGCTGCAGCGGCGTGTCGGTGAGGTTGCGCGTTCCTTCGGGAAAGAAGATGAGCGAGGAGCCCTCGTCGAGCGCGTTGGCCATGACGGTGACCGGGTCGGCATCGCGCTCTTCCCGGACGCGCTGGATCAGCACGGCGTTGAAGACATCCCGTCCGATGAAAGCGTTGATTTTGGACTTGAGCCAGTAATCCGCTCCGGCGACAGGTCGCACATTTTCCCGGACCCGAGGAGGCAAAACGGTCCAGATCAGGATGAAGTCGCCATGGCTGCTGTGATTGGCGAAATAGACGCATTGTTGCGACGGCAATCCGCTCTCGTCCCAGATCGGCCTTACGGCCGTGACGGCGCGGGCGAAAAGAAGGACGATGATCGAGACCAGCTTGGCGAACAACGCTTTCATGCGGCCTTCCGCTTATCTGTCGGCAAACAATCGATATCTGAAGCCTTGCAGGATGCATATCCTCCCGCCATGCGAGCGCTGAGCTTTCCACCGCGCTCATGCAGCCCCCTGGTCAATGGAGGGGAACAGGCAGGTCGAGCCGCATCGAAAAGATGTGCGAGCGGGCCGGGCACAAAAAAAGCCCCGAAGACCGGGGCTTTGATTGTCAGCGGTCGGTTTCGATCAGCCCATCGCCTTCTGCAAATTCTCGTCGATCTTGTCGAGGAAGCCGGTGGTGGAAAGCCAGGGCTGGTCAGGCCCGATCAGCAGCGACAGGTCCTTGGTCATGAAGCCGGCTTCCACGGTCTGGATGCAGACCTTCTCCAGCGTCTCGGCAAAGCGCGCCAGGGCGGCATTGTCGTCCAGCTTGGCGCGGTGCGAAAGCCCGCGCGTCCAGGCGAAGATGGAGGCGATGGAATTGGTCGAGGTTTCCTCGCCCTTCTGGTGCTGGCGGTAGTGGCGCGTCACCGTGCCGTGCGCGGCCTCCGCCTCGACGGTCTTGCCGTCCGGCGTCATCAGCACCGAGGTCATCAGGCCGAGCGAACCGAAGCCCTGCGCGACTGTATCGGACTGCACGTCGCCGTCGTAGTTCTTGCAGGCCCAGACATAGCCGCCCGACCATTTCAGGCTGGATGCGACCATGTCGTCGATCAGCCGGTGCTCGTAGGTCAGCTTGCGTGCCTTGAACTCGGTCTCGAACTCGGCCTCGTAGACTTCCTGGAAGATGTCCTTGAAGCGGCCGTCATAGGCCTTGAGGATGGTGTTCTTGGTCGACAGATAGACCGGATAGTTGCGCAGCAGGCCGTAGTTCAGCGAGGCGCGGGCGAATTCGCGGATCGACTCGTCGAGGTTGTACATGGCCATGGCGACGCCGGAGCCGGGCGCGTCGAACACCTCGTGCTCGATGACCTTCCCGTCCTCGCCGACGAACTTGATCGTCAGCTTGCCCTTGCCGGGGAACCTGAAATCGGTGGCGCGGTACTGGTCGCCGAAGGCATGGCGGCCGACGATGATCGGCTTGGTCCAGCCCGGCACCAGCCGCGGCACGTTCTTCATGATGATCGGCTCGCGGAAGATGGTGCCGCCGAGGATGTTGCGGATCGTGCCATTCGGCGACTTCCACATCTTCTTGAGCTTGAACTCCTCGACGCGCTGCTCGTCGGGAGTGATGGTGGCGCATTTCACGCCGACGCCGTGCTTCTTGATGGCATTGGCGGAATCGATCGTCACCTGGTCGTTGGTGGCGTCACGGTTTTCGACGCTGAGGTCGTAATATTCCAGGTCGATGTCGAGATAAGGGTGGATCAGCTTGTCCTTGATGAACTGCCAGATGATGCGGGTCATCTCGTCGCCGTCGAGTTCGACAACCGGGTTCGCCACCTTGATCTTCGCCATGGAATGAAAGCCTCGCTGCTGATGTCGGAAAAGCCGCGCGCAAAGGCGCGGCCAAGTAAGATGCGGCCCCTATATCAAAGCGCGCGTTGGGGTGCAAACGGCGACAATGGCGGTCGAGTCTCTCATATCCGCCATGCCGATGCTTCATTTTCCTGCAGGGATATGGCAGGGGATGCTGCAAACACGGTTCAATACTATTCATGTCTTCAAGCGATCGAAATCCCGGCAGCGGCCCCGCCATCATCCTCGTCGAGCCGCAGCTCGGCGAAAACATCGGCATGGTGGCGCGCGCGATGGCCAATTTCGGTCTGTCGGAACTGCGGCTGGTCAATCCGCGCGACGGCTGGCCGAGCGAGAAGGCCCGGGCGGCCGCCAGCAATGCCGATCACGTCATCGACGCGACGCGTGTGTTTGACGATCTTCCATCGGCGATCGCCGACCTGAATTTCATCTTCGCCACCACGGCGCGCGAACGCGACGGCTTCAAGCCGGTGCGCGGCCCGGTCGAGGCGGGCAGGGTGCTGCGCGGACGCACGCTGGCCGACCAGCAGACCGGCATATTGTTCGGCCGCGAACGCTTCGGCCTCTACAATGACGAAGTCGGCCTGGCGGACGAGATCGTCACCTTTCCGGTCGATCCGGCGTTTGCCTCGCTCAACATCGCGCAGGCCGTGCTGTTGATGTCCTACGAGTGGATGAAGTCCGGCCTCGAGGAGGAAACCCAGACGAATTTTTCGGGGCGTGAAATGGCGCCGGCGACCAAGGAGCAGTTGCACAGCCTGTTCTCCAATCTGGAGCAGGCGCTCGATGCGCGCGGCTATTTCCGGCCCTTGCCGAAGAAGCCGAAAATGATCGACAACCTCCGCGCCGTGCTGACGCGCGCTTCCTTCACCGGACCTGAGCTTAGGGTGCTGCAGGGCGTGATTTCCTCGCTGGACAGGTTTTCGCCCCTGCTGCGCAAGGGTGAGGGGTCGCCCGGCGACGATCCCCGGCGTCGGCCCGCCGGAGCGAAGGACCTCGAGTGATGGCCGTCGCCAGCAACGCCAGCTGTCCGATCCTGATGTTCGATTCCGGCGTCGGCGGCTTGACGGTCCTGCGCGAAGCACGCGTGTTGATGCCGGATCGCCGTTTCATCTACATCGCCGATGACGCCGCTTTCCCCTATGGCGCATGGGAAGAGGAAGCGCTGCGGGCGCATCTGCTCACCCTCTTCGCGAGTCTGCTGGAGCGCTACCGCCCGGCGCTTTCTGTCATCGCCTGCAACACTGCCTCGACGCTGGCGATCGACTCTTTGCGCGAGGCGTTCCCCGGCCATCTCTTCGTCGGGACCGTGCCGGCGATCAAGCCCGCGGCCGAGCGGACGCGGTCGGGCCTCGTCTCGGTGCTGGCGACGCCGGGAACCGTGAAGCGGCAATATACCCGCGACCTCATCCGCCAATGGGCTTCGAAATGCCATGTCCGCCTCGTCGGCAGCGACAGGCTGGCGGGTCTGGCGGAAACCTATATGCGCGACGGCTTCGTCGACGAGGAAGCGGTGCGCGCCGAGATCGCACCGTGCTTCATCGAGCAGGATGGCGCCCGCACCGACATCGTCGTGCTGGCCTGCACGCACTATCCCTTCCTCGTCAACCGTATGCGCAAGACCGCGCCATGGCCGGTGGACTGGCTCGATCCGGCCGAGGCTATCGCCCGGCGGGCGCTTTCCTTGGCCGTGGCCGGTGCGGACCAAGGCAGGCCGTCCGACGAAATCAGGGACATCGCCGTGTTCACCTCCGGCAAGCCTGATTTCGCCGTCACGCGCCTCATGCAGGGTATCGGCCTCACGGTTCCCTGAATGCAGGAACATCGGCGGGAACGATGCGTTCTCCTGCTTTGACAGGAGATACGGCCATGCCCGCCACATCCAAAGCGCAGCAGAAAGCCGCAGGCGCAGCCCTTTCGGCCAAGCGCGGCGAAACGAGGAAAAGCGAACTCAAGGGCGCTTCCAAGAGCATGTACAGTTCGATGAGCGAAAAGCAGCTCGAGGAGTTCGCCGAAACGAAGCGCAAGGGCCTGCCCGAGAAAAAGGGTGACTGAGCCCGTCCTGCGCATGTCCCGCCGCCAGCAAAGCCGGCGGGACAAGCTGTGACGTCAATGCGCGGCGGGCGTTGCAAGCGCTCCGGCATTTTCCGCCAGCCAATCCTCGAACGGACGTGGCTTGCGGCCGGTGAGCGTCTCGAACTCGTTCGAATTGCCATCGAGGAAACCGCCCTTCTGTGCGGCGTCGAAGGATCCGAGCACCGTGGCGACGCCCGCGGGCAGGCCGGCGCCGATCATACCTTGAACAAGTCCGTCGAGCGGTACGTGGACCACTGTGAGCGGCTTGCCGGTGGCGTTGCTGACCATTGCTGCGATTTCCTCGGTGGAGCGGGCCTTGCCGCCGCCGAGCGTCAGCGTGCGCTGGCCATCGAAACCGTCGGTGAGGGCGACGGCGGCTGCAAGCGCGAGGTCGTCGCGCGCAATGTGCGCCAGCCTGCTGTCGCCCGAAGCGCTGTACCATTGTCCCGAGGCAAGCGCGGACGGCATCGACAGGTACAAATTCTCGAAATACCAGTGATTGCGCAAAATGCTCCAGCCGGCGACGCCGCTTGCGGCGATGGCCGCTTCGGTGCCGGCATGGTCGGGCGCAAAGGTCACCGGCGACGTGTCGGCATACGGGAGCGACGTATAGACGATATGCTCGACGCCGGCCTTGGCGGCGGCGGCTATCGCGGCGCTATGCTGGCGCAGCCGGGTGCCTTCCGCGTCGAGCGCATTGGTGCTGATGATCAGCACGCGCCCGGCGCCGGCAAACGCAGTGGCCATCGACGCAGCGTCGTCGAAATCGACAGCGCGCGTTGCGATGCCGCGCGCGGCCCATTGGGAAAGCGCGTCCGGATTGCGGCTGGCGGCCCCGATACGCCCCGGCGCGATCTTCAAAGTATCGAGCAGGTGGCGCAGGACGCTCTGTCCAAACTTGCCGGAGGCGCCGGTGACGAGAAAGTCGGTCATATGGTGATCCTGTTGACTATGGTCTCAAAATGAGAGCAGGGTAACTATATGGATGCAAAGGCGCTGCCGAAAGAAGGCAGTTTTCCAGAACCAGGTTACTTCGAGGGAACCACCATGACCGAGCAGTCACGCATCGCATCGAGGTTCAAGGCCAGCGCGGCGGTGCCCCAGGGGCTGGCCAACTGCCCGGTCCGCAATGTGCTCGATCAGATCGGTGACAAGTGGAGCACGTTGTTCATCTCGCTGCTTGGCGAGAAGCCGCACCGCTTCGGCGAGTTGAGGCGCGCCGTGCCCGACATTTCCCAGCGGATGCTGACACAGACGTTGCGCGACCTGCAGCGCGACGGGCTGGTGAGCCGGCATGTGTATCCGACCGTGCCCCCTTCGGTCGAATACAGGCTGACGCCGCTCGGCCAGTCGCTGCTGGAGCCGCTGTCGCATCTGATCCGCTGGGCCGAAACGCACCACGCGGCGATCCGTACCGCACGCGGCGAATTCCAGCGGCAGGCCGCCTGAAGCATCGAGCTGCCTTGCCGGTGCGGCGTTGACTTCCCTGATGTTTCCGCCTATTGAGCCGCCAACGCCGGTCCGAAAAGGGCCGGTGTTTCATTTGACGTGTCCCGTGGATCGTCCGCAGCGTGCGGAAAGTCCTGTCAGGCTTCGAAAACGGAGGCCAGAGGAGGGCGCGTTTCCTTTGCCCCGGCCGCGAGGCCGTGGGCGTTTTGTTCGAAAGGGAATGCGATGAGCAAACGCGAATCCGCAAAATACAAGCTCGACCGCCGTCTTGGCGAAAACATCTGGGGCCGTCCGAAGTCCCCGGTCAACAAGCGTGAATACGGTCCCGGCCAGCACGGCCAGCGCCGCAAGGGCAAGCTGTCCGACTTCGGTCTGCAGCTGCGCGCCAAGCAGAAGCTGAAGGGCCACTACGGCGACGTTTCGGAAAAGCAGTTCCGCAAGACCTACGAAGAGGCGAACCGCCGCAAGGGCGATACCTCCGAGAACCTGATCGGCCTGCTCGAGTCGCGCCTGGACGCTGTCGTCTACCGCGCCAAGTTCGTGCCGACCATTTTCGCGGCGCGCCAGTTCGTCAACCACGGCCACGTGAACGTCAACGGCCGGCGCACCAACATCAGCTCCTATCGCTGCAAGCCGGGCGACGTGATCGAAGTCCGCGAGAAGTCGAAGCAGCTCGTCATCGTGCTCGAGGCCGTCGGCCTGGCAGAACGTGACGTGCCGGACTACATCGAAGCCGATCACAACAAGATGACCGCCACCTTCGCCCGCATCCCGGGCCTGTCGGACGTGCCCTTCGCCGTCCAGATGGAGCCGAACCTGGTCGTCGAATTCTATTCGCGCTGATCCTGGCGCACATTCGCTTCAAAGGCCGCCCCACAAGGGCGGCCTTTTTCGTTGAAGCGGGTGCGTCTATGGTGCGTCACTGGGGTCACTGGAAGGCAAGACCGATCCAGCAGGAATCAAGATCATGAACATCCACGCCGACGCCATAGCCGATCCCGGCGAAACCGAAGGCGGCTGTCATCCGCTGTTCGCGAATGCACCGTCGTCAGTTGAATTCAACAAGCTGCGCAAGCGCCTGCTGCGCCAGACCCGGCAGGCGCTGGAAGATTTCGCCATGGTGAAGCCGGGCGAGCGCTGGCTGGTCGCGCTTTCCGGCGGCAAGGATTCCTACGGCCTGCTCGCTCTGCTTCTTGACCTCAAATGGCGCGGCCTGCTGCCGGTCGACCTGTTGGCCTGCAATCTGGATCAGGGGCAGCCGAATTTTCCCAAGCACATCCTGCCGGACTATCTCTCCGCACATGGCATTGCGCACCGCATCGAATACCGGGACACCTATTCGGTGGTGACAGACAAGCTGCCGGAGGGCAGCACCTACTGCTCGCTTTGTTCCCGGCTGAGGCGTGGCCATCTCTACCGTATCGCGCGCGAGGAAGGCTGCTCGGCGCTGGTGCTCGGCCACCACCGCGAGGACATCCTCGAAACCTTCTTCATGAACCTGTTCCACGGCGGCAGGCTGGCGGCCATGCCGGCCAAGCTGCTCAACGACGACGGCGATGTCATGGTGCTGCGGCCGCTATCCTATTGCGCCGAAATGGATCTCGAGAAATTCGCCGGCGCCATGCGCTTTCCCATCATCCCCTGCGATTTATGCGGCAGTCAGGATGGATTGCAGCGCAATGCCACGAAGGCCATGCTCGACGAGATGGAAAAGCGGATGCCTGGCCGCAAGGAGACGATGATCCGGGCGCTGGCGAATATCAGACCGTCACATCTGCTCGACCGCAAACTGTTCGATTTCGCCGCGCTCGGCTTGCCCGTGGACGATCAGACCGGGTGATTATGCGGCGTGAACATCCGCCCCTTTTCAGCGATGGCGACCATTGCCAGCCCGCCGATCGCCATCACCAGGAAACCCAGCGCCAGCGGCGTTACCGTGCCGTTGTAGGACTGCCCGACAATCGTTCCGAAAAGACCGCCGCCGAAGGTCTGCATCGAACCGAGGAAGGATGAAGCGGTGCCTGCCAGCCGTCCCAGCGGCTCCATCGCCAGCGCGTTGAAGTTCGTGCCGAGCAGCGCGAACGGAACCATGATCCCGCCGACGATGGTGAGGAATATCGGCAGGGGGATAGGTCCCCAGAGCGAAAGCAGCACCCAGATCAGGCTGATGACGAGCATGACGCACAATGCGCCTTGCGAAAGGAGGCGCATGCCGTAGCGGCCGACCAGCTGTGAGTTGGCCAGGTTGGTGAGCGAGAGCATGCCGGCCATCACTGCGAACACCACCGGAAACAGCTGGCCGAGGCCATAGAGCCCGACATAGATCTGCTGAACGCTGGTGATGAAGCCGAACATGGCGCCGAAGGCCAGCGTGCTGGCAATCGTGTAGCAAAACGTCACCCGGTTGGTGATGACGATGCGGAAGCCGCCGAGGACAGATTTGGCGGTCAATGGGCGCTTATATTCGGCATGGAGAGTTTCAGGCAAACGAAACATAACCCACAGAGCGCTGGCTAGCGCTCCCGCCGCCATCACCAGGAAGATGAAGTGCCAGGAGGCGAACAGCATGATGACCTGGCCGATGCTGGGCGCAATGACGGGAACGGCCATGAAGACCATGAAGATCAGCGACATGACTTCGGCCATGCGACGTCCGGCAAACACGTCGCGCACGATCGAAACCGAGATGACGCGGGTGCCGGCAGCTCCCACGCCCTGAATGACCCGGCAGATCAGCAGCGTCTCGAATGTCGGCGCGACGGTGGCGGCGGCTGCCGCCAGAATGTAGATGGCGAGGCCGATCAGCAGCGGTCCGCGCCTTCCGAACCTGTCGGACAGCGGACCGAAGACGATCTGGGCAATGCTGAAGCCGAAGATATAGGCTGGGATGACGTATTGACGGTGATTCTCGTTCTCGACGCCGAGGCTTTCGCCAATGTGCTGCAACGCCGGCAGCAGGATGTCGATGGCAAGTGCATTGAGCGCCATCAGCGCCGCGCACAGCGTGATGAACTCCCAGCGCGGAATGGACAGCGCGCCCTGCGGCTCGGTCACTTGGCTGGGAGTATCCATTGCAAATTCCGTTCAAAAGCAAATGCGCCGGGTTTCGGCGCATTTGCTCGTCTCGTTGCCGGGGCGGGCCGGGATCGAATGCAGCCGGCAGAAACCCCGGCGGAAATCGGTCAGGCCGCGCCTTTGACGCTGACGCCTTTTTCTTCCAGGAATGTCTGCAGTTCGCCTGCCTGGAACATTTCCCGGATGATGTCGCAGCCGCCGACGAATTCGCCTTTGACGTAAAGCTGCGGGATGGTCGGCCAGTTCGAAAAGTCCTTGATGCCCTGGCGCAGTTCATTGGAGGTGAGAACGTTGACGCCCTTGTAGTCGACGCCCAGATAATCGAGAATCTGCGTGACCTGGCCCGAGAACCCGCACTGCGGGAAACCCGGCGTTCCCTTCATGAAAAGAACCACGTCCTGGCTCTTCACTTCGCTGTCGATATAGTCGTTGATTCCGCTCATGGATCATCCTTCCGCCTGTTGGGAGTCAGGCATTGACACCAGATAAACCCGCACGCGACCCGAAACAAGACATTTGCCGCCCGACTGTACGCATGGGGCATTGAAAGGCGTGGATTTGAACCAAGATTCGAGGACGAATTCATCTCAATGCTGAAAAAGCGATATCTGGCCGCGATAGGCCTTGGCCTTGTGGCGGTGGCGGCAGCCGCGTTTCTGGGGAAGCGCCCGCCGGCGAAACCATCGCTGGTGGCCGGGGAACTGCCGGCGCTTTGCCGGGACAAGAGCTTCGAAGGCGTCGCCTATGTCGTGTGCGAAATAGACCCTCGCACGCACCGGATTACCGTTGCCAGAACCGATGCAGATGGAAAACCCTACGGATCGCTGGAAGCGTTCGGAAAGGCGATGGCGGCGACTGGAAAGCCCGTTCTGCTCGCCATGAACGCCGGCATGTATCATGAAGGCCTGGGTCCTGTCGGCCTGTTCGTCGACAACGCCCAGGAGGAGGCGCCGCTTAACACGGCCGACGCGAAGGGGAATTTCTTCCTGAAACCCAACGGTGTCTTTTTAGTCGGCAAGGATGGCCGCGCAGGCGTTCTGGAAACCAGCGCCTACGCCACCGCGAAGCTCGATGTCGCATTTGCAACCCAGTCCGGCCCGATGCTTGTCATCGACGGGCAACTGCATCCAAGGTTCGAAGCCGACGGCCTGTCGCGCTACACCCGCAACGGCGTCGGCGTGCGCGGTGACGGCATGGTCGTGCTGGCGATCTCGCGCGGGCCGGTCAGTCTCGGTAGCTTCGGGCGGTTGTTCAAGGATACGCTGGCCTGTCCCAACGCCCTGTTCCTCGATGGCGATATTTCCGCGCTCTCGGATGGCCGCCGCATGATCGTCGGCGGCAAGCGCCCGGTCGGGCCGATCCTGGCCATCAGCGAGAAAGAGTAGCCCCTAGGCTTGTTCCAATCAGTCCGGCGCGCTGGTCTGCAGGGCCAGCGCGTGCAGCACGCCGCCCATATTGCCCTTGAGCGCGTTGTAGACCATCTGGTGCTGCTGCACCCTGCTCTTGCCGCGAAAGCTTTCGGCCACGACCTCAGCCGCGTAGTGGTCGCCATCTCCGGCAAGGTCGCGGATCGTCACGGTGGCATCCGGAATGCCCTCCTTGATCAACCGTTCGATGTCATGCGCGTCCATTGCCATTGGAAAGTCCTGCTCAGTTTTCCATGAAGCGGGGGAACCAGGCCTCGTGCGCGGCCTTGAGTTCGCTGACAGCTATCGCACGCGCGCTGCCCAGTTTCAAATCGCTGCCGCCGGTCGTGCCGATCCACGGCGCGAAAATGCCCTGCGCCTTGGCCTGGTTCCAAAGCTCGAGAAGGCCGTCCTGCTGCGGGTCCAGATTGACGGTCAGCACATAGCGGCCCTGGTCCTCGCCGAACCAGACGGGAACCGGATCGATGTCGGCCAAGCCGGGCACGGTCGCGCCGATGCCTGACGCCATCGCCATTTCGGCCAGCGCCACGGCAAGGCCGCCGTCCGACACGTCATGGCAGGCGGTCACGACGCCTGACGCGATCAGCTTGCGGACGAAGTCGCCGACCTTTTTCTCATGCCCCAGATCGACCGGCGGAGGTGGGCCGTCCGTCCGGTCATGCAGATCGCGCAGGTAGACGGACTGGCCAAGATGCGTGCCCCAGCGCTCCGGACCGCCGACGAGCAGGATCACCTCGTTCTCGCGCGCGAAGCCGATGCGGGCCATTTTCGACCAGTCGGACAGCAACCCGACACCGCCGATGGTCGGCGTCGGCAGGATGCCCCGGCCGTTGGTCTCGTTGTAGAGCGAGACGTTGCCGGAAACGATGGGAAAGCCGAGCGTACGGCAGGCCTCGCCGATGCCCTTGATGGCGCCGACGAGCTGGCCCATGATTTCCGGGCGCTCGGGATTGCCGAAATTCAGATTGTCGGTGGCCGCGAGCGGCAGCGCGCCTGTCGCGGTTAGGTTGCGCCAGCACTCCGCCACGGCCTGCTTGCCGCCCTCGAACGGGTCGGCCTCGCAGTAACGCGGGGTGACGTCTGAGGAAAAGGCGAGCGCCTTGGTCGCGTGGCCTTCGACGCGCACCACGCCGGCGTCACCGCCCGGCAGTTGCAGCGAGTTGCCCTGGATCAGCGTGTCATACTGCTCCCACACCCAGCGGCGCGACGACAGGTCCGGGCCGCCCATCAGCTTGAGCAGCGCGTCCGCCACATCAGCCTGCGGTACATCGCTAGCCGCGAGCGCCGCAGGCTTGGCCGGTTCCACCCACGGGCGGTCATATTCCGGTGCCTGGTCGCCCAGTTCCTTGATCGGCAGGTTCGCCACCTCGTCGCCCTGATGGAGGATGCGGAAACGCAGATCGTCGGTGGTCTTGCCGACGATGGCGAAATCCAGCCCCCATTTGTGGAAGATCGCTTCGGCTTCCTTCTCTTTCTCGGGCCGCAGCACCATCAGCATGCGTTCCTGGCTTTCGGAAAGCATCATCTCGTAGGCGCTCATGCGCTCCTCGCGCACCGGCACTTTGTCGAGGTCGAGTTCGATGCCGAGGTCGCCCTTGGCGCCCATTTCCACCGCCGAACAGGTGAGGCCGGCGGCGCCCATGTCCTGGATGGCGATGACCGCGCCCGACGCCATCAGCTCCAGGCAGGCTTCCAGCAGGCACTTCTCGGTGAAGGGATCGCCGACCTGCACGGTGGGACGCTTTTCGTCGATCTTGTCGTCGAATTCCGCCGAGGCCATCGTCGCGCCGCCGACGCCGTCGCGTCCGGTCTTGGCGCCGAGATAGACGACGGGCAGGCCGACGCCCTTCGCCTCGGAGAGGAAGATGGCATCGGTTTTCGCCAGCCCGGCCGCGAAGGCATTGACCAGGATGTTGCCGTTGTAGCGTGCGTCGAAATTCACTTCGCCGCCCACCGTCGGCACGCCGAAGGAATTGCCGTAGCCGCCGACGCCGGACACCACGCCGGCGACCAGATGCTTGGTCTTGGGATGGTCCGGCGCGCCGAAGCGCAGCGCATTCATCGCCGCGACCGGCCGCGCGCCCATGGTGAAGACATCGCGCAAGATGCCGCCGACGCCGGTCGCCGCGCCCTGGTAGGGCTCGATATAGGAGGGGTGGTTGTGGCTCTCCATCTTGAAGACCACGCAGTCGCCGTCGCCGATATCGACGACGCCGGCATTCTCGCCCGGACCCTGGATGACGACATCGCCTTTGGTCGGCAGCGTCCGCAGCCATTTCTTGGAGGATTTGTACGAGCAGTGCTCGTTCCACATGGCGGAAAAGATGCCGAGTTCGGTGAAGCTCGGCTCGCGTCCGACGAGGTCGAGGATGCGCTGGTATTCGTCCGGCTTCAGTCCGTGCGCGGCGATGAGGTCCGGTGTGATCGGCACGCTGTTCGAAATGGTCATCAAATCTTCCGGTCGGTCCGGCCTTGTTGAAAGATCAGGGCTTCCTAAACCTTGAAACGGCGTGGTCCGCAAGCACGGCCACCACGCTCAGCACAAGAAAAAGCCCGGCGACGCCTGCCGCCGACAGTGCAACGCCCCCCACGCCATTTTTCGCGACATCGAGGAAAGGGTAGGGCACTTCACCGGCGAGCGGCGCTCGGGCCAGCGCGTAGACGAGGTAGGCGACGGGGTAGATCATCCAGATCGGAATATCGCTCCAGCGCGTCGAGCCGTCTGCGCCGGCGCCCAGCCACCACAGAACGAACAGGATGGGCGCGACGTAGTGCAGGAGCACGTCGGCCACGAGAAAGAGGCCCTGGGGTTGCCATAGCTGCGCCAGCACGGTGGCATAGACGATCGAGACAAGTGTGATCGACACGGCGACGCAGGCGCGCATCCGCCGGCCGGCAAAGGCCGGAAACCATGCGTAGCCGCCCGGCGAGAGCAATGAGGCATGGACGAAAACGGCGGCAATGTTGGTCAGGATGGTGAAGAAGGAAAAGTAGAAGACAAGCGAACCGGCCACGCCGCGCCCGGCCGCCAGCGCTGCCGGAATGGTCAGGCAGAATTGCAGGATGAGCCCGACCAGTCCAACGGCAAGGCCCGCAATCTGCAGCGCCCGCCCCATTGGCTATGCCTTCGCGCCGCAGTCGCTGTCGCCGGTCTGCCAGCGCGCGACGTCGGCGCTGATTCGCGGCCCAATGGATTCGGTGGTCAGCGGCCCGAACACTTCGACGCTGCTGGAGCTGCCGCGCGCCTGCACCACGAGCAGCGGTTTGCCGCCGTAATGCTTGGCCGGAACCAGAAGGAACCGCGGCGTGCCGCCGAAATTGTTCAGCTCGTTCGCCATCTGGTACTGCCGGAAGGCAGGGTCCTTGCTGGCGATCCAGCATTTGTGGGCAGCGATCGCCACCTGTTCCATCGCTCGCAGCGAGGCGCTCTTGCCGCTGGGAACGGACGGTGTGCTCTTGGCCCCGGACTGGCAGCCGGCCAGGGAAAGCCCGGCGACGGTCAGAAGAGCGATGGCCGGTGCAACGAACGAGATGCGTGTCATGCGTCCGCCTTGAAGTCCTTCATGAACACCGTCAGCCCGTCATCCATCTCGTTCCAGACGAGCGACAGCGCCGGCTGCTGCCGCGCAATCTGCTCGTAGGCCTCGAATTTCGGATAGGGGTCGAGCAGATCGGTCTCGCCCGACATGACGCGGTAATTGTTGAAGATGAAGCGGATCGGCGTCAACCAGGCATCGGCGAAGGTCAATTGCTCGCCCAGCGCATAGGGGCCTCGCGCCAGCCGCGCCTCGACCGCCGCGAGACCGTTTTGCTGGCGTTTGGAATAATAGGTGATCGCCGCCTCGTCGCGTGCTGCGGCGCTGATCAGCTCGAACAGGCGTATGGTCGGCGTCAGCACGTCGAGGTCGGCAATGCGGCAGAACATGCGCACCAGCGCCCGTTCGCGCGGGTCCTGCGGCAGAAGCACCGGCTCCGGGAATCGCTCTTCGAGATATTCGGCGATCACCACCGATTCCACGATCGTCTCGCCCGAGCCGGTGATCAGCACCGGAATGCGGTTGAGCGGCGAGATGGCGCGGAATTCCTCCGGAATCGGTATGCCCGGCGGCGGCGCAATGATCTTCAGCGGCACGTCTTTCAAATAGGCGATGCCGCGGATGATGGAGGAGTATGTGGAGAGGGGGCGCGAATAGAGCTTCATCGCCGAGTCTTCGCGGTTGCCGGCGAAAAGGTCAAGCGGCGATCCTGAGCGCGCCCTCGAACAGCGCGCGGCCGTCAATGCCGCCATGCGCGGCCTCGATCAGGTTTTCCGGATGCGGCATCAGGCCAAGCACGTTGCCCTTGGCCGAAACGATGCCGGCAATGTCGTTGATCGAGCCGTTCGGATTGGTGCCTTCGGCGTAGCGGAACACCACCTGGCCTTCGCCTTCCATGCGTTTCAACGTCTCGTCGTCGGCGAAATAGTTGCCGTCGTGATGCGCAACCGGGCAGCGGATAACCTGGTTCGGCTGGTAACCGCGGGTAAAGGCGGTGTTGGCGTTCGCCACCGAGAGCTTCACCTCGCGGCAGACGAATTTGAGCGAGGCGTTGCGCATCAGCGCACCGGGCAAAAGGCCCGCTTCGACCAGGATCTGGAAGCCGTTGCAGACTCCGACCACCATGACGCCCTGCGCTGCCTTTTCAGCAACGGCGCGCATCACCGGCGAGCGGGCGGCGATGGCGCCGCAGCGCAGGTAATCGCCGAAGGAAAAGCCGCCGGGAATGGCGATCAGGTCGACATCCGGGATTTCCGTGTCTGTCTGCCATACGGTGGCAGGCGCTTGGCCCGAAATCTTGGTCAGCGCCGCGATCATGTCGCGGTCGCGGTTGAGGCCGGGGAGGAGAACGACTGCGGATTTCACTTAACCCACCTCCACCGCGTAATTCTCGATCACGGTATTCGCCAGGAGCTTGTCGCACATGGCCTTGAGGTCGGTCTCGGCTTGCGCCTTGTCGGCGCTGTCGATTTCGATGTCGAACACCTTGCCCTGGCGTACGGCGCCGACGCCGCCGAAACCCAGGCCGGACAGCGCATGTTCGATCGCCTTGCCCTGCGGGTCGAGCACGCCGTTCTTGAGGGTTACGGTGACGCGGGCTTTTATCACGATGCGATCCTTGGAGTGTGGAGGGCCGGCGCTGTGGACGCCGGCACATGGGTCAATGCGGCTTTGTGCCCTTCGGCGGCTCGCTGGTGGCAACCAGCACCGGCCCGGTCGGGCGAGGCGGCTCGTTCTCATTCATGATGCCGAGGCGGCGCGCCACTTCCTGATAGGCCTCGACCAGCCCGCCCATGTCACGGCGGAAGCGGTCCTTGTCGAGCTTGTCCTGGGTGGCGACATCCCACAGCCTGCAGGAATCCGGCGAAATCTCGTCGGCGACGACGATGCGCATCATGTCGCCCTCGAACAGGCGGCCGCATTCGATCTTGAAATCGACGAGCTGGATGCCGACGCCCATGAACAGGCCGGAGAGGAAGTCGTTGACGCGGATGGCCAGCGCCATGACGTCGTCGATTTCCTGGGGACTGGCCCAGCCAAAGGCGGTGATGTGCTCTTCCGAGACCATCGGATCGTCCAGCGCATCGGCTTTGTAGTAGAATTCGATGATGGAGCGCGGCAGCACCGTGCCTTCCTCGATGCCGAGGCGCTTGGCCAGCGAACCGGCCGCGACATTGCGCACGACCACTTCCAGCGGGATGATCTCGACTTCCTTGATCAGCTGCTCGCGCATGTTGAGCCGCTTGATGAAGTGCGTCGGAATGCCCATGCGGTTGAGATGGTTGAAGATGTGCTCGGAAATGCGGTTGTTGAGCACGCCCTTGCCGTCCACCACTTCATGCTTTTTCTTGTTGAACGCGGTGGCATCGTCCTTGAAGAACTGGATCAGCGTTCCCGGCTCTGGTCCTTCATAGAGGATTTTGGCCTTGCCTTCGTAGATGCGGCGGCGTGACTTCATCGGATTTGTTCTCTGGTTGGAAGGGCAGGTGGCGGCACCCGGTCCCTTTCTCTCGCCTGAGCGGCGGCTGTGGGTCTCACGCGGTCTCTAGCGCAATCGTGCCGTTTGCTCAATTGGCAAATCGGTCCAATCACAGTTTCGGCGGCCGGTTGCGGACCGAAATGCCGCAGCACCGCGGGCCATGTGTGATATTGACCGCGATGCGGCCTTTTGATTTGTGCTTCCCGACCACATATTCACCACCAACGAATCGCCATCCATCCGGAGGAATGCCATGAGCAGCATGAAGGACCGCGAAGAAGGTTTCGAACGCAAATTCGCCTTCGACGAGGAACTGCGCTTCAAGGCGACGGCGCGCCGCAACAAGGCGCTCGGCCTGTGGGCGGCCGAAAAGCTCGGCAAGTCCGGCGCCGATGCCGACGCCTATGCCAGGGAAGTGGTCGTGGCCGACATCGAGGAAGCCGGCGATCACGACGTTTTCCGCAAGGTCCGCAAGGATTTTGATGCGGCTGGCATCGACCAGTCCGACCATCAGATTCGCCGCACCATGGACGAATTGATGGCGCAGGCCATCGAGCAGATCAAGAACACCTGATCCATTTCTCTGGACCAGCAGACCGCCCGGCTTGCCGGGCGGTTTTTCTTTGCGTTTCCGGTATTTCCGTCTGAAACTGGAATCAAAACCGGAGGATCGCATGTCCCTGAAATCCCGCCTCGCGGCCGGAGAAACGCTTTGCACCGCATGGTCCGGTGTTCCCGACGCGCTGACCGTCGAAATCGTCGCCGCGCAGGGGTTCGATGCGGTGACGCTGGACATGCAGCATGGCGGACATCACGAGGACAGCGTTCTGCGTTCCATCCCCGCCATCCAGGCGGCAGGCAAGCCGGCCCTGGTGCGCATTCCCGTCGGGCGCTTCGACATGGCCAGCCGGGCTCTCGATTTCGGCGCCGAGGCGGTCATCGCGCCGATGGTGAACTCGGTGGCCGACGCCGAGCGCTTTGCCGCGGCGATGAAGTATCCGCCGCTTGGCGAACGCTCCTGGGGGCCTACATACGCCATGCCGAGGCACGGCAAGGGCACGTCTGTCGAATGGCTGCATGAAAGCAACCAGCGCACGCTGGCCTTCGCCATGGTCGAAACGCACGCCGCGCTGGACGTCCTCGACGGCATCATGGCGACGGCCGGTATCGACGGCATCTTCCTCGGGCCGTCGGATTTTTCCATCGCCTGGACGAATGGCGGGACGATCAATTCGACGCTCGAAGACATGATGGAGACCATCGCTTCGGTCGCCGCCCGCGCCCGAGCCGCGGACAAACATGCCGGAATATATGTCGTCGACCCGGCCGTCGCTGGCCGCGTGGTTGAAATGGGCTACCGGCTGCTTGCCATGGGTTCAGAACACACGCTGATGGCACTAGGCGCGAAGACGTTGCTGGCGAATGTGAAGAAGTCGATAGGCAGTAGGCAGTAGGCAGTAGGCAGTAGGCAGTAGGCAGTAGGCAGTAGGCAGTAGGCAGTAGGCAGTAGGCGCTTAATACCTCTTCGTCATCCGGCCGCAGCCAAGCGACCAAGGGTCGCGAGGCAAGAGCCGGGATTCATGCCGGAACATTGGTAGGTCACGGAATGGATCCCGGATAGGTCTCCGCTACGCTGCGGCCAACTTCCGGGATGACGTCGCGGCTATACTAAAGCCGCGTCATGAACTGCGCGAAGGTCATCGAGCCTTCGGGCCAGGGTCCATGGCCGGATTCGGCGTTGAGATGCCCGGCCTCGCCGGCGTCGATAAACAACGAACCCCAGGCTGAGGCGATATCTTCCGCGACGTCGAACGAGCAGTATGGATCATTGCGGCTGGCGACGGTGATCGACGGAAACGGCAGCGGCTCGCGCGGATACGGCCCGAATGTCATCAGGTGCCGTGGCCGGATGTCCAGGTTGGCGACATCTGGCGGCGCCACGAAAAACGCGCCGGCGATAGGCTTGGTGAATTGTGGGATCGCCTGCACCACGGACGGAATGCCGAGAGAATGCGCGATGAACACCACCGGCCGCTCGGCCTCGTTGACCGCCCTGACGACATTCTGCGTCCAGTCTTCACGCACCGGCTTCGACCACTCGGCCTGCTCGACCCTGCGGGCGGTCGACAGCCTCGACTGCCAGCGCGTCTGCCAGTGGTCGGGGCCGGAATTGGTGTATCCGGGAACGATGAGAATATCCGTGTCCTTGACTTTCATGGCGCGCATGTAGCGAGCCAAAAGGCTCGATGCAACATCGCGGGAACGATGCGTGTGTCGCATTCGGTGAACACGATGTTCGCTTTTGCCCGACTTGTGTGAACGATCGCGATCGACGATTTATGAAGGGATGTGGTCAAAGCGGAAATGTTTCCGCGAACGGACCATGTTCGCGCACTTGCCGACCGATGGAGATAGCCATGACCGAACTGCCCTTTGCCGCGACCACCCCGGTCAGCGTGTCACGCGTCGGGCTGAAGGCGCGCGATGCCGACGCGCTGGCAGCCTACTACCGCGACGTTGTCGGGTTGCAGGAACTTGGCCGCGATGGAGAGACCATCACGCTGGGCGCCGCCGGCAGGCCCTTGCTGGTGCTGGAGCAGGACCGCGCCGCAACGCCCGACGATCCGCGCGGCGCCGGCCTGTTTCACACGGCTTTTCTTCTGCCGGGCCGCTCCGATCTCGGCCGCTGGGCGAGCCATGCCATGGCGAACAAGCTGGCGATAGAAGGCGCGTCGGACCACCGCGTCAGTGAGGCCTTCTACCTCACCGACCCGGAAGGCAACGGCATCGAGATTTACGCCGACCGGCCGCGTGAAAGCTGGCTGTGGAACGGCGCGCAGGTCGCCATGTCGACCGAGCGCATGGATGTGCGGGGCGTCATCGCCGAGGCGGCCGGCACGACATGGAACGGTGCGCCGGAAAATACCGTCGTCGGCCATGTCCATCTGCGCGTCGGCGATCCGCGCGAGGCGGAGGATTTCTGGCACAAGGAATTCGGCTTCGACACGGTTGCGAAATATGGCGCGCAGGCGGTCTTTTTGTCCTCGGGCGGATATCATCACCACATCGGCGCCAACACCTGGCAGAGCGTCGGAGCCGGCCGGCGCGACCCGGCACGGACGGGGTTGTCGTGGGTGGAGATGCGGTCGGATAAGGCCGGGGCGGCAGTGGAAAAGCAGGACCCGTGGGGCACCGTGATACGGCTGGTACCGGACCGGGCGGCCTAAAGCCTGGCCTGTTCCAGCAGCCGGCCAAGCATGAGCAGGCCTTCCGGCCATACGCCCAGCTTCGCTTCATTGCCCATATGGCCGAGTTCGCCTGCGTCGGCGACGGCGCATTCCCAGGCCGAAGCAAATTCATGCGCCTTGGAAAAGGTCACGCGCGGATCGGTTCGGCTGGCGACGACGAGCGCCGGAAACGGCAGCGGCGCCAGCGGCAGCGGCGCGAATGGCCGCACCAGGTCGAAGGAAGGGTCGGGGTCTTCGACATTGGTCGGCGCGACCAGGAAGGCGGCCGCCACCTTGTCGACGCGGTCCTCATCCGCTTCTGCCGCCCACTTCACCGTCGTTGCGACGGACAGCGAATGCGCCAGGATGACCACGCGGCGCGGTGCGGCGGCAATCGCCGCGTCGACCCTGGCGATCCAGTCGCGCGGGTCGGGCCTGTCCCATTCCGCCTGCAGCACGCGGCTGGAATTCGGGAAGGCCCGGCACCAGTGCGACATCCAATGGTCCGGTCCGGAGTTTCCGCGCCCGGGCAGGGCGAGGAAGTCGAAATCTCCGGCTTCTGGAACCATCAGGCTTCTCCGAACACCCGCTTGAAGATCGTATCGACATGCTTGGTATGATAGCCGAGATCGAATTTCTCGCGAATTTCAGCCTCGGGCAGCGCTGCCGTGACTTCCTTGTCGGCGAGCAATTCCTCAAGGAAATCGGCGCCTTGCTCCCAGACCTTCATGGCGTTGCGCTGCACCAGCCGGTAGGCGTCCTCGCGGCTGACGCCGGCCTGGGTGAGGCCGAGCAGCACGCGCTGCGAATGCACCAGCCCGCGGAACTTGTTCAGATTCGCCATCATGTTGTCGGGATAGACCAGAAGCTTGTCGATGACGCCGGTCAGCCGTACCAGCGCGAAATCGAGCGTCACGGTCGCGTCGGGGCCGATCATGCGCTCAACCGATGAGTGCGAGATGTCGCGCTCATGCCAGAGCGCCACGTTCTCCATCGCGGGCAGGGCGTAGGCGCGCACCATGCGGGCGAGGCCGGTCATGTTCTCGGTCAGGATCGGGTTGCGCTTGTGCGGCATCGCTGACGAGCCCTTCTGGCCCGGCGAGAAATACTCCTCCGCTTCCAGCACTTCCGTGCGTTGCAGGTGCCGGATTTCCACCGACACGCGCTCGATGGACGAGGCAATGACGCCCAGCGTCGCAAAGAACATGGCATGGCGGTCGCGCGGGATGACCTGCGTGGAAACCGGCTCCGGCTTCAGGCCGAGTTTCTCGGCGACATGCTCTTCCACATAAGGGTCGATGTTGGCGAAGGTACCGACCGCGCCGGAAATGGCGCAGGTGGCGATGTCCTCGCGCGCATGCACCAGCCGTTGGCGGGCACGGGAGAACTCGGCATAGGCCTCAGCCAGCTTGACGCCGAACGTCGTCGGCTCGCCATGGATGCCGTGGCTGCGGCCGATGGTGATGGTGTCCTTGTGCTCGAAGGCGCGGCGCTTGAGCGCGGCCAGCAGCCCGTCCAGGTCGGCGAGCAGAATGTCGCTGGCGCGGGTGAGCTGCACGGAAAAGCAGGTATCGACGACGTCGGATGACGTCATGCCCTGATGCACGAACCGCGCGTCCGGGCCGACGATCTCGGCAAGGTGCGTCAGGAACGCGATGACGTCGTGCTTCGTCACCTTTTCGATTTCGTCGATGCGATCGACGGAGAAGGTCGCAGCGCCGCCTTTTTCCCAGATTGTCCTGGCAGCTTCCTTTGGAATGACGCCAAGTTCGGCAAGCGCGTCGCAGGCATGCGCCTCGATCTCGAACCAGATGCGGAAACGAGCTTCCGGAGACCAGAGGGCGGCCATTTCCGGCCGGGAATAGCGAGGGATCATGTGTCGGTCCTGATCGTCTTGGGGAAATTCAAAAAAACCTCGTACCAGACGCTGGCAAGATGCTCAACGCGGCTGGCGGACAAACCAGGCGCTGGCCAGGAACAGCGCGATGAAAGCCACAGGAAAAAAGAACCGCAGGCCGAGCACGGCGAATTGATAAAGCGCCGCCAACGTCGTGAAAACGAGCTGATAAATCCAGATGACGGAGAAAGCAGGCGCGTGCCATTCGGCGTAATAGACCCGGTACTGCAAGGCAAAGAGCGCGCTGGTCGTAGCGATCGTCCCCAGGCTGAGACAGACGAAGGCGGCGGCGAAGGCGACCTCGTCGCGCCTTCCGAGCGAAAGCAGCCGCGCCGCGAACAGGGCGATGGGAAAGGCGATGGCCCCGCCGGCGGCGTAGAGCAGCGCGAGATAGCGTATCCTTTCGACCGTTTCCCACTCACCTGTGATGAGATGCGCCAGCGCACTGGCGCCCATCGTCAGAGCCCAGACGATGGCGCCAGAAACTGCGGTCCGCAGCGACGGCAGCGCCCGCTTCACATGAGAAATGATACCCGATGGGGGCATCTTTTTGAGCCGTCGCGACGGGGATTCTGCTGTCACGGTCGCCCGGTCACGGCGATCCAGCGGTGGTCCGGTCCTTCGAAGCCGTATTGGCGTACCGAAATCAGCACCGCATAGGCAGTCAGCGAGTCGGCCGACAATGTCTGCACGCCGCCAAGGGCATAGCCCATCGGGCATCCGCGGCTTTTCGGAATCGATTTGTCCTCGTGCAACACCGTGGTCTTGCCACCGTCCTTGTCGTCCACCCGCAGCAGCCGGAAACCCTTCGTGTCACCGAGACTGTTGCAGACCTCCGCACCCGCCATCGGGATTTCCTCAAGCCGGAATTCCAGCGGAGGGTCGATGGCCGGAAACACCGGGCTCGGGTTCACCGACATCCGAAACGGATCGGCGGAAAGCTCGGTGACAGGGTTCAAGCCAGCGGTAAAGCCACGGTTGGCCGCGAGCTCACTGGCCGGAACGATTTTCTCGCCCTGTTCACGCGCTCTCTGGCGCGCGCCATCGACTGAAACGCCGTCCTGGTCCAGCCGTACCCGCACAGGAGTTCCGGGGAGGAACGCATCGCTGTCCACATCAATGTAATAGCGGTTGGCGTAGGGAAAACCGGGCCCGTCCTGCAGGCCGTATTCCTCGAAAGCGAAAACCTTGCCGTCCTTGCCGAAGCCGAGGATTTCGAGATTGGCCGCGTCGCCTGCTTGCGCCGCTGGGGCCACGGCCAGCACGAATAGCGTCACGACAAACTGACATAGGAATCGCATGGTTTCCCCCGGGCGTGCAGACACCCACATATCATGGCAAAGCCTGCGCGGCACTGCACGAGAATTGTCTGCGCCATGCATCCATTTGGCGAATCGTCCGTTTCTGACTGGCAAAAGGAGAACCGTCATGAGCAACACCGCGGGCATTCGCGAACATATGGAATTGATCGGCGCCGATGGCGTCCATGTCGGCACTGTCGACCGGGTCGTCGGCGACCGCATCAAGCTGATGAAAAAGGATAGTGGCGAGGGCTCACATGAGGGGCACCACCATTTCATCCCGGCCAGCCTCATCGCCGGAATCGAGGGTGATACGGTGCGGCTTTCGGCGAATTCAGACGTCGTCGTCGATGAATTCATCGAAGAAGAATCCGATCCCACCTGAATGATTTGAAGCTCCGGCTAGTCCTTGCGGGTAGACCAGGCCGGAAACAGGTCACCGTCAGCCGGTGAGGCCGCGAACACGCCCCGGCTAATGGCGCGGGCCATGGTCGCGCCGGCTGCTGCATAGAGGTCGATGGCGTCATTAGGCGAAAGCGCGATGCCGCTTTTCCCCGTTGCCAGCGCGAACACCAGATCGCCGTCCGCCGGCGTATGGCTGGGCCAGATGGCGCGGGCAAAGCCGTCATGCGCTGCAATCGCCAGCCGCTTCGCCGCCGCCTTGGTGAGAACGGCGTCTGTGGCGATCACGGCGATGGTCGTGTTGCCGCCGGTCCCTGCGTCGCGGAATTTCAACCGGATGTCGCTCGCGTCCCGCGGCATCGGCGAGGGATAATCAAGGCCGCCGAACTCATCGCCGATCTCGAACGGCGCCGCCCAGAAATGGCGGCTGCGCCCGACGGTCACCGAGCCCACCGGGTTCACTGCGGCCAGGGCGCCGATGGTGACGCCGCTTTCCAGCGCGGTCGAGGCCGAGCCAAGCCCGCCTTTCAGGCCGGCGCTGAGCGCGCCGGTTCCAGCGCCCGCCGTGCCGATTTCAAAATCCAACGCCGCCGATTGCACTGCCGAATAGCCCAGCTCGCGATAGGGCGGATAACGTCCCCAGTTCTTGTCGCCACCATTCTTCAGGTCGAACAGGATCGCTGCCGGCACGATCGGCACCCGAAAGCCACCGACCTCGAAACCGACGCCTTGCTCGCGCAGGAATGCCTGTACCCCGGAAGCGGCGTCGAGGCCAAATGCCGAACCGCCGGAAAGCACCACCGCGTTTATTGCCTCGACCGAATTGTGCGGTTCCAGAAGGTCGGTCTCGCGCGTGCCGGGCGCGCCGCCCAGCACCTGGAAACTGGCGACCGCCGGTTCGTCGCAAAGGATCGCGGTGACGCCCGATTTGATCGCCGCGTCCGCGGCGTTGCCCACCCGAAGGCCAGCCACGTCGGTAATGAGGTTTCGCGGGCCGGTACGGAGCATCACTCGTCCTCCACCGGCGCGAACCGCGTCCCGTCGAACCGGAACAGCCGATAAGGGCTTTTCGCGAGATCGCCTTTTTCATCGAATTTCACCGGTCCGATGGCCGTGCGGAAGGCCTGCAACGCCAGCTCTTCCGCGAGCGGCCTGCCGGACGCCTTGGCGGCTTCGTTGGCCTGCCGGGCGATTTCAACCGCGGCATAGGCAGGCAGCGCATAGCCTTCCGGAATGATCTGCGCGGCGGAAAAGGCGTCGAGCGCGGTCTTGTCGGCACTATCGGCCCATTCCGGCTCGGCGACCATCAGCGTGCCGGTGGTGAGTGACACCTCGCCTTCGGGCGCGCGCAGCGTTTCACCTCCCGCGAAAGTCATGCCGGCTTCCAGTTTTTTGGCATCGCGGCCCATGATCGCCAAATCGTCGCGGTCGCCACCAACGAAGACATGGGTCGCCCCCGCTTTCTTGAGCCTGCCGACCAGCCCGACCTGGTTGTCCATTCCCGGACGGAACGTATCGACGAAAACCGGCTTGAGCGCCGCCTGCTCGGCCGCCGCCCTGAAACTTTCCGCCATCTCGCGGCCATAGATCGTGCCGTCGTCAACAATGGCGAACAGCCTCTCCCGCCATTGACGGGTCAGGATCGACGCGGCGGCGGTTCGTTCGTCGTCGCCGCGCGGTCCAAGACGGAAAACCGGCCAGCCTGTCTTGGCGCGGCGGTCGGTCAGGCTGTCGGCGCGCACGCCAACCGTGAGGACTGGGATGCGCGCGTCCTTGAATAGGGGCAGCGCCGCCTCAATGGCGTCCGTGCAGAGAAAGCCGATAACGATATCGACCTTGGCCCCAATGAGGTCCCTCGCGGCCTTCTCGCCGCCCGCCGCCGTGCAGCTATCGTCAACCGTCCAGATTTCTACCCCGGCGGATTTGGCCGAAAGCGCCGCGCCATCCTTAACCTGCGTGCCGAGCTGGGCCGAGGGGCCGGACAGCGGCGCCGCCACGCCGACCGTCAACGCCTGCGCCTGGCCGGCAAGCGCCAGCCATGTCAATGCTGCAGAAAGGATGGTGCGGGGCCGCATACAGGAAAACTCTCCATGCCGGAAGGTGGTCCGGCTTTCCAGACCTAAAGGCTGGTCTGCGCGCGCGCAACTCGCCATTTTCGTTGCGATACGCCCAACCGTTAACTTGTACCGGTCCACCATGAGGTCTTATATAACGAGCAGTTTCAAACAAATGGGCGAAGCAGTGCTGAAGAAGAACGATGTCGAGCCCCAGGCCTATCGCGATGCGATGAGCCATTTTGCCGGCCATGTGCATGTGGTGACCACCGATGGCTCGGCAGGCCGGCGCGGCGCCACCGTCATCGCCGCCTGCTCGGTGTCCGACACGCCGCCGATGATTCTTGTGTGCCTCAATCGCCAGAATCTGAAGAACGAGCCTTTCCTCCAGAACGGCAGTTTCGCGCTGAATACGCTTTCCTCCCATCACGAACCCCTGGCGGTCGGGTTTTCCGGGCTGACCGGACTTCCGGCTGAAGAGCGCTTTGCTCTCGCCCAATGGGACACGATCTCGACCGGGTCGCCAACGCTCACCGATGCGCTCGCTGTGTTCGATTGCGAACTGGTCGATACCAAGGACCTCGCCACGCATCGTGTGCTTTTTGGCAAGGTGACAGGCCTGCGCATCGGGTCTAATTTGAAACCCCTTATCTATCACGACCGCGGCTACCACGTTCTGTGAAACGGACGGCAGCTTTCACGGAGAAGGTATGACCGGATTGAAACCGCGCGCCGTGCCGCAGACGATTGATGAAACGCTCGATCTGCTCACTGGCGCGGACTATGTCGCGGACAGGTCGCTGGCGACGGTCCTGTTCCTCAGCCTGCGGATGCGCCGTCCGCTTTTCCTGGAAGGCGAGGCCGGCGTCGGCAAGACCGAGATCGCCAAGGTGCTCGCCTCGGCGCTTGGCCGCCGGCTGATCCGATTGCAGTGCTATGAGGGGCTCGACGTCTCGTCGGCGGTCTATGAGTGGAACTATGCCGCACAGATGATCGAGATCCGGATGGAGGAGGCGGCTGGCAAGGTCGACCGCACCGATATGGAGCGCAATGTTTTTTCCGAGAAATATTTGATCCGCCGCCCTGTGCTGGATGCGCTGACGGGAACGGCGGGCGCAGCGCCGGTGTTCCTCATCGATGAACTTGACCGTACCGACGAGGCTTTCGAGGCGTTCCTGTTGGAAATCCTCTCCGATTTCCAGGTGACTGTGCCGGAACTGGGGACGATCAAGGCGGAGGAGCCGCCCATCGTCATCATCACCACCAACCGCACGCGGGAGATCCACGACGCGCTGAAGCGCCGGTGTCTCTACCACTGGGTCGATTATCCCGATGCGGCGCGTGAGCTGGAGATCGTGCGGCGCAGGGTGCCGCAAGCCAACCGCCGGCTCTCGGCTGAAGTGGTGTCCTTCATCCAGAAGCTGCGCCAGATCGAGCTGTTCAAGGCGCCCGGCGTGGCTGAGACCATCGACTGGGCCGGCGCCCTGACCGAGCTCGACAAGGTCGCGCTCGATCCCGAAACCGTGTCCGACACGATCGGCGTGCTGCTGAAGTACCAGGACGACATCGCCCGCATCGGCGAGGGCGAGGGCCGGCGCATCCTCAACGAGGTGAAGGCCGAGCTGTCGGCGGCGGCGGAGTAGCCCGATGGGTAGCGTCGCAACGGTTCCTGACGCTAAAGCAGACGGCCGCATCGCCGACAACATCGTCTATTTCGCCCGCGCGCTGCGCAAGGCCGGCGTGCGTGTCGGCCCGGCTGCGGTGAAGGACGCCATCGAGGCCGTGCTTGCCGCCGGCATCGGCTCGCGCGACGATTTCTACTGGACCCTGCATGCCGTGCTGATTACCCGCCACGAGGACCACGCAACTTTCGATGAGGCGTTCCGGCTGTTCTGGCGCTCGCGCGAGTTGATCGAGAAGATGCTGGCCATGTTCTCGCCCGTCGCGCCCGACAACCGCGAGAAGCAGAAGCTCCGCGCTGCCGAAAACCGCGTCAGCCAGGCGATGTTCGAGGGCCACCAGAAGCATCAGCAAGTCCAGGAAACGCCCGAGGTCGAGGTCGATGCACGCCTCACCGTGTCGGGCAACGAAGTCCTTCGCGAAAAGGATTTCGCCCAGATGAACGCGGCCGAACTCGTCCAGGCGCGCAAGGCCATTGCCGAACTGCGCCTGCCGTTCGACACGGTGCTGACGCGCCGCTTCCGTCCGGACAGACAGGGCCGTCGTATCGACCCCCGCGCCATGATGCAGGCGGCCGCGCGCAGCGGCGGCGAACTGATACTGCCAAAATTTCGCTCGCAGCGCGAAATTCACCCGCCGCTGGTGGTGTTGGCGGATATTTCCGGTTCGATGAGCCAGTATTCCCGCATCTTCCTGCATTTTCTCCACGCTTTGAGTGAGAAGCGCCGGCGTGTTCACGCCTTCGTTTTCGGCACGCGTCTGACCAATCTCAGCCGGCAGCTTCGTCATCGCGATCCGGATCAGGCGCTGGCGGATTCCGCTGCCGCGGTGAAGGATTGGTCCGGCGGCACCCGCATCGGCGACACGCTGGCCGAGTTCAACCGCCTGTGGTCGCGCCGCGTGCTGGGGCAGGGCGCCATTGTGCTTTTGATCACTGACGGACTGGAGCGGGACGACACCGCTGGCCTCTCGCAGGAGATGGAACGGCTGCAGAAATCCTGCCGGCGGCTGATCTGGCTCAACCCGCTGCTGCGCTTCGACGGTTTCGAGGCCCGCGCCCGTGGCGTGCGGGCCATGCTGCCCTATGTCGACGAGTTCCGCTCGGTTCACAATCTGGAGGCGCTTGGCGATCTGTGCGCTTCCCTCGGCAGCAAGGCGCCGGCGACAATCGATCCGCGCCGCTGGCTCGAGGCTGGCGGCAGGCGCGCCGCATGACCATATATTCGGTTTGAATTGGAGGTTCCGACATGGACAACCCCGCCCCCCTGGACGAAGCCCGCGATCCGCTGACCATCGCTGAAAACTGGCTGAAGGACGGCCGCGAGGTCGCCCTGGCCACCGTAGTCGAGACCTGGGGCTCGGCCCCGCGCCCGGTCGGCAGCCATCTCGTCATCGACGCCGAGGGTAATTTCCACGGCTCCGTTTCCGGCGGCTGCGTCGAAGGCGCTGTGGTGACCGAAGCCGCCGACGTGATCGGAACCGGCAAGCCTCGGATGCTGGAATTCGGTGTCGCCGATGAAACGGCCTGGCAGGTCGGGCTGTCCTGCGGCGGCCGCATCAAGGTTTATGTCGAGCCGCTGGGCTGAGACATGACGCGTTTTCAGCGAGTGCATTGAAATGGACCGACACCTGCTCGAACGTTTGAACGCTGCCCGCCGTGAGCGGCGCGCGGCAATGCTCGTGACCGATCTGGCAAGCGGAGCGGGCCGGCTCGTCGGCGAGGGAGAGCCTGTGACGGGAGATCTCGGCACCGCAGTTTCAAGGGCCTTCCGCACCGGCAATTCCGGTACGGTCGAGGCAGACGGACAAACCTTCTTCCTCAACGTACATCTGCCGCAGCCGCGCCTTGTGGTGATCGGCGCGGTCCATATCAGCCAGGCGCTGGCGCCCATGGCCAAGGTCGCGGGCTATCCGGTCGAGATCATCGACCCGCGCACCGCCTTCGCCACGCCGGAACGCTTTCCCGATGTCTCGCTGGAAGCCGAATGGCCGCAGGACGTGCTCGCCCGCAAGCCGCTCGACAGTTACACCGCCATTGCCGCTGTCACCCACGATCCTAAGATCGACGATTTCGCGCTGAAGTCGGCACTGGATGCCGGTTGTTTCTACATCGGTGCGCTGGGCAGCAGAAAGACGCACGCCAAACGGGTTGAACGGCTGCTGGTTCTTGGCGCGAGCGCCGAACAGGTTGCCCGCATCCATGCCCCGATCGGACTGGATATCGGCGCCGCCAGCCCGTCCGAGATCGCCGTCGCGGTGCTGGCGCAGATCATCCATGCTTTCCGCTCGCGCGGTCTTGAAGCGAAGGGCGCGGCGGCGTGAAGTTCGGGCCTGTCCCGATCGACCAGGCCGCCGGCGCCATTCTGGCGCACGCGACCACGGCGGGCGAGAGACGCTTGCGCAAGGCGCATCGGCTGAGCGACGTCGATATTGCTGATCTCAAGGCAGCGGGCATAGCCGAGATCGTGGTCGCTGTACTCGATCCCGGCGACCTCGACGAAGATGCTGCCGCGACGGCCATTGCCGCCGCCATGTCGTTCCGCAATGTGGTCGCCAGGCCCGCAGCGACAGGCCGGGTCAACCTTCATGCGCTTGAAGCCGGCATCTTCACCGTCGATGCGGCCAAGATCGATGCGATCAACGCCGTCGATCCCGCCATCACCATCGCCACCTTGCCGCGCTATGCGCCGGTGATCGCCGGGCAGATGGTGGCGACTGTCAAGATCATTCCGTTCGCTGTCCCATTGGCTCTTGTCGACAAGGTGCGCGCGCTGTGTATCGGCGGCGAGATATTCGGGGTCAACGCATATCGTCCCATGCGCATCGGCGTCGTCCAGACAGTGCTGCCCAGCGTGAAGGCAAGTGTTTTGGACAAGACAATCCGCGTGACCGAGGCGCGGCTGGCGCGTTCGGGCGGCAGTGTGGCCGCTGAACGCCGCACGCCGCACGAAGCCGTTCCCCTGGCCGAAGCGATTACCGAACTCGCGCGCGACACCGACATGATCGTCATTTTCGGCGCGTCGGCCATGAGCGATTTCGAGGACGTCGTGCCGGCAGCCATCGACCGCGCCGGAGGCACAGTCGTTCATGCGGGTATGCCGGTCGATCCCGGCAATCTTCTTGTCGTTGGGGCGCTTGGCGGCAAACATGTCATCGGCGCGCCGGGCTGCGCCCGCAGCCCGAAGGAGAACGGTTTCGACTGGGTGCTTGACCGGCTTGTGGCCGGGCTGGACGTCACGTCGAAGGATATCGCCGGCATGGGCGTCGGCGGCCTGCTGATGGAGATACCGACCCGGCCGCAGCCGCGCGAGCCGCGGCCCACCCAGGCGGGCCGCAAGGTTCACGCCGTGCTGCTGGCCGCGGGACGGTCCAGCCGCATGGGTGGTCCGAACAAGCTTCTTGCCTTGTTCGATGGCAAGCCGCTGGTGACGCGCACGGCCGAGCGCGTGTTGGACACGGGCGTGGCCGGCGCCGTGGCAGTTGTCGGTCATCAGCACGAGCGTGTCGGTTCGGCGTTGAGCGGCCTGAACCTGAAAATCGTGGAAAATCCCGACTTTGCCGACGGCCTCTCATCGTCGCTCAGGGTGGGAATAGCGGCCTTGCCACCCGATGCGGGCGGCGCGCTTGTCGTGTTGGGCGACATGCCGGGCATTTCCGCCCGAGACCTTGACCGGCTGATCGAAGCGTTCCGCAAATCGGGCGGTTCTGCCATTGTCCGTGCTTCGCACAACGGCAAGCGCGGCAATCCGGTGCTTTTGCCAAGAAGCCTGTTTTCGGCTGTGGCGCATCTCGAGGGCGACACCGGCGCGCGCTATCTCGTGGAGAACGCCGGCATCGACGTCATTGACGTCGAGATCGGCGCTGGCGCATGGCTTGATGTTGACACGCGCGAGGTCCTCGAAGAAGCCGGCGGCGTGCTGCAGGATTGAACGCCGCCCTTGACGGGCAGGTTTTGGGAAGCCAAGCACAGAGGCTCGAAACGTCGAGGTTCCGCGTGCGCGCATCCCGTTCCCTCTTGGCCGGTTTTTTGTCGATTTTCGTCACAGTCGCTTTGGCGCCACCAGCCGAAGCAACGGATGCGCTGAAGCCGTTCAAGGACGAACTGTTTGCATATCCGGCGGTTCTGTCTTCCGAAAAGGGTGACCGCTACCGGGTCGTCGATTATCGCGAACTGCGTGACATCAACGAGCGCGATCAGGTGCCCGAGCGCCGTGTGAAGGGCGAGTACGTCTCGACGGCTGTGCGCAAGGTGCAGCAGGATCTCATGCTGAAGACGGACGCTGGCGACATCCGCCATGTCGCGGTGGGGAGCACAGCCGGAGCGGGCATCATCGTGCTCTACCTGCACGGGCAGGGCGGTAGCCGCAAGCAGGGCGCCGACGACTTCACCTTCGGCGGCAACTTCAACCGCATCAAGAATTTGATGGCCGCCAATGGCGGGCTTTATCTATCGCCGGACTTTTCCGACTTCGGCGACAAGGGCGCGGCCCAGATCGCCTCGCTGATCGGCCATTATGCCGAAGCGTCGCCTGGAGCGAAAATCTTCGTTGCCTGCGGCTCGATGGGCGGCGCGCTGTGCTGGAAGCTGGCAGGCCGGCAGGACACCGGCGCGCGTGTGGACGGGTTATTGTTATTGGGTTCGCTATGGGACGAAAGCTTCCTCACCAGCCCTGCCTTCAAGCGGCGCATTCCGGTGTTCTTCGGCCAGGGCAGCAAGGATCCGGTCTTTCCGGTTCAGAACCAGGAAGCGTTCTTCCGCTCCATCCTCGCAAAGTCTTCCAGCTACCCCGCGCGATTCGTCCGCTTCGAGACCGGAACGCACGGCACGCCGATCCGCATGGTCGACTGGCGTGAGACGCTGAACTGGATGCTGTCCGTTTCAGGTTAGGCCGCAATCCTCATGGGGGCGTGTTGTAGTCGACAACCGTCTGCGGGTTGATCTCGCCGTCGTAGGAGGCGTCGACATCGTACTGGACCAGCGAGAAGTCGCCATTGCGAAACAGGTAGCTGGCCGAAGATGACGCGTCGCCGACGCCGCGCCATTTGGCGTAGGACATGATCGTTCGCGTCTTCTCGTCGTAATCGGAATTGAGCAGTTCGTCCTCGGTCTTGAAACCGGTGACATTCACGGCCTCGACCTTGCCTTCGCTGTCGCCGTTCTCGTAGCGGATGTCGAGTTCCGGCTCGGCGAATTGCAACTGCCGGACGCCTTCGACGTCGTTGGCCATGTAATAGACAGCGCTCTCATTGTAGGCCGCCATGAAGCAGAAGAAGCGGAACAGGCGCACTTCGCGCTCCGGATCGGATTCGGATGCATTCGGATCCTTGTAGCGGATCGAATACTGGTCCGGGTTGCCTCTAGGCTCGCCACCGGGTCCGTCGGGATTGCAGCCTTCGCCATAGCTCGCGGCGAAGGCTTTCTTGGCTTGTTCGAGCTCCGAATCCTTCTTCACCGGCTGCGGACCGTCGCCGCAGCTTTCCGGCAGGGCGTCGTCGAGCGTGGTGGCGGTGGAAGGTTTCAGCCCGCCCTTCTCGATATGGATGGGGTTGAACGGCGGCGCCTGGATGGTCGCGTTGACCTGGCGCAGCGTATAGCAACCGGCAAATATCTTCTCGCCGCCATCCTTGTCGGTGGCGCGGATCGCGACGGGCACGTTGAAATAGATGCTGCCGGCAGCGCCTTCTTCCCCAATCCCGCCGGTCTGGACCTCGACACTCGCGGTGCCCTCATAGCCTTTTGCGAAGGCGTCGAAGTCCTTGGCCGGCTTGGTCTCGCCGAAATAATCCCAGGCGCGCGCATATTCCCGGCGGTTGATGGCATTGTAGAACGACTGGATAACCGCCTCGGGATCCGAGCGGTTGTCGACATAAGGCGTTTCAGCGGCGAACACCGCGGGCGCGATGGTGAAGGTTATTGCCACAACTGAGGCGAAAGCCATGCATTTCATCGCGAATCTCCGGTCGGCCGGAGGATGTTAGCACGGAATACGGCCGGTCGATGACAGGCCGCCTCGGGCGCTCAGCCGAAGCCGAACGCCTTGGTAAAGGCTAGCGAACCGCCATTTCCCGGGCAATGCGGGGAAAATCTGCCGGCTTGACGCCGATATCTGCCCGGTCGGAATTGCTCATTGAATGAAGCAGCGCCAGAGCCGCGCGGTAGCGCACATGCTCCTGCGGACGCGGGCGGGCGAACATCTCAGTAAAGAAACCCATAGTCAGGCTCCCGGTTGTTCCTCCCGAACTGTCAATATAGGTGATTCATGACAATTGTGCAGTGCACCATTCGCATGGCAGCCATGCGTGAGCCATCTGCCCAAGCCTCGCAGGTGCGGAGTTCCGATAAACTCTTTCCGAACCTGCGCATGTATTTTTAACGAGCCTTTCCTATGTTTCAGCTTGAACGGACGCGCCTTGCGGGGAGAGAGACATCAGCGCGAAAGCCAAACGGGATTTTGCCTCCCTCCTTGATGATCTCTTCGTTGCCCCGCAGGAGGCCGAGGATACCGCCGCCGCGCCGTCCATCCCGTTCGACTACCTTTCCGTCGTCGATGAACTGCATTCGGGCCGCATCAAGGTTTCAGGCGAAGCCGCTGCGGCCGAGTACCGCGAGGCCGGCGCGGATCTTTCCGCCGAATTTGCCGCTTTGCTCGACCAGGTGAAGGTCGCTCTGGCGGAGGAGGCCCCGGCATCGGCCGAGGACAGGCTGCCGCCGGTCGATCCTGATTCCATCGCCGCGGAGCTCGGCCTGGACCGCGATGTCGCGGATATGGATTTCAACCGGCTGCGTCGCGGCTTCGCTTTCGACAATCATCCCGACCGCGTCGCGCCGCACCTGCGCCAGCGCGCCGCCATCCGCATGCAGATCGCCAACATGCTGATCGATGATGCCCGCCGGCGCGCCGAATCGGCCAAGGGCCGGTAAAACTATCCGCTATGCGTGGCTTGTCGGCTTGGAGATTGGCCGGCGTCTGGGCTAGGATGCGGCTCCCTCCCGCGCTTCCACGCACATTTCCCTCGGAGCCACAACCATGAAAATGAGCCGCCTCGGCCGGACCGACCTTCTTGTCTCGCGCATCTGCCTCGGTTCGATGACGTGGGGCCAGCAGAACACCGAACAAGAAGGCCACGCGCAGATGGACCTCGCCTTCTCGCGCGGCGTCAATTTCATCGATACGGCCGAGCTTTACCCGATCCCGCCCAAAGCCGACACGCAAGGGCAAACGGAACGCATCATCGGCAGCTGGATGAAGGCCAGGGGCAACCGCGACAAGGTGGTTCTGGCCTCCAAGGTCGTCGGCCGCACTGCGAACGAGTATTTTCGCGGCGGCAGGCCTTCGACGCTCAACCGCGCCGACATTTTCGACGCCGTCGACAAATCCTTGGCCAAGTTGCAGACCGACTACCTCGACATTTACCAGATCCACTGGCCCGACCGGCCGGTGCCGTGGGGCGCCAACCCGACCCGCATCGGCTCGACCAAGCCTCGCGCCGACGCTTTCGGAGGCCCCGACGACGAAGTGCCGATTGCCGAGACGCTGGCGGTTTTCGACGAGCTGGTGAAAATCGGCAAGATTCGCCACTACGGCCTGTCGAATGACAGCAGTTGGGGCGTGATGCGTTTCGTCGCCGAGGCGGACAAAGGCATTGGCCCGCGTCCGGTGTCGCTTCAGAACGCCTACAATCTTCTCAACCGCACGTTCGAGGTCAATCTGGCCGAAGTCTGCGACAGGGAGGGGATTTCGTTGCTCGCCTATTCCCCGGTGGCGCAGGGCTATCTGACCGGCAAATACGACAACGGTGCGCGGCCGGAGGGATCGCGGACGCGGTTGTTCAACCGTGGCCAGCGCTACGAGACGCCGAACGCAGCCGAGGTACAGCTCGAATACAGCACGCTGGCGCGCTCCTTCGGCATGGAACCGGCGCTTTTCGCCGGCGCCTATGTCGCGAGCCGGCCGTTCGTCACGGCTTCTATCGTTGGCGCTACCAACCTTTCGCAGCTCCA
Organism: Mesorhizobium sp. BE184; assembly: GCF_031457045.1. Classification (NCBI taxonomy): domain Bacteria; kingdom Pseudomonadati; phylum Pseudomonadota; class Alphaproteobacteria; order Hyphomicrobiales; family Phyllobacteriaceae; genus Mesorhizobium; species Mesorhizobium sp. BE184. The sequence continues at coordinate 651,229 of NZ_JAVDVU010000001.1, forward strand.
ACTGGCGCTGTCCGCTGTCGATGTAACGTGGACCGAAGAGATGCAGACCGCGGTGGATGCTATTCACCAACGCGTCGGCAATCCTTGCCCCTGACAGGATGTCGGGGCTTGCGCCTCGGTCCGTCCATCATGAATTATGCGCGATCAGCGCCGCGATGCGGAAAAAAGGGACAAGGTCGAGCCATGCTGCGTGTGAACAGGATCAACGTCGACGACATCTATGTGCCGACCGCGCGGCGCAAGACGCTGCATCCGGAAACCGTCCGGCATCTCGCCGAGGATATCCTCGAGAACGGCATGAAAACGCCGATCCAGGTGCGCCATGACGGCAAGCGCTACGTACTTGTCGAGGGCTTGCACCGGCTGGAGGCGGCAAAGTGGCTCGGCGAGACCGCGATTGACGCCTATCTGGTCCAGGCGAAGCGGCACTAACCGCTCCTTTGCAGTAACAGCTTGCCGGGCGGTGCAGAAAATTTGCAGTGGGTTGTCGGGCTGGCCAGAGCCCCAGCGTCCTAGGCGCGAAGGCAAATTCAACCCGAGGAGACGCAAATGACCACCAAGCTCGACATCGCCCCCAGTTCCGACCGCGAACTGGTTCTGGCCCGCATCATCGACGCGCCGCGGCAGAACGTCTATCGCTGCTGGACCGAGCCGAAGCTCGTGACCCAGTGGTTTGCGCCCAAGCCGTGGACGACGCCGCGCGCCGAGATGGACGTTCGCGCGGGCGGTTCGAGCATGGTCGTCATGGCCGGACCGGACGGCGCCGAGTTCGAGAATCCCGGCCTCTACCTGGAAGTCGTTCCCGGCGAGAAGCTCGTCTTCACCGACGCGTTCACCAAGGCATGGGAGCCTTCCGAGCGGCCCTTCATGACCGTCGTCCTGACGATGGAAGATGAAGGCAGCGGCAAGACCCGCTACATCGCCCGCGTCAAGCACTGGACGGCGGAAGGCCGCGAGCAACACGAGAAGATGGGCTTCCATGAAGGCTGGGGCCAATGTACCGACCAGCTCGAGGAACTGGCCAAAAGCCTCTGAGCTCTTCACCTTGCTGAAACGGCCGGGCTGAAAGCGCGCGGCCGCTTCTTGTGATCCATCGCTTTGCCTGATCTCGACGCCAGCGCATTTGAATTGACGCTTATCTCGCCCCAGCTAGTTTTGGCGCAACCAATAGCAGGGTGTGACGACATGACTGGACGATATCAAGGCGGATGCCTGTGCGGCGCGGTGCGCTACAAGGCGGAGGGCGAGCCGATCAACCAGCGCGTCTGCCACTGCCAACTGTGCCAGAAGGCCATCGGCGCTGCGTTCAACGCCCGCGTCCTGTTTGCGATCAAGGATGTGGCCGTTCAAGGCGAGGTCGCGATGGTGAATTCCTCGCCCGACCTCAAGCGCGGCTTTTGTCCTAAATGCGGAACGACGATGTTCTCCCGCCGCGACAGCGCCGGCATCATCGGCATCACCACCGGCTCTCTCGACGACCCGGGCGTCTTCAAGCCGCAGATGCACATCTACACCGCCTTCAAGCAGCCCTGGGTGACGATCGACGACGGCCTGCCGCAATATGAAGGCGCGCCGCCCGCCTGATTTTGCGCCCGCCCGAACTTTGCGCCCGCTTAGTATTTTCTTTCACACCTTCAGGTTGTTGGAGCGTTGCCGTTTCTCAGCGATGCGTCGATTGGCCGGTCCGTTTCTTTGATGGACGGTTCGCCCATGCCATCGTTGGATTTCGGACGGTTCCAGAAGGGAGGAATCGTCTTGAAGGAGGATACGGTTCGTCGGCAGCGAAGGAGGACGCATACGCATGGACAGGTTGATCCCGATGCTCGATCTGGCTCGGTTCGAACAGGGCAGTTCCGAGCGCCGAACCTTCCTCGCCGACCTGAGATCGGCGGCACGCGATGTCGGCTTCTTCTATCTTTCCGGTCACGGCATCCCCGATACGCAAGTCGACGACGTCTTGTCGGCGGCGCAGAGGTTTTTCGACCTGCCGGAGCCGGAAAAACTTGCCATCGAAATGGCAAACTCGCCGCATTTCCGCGGCTATACCCGGGCCGGAGGCGAGCTGACGAAGGGCAGGGCGGACTGGCGCGAGCAACTCGATATCGGCATCGAGAGGCAGCCTATCCCGCCGCAGCCGGGAGCGCAGGCATGGACAAGGCTGCCAGGCCCAAATCAATGGCCGTCCTCGCTTCCGAGCCTGAAACCAACCCTGCTTTCATGGCAGGCCACTGTTACAGAAGTCGCGATTCGTCTGCTCAGGGCTTTCGCGCTGGCATTGCAGCAGCCCGAGGATATTTTCGACGCCCTTCATGCGGATCAGCCCAATCACCGGATGAAAATCGTGCGCTATCCGGGCCACGACCATGCCGATGGCGAGCAGGGCGTGGGCGCGCACAAGGACGGTGGCTTTCTGACCCTTCTGCTGCAGGATGCGGAACGTGGGCTGCAGGTCGAATATGACGGCTCCTGGGTTCCCGTCGATCCGATGCCTGGCACATTGGTGGTCAACATCGGCGAACTGCTCGAACTGGCGTCGAACGGCTATCTGCGGGCGACGGTGCATCGGGTCGTCAGTCCGCCTGTCGGCGGTGAGCGGCTTTCCATACCGTTCTTCTTCGGTGCGGGTCTCGACGCCACCGTTCCGCTTCTCGACCTGCCGTTCGAACTGGCGGCCGAGGCGCGAGGCCCCGCGAGCGATCCTGCCAACCCTCTCTTTAACGACGTCGGTCTGAACGTGCTGAAAAGCCGCCTGCGCTCGCATCCCGACGTGGCGCGCCGTCACTACGCCGATCTCCTGGATGCCGGCTTCGCCGTCCGGCAATGGCCGGCCTGATCGTTACGCTGCCTGCGTTCTTCTCCGGTTCGCCCTGGAGGGCGCCGCGAATTGTTCGCGGCCACCGCGCCGCGAAATCCCGTTTGGGTGCTGGCAGAGTGCCTTGCGTTTCGGTCAAATATTGCTGCGACGCAGCATAATTTTTCCTGCAAATGCCACACGATAGCCGCCGAACGATCATTGGCGAGCCATGATTGCAACCCTATCTAAAGGGGCGGCGGGCAAGCCATCGAGGAGGCGAACATGAACGAGGGCACACAGACCCTGGACGAGTTGTTGAGCGATCCGATGATCCAGATGGTCATGGCGCGCGACAGTGTCCGGCCGGAAGAGGTGCGCTGGCTGCTCAAGCGTGTGCGCGACCGCGAGCAGGATCCCTCGCTTCCGCCCGCCTATATGCTCGCCGAAACCTGCCGCGGGCGCTGCAAGGGGCTTTGATTGCCGGGCGTTCTTTGCCAGCGGGTCGGGGCGTCTCTCCGGTCCTTGGTTTGTAAACGGATCGCCGGTCTTTTGGGCTCGGTGATCTTTTCTTGTCGGATTTTCAGAAAATTGTTTTGCGATAACAACGCAATAATTGCCCGTTAACCCGGCATTCACCAAGCCGGCGTCATGAATCGCATTTGATTCAAACTTTGTTGGTAATTTCCCGTTCATAAATGACGTTCGTCTCCGGCGCAGTCTGTCGCCGGCCTGTTTTGTAGTGCGTACAGGGTTCAGATGCGTTCGTCAGGCGTTACCGCCATCCTTCTCGTTTGTCTTGGCCTGACCGGCGCCGGCTGCACGTCGAGCTCCGGTCTCGAAGACATGATGCCGCGTCCCTCCCATGAGGTGACCAGTTCCATCACCCGCCCGGTCCGCCCCGATGCGCCCGTCGAGACGGCCTCTTCGCCAATGCCAGTCGTCTCCAGGCCCGATCTGCCGATGGCCGCCCTCGCTGGACCGGAACCGGATGATATCGTGTCGGAAGCCGAGCCGGTTCAGATGGCCGCGCTTGTCCCGCGCGCAAAGCCGGCGGTCGCGTCCAGGGCGCTGATCGACGACATCATCGTCAACGAGCGCCGCTTCCGGGACGCCAAGCCGATCAATTTCGGCAAAGCTTCGCCGAAATACCTGGCGGTTCACGGTGTCGACGTGTCGCGCTGGCAGGGCGACATCGACTGGCGGAAGCTGCGCAGCCAGGGCGCCAACTTCGCCTATATCAAAGCCACCGACGGCGGCGACCACATCGACCCGATGTTCCGCGAGAACTGGCGGGGCGCCGCTGCCGCGGGCCTTCGCCGCGGCGCTTACCACTTCTTCTACTGGTGCCGCACCGCCAGTTCGCAGGCCGACTGGTTCATTCGCAACGTGCCCAAGGTTGACGGCGCTCTGCCGCCGGTCATCGACGTGGAATGGAACCATCAGTCGAGCTGCAAGCGCCGCCCCTCCCGCGCCACGGTGATCGAGAAGATGCAGGTCTTCATGGACAGGCTGGAACGCCACTACGGCCAGCGCCCGATCATCTACACCGCGCCCGATTTCTATGCCGACAACCTCAAGGGCGCATTCCTGGACTATCCGTTCTGGCTGCGGTCGGTCGCCCGCCACCCGGCCAAGGTTTATCCCGGCCGCAGATGGGTATTCTGGCAGTATTCCGGATCGGGGTTGTCACATGGCGTCAGGGGCCGCATCGACCTGAACGTCTTCAACGGCGACGAGCGCGAATGGCGCGGCTGGCTGAGCGGCGGCGAGATCGTGGCCGACGCCAACTGAGGCCCTTAGGGCTGTGCTGCCAGATGGTCGGCAAGCCGCAGCGCCAGCGCGCCGATCGTGAGCGTCGGGTTCGCCGCCGCCGCGTGGGGGAACACGGATGCGTCGCAGCCATAGAGGTTGGCAAGCGCGTGCGTTTTGAGGTTCGCGTCGAACACACCGTTTCCAGCAGTCTCCGATGTCGTCACGCAAGGCACCCAGATATGGGCATCGAGGAAGCAGCCGGAGGAAACGAAATTCCAGAACTCATGCGCGGCAAGGTTGGAATTGCCGTTGGGAAATTCCGGGCAAACCGCCCAGCAATCCGTATCCGCCGCCGCTGCCGGCTTGAAACAGAAAGGCCCGACGGCGCGGGCCTCCATGCATTCCGCATTGGCTGATCCGTCACGAAAACCAACTTCACCCTGCCGAAGCAGGTCCTCACCGAGTCTTGGTAACAGTCTACACGGGCTTGGCCAATGTACCAGTGGTTGAGACGCGTCTCATCAATTGATACGAAAAGAGAGAGCGCGGCCGGCAGGGAAGCCATCGTCTGGACCATTGGTTGGGTCCGAACGGCGGTGGCGCTTGGGCCATGCGTCACCTATCTGCAAGACCTGAGCCATCATCCGGAGAGCACAAGATGACCGATGCCTATACGCCGCCGAAAGTCTGGACCTGGGAAAAGGCTTCCGGTGGCCAGTTCGCCAACATCAATCGGCCTATTGCCGGGCCGACCCACGACAAGGAACTGCCGATCGGCAAGCATCCGTTCCAGCTCTATTCGCTCGGCACGCCGAACGGGCAGAAGGTCACGATCATGCTGGAGGAGCTGCTGGCGGCCGGCCACAAGGGGGCCGAATACGACGCCTGGCTGATCCGGATCAACGAGGGCGACCAGTTCGGCTCCGGCTTCGTCGAAATCAACCCGAACTCCAAAATCCCGGCGTTGATGGACCGCAGCGGCCCGACGCCGATCCGCGTCTTCGAATCCGGCGCCATCCTGATGCATCTGGCTGAAAAGTTCGCGGCCTTCCTGCCGACGGAGCAGCCGGCGCGCGCCGAGACGCTGTCCTGGCTGTTCTGGCAGATGGGTTCGGCGCCGTTCGTCGGCGGCGGCTTCGGCCATTTTTACGCCTATGCGCCGGAGAAGATCGAATACGCCATCAACCGTTACGCGATGGAGACTAAGCGCCAGCTCGACGTGCTGGACCGCCGCCTGGCCGATAACGAGTTCGTCTCCGGCTCGCAATACACCATCGCCGACATGGCGATCTGGCCCTGGTATGGCGGCATGGCCAAGGGCCTGCAATACGGCGCCGGCGAGTTCCTCTCGGTGCACGAGTACAAGAACGTCATCCGCTGGGCCGACCAGCTTGCCGAGCGTCCGGCTGTGAAGCGCGGCCGCATGGTCAACCGGGTCCAGGGCGAGCCGTCGACGCAGCTGCGCGAACGCCACGACGCCGGCGATTTCGAGACGAAGACGCAGGACAAGGTCGCGGCGGAGTAGATGTGATTCCTTCCTCTCCCCTTGTGGGAGAGGATAGTTCGCCCCACGAGGTGAAGCCGAGTGGTCGGCGAACTTGGTGAGGGGTAAGTTGGTTTCCTTCCAGCACCCCTCATCCGACCTCCCCCGGATCAAGTCCGGGATCGGCCACCTTCTCCCACAGGGGGAGAAGGCAGGAAGACACTTCGTCAAAGAGCCAATAAAAAACCAAACCGGATTGTCGGTTCCGTCGAAGCCCGCGCGTCCTCTGGGCGCAAGCGGTATGGTGACGCCTGAAAGGGGTGCCCTGCCGACAGGTTCGAACTCCGGAGACCATCATGAACCATTCCTATCGTTGGGTGATCGTCGCGGCGGGTGGCGTGCTGGGATGCGTCGCCATCGGCGCGATGTTCTCGCTGCCCGTTTTCCTGTTGCCCATGTCGCGCGAGACCGGCTGGTCGGTGACCGGCATCTCCACCGCCATGACCATCGGCTTCCTGGCCATGGCCGGCGCCAGCATGGTGTGGGGCAATCTGTCCGACCGCTTTGGCGCTCGCCCGGTGGTGCTGGCCGGATCGGTCATCCTTTCCGGCAGCCTGGCGCTGGCCAGCCAGGCCAGCTCGCTGATCCAGTTCCAACTCCTCTTCGGCCTGTTGGTCGGGGCCGCCACCGCCGCCGTCTTCGCGCCGATGATGGCCTGCGTCACCGGCTGGTTCGATACCCGGCGCAGCCTCGCCGTCTCGCTGGTCTCGGCCGGCATGGGCATGGCGCCGATGACCATGGCGCCGCTCGCCGCCTGGCTGGTGTCCGTCTACGACTGGCGAACCTCCATGCTGATCATCGCCTGCATCGCCGCCATCGTCATGATCCCAACGGCATTGCTGGTGCGCCGCCCACCCGCCGCCGACGAGCCCGAGATGACCGGCGAGGCCGGTCCGCAGGCCGGCCCGGGATCGGCCATGACGGTCAGGCAGGCAATCCGCTCGCCGCAGTTCATCACCCTTCTGGTCGCGAACTTCTTCTGCTGCGCCACCCATTCCGGCCCGATCTTCCACACGGTCAGCTATGCGGTGACCTGCGGCATCCCGATGATCGCGGCGGTCTCCATCTACAGCGTCGAGGGCCTTGCCGGCATGTTCGGCCGTATCGGCTTCGGCGTCATGGGCGACCGCTTCGGCGCCCAGCGCGTGCTGGTGGCCGGGCTGTTCGCGCAGGCGTTCGGCGTGCTGGCCTATGTCTTCGTCAGCCAGCTCGGCGGCTTCTATGCGGTGGCAGCCCTTGTCGGCTTCATCTATGCCGGCGTCATGCCGCTCTACGCGGTCATCCTGCGCGAAAACTTCCCGATGCGCATGATGGGCACCGTCATCGGCGGCACCGCCATGGCCGGCAGCCTCGGCATGTCGACCGGGCCGCTGGTGGGCGGGCTGATCTACGACAATCTCGACGGCTACGCATGGCTGTACATCGGCTCCTGGGGCATCGGCCTCGCCGCCTTCCTCATCGCCATCATGTTCAGGCCGTTCCCCAAGGCTGAGGGCCGGCTGGTGGCTGCATGACGCGCGGATGCGATCCCGCCGGGGCAGTCCCGGAGGGTGAAGTTGTCAGAGCATTAAGGGAAAAACCGCAGACATCGCGGCGGATTGGGCGGCTTCAATATCCGCAGGCTCCGCCTGCCGGTTGAAGCAACCGGGGCGTGCCGCGCTTGCGCCCGCCCGGCGATGGCGCGCGCAGCGTTTGCGCCGGGCTCGAGACGGTTGCAGCCTTGCATAAGCAGACAGACAAGCGCGGCCGCCAGCGCCCGCAATCGCAGCGCAAGGCGCATGGCGTCGTCGGGATCATCGCCATCACTGGAGGCGGCCATCCAGTCGCCGGCGGCGACGATGGCGTTGGCGGGGACGGGCGCGCCGAATGCGCGCGCCGCGTCGGCAACGCAGCGATACGCGGCTTCCTCAGCGGGACTTATGGCCGCGAGCACGCGGCGGCGCATGAACCGGGAGCGGCGCGAGGCCTGATCGGCCAGATCGGCGAGCGAAACCAGCAGCGCTGCGATGCGCAACAGCCAGGTCCCGCCCGTCTCCGTATTCCACCCCACCGTCGCGCCTCCTTTCCGTGCTGGCGCGGGCATTGTGCGGACGGTGGAGGGGAGGTGGATAGATTTTTGGGAGAATGTGAGGCTTCGAACCTCCATCCGTCTTGGGCGGTGAGGTTGGCGATAGGCGATGAAGGGGGTGCAGCCTTCCCTTCTCCCCTTGTGGGAGCAGGTGGATTGGCGCGCAGCGCCGAGACGGATGAGGGGTCGGTGCGACCGCCACCGGCGCCTCATTTCTTCCATCACCACTCATCCGTCGCCTTATCTCCCGCTCACTGCGTTCGCGGAAGGGCGACACCGGCCCTCCGCTACGGCTCCGGGCGTTCGTTCGCTCGAAAAGCCCATTCAGGGCTTTTCGTTTGCTTCGCAAACCGCTCCTCACCCCACAAGGGGAGAAGGGGAGATTGCCGCGATGGCCTGGCTGACTGCCGGACACGGTAAGAGGCTTGACCCTGCAGGCTGCGCCGCGAGGGGACGGAGAGGTGGCAAGATCGCCCGTTCGAGATTAAAGGCGATGTCCCGTCGGTGGCGAGTCGCCGGGATTGTCCATGCCGCTCATACCCATTCCACCACCACCCATTCCGCCACCGCCCATGCCACCACCCATGCCGCCGCCGGCTCCGCCACCTCGGCCTCCGCCGGCATTGCCGCCTTCGCCCCGGCCGCCTCCTCGGCCCGAGCCGGACGAGGGCCGCGCCGGGCCTTGGCGCGGCATAGGCAGGCCGGCGGGCACTGGGGCGAGGTCGAGTGCGACGCGGATGAAATCGCGCAGCGAGACGACGAGGTCATGCGTTTCGACCCGCCGTCCGGCCACCAGTTCGCCGACCGCCCGCTGGGCCAGCCGCACCTGCTCCTCGGTGCCGAGCAGGATGATGTCGGACAGCGCCGCCTCCACCGCATCGCGGATGCGGCGCTGGCGCTCCGAGCCGTCCTCGCCAGAATCGCTGGCCGGGGCGCCGGCTGTGCCTTCCGCTCCCGGCGCGGCATCGGTCGCGCCTGTCTCGTCATGGATGCCGCTCGCGGTCGCGTCGACGCCACCCGGCGCTTCAACCGTCCCGGCGGCGGACCGGCGCAGGCGCACATCGCGCAGATGCGTCGGATTGACGGCCAGATTGCCGGTGAACGACCCGCCCAGCACCTTGTAGGCGGCGATCAGCGTGCGCAGGCGCTCGTTGATCTGCCGGTTCATCCGCTCGCGCCGCTGCTGGATGGTGAACATCATCAGGAGCCGGATGCCGATGCTGATAAGCGTAAACAGCGCCAGCCCCACCAGTGTCGTCAGGATGCTCTGCCAGGAACTGAAATCGAAATTGCGCAATGGGGTGCCTCGGGGTTGGACTGTCGGCGCAGTATGCATGGGGACGGGGGAAAGGCGATGGGGCTCTTCCCTTCTCCCCTTGTGGGGTGAGGAGCGGTTTGCGAAGCAAACGAAAAGCCCTGAATGGGCTTTTCGAGCGAACGAACGCCCGGAGCCATAGCGGAGGGCCAGTGTCGCCCTTCCGCGAACGCAGTGCGCGGGAGAAAGGTGACGGATGAGGGGTAGGGCGCCAAGCTGGAACACCCCTCATCCGACTTCGCTTCGCTCGGCCACCTTCTCCCACAAGGGGAGAAGGGAGATTGCCTTCACGCCTCCGCAAATCTTCAACGTTGGCAACGGGCAGGAGGTCGATGCTATCTTCTCCCACGAGGGGACGAGGGGACGAGGGATAGACTGCTGCGATGCCGCACCAGTCCGTGCCGCCGCCAAAACGCCAGTTTGCCCGCTCGCTGCGGCGCGAGATGACCGAAGCTGAGGACAGGCTCTGGCACGAACTCCGCAGCCGCCGGCTGGATCGGATCAAGTTCCGGCGTCAGGTGCCAATCGGAAAATATGTCGCCGACTTCGTTTGCCTGGAAGCGAGATTGATCGTCGAGATTGACGGCAGCCAGCACGCGGACTCGGCGCATGATTTTTTGCGCGACGCCGACCTGAAATCGCGCGGCTTCCGCGTCCTGCGCTTCTGGAACGACGATGTGCTGCGCGACCTCAACGGCGTCTGCGACACCATCATCGCCTATGTGCGGGATACCAGCCTGCAGCCGTGGCGGTGAAGCGCCGCCCTGCCTTCTCCCACAAGGAGAGAAGGAGAGTTTCGCGCCGGCGTTCCGGCAGATCTCAAACATTGGCGATTGGCGGCAAGGGTCGTGCAGCCTTCCCTTCTCCCCTTGTGGGAGAAGGTGTCGCCGCAGGTGACGGATGAGGGGTAGGGCGCCAAGCTGGAACACCCCTCATCCGACTTCGCTTCGCTCAGCCACCTTCTCCCACAAGGGGAGAAGGGGAAGTGCGAGCCTTTACGCAGCGCGAGACGATATTGCATTGTAGTCGCTCGCGATTTCCGAGTCTGCGCTAAATCAGATTTTAGTTGGTCCGCATGTCAAGAATGAACTCTTCAGATAGGCCGGAATAGCAGTCACGGGTTTTGCTTAGGGCCTTTTCGGTTTGCCCATTCTTTTTTATGAAAATCGAAGCTTGATGCTATGCGTTCTGGTGTTCGACCGCGATTGACCAGTGGGGCTTGTCGACCGATGAATATCACGCCGATTCGTTCGTCAAACTGCTCCAGGGCGTTCGCCAAGAATGTCAGTTTGACAGTCTGTTTTTCGAGTTTACTCCGATATGAGAAGTTCTTTGATTCCCGTCTGGACATTTCAGCATCCATATAATCGTAAAGATGGGAAAGTGCCGAAATAACATTTTCTATCTCGATGCGGTCACGCGGAAGTAGACTGGATTTTATTATTTGGAGGCGGTCCAATTCTATTCTCTCTTCGCTTGTCTCCCACCACGTAGCATTTATCGATGCTGCCAGTTCTTCGTCCGCTGCTTCTTGATCTCGTAGCCAATCAAGGGCTTTCCAGAACTCGTTGATAATTTCGCTTCGTTTGGTCAGTATCTCGCGAACTCGCTTGCTTGCCTCAGTTTCGAAGCGCGTTTGAACCTCTGCAGCCTTTGCGCTTTGCCTATGCATTGCTCGGATAGTAAGCCAAGCAAATAGAATTGCGACCAACCCAGTCGACAAAGTTTGGTAGCGGTTCAACCAGAATTCTAGATTAGCCAAATCGCTATTCATGGAAAGCCGTCAAAGGCATGACATTAAAATTAGTCGGGCGTGAGTTGTCTCAGCTACACCCGCTCGTTGACCCACACGTGTCGCACTTCTCGCACGTCCCGTTCCGCACCATGGTGAAGTTGTGGCACTCGGAGCATTCGTTGCCGGTGTAGCCCTGCATCAGGCTCTGCTGGCGGCGGGTGGCGGCGAGCGCCTTGGCGTCGGCGGCTTCCCTGGCGGCGGCGTCGGTGAACAGCGCCGAGGCGGGAGAGGTCGCTTCATCGGCCTCGTCCTGGACGATGTCCTCCACCAGTTCCTTCGCCCGCTCCTCATAGTCGCGCTTGTAGGCGACGGCCTCGTCGGCGGCCGGCTTCAGCGCCAGCACGTTGGAGCCGGCGAAGGCCGTGGGCGCTGCGCGGGCGGGGGCGCTGCCCGCACCCTGGCCGCCGAGGCCTTTCGGCTCCGTGGTGCCGGACACCAGCTTCACCGGCGAGGCGCCGCGGTAGAGGCCCTTGGAGAAGGGCGACGTCTTGCCTTCGTTGATGCCGCGGCCGAGCGCCGTGTTGCCGAAGTCGGACGTGTCGACATGGGCAAGGTCATTGCGGCCGGCGTAGGAAACGGCGAGTTCGCGGAACACGTAATCGAGGATCGATGTGGCGTTCTTGATCGCGTCGTTGCCCTGCACCATGCCGGCCGGCTCGAACTTGGTGAAGGTGAAGGCCTCGACATATTCCTCCAGCGGTACGCCGTACTGGAGGCCCAGCGAGATGGCGATGGCGAAATTGTTCATCATGGCGCGGAAGGCGGCGCCCTCCTTGTGCATGTCGATGAAGATCTCGCCCAGCCGCCCGTCGTCGAACTCGCCGGTGCGCAAATAGACCTTGTGGCCGCCGACGATCGCCTTCTGGGTGTAGCCCTTGCGGCGGTTCGGCAGCTTCTCGCGGTCGCGGTAGAGCCGCTCGACGATGCGCTCGACGATCTTCTCCGTCACCTGCACCGCCTTGGCGGCGGCGGGTGCTGCGATCAGCGCCTCGACGGCCTCGTCCTCCTCGTCGTCCTCATCGGCGATGAGCGAGGCGTTGAGCGGCTGCGACAGCTTCGAACCGTCGCGGTAGAGCGCGTTGGCCTTCAGCGCCAGCTTCCACGACAGCATGTAGGCGCTCTTGGCGTCCTCCACCGTCGCTTCGTTCGGCATGTTGATGGTCTTGGAAATGGCGCCCGAGATGAAGGGCTGCGCCGCCGCCATCATGCGGATGTGCGATTCCACCGACAGGTAGCGCTTGCCGATCTTGCCGCAGGGGTTGGCGCAATCGAACACCGGATAGTGCTCGAGCTTGAGGAAGGGCGCGCCCTCCAGCGTCATCGCACCGCAGACATGGATGTTCGCCGCCTCGATCTCCTTGCGGGAGAAGCCGATCGCCGGCAGGATCTCGAACGAGAAATCGGCCAGCTGCTCGTCGGTGAAGCCGAACGTCTCCTTCACCCAGTCGGCGCCCAGCGTCCACTGGTTGAACACGAACTTGATGTCGAAGGCCGATTTCAGCGCCGCGTTCACCGCCGCGATCTTCTCGTCGGTGAAGCCTTTTGCCTTAAGCGTTGAAGGGTTTACGCCCGGCGCTTGATTCAGATTGCCATGGCCCACCGCATAGGCGTCGATCTCGGCGATCTGGCTTTCGGAATAGCCCAGCGTGCGCAGGGCCTCCGGCACCGCGGCGTTGATGATCTTGAAATAGCCGCCGCCGGCCAGCTTCTTGAACTTCACCAGCGCGAAGTCCGGCTCGATGCCGGTGGTGTCGCAATCCATGACGAGGCCGATCGTGCCGGTCGGCGCGATGACGGTGGCCTGCGCGTTGCGGTAGCCGTGCTCCTCGCCGAGTTCGATGGCGCGGTCCCAGGCGGCCTTGGCGTGCTCGCCAAGTTCCGCCTGCTTCAGGTCGGCATGGACCAGCGGCACTGGGTTGACGGCCAGCTTCTCGTAGCCGTCCTTCTCGCCATAGGCGGCGCGGCGGTGGTTGCGCATCACCCGCAGCATGTTGACGGCGTTGCGGTCGTAGTCGGCGAAGGCGCCGAGTTCGGAGGCCATCTCCGCCGAGGTGGCATAGGCGACGCCGGTCATGATCGCCGTGAGGGCGGCGCAGATGGCGCGGCCCTCATCGGAATCATAGGGAATGCCGGAGGTCATCAGCAGGCCGCCGATATTGGCGTAGCCGAGGCCGAGCGTGCGGTAATCGTAGGAAAGCTTGGCGATCTCCTTCGACGGGAACTGCGCCATCATGACGGAGATTTCCAGCACCATCGTCCACAGCCGAACCGTGTGTTCGTAGGCGGCGATGTCGATCGTGCCGTCGGCGTTGCGGTAGGGCAGGAGGTTGATCGAGGCGAGGTTGCAGGCCGTGTCGTCGAGGAACATGTATTCCGAGCACGGATTGGAGCCGCGGATCGGGCCGCCGGCCGGCGACGTGTGCCAGTCGTTCATCGTCGTGTTGAAGTGCAGGCCGGGATCGGCGGACGCCCATGCGGCATAGCCGATCTTCTCCCACAGTTCGCGCGCCTTCAGCGTCTTCATCACCTTGCCGTCCTTGCGGGCGGTCAGGTGCCAGTCGCCGTCCTGCTCGACGGCGCGCAGGAAGTCGTCCTTCAGCGAGACGGAGTTGTTCGAGTTCTGGCCGGAAACGGTGAGGTAGGCTTCCGAATCCCAGTCCATGTCGTAGGTCTTGAAGTCGAGCGCGGTGTAGCCCTGGCGCGCGAACTGGATGACGCGCTGGATGTAGTTTTCCGGCACGGCGTTCTTCTTGGCCGCCTTGATTTCGCGCTTCAGCGCCGTGTTGATGGCCGGGTCGAAGCAGTCGTCATCCTGGCCCTCGCAGTTGATGCAGGCCTTCATGATGGCGTCGAGATGCTTCTTGACGATCTTGGAGCCGGTGACCAGCGAAGCGACCTTCTGCTCCTCCTTCACCTTCCAGTCGATGAAGGATTCGATGTCGGGATGGTCGGCATCGACGATCACCATCTTGGCGGCGCGGCGCGTCGTGCCGCCCGACTTGATGGCGCCGGCGGCGCGGTCGCCGATCTTGAGGAAGCTCATCAGCCCGGACGAACGTCCGCCGCCGGAAAGCTTCTCGCCTTCGCCGCGCAGCATGGAGAAGTTCGAGCCGGTGCCCGAACCGTATTTGAACAGGCGCGCCTCGCGCACCCACAAATCCATGATGCCGCCCTCGTTGACGAGGTCGTCCTGCACGCCCTGGATGAAGCAGGCATGCGGCTGCGGATGCTCGTAGGAGGATTTCGACTTGGTCAGCTTGCCGGTGAAGGGATCGACATAGAAGTGGCCCTGGCCGGGGCCATCGATGCCATAGGCCCAGTGCAGGCCGGTGTTGAACCATTGCGGCGAGTTCGGCGCCACGCGCTGGGTGGCCAGCATGTAGCAAAGCTCGTCCATGAAGGCGCGGGCGTCATCTTCTGACGCGAAATAGCCGCCCTTCCAGCCCCAGTAGGTCCAGGTGCCGGCCAGGCGGTCAAAAACCTGGCGGGCGTCCGTTTCCGAACCGTAGCGTTCGTTTTCCGGCAGCTTCGCCAGTTCCGCCTCGTCGGGGACCGAACGCCACAGGAAGGAGGGGACGTCGTTCTCTTCGATCTTCTTCAGGCGCGCGGGCACGCCGGCCTTGCGGAAATATTTCTGCGCCAGGATATCGGCCGCGACCTGGCTGAATTGGGCGGGCACATCGATGTCGTCGAGACGGAACACGATGGAACCGTCCGGATTCTTGATCTCGGAAAGCGCCTTGCGGAATTCGATCTCCGCATAGGCGGCCCGCTCTTTTCCTGCCTTGGTGAAACGCCGCTCGATGCGCATCGGATCAGTCCCTTTTCATCTATATATAGCGCTTTCCGCCGGGTATTTCCCCACCCGTTTCGAAAGACGCAATTCCACCGCATCCGGCCGCCTCATGGCTGCCGGCTCTCCTGTCCGCTTCGTTCACCGCTTCGCTTCGAAAACGCCTCGGATGAGGCCATTTTTCAAGCAGGTCAGTGTGAGCGGCCCCTCAAAAACCGAAAACTTGTCCTCGACATCATGTGAGGCGCTTTTACATTATCTAGACCAGAACCTAGCCGCAAACACTAAATATAGTGTTAACAGACAATTTATTCCAGTCCAAAAAGTCTCCCTATCGCCACCCCGACGCCCAAAAATCCCCACGCCTCCGCCTGCCTCGTGAACGGGCGGAAAGACGAGCAAAACGCACATAATGCGGGAAAAAGACCGGCCTCAGAACTTTCCGGTCGCGTTCACAACAGGAACGCATGGCCTATAAAAGGCGACTCGCCCCGGCCCGTCAAGGTCTCGTTCTTGTAGTTTTTGTGACCCCAATATCTTGTGCGTCACAAATGTGGATAACGGGGAGAAAGCAGGCGCTGGCCAGGCGCCTGCCAAACCGCGCTGGCTTACGAAAGCGGGATGCCCTGCGCACTCCTGAACCAGTCGAGCGGATTATATTTGCGCTTGATGGCCCGCAGCGGCGAGAAGTGGCCTCATATACGAGCAGCGTCGCGGGATCGCCGTGGGGTTGGAGGCCGCCGTGTTGATCTTGCTACCATAGGAATCGATCAGGCACAGGCTTGCCGCCATGTCCGGGGCGGACGCGAACTGAAGGCGGCAATAGGACCGCGGGTCCCCTGCGGCAGGCCGCTCAGGCGGCGAACTGTTCCGCATTGTGGCTGAAATAGACGATGATCCGGCGCAAATCCTGCTCCTGGACCATGTCGGCGGCCTCTTCCGGGGTAACCCAACGGCGCTGGCGCTCGTGCTTTTCCTTCCACTTGTCGGCGATCTCTTCCACCTTCAGGGGGAAAACCAGAACCTCGCAGGGCACTTGCTGGCCCGAGGCGAGCGCCTTGGCGTAGAAGTAGCGGCCGGCTTCGAAGTGGCACACCCGGCCTTGCAGGCCGGCTTCCTCACCGGCTTCGCGGGCGGCTGCCCGGCAGAGAGGCTCGCGTGCCTCCGGCCAGCCCTTGGGCAGGACCCAGCGGCCGGTGTCTCGGCTGGTGATGAGCATGATTTCCAGTTGGCCTTCCACGCCGAGTCGCCATGGCAGCGCGGCCACCTGCAGCCGGCAGGGCTCGGTGCCGAAGAGCTTGCGGACCCGTTCGGCCATAAGGTTGTGTGACAGGGGGCCTGTCAGCATGGAAAGTCGTGCCTCGAAACGCTGAATCGTTTGCCGTCTCACGAATCGTACAGTTAATTATGCGTAATAAAAGTAAAAATTGCGCAAACCAGCTTTTCCTGCCGCGCAAAACGGCAGGAGGCGGCATTCGCGGGAGGTTCGAAGGAGGCGCGGTTGGGTTCGAATCAGCCGGCGTGATCGTCGGCGATCGGCTTCTGGTAGGTGAAGCCCATATCCCACGGGAAGTAGATCCACGTGTCCTGGCTGACTTCCGTCACGAAGGTATCGACCAGCGGCCGCCCCTTCGGCTTGGCGTAGACGGTGGCGAAATGCGCCTTCGGCATCATGGCGCGGACGATGCCCGCGGTCTTGCCGGTGTCGGTCAGGTCATCGACGATCAGCACGCTGGCGCCGTCATCGGACAAAAGGGAAGGGGTGATCTCCTTCAGCACCGTCAATTGGCCTTGCGACGTGTAGTCGTGGTAGGAGGCGACGCTCACCGTTTCGATGACGCGGATGCCGAGTTCGCGCGAGATGATCGCCGCGGGCACCAGCCCGCCCCGGGTGATGCAGACGATCGCTTTCCATTGCCCGATACCGGCCAGCCGCCATGCCAGCGCGCGCGCATCGCGGTGGAACTGGTCCCAGGAAACGGGAAAGGCCTTTTCGGGAAGCGACATGGTAGGCACTCCGGCAGCACGGCGGTCCGCGCGCGAACATGGATGGAATGCGCGCGGAATTAGCCGGAAACCGGCCGCCTTGGCAAGGGCAAGTGTCAAGCCGCCAGCGCGGCCCGCGTCGTCCCGATCATCAGCGCCGCCTGCGCCGCCTCGCGCCCCTTCTGGACGAAATGCTCGCGATAGATGCGGGTGTGGTGTTCCGTCTCCTGATAGTGGTGCGGCGTCAAAGAGACCGACAGAACCGGCACGCCGGTATCCATGGCCGCGCGCATCAGCCCGTCGACCACCGCCTGGGCGACGAATTCATGCCTGTAGATGCCGCCATCGACGACGAAGGCGGCGGCCGCGACGGCGGCATAACGCCCCGAAGCGGCAAGGTCGCGCGCCACCAGCGGCATTTCGAACGCGCCTGGAACATCGAATACGTCCACCTGTTCAGGCGGAATCAGCTGGAGGAAGCCGTCGAGCGCGCGCCCGACGATATCGGCATGCCAGTTGGCTTTGATGAAGGCATAGCGGGTGTGTGTCATGGTGATCACCTTTCTCGTAACGACGACACGTCACCCAAGGCGATCACGGGCACACCGGCGCGCTTGGCGCGCCGGCGATGCACGTTCTCTCTCATCCGGACTGTGACCGTCGGCCCAGGCATCGCACCTGGTCTGCTGACCCTTCCGGGGAAGGCGCTCGCGGGCTCGCGGCCAAGCCGCATACCGCCGGTGGGGACTTTCACCCCGCCCTGAGAACGGCGCGAAGATAGGCAGAAATGAGGGAGTGGGCAAGCCGGTGGCAGCTTGCCCGCCATCTGTCAGCGCGACAGGAACGCCGCGACTGGAACCGAGCGCAGCACCGAGCGCGTCACGCCGCCGAACAGAAGCTGTCGCAGCCAGGAATGGCTGTACGCCCCCAGAACCACCAGATCGGCTCCGCTTTCGGTGAGCCGCTTCTGGATGGTCTCCTCGACGCTGTCGCCATCGGTTTCCTGCACGACGACCGTGACGGCGGCGCCATGGCGCGACAGCGACGCGGCGATTTCAGCTCCGGCGGCCTGCATGTCGTCGACCGACTCCGGCGGATCGATGACCAGGATTTCCGTATGCTCCGCGTCGACAATGAAGGGCAGGGCATCGAAGGCTGCGCGCGCCGCTTCCCTGGACCCGTTCCAGGCGAGCAGGATGCGCTTGAAACTGGTGATGACCGGACCGTCCTTTGGCACCACAAGCACCGGCCGTCCGGCGTCATAGACCAGCGTATCGACATCCGCGCTCGCATCGCCATCCACGTCACGCTGCGCGGCGATGACGAGGTCGGCGGTGCGCACCGACGGGATGCCGGAAATGGCGCTGTCGCCGGTGAAGGTTTCGAGGCTGCGCCACTCGAAGGAAAGGCCGGATGACTCGATCTTGCCCAAAAACAGCGCCTTCAGCTTCGCCGATTGTTCCTTGTTGATCTCGGACGAGACCTGGAGGAATTCGGCGTCCGGAAAACCGGTCGCCGATGTATAGGGGACCGGCATGGCTTCGGCATGGATGCCGACCAGATGGCTGCCGAATTGCTTGGCGAGCGGAATGGCGCATTCGAGCACGCGCCCGGCGTCGTGCTCGCTTTGCAGGATTGCAACAATGGTCTTGAACATGGCTGTTCCCTCAATTCGCGGGACAATCCCCCGCTGAAAGAAAACGCCGCCGGTCCTTCGCGGTTCCGGGCCGGCCCTTACCGGCCTTGCGCTGCCACCATGGCCTCGACCGCCGCGCGCGCCGAATCCAGGGCTGCCTGCGTGCGGGCGCGCACGACGAGCTCGGTCCAGAACTTGCCGTCGGCATATTTGGGATAGGAACCGATGACCGTGTCGGGGTGCGCCTTCTGGATTTCGCCGAGCGGCCCGCCGATCGCGCCTTCGCCGAACGGGCAATGCACGGTCGCTGAAAGCATTTTCGCGCCGGTCTTCAGCGTCGGCACGACATTGTCGAGCATGGCCTGGAAGATCGACGGCACGCCGGCCATGACATGCACGTTCTCGACGCGGAACCCCGGCGCCAGCGACACCGGATTGTCGATGTGCTCGGCGCCGCGCGGCATCCGCGCCATGCGCTTGCGGGCCTCGGTGAATTCGAGGCCGCGCCCGGCGTAGTTCGCTTCCATCATGGCGTAGGCCCTGGCGTCATATTCACAGGGAACGCCGAACGCCTTGGCGATGGAATCGGCGGTGATGTCGTCATGGGTCGGCCCGATGCCGCCGGTGGTGAAGACATAGGTATAGCGGGCGCGCACCGCGTTCACCGCGGCGACGATCTCGTCTTCCTCGTCGGGGACGATGCGCACTTCCTTCAGGTCGATGCCCACGGCGGTCATGATGTCGGCCAGATGGCCGATGTTCTTGTCCTTGGTGCGTCCGGAAAGGATTTCATCGCCGATGACGAGCATGGCGGCGGTGACGATTTCGGTCATGGAAGCGCTCCGGACAAGGTCGTGAATTCACTAGCGCGGCAGGTCCGCTCCGGCAATGCCGCTCGAATTGTGAACAATCCGTGCTCCAACCAGCGGTAGGCGATGAACGATCATTGCCCTAGATGCATGAGGGCGTTGCGCACGATGCGCACCTTATCAGGTCCTCGAAAGGAGACGAAGCATGGCGAAAGTACTGGTTCTTTATTATTCGAGCTGGGGCCACATGGAAAAAATGGCGCTTGCCGCGGCCGAAGGCGCGCGCGAGGCGGGTGCCGACGTGACGGTCAAGCGTGTTCCGGAACTGGTTCCCGAGGCCGTCGCCAAGGCCGCCCACTACAAGCTCGACCAGGAAGCAGCCATCGCCGACCCGCTCGAGTTGGAAAATTACGACGCCATCATCCTCGGCGCCTCGACCCGCTTCGGCGCCATGGCCTCGCAGCTTAAGAATTTCTGGGATCAGACAGGCCCGCTATGGGCCAAGGGCGCCCTGGTCAACAAGGTGGCTTCGGTCATGTCGTCCACGGCGACCCAGCATGGCGGCGCCGAGCTTGCCATCATCAGCGCGCAGGCCTCGCTCCAGCATCACGGGATGATCATCGTCCCGCTCTCCTATGCCTATCAGGACCAGATGGGCAATGACGTGGTGCGCGGCGGTTCGCCCTATGGCATGACCACCACCACCAACGGCGACGGCTCGCGTCAGCCCTCGGCGCAGGAACTGGACGGCGCGAAGTTCCAGGGCAAGCGGGTTGCCGAGATAACCATCAAGCTCCACGGATAAACGAAAGCGCCGGGCGTCGAGCCCGGCGCTTTGAGCTGCGTAGTCAATACAGGCGAGGCGCCTCGATCGCGCGACGCACCATGGAAATCAGTCGGAAACCTCGGTCTGCGGCCGGTCGCGGCCGTCGGCCAGCTCCTCGTGCCACTTGCCTTCCGAATCTTCATACTGGATGCCGTCAGTGGTGCCGGCGACCTGCTGCTCGGCCGATGCCTGCTTGGCCGCCGCCAGCGCATCGTCATGGGTCGGGAAGGTTTCGGAATATGTTGTTCCGACCTGGTAGGCCCAGCCGCCGTCATGTTCCACGATCTTGTATGTGAGCTTGCTCATGAACATACTCCCTTGAGAGGTTTTCCGAAGTTTATATGGCCGGGATAGTGGGGTCTAGGCCATCACTGGCAGGCATGGGCCGGCAGGGCCTAGTTGAGCTTTTCGTCAGGAACAAGAACGTCGGATTCCTTCGCCGCCTCCACCAGCGCGCGGCGCGCATCGGCGGTCGAGCGATAGCCTTCCAGCACCTTCAAGCAGGTCTCGACGGCGTCGCGGTGGCGGGGGCCGCGGTTCAGCGGCCATCCCGTCATCAGGCAATCGGCGGCCTCCTGGGCGCTGCGGATCTTGCGGTATTTGCCGACGTGACCGAGTTCGACCACCACCGGCTTCTCGAAAGGTTTCGTGTCCATCATGCCCGCCAACGCGGCGCCGGGCGAATGGTTGCGCTTTTCACACACAACCTTTCAAGCGCCGCTGCTTAGACGCTACCCAGCCGC
The DNA here is from genome assembly GCF_031457045.1 of Mesorhizobium sp. BE184. Lineage (NCBI taxonomy): Bacteria > Pseudomonadati > Pseudomonadota > Alphaproteobacteria > Hyphomicrobiales > Phyllobacteriaceae > Mesorhizobium > Mesorhizobium sp. BE184. The sequence continues at coordinate 672,289 of NZ_JAVDVU010000001.1, forward strand.
CGGCTTCATCCAGTGCTGCATGGTCGTGACCGACCGCAAGAGTTGCGGCGTCGCCTCGATCTTTTCGCCGAAGACCGCCGCGGCGCGCCAGCCCCAGCGCGGATCGGCCAAGAAGGCGCGGGCCAGCGCCACCATGTCGGCGCGGCCATCGGCGACCACCGCATTCGCCTGTTCGGGCGTGGTGATCAGGCCGACCGCCCGCGTCGGGATATCCGCGCCCTTCCGGATCGCTTCGGCCAGATGCACCTGATAGCCCGGGCCGGACGGCAGTTTCTGGTGCGGCTGGTTGCCGCCGCTGGAAGCGCAGATGTAGGCGACCCCTTCCGCCTTGAGCGCCTTGGCCACCTCGATGGCTTCGTCGACGTCGAACCCGCCATCGACCCATTCCTTGACCGACAGCCGGGCGCCCAGCATCAGGCCGGGGGCGGCCTTCTTCACCGCCCTGGCGATCTCGACGGCGAAACGCATACGGTTTTCCAGCGGCCCGCCCCAGCGGTCTGTGCGCTGGTTGGAAAGCGGCGACAGGAACTGGAAGATCAGATAGCCGTGGGCCGCGTGCAGCTCGATGAAGTCGAAGCCCACGCGCTCGGCGCGCCTTGCCGAATCGCCGAACTTTTCGACCAGCCGCACGATGTCCTCGTCCGTCAGCGCATGCGGGACCTGCCAGCCGGTATCGTAGGCGATTGCCGAAGCCGACACGACCGGCCACGGGTCCTGGTCCGGCTTGAGCGGACCGCCGCCCTCCCATGGCTTCTGGTTGGAGGCCTTGCGGCCGGCATGGGCCAGCTGCGTGCCGAACTTCGTTCCCGGGCAGGCGACCGCCTTCGCGGCATCCAGCGCCCGCTTCGCCGCCTGCTCGTTATGGTCGGAGTAAAGTCCGAGGCAGCCATGGCTGATGCGTCCGCGACGCTCCACGTCGGTCATTTCCACGGTGACCATTCCGGCGCCCGACATGGCGTAGCTCATCCACTGCTGCAGGTGCCAGTCGGTGGCAGACCCGTCATCGGCCGAATACTGGCACATCGGCGCGATCGCGATGCGGTTGGGGAAGGTCAGGCCGTCAAGCGTGATCGGCTGGAAAAGCGGTGCGGTCATGGGGGCACTCCGGAGGCGGGAAGATCGCTATGTACGCAAACAAGTTGCTTCCCGCCAGACACGGAACGGTGAGTACGCCACGCGACTCCGCAGGAACCGTTCTCGCGCTTGCCAGTTGTTCAGAAATGACGATCAATTTTCAGAAATGACGATCAATTGGAGAACGGCCATGACCGATGCGGACAGCCTGCGACAAGGCCTTGCGAAACCGAAAGTGGCAAAGGCGGGCAAGCGGAAGCAACCGGAAGTGCTCGAAGAACAGCTGGAATCCGGATTGGAAGACAGTTTCCCGGCGAGCGATCCGCCGGCAGTGGTATCCAGCACGATTTCCGGCGGCGGCAAAAAGCTGGTGGGCGTCGAGGAACATCTGCGCCGCAAGCGTGAGGAAAAATCAGGACACTGATGTGTTCGTCAGGCTCACAGCCGCGCTCTGGCCAACCTTGGTGCGGACGGCGGGGATCGAACCCGCATAGCCGAGGCTGAGGGATTTTAAGTCCCTTGCGTCTACCAGTTCCGCCACGTCCGCGTGGCTTGCTTTTCAAATGCGCGGAGTGCTTCGTCAATGCCCGGTCGGCAAAACTTTCTGCCGACCGGAATTGTCCGGCGCCGGATCTTGCCGGCTCAATCCTCTTCGACGAACACCTCGTCGCGTTTCTTGCGCACGCTGGGCAGGAACACCACGATCAGCACGAGCAGGGCGATGCCGAGCAGCGAGGCGCTGATAGGCCGGGTGAAGAAGGTCGTCGGATCGCCGCGCGACAGGATCATGGCGCGCCGCAGATTTTCCTCCAGCAGCGGCCCGAGCACGAAGCCGAGCAGGAGAGGGGCCGGCTCGCAGCGCAGCTTCACCAGCATGTAGCCGATCAGGCCGAAGAAGGCGACGGCATAGAGGTCATAGACGTTCGAGTTCACCGAATAGACGCCGATCGAGCAGAACGCCATGATGATCGGGAACAGCACATAGTAGGGGATCGTCAGCAGTTTCACCCACAGGCCGATCAGCGGCAGGTTGAGCACGATCAGCATCAGATTGCCGATCCACATCGAAGCGATGATGCCCCAGAACAGCGCCGGCTGCTCGGTGGCCACGTTCGGCCCCGGCACGATGCCCTGGATGATCATGGCGCCGATCATCAGCGCCATCACCGGATTGGCCGGGATGCCCAGCGTCAGCATCGGGATGAAGGAGGTCTGCGCGCCGGCATTGTTGGCCGATTCAGGCCCGGCCACGCCGGCGACGGCGCCCCGGCCGAACTCCTCCGGCTTCTTGGAGACGCGCTTTTCCACCGTGTAGGAAGCGAAGGAGGCGAGGATGGCGCCGCCGCCCGGAAGGATGCCGAGCGCCGAGCCGATTACGGTGCCGCGCAGGATCGGCGCGACCATTTCGCGAAAATCCTGGCGCGTCGGCATCAGGCCCGTCACCTTGGCCATCAGCACCTCGCGGGTCTTCTCGCTTTCAAGGTTGCGCAGGATTTCGGCGACGCCGAACACACCCACGGCGACCGCGACGAAGTTCAGTCCGTCCGAATACTGGCGGATGCCCAGCGTGAAGCGCGGCGTGCCCGTGTAGATATCGGTGCCGACAAGGCCGAGCAGCAGGCCGAGCACGACCATGGCCAGCGCCTTGACGATGGAGCCGTGCGCGAGCGCGATGGACGACACGAGGCCGACGATCATCAGCGAGAAATATTCGGCCGAACCGAACTTCAGGGCGATCACCGTCAGCGGCGGCGCAAAGATGGCGACCAGGAAGGTCGAGACCGAGCCGGCGAAGAACGAACCGATCGCCGCGATGGCGAGCGCGGCGCCCGCGCGGCCCTGGCGGGCCATCTGGTAGCCGTCGATGGCGGTCACCGCCGAGGAGGACTCTCCGGGCATGTTGATGAGGATGGCGGTGGTGGAACCGCCATACTGCGCGCCGTAATAAATGCCGGCCAGCATGATCAGCGACGAGGCCGGATCGCCGATCTGGAAGGTGATGGGCAAAAGCATGGCGATTGTCGCCGTCGCGCCGATGCCGGGCAACACGCCGATCAGGGTGCCGAGCAGCACGCCGATGAGGCAGAAGCCCAGATTTGAAAGCGTCGTGGCTTCGGCGAAGCCGAGAGCGAGATTGGAGAACAGATCCATCGTCGTGCCTCAGAACCGGGTCCAGGGGCCAAAGCGCTCGTAAGGGAGGCCAAGGCTGTAGCTGAAGACGATGATCGAGAAAATGGTGATGCCGAGCGCCACGGCGAGCGCGTAAAGCGGCTTCATCCGGGAACTGGCGAAGGCGGCGATCAGCGCCGTGAAGAACAATGAGGGCGCAAAGCCAAGTCCGCGCACGGTCAGCCCGAAGAAGATCGGCGCCGGCAGGATCAGCAACATGCCGCGCCATGCGATCGGCCCCAGCGGTTCGCCCTGGACGCGCGTCGCCTGCACGATGATGACGATGCCCAGAAGAACAAGGATGAGCGCCAGCACCAGCGGGAAATAGCCAGGCCCCATGCGGAAGGCGGTGCCGAGATCCAGCCCGAATGCCTGCCAGGCGAAGAACAGGCCCGTCGCTGCGAAGATCGCGCCGCAGGCAGCATTTGTCGGGTCAACGGATAGCTTGTTCATGTGTCCTCCCCAGAACGAAATCGACCCCCACTCCGGCCCTTCGGGCCATCTCTCCCCCGATCGACGGGGTAGAGGAAAGCCGCAGGCGATCTTGGCGCTTTCCTCTCCCCCGGGCAGGGGGAGAGGTAGCGAGTGTAACGAGGCGGAGTGGGGGTGCTATTTTTCCGCAAGTTTATAACTTGCGATATAGAGTGCTGTGTCAATCCGCGTATTGGCCGGCGGCGTCGATCACCGGCTTCCAGCGGGCGATCTCGCTTTCGAGCTTGGCCTTCAACGCGGCCGGGGTGGCGTCGGCCTCCGAGGACGGCGTGGTGCCGAGTTCGGCGAAGCGATCGACGACGTTCTTGTCTTTCAGCGCGATCTGGAGCGACTTGGACAGGCGCTCGGTGATCTCCGCAGGCGTGCCCTTCGGCGCGTAGAGGCCGTGCCAGATGCCGACTTCCATCTTGGGCAGGCCGCCTTCGGCGACTGTCGGGACATCGGGCAGCACATCGAGGCGCTTCGACGAGGTCACCGCGTAGGCCTTGATGGTCTTGCCCTGGATCTGCTTGGTGGTGTTGGTCGTCTGATCGCACATGATGTCGACCTGGCCGCCGAGCAGGTCGGTCATGGCCGGGCCGGTGCCCTTGTAGGGGACCGTGACAAGCGGCGTCTCGATGGCGCTCATAAACAGCATGCCGCACAGATGCGAGGCGGCGCCGATGCCGGCATTGGCGACCGTCACCTTGTCCTTGTTGGCCTTGGCATATTCGACCAGGCCTTTCAGGTCGGTGGCTTCCATGTCCTTGCGCGCGACGAGCGTCATTGGAACTTCGGTGACGAGGCCGACATATTCGAAGGCATTGAGCGTATCGTAGGGCAGCTTGCGGTAGAGCGTGGCGCTGGTGGCCATGCCGATGTGGTGCAGCAGCAGCGTGTAGCCGTCGGGATCGGCCTTGGCGACCTGCGAGGCGCCCAGCGTGCCGCCGGCGCCGCCGACGTTCTCGACGATGACCTGCTGGCCGAGATCCTTCGACATCGCTTCGGCGACAAGCCGGGTGACGGTGTCGGTCGGGCCGCCGGCCGCGAAGGGCACGACAACGGTGATGGTGCGCTCTGGATAGCCGGCGGCATGGGCGCTGGCTGCGGTGAAGGCGAGCGCTGCGGTGGTCGCAAGCGCGGCAAACAGTTTCTTCATGACGAAAACCTCCCAGGAATGGACAACCCTGGCGGCGCGCGTTTCCTCCCGCACTGCCAGCGAATGCTCCAATCAAGCGGCGGCCACGGAACCGGCGCAACGGCTGAATGCACGATTCCCCGAAACTATCGGCCTTGCGGGCCAGCAATGGGTGGATTCGGTAACATTGGCCCCAAACCATGTGTGCGATCCCACACATGGTTGCTCGCAATCGACATTTACCTGACGGACATGTCGCCCGCCTCGCCGGAGGATTGCCTGTCCAGCCCGTATTTCTGCATCTTCTCGTAGAGCGTCTTGCGCGAGATGCCGAGCGATTCGTAGACGTTCTTCAAGCTTCCCCGGTGTGCGGCCAGCGCGCCGGCGATCAGGCTTTTCTCGAATTCCGCCACGCGTTCGGCCAGCCGCGTGTCCTCGGGGCCGCTGTCCCCGTCGTCCGACGGGCGCAGCCCCAGCACATAGCGGTCGGCGGCATTGCGCAGTTCGCGCACATTGCCCGGCCATTGCCGCTGGCCGATCTCGGCCAGCATGTGCGGCGGCACGTCAATGACATCGCGGCGGTAACGGGCCGCGGCTTCACGAACAAGCTGCAGGAAGAGCAGCGGCACGTCTTCCCGGCGCTGCGACAGGGCGGGCATGCGCAGCGTCACCACGTTCAGCCGATAGAGCAGGTCGGGCCGGAATTGTCCGGTCTCCGCCTCGGCGGTGAGGTCCGCCTTGCTGGTGGCGATGAAGCGGACATCCAGCGGAATCGGCTCGTTCGAGCCGAGCCGGGTGATCACCCGGTCCTGGATGACGCGCAGGAGCTTTGCCTGCAGGTCGAGCGGCATCGAACCGATCTCGTCCAGCAGGACCGTGCCGCCCCTCGCATGTTCGAACTTGCCGAAACGCGGCCGGATGGCGCCGGGAAAGGCGCCGGCCTCGTGGCCGAACAATTCGCTTTCGATGAGGTTGCCCGGCAGGGCGGCGCAGTTGATGGCGATGAACGGCTTGCCGCTGCGGCCGCTGAGGTCGTGGATCGCCAGCGCCGCGACCTCCTTGCCGGCGCCGGTATCGCCGATGATGAGGATGTCCGCATCGGTCGCGGCGACGGCGCGCAACTGATAGCGCAGATCGACCATGACCTGCGTGCGCCCCGGCAGCCGCGCCTCGATGTCGTCGCGCTTGCCGGCGGCGGCGCGCAGCTCGCGGTTCTCCAGCACCAGACCGCGCCGGTCCAGCGCCCGGCCGGCCATATCGGCGAGATGCTGGGTGGCGAAGGGCTTTTCGATGAAATCATAGGCGCCCTCGCGCATGGCCCGCACCGCAAGCTGCACGTCGCCATGGCCGGTCGCCAGGATCACCGGAATGTCGGGATCGATGTCGCGCACCTTTCCCATCAGCGTCATGCCGTCCATGCCGGGCATGCGGATGTCGGTGATGATGACGCCGTTGAGGCCCTGGGTGACGAAGTCGAGCGCGCGCTCGGCGGAGCCGAATTCACGGACCGTGAAGCCGGCCAGATCCAGCGACTGCGCGGTGGAATGGCGCAGTTCCTCCTCGTCTTCCACCAGGAGCACCAGCGGCGGCTTCATTCCGCCGCCTCGCGCATCGGCGCCCGCGCCGCATCGAGCGAAAGCGTGAAGACAGCGCCGCCATCGGGATGATTCCTTATTGCAAGATCGCCGCCGAAGTCCTTGACGATGTTGTAGCAAATCGACAGTCCAAGGCCGAGACCCTTGCCGACTCCCTTGGTGGTGAAGAACGGATCGAAGATGCGTTCTGCGATGGATGCCGGCACGCCAGGTCCATGATCGCGAACCTCGACCGTCACCTTCCCCGCCTGCCGCGATGCCGAAATTTCGATGCGCCGGTCGGGCAGGCCTTCGACGGCGTCGGCGGCATTGGTAATCAGATTGACCAGCACCTGCTGCAGCCGCACCGAGCCGGCGCGCACCCATGGCGGCGTCTTGCCGAGATCGGTAATGACCGTCGCGCCGCCGGCCTTGAGCCGGCCGTCGACGATTTCCAGCGTATCCCGCAACACTTCGGTCAGCGACACCGCGCCAAGCTTCTCGTTCGGCTTGCGGGCGAAGTTGCGCAGATGGCGGCTGAGCGACGCCATGCGGTCTGTCAGGCTGGAAATCCGCGAAAGATTGTCGCGAACCTCGCCGATGCGGTCCCGCTCGATCAGGATGGCGGCATTGTCTGCGTAGTTCTTCACCGCCGCCAGCGGCTGGTTGAACTCATGCGACAGCGCCGCCGACATTTGTCCCAGCGCGGCGAGCTTGCCGGCCTGGATCAGGTCGGCCTGGGTCTGGCGCAACTGGCGCTCCGTCACCCGCCGTTCGGCGACTTCCGTCTCGAGCCGCCGGTTGACGAGAGCAAGGTCGGCGGTGCGCTCGTCCACCCGCCGCTCGAGCTCCTCCTGGGCGGCGCGTTGCATCTCCATGCGTTCGGCAAGGCGGGCGCGCCGCTGCAGGATCACCGCCGCGATCAGCCCGGCAAGGCCGAGCACCAGCAGCGCCGAGGCGAGGGTGGTGTAGACCTGCGTGTGGACGGAGGCCGTGTCCATCAACACCCGCACGGTCCATCCGGCCTCCTCCATCGGCTCGGCGAGGACGAGATATTCGGTGCTTTTCGCCTTGTTCAGCACCGACATCAGACTGGCGTCGTCGAACCGGCTGGTCTTGATCGGCAGTTCACGCAGTTCCGCGTCGGCGTAGCGCCGGGATTCCGCCGTGCGCGCCAGCCTTTCCGGCGTCAATGGCAGAAGGCTGGCATAGAGCCAATCCTGCCGGCCGGTCATGAAGATGATGCCTTCCGGGTCGGTGACGATGATCTCGTTGTCGCCGCCGCGCCATGTCGCCTCGATCGCGTCGATGTCGACCTTGAAGACGACGACTCCGGCGATCCGTCCATCCACCCGCACAGGCGCGGAGAAATAATAGCCGCGCTTCAGCGAGGTGGTGCCTAGCGCGAAGAAGCGGCCCTGCTGGCCCGCCATCGCTTCCTGGTAGTAGGGCCGATACGAAAAATTCTCGCCGACGAAGCTCAGCGGCTGGTCGTAATTGCTGGCGACGATGGTGTCGCCGTCGGTCTTCATCACATAGATGTCCGAAGATCGCAGCAGCCGGTTGATCTCCTTCAGGTAGGCGTTGCCCCGGGCGATGCGCTCGGGATTGCCCGGATCGGCCAGCAGCGCCTTGATGTCGGCATGATCGGCAATCAGCGCCGGCAGCGGCTCGAAACGGTTCATCTGGCCGGAAAGCGCGGAGACCGCGAGGCGCAGCGTCGTCTGGCCGCGCGCCGCTGCCTGGTCGAGGAAGGCGCGCGTGGCGAAAGCCCCGCCATAGAACACGATGGCGGCGGCCAGCGCCACCAGCACGGCGGCTCCCAGCCAGATGCGCTTTGCAAAGCCCGTCGGCTTGCTGTCGAACGTCGTGATCGCCATGGCGGCCATAGAGCGACAGGTGCCCGGCTGAATCAAGCGGCTGCATCGAGATCGGCCCGCAACTGGCTTGCATTGTCATGCCGATGCACCAAAAACCTGCGCTGTGGCGCTGTTCAAAACCTCCGCGGCTTGGCAGTCTTGCCGCCAACAGGAGAATTCGCATGAGCAAAGACCGCGCCGCCGGAAAACCGAGGCCATGGGCCGATATGGCGACCGAACTGGTCGATGTCGCCATGGGCCGGAAGCCGGCCGATCTGGTGGTGCGCAACGGGCGCTGGGTCAATGTCCATTCGGGCGAGATCATTCCCGGCACCGACATCGCCGTTTCGGGCGGCCGCTTCGCCTATTGCGGGCCGGATGCCAGCCACGCCATCGGCGACGACACCATCGTCGTCGATGCCGCCGGCCGCTATCTGGCGCCGGGCTTGTGTGACGCGCACATGCATGTCGAAAGCGGCATGGTGACGGTGACGGAGTTCTGCCGCGCCGTCATCCCGCACGGCACCACCTCGATGTTCATCGACCCGCACGAGATCGCCAATGTGCTCGGCCTGCCGGGCGTGCGGCTGATGCACGACGAGGCGATGGCCATGCCGGTGAACGTGCATGTGCAGATGCCGTCCTGCGTGCCGTCGGCTCCCGGACTGGAAAATGCCGGCGCGCAACTGACGGTCGATGACGTGCGCGAGGCGATGACCTGGCCGAACATCATCGGCCTCGGCGAGGTGATGAACTTTCCCGGCGTTGCCGCCAACGATCCGGTCATGTCGGGCGAAATCGCCGAGACCGTCCGCGCCGGCAAGACGGTCGGCGGCCACTATGCCTCGCCGGACCTAGGCCTGCCGTTCCACGGCTATGTCGCCGGCGGACCGGAGGACGACCACGAAGGCACCCGCGCCGACGACGCCATTGCCCGCGTGCGCTTGGGGCTAAAGGCGATGCTGCGGCTGGGCTCGGCCTGGTACGACGTGGCCGAGCAGGTCAAGGCGGTGACCGAGCAGGGCATCGATCCGCGCAACTTCATCCTCTGCACCGACGACAGTCATTCCGGCACGCTGGTCAATGAAGGCCATATGGACCGCGTCGTGCGCCACGCCATCGCGCAGGGGTTGAAGCCGGTGACGGCGATCCAGATGGCGACGCTCAACACGGCGCAGCACTTCAGGCTGGAGCGTGAACTGGGCTCCATCGCTCCGGGCAGGCTGGCGGATTTCCTCGTCGTCTCCGACCTCGCGGCGATGAAGATTGACGCGGTCTATGCGCGCGGCCAACTGGTGGCGAAGGACGGGCGGCTGGAAATCGATATCCCCGCCTACGACTACCCGCTAGAGGCGAAGAACACCGTCAGGCTCGGCAAGCGGCTGGCGGCAACCGATTTCGACATAGCCGCGCCTGCCGGCGCCAATTCCGTGCGCGCCCGCGTCATCGGCGTCATCGAGAACCAGGCGCCGACCCGTGCGCTGGAGGCCGATCTCGGCGTCGCCGACGGCCTGGTCGCCATGGACCGGGAGGGCGACGTCTGCCAGATCGCGCTGGTCGAGCGGCATCGCGGCACCGGCGGCGTCACCAACGCCTTCGTCTCGGGTTTCGGCTACACGGAGGACTGCGCCATCGCGTCGTCCGTGGCGCATGACAGCCACCACATCATCGTCGTCGGCACAAATAAGAACGACATGGCATTGGCCGCCAACCGGCTGGCCGAGGTCGGCGGCGGGGTGGTGCTTTATTCGAAGGGCAGGGAACTGGCGCTGGTCGAGATGCCGATCGCCGGGCTGATGTCAGACGAGCGGGCGGAGATCGTCGCGGAAAAAGCGGAGAGGCTGGTCGAGGCCATGCAGCAGATGGGCTGCACGCTCAACAACGCCTACATGCAGCACTCGCTGCTGGCGCTGGTGGTGATCCCGGAACTGCGGATTTCGGATATCGGGCTTGTGGACGTGCGGACGTTCGAGAGGGTGGAACTGTTTGTGTAGCGGCAGTCGGCAGTCGGTAAGAGCGGCACGCCGAAGCCGTGTCTCTTCAGTCCCCGACTGCCGACTGCCCATTGCCGACTGCCGGTCTTCCTACCGCCCACCAGTCGCGATGCTCAGCACCTTGAACGGCGTCGTGATGATGATTTCAGCCACCGAGCCGACAGCCTGCCCGACGCCCTGACCGAGGTCGTTGATGGGTTGTCCCGGATCGGCCGCGGGATCCGCAAGCGCGGCGGGCGTGCGGAGTTGTTTTCCGAGCAATTCCACCAGAACAGGGTTGTCGGCGAACTTGGCGTGGTTCAGCCGGTCATTGCCCTTGGTTTTGGTGAGGTCGGCCACCACGACGCCATAGCTGGCGAGATCGGCGGCGTCGCCATAGTCGCCGACGCGCGGCTTTGAACCGGAAATGAAACTGGAAAGCCGCAAGGCCCTGTCGTCGCCTGAAAGCAGGATGGCGAAAGGCTTGTCCGGCTTTCCGTAGCGCATCATCTGCTTCTTGAAGACATCGACGTCGATGTCGGGCGAGGCGAGGATGACGTAGCCGAGCTTGTCGTCAAGATCGCGGTTGCCTTCGATGGCCAGTTGCCGCAGCGCCTCCATCGTCACCCATGTGCCCATCGAGTGGGCGATGATGTCGATGCTCTTGGCGCGCGTCTTCGCCAGCATCTTGAGCGTCGCTTCGAGATCGTCGCGCGCCGCGTTGGCGCTTTCCTTGTCATAGATATAGCCGGTGGTCTTGCCGGCCGAAGCCCAGGAGAACAGCACCGGCGTTCCGGAATAGCCCGTGTCGTGCGCGATCTGCGTCACGCGGTAGATGCCGTCGTCGAAGCCGTTGTTGAAACCGTGGACGAAGACCAGGATGCGGTCGCCACGTTCCGCCACGTCGGCATCGACCGCCTTGGTGAATTGCGGTCCGCTTTCGTAGAAGGACACGCGCGACGCCGCGAAATTCTTGGCCGGATCGCTGGGCGCCGAACTCTTGGCGCGTTCGATATTGCCGACCTGATGGACTTTCGGCACGGTCATGTCGACCTTGGCGAAGGTCGTGGTCAGCGAGCGATCGCCGCTGAACACCTGGCGCGGATCGGCCTGTGCCTGCTTGCGGGTGGTGGCGACGAAGATCTCATGGGAGCCCGCTATCTCTGAAGCAGGCACGTCTATCGCGGTCCTGTTGAGCAGGTCGTGCGTGTTCTGTCCGGCGCAAGCGGTCAGAAGCGCCATGGCGGCGGCTATGGCCAAAGCCTTCCAGCGCACTGTATCGCTCCTGAAAGGGACGCCTCGCTCGGCATCCGGGTTTATGTCGAATAAAGCCAGAACCGTTCGAGGTCCAGCCGGAACCGCCGCTGCGCGGCAGTTCTACATGATACCGCCCGTCGCCTGCCGGATGCGATCGGTGATGTCGCGGTCGCTGGCGAAGCCGTCATCCTCGCGCAGCCGCTGACCGAGAAGACCGATCAACTGCGGATTGTTGGCGAATTTGGTGTGGTTGAGCCTGTCGGCTCCCTTGGCATCCGAGAGATCGATCACGTTGACGCCATACTCAGCCAGATCGGCGGCATTCTTGTAGTCGCCGACGCGCGGCCGCGAACCGGCCAGCCAGCCGGAGAGCTGCAAGGCGCGGTCGTCGCCGGAAAGCAGCAGAATGAAGGGCGTCGTCGGCTTGCCGTAGCGGCGCATCTGGCTCTTGAACACATCGACATCGATGTCAGGCGAGGCCAGCACCACGTCGCCCAGCTTGCCACCGAGGTCGCGGTCGCCGGTGATGGCGAGCTGGCGCAGCGTCTCCATCGTCACCCACGTGCCCATCGAATGGGCGACGATGTCGATCCGCCGCGCGCCCGACTGCGCCAGCAGGCGCAAGGTCACTTCGAGCTGGTCGCGCGCCGCGCTGGCGCTTTCCTTGTCGTAGACATAGTCGGTCGTCTTGCCGCCAGAGGCCCAGGAGAACAGCACCGGCGTGCCGGGATAATTTGCGTCGTGCGTGATCTGCGTCAGCCGATAGACGGCGCTGTCGAAGGATGTGTTGTAGCCATGCACGAAGACGACGACGCGGCCGCCGCGCGCCGCCACGTCGGTGTTCAGCGCTTCCTGGAATTTCGGCGCCGTGTCGAAACCGACAGCCTGCGAAGCCATGAAATATTTCGACGGATCGTCGGAGGCGCCGCGCCGCTTGCGTTCGATCTTGCCGACTTCATGCGACTTGGGCACGGTGACGTTGACGCGGGCATAATTGAGCGTGGCGGAGCGTTCGCCGTCGAACACCTTGGTCGGGTCGCTGGAGCGCTGGCGCGTCGTCGCGATGAAGATGCTGTGGTTGCCGGAAATCTCCGCGACCGACGCGGTGACCATGGCGCTGCCCAGAAGTTCTTCGGTCTTGCGGCCGCCGCAGCCTGCCACGAGCAAGGCGAGGCCGACGGAAATCAAAATTCTCGAAAACACGCTCAATCCACTCCAGCCGACGTCGGTCGGCAACCCGCCCTCGATTTTCCCATGAGGTCTCCGGACAGGCGAAGTGCGGCGGAAGTAAGTCGCCGGCGCTTCTAAGCCGGTTCCGGGACTGCCGCAGCCACGTCACTGTTGCGCGAAAGCCAAAATGGCGGCAGGAACAGATTTTCAGGACGCCAAAGCGTCCGCATCGGGATTCGAACGCCATGACCAGCTTTGCCGACAGGGTTTCCAGCGCTGCGGCGGCCATGCGCGAGATTTTTCCGGAAACGCCGTTGCAGGAGAATGCGTATCTGTCGCGCAAGTTCGGCGCGCGCATCCTGCTGAAGCGCGAAGACCTGACCCCGGTGCGTTCCTACAAGCTGCGCGGTGCCTTCAATTTCTTCCGCAAGACACTGGCGGCGGGCAACAAGGCCGAGCTTTTCGTCTGTGCCTCGGCCGGCAACCACGCGCAGGGCTTCGCCTATGTCTGCCGCCATTTCGGCAAGAAGGGCGTGGTCTTCATGCCGGTGACGACGCCGCAGCAGAAGATCGACAAGACGACGCTGTTCGGCGGCGAGTTCGTCGAAATCAGGCTGGTGGGCGACTTTTTCGACGACTGCTACCGGGCCGCTCTCGATTTCACCCGCGATAGCGGCGCCCATATGGTGCCGCCCTTCGATCACAAGGACATCATCGAGGGGCAGGCGACCATCGCCATGGAAATCGCCGGACAGATGGCGGGCGAGCGCGGCCCGGACATGGTTGTCCTGCCGATCGGCGGCGGCGGTCTGGCGGCCGGCGTCACCCGCTATTTCGCCGAGGAGGGCCGGACGACCCGTTTCGTCTTCTGCGAACCATCCGGCGCGCCGAGCCTGAAGCAGAGCCTGATCGCCGGCAAGCGCATGAAGCTGCCGAAGGTCGACAATTTCGTCGATGGCGCCGCCGTCGCCGAGATCGGCCGCGAGCCGTTCCGCTATCTCAAGGATTTCGACGCCGAGACGGTGCGGCTGGTGCCGGAAAACCGGATCTGCGCCACGATCATCGAGATGCTCAACGTCGAAGGCGTGGTGCTGGAGCCCGCCGGCGCACTGGCTATCGACGCGCTCAAGGATTTTTCGCGCAAGGAGCTGAAAGGCAAGACCATCGTCGCGCTGGTCTCGGGCGGCAATTTCGACTTCGAACGGCTGCCGGATGTGAAGGAGCGGGCGCTGCGCTTCGAGGGATTGAAGAAGTATTTCGTCATCCGCTTTCCGCAACGTCCCGGCGCGCTGCGCGACTTCCTCGAAATGCTCGGCCCCGAGGACGACATCGCCCGCTTCGAGTATCTGAAGAAATCGGCGCGCAATTTCGGCTCGGTGCTGATCGGTATCGAAACCAAGCAACGCCGCAATTTCGATCTCCTGACTGCCAATTTCGCCGCCAACGGCGTGCAGTACCAGGACATCACCGAGAACGAGACGCTTTCCGGCCTGATTGTGTGACGGCAGGATGAGCAGGGAAACCGTCTTCGTCGCCCTGTTTTCCGGCATCAATGTCGGCGGCAACCGCATCGTGAAGATGGCCGACCTGCGCGCCTTCTTCGAAGAGCTGGGCTTCACCCACGTCGCAACCTACATCCAGAGTGGCAATGTCGTGTTCCGCGCCGCCGGCAAGGACGCCGCGGCGTTGGCCAAGCAACTGGAAGCGGCGCTCGCGAAGCGCTGGGGTTTTCATTCGCGCATCATGGTGCGCGATGCACAATGGCTGGCGGATCTGGTGCGGCAAAATCCGTACCCCGAGGAAGCCGGGGATCACAAGAAGCTGCACGCCTATGTGCTGGAGCGTGAACCGACCGCCTCGGAAATCGAACCGCTTGCTGAAAAGTGCGCCGGTCCTGAACGCTTCGAGGTGAGGGGCGACGTGCTCTATCTCCACGCGCCGGACGGAGTCGGCAAATCCGTGTTCGCCAATCTGATTCCGAGGGTCCTCAAGGTGCCGGTGACCGCCCGCAACTGGCGCACGGTGCTGACGCTGAAGGGTATGATGGAGTAGCACTCCTTTGCCTTCTCCCCTTGTGGGAGAAGGTGGATCGGTGCGCAGCGCCGAGACGGATGAGGGGGTGTTGGACGGAATGCAGACGGTTCTAAGCCGGATCACCCCTCATCCGACCTCGCCTGCGCTCCGCTTGGCTCGGCCACCTTCTCCCACAAGGGGAGAAGGCAAAAGGTGGCCTCACCAGTTCCCGGTATTCGCCATCGAAGCCCACGGTTCGGCCTTTTCCTTGGCCGGGCCTTTCTGCAGCAGTTCGATGGAAATGCCGTCGGGCGACCGTACGAAGGCCATGTTGCCGTCGCGCGGCGGCCGGTTGATGGTCACGCCATTGTCCATCAGCCGCTGGCAGGTGGCGTAGATGTCGTCGACCTCATAGGCGAGGTGGCCGAAATTGCGGCCGCCCTTGTAGTCTTCCGGATCCCAATTGTAGGTGAGCTCCACCAGCGGCGCCTTTTCGGTGATGCCGGCGTGCTCGTCTTCGGGAGCGGCAAGAAAGATCAAGGTAAAGCGGCCCTGTTCGTTTTCGAACCGGCGCACTTCCTTGAGGCCGAGCTTGGTGCAGTAGAAATCGAGCGACTGGTCAATGTCCGCGACGCGGACCATGGTGTGCAGATAGCGCATTTGAATCTCCGGTTGCGGCAAAACATAGGGTGACGCGGCCGGCGCGGCAACCGGCGCAAACCGCGATCCGGGCCGGCGAATAACATTTCGACTATTCCTGGGATCAGTTGCGAAAAAAGGCACGTCAGGTCTTGCACACCCCGGAAGCCGCAGTGTTAATCTCATGTAAAGAATCACCTGCGGCGTTTTTGGGGAAGGAGGCATTCTTATGGGGGAAAAGGCCTCTTTCGTGGGGCGGAATTCGCCCGCTGGCGAAGGCGTGAATCGCGACGAAGCCGGCGACTCTGCCGATCTGGTCGAGGTTTCCGGGGCGATAAAGTGGTTCGACGTGGCCAAGGGCTACGGCTTCATTCTTCCCGATGACGGTGTTTCCGGCGACATACTCCTGCATGTGACCTGCCTGCGGCGCGACGGTTTCCAGACCGCGCTCGAGGGCGCCAGGGTCGTGTGCCTGGTGAAGCAGGGCGATCGCGGTCTTCAGGCCTTCCGCGTCCTGTCGATGGATATCTCCACGGCTGTCCATCCCGCCGAGATGCAGGAGCAGCGCACCCATGTCAGCGTAACGCCGGAAAGCGGTCTGGAACGGGCGCTGGTCAAGTGGTTCAACCGCACCAAGGGCTTCGGTTTCCTGTCGCGCGGCGAGGGCACGGAGGACATTTTCGTCCATATGGAAACGCTGCGCCGCTATGGCGTAACCGAACTGCGCCCCGGCCAGGTCGTGCTGGTGCGCTTCGGGCGCGGTGACAAAGGCCTTATGGCCGCCGAAATTCACCCCGATATGGGGACCTTGCCGGTCGCTCACTGACCGCGCGAGGTACCGTCATGGCTCAGAAGAGTTGGTTCGCTGCCGGCACGCTGTGTGCGGCCTTTGCTGTCGTTGGCCTTGCCGTTGGAGCCTACCTTTATTCGGATCGCCCGAGCGCGGCCGACGGCATGGCGATGCTGCTCCCGGTCGATCCCGCGCCGCTCGTCGCCGTGACGGATGGCGGCGAACGCAAATTCACCATCGAGATCGCCGACGACGTGGCCGAACGCTCCGCCGGGCTGATGTATCGCGAGACCATGGCGGACGATCACGGCATGCTGTTCGTGTACGATCACACGCAGGCGGTCAGTTTCTGGATGAAGAACACGCCGATGCCGCTCGATCTGGTCTTCATTGCCGAGGACGGCAGGATACGCGCCATCAAAAAAGGCGAGCCGCAATCCGAAGCGGTCATCGCACCGGACGAGCCGGTGCGCTTCGTGCTTGAACTCAAGGCGGGCACCGCCGCCCGCCAGGGCATAGAGGATGGCGATCTCGTCCGGCATCCGGCCATTGGCGCCGCGGCGGGTTCCATGCCGAGGCCGTCGGAAAAGCCGGCCCTGGACGGCCTTTCCTCCGGGAAGTCTGGCAAGGGTGGTTGAACGCTGGAAAAAGCGGGTTTAGAGACCGGCCATGCAGTTCTTCTCCCATGACGGTTTCGACCTGGCGTTTCTCGACCGCGAACCGGCCTCGGGCAGCGGCGATCCGGTGCTGCTGATTCACGGTTTTGCCTCCAGCCACTATGTCAACTGGGTGTCGCCCGGCTGGTTCAAGACACTGAACGATGCAGGCTGCCGCGTCATTGCGATCGACAATCGCGGCCACGGTTCCTCGTCAAAGAGCTATGAGGCCAACGATTATACGCCGGCGAAAATGGCCTCCGACGCCGCCGCGCTGCTCGATCATCTGGGCATCGGCAGGGCGCATGTCATGGGTTATTCGATGGGCGCGCGCATCTCGGCCTTCCTGGCGCTGGCGAACCCCGACAAGGTGGCGACGCTGGTGTTTGGCGGCCTGGGCATCGGCATGGTCGACGGCGTTGGCGACTGGGACCCGATCGCCGACGCCCTGCTGGCGCCGGACGCTGCCCAGATCACGCATGAGCGGGGGCGTACCTTCCGCGCCTTCGCCGACCAGACCAGGAGCGACCGGCGCGCTCTCGCCGCCTGCATCATCGGCTCGCGCGACCTGCTCAGCGAAGACGAGATGTCCCGCATCGCGCAGCCGACGCTGATTGCCGTCGGCACAAAGGACGACATCGCCGGCTCCCCGGCTGAACTGGCGGCGCTGATGCCGAAGGGCGTCGCCTTCGACATTGAAGGCCGCGACCATATGCTGTCCGTCGGCGACAAGACGTTCAAGCAGCGCGTGCTGCAGTTTTACGCCGATAATCCCCTCTAGCTATGTTTGCCGCCCCTCAAAGGGGAGGGGCAGGCATGAGCCGTGCGAGCGACCGGGCCATATTCTCCCGCGCCTGCGCTTCGAACCGGTCGCGGAATTCCTGCGTATGGAAAAGGGCGGGCCGCGCCAGGAAGTTTTGAAGCACGGCGCCGCGGCCTGCGATCCATGCCGGTTCCGGAACCCAGGCATATTCCTTCCGGACGCCTTGTTCGTAGGTTTCGAATGCTTCCGGTGAGGCCCCAAGGATCGACAGGTCCATGTCGAGAAAAAGCGCCGCGTCGCGCTGCGCCGTTTCATCTGTCAGGTCGGGCAGGGCGTGCGTGGCGGTCGCCTCGATCATCGCCACGATGCGCTCGAGCCGCCCGCCTTCGACCCTGCCGGCCAGCTTTTCCCTGGCAAGCGCAGCACTTTGGGCCTCGTTGTCCTTCGCCTTGCTGTCATAAACTGCGTCATGGAACCAGATAGCGGTTTCCACAGCTTCCGGGTCGGCGAGCAGCGCCCGGTATTCCTGCGCCAGATCGAGCAGCGCTTCGACATGTCGGAGACCGTGATAGTGCCTGTCCCCGCCGCTGTAGCGGGCGGCGAGCTCCCGGCGCATTCCCTCGTCGACAAGCGGCATCTCAATTCCCCAATCGCGATTCCGGTTCAGCCATGAGGCGTCCCGGCAGGCCGAGCATCATCGTCGTCACAGCGTCGCCTTATGTCACGTTCAAGATTTCGTTTTCCATGCCGGATTGAAACATCGGGTGCTGGGTCCATTTGAGGGGACGCTAAGGAAAATTGAATTCCCCCATGCGACAATCTGGCTTATATGAACACTCACCCAAGGCAAGCCGTCCGGCGGAGCAGGCGATGAACAGCATAAGTATTGCTCGCAACAGTGTTTTGAAACCGGTAGACCCGATCTGGCGGTCGATCCGCGACGAGGCAATGGAGGCAGTGGATCGCGATCCGTTGCTGGCGGCGTTTCTTTATTCGACCATCCTCAATCAGGAAAATCTTGAAGAAGCCGTCATCCACCGGTTGGCCGAGCGGCTTGCGCATCAGGATGTTGGCGCCGACCTCATTCGCCAGACGTTCAAGGCCATGCTGGCCGACTGGCCAGAATGGTCGAGCGTGCTGCGCGTCGATATCCAGGCCTATTATGACCGTGATCCTGCTTGCGACCGTTTCATCATGCCGGTCCTCTATTTCAAGGGGTTCCATGCCATCCAGACGCATCGTCTGGCGCATTGGCTGTGGAACCACGGCCGGCAGGATTTCGCGCTTTATCTGCAGAGCCGTTCCTCCTCGATCTTCCAGACGGACATCAACCCGGCGGCGCGCGTCGGCAAGGGCATCTTCCTCGATCACGCCACCGGCCTTGTCGTTGGCCAGACGGCGGTCATCGAGGACAATGTCTCCATCCTGCACGGGGTGACCCTGGGCGGCACCGGCAAGGCCGGCGGCGACCGGCATCCGAAGATTCGCTACGGTGTACTGATCGGCGCCGGCGCCAAAATCCTCGGCAATATCGAGATCGGGCATTGCTCGAAAATCGCCGCCGGTTCGGTGGTGCTGTCGGCAGTCCCCAGCAACAAGACCGTGGCGGGCGTGCCGGCAAGGGTTGTGGGGGAAAGCGGTTGCGAGCAGCCGGCCCGGCAGATGGACCAGCTTCTGCCGTCGCAGACGATGGATCACGTCGTCTCGTTCGATATCTGAGTGCTTGCCCGCGCGGGTTTCGGGCTTCGCTGGGACGGGGCGTCGCGCCGGGCAAGACGCGTAGCGTAAAGTGTTCTGTTTCGAGCACGTCACGTCACGGTGACGACTGGCATTCCGGCGGGAACCGCGTGGCTTGCCTTTACATGGCCATCCTTCGCGTGCCAGAAGCGCCTCCACGCAAGCAGGCGCCTCAGCGCCGGCAAGCCAAACGACCGGAGAGAACTGTTGAAGCCTGAAGAAATCCGCAAGCTCGACGCCTATTTCAAGCGCGCCTTCCAGAATCCCAGCCTGCAGGTCAAGGCGCGGCCGCGCAAGGACGATTCGGCCGAGGTTTACCTGGGCGACGAATTTCTAGGCCTCGTCTTCAAGGACGAAGACGACGGCGACTACAACTTCTCGATGGCGATTCTCGACATCGATCTGGATTGAGACGATCCGTGCGGCCGGTTCCGTACCACTGCCGCGCTACTTTTTCGCGCCGTTTCCGGTTTTGAGTATGCGCGCCGCCTCGGCGCTCATCGCGGTTTCAAGTGCCTGCCAGTCGCCGAGGAATTCGGCCGGAAAGCGATAGCTGAGGCTGAGATTGTCGCCGACCTGAATGTCACGCTCGCATGGCGCCAGCGATTCTTCGGCGCTCGGCCCCGTGAAGCACCGCGCCACGAACGGATCCTTGCCTGCGCGCTCAGCGACCGCCAGCATTTCATTCATATAGCCTGACTTGTCGTTGAAACTGTAGAGCGTCGTCCCGCCAGGGCCGGGCTTGCCCGGCTTTACAATCAGCGAACTGTAGATCGGCGCGAACCGGCCGCTCATGTCGCGTGACATGGCCCGTTCCTCGAACGACAGGAAGACGATACGCTTCTTTGCCCCTACATTGTTGAAATCGTTGCGCGCGGCGGCGCTGTAACCGTCCATCTGCGGATAGCGCAGATAGAGGTCGAGACGCTGGGCGACACCGTCGCGGCGCGCCTGTTCGAACCGGATGTAGTTGGACGGGACGGCGATAACATTGTTACCGATGACGATTTCGCGCACCGTGGTGTCGTCCGTATAACCCGCCATGGCGATGGCATGGCCGAACCATTTGCCCGCCATGCTGATCGCTATCGACAGTGCCGCCAACGCCGCGAAGCAGTAGAAGACCTTCATCATCAGCGACGAGTTGACGACCTTGAGGTCCGGGGTTTCTGCCGTGACCGTGCTGCCCATGGCCTTCGTTCCCAAATGTCCCGCTCTGGCACAAAATGCCGGCATGTTGCTTGCACGTTTGCTGAAACGGACAGTGCGGTTTCATGGTAAACAGTTGGTAAAAATGGATGGATTTGTGCCTGGGCTTTTCGCATTTCTGGTCGGTTTGACCGCGAGCGGCCTGCTCTGCTCAGCCTTGGAACTCGTATTCGGCCGGCGCCTGGCTTTCGCGGAGCCGTTCATGTCCGGTTCGCATGTCGTCCGCTCGCTTGCCCTGGCGGCGTTTGCCGGGCCGTTCATGCTCTTCAACGAGGCCCTGGCGGCCTACCGGCAGCGGCATATAACTGGTATGGCCTTGGCTTCCTGTGCCGGCTCGGCTTGCTTGTGGGCGCTTGCGCTCGGAGTGACGCTGATTGGCGCCGTGTCCGGTTTGGCCGAGCATACGGCCGCCATGCCGATCCTCGATTTCTAGACGTTTTTGGGAGAAAAAATGCCGATTTATGCGCTTGACGGGAAGGCTCCCCGTTTTTCGGACCGCGACACCAACTGGATAGCGCCGGACGCCACCGTGATCGGCAGCGTTGAGATCGGGCGCAATGTCGGCCTCTGGTTTGGCGTGGTGCTTCGCGGCGACAACGAGCCGATCGTCATCGGCGATGACAGCAATGTCCAGGAGCACACCATCATGCACACCGACATGGGTTTCCCGTTGACGATCGGCAAAGGCTGCACCATTGGCCACCGGGCCATGCTGCACGGCTGCACGATAGGCGACAACACGCTGATCGGCATGGGCGCCATCGTGCTCAACGGCGCGAAGATCGGCAAAAACTGCCTGGTCGGCGCCGGCGCGCTCATCACCGAAGGCAAGGAATTCCCGGACAATTCGCTGATCGTCGGTTCGCCGGCGCGCGTGACGCGCACGCTCGATGATGCCGCGGCGGAGCGGATGCGCAGATCCGCAGCGAACTATGTCGAGAACGGCCGGCGCTTCAAGGCCGGCATGACCGCAGCCTGAACGCTGCCGCGAGACGCTGGCTTCCGCCAGAAAAGGCGGAGCCGGCCCGGGGACAGGGGCCGGCTCCTTGACCCGGTCGTTGGGGACGGGGAGGGTGGGGACTCGACCGGGTTTTCCGTTGCGTCCTAGCGGACGCTGGCGACCGCGTCGGCGCGGCCGTCATTGATGCTGATCCAGGCGCCGGAATTCCGTTCCGACTGGCGCTTGAGATAGGTGTAATCGGTATCGGTCCAGGCGAGGACGCGGGATTCAAGATTGTCGAGGATGAACTCGCCGAGGCTGGTGCGGACCGTCAGTACGGCATGGCCGTCGCCATTCGGCTGGCGCGCCACCGTCATCAGCAGGTCGCCGGCCGGAATGCCCGCCTGCATCAGCTCGCGCCGCTTTTCCAAGGCGTAGTCTTCACAGTCGCCGACGCCGCCGTCAGGATAGGACCAGACTTCTTCCTTGCCCCACATCTCCATGTCGGTACGCGGCTGGACCCTGGCGTTCACGGCGTTGTTGACGTTGATGATGGTGGCCCAGAGTGTGCGGGTCAGCTCGATCGGCTGCCGCCGCGCCGTGATCTGCCGGCATTCCTGCGGCTGCTTCTGGCAGAATTCGTAATGACCGACCGGCTGCGTGGTGCGGCCGGCGGTGTGCATGAAGTTTGCCCCGGCATTCGCGGATCCCCACCCGCAAAACTGTAGTGCCATTGCAAGCAGCAACAGCGCGCCCCTCGACTTCCGCATTTTCTTGTCTCCCCGTTTGAGAGAGACAATGACACGGCTGAATTTATTTGACGCAAAAGCGCGCAGTAGATATTGAGTAAAAACACAAGAGATTTAATATAAATATCAAGACAAACAATAATAAAATAAGAATAGAATTTTCCTAAAATTTTATCGATCCGCCCATAACCGTTGCAATGCCTGCCTGCCTGGTCAAAAGTGACCTGGGGAAATGCATGGCATCGGGCCATGCCGGGGTTTGTTCGGTACGCTGTCGGCAGACGGCCGCACCGGGAACGGGGCGATATGGGGGAAATACGCAAGAGCGAATGTCCGCATTGCAATGGCGTGGGCATCGTCTTCAAGTGCCGCGAATGGGAGGCGACGGAGGGCAAATGCTGCCCTTCCGGAACGACCCAGCCGAAGTGTCCGGGTCAAAGCGTGCGCTGCGTTCCTTGCGCGGGCACCGGTTTCTATAGGGTTGAAACGGCCTGAGCGCGATCTCGCGCCCGCAACGTCGACAGGCAAGGGTAGGGAGGCATCTGAGGTCGCGGGGCCTGTTGACGCCGGCCCGTGCGCGTCAGTCTGCCGAGCCGCTGAATTCGGTGTCGAGCGTTTCGGCGTGCTGGATGACGGCGAATTCGATGGCGATGCCGTCTTCGAAGTGGCGCACCACCTGGCCGCGCATCGTGCCGAGCACGACCTGCACGCCGATCGCCGGCTTGACGTCGATCTCGATGGCCGCGCCCGAAAGAGACAGGTCGATGATGCGGCACTGATACTGGCGACCATCGGTGAGGTGCAGGACGCTCATCGGGTTGCGCGGCGCGACGCGCTCGTGGCGGCGGTCTTCCGGCAGGTCGAGTTCGTGCTTGTTGGCAAGCCAGGTCAGCTGCGCGGCGAGCTTGTCCTTCTTGCGCTCGGAGGCGATGACCGTCATGGCGAAGCCGTCTTCGAGCGTGCGCGTGACGACGCCCTCGATGCGGCCGATGTGATCGATATAGGCGATGACCCGTTCGCCGGGCTGGCCGATGCGGTCGGTGCGGAAAGCAACGTTGCCGGGCGACATGTCGATCACCTGGCACGGGTGCTCGCTACGGTCCTCCAGCATGAAGCGTCCATAAATCTTGACGCGAACACGCTGAAAGCTACGCCTTTCAGCCCCGGACGGCGAATATTCGACCGCCGCTGACCTCATGATTGCTTCACACCCCGTTTGCCATCCTGCGCCGCTGCGAGGATTCCGACCAAACTATCGCCAAACAGGTTAACAAACAGAGAAAACGGAGCGTCGGATTGCGCGTCAATCCTGCGTGTCGCGGCCACCGTCGAAGACGACGAGATGGCGGATCCGGCGAGCTTGCCCGTACTCGGGCGCTATGTGATTTTCACCGAGTTCGTTTGGCGCCAGCGAGGGCACCGGAATGGCTGGCCGGTTCTTGAGGTAGAGAGGCTCCTTGTCCGGGTCGATGATGCGCACGGATTCGATCAGCGCGTCGGTGATTGGGTCCGAACCCAGCCAGAAAGGCTTGTCTTCCGGGGTTATCACGCCAAGGCCGCGTGGATGCTGGGCTCCACCGTCCAGCGGCAGAGCGAGCAGCTCGAACCTGTTGGAGCGGCCCGAACGGCTGAAGCCTTCATAAGTGATGAGCACAACCGAGGACTGGAAGGCGCCGTCCATCAGCCGCGACACCAGCCGCTGGTCTTTTTCCCGCCACAGGGAAGGGAAGGAGAAGCCCTTCAACTCGCGCCCGTAGATCGCGCAAAGACGCGTGCCGGCAAGCCGGAACACGGCTTCTCCGCGCGTGTCCTTTTCCAGGATGAAGGTGTCGGCCAGCAGATTCTTGATGTCTGCCGGCTCGATCTCGGTCCGTTTCGGGGCTCGCCGCCCGTCACGCAGCTGATTCCAATAATGGAACAGTGCGATCGATCCGTTCAGGTTCATTCTGTGTCCGCTCCGCGCGATCCTGCTGTCTGATGTCCCATCGGTGAACAGAAGGACGCCCTCCGTGGAACTACATGCGATGCGGAGCAGGATGCATGCCAGCACCGTTAACTCTTGTTCACGGCTCGGGGCCGTTAAGGTTAACAGATGGTTTACGTTGCATTGGACTCACGCTTATGGGACGTTGAAATCACTCCAGTTTTTCGCCGTTCCGCCCGGTACGGTGACTTCAGTCAAGAGCTTCCAGGGGAGCAAGGGGCTCGACCAGCCGTTCAAGGGAAACCTTGGACGGCTTCTTTTTTGGCCGCGATTCGGCCATCCGATTCGCGGTTTGTGATTGGTTTGTGATTCCGGCCCGGCTGGCCTACATGCTCGCCATCGAATGCTGGCAAGGATCGACATGAGCGACACGGAAACTCCGGCGGAAAACGGGCCGATCGAGCCGGAAGCGGAGCCCCGCCGTGAACCGGTCTTCAACCTGCCGAGGATCGTGCAGGCGATCATTGCCCTGTGCGCGGGGGTGCATGTGCTGCGGACCTATGTCCTGACGGACGAGCAGGACTTCGAACTGCTGGTTCGCGCCGCCTTCATCCCGATCCGCTACTCGGGGCGGTACGATTTTGAGTTCTATGCATTGTCGAGCCCGTTTACCTATACCTTCCTGCATGGCGGCTTCATGCATCTGGCCGTCAACATGGTGTGGCTGGCGGCGTTCGGTTCACCGCTGGCGAACCGGATCGGGGCCTTGCGCTTTGCCCTGTTCTTCGCCGCCACCGGCCTGGCGGCGGCTTTCTTTTTCTGGGCCATCCATCCGCTGACGCAGGCGCCGCTGGTCGGCGCTTCCGGGGCGATATCCGGCATGATGGGGGCCGCCGCCCGGTTTGCCTTCCGCATCGACCGGTCTTCAGGAAAGTCGGCCTTTGGCGGCCCGCCGCTGCCGTTTTCCGCTGTGTTCCGCTCACGTGGCGTGCTGACCTTCCTGGCCGTCTGGATGGTCATCAATCTGGTGACCGGACTGATCGGGGTGGTGCCGGGCGCCGACGACCAAATTGCCTGGGAGGCGCATATCGGCGGCTTTCTCGCGGGCTTTCTCGGGCTCGGGTTCTTCGACCGGATGCCACCTCGCCAAGATGGCGGTTATCTCAGTTAGGATCGCCGGCCCGCTCCAACTCTTGAAATGCAACCAATCGGAGCGCACCATGTTCACCTGAATGTGAACGCGGCGAACCCACTGTAGGCTGAGGAGGACCCCGATGACTGTTAAGGCGATTCTGGAAGCAAAAGGCCATGACGTGTTTACGCTCGGGCCGAATGACGGCCTTGCCGAAGCGATCAACATCCTGGCTGAAAAGCGCATAGGCGCCCTGGTGGTCACCAATGGCGACCGCAAGATCGTGGGCATCCTGTCGGAACGCGACATCGTGCGTGTCCTGGCGCGGGAAGGGGCCGCCGCGCTGAACATGCCGGTGCGCTCGGCGATGACGCCGAAGGTCAAGATCTGCAACGAGAACCATACGGTCAACGAGGTCATGGAGATCATGACGGCAGCCCGTTTCCGCCATTTGCCGGTGGAAAAGAACGGACTGCTCGACGGCATCGTCTCCATTGGCGACGTGGTCAAGCGCCGCATCGAGGATGTCGAACGCGAAGCCGAGGAGATCAAGGCCTATATCGCCACCGCCTAGATAGGTGGGTGGGGTCGCGGCCGAAACCGCGACCCATGTCCTATCTGTTGTCGAGTTCGGAACGGACGAGTTCCAGCCCGCGGCGGGTGATGCGATACGGCCCGCCTGCGGAAGAGGCCACGGCCTTCTTCCGCTTGAGCTTTCTGAACAGACCGAGGTCCAGGCCCGCATAGTGCCAGCCGTCGCGCGTCAGGCATCTGACCGCCTCGATCTTCTTGTCGTTCTTTTCGATTTCGATGCGGCCGCCCTGGGCCAGCATATGCAGGATGCGCTGTTCTGTGCGCGAGATGTCCATGTGAATTCCCGGAAAACCTGGCGAGACGCCAAAACGAAAAGCCGCAGCCGCGAGACGTCGCGGCACGGCGGTTCAGGTTTCTGCCCTGCCTCCTGCGAGGTCAGGGCTTCACCGGGACTGAGCGTAAGTGGACATCCACTCTCCATTGGGATGGCGTCTTATAAATCGACCTGAAGAAGAATTCCAGTCTCGGCTCACGGGGCGCCCGATAGCCGGATGCTTGCTTCGGCAGCCAGTTTGCACTAGCGAGATGGCACACGAATTGACCGCGACTTTCCGTTTTCCGCAGGCTTCCATGACCCTCATCGACACCCGCACACCCGACGCGAAACGCTTGATCCCCGGCGCCACCGGCGACTGGGAGATCGTCATCGGCATGGAAGTCCATGCCCAGGTGACCTCGGAGGCGAAGCTGTTCTCCGGCGCATCGACTGCGTTCGGCGCGGCGCCCAACGCCAATGTCAGCCTGGTCGACGCGGCGATGCCCGGCATGCTGCCCGTCATCAACGAGGAATGCGTGCGGCAGGCGATCCGCACCGGGCTCGGGCTGAAGGCGCAGATCAACCAAAAATCGGTCTTCGACCGGAAGAACTACTTCTACCCCGATCTGCCCCAGGGCTACCAGATTTCGCAGTTCAAGCAGCCCATCGTCGGCGAGGGCACGGTCACGGTTTCGGTCGGTCCCGACAACAAGGGCCAGTTCGAAGACATCGAGGTCGGCGTCGAGCGCCTGCATCTGGAGCAGGACGCCGGCAAGTCGATGCACGACCAGCATCCGACCATGTCCTATGTCGACCTGAACCGGTCGGGCGTGGCACTGATGGAGATCGTCTCCAAGCCTGATATCCGCTCGTCGGAAGAGGCGAAGGCGTACGTTACCAAGCTGCGCTCGATCCTGCGCTATCTCGGCACTTGCGACGGCAACATGGACGAGGGATCGCTTCGCGCCGACGTCAACGTTTCGGTCCGGCGTCCCGGCGAGCCGTTTGGCACGCGCTGCGAGATCAAGAACATGAACTCGATCCGCTTCATCGGCCAGGCGATCGAATACGAGGCGCGCCGCCAGATCGCCATTCTGGAGGACGGCGGATCGATCGACCAGGAAACCCGCCTCTACGATGCGGTGAAGGGCGAGACCCGTTCGATGCGTTCGAAGGAAGAGGCGCATGACTACCGCTATTTCCCCGACCCTGACCTTTTGCCGCTGGAATTCGACCAGGCCTATGTGGATGCGTTGGCTGTCGGCCTGCCGGAACTGCCGGACGAAAAGAAGGCGCGGCTGGTCGAGAAGCTCGGCCTTTCGCCCTATGACGCGTCGATCCTGGTGTCGGAAAAAGCCATTGCCGATTATTTCGAGAAAGTGGCGGTGGATCGCGACGGCAAGCTGGCCGCCAACTGGGTCATCAACGACCTGCTGGGGCAGCTGAACAAATCCGGCAAAACCATTGAAGAGACTCCGGTTTCCCCGGATCAGCTCGGCGGCGTCATCGACCTGATCAAGGAAGGCACGATTTCCGGCAAGATCGCCAAGGATCTGTTCGAGATCGTCTGGAACGAGGGCGGCGACCCGCGCGAACTGGTCGAAAGCCGCGGCATGAAGCAGGTCACCGACACCGGCACCATCGAAAAGGCGGTGGACGAGGTGATCGCCGCCAACCCCGACAAGGTCGAGCAGGCGAAGGCCAAGCCGACCATGGCCGGCTGGTTCGTCGGCCAGGTGATGAAGGCGACGGGGGGCAAGGCCAACCCGCAGGCCGTCAACGACCTGGTCAAGGCCAAGCTCGGCATTGAATAGCGCGCGTCGAGGGCGAGGACCTTGACCGTGTTCATCCGCACCGCGGGCGAGAACGATCTTGCCGCCGTCAGCCGGCTTCTCGCCGCAACCTGGCACGCGACCTACGACCCGATTTATGGCGAGGCCGGCGTTTCCCAATTATCGGACCGATGGCATTCGGTGGATTGGCTGCGCCAGATGCTGAGGCGCCCGAAATCGGAGTTCATTGTTGCCGATACCGGCTCCGGCCTTGCCGGCATGGCTTACGCGGTCATCAATGACAAGCGGCCCGAAATCGTCGAACTGCATGAGCTTGATGTGTTGCCTGCGATGCAGGGCAGGGGTGTCGGTGGACTGCTGCTGGAGGAAATACAGGGTTCGTTCTTCGATTGCCGGATGATGCGGCTTGAGGTCGAGGAGAAGAACAATGGCGCCATCGCTTTCTACGAAGCGGGCGGGTTCGTCCGCACAGGCAGCAGGAAAGCGACACAATGGGTCGACGCTACGATCCTGACGCTGGAAAAGCAGCTCGCCTGATCGTCGCCATCGCAGGGTGACTATCCTGCTGGAATTGCGAGATTGTCGATGAGCCGTGTCTTGCCCAGCCATGCGGCGGCCAGCAGGCGGCCGTCTTTGCCGCGTTGCCATGGGTGCAAAGTCAGCGCCTCGCGCGCCGCCACATAGTCGACGCTGCGGAAACCCGCCTGCAGGATCGCGTTGTTGGCCGCTTCGACCGTCGCGCTCTCGTCCGCGCCTGCGGCCAGCGCTTCGGCGGTTTCGCGCAGGATGCGGTTGAGCTGCCGTGCGACGGCGCGTTCACCGTCGCTGAGATAGGCGTTGCGCGACGACAGGGCGAGGCCGTGCTTGTCCCTTACCGTTTCCGCGCCGACGATCTCGACCGGCAGGTCGAGGTCGCGGCACAGCTTTCGGACGACACAGAGCTGCTGATAGTCCTTCTCGCCGAAGATGGCGAAATCCGGCTCCGCCTGGATGAACAGCTTGCCGACCACGGTGGCCACGCCTTCGAAGAAGCTTGGCCGGAAATCGGTTTCCAGACCGGCGGAAGGCCCGCCCACCGAGATCTTCGTCGCGAAGCCGGAAGGATACATTTCGCTGACCGGCGGCGTGAAGGCGAGATGCGCCCGGATTTCGGCCAGGCGCTCGAGGTCGCGCGCGAGCTGGCGCGGATATTTATCGAGGTCTTCCGTCGGTGCGAACTGGGCCGGGTTGACGAAGATCGACACCACGCAGCGGTCGGCCTTCTCCAGAGCCATCCGCACCAGCGAGATATGGCCGTCATGCAGCGCGCCCATCGTCGGCACCATGGCGACTTTCAGCCCGTCGCGCCGCCAGCCGCGCACCCGCGCGCGCAATGCCGCGACGGTCTCGACGATTTCCGGCAGGCTCATGCACGATCCTTCCTGGCTTCCGGTGAGGCGGAAAAAATATGCTCGGCGGCTGGAAAAGCGCGGCTGCGTACATCCCGCGCAAAGGCTTCGGCCGCGCCGGCGACGACATCGCGCAGATGCGCGTATTCCTTGACGAATTTGGGCACCCGGCCCACCGTCAGGCCGACCATGTCGTCGATCACCAGAATCTGGCCGTCGCAGTCGGCGCTGGCGCCGATGCCGATGGTCGGGATGGAGACGGCGCGGGTCAGGTCCGCCGCCACGCGCTCCACAGTGCCTTCGATGACGACGGAAAACGCGCCGGCCTTTTCGACCGCCTCGGCGTCTTTGAACAGCGCCGCGACCGCATCATGGGTCTTGCCCTTGATCTTGTAGCCGCCGTCCTTCTCGACCGATTGCGGCTGCAGCCCGATATGGCCCATCACCGGAATGCCATCGGCGACGATGGCGGCGATCTGGGGAGCCATGTCCACCCCGCCTTCGAGCTTGACCGCATGGCAACCGGTCTCCCTGACGATGCGGCGGGCGGAGGCGACGGCCAGTTCAGCCGATTCCTCATAGCTCCCCGCCGGCATGTCGACGACGACGCAGGCCTCTTGCGCGCCGCGCATCACCGCCTGGCCATGGGCGATCATCATGTCCATCGTTGCGCCCAGCGTCGTTTCGTGGCCGTGCAGGACCATGGCGACGCTGTCGCCGACCAGCAGCAGGTCGACATGGGGATCGAGCAGTCTTGCGATGGGAAAGGTATAGGCGGTGAGGCAGACGATCGGGACGCCACCCTTGGCTCGGCGAATCGCCTCGGTGGTTTTGCGGATCTCGGCTTCGGCCAAGTCTGTCCCCCGGTAAGGTGCCCAGCTGCTGCGCCTTACTTGACGCGGCGGCAGTCATAGGAACATCAGCCATGCTTGGCAAGTTGGCAGGGGTTGCCGAACAGACCGCTTGGTGCAACGCAAAATCCTTGCCTTCGCGTCCGCCTGACGCCATAAGCAACGCAGGCAAGCGGCCCGGAAAGTGACGATGAAGAATTTCCTCCTGCAGTTTTTCACATGGTGGAACGGCCAGACGATCGGCACGCGGCTCCATACGTGGCGCTACGGCACAAAGGTCGGGCAGGACGAATTCGGCAACGTCTATTACGAGGGCGGTGTCAATTCCGACGGTCAGACGCGTCGCTGGGTCATCTACAACGGCCGGTCGGAAGCTTCGGCGATCCCGCCGGGCTGGCATGGCTGGATGCATCACCGCGTCGATGTCGCCCCGCCCAGCGAGGACTATAAGCCGCGCGACTGGCAAAAGCCCTACCAGCCGAATCTCACGGGCACCCCAAGCGCCTATCGTCCGAAAGGCTCCGTGCTCGGCACCGGCCATCGGCCACAGGTGACGGGCGACTATGATGCCTGGACGCCGGGCAACTGAGCCGGACGCACGCCGTTTGTCGTCTGCTTCTGGTCTTTTCTCGCCACAATTGGCGTTTAGCAGCTTGATGATCCGAGAGCGGCTATTAGCCTGTCGGTCGAGAATCACCGACCATAACCACTGGTAGTCCTGTATGCGCATATTGAGCCGAAATACGATGGGCGGCCGGGTCTGGACGGGCGCAGTGGTCGCCGCCACCATGTTGGCGGGTAGCCTCGCCTTCGCAGCTCCGCCTGCGGCCGGTGATGCAGGCCGCGTCGCCAATCCGGTTGCCGAATTCGCCGGCATCGACAAGATTACCGGACGTATCATCACCTTCGACGTCTATATCGACGAAACGGTGCAGTTCGGCGCCCTGCAGGTGACGCCGCGCGTCTGCTATTCGCGGCCCGAGGCCGAGGCTCCGAAGACCGATTCCTTCGTCGAAGTCGACGAGATCACCCTGGACCGCAAGATAAGGCGCATCTTCACCGGCTGGATGTTTGCCGAGAGTCCCGGCCTCAATGCCGTCGAGCACGCCGTCTATGATGTCTGGCTCAAGGCCTGCAAGCAGAAGTCGGACGTTCCCGCACCTGGCGCGGCCAAGGCGCCCGATGGTGGCGGCGGCAAGGGCGGCGCGGCTCCGGCCGACCCCGGCACCACCTCCGGAACCAACTGATCCAACGACACTCCTTCCGGGAACCGCGTGCCTGCTGAAACGTTGGCTCGCGGGGCGCGTGAAGGATGGTGACCATGCTTGCTAGCAAGGACGAATTGATCGCGCTCGAAAAGGGCTTCTGGACGGGCGACGAAGCCTTTTACAAGGCCAATGCGGACAAGGAATGTCTCGTGGCCTTTCCTGAAATGGCGCAGACCATGAGCAACGCGGATCTTGCCGCCACCGCGAAGAAACCGCACCGCTGGAAGAACCTCCAGATCGAGCCCAAGGGTTTCGTGGAGCCCGGCAGCGATATCGTCATGCTGACTTATGAGGCGCGGGCTACGCGGTCCACCGGCGAACCCTATGCCGCGCTCGTCAGCACCGGCTACGTGCGGCGCGCCGACGGCTGGAAGATGATGTTCCATTCGCAGGCGCCGCTGCCCACCGGCAAGGCCAGGAAAAGTGGGCTGGGCGAAGGCAGCTCCAAAAAAGCGGACTAAAAGGTCACTCTTGTGGGATTTGAGCGTTAGAACCTGGCTTCGCCCTTCAGCGCGGCGGCAAGCATCTTTTCGTATCTGCCGCGCGGCACATCGACCGCGCCGAAGCGCTTCAGATGCTCGGTGGTGAATTGGGTGTCGAGAAGCACGAAGCCGCGTTCGTTCAGCCTTTCGACAAGGCGGACGAGACAAACCTTCGAGGCGTCGGTTTCCTTGGAAAACATGCTTTCGCCGAAGAACACCCGCCCCAGCGAAACGCCGTAAAGCCCGCCCACCAGCCGCCCCTCGCGCCAGGCCTCGACGGAATGGCAGTTGCCGATCTCGTGAAGCCGCACATAGGCTTCCCGGATCGGCGCATTGATCCAGGTGGACTGGCGCTCCTCGCGCTGCTCGGCGCAGGCATCGATGGTCGATTCGAAGTCATGGTCGAAGCGGACCTCGAACAGGCCCTTGCGGACCGTCTTGGCCAGGCTTTTGGGGATGTGGAATCCGTCCAGCGGAATGATGCCGCGTGATTCCGGCCGCACCCAGAACACTTCGGCGTCGGCAGCGCTTTCGGCCATCGGAAACACGCCCGACGCATAGGCCTTCAGCAACAGGTCCGTCGGGATGCGGTAGCCGGGCGCGTAGGGCCTGGTCATGACGCCTTATCTTCAGGCTTCGGGGGCTTCCTTGGCCAGATATTTCTCCAGCCAGTGGATATCGTAGTCGCCATTGGCGATGTCGGAATTGCCGACGAGGTCGCGAAACAGCGGCAGCGTCGTCTTGATGCCATCGACCACGAACTCGTCCAGCGCGCGGCGCAACCGCATCATGCATTCGACCCGGTTGCGGCCGTGGACGATCAGCTTGCCGATCAAACTGTCGTAATAGGGCGGAATGCGGTAGCCCGAATAAACGCCGGAATCGACGCGGATGCCGAGACCCCCGGGCGTGTGGAAATGCGTGATCGTGCCAGGCGAGGGCGTGAAGGTGCGCGGGTCCTCCGCGTTGATGCGGCATTCAATGGCGTGACCGTTGAATTTGATCTCGTCTTGCGTCACCGACAGGCCGCCGCCCGATGCAACCCGGATCTGCTCGTGGACGAGGTCGATGCCAGTAATCATTTCCGTCACCGGATGCTCGACCTGGAGACGGGTGTTCATTTCGATGAAATAGAATTCGCCGTTTTCGTAGAGAAATTCGATGGTTCCGGCGCCGGAATAGCCGAGATCGGCGATCGCCTTGGCGCAGACGCCGCCAATCTTGGCGCGCTCCTCGGCGTTGAGGGCAGGGGAGTTGGCCTCCTCCCACACCTTCTGGTGGCGGCGCTGCAATGAACAGTCGCGCTCGCCGAAGTGGACGCCCCTGCCGGCGCCGTCGCCGAACACCTGCAGTTCGATATGGCGCGGCTTTTCGAGGTATTTCTCGATGTAGACCGAGCTGTTGCCGAAGGCGGCGCCCGCTTCGGTGCTCGCCGTCTGCAAGGCCTCGATCAGATCCTCTTCGGTGCGCGCCACCTTCATGCCGCGCCCGCCACCGCCGGCGGTTGCCTTGATGATGACCGGATAACCGATCTCGTTGGCGATACGCTTGGCGTCGGCCTCTTCGGTAACCGCGCCGTCCGAGCCAGGCACCACGGGGATGCCCAGCCGCTTGGCGGTGCGCTTGGCCTCGATCTTGTCGCCCATGATGCGGATATGGTCGCCGGACGGGCCGATGAAGGTGATGTTGTGCGCGGCGAGGATGTCGGCGAACTTGGCGTTCTCGGACAGGAAGCCGTAGCCTGGATGCACGGCATCCGCCCCGGTGATCTCGCAGGCGGCGACGATCTGATGGATGTTGAGGTAGCTGTCGCGCGAGGGCGGCGGCCCGATGCAGACGCTTTCGTCGGCAAGGCGCACATGCATGGCGTCGGCATCGGCGGTCGAGTGAACCACGACGGTCTGGATGCCAAGCTCCTTGCAGGCGCGCAGCACCCGAAGCGCGATTTCGCCGCGATTGGCGATGAGGATTTTCTGGAACATCGCCGTTTTCCCGGCCTTACTCGATCACGACGAGCGGCATGCCGTATTCCACCGGCTGGGTATCCTCGATCAGGATCGCAGTCACGGTTCCGGCGCGGGGCGCGGGGATCTGGTTCATGGTCTTCATCGCCTCGATGATCAGCAGCGTCTGGCCTTCTTTCACCTTCTGACCGATTTCGACGAACGGACGGGCGTCCGGCGAAGGCGAGAGATAGGCCGTGCCGACCATGGGCGAGGGCACCGCGTTCTTCGAGCTGTCGGACGCCGCAGGCGCCGCCGCGGGGGCTGCAATGGCTGCCGGGGCTGCTGCTGCCGCGTAGGCAGGCTGCGGCGCCGCCACAGCGTGAACCGCCGGCGCGTGGCGCGAAACGCGAACCTTCAGGTCGCCAAGCTCCACCTCGATCTCAGTCAGATTGGTGTCGTTCAGGATGCCCGCGAGATCGCGGATAAGCTGCTGGTCAACACCGGTCTTTTTCGTCGTCATGATCGACCCTTCTTGTGTCGGCACGCTAAATTCTTGCCGCCAGCGCCTGCAGCGCCAGCGTGTAGCCCAGCGGGCCGAACCCGCAGATCATGCCAACGGCATGCGGCGCGACTTTGGAAACATGGCGGAACGGTTCCCGCGCGTGGATATTGGAAAGATGAACTTCGATGACAGGCACGTCCGAAGCGGCCCGGATGGCGTCATGGATGGCGATGGAGGTATGGGTGTAGGCGCCGGCGTTCAGCACGACGCCCGCGGCCGACTGGCTTGCTTCCTGAATCCAGGTGACGAGATCGCCTTCGTGGTTGGACTGGCGGAAGTCGACCGTGATCCCAAGAGGCTCGGCAGCTTTGCGACAGTCCGCCTCGATATCGCCCAGCGTCTGCGACCCGTAGATAGACGGTTCCCGCTTGCCGAGCATATTCAGATTTGGACCGTTCAAAACGAATACCGTTTTCAAAAGCACCGACCTTTCCTGCGTGCGGCTCGAGCCGCCGCGCCGGACCCTCTATAATGGGCATATTCCACTGGGAAAAGAGCGCAAGTGCGTTCTTTCCCCGTCAACAATGTATGGCTGCGGGGTTGTTGACCCGATTTCGTTCAGAGAGCTGACTTTGCCGCCTCGATCTTTTCCGCCAGAACCTCCTTGCCGAGGGCGCCGAAGATGACCTCGTTGCCGACGACATAGGAGGGCGTGCCGGTGATGGCGAGCTTGTTGGCGAGTTCGTATGTCTTGGCAAAAGCTGCCGGAATGTCCGGGTCCTGCATGTGCTCGCGCAGCTTTGCCTCGTCGGCGCCCAGCGAGAGCGCGATCTTGACGGCCGCTTCCTCCGTGGCGCGGCCCTGTCCGCCAAGCAGCGCATTGTGGAACTCGCCATATTTCTCCGGCATGAGCTTGTGGAAGGCCATGGAAACGATGCTCGCCTTTTGCGAATCCGGGCCGAGGATCGGAAATTCCTTGAGCACGAAGCGCAATTCCGGATCGGCCTTGGTCAGCGCCTGCATGTCCTCGATGGCGCGTTTGCAGAAGCCGCAATTGTAATCGTAGAACTCGACGATCGTCACCTTGCCGTCACGGTTGCCGACGATGCCGTCGAAGGCGGAATTGAAGATTTCGTCCTTGTTGTCGTCGATGACGCCGAGATGGGCGAGCCGCTGCTCTTCCTGCTGCTTGGCTTCCAGCGCGCCCTGCACTTCGAGCATGATTTCAGGATTCTTGAGCAGGTAGTCGCGAACGATGCCCTCGACCTCCTTGCGGTCGACCGTCGTCGGGGTTTCAGCGGCCGCCATCTGCACGACGGCGGGTGTCTCTTCGGCGCCCGCCGCCTGCGCCTGAGCGACGGGTGCGTTCCCGGCGGCGAAACCGGCCCCCAGCATGACCAGCGCAACCGCCAGTCCGGTGGTGCCCAACAATATTGCCCTGATCATGGTGTCTCGTCCTTCTGCCTGAACCGGGAACATGGAGTTGCGATCCGCATGTTCATTTCTTCTTGGCCGGTCCGGAATTGATGATGTCCTGCGCCCGAAGCCATGCCGGCTCGCCGCGCTTGAAATTCTTCTGCGCCCGCATGGCGAATATTTTCGCGTCCTTCAACGAACCGCTGTAATAGTAGCCTTCAGCTGTTGCCAGCTCGGCAT
Organism: Mesorhizobium sp. BE184; assembly: GCF_031457045.1. Lineage (NCBI taxonomy): Bacteria > Pseudomonadati > Pseudomonadota > Alphaproteobacteria > Hyphomicrobiales > Phyllobacteriaceae > Mesorhizobium > Mesorhizobium sp. BE184. The sequence goes on from NZ_JAVDVU010000001.1 coordinate 708,262, forward strand.
TGGCGACGTCCCCCAATTCGCCATAGGCCTGCGCCAGATAGCGGTAGGCGCTGCTGTTCTCCCGATCGCGCTGCAGGCTGTTGTTGATCTGCGCGACGGCTTTTTTCAGCGTCTCGGGCGACCCGGTGGCGATCAGCGCCTGTGCGTAGGACACCGAAAGCAGGCCGGATTTGGCGGGATCAAGGGAAATCGCCTTGGCATAGGCCGTCGCCGCGTCCTTCGACCGGTTCGATTTCATCAGGATATCGCCGCGCAGCTCCTGGAAATAGGGATTTTTCGGCTGCGCCTTGATTAGACCGTCCGTCTTGCTGAGCGCCGAAGCGGGATTGCCGAACAGGAAGGCGACCTGCGCATCGCCATATTTCACCGCCAGGCCGTCCGACAGCTTGCGGTTCAGCCGGGACACTTCCGCCTGGCCCTGCGTGTAGGCAGCGATCTTGACCCGCATCATGTCGTGGCGCTGCCGCAGCGCCGCCGAATCGGTTTTGTCTTTGTATTGGCTTTTCTCGACAAGCTCCTGGAGATTGGAAATACGCTCCCGCGGCATCGGGTGGCTGATCCGGTACTGGTCGATCTGCGCGCCGGACAGCGAAAGCGCGCTCTGGAAACGCTGGAAGGTCTTCAGCATTCCCCTGCCGGATTGCCCGGTGGCGTCGAGATAGGTGATGGCGGAGCGGTCGGCAGTGATCTCTTCGCCGCGCTGATAGCTGAGCAGGGAACGCGTCGCCACCTCGCCGCCCCCGGTGGCGAGGCCGATGCCGGCGCCCGCGAGCGCCCTGTTGTTGGTTGCACCGCCAGCGACCAGCGCGCCGGCGCCCAGCAGCCCTGCGACAATCGCCATCGTCTTTGCCCGCTCAAGCTGCTCCCGCAGTTTTTCCTGATGCCCGCCGGCCAGATGTCCGCATTCATGGGCGATGACGCCGATGATTTCGTTCGGCGTCTCGGCCTGCACCAGCGCGCCCGTGTTGATGAACAAACGCCTGCCGGCGACGAAGGCGTTGAAGCTGTTGTCGTTGACGAGGATGATCTGGATGCCGGCATTGGAAAGGCCTGCCGCCTTGAAGATCGGCCGCGCATAATCGCGAACCAGCGCCTCGATCTCGGCGTCGCGCACCACCGGAACGCCCTGCGCGAAGGCGCTTATCGAACTGGCGGCGGCCATCAGCGCGCCGAGCGACAGCGCCGTCAACGACCGTGCGGTGCGGGCAAGCAGCGTTTTGGGGCGGAACAGGCTCAGCATGTTGCATCCACTGGTAGACGAGGCGGCCAATGATGGAAAGTCGATGCTGAAAACTTCATGAACTTGTGATCCCCACACCAATCGGGCATTTGTGCGGCGCTGGACCGCTGTCCGGCCACGGATTGTCAGGATACGAGCACATATGAGCATTTCGCTTTCGCGGCGCGGCGAGGTCGAGCCGTTCCACGCCATGGACATTCTGGCCGAAGCCAACCGGTTGGCCGCGAATGGCGTTTCCGTCGTGTCGATGGCGGTCGGGCAACCGTCCGATCCTGCGCCGGAAGCGGTTCGGCAGGCCGCCGCCGCCGCCCTGAAAGCGGGACGCATCGGCTACACGGACGCGCTGGGACTTGCCGCCCTGCGCCGCGCCATCGCGGCGCATTATGGCGAGCACTACGGCATAGATGTTGCGCCTGAAAGGGTCGCTGTGACCACCGGTTCCTCGGCGGCCTTCAACCTCGCCTTTCTCGCCATGTTCGACGCCGGGGACCGCGTCGCCATCGCCGCCCCGGGCTATCCCGCCTACCGCAACATCATGGCGGCGCTCGGCATCGATGTCGTCGAGATCGAGCTCGACGGCGAACCCTATCTCCGCGCCGCGCATCTGGAGAAGGCGCATCGCCAGAAGCCGCTGAAAGGCGCGCTGTTCGCCAGTCCGGCCAATCCGACCGGCGCGGTCATTCCCGCTGCCGAGATGAAGCTGCTGGTCGAAACCGCGGAAAACCTCGGCATTTCCTTGATTTCCGACGAGATTTACCATCGCCTTTCCTATGCCGGACCGGACACGACGGCGCTCGCCTTCGGCTCGTCAGTCACGGTCATCAATTCATTCTCAAAATATTACTGCATGACCGGCTGGCGCATCGGCTGGATGGTGCTGCCGCCCGAACTGGTGCGGCCGATCGAACGCATCGCCCAGAGCCTCTACATTTCCGCGCCGGAGCTTTCCCAGGTCGCGGCCATCGAAGCGTTCAAGGCGACGGCAGAGCTGGAGGAAATCAAGGCGCGCTATGCCTGGAACCGCGAACTTCTGGCCAAGCGCCTGCCGGAGCTTGGCTTTCGGCTGGCGGCGCCGATGGACGGCGCCTTCTACGCCTTCTGCGACGTCTCGCGGCTGACCAACGACTCAATGGCTTTCGCCCGCCGTATGCTGGCCGAGGCGCATGTCGCAGCGACGCCTGGCCGAGACTTCGACCCGCTGCAGGGCCATCGCACCATGCGGTTCTCCTACGCCGGCAGCCATGACGAGATGGTCGAGGCGCTCGCCCGCATCGAACGCTGGTTGAGGTAGGGGCAATGGCCGATCTGGAACAGGCGCTTGCCGAAGTCGCGGCGGAGATGGCGGCGCGCGGCGACCGTGGCGAGGTCGCCAGCTACATCCCGCAGCTTGGCCGTGTCGATGCCGGCAAGTTCGGCATCGCGGCGGCCACAAATGACGGCCGGGTGCTGGTCGCGGGCGATGCCGGCGAAGCCTTCTCGATCCAGAGCATTTCCAAGGTGTTCACGCTCACCCTTGCGCTGGGCGAAAAGGGCGATGCGCTGTGGAAGCGGGTCGGGCGCGAGCCGTCCGGCAACCCGTTCAACTCCATCGTCCAGCTCGAGCATGAGAACGGCATCCCGCGCAATCCGTTCATCAATGCGGGCGCCATTGTCATTTCCGACGTGCTGCTGGCCGGCCACCAGCCGCGCGAAACGATCGGCGAGATCCTGCGCTTCGTGCAGTTTCTCGCCGACGACGAGACGATCACCATTGACAGCGCCGTGGCGGCTTCGGAACGGGCAACCGGCTACCGCAACTTCGCGCTGGCCAATTACATGAAGTCGTTCGGCAATCTGCATCATGCGCCGGAGATGGCGCTGGGCGTCTATTTCCACCATTGCGCCATTGCGATGAGTTGCCGGCAACTGGCGCTGGCAGGGCGCTTCCTGGCCAATGGCGGCAGGCAGCCCTCGACCGGGCATTCGGTGATCTCGGCGGAGCGAGCAAGGCGCATTAGCGCGCTGATGCTCACCTGCGGCCACTATGACGGCTCGGGCGATTTCGCCTTCCGCGTCGGCATTCCGGGCAAAAGCGGCGTTGGCGGCGGCATACTGGCGATCGTGCCGGGCGTCGCCTCGCTCGCCGTCTGGTCGCCCGGCCTGAACGCCAACGGCAATTCGAAGCTGGGTTCCATCGCGCTGGAGAAGCTGGCGAAGATGATGAACTGGTCGGTGTTCGCGCCGTAACGTTCTGTCGTAACTCTGCCGCGGGTTTTCACCAGCCGCGTGCGATCGCAACGAACGCGGAAGCAGAACACCCAACAAAAATCCCGCGCCGGAAGGCCAGCGCGGGATTCACTTTGTCAGAAAATCAGGTCAAGGGACTGAAACGGCTCAGAAAAAGCCTTTCCGCTGCCACCATCCGCCTTTTTTCGGCTTCTGCTCGGCGGGTTCGCCGGGCTCGTTGGCGACGGTCGACGAGACGACCGGAGCCACGGTCTCGGCGGTTGCCGCCTTGCGCCGCGAAGCCCGCTTCTTGACCGGCTCCTCTGCCGCGGGGGGCTCCGCCTTCGGTTCCGCAGCTTTGGCCGGTTCGGCTGCAACTGTCTTTTCTTCGGTCGCCTCGGCTACAGCTTTCTTCGAGCGCGAGGCCCGCTTCGGCTTCTTCGGCTTTTCATCGTCGTTGGCCGCTGCCGGGGCATCGGCCGTCGCCGCTTCCGGCTGCGTTTCGGATTTTGGCTCCTCGGCCGCGGGCTTTTCGGCGGCGGCTTCAGCCTTCTCCGAATCCTCGATGCTTTCGCCAGCATCGCCGATCCCATCCTCGCCTTCGGGGCGGTTGCGCTTGCCGCCACGCTTGCCACGCCGACGCTTCTTTGGCTGGCCGTCCTGGGCGACCGCTACAACGGACGCCCCGGCTTCATCGCCCGAATCGCCATCGTCGGTTTCGTCATCGGACATCGATGCGGATGGCGCGGCCGTGACGGACTCTCCGCCCTGGTGTTCGACGCCCTGTTCGCGGTCCTTGCCGCCACGACGCCTGCGCCTGCGCCTGCGCTTCTTGTCGCCGCGCTGGCCGTCGTCGTTCTCGCCGGAACGCTCCTGCCGGCCCTGCTGGCCCTGCTGGCGGGGCTGCTCTTCCGCCTCCGTCTCGTCTTCCTCGATGACGATATCGTCTTCGGGTTCTTCCTCGATGGCGGGAAACTGTGTCCGGGCTTCGACGAAGCCTTCCGGCTTTTCCGCCAACGCACCGCGGAAGATCGCATAGTGCTGCGCTCCAACCGTGTCGTCGGCTTCGACGGTGATCGTCAGGCCGAAGCGTGTTTCCAGTTCGACCAGCGTGCTGCGCTTGTGATTGAGCACGTAGAGGGCGGTCGCAGCCGGCGTGCGGACGGTGATGTGGCTGCGCGAATCCTTGAGTAGGAATTCCTCGATCGCCCGCACCACCAGCAGCGCCACGGAAGAATCAGAACGCACATGGCCGGTGCCGCCGCAATGCGGGCAGGGCTTCATGGTCGATTCGAGCACCGAGGCGCGGATGCGCTGGCGGCTCATCTCCATCAGGCCGAAATGCGAGATGCGGCCGAGCTGGATACGCGCCCTGTCGTTCTTGAGGTGATCCTTCAACCGCTTCTCGACGGAGCGGTTGTTGCGGTTCTCCTCCATGTCGATGAAGTCGATGACGATCAGACCGGCAAGGTCGCGCAACCTGAGCTGGCGCGCCACTTCCTCGGCTGCTTCCAGATTGGTGTGAAGCGCCGTGTCCTCGATCGAGTGCTCCTTGGTGGAACGGCCCGAATTGACGTCGATGGCGACCAGCGCTTCCGTCTGGTTGATGATGATGTAGCCGCCGGATTTCAGCGTCACCTGCGGCTGCAGCATCTTGTCGAGCTGCGCCTCGATACCGGAGCGCACGAAGATGGGCGTCGTGTCGCGATAAGGCTGCACGACCTTCGCGTGGCTGGGCATCAGCATGCGCATGAAGTCCTTGGCCTCGCGGTAGCCGTCGTCGCCCGCAACCAGGATTTCGTCGATATCCTTGTTGTAGAGGTCGCGCACCGAGCGCTTGATCAGCGAGCCTTCCTCATAGACGAGGGCAGGGGCGCTGGACTGCAAGGTCAGGCCGCGGACGTTCTCCCACAGCCGCATCAGATATTCGTAGTCGCGCTTGATCTCGGCCTTGGTGCGGCTTTCGCCCGCGGTGCGCAGGATGACGCCCATGCCCTGCGGCACCTCGAGGTCGGAGACGACCTCCTTCAGCCTCTTGCGATCCTGCGCGTTGGTGATCTTGCGGGAAATACCGCCGCCGCGCGCCGTGTTCGGCATCAGCACCGAATAACGGCCGGCGAGCGACAGATAGGTGGTCAGCGCCGCGCCCTTGTTGCCGCGCTCTTCCTTGACGACCTGCACCAGCAGGATCTGCCGGCGCTTGATGACTTCCTGGATCTTGTATTGCCGGCGCGGCGGCTTGCGGCGGTTGCGAACCTCTTCAAGCGCGTCTTCCGCGCCGACCGACTCCACATCGTGGTCGTCGTGGTGCGCGTGCTGCACCTCTTCGAGCATGCCGCGGTCTTCCGGCTGCTCGCCGGCGCCTTCAGGAATCTCTTCCGAAATGACGTCGGCATCGGCCTCCGCCTTCATGGTGATATTGGTTTCGTCGTCGGGCGCCGCTTCCGGCGCCGACTCCACGGCTGACGAAACTGCATCGTCACTCGCCGTCTCGTCGCCATCGCCGTTGTCGTCGGCGTTCGCGGCCGCATCTGCGCCGTCTTCGGAGGCGTCGGCGCGGCTTTCGTGGCTGGAGCGGCCGCGATGCTTGCCGCCGCGTCTGCGATTGCGCCGCCCGCGATGCCGGTCTTCGCCATCGCCGTCCTCGTCGTCCTCGTCGTCGGCTTCCTGCGCTTCAGCGTGCAGCAGGGCCTGACGGTCGGCGACCGGGATTTGATAGTAGTCGGGATGGATTTCGCTGAAGGCGAGGAACCCGTGACGGTTCCCGCCATATTCGACAAAGGCTGCCTGAAGGGAAGGTTCGACGCGGGTTACGCGGGCGAGATAGATATTTCCTTTGAGTTGCTTTTTGTCCTGGGATTCAAAATCGAATTCTTCGATACGGTTACCGCGTACGACGACGACGCGTGTTTCCTCCGGGTGGGAGGCGTCGATTAGCATTTTGTTGGGCATTATTTCGTTTCCCCCCGGCAGCCGCCAGCCTCAGCGGGAGGGACAATGCCCGTCGCTGTGGGTCTGTATCAGTCAGGGTGCCGGATGTTTGCATGTTCGCCGTGCGATGCTCCAACGCCACTGCGGTGCCGCCCGCTGCCAAAATGGCGCGGTTGAATGCGGACCTTTCCATCAGTGCGCTTGAAGACATCGTCGCCTGGCGAACCCTTTTTTTGAACCAAAGCCCGGAATGAACCGGACCAGCTTGTTTGCTCTGTCGAGCCGGCGCGGGACCTCGTCCCTAGCCGTTTTCTTCACGCAGACGATTCCCCCGCCACGGGAGCACGCCTGCGAAATTCGTCGCAACCACCTGAAACCTTCGCTCGATTGCTCGTCGCGACTGGAACTTGCCCCATGTTTGGCCTGCAACCGAAAGCTGCGGAACGGGGCGTCCCAGGATTGCGGTGATCCACCATCGCTTTTATGATTTGGCACAGTGGAAGGCAACCCCGATTCCGACGCCGGCAAAAGCACTTCCGCAGCGGAAGCCCGGGCGCGGGAATATGCTCGCTTCCACACCGCATGTCCGTCGTGAAAAGGCTTGGTTAACCTTCTCTGGATACGAAGCGTTAGGCGTTTTGGAGCCGGACGGTCGCGCCTGATTCGCGGCCGAGAGTGCGCCAAGGGGAGCCACTGGACTTGAGATGGGGTTTGCAGCGCAAAACGGCAAGGTTTTGAAGTCTGGCGGTCTCTTCGGCTGGCTCGCCTCGTTGCTGTTGTTCCTGGTCTGCTGTCTCGCCGTTCCGGCTTTGGCCCAAGCCTCCGAAGCGCCGATCAAGGCCTTCGACTACCGGATGGCCGGCGACGCCACCAAAATGCGCATCGTCGTCGATTTCGAACGCGAACCGCAGCCGAAATGGTTCCTCCTGCGAGCCCCGAACCGGTTGGTCATCGATCTGCCGGGGACCGTGCTCGCGCTCGACCCCAAGGATGTGAAGGCTAGCGGCCTGGTCAAGAACGTCCGCTACGGCAATGTCGGCGAGACCACGGGCCGGCTGGTCCTGACGGGGAAGGGGCCTTTTCTGGTCGATAGCCTCGATGTCCTGAAGAATGACGATGGCAAGGGCTACCGCCTCGCGGTGGAGATTTCGGCCGCTTCGGCTCGGGAATTCGAGGCTGCGCTGGCCGACCAATCCCTCACCACCGGCTCGACTGCGGCCGTCGCGAAGGGGGAAAGGGTCGGCAACGGCCCGACATCCAACCCCGGTCATCGCTTCACAATAGTGGTCGATGCCGGCCATGGCGGTATTGACGGCGGCGCCGAGGGATCGAGCGGCACCGTCGAGAAGGACGTGACGCTCGCCTTCGCGAAGGAGCTTCGCGACAAGCTCCTTTCGGTTGGCAAGTACGAGGTCTTCATGACCCGCGACAAAGACGAATTCCTGCGGCTGGACGACCGCGTCCGCATCGCGCGCCAGCATGAGGCGGATCTGTTCATTTCGATCCACGCCGATACCATCAACCTGAAAGGCATTCGCGGCGCCACCGTCTACACGGTCTCGGACAAGGCCTCCGATCCGGAGGCGCAGGCCCTGGCCGATCGCGAAAACCTGTCCGACCAGTTCGCCGGCATGGAAATCAAGGCGGACGATCCACAGGTCACCGACATATTGATCGACCTGATCCGGCGCGAGACGCATTCCTTTTCCATGAGCTTCGCGCACACGCTCGTCGGAAAGCTTTCGACCACGGTCGGCCTCATCAACAACCCGCATCGCTCGGCCGGCTTCCGCGTGCTGAAGGCGCCCGACGTGCCGTCCGTCCTGGTCGAACTCGGATATTTGTCCAACGCCAAGGACGAGGCTCAGCTGATCGACCCGGACTGGCGCGGCAAGGCGGCGGACAGCATCGCCGGCGCGGTCGCGGTTTTCGCGGCCGGCAGACAGGGCGCTGGCGGCTAGCGATGCCGGCGCGCACGCTGCCTCTTCACACGCGTTGCGCGGCAACAACACCGGGTGGTTTTATTTCGTCCGCTTGGGCGCTAAACTTCATCTCGCCGTATTTTGCCCACATCGCCGCGACATTGGGTTTCGAATACGGATCGGGAGCCACGCCTGTGCTTGCGCGCGGTGCTGCTTGGTTTAGGAGAATCCCGGACGTTGGACTGGAGCGGGCATGATTCGTCTTATCGGCTATTTTTTCGGCATCGGCACGATGCTCGCCCTTTTGGTGGCGGCAGGGGTTGCTGTCTATATCGGCCACCTGACCAAGGATTTGCCCGACTACGAGGTGCTGGCCAAGTATGAGCCGCCGGTAACGACGCGCATCCACGCGTCGGACGGTTCGCTAATGGCGGAATATGCGCGCGAGCGGCGGCTTTACCTGCCGATCCAGGCTGTACCGGATCGCGTCAAGGCAGCGTTCCTGTCGGCAGAAGACAAGAACTTCTACAACCATCCCGGCATCGACATCACCGGCCTCGGCCGCGCCGTCCTCACCAATTTCCAGAATTTCGGCTCGGGCCGCCGCCAGGTCGGCGCGTCGACGATCACCCAGCAGGTCGCCAAGAACTTCCTGCTGACCTCGGACCAGACCTATGAGCGCAAGATCAGGGAAATGGTCCTGGCCTTCCGCATCGAGCAGGCCTATCCGAAGGACCGCATCCTCGAACTCTACCTGAACGAGATATTCTTCGGCCTCGGCGCCTATGGCGTCGCTGGCGCCGCGCTCACCTACTACGACAAGTCGGTCAACGAGCTGACGGTTTCGGAAGCGGCCTATCTCGCATCGCTGCCGAAGGGCCCGTCGAACTACCATCCTTTCAAGCACACGGATCGCGCCATCGAGCGCCGCAACTGGGTCATCGACCAGATGGTCGACAATGGCTACGTCACCCATGAGGAGGGCGAGAAGGCCAAGGCCGAGCCGCTGGGCGTCACGCCGCGCCGTAACGGCACCTATCTGTTCGCCGGCGAATACTTCACCGAGGAAGTCCGCCGCGTCATCATCGCCCGCTATGGTGAGAACGCGCTCTACGAGGGCGGCCTGTCTGTGCGCACGACGCTCGATCCCAAGCTGCAGCTTTTCGCCCGCAAGGCGATGCAGACCGGCCTGATGAAGTTCGACACGCTGCGCGGCTATCGCGGTCCGGTCAAGACGATCGACATCTCCGGCGACTGGGGCAAGTCGCTGGCCGAGGTCAAGGGCCTGGAAGACGTGCCGGAATGGTCGCTGGCCGTCGTTCTCGACAGCTCGGCCTCCGGTCTCTCCATCGGCCTCCAGCCGGAGCGCGAGATTTCCGGTGCGCTGGTCAAGGAGCGCGTCGAGTCCACCGTGTCCAAGGAGGATATGAGCTGGGCCATGCGCTACAAGAAGGACGGCAAGACGCTGAAGGCGAAGTCGCCGGCTGACGTGCTCAGCCCCGGCGACGTCATCTTCGTCCAGAAGAAGGACGACGCCGACGGTTACCAGTTACGGCAGGTGCCGGAGGTCGAGGGTGGTCTGGTCGCGATGGACCCGCACACCGGCCGCGTGCTGGCCATGGTCGGCGGCTTCTCCTACGCGCAGTCCGAGTTCAACCGCGCGACGCAGGCGATGCGCCAGCCGGGCTCGTCCTTCAAGCCGATCGTCTATGCGGCCGCGCTCGACAATGGCTATACGCCGGCTTCCGTCATCATGGACGGACCGATCACCATCCAGTCCGGCAACACGACCTGGACGCCGAAGAACTATGACGGCCGCACAGCCGGCCCCGCCACGCTTCGCTCGGGCATCGAGCGCTCGCGCAATTTGATGACGGTGCGCCTCGCCAACGACATGGGCATGAAGCTGGTCGCCGAATATGCCGAGCGCTTCGGCGTCTACGACCACCTCGCGCCCTATCTGCCGATGGCGCTGGGCTCGGGTGAGACCACCGTCATGCGCATGGTCTCGGCCTATTCGATCATGGCCAATGGCGGCAAGTCGATCAAACCGTCGGTGATCGACCGCATCCAGGACCGCTACGGCAAGACCGTGTTCAAGCAGGACGAGCGCGGCTGCGAAAACTGCAACGCGCAGGAATGGCAGAACCAGCCGGAGCCCGAACTCGTCGACAATTCCGAGCAGGTCCTCGACCCGATGACGGCCTACCAGATCACCTCGATGATGCAGGGTGTCGTCCAGCGCGGCACCGCCGTCACCATCTCCGAACTCGGCTATCCGATCGCCGGCAAGACCGGCACCACCAACGACGAGAAGGACGCCTGGTTCATCGGCTATACGCCCAATCTCGTGGTCGGCCTCTATATGGGGTACGACCAGCCGCGCCAGCTTGGCTCGGGCGTGACCGGCGGTGGCCTCTCGGCGCCTGTCTTCAAGGCGTTCATGAAGGATGCGCTGGTCGGCCAGCCGAAGATCGACTTCAAGGTGCCGGATGGCATGAAGCTCATCGCCATCAACCACAAGACCGGCATGCGAGCCCAGGAAGGCGAGGCGGGCACGATCATCGAAGCCTTCAAGCCCGGCACCGGGCCTGCCGACAGCTATTGGGTCATCGGCATGGGCGATGACGGCTCCAATGGCAGCGGCACGGCGCTGTCGCCGAAGGCGGCGGGCGATATCCAGTCCGGCGGCGGCGGGCTCTACTGATTAGGACATGAACGTGAATGGGCCGGGCGAAAGTCCGGCCCATCTGGCTTTACAGGCATCGGCCGCCTGCCTATGTATCCGGCTCAGCGATCCAATTTCCATAACGGACAGAATTATCAGCCATGCGCGCGGAAACGCAGAACATTGTCGACGAGATCAGGCAGGCCATAACCCTGCTGAGGAGGCATCTTTGACTGGGATCAGGCCATCAAGCGGCTTGAATACCTGAACGTCCGCGCCGAGGACGCCAGCCTCTGGAACGATCCGATCGAGGCGCAGAAGATGATGCGCGAACGCCAGAGCCTCGAGGAAGGCATCGCCGCGGTCAAAGGGCTCACTCAGGCGCTGGACGACAATATCGGCCTGATCGAGCTTGGCGAGGAAGAGGGCGACGAGAGCGTCATCTCCGAGGCCGAGAGCGCGCTGCGCTCCATGCGCGGCGAGGTGAAGGCGCGTCAGGTCGAGACGCTTCTGTCGGGCGAAGCCGATTCCAACGACACCTATCTGGAAATCCACGCCGGCGCCGGAGGCACCGAAAGCCAGGACTGGGCCTCGATGCTGCTGCGCATGTACACGCGCTGGGCCGAGCGCCGCCGCTTCAAGGTCGAGGTTCTGGAAGTCCATGACGGCGAAGAGGCCGGCATCAAGTCCGCCACGCTGCTGATCAAAGGCCACAACGCCTATGGCTGGCTGAAGACCGAATCCGGTGTGCATCGCCTGGTGCGCATCTCGCCCTACGACAGCAATGCGCGCCGCCATACATCGTTTTCGAGCGCCTGGGTCTATCCGGTCATCGACGACTCGATCCAGATCGACGTTTCGGAGTCCGACGTCCGCATCGACACCTACCGCTCGTCCGGTTCCGGCGGCCAGCATGTCAACACCACCGATTCCGCCGTGCGCATCACCCATCTGGCGACCGGCATAGCGGTGGCCTGCCAGGCGGAGCGGTCGCAGCACAAGAACAAGGCCAAGGCCTGGGAAATGCTTCGCTCGCGCCTCTACGAGGAAGAGCTGAAGAAGCGCGAGGCGGTGGCCAACGCCACGGAAGCGTCGAAGAGCGACATCGGCTGGGGCCATCAGATCCGCTCTTACGTTCTCCAGCCATACCAGATGGTCAAGGACCTGCGCACCGGCGTCGAAAGTTCCAATCCCTCGGCCGTGCTCGACGGCGACCTCGACGACTTCATGGAAGCGTCGCTGTCACAGCGCATCGAAGGCGGCGCGGGCGAAGCGGTTGCCGATATCGACTGACAGGAGTGCTCGCCGCACCAGCTTGCCAGCGCGGGCCGTTTGTGCTGCCTTCGATCCCTGACCAGGAACGAGGGATCGCCATGGCCGTCAAGGGAAGCTGTCACTGCAAATCGACCACTTTCGAAGTCTCGGAAGCGCCGCAAACTGTAACGCGCTGCACATGCTCCTTCTGCTCCAAGCGCGGCGCGCTCTGGGCTTATTACGAGCCATCGCAGGTGAAGATCGAGCCGCAGCGTTCGACCGCCGCCTATCGCTGGCAAACCATGATCGTGAAGCATGGCTTCTGCCCGGCATGCGGCTGCACCACCTTCACCGAAACGCCCGACTGGAGCACCGGCGAAGCGAATTTCGACAAGATGCGCATCGCCGTCAACGCGCGCCTGTTGGACGACTTCGACCTCGACAAGGTCGAGGTGACCGTGATCGACGGCAAGAACCTCTGGTAGGTCGGGTCCGCCAATGCAGCACGCCTGATTTCATACCGGAAAAGCAGGATATGTCGGTTTTCCCGTTCCGCTTTTTGCCGTATTTGATGCTACAACGTGCTCATGACGGGTGACACGGCGCGCCATCGCGCAGCCGATTTTGGAGGGACAATCGATGAAGAAAACCGTTCTCGCCATTGTGGCGACGGCAGTGCTTGTTAGTGCGTGCACCACCGATCCTTATACCGGCGAGCAGAAGGTTTCGAACACCGCGGGCGGCGCCGTTCTGGGCGGCCTGGCGGGCGCGGCCCTCGGCACGCTGGCCGGCGGCAACGACCGCCGCAACGCGTTGATCGGCGCGGGCATCGGCGCGCTGGCGGGTGGCGCCATCGGTTCGGTCATGGACCAGAACGAAAACGAATTGCGGGCACAGCTTCAGGGCACCGGCGTCAGCGTCACCCGCGCCGGCGACCAGATCATCCTCAACATGCCTTCCGACATCACCTTCGCCGTCGATCAGGACGCCGTGAAGCCGAGCTTCTATTCGGTCCTGAATTCGGTCGGCCTGGTGCTGAAGAAGTACAAGCAGACGATCGTCGACGTGTACGGCCACACCGATTCCACCGGCAGCGACCAGCACAATTTCGACCTGTCGCAGCGCCGCGCGCTGGCCGTCGCCAATTATCTTTCGGCGCAGGGCGTCGATTCCCGCCGCTTCGCCGTCACCGGCTTCGGCGAGTCCCGGCCGGTTGCGTCGAACAACACCGCGGAAGGACGGGCGCAGAACCGCCGCGTCGAAATCCAGCTTTCGCCGCTGACCTGATCGGAACGGTATTCCGGAAAAAAGAAACGGCCCCGTTCGGGGCCGTTTCTTTTGCAACGTCAGGATGAGGCTTTCGGTCGGGTGCGCGATCAGACCTTGGCGACGATGTTCATGAAGGCCGGCATGTCGTCCCCGAAACCCACCGTGCCGTCATTGTCGTCGTCCTTATTGCGCGAACGGGACGGGCGCTGGTCACGGCGCGGCGGCTGATCCCGGCGCTCGGTATTCTCGTTGCGGATGGCGTCCTTGCGCACGCGCCGCTCGCCGGAATCCGATGCCTCGGCGCGTTCAGCCGGCGCAGCGGTTTCAGGGGCAGGGGAAGCCGCGACGGCTTCCTGCTCGTCGCCCTTGTCCCGGCCTTTGCCGGACCGCTCGCGGCGCGGCCTGCGCTCGTCACTGTCCTTGCGGCCGGCCCGCTTCGGCGCGCCGCGTCCGCGCCGTGGCGCGTCGTCTTCGCTCTCGCTGGCAACCACGGTCGACAGATCGCCGTCATGCCACTCGATCTTGGTGCCGATCAGCTTCTCGATGGCGTCGATGTACTTCCCGTCTGTCCTGGTCGCGATGGTGAACGACTTGCCCGAACGTCCGGCGCGGCCGGTGCGGCCGATGCGGTGGACATAATCCTCGGAATGGATGGGCACGTCATAGTTGAAGACGTGGCTGACGTCGGGGATGTCAAGGCCGCGCGCTGCCACGTCGGAGGCGACGAGAAGCTTCAGCTTGCCGTCGCGGAAATTGGCCAGCATCGCCATGCGCGCACGCTGGTCCATGTCGCCATGCAGCGCGCCGACATTGAAGTCGTGTTTCAGCAGCGAGCGGAAAAGCTCGGATACGTCGACCTTGCGATTGCAGAAGATGATGGCGTTCTTCAGGCCGTCTTCTTCTTCCTTGATCAGGTTGCGCAGCACTTCGCGCTTGTCCCACGATTTGGAACCTGACTTGACCAGCCGCTGGGTGATGTTGGTCGCGGCCGATGCAGCCTTCGAAACCTCGATGCGCACCGGCGCATGCAAAAACTTTTCCGTCAGCTTGGTGATTTCCGGCGGCATGGTCGCCGAGAAGAACAGGGTCTGGCGGGTGAAGGGGATCATCTCGCAGATGCGCTCGATGTCAGGGATGAAACCCATGTCCAGCATGCGGTCGGCTTCGTCGATGACGAGGATTTCAACGCCGTTGAGCAGCAGCTTGCCGCGCTCGCGATGGTCCAGCAGACGGCCGGGCGTGGCGATGAGCACATCGGCCCCGCGCTCGAGCTTCCTGTCCTGTTCGTCGAAGGAAACGCCGCCGATCAGAAGCGCGATGTTGAGCTTGTTGTTCTTGCCGTATTTGACGAAGTTCTCCTCGACCTGGGCGGCGAGTTCGCGCGTCGGCTCGAGAATGAGGGTGCGCGGCATGCGTGCCCGCGCGCGGCCTTTTTCAAGGCGGGTAATCATCGGCAGGACGAAGGCGGCGGTCTTGCCGGTGCCGGTCTGGGCGATGCCAAGAACATCCTTGCCCTGAAGTGCGTGCGGAATGGCGCCGGCCTGGATCGGCGTCGGCACCGTGTAGCCTGCGTCGGTGACCGCGGAGAGGACCTTCGGCGAAAGACCGAGGCTGGAAAATGTCAGCGCTTCTTGAGCGGTTTCAGTGTCTGATGACAAGATTTGATGTCTTTGGCTGGTTTGAGGCGCGGCGGACTGCGTCGCGGCAAGCGCCCGGCGCTTGCGATATGTTGCATCGCGATAGGCGCAAGTCCGCGATTTGTCAACAGAAACGGGCCTGTTTCCCGCGATTGTGAGAGGCTAACCTTAATCGTAAGGCTTAATGTCCGGGGTCAATCTCAATACCTGAACTGCTCGGACAATATCCGCTCGTTCCAGGAGTGGCTGGGATCGAACAGCAGCGTTGCGGTAGCGTCGCGCGACTCGCGCACCGTCACCGACGTGACGGCCTTGACCTCGGTATGATCGGCGGCGGCGTTCACCGGTCTTTTTTCGGCCTCCAA
Organism: Mesorhizobium sp. BE184; assembly: GCF_031457045.1. Lineage (NCBI taxonomy): Bacteria > Pseudomonadati > Pseudomonadota > Alphaproteobacteria > Hyphomicrobiales > Phyllobacteriaceae > Mesorhizobium > Mesorhizobium sp. BE184. Next base: position 723,753 of record NZ_JAVDVU010000001.1, read on the forward strand.
GATGTCGAAGCGAACGGCCGATTTGTTGGACAGCAGTGCTCCGCGCCAGGCGCGCGGCCTGAACGGGCTTACCGGCGTCAGCGCCAGCAGCGGCGCGTCGAGCGGCAGGATGGGGCCGTGCGCCGACAAATTGTAGGCGGTCGAGCCGGCTGGCGTCGCCACCATGACCCCGTCGCAGCTCAATTCCTCAAGTCGCACCTGATCGTCGACGGAAATCCGGATCTTGGCCGTCTGGTAGGATTGCCGCCATAGCGCCACCTCGTTGATGGCGAGAGCCGAGACGATTTCCCCCTCCGGTGTCGTCGCCTGCATCTCCAGTGGCCGGATGGTTTCGGGAACCGCGGCCGCAATGCGGTCGAGCAGGCCCTCGACGCGATACTCGTTCATCAGGAAGCCGATGGTGCCCCGGTTCATGCCGTAGATGCGCTTGCCGGTGGCCATGGTTTCGCGCAGCGTCTGCAACAGGAAGCCGTCGCCGCCGAGCGCGACGACGATATCGGCTTCGTCGAGCGAAGCCTGCCCATAGCGCTTCGAAAGCTTTTCAAGCGCGGCCTTGGCGTCGGCGGTGCCGGACGAGACGAAGGCAAGGCGACTGCTCGTTTTGCTCATGGGCTCCAACCGTGGCGCCGTTTCACCGGCTGCATCGGCGAGGGCGTAGCATGGGCGCGAACGTCTGCAAAGACGCGGCGTCGGCGCGTGGCGTCGAGCGACGTTTCCCGCGAATGGCAAATTTGATGGTTAATCTGCTGCTTAAGGTCCCGTAAATCTGCTAGTGTCATTTTTATCGACAGGAACGGGTGGCGGGGGCCAAGCCAACCGGGATGGCACATTGCCTTTTCTTCGTATGTTTATCGTCTTCCTGATGATGGGTAGCTTCGCGCTCGCCTTTGCCGAACTCGTGCGCAAATCCGATGCGCTGAGTTCCAGGGACGAGGGAACAGCCATCGCCTGTGGGGAAGCCACATCGGTCCCATGCCAGCCGCCACGGGGAAGGGTGGAGTAGCGGGCACTTTTTGCCCGCTCCGATCCCCACACCTCTATGGGTGAGCGTCTCCGGGCTGCTCAGCCGTGCCGTCGGATCGAGCGATGCGGTGTAGGGAAATGGTGCCCCCGGCAGGAATCGAACCCGCGACCTTCGGTTTACAAAACCGCTGCTCTACCGGCTGAGCTACAAGGGCATGGCGCTTCGGTTAGCATATTTGCCGCGCCAGTAAAGCCAAATGTCCCGCCCCCTCCAGGTCGATCCGCGCAAAATCGTGCGCGCAGCCGTTAAAACCACCGATTTCCTCACCATATTCGAAGGGAATTCGGTTGGAGGCGGTTCATGATCCGCATTGTCATCGTTGTTCTGGCCGCGGTCGTGGTCTGGGCGCTGCTCGTCTGGATAATCCGCCAGATGAAGCGCGGCGATATCGATTGGAAAGGCATTGGCGTCATTGCGGCATTCATCGCGCTGGCGTTCTGGCTGCGGCACGTTGCCGGCATGGGCTGACGCCGTGAGCGTTCACGGCTTTCGCAATGGGCAACGCCGGCCTTCGGCACCCGCGGCTGCGAGGTCCTCGATATTCCGAAAAATCATCGGCTAAAAAAATGAAGAGCCGCATGAACACTTCTCCTTGCTCGCGCAACTGACGATCAAGAGGCGGGTGGTCGCCTCGGTCAACAGATCAAGGAGAATGACATGTCCAAGCGCTCTTTTGTTTCCGTTCTCGTAGCCGCCGGTCTCAGCGCCGTCACGCTCGCCTCGACCGTGCAGCCCTCGGCGGCCGGGTCCTGGCATCATCATCACCGCCGCGACGCCGCCATAGCCGGCATCGCAGGGTTGGGCGGGTTTATCCTGGGCAGCACGCTGGCGCAGCCGCGCACGGTCTATGTCGAGCCGGACGACGGCGGTTCCTGGCATGTGCGCCGCTGCCTCTCCCGCTACCGCAGCTATGATCCGGGCTCCGACACCTATGTCGGCTATGACGGCCTTCGTCGCTACTGCAATCTCTGAGGCGATAAAATCTCATCCGGAAAGGGCGGCTTCGGCCGCCCTTTTGCTGTTGGTTGCGGAAGACGGGTCCGGTCGGACCATACAGGGCAGGGCCGGGGCATCGCGCAATTAATTCGGCCGAAAATCTCCTTGCCGGATGAACCTTTCGCCCGCGTGCGGCGACACATGATCATGGGGCGAATGGTTCGCCTCGCTCACAGATCAGGAGATCGTCATGTTCAAGCGCACATTCGCTTCCGGCCTCGCGGCCGTCATCCTCGCCACCGGCGCGCTGGCCGGAACGGCGCAGACCGCCTCGGCGCATCCGATGCACAAGCATCATCATCACTACAAGCACAAGCACCACAAATTTCCGAAATATTTCAAGCACTACAAGCACTACAAACATCACAAGTACTACGGGTCCTACTACGGCCATGGCGGCGGGGTCGTCATCGTCCTGCGGTAAACAGCACTTGCCACGCTCCATGCGATGACTCCTGCCCGGCGCCGGAGTCATCGCAACCGGCCCAAGCCGAGATTCATCTTTCCCGCCGCCACGTCAAAAAAGTCGTTGCCCTTCACGAACCCACCAGTTAAACGTTTCATTGTAAATCGTTTAACTGCCGCTTGAGCTTGCTCGGACGCGGATGACTGCGGATCCCGCTTTCGGCGAGAATCCGAAGGGGAAGTGATGGGACAGAATCTTTCGGAAAAGGTGGCCGCGGTCACCGGAGCGGCTTCCGGCATCGGTCTGGAATGCAGCCGCGCCTTGCTTGCCGCCGGGGCCACGGTCGTTCTCGTCGACAGGGCTGAAGGCCCGCTGCGCGACGCATGCAGACAACTCGGCCCGAAAGCCATCCCGCTCGTCATCGACGTGACGGATCCGCAAAACGTGGCCCGCATGATGCCGCAGATCATCGAGCGGGCAGGGCATCTCGACATCTTCCACGCCAATGCCGGCTCCTATATCGGCGGCGAGGTCCTCGACGGCGATCCGGATGCCTGGGATCGTATGTTGAACCTGAACATCAATGCGGTCTTCCGCAGCGTTCACGCTGTCCTGCCGCATATGGTGGAGCGCAAGACCGGCGACATCATCGTCACCGGCTCCATCGCCGGCCTGGTGCCGGTGGTGTGGGAGCCGATCTACACAGCCTCCAAGCATGCGGTTCAGGCCTTCGTCCATACGGTCCGGCGGCAGGTCGCCAAACATGGCCTGCGCGTTGGCGCCATCCAGCCGGGGCCTGTCGTCACCGCGCTGGTCAGCGACTGGCCGAAGGAGAAGCTGGAGGCCGAACTGGCGGCCGGCGGGCTGATCGAGCCGGTCGAGGTCGCGGAGGCGATCATCTTCATGCTGACCCGTCCGAGGAACGTCACCATCCGCGACCTCGTCATCCTGCCGCAGAGCAACGACCTCTGAACACTTTAAAAATAGCTGTTGAACTGAGAAAAGGAAGGCGTTAAACGTTTTACAGATAAACGTTTAACAAGATCGCGCAAATGAACCGGAAACGAGCGACCATCAAGGATGTGGCGGCGGAAGCGGCGGTCTCGATCGCCACCGTCTCGAACGTCTTCAGCGGCCGCAAGCCGGTGAACGCCGATCTGCGGGAGCGCGTCGAGCGTGCCGCCCGCAAGCTGTCCTTCCAGATGGATCGCGCGGCGTCACAGCTGCGTTCCGGCCAGGCCCGCGTCGTCGGCGTGCTGGTGCCGGACCTCGACGACGTCTTCTTCACCTCGCTGGTGTCGCGGCTCGAGGTCATGGCGCGGAAGGATGGCTACGACGTCATCGTCGCCAGTTCGCGCGATGACATCGATCTCGAACAGTCGCGGCTGCGCGCGCTGCTCGGCTGGCGGCCGTCGGGTCTCGTGGCCGTGCCGTGCTCGGACGTCATCCCGTCGCTGCTGCGCGACGAGGTCGGGCACCTGCCGATGGTCTTCGCCGACCGCGTCATGCTCAACGGCTGCTTTGCCGACACCGTCACGATCGACAATGTGAAGGCCGGCGAATCCGTCGCCCGCCATCTGCTCGAGATGGGCCATGGCGACATTCTCGTCGCCGCGTCCAATCTCGGCATCGCGCCGATCCGCGAGCGTGTGCAGGGCGTGCGCAACATGGCCCGGGCCGCCGGCGTCGAGCCGAGGGTGCTGGAGCTCGGCTCGAACGCCGAACGCGGCGCCGAAGTGCTCGCCAACTGGCTGGAAACCAATGCGCATCCGACCGCTGTCTTCGGGCTGACCAATGTGACGACGTTGAGCGCGCTGTCGGCTCTGGCGAGGCATCGGCTCGATGTGCCCGAGCAGATCTCGCTGGTCGGTTTCGATGATTACACATGGATGAGCGCGCGCAGGACGCCGCTGACGGCCATCCGCCAGCCCATCGACGAGATGGCCGGCGTGATCTGGGAGCGGCTGCGGCAGCGCATGGCGGGCGAGGCGGCGCAGCCGCACCCGACGATCCTGGAGACCAGCCTGCAGATTCGCGGCTCGGTCGCCTCGCGCGGGCCGAACCTGCTGGCAGGCCGCGAAGCCGCCGCGAAGCCGTCCGTTTCCGTCCTCGCCGCGCCCGATGGCGCGCAGGCGAATCGCGGCGACTGAACAAGATCTAACGGGTCGGGAGGAGACCGGAGTTTTGCGTACCAGAAGTCTATCGCAGCTGATGCCGCTCATCGCGCCGGTTCATATCCTGATCCTGAGCGTGATCGTCGTCCCGTCGCTGTATGTCATCTGGCTCAGCCTCGGCCAGTCGAGCTTCGGACAGGCGCAGACGTTTGTCGGCCTGCAGAACTACTACAACGTGCTCACCGATCCCGCCTTCCGCAGCGCGCTGTGGAACACGGTTATCCTCGTCGTCGTCGCCGTCCATGTGGAACTGGCCATCGGCCTCGGCATGGCGCTCCTCTTTGCGAGCGGCCTGCCGTTCCGTCGCTTCCTGCTGGTGGCCGTGCTGGCGCCCTATGCGGTCAGCGAGGTGATAGCGGTCGTCATGTGGCGCTTCCTGTTCGATCCGGACGCCGGCCCGGTGACGCTGGTGCTCAAGGCGCTGGGCCTGCCGATCCTCGACTGGTCGTTCGAGCCGACGCACGCCATGATCCTGATCGCGCTGCTGACGATCTGGCTGCACCTGCCGTTCACCTTCATCATCCTCTACGCGGCGCGGCTTGCCATTCCCGCTGATCTCTATGAGGCGGCGCGCATCGACGGCGCGACGCCGTTCCAGTCGTTCCGCCGCGTGACCATGCCGCTGCTCGGGCCGGCGATCATCGTGGCGCTGCTGTTCCGCTACATCTTCGCCTTCCGCATCTTTTCCGAAGTCTGGCTGCTGACCCAGGGCGGCCCGGCGCGCTCGACCGAGGTCGTGGCCGTCTATCTCTACCAGGAGGCATTCTCCTTCAACGCCTTCGGCACGGCGGCGGCGACCGCCTGGATCATGGTCATCGTCTCGCTGCTGCTGGCTGCCGGCTACGTTTTCATCCTCCGCAAGCAGGGGGCAGCCAATGCGCACTAGGAGCCTGCCCATCAGCATCGGCAAGGCGTTCGCGGTCGCCGCGATCCTGCTGTGGTCGCTGTTCCCCATCGCCTTCATCGTCATGTCGTCGCTGAAGCCGGGGCGGGACATCTTCGCGGTGCCGCCGAAATACATCTTCACACCGACGTTCCAGCACTATGCATCGCTGTGGAGCGAGTGGGGCGTGTTCTTCAACGGGCTGTTCAACAGCACCGTCATTACCGCTGGCGCGACAGTCCTCGCAGTCACCGTCAGCACCTGCGCCGGCTATGTCTATTCGCGCAACTCGAGCCGGTTCCTCAACGCCAGCGTGATGTTCCTGATCATCGTGCGGCTGATCCCGCCGATCGTGGTGACGCTGCCGCTTTTCCCGATCATCAATGCGATGAATTTGAACGACACGCACATCGTGCTGATGGTGCTTTACGCCACCTTCTTTGTGTCGCTCGGCACCGTGCTGATGCGCACCTTCATCGACCAGATCCCGCGCGAACTGGATGAAGCCGCGCAGATCGACGGCGCCGGCCGGCTGACCATCCTGCGTCGGGTCATCGTGCCGCTGGCGGCTCCTGGCATTCTCGCCGTGGCGGTGTTCGTCGTCGTCTTCGCCTGGAATGAATATCTGTTCGCCTTCATCTTCACCGCCACCCGCGCCAAGACCGCGCCACTCGTCATCTCCGAGATGATCGGCTCCATCGACGGCGTCGACTGGGGCATCCTTTTCGCAGCCTCGACTGTCCAGCTGGCGCCGGTGCTGCTCTTCGTCATTTTCATGAACCGCTATCTCGTCGCCGGCCTCACCGCCGGTGCAACGAAGGGATAGTCCAACATCTGTCAGGGAGGTAACAATGTCAGATAACTTCGCAAAGATTACACGTCGTGGACTTCTCGGCACCGCTCTCGGCGGCGCCGCGCTGCTGGCGACACGCCCGTCCTTCGCCGCGGGCAAGACGCTCAACATTCTCAGCCACAAGGTCCACCAGACCGTGCTCGGCACCGGCGATGGCGATCTGCTCGCGGACTGGAAGAAGGCCAACGACGCCGAACTCGCCTTCACAACCTTCGATTCCAACCCGCTGCAGGACCGGCTTTTCCGCGAGGCGAGCCTGCCTTCCACCGACTACGGCGTCGGCTACATCATCGACAACCGCCCGACGCCCGACGTCGCCAAGCTGTTCGCGCCGCTCGACGATTTTCTGAAAAGCGCGCCGATCGAGAACTACGAAGACATCGCTCCCGGCCTGCGCGAGGCTATGACGGTCGGCGGCAAGACCATCGGCATTCCGGTCCGCCATGCTACCGGCGGCCTGTTCTACAACGAGGCCCTGCTGGAAGAGGCCGGCATTTCTGCGCCGCCCACCACGCTGGAAGAACTGATCGAGCAGGCCGGCAAGCTCACCTTCACCGCGAAGGACGGCACGCCCGTGACCGGCATGATCATGGCCAGCGACCTGGCGGTCTTCCCGGTCAGTTTCGCCCGCGCCTATGGCGGCGACTACATCACCAAGGACTTCAAGCTGCTGCCGAAGCCCGAAGCGATGGAAAAGGCGCTGACGGTCATGGCCGACATGTTCAAGGCAGGCGCATTGCCGCGCAGCTACGCCACCACCAAAAACGACGACCAGGTGACATGGATGCAGCAGGGCCGCGCCGCCTTCACCATGATCACCTTCGCGCGCTACAAGCAGTTCAACGATCCGGCCCAGAGCAAGTTTCCGGGCAAGATCAAGGCCGTCCAGTTCCCGAAGTCGCAGAGCTATGATGGCGAAATGTCGGCCGTCACCGAATCCTGGGGCATGTCGATCCCGGCCAATTTTGCCGACAAGGAGCTGGCGTGGTCTTATATCCGTGAGGTCTCCTCGCCGCGCGTGACCCTGGGCATGGCGAAGAACGGCAACGGGCCGGTGCGCGTCTCAACCTACGCGGATGCCGACTTCGCCGCGGCAAGCCCCGTGGCGGCGGCCGAAGCCAAGGCGCTGGCGACCGCGCGCGGCGCGTTCCCGCCCTTCGCGGAGGCGGCGCGCGCGCAGCAACTCTTCCTCGAGGACGTGCAGCTCGCCGTGCTGGGGCGCAAGACGCCCGCCGAAGCGGTCGAAAGCATGGTCAAGCGCATTACGCCGCTGCTGCCGGCCTGATGAAAATACCGCCGCCCGCGGGCTTCGGTTCGCGGGCGGCGGACATATCTAAGAAACAATGCAGTGCCGCACCGGCGGCCGTCACAACCAGGACAAGACCCATGTCGAAAAGCCCCGTCCGCTCCATTGAAGAGCCCGCCCGTTCCATCCCCGTCTCGGCCGAGTACGACGTGCTCGTCGTCGGCGGCGGCCCGTCCGGCCTGACCGCAGCCCTCGCGGCTTCGGAAGACGGCTTGCGGGTCGGGCTGATTGAAAGCCGCAGCTTCGTCGGCGGCAACATGACCATCGGTCTGCCGGTCCTCGGCTTCCTCGGCCAGAAGGGCAACCAGATCATCGACGGGCTGCCGGAGAAGTTCATCCAGCGCCTGCGCAAGGAGCGCGACGGCGCCAGCGAACACCGGCCGTGTCCGCTGCATATGGGCATCACCCTGGTCGAGCCGGAGGCGGTCAAGACCGTGGCGCTGGAGATGCTGACGGAAGCCGGCGTCGACGTGGTCTTCTACACCTTCTTCGCCGGCGTCGTCATGGATGGCGACACCATTCGCGGCGTCATCACCGAGAGCAAGAGCGGTCGTACGGCGACCCTTGCCAAGGTCGTGATCGACTGCACCGGCGACGCCGATGTCGCCTACCAGGCAGGGGTGCCGACAGAAAAGGGCAACGCCAATGGCGGCATGCAGCCGCCGACGCTGATGTTCTGCATGGCCGGCGTCGACACCGACAAGCTGCGCCTCAGCATCGCCAATTCACCGCCTGCGGCCCGCACCTACCTGACGGATTTCATCCCCGCCGAATATTTCGGCCAGAACCACCAGTTCATCGTCGTCGGCCTGCGCGAACTCGTCATCAAGGCCCAGGAAGAACGCGGCCTCAAGATCCCCAACGAGCGCACCATCATCATCACCGGGCTGAAGAAGGGCGAGGTCTGGATCAACATGACGCGCGTCAAGGGCACCGATGGCACCGATGCGCGCAGCCTGACCAATGGCGAGATCGAGGGCCGGCAGCAGATCGACGACATCGTCACCTACCTCATCAACTACGTTCCAGGTTTCGAAGCCTCCTATTTCACCAAGACGGCGCCGTTCATCGGCATCCGCGAAACCCGGCGTATCGTCGGCCAGTATGTGATGACGCAGGAAGACGTGCTCGCCTGCACGCATTTCGACGATGCCATTGCCGTGGCGAGCTATCCGATCGACATCCATCGTCCCGCCGACGACGGCTGCACGCTGATCTGGTGCGGCGACTGCTACGATATCCCTTACCGCTCGCTGGTGCCGCAGAAGGTCAGCAATCTTCTGGTTGCGGGCCGCAGCATCTCGGCCACGCACGAGGCGATGGGCGCCATCCGCGTCATGGCCACCTGCATGGCGATGGGCGAGGCGGCCGGGCGCGCCGCCAAGATATCGATTCGCGGCAATCGCGCGCCGGCCGACATCGACGTCGAGGAATTGCGCCGCCAGCAGCTCGAACGCGGCGTGTACCTTCGCAATCCTGACGGCACCCGCGCCACGCCAAACGGCCGGCCCGCAAAGCAGGCCGCCTGAACTTTTGCCCGGCCGCACGGCGGCCGGGCGCTTATCGGACTGAAAGAAGATGGCCAGTTATTTTCTCGGCATAGATGTCGGGACGGGCAGCGCCCGTGCCGGCATATTCGACGGCGCAGGCACGATGGTGTCGAGCGCCAAGCGTGACATCCTGCTTTTCCAGGATGCTCCGGACATCGCCGAGCAGTCCAGCCATGACATCTGGCAGGCGGTCTGCGCCAGCGTGAAGGAGGCGGTCAAAAGCGCCGGGCTTGCCGCGGCGGACATCGCCGGCATCGGCTTTGATGCGACATGCTCGCTGGTGGCGCTGGGGCAGGGCGGCACGCCGTTGCCCGTCGGGCCGCACGGCGACGGCAACCGTGACATCATCGTCTGGATGGACCACCGTGCACTCGACCAGACGCGCCGCATAAACGCCACCGGCCATCCTGTGCTGAAGTATGTCGGCGGCACCATCTCGCCGGAAATGGAGACGCCGAAGCTTCTGTGGCTGAAGGAGAATTTGCCGGCGACCTATGACGCCGCCTGGCAGTTCTTCGACCTCGCGGATTTCCTCACTTGGCGCGCAACCGGCAGCCTTGCCCGTTCGGTCTGCACCGTCACCTGCAAATGGACCTATCTGGCGCACGAGCAGCGCTGGGACGAAAGCTATTTCCGCCAGATGGGCCTCGGCGATTTGGCGGATCAGCAGTTTGCCCGTATCGGCACGGACATCGTTCCCGCTGGCGAACCGCTGGGCAGCGGGTTGACCGAGCAGGCCGCATCCGAGCTCGGCCTGCGCCCCGGAACGCCGGTTGGCGCCGGACTGATCGATGCCCATGCCGGCGGCGTCGGTTCCGTCGGAACTGGTGATGCGACGACGACAATGGCGTATGTGTTCGGCACCTCGGCCTGCACGATGGCGAGCAGCCGCGAGCCGATCTTCGTGCCCGGCGTCTGGGGTCCGTACTATTCTGCCATGGTGCCCGGCCTGTGGCTGAACGAAGGCGGCCAGTCGGCGGCTGGCGCCGCCGTTGACCAACTCGTTTCATTGCATCCGGCCTGGCCGGAGGCGCGGGCAAATGCCGATCGGCAGGGCAAATCCGTCGCCGCATGGCTGGCGGATGAGGCGTCCAAGTCGGCCCCGATGCGCTCCGCCGCCGTCGAGCTCGCCGGCAATCTGCACGTCGTGCCTGATTTTCTTGGCAATCGTTCGCCCTTCGCCGACCCGCAGGCGAGGGCGGTCATTGCCGGCCTGGGCATGGATCGCGGCATCGACAGCCTCGTGTCGCTCTATGTCGCCGGCATCCTCGGCATCGGCTACGGCCTGCGCCAGATCATTGCGGCGAGCCGCAGCGAAGGTGCTGAAATCGAGACGATTGCCATCAGCGGCGGGGCCGGAAGCCATCCGCTGGTGCGCCAGTTGCTGGCCGATTGCACCGGTCTGCCGGTTCTCGTGCCGGCGCAAGCTGAGCCTGTGCTGCTGGGCGCCGCCATGCTGGGTGCGGCGGCGAGCGGAGCTTTTCCATCCCTGCAGGATGCCATGAGCGCCATGTCCGGCGTCGGCGAGATGTTCACGCCAGCAAGCGGCGACATCGCAAGTCTGCACGAACGGCGCTTCGCCGCTTTCGAAGCACTGCAAAACACGGCCCGGTCGATCCGGGCGGAAGAACGATAGGAGGATCGACATGGCTGGTCTGAAGCTCAACGGCATCAAGAAGCGCTACGGCAATGTCGAGGTCATCAGGAATGTCGATCTCGACATCGCCGACGGTGAGTTCGTCGTCTTCGTCGGGCCTTCCGGCTGCGGCAAGTCCACCCTTTTGCGCATGATCGCCGGGCTGGAGGAAATCTCGGGCGGCGAGCTCTATATCGACGGCAAGCTGTGCAACGAGATGGAGCCGCGCGAACGCGGCATTGCCATGGTGTTCCAGTCCTATGCGCTCTATCCGCACCTGACGGTGCGCGAAAACATGGGTTTCGGCCTTTCGCTGAACAAGACGCCCAGGGATGAGATGGAGCGGCGGGTGAATGAAGCCGCGCGCATCCTCAAGCTCGAACCGCTGCTCGACCGCAAGCCGAGCCAACTGTCCGGCGGCCAGCGCCAGCGCGTCGCCATCGGCCGTGCCATCATCCGCAAACCGACGGTGTTCCTGTTCGACGAGCCGCTGTCCAACCTCGATGCCGCGCTGCGCATGGACATGCGCATGGAGATCGCCAAGCTGCACAAGGACCTCGGCGCGACGATGGTCTATGTCACCCACGATCAGGTCGAGGCGATGACGCTGGCTGACAAGATCGTCGTGCTGGAGGGCGGCGTCGTCCAGCAGATCGGCGCGCCGATAGATATCTACAAGAACCCGGCCAACAAGTTCGTCGCCGGCTTCATCGGCTCGCCGAAGATGAATTTCATGGACGTCACGGTCGACAGCGTCTCGGCCGGCCGGGTGACGGTTGCCTCTTCGGCAATCGAGCCGGTGGCCATCGAGGCGAAGGGATTCGCGGTCGGCGACAAGGCGCTGCTGGGCATCCGTCCGCAATATCTCAGGCAGGAGCAAGCCGTTGGCGCGGCAGGCGCCATGAAAGGCAGCATCTCCCTGGTCGAGCGGCTGGGCACCGAAACCATCGTCAGCTTCGAGACGCCGTCGAACGAACGGGCGCTGGCGGTCATTCCCCGGGACGAAGCGTTCGAGGCCGGAAGCGGCATCGAATTCTCCTTCGACCCGAAATCAGCGCATCTGTTCCCCGCGGCATAGCCGGGCTTGTCGCTCAGCGGGTAAAGCTCTGCGCGTTGCCGGCATCGACATTGATGATGTTGCCGGTCGATTTGGCCGACATGTCGGACGCCAGGAAATACACCGCCTCGGCGATGTCTTCCGGGAACACCGAGCGCTTCAGCATCGAACGCTTGCGGTAGTGCTCCTCCAGTTCGTCCGGCTGCATCGCGTAGGCGGCGGCGCGCTGCTCGCGCCATTCGCCGGTCCAGATTTTCGAGCCGCGCAGCACGGCGTCCGGGTTGACGGTGTTGACGCGGATCTGGTGCTCCGCGCCCTCCAGCGCCAGGCAGCGGGCGAGGTGGATTTCCGCCGCCTTGGCCGTGCAGTAGGCGGCGGCGTTGGGCGATGCGGCCAGGCCGTTCTTGGAGGCGATGAAGACGATATTGCCGCCAAGCTGCTGCTGCTTGAAAGTTCGGAAAGCTTCGCGCGACACGAGGAAGTAGCCTTTGGCGAGGATATCCATGTTGCGGTTCCACATGGACAGTTCGGTGTCTTCGATCGGTGCCGACGACGAGATGCCGGCATTGGAAACGAGGATGTCGACGCCGCCGAATTCCACCGCGCTTTGCGAGAAGGCGGCTGCGACGCCGGCCTCGTCGGTGACATCGAGTTTGAATGGTCTGACGAAATCCTCGCCGAAAGCCGCGCCGAGTTCATCATTGGCCTTGGCGAGCGCCGCATCGTCGATGTCAGCCAGCACCACGCAGGCGCCTTCGCGCAGCAACCGCGTCGCCGTCGCCTTGCCGATGCCGCCTGCGCCGCCGGTGACGAAGGCGATCTGCCCGGCCAGCGACTTCGGCTTGGGCATGCGTTGCAGCTTTGCCTCTTCCAGCAGCCAGTATTCGATGTCGAAGGCTTCCTGCTCAGGCAGCCCGACATAGGTCGAGACGGCGGAAGCGCCGCGCATGACATTGATGGCGTTGACGTAGAATTCGCCCGAAATGCGCGCCGTTGCCTTGTCAGCGGCGAAGGTGAACATGCCGACGCCAGGCATCAGGTAGACGACGGCATTGGCGTCCCGCACCGCCGGCGAACCGGGGTGCTTGCAGCGTTCGTAATAGGCCGCATAGCTGGCGCGGTAGTCGTCCAACGCTTGCGGCAGGCCGGCGATGACGGCGTCCAGATCGGGCTTGGCCGGATCGAAATCGAGCACCAGCGGCCTGATCTTGGTGCGCAGGAAATGGTCGGGGCAGGAGGTGCCGAGCGCCGCCAGCGCCTGCAGGTCCTTTGAATTGACGAACTCCAGCACCGCGTCGGAATCGTCGAAATGGCCGATCTTGAGCTTGCCGGATTGGGAAATGCCGCCGCGTATGCGCGGCATCAGTCGCGCCGCGATGGCGCGGCGCTCCGCTGCCGGCAGCGACTTCGCCGCCGCGCCGCCGAAGGCCGGCTTGCCCTTGATCTGCTGCTCGAACCACTCGATCGCCTGATTGATGGTGTCGATTGTCGTTGTGTAGCATTCCTTTGGCGTGTCGCCCCACGTGAACAATCCATGGCTTTCGAGGATCACGCCCTTGGCGTCGGGGTTCTCCTCGCAGAATTTGCCCAGCCACAGGCCGAGTTCGAAGCCAGGACGCTTCCACGGCAGCCAGCCTATGGCATCGCCGAAAATCTCCTTGGTCAGCGTCCTGGAATCCTTCGCCGCCGCAATGGCGATGATGGCGTCCGGATGCATGTGGTCGACGAACGGCCTCGGCACGAAGGCGTGCAGCGGCGTGTCGATGGATGCCGCGCGCGGGTTCAGGTTGAAGGTGCAGTGCGGCAGGTAGCCGACCATCTCGTCTTCGTGTTCAAGGCCGCGATAAAGCCCCTTCAGTGCCCGCAGCCTGTCCATGTAGAGCGTGGCGAAGCCGTCGAGCTTGATCGAGGCGCTGTCGCCGCCCGAGCCTTTCACCCACAGCACTTCGACCTGCTCGCCGGTCAACGGATCCTTCTGCCGGATCTTGGACGAGGTGTTGCCGCCGCCGTAATTGGTCACCCGCTTGTCCGAGCCGAGGATGTTCGAGCGGTAGACGAGCCGTTCTGCCTCGCTCATCGCCGCCGCCTTGGCGTCGCTCCACAGATTGGTCAGCCGCGTGGACTTTTCATCGCTCATATCGAAATCCTCCCGAGCGGCGTTTTCATGCCGTCTCTCTCGGCTGCTAAATCAGGCAAATGCGCTCCGATTGTCAATCGAAAAAGAGGAAGCTTAATCATTGTGCGACGCAATATGAACCAGTTGCGATGCAATATGAGCGAAGTTTTTCAAAAATCGCTTGCGTGCCTATCCAATTTGCGTAACCTAGCTCACAGGTAGCCGATTGAGCGCCTTGGGAGGAGTTCTTGAACGATTTGGTCCGCCAGCGGCAGATCATAGAGCTTTTGCGTGACCGGCCCTTTGCGTCGGTGCGCGAGCTGCAGGAACATCTCGGCGTCTCGGCCGCGACGGTGCGGCGCGATATCGACAAGATCGACGAGTCCGGCGAGGCGCGCAAAGTCTATGGCGGTGTCTCGGCTCTCGACGGCGCCGCACTGGGAACCGCCTTCGCCCGTCCCTATGACGAAAATCGCGACCTGGCCGTCGATGCAAAGCGCCTGATCGCCGAACTGGCAGCCACCATGGTGGCCGATGGCGACGCGGTGATCGTCAATGGCGGATCGACCTGTTTCCATCTCGGCGTCAAGCTGGCCGACCGCAACATTCGCCTGTTCACCAATTCCATGCCGCTCGCCGGCTATCTCGGCGACCATGGCAAATGCAGCCTGACCATCGCCGGGGGCGAATTGTATCGCGAGCCGCGCGTCATCTATTCGAACGCGGAGCCGGTCTCGTTCTATGCCTCCAAGTATTTCCTCGGCGCGCAGGGCATCAGCCCCGAGGGGTTGCTGGAATCGCACCCGCTGATGGTGCGTTCGATCCAGGAACTCAGCCGCAATGTCGACCAGATCGTCGTGCTGGCCGACAGCCGCAAGTTCTCCATCCACGCCCGCAACGTGGCGCTGCCGCTGTCGCGCGTCGGCACGCTCATTACCGATGACGGCCTGTCCGATCAACACGCCAAGATGCTGGAGAATGCCGGCGTCACTTTCCGCATAGCCTCGAATGGGGGCAGGGGATGACGGGTCCGCTGGCGGTTTTCGATTTCGGCAAGACGAACTCCAAGCTGTTCGTTTTCGCAGCCGATGGATCGCTGCTGGACGAGCGGCGGACCAAGCCCGTCTGGCATGATTTTCGCGGCCGCAGCGTGCTCGACGACGAACGCCTGTTCGCCTGGATGAAAGGCGAGCTTGCCGATGTCGTGGAGGCGCATGGCGTCACCGGCCTGATGATATCGGCGCATGGCTGCGCCTTTGCGCTGGTGCGCGGGCCGGATCTCCTGCATCCGATCCTCGATTACGAGCAGGAGATCCCGCCTTCGATCGCCGCCGTCATCGATCCGCTGCTGCCGGATTTCTCCGAGACCTATACGCCATGGCTGCCGCTCGGCTTCTCCATCGCCCGCCACATCTACTGGCTGGAAACGGAAGAGCCGGCAGCCTTTTCGGCGACCGAGTCCATTCTCTGCTACCCGCAATACTGGGTCTGGCATTTCACCGGTCGGCCGCTGGCGGAATGGTCCTATCTCGGCGCGCACAATCAGCTCTGGGCGCCGCTCAAGCGCGATTTCTCCTCGCTGGTCGACCGTATGGGCTGGCGCGCGAAATTTCCCGAAATCGCGCCCGCCGGCGCCATCGTCGGCGAGACGACGGTCATGCTGGCCGATGGCAGCACGCGCCAACTCGCGGTCCACAATGGCGTTCACGATTCCAACGCCGCGCTCGCCTATTACCGCATGACCGGCCTGACCGGCTTTACGCTGGTGTCCACCGGCACCTGGGTCATCATCATCAATCTCGACTGTCCGCTGGAGGCGCTCGACCCGGAGCGCGATATGATCTCCAACGTCACGGTGAATTGCGAGCCGGCGCCGTCGCTCCGCTTCATGGGCGGGCGCGAATACGATCTGATCAGTGACGGCTGGGGCAAGCCGATTTCGCGGGGTACGGTGGAAGCGGTCATGCGGCGCGGCGTCTTCGCCATGCCGTCATGGGCGGCGGGCGGCCCGTTCCCGGAAACGCAGGGCCATATCGTCGGCGGCGATGTCGAGGGCGAGGAGCGGGCGGCGGTTGCGGCGCTGTACGTTGTCATGATGACCGATCTGTCGCTCGATCTGATCCGCTCGGATAATCTGCTCGTCGTCGATGGCGGGCTGGCGAAACTCGACCTGTTCACCGCCATGATGGCGCAGTTGCGCCCGGCGCAGACGGTGGTGCGTTCGACCATGAGCGAAGGCTCCGCCACGGGAGCAGCGGCGCTCGCTTTCAAGGCGCTGGGCCTGGCGCCGTTCAGGGACGAGACGATCGCGGTTGAGGCGAGCCGGCTGGAGGGGCTGGAAGCTTATCGTGACCGCTGGCGTGACATGGCGGAGCGCGGCCGCGCGGCGGCGAAGACAGGTGCTTCGGCAAATGTAAATGAGGGACGTCGCGCATGATGCACTTCCCCCTTCTTGCTCATCTCGATATCGGCATTCCCGGTTCGATCATGCATGTCAACGCGGGGAGGCATCCATGACCGCCCCCTATGTCAGCCTCACCGGCATGTCGAAATCCTTCGTCGGCGTGAAGGTCTTGAAGGATGTCAGCTTCGACGTGCGTCCGGGCGAGGTCCATGCGCTGCTCGGCGAAAACGGCGCCGGCAAGTCCACGCTGATCAAGATGATGGCGGGGCTTTATACGCCCGATGCCGGGACCATCGTGGTCGATGGCAAGGAGATGAAATTCGCCTCGACCCGCGACGCGACCGCCGCCGGCATCGCCACCGTCTATCAGGAACTGCTGCTGTTTCCGGAAATGACGGTGGCGGAAAATGTCTTCCTCGGCCATTACCCGCGCACCGCGCTCGGCATCATCGATTGGCCCGAGGTGCGCGCCCGCACCCGCCAGCTTCTCGACCAGCTCGACACGTTCGATCTCGACGTCGATACCAAGGTGCTCAGCCTTTCGGTCGCGCAGCGCCAGCGGGTGGAGATCGCCAAGGCGCTGAGCAAGAACGCTCGCGTGCTCATCATGGACGAACCGACGGCCTCGCTGGTCGAGGCCGATGTCCAGCGCCTTATGGCGGTCGTGCGGCAGTTGCGCGAGCGCGGCGTCGCCATTGTCTATGTCAGCCACCGCATGTCGGAAATCTTCGCGCTGGCCGACCGCGTCACCGTGCTGCGCGACGGCGCGCATGTCGGCACCCGGGACATCGGCGAGGTCGACGAGCGGGAACTTGTCTCGATGATGGTCGGACGGCCGATCGACAGCCTGTTTCCCAAGGCCGAAGCCGCGATCGGCGAAACCGTGCTGGAGGTGAAGAACCTCAATCACGGCCGCCATGTGCGCGATATCTCCTTCGCGCTGCGCAAGGGCGAAATCCTCGGCATTGCCGGACTGGTCGGCAGCGGCCGCACCGAACTGGCATTGACCCTGTTCGGCATGACGCCCGCGACCTCTGGAGAAATCCTGCTCGACGGCAAGCCCGTCCGCATCGCCTCGCCGCGGCAGGCGCGCGATCTCGGCATCGCCTATGTGCCGGAGGACCGCGGCCTGCAAGGTCTCGTCAAGTCGATGGCAATCCGCAAGAATGTCTCGATGGCCTCCATCGAGGACGTGTCGTCCGGCATCTTCATCAAGGCTGGCGCCGAGGCGCAGCGCGCGCTGGATGCGGTCAAGCGGCTTGGCGTCCGCTGCCGCAGCATCGCACAGCCGGTCGGCGAGCTGTCCGGCGGCAACCAGCAGAAGGTGGTCATCGCCAAATGGCTGCAGACCAATCCGAAGGTCCTGATCCTCGATGAACCGACGCGGGGCGTCGATGTCGGGGCCAAGGCCGAGATCCACACCATCATGGGCGAGTTGGTCAAGCAGGGCGTCGCTATCCTGATGATCTCCAGCGAACTGCCGGAAGTGCTCGGCATGAGCGACCGGCTGCTGGTGATGAATGGCGGCCGGGTGACGGGAGTGCTGGACCGCGCCGAGGCGACGCCCGAGCGTGTCGGCGCCGCCATGACCAGGCTCGAGACGGGAGAGGCGGCGTAATGGCGATGACCGGGATTGATTTGCCTCCAGTGCGGCCGCGGACAGGCTTGCAGCGGCCAGGTGCGCTTCGGCGGCTGGTTTCCGACTATGGCCAGGAACTGGTGGTTCTGACGGCTATCGTCGCGCTGTTCATCGTCGTGACAATGGTGAACCCGCGCTTCATCAGCACCAACAATCTGACCTCCATCTTCGCCGGCAATGCCTATATCGCCGTCGCCGCCATCGGCATGTCCATGGTCATCATCACCGGCCATATCGACGTATCGGTCGGCGCGCTGATCGGCGTGCTGGCGACCATCTCCGGCACGCTGGCGGTCGCCGGCTATCCGGTCTGGGTGGCGTGGTTCGCGCCGGTGCTGGTCGGCATGGCCATCAACAGCGTCATCGGCGTGCTGGTCGCCTATGCGCGCATACCCTCCATCGTGGTCACGCTGGGCGCGCTGTCCATCCTGCGCGGCGGTCTGATCAGTGTCACCGGCGGCACCTGGATCAGCGGCCTGCCGCCGGAATTCCTGATCGCGCAGAAAAGGCTGCTCGGCCTGCCGGTGCCGATCATCGCCATGGTGGTCCTGACGATCCTGGCGGCGCTGTGGATGCGCTATTCGGCATTCGGCCGCTCGCTCTATGCCATCGGCGGCAATCCGGAAGCCGCACTCGCCACGGGCATCCCGACCGAGCGACGCACCGTGGCGGTCTTCGCCATTCACGGCGCATTCGCCGGGCTGGCGACGATCCTGTTCGCGACGCAGCTGCAGGTCATCCAGTCGACGGTGCCGCCCAATCTGGAACTGACGGTGATCACCGCATCCGTCATCGGCGGCGTTTCGATCCTGGGAGGAACCGGCACGGTGATCGGCTCGACCCTGGCGACGATCCTGTTCGCCACCATCGGTTCGGCGCTCATCTTCGTCAATGTCTCGGCCTACTGGCTGCGCGCCGTCATCGGCCTGCTGATCCTTGCGACGGTGCTGGCCGACATGCTGCGCCGGCGCGGCCGGGCATGAGGGGCGCATCGATGACCGTCAAATCCATCTTCCGGCACGAAACACTACTGGCGCTGCTGCTGGTCGCCGTGCTGATCGTGCTGTCGTTCCAGTCCGACCGGTTCTTCACAGTCAGCAACCTGCTGAACCAGGGCCGCCTGATGACCGAGATTGGGCTGATCGCCATCGCCATGACCTTCGTCATCGCCACCGGCGGCATCGACCTTTCGGTCGGCTCGATCCTCGGCCTGACCGCGATCCTGACCGGCGTGTTCTGGCAGAATGTCGGCATGCCGCTCGCAGTTGCCGCATGTGCCGCCATTGCGGTCGGCAGCTTCGCCGGTTTCTGCAACGGGCTGATCATCACTCGCTTCAACGTGCCGCCGCTGATCGCGACCCTGGCGACGCTGGCGCTTTATCGCGGCCTTGCCGAAGGCATCAGCCAGGCGCGCTCGGTGCGCGGCTATCCGGAATGGTTCTACGTGCTGGGGCAGGGCGAGGTGCTGGGCGTGCCGACGCAACTCTGGATTCTTCTGCTGGCGGCGGTCCTGGCATCAATCATCCTGGCGTATACGCGCTGGGGCCGCACGGTCTACGCCATCGGCTCCAACGAAGTCGCCAGCCGCTTCTCCGGCCTGTCTGTCGAGCACACCAAGCTGGCGCTCTATACGGCGTCAGGCTTCGCGGCGGCACTTGCCGGCGTCATCTTCGTGTCGCGCGTTTCGACCACGCGCTCCGACATGGGCACCGGCATCGAACTGGACGCCATCACGGCCGTGGTGCTCGGCGGCACGTCGATCTTCGGCGGGCGAGGGACCATCCTCGGCACCGTCATCGGCCTTTGCCTCATTCAGGCGCTGAAGAATGGGCTGTCGCTTGCCGGCGTCAAAGGCGATGGCACGATCATGCTGATAGGCGCGGTTCTCATCCTGGCGATCCTCGCCAGCAATCTCTTCGAGAGGAGCGGCACTCGATAATCTGGAAGTAACCGTCCATCACTGCCGCTCTCAAGTGTCCGGACGAATTCATGGAGGAGGAAACATGCGTAACATCGTTCTTTCGACGCTGCTGGCTTTGTCCGTCTCGACAAGCATCAGCTACGCCCAATCGACCTGGACCGGCGGTGACGACCTGCCGACCAATCCGCTCGCCTGCGACGCGACGCCGGCAACCGCCGCCGCCAAGCCGTACGATGGCGGCCAGCCGACCAATGCGCCCGACCGCAAGGGCAAGACGCTGACCGTCGTCGATGTGCCGAAGCTCGTCGGCATCGGCTACTTCAACGCCACCTCCAAGGGCATCGCCGATGCCGCCAAGGAGATGGGCAACATGAACGCCAAGACCGACGGTCCCTCGAAGGCCAACATCGACGACCAGATCACGCTGATCGACAACTACATCACCAGCGGCGTTGACGGCATCCTGTTCGCCGCCAACGATCCGGTCGCCATCGCCCCGGTGCTGAAGAAGGCGCTCGCGGCCGGCATCAATGTGGTCGGCTACGACGCCAACTCGACGCCGGACGCCCGCCAGTGGTTCGTCAACCAGGCCGAGTTCAACGGCATCGCCAAGGCGATGATCGATTCCGCCGCGGCCGAGATCGGCGAGGACGGCGCGTTCGCCATTGTCACCTCGACCTTCACCACGCCGAACCAGGCGCGCTGGATCTCCGAGATGGAAGCCTATCAGGCCAAGTGCCATCCGAAGATGAAGTGGCTGGAAACGGTCGAAGCGCAGGAAGACAACATCCTGTCCTTCAACCAGTCGAACACGCTGATCAACAAGTATGGCGATGAGCTCAAGGGCATCCTCGGCATGACCAGCGTGGCGACGCCGGCGGCGGCCGACGCCGTGACCCAGGCTGGCAAATGCGGCAAGATCGCCGTTGTCGGCCTCGCCACGCCCAACGCGATGAAGCCATACGTGTCGGCCGATTGCGTGAAGTCGGTGGTGCTGTGGAACCCGGTCGATCTCGGCTATGCGGCCGCCTATGTGCTGCGCGCCGTCGCCGACGGCACCCTGGCGCCCGGTGGCACGACTGTGAAAGCCGGCAAGCTCGGCGATCTCTCCGTCATCAACGGCTCGGAGATCCTGCTCGGCGCGCCGACCGTCTTCACCAAGGAAAACATCAACAACTTCGACTTCTGATGTTGGAGAGGGGACGCGTCCGCGCGTCCCCTTTTTTATCCGCCCGAAGGCGGCTGGCCGAAACTGAATGACCCGAAAGGAATTCCAGCCATGCCGGATGCGGCCGACTGGCAAGCCGAACTGGCCGAACTTGAAGCGCTGTCGGCGCGTATCGGCGCCGATCCATTGCTCACCCAGGGCGCCGGCGGCAACACCTCGCTGAAGATCGACGGCACGCTTTGGATCAAGGCGTCCGGCACATGGCTGGCGCATGCGCTGGAGCGCAGGATCATGGTGCCGGTCGAGATCGAGCCTCTGCTCGACGCCGTGCATTCCGTCGATCCGGCAGCCGAGCAGGCGCATCGCTTCACCATCGCATCGCTGAACCCGTCGGGCCTGCGGCCGTCCATCGAGACGACTGTCCATGCGCTGATGCCGCAGCGCGTCGTGCTGCACGTCCACTGCGTCGATACCATCGCCCACGCCGTGCGCAAGGATTGCATCGAACAGGTCACGCCCCGGCTGGAAGGCCTCAACTGGGCTTATGTGCCCTATGCGCGGCCAGGCCTGCCGCTGGCGCTCGCCATCGCGGAAAACAGCACGTCAGGCCCGGACGTTCTCATTCTCGCCAATCACGGGCTGGTTGTCGCGGCGGATACGGTCGCGAGAGCTGAAGCGCTGCTGGCGGAGGTGAAGAACCGGCTTCGCATCGAACCACGCTTGACCCCGCCTGCCGATTTGGAGCGACTGCCCGAACTGGCCGGAGCGGACTACCGCCTGCCGGCGTCGCAGGCCGCCCATGCTGTGGCGACCGACCCGGTCAGCGCCGCGCGCGCCGCGGGCAGGGCGATGTACCCGGACCATATCATTTTCCTGGGCGACGGTCCTGCGATCGCCCGGCCGGGAGAAAACGCCAAGGCGGTTGCCGAGCGTTTCGGCGCGCCGCCCGTCTCGATTGTCTTTCCCGGCATGGGGGTCCTGATGCGGAACGACGCGCCGCCCGGCGCCGACGCCATGGTCCGCTGCCTCGCCGACGTCGCCGCGCGGCTGCCCGCCGATGCGCGGGTAAGGGTGCTGACGCCGGATGAATATCTGCAACTGACCGATTGGGACGCCGAGAAATACCGGCAGCAGCTTGCGCGCAAAGCTAGTTCTGCCGGCGCTGCGCAAAAGATTGCCTGAACAATGACCGCGCGGCTCGCCATCGGCATCGACCTTGGTACGTCCGGCGCCCGCGCCGTGGCGATGAATGCCGCGTTCGAGATCGTCGCGCAGGGAGCGGCGAAACTGCCATCAGTTCAAGATGGCGCGAGTGACCCGCGCGAATGGTGGCGGGCCGTCGAGATGGCGCTTCAGAATGTGCTGGCTGATGTGGACCGTCCGACGGTCGGTGCGATCGCAATCGATGCAACCTCCGGCACGCTTCTGCCCGTGGATGAGGCCGGCACGCCGCTGGCCGCGCCTCTCATGTATGACGCGCGGGTGGCCGACGACGCCTTGCTCGCCCGCATCGCCCCGTTGATCCCGCCCGACAGCGCCGCACACGGTCCAACCTCGGGTCTCGCCAAGGCGCTGGTCTTCCAGTCCGTGCCGGGCGTTGCAAGAATCCTGCATCAGGCCGACTGGATCGCCGGCCGCCTTGCCGGCCATTTCGGCACGACCGACGAGAACAACGCGCTGAAGACCGGCTATGACCCAATCGAGCGCTGTTGGCCGGACTGGATGGCGGCGACGGGCTTGCGCATGGATTTGCTGCCGCGCGTCGTGACCCCCGGCGCGCCGATCGAGACCATCGATCCAGCGATGGCTCGCGCGTTTGGTCTTTCGCCCGACGTCGTTATCGTGGCGGGCACTACCGACGGCTGCGCGGCCTTCCTGGCCACGGGTGCGGACAGGCCGGGCGACGGCGTCACCTCCCTTGGCTCGACGCTGACGCTGAAGTTGCTCAGCGACAGGCCCGTCTTCGCCGCCGAATACGGCATCTACAGCCACCGCATCAATGGCATGTGGCTGGCCGGCGGCGCGTCGAACACCGGCGGCAAGGTGCTGGCGCATTTTTTCCCGGCCGAGGAGATCGCGCGCCTCTCCGCCATGATCGACCCGGCGACAGTCACCGCTCTCGATTTCTATCCTCTGCTGGAGGCCGGAGAGCGCTTTCCGGTCATGGACCCGGCCTGTCCACCGCGCCTGACGCCACGTCCCGCCGACGATGCGGAATTCCTGAAAGCCATGCTTGAAGGCATCGCCAGCATCGAAAAGCAGGGCTATGCACGATTGACCGAACTGCGCGCGCCGCGGCTTCGCTCGGTCCGGACAGTCGGCGGTGGTGCCACCAACCCAACCTGGACGGCGATCCGTCAACGGAATACCGGCGTTCCCTTTATCCCGGCGCAGTCGGAGGAGGCGGCAGCCGGCGCGGCGCGCCTGGCTTTGGCCGGGCTTGGCGCGGTGGGAGAGTTGTGATGCAGACGCTGTCAGTTCCGATGCTTTCCGGTGTCCGTGAGCTCGCCGAGAAATTCGACATCTTCGTGCTCGACCAGTTCGGTGTGTTGCTGGACGGCGTCGGGCCATATGCCGGTGCGGTGGAAACGCTGAGCAGGCTCAAGGGCGAGGGCAAGCGCATCCTGCTGCTATCCAATTCGGGCAAGCGCGCGACGCCCAACGAAGCGCGCCTGCTGAGGCTCGGGTTTGAGGCGGGAAGCTGGGATCATTTCCTCTCCTCGGGCGAGGTGGCGTGGCGATCGCTGCAAGCCTCCTTGGCCGGAAAGCCCGGCATGCGTTGCCTGCTGATTGCGCGCGACAGCGACCACTCCGCCATTGAAGGGCTGCCGCTGACCGCCACTACACACGGCGCGGATGCCGACATGGTGCTGATTTCCGGCAGCGAGAGCGACCGCTACGATCTCGACCATTACCGCCGCCTGCTCGAACCGGCGGCGGCGCGGGGCGCGCAATGCCTGTGCACCAACCCCGACAAGGTCATCCTGACCCATGGCGGACGCCGCTTCGGTTCCGGGCGCATCGCTGAACTTTATGCCGAGCTTGGCGGCCCGGTGACGTGGATCGGCAAGCCGTTTCCCGAAATCTATGCCGCCGCGCTCGACTTGCTCGGCAATCCGGACCCGGCGCGCGTCGTCTGTGTCGGTGACAGCATCGAACACGACATTGCCGGCGGGCAGGGCGCCGGCATGGCGACGACCCTGGTGACCACGGGAATACTGGCGGAGAGTTCGCAGGCCGAAAAGGCGGGGCTCTACGCGGAGCATGGCGCTACGCCCAATTTTCTCTTGAGGACATTTGCGTGGTGAACCACGCCGGAGGAATGACATGGAAACGATGATCGCAGCCGACGCCGTCGAGCAGAGCAACGCGGAGCGCGAGAACAATTTGCGGGCCGACTATGCCGCGCTTGGCGAACAGCTCGACCGGCGCGGCATCGCCATAGATGCCATTTTGGAAAAAGTCGGCGCTTTCGGCGTCGCCATCCCGTCCTGGGGTGTCGGCACCGGCGGCACGCGCTTTGCCCGCTTTCCGGGTGGGGGCGAACCGCGCGACGTCTTCGACAAGATCGAGGACTGCGCCGTCATCGCCCAGCTCACCCGCGCGACCCCGACGGTTTCGCTGCATATCCCGTGGGACAAGGCCGATCCGAAACGCATCAAGCAGGCGGCGTCGCGCTTCGGCCTCGGCTTCGACGCGATGAACTCCAACACCTTCTCCGACGCGGCGGACCAGAAGCACTCCTACAAATACGGCTCGCTCAGCCATGCCGACGCGGCGGTGCGCCGCCAGGCGGTCGAGCACAACGTCGAATGCGTCGGGATTGGCAGGGAACTTGGGTCGAAAGCGCTGACCGTCTGGATCGGCGACGGCTCGAATTTTCCCGGACAAGTCAATTTCGCCAAGGCCTTCCGCCGGTATCTGGATTCGATGCATGAGATCTATGCGGCGCTGCCGGACGACTGGCGGCTGTTCACCGAACACAAGATGTACGAGCCGGCCTTTTATTCCACCGTTGTGCAGGATTGGGGCACCAACTACCTGATCGCCAAGGAGCTGGGGCCGAAGGCCTTCTGCCTGGTCGATCTCGGCCACCATGCGCCGAACGTCAACATCGAGATGATCGTGTCGCGGCTGATCCAGTTCGGCAAGCTGGGCGGCTTCCATTTCAATGACAGCAAATATGGCGACGACGACCTCGACGCCGGGTCTATCGACCCGTACCGGCTGTTCCTCGTCTTCAACGAGCTGGTCGATGCCGAGCTGGCGGGCGCGGAGGGTTTCAACCCCGCCCACATGCTGGACCAGAGCCACAATGTCACCGACCCCATCGAAAGCCTGATGCTGTCGGCCGTCGAGGTGCAGCGCGCCTATGCGCAGGCGCTGCTGGTCGACCGGAAGGCGCTCGAGGCGCATCAGGACGACAACGACGCGCTGATGGCGACGCAGACGCTGAAGGCCGCCTACCGCACCGATGTCGAGCCAATCTTGGCCATGTCGCGGTTGAAGTCCGGCGGCGCTATCGACCCCGTCGCGACCTATCGCGCCTCGGGCTACCGGGCCAGGGTCGCTGCGGAAAGGCCTGCCGTCTCGGGCGGCGGCGGGGGCATCATCTGATGCCCGAACGCATTGCCTTCCGCATGGTCCTCAATCCGGGCCAGGCGCACGAATACAAGAAGCGGCATGACGAGATCTGGCCGGAAATGACCGCCGCGCTGCGCGAGGCCGGCATTTCCGACTACACGATCTGGCTCGACCCGGAGACCAACCATCTGTTCGCGACATTGGTCCGCGCCGACAACCATGCGATGGACAGCCTGCCGCAGACGGACATCAACCGCCGCTGGTGGAAATTCATGGCGGATGTGATGCAGTACGACGACCGCGCCGAGCCGGTCGTGGTGCCGCTGCAAAACGTCTTCAGGATGGACTAGGACAGCTCATGCCGCGCAACGCGCGGGCAGGGCGGATAACCATGATTGCAAGTGCAAGCGAAGGATTTTGACGATGAGTGACAGAGCGCAGCGCGAAGAGATGGTGGCCATCTGCCGCAAGATGAACTCCAGCGGAATCAACCAGGGCACTGCCGGCAATCTTTCGCTGCGCGTCGGCAAGGGCTTCCTCATCACCCCGTCCGGCCTGCCCTACGATACGATGACGCCGGAAGACATTGTCGAGATGGATTTCGACGGCACCTATCTCGGCCGCCGGCCCTCTTCCGAATGGCGCTTCCATCGCGATATCTTGAAAGCGCGGGACGACATCGATGTCGTGCTGCACTGCCATTCGGTCTATGCGACGACGCTCGCCTGCCACCACAAGACGATACCGAGCTTCCATTACATGACCGGCGTCGCCGGCGGCACGACCATCCGCTGCGCCGAATACGCGACTTTCGGCACCCAGGCGCTTTCCGACAACGCGCTCGTCGCGCTGAAGGACCGGCTCGCCTGCCTGCTCGGTCAGCATGGCCAGATATCGCTGGGAAAGAACCTCGAGGCAGCGCTCTGGCTGGCAATCGAGGTCGAGACGCTGTCGCGCATGTATGTCCAGGCGCTGACGCTCGGCGAACCGCCGGTGCTGTCCGACGAGGAAATGGCGCGCGTCATCGAACAGATGCGCCGGATGAGCTATGGCCTGGCGCCCGACGCCGAGGGCACCAACGATATGGCGCGGCCACGGCAGGCTTAGCGCGCCGGGTTTTGACGGAAACATTCGGTTGGCGATGATGCGACTGTCGAATGCTTCCGTATAATCATCAAGGGCTCTGGTGCGGAAGCGCGGCTTTCGGGCGAAGGCCCTTGGGCAGAGGCCGGGCGGCCGTCCCGGCCTTGGCTCTCAGCCGAACACCCGCCCCTCGAACAGTTTGCGCGATGTGCTGACGATCGAGGATTCGCCCAGTCCGTAGGGCTGGCTGTCATCGGTCCGCATCACGATCTCCATCTGGCCGCTGGCGTGCTCCACGGCAACCATCTTCTCGCGGCCTTCAGGCAGGGATGCCAGGCTGTAGGCCGGGCTTTCCGGCAACAGGCAGGCGGTCGCCACGCTCAAGCCGCCGAACACGCCGATCGAGGCGTGCACGCGATGCGGGATGAAGCTCCGCGTCATGATGGCGCCGCCATTCTTGGGCGCGGCCACCAGGGTCATCTTCGGGACCGACTTTTCCGACACGTCGCCAAGGTTCATCAGCGGGCCGGCCTGAAGGCGGATTTTTTCCACCCGCGCCTTGACCTCGGCAGCCGCTTCCAGCTCGGCGCGGGTCTCGTAGCCGGTCAGCCCGAAATCCGCCGCACGCATCACCACGACCGGCATGCCGTTGTCGATCAGCGTGCATTCGACGCCGTCGATCTCCGTCAGGGCCGAGCCGGTCGGCAGCAGCGCGCCGCAGCTTGAGCCGGCGGCATCGGAGAAACTCAGATAGATCGGCGAGGCGGGCGTCGGCACGCCGTCGATATATGCGTCGCCCTCGTAGACCGGCTTGCCGTCCTTGGTGCGAACCCGCGCAACGGTCGTCTGGCCGGTGTTTTCCATGAAGATGGTCACCGGCGTCTCGCCCTCGACTGGAGCAACCAGCCCGCGCTCGATGGCGAAAGGGCCGATCCCGGCCAGGATATTGCCGCAGTTCTGGCTGTCGGAAACCAGCGGCTGGTCGACGAAGACCTGCAGGAACAGATAGTCGACATCGATGCCAGGCCGCTCGGACTTGCGCACCACCGCCACCTTGCTGGTCAGCGGGTCGGCGCCGCCGATGCCGTCGATCTGGCGCGGATCGGGCGAGCCCATGATGCGCAGCAAAAGCCTGTCGCGCTCCGCCTTGTCCCGCGGCAGGTCCTCGGCAAGGAAATACCCGCCTTTGGACGTGCCGCCGCGCATCATGATGCAGGCAATTCCGTCAGATACCATTGTCTTGTCTTCCTTGATCGCACCGTCAGGGCAGGGGCAGGTCCAGCAACATGCCGAAGATGACATAGGCGATCGCCCAGAAGCCGACGCCGGTCAATACGGCCCGCAGCAAGAGTTTTTCGCCGGTGAAAAGCAGCGTCGCCAGCCCCGTGGCGAGACCGAGCGACACGGCGAGGCCGATCCATGCCGAACTCACCGAAGCGGCTATGAACAGGCCGATCAGGCCGGCGACGCGCGGCACATCGACCTTGCCGTCGGCGCCGCCGAAATCCATGCCGCGCAGGACCTGGACCAGATAGACCGCCGAGGCCAGCAGTCCGAGTATCGCGATCTGCATCGGCAGTGCGCCGGGGCCGAGATCGCCACGCGAATGCCCTTCCGGCAGTTCGAGGCTGAGGACGAGAACGGCCGCGTTCCAGGCCAGGCTGACGCAGGCCGCGATGGCGTTCTGCCAGAAATGGGTGCCGGGCTTTGCCCTTCCCCCGGTGGGGAAGGGCTCCGCCGTCGAAGCTGTCGACGTTTCGCCGGTCATTTTATGTATCCGCTGGCCTTCAGGAATTCCGTCTGGCTTTCAAGCTCGCCCTTGGCGCGCTTGGTGAATTCCTCTTCCTTCCAGTCGGGGCTGTCCTGCAGCTGCTCGGTCTGGAATTTCTTCCAGTCTTCCGAGGCCGTGACCTTGTCGATGGCGGCCTGAATGGCATTGACGGTATCGTCCGGGGTGCCGGCCTTGACCGCGATGCCGCGCCAGATCGAATCTTCGAGGTTGTAGCCTTGTTCCTTGAAGGTCGGCGTATCGGGCAGGAATTCCGTGCGCTCGGGCGTGGAAACGCCGAGCAGGCGGATTTCGCCGCTCTTGACCTGCGACAGACCCGTGGAAGGGGTCATCATGGCGGCGTCGAGATGCTTGCCAAGCAGGCCGAGCGTCACCTTGCCGGAGGCGTCATGCGGGATCCAGCCGCTCTCGAAGCCACCCTGCTTCATCAGCTGGTAGAGCATGTACTGGTGGAAGCCGCCCGGCGCATGGCCGCCGACCTTCAGGCCGTTGGGATTTTCCTTCATGTATTTGACGAAGTCATCGACCGACTTGAGCGGGCTGTCAGCCAGAACCGCGAGTGAAGACGGCTCCGATTGCATGGCGCGCAGCAGACGCAGATCGTCGATCTTGAACGGAATCAGGCCTTGCGCGATGCCGAAGGTCAGTGTGCCGGTCAGCACCAGGATGTTATAGCCGTCCGCCGGCTGGTTCATGATCTGCGAGACGCCGACCGCGCCGCTGCCGCCCGGGCGGTTGTCAACCTTGACGCTCCAGCCGACCTGCTTCTCGAGCAGCTCAGCCAGCTTGCGGCCGTAAGTGTCCAGCGCTCCTCCAGCGCCGGACCATACGACCAGCGTCACCGATTTTTCAGGAAAGCCAGCGGCGGTCGCGGCCACCGGCATCATGGCCGTGGAAAGGCCGAGCGTTGCGCAGAGCGCTGCGGTGATCAGCCGCGAACCAAGCGATCGTCTTGTCATTTTCATCGTCTACTCCTCCATTGATTTCAGGGAAGGCGCGCCTCCCGCGGCCGCCTCCGTCTTTTGAATGGCGCGGCCGAGGCTGCGCTTGCGGAACCCGCGCCACAGCGGTACCGCCAGGCTGACCACGCTCAGAACCAGGAACAGCAGGCTGATCGGGTCGGTCACGAAGATCATGTGATCGCCCTGCGACGACACCAGCGCCGTCCGGTAGTTGGATTCGATCAGGTAGCCGAGCACCATGGCCAGGATCACAGGCGGCACCGGGAAATCCAATTTCTTCATCAGGTAGCCGATCACGCCGAAGCCGAGCATCAGATAGACGTCGAACATCAGATTGCGGATGGCGAAGGCGCCCAGCACCGCGAAGGCCATGATGCCGACCGCGATGACCGCGTCGGGCAGCAACACCGTCTTGGCCATAATCGGCAGGAACAGCGACCCGGCAATGTACTGGACGAGCGAGGCGATGATGACGCCGAACAGAATCGCGTAGACGAGCGTCGGCGCATCGGTGAACAGTTGCGGACCCGGATGCAGGCCGTGCATGATCAGCGCGCCGACCATGATGGCGGTGGTCGGCGAACCGGGCACGCCAAGCGCCAGCAAGGGCACCAGCGCGCCGCCGACGGTCGCGTTGTTGGCGGCTTCCGGCGCGGCGATGCCGTTGGCCGAGCCGTGGCCGTATTCTTCCGGATGCGGATCGCGGGCGCGGGCATAGTCGCGCGCCACCCAGCAGGCGATGTTGCCGCCGACGCCGGGCAGGATGCCGAGCAGGGTACCGATGACGGACCCCGACAGCATGGTGCGCCAGGTTTTCTTCCACAGCGCCATCGACATGAAGACGTGGCCGACCTTGTCCTTGATGATGGGGGCGGCAGTTGCCCGGTTTTCCAGCATCACCATCGCCTCCGACACGGCGAAAAGGCCGATCAGCGCGGCGAGGAAGGGCACGCCCTCGTAAAGCTGGTACATGCCCAGCGTGAAGCGCGGCGTGCCGGCGATCGGATCGATGCCGACCGTGGCGAGCGCCAGGCCGAAGGCGGCGCAGATCAGCCCCTTCATCAGCGAGCCGCCGGACAGCGCCGCGACGGAGCAGAGGCCGAACAGCCCGACCGCGAAATATCCGGCGGGACCGAACTGCAATGCCAGTTTCGCCAGCGGCATGGCGAGCAGCAGAAGGGCAAGCCCGCCCAGCACGCCGCCGACCGTCGAGGCGGTGAGCGAAATCGAAATCGCTTCGTTCGCCTTGCCTTTCCGCGCCATCGCATAACCGTCGATGACGGTGGCCGCCGCCGCCGCGGTGCCGGGCGTCGACAACAGAATGGCGCTGATCGAACCGCCATATTCGGCGGATGTGTAGAGCGAGATCATCAGCAGCATGCTGAGTTCCGGCCCGAGATTGTAGGTGAAGGGGATGAGCAGGCTGAGTCCGATCGACGGGCCGAGGCCGGGCAGGGCGCCAATGACGATGCCGAGCAGCGCCCCGATGACGAGCATCGCCAGGCCCCACAGGCTGAAGATGACCTCAAGGGATTGAATGATCCCGTCCATGTCAGACCTCCCTGACCAAAGTTGCCGCCAATGCCGGCACGAAGCCGCGATAGCCGTCGGTGAAGGCCAGCCCCTTGTCCTTCAGCGCCAGATGGGCCGAGCCGATCGTCTTGCAGGCGGCGCGCGACATATGCGCGTCAAGGCCGAGCGACTCGATCGTGTTGGCGGCTTCCGTCATTTCGGTCACCCGCCGTGCGCCATGCTCGAACGTGCGCGACAAATAGTAGTCGGCGATTTCGCGCCAGTTCAGCCCGGGGAAGGACTCCTGGACCGAATCCAGGATGCGCTCGGTAACGCCCACCTTTTCAGCCGAAGTCAGGGCCTCGATCAGCAGGGCTTCGATGCCCTTGATCATCACCGACCGGATCATCTTGAGCGCGGAGGCCTGGCCGGGCGTGTCGCCGACCGCCTCGACATTCATGCCGAGTGCGTTGAGTTGTTCGGCCATCTCGCCGGCACGCTCTCCGGCCATCACGATGGGCACTTTCTCGGCATGGCGGGGCACCGGAGCCATGACGGCGCCGTCGATGAAGCTGCCTTTGCCGCGGGTGATCTCGCTTGCCGCGATCTGCTTGGTTTCCGAACCGACGGAGTTCAGGTCGATATAGACCGCGCCGTCTCGCATATGCTCAGCCGCCGACGCTGCCGCCGCGCGGGTGGCCGAGCCGACGACCAGCGACAGCACGATGTCGGCGGGCGCGATGCCGGAAATGTCGTCCAGTGCTGTCACAGCGCGCTCGGCCGCTGCCTTGGCAAGCGCCGGCGCGGCTGCCGGATCGGCGAAGCGCAGGTCGAAGGCGGATAGCTCCAGCCCCGGCCGGCCTTTGAGGCCCGCGGCAATGGATTGCGCGGCTTCACCGAAGCCGATCATGGCAATCTTCGTCATCTTTCCTCCCGATGACGCTGCTCGTCGGACAATGCCGCAGGCAGCGTTCGTTCTTGTCAGTCCAGGTAGCGCAAACCCTTGGCGGCCAAGGCGTCGCGCATGCCGTAAATGTCGAGGCCAAGCTCGCCGGCCGCCAGCCGCGCCCGCGTCTTGGCTTCCTTGTCGAGACGCGTCTGCGAAAGCTCCAGCGCCTTGCCGGCCTGTTCGCGAGGCACGACCATGACGCCGTCCTGGTCGGCGACGATGACGTCGCCCGGATTGACCAGTGCTCCGGCGCAGACGATCGGAACGTTCACCGAGCCGAGCGTGCCCTTGACGGTTCCCTGCGCCGATATGTGCTTCGACCAGACGGGGAAGCCCATTTCCTCAAGTTCCATCACATCGCGGACGCCGGCTTCGATGATCAGGCCGCGCACGCCGCGCGCCTTGAGCGAAGTCGCCAGAAGCTCGCCGAAATAGCCTGCGTCGCAGGGCGAGGTCGGCGCGACGACGAGAATGTCGCCTTCGCGGCACTGTTCGACTGCGACATGGATCATCCAGTTGTCGGCCGGCGCCACCGAGACGGTGACGGCGTTTCCCGCCACGCGGGCGCCGCGCCAGATCGGCCGCATGTAAGACTGCATCAGGCCGGTCCGGCCCATCGCCTCATGGACGGTGGCGGTTCCACAGCTGGCGAGGGCGTCGACAATGGCGAGGTCGGTGCGTGCGATGTTGCGACGGACGACGCTCATGCCGATGCTCCGTTGGCCAGCGCCCCATGACCGAGCGTGCCGGTAACATGCGGGAAGACGGCTTCGTAGGCTTCACCGTAGGTGATCTTGTAGTCGGAGTTGCGGGAGGCCTGCGCCCCGCGCTGCTGGGCGACGCGGGTATAATATTCCCAGAGATGCTCCTGGCCTTCCATGCATTTGATGGCCGCCAGTTTCTTCTCCCACACCGCGGTGATGTCGAGCATGAAGTTCGGCTTCCAGTTGCACTGCTCGGGCTGGTGCGGCTCGAACAGATAGACCGGCGGCGCGCCGATGATCTTCGTTTCCGGCTTGTGGCCATGCGCCTGGGCGATCACCCTGGCGTGCTGGGCGAAGTCCGTCGCCATGGGGTGATCGAAATTGTACGGATCCTGCCGCGAATGGGTCAGCATGAACTCTGGGCGGATCTCCCGGTAGACGTCCACCAGCCTGTCGAAAGCTTCCGGCGTGATCTGCATGGGGTAGTCGCCGAGGTCGAAAAATCGGATATCCTCGGCGCCGAGCGCTTTTGCCGCGTTTTCGGCTTCCCGCTGACGGTCGGCCTTCACCGTATCCAGCGTCATGCCGGGCTTGCGCCACAGCTTGGCGGACTCGCCGCGCTCGCCGAAGGACAGGCATACGACGGTGACCGCGTAGCCTTGTTCTGTGTGGGCCGCGATCGCGCCGCCGGCGCGCCATACGAAGTCTGCTGAATGCGCGCTGACAACCAGCGCCGTTTTACCGGGCATTATCGCTCCTCTCTCGATTTGTCGAAGAGCGAAGTGGCATGGATCGGAGGCGTCGTGCTAATACGAAAGCCACGCCAAGTTATAGTTTTTTGTGAATCAGGTTTCGCCGATGATCGAGGAGACAGGTCTTAACCTTCGCCATTTGCGGCTGTTCGCGCGTATCTGCGAGATCGGCAGCCTCAACCGCGTGGCGGCGCAGGCGAACATTTCGCAGCCGGCCATTTCCGTGGCCGTCGCCGGCATCGAGGAGCAATTCGGCGCGGCGCTGCTGACGCGCCATGCGGCGGGCAGCCAGCCGACGCCGGCCGGCGAGGTGCTGCGGCATCGGCTGGAACGCATGGAGAGCCAGTTCTCCGCAGCCCTGGCGCAGGCGCTCGGCGCCGCGTCGCAGCGGGATGCCTCGCTGGTCGCCCGATGCCTGGAAAGGATCACCTTGAGGCAGATCAAGGCATTGATCGCGCTCGCCAATGCCGGGTCGATCACCGAGGCGGCCCGCCGCAACGAGGTTTCACCGGGCGCTCTGCACCGGCTTGCGCATGGGCTGCAGGAGACCTTGGGCAGGGCGATCTTCAGCCGCGGCGCCAGCGGCATAACGCCCAACGCCGTCGGCAGGCGGCTGGCGCTGCGTTGGCAGATTGCGCTCGCCGAACTCGACCAGGCGCGCGACGAACTGCGCGAACTCGAAGGACGGATGGAGGGCCGCCTGAAAATTGCCAGCCTGCCGCTCGCCCGCACGCTGCTTCTCGGCCGGGCGATCAACAGTCTGCTCGAACGGCATCCGAAGGCGAGGGTAGAGATCACCGATGGATCCTATGAGACGCTGTCGCAGCATTTGCGCGCCGGCCTCTGCGACATCCTGATCGGCGCACTGCGCAGCGGCAGCGATCTGCAGGGTTTGCGGACGCAACAGCTGTTCGAGGACCCCTATGCGATCGTCGCCCGGCCCGGCCATCCGCTTTTCACTGCCGGAAAGGGCGCCGAACTGGAGGACCTTGCGGCGATGGATTGGGTCGCGCAGCGGCCCGGAACGCCGATCCGCGCCGCCCACGACAAGCTTTTTTCAGGCTTTGCCAATCCGCCGAAACCCAGCATCGAGACCAGCTCCCTGGTGCTGACGCGCGCCATCGTCATCGAGAGCGACCGGCTCGCCATGTTGTCGCGCCGGCAGATCGCCATCGAGGACCGCGAGGGTATCCTTCGCTGCGTTCCGGTCTCGGCGCCTGTCGCCCAGCGCCTGAACACGCGCATGATCGGGCTGACCATGCGCGAGAACTGGCTGCCAAGCCGGCTGCAGGGCGCCTTCCTGGGTGAAATTCACAAAGCCGCTGCGGAGATGGCTCTCGACTAGACGTCCGCGCTGGCGGGGACCCTCAGATTGCCCGACCCGTGGCGTTCAAGGGCTTCCTTGACGAACCCGCTCGCTTTCATTTCCCGCACGAACGAGGCGGCGAAGCTTTGAGCGAGAGGGCGTCCGGTCCTGGTGCCGACGGCTTGCAGGATCGACATAAAGGGTGGCTCGACGATCCTGTAACCGGTGTTCGCCGCGGCAACAGCCTGCATCGCCTGCCGGACACCGCCCATCGCGTCGATATCTCTGGCGACAAGAGCGGCTGTCACCTGCGCGGCGCTGTCATATTGCTTGATGGTCGCTCTTCTGGACTCACGCAGAAGGCAAAGCGAATACGCGCTGCCGCGCGTCACCCCCACGGTCAGCCCAAGCCGCTCGATATCCGGCGCTTCCCGAACAGGCGAGGCGGCCGGCACCAGGAAATTGCCGTCGATGGCCACGTAGGGCTCGGTGAAGGCGATGTCCTGCGCCCGAAGCGGGTCAATGGCCAGGAAGCAGATATCCCAGTCATTGGCGGCGACAGAATCGGAAACGTCGCCGGCCTTGCTGTAATGGACGAACTCCCCTGCAACGCCGAGCGCGGCGGCGAACGCTTCTGCAAGGTCGACCGAAACGCCGCTTGGGGCATGGGCCGTCGAGCCTGGATTCACCAGCACCGCATTGCCGTGATTAAGCGCAAAACGGAGTTTTCCTGTCGGCGCCAATTCCGCAAGGATAGCCGCTTTCTCATGCTCGCTCAAAATCATGAAACAAACCCGTTGAACCAGGGGCGCATTAGCTGCTCGACCGTGTCGAATCAATCGACGGGCGCCTTGCCGCCGATCATGGCGGTGACGGCGACGGCCGCGTCGCGCACCATGGGGCCGATCTCTGCCAGTCTCTGCGATGTCACCCGGACCGTCGGTCCCGAGACCGAAACACCACCGACGGGTTCACCGTATTCGTTGAAGATGGCAGCCGCCACACAGCGCATCCCCTCGTTGCGTTCCTCGTCGTCGACCGACCAGCCTCGTTCCTTTGTTGTCGCCAGATCGAGGGAGAGCGCGGGCAGGGAGGAGAGTGTCTTTGCCGTGAATGTCTCCAACCCCGCCTTGCGTGCGATCGCCGCCACCCGGTCGCCGTCGAGATGCGCCAGCACCGCCTTGCCGATGCCGGAAGCATGGAAAGGACTGCGTGTGCCGGGCCGGAAGAAGGCGCGGATCGCCTGATGCGTCTCGACCTGGCTGATGAAGACGACGCAATCGTCCTCCGCGACGCCGAGATTGGCGGTTTCGCCGGTCTTTTCCATAAGCTCCTGCATGACGCCACGCGCCCGGTCGACCAGCTTGCGGCTGCGCAGAAAGGCGGAGCCCATGCGGTAGGTTTCGACGCCGATCGACCAGAGCTGGCTGGTCTTGTCGAACTCCACCATGCCGTGGCCCTCAAGCGTGGTCAGCATACGGTAAGCGGTGGGGGCGGGGACCCCCGATGCGTTGGCCAGTTCGCTCAGCGACAGCCCGTCACCCTGTGCGACGATGGCCAGGATGCGCAGCGCGCGGTCGAGGGACTGGACCGATGCGTTCTCGGAAGGCCCGTTGAAAGCGCGTGGCCTGCCGCGCTGGCGCTTTTCAATCTGTTCCATCGGCCGCTCCAGTCGAGGTGAAATATGAAAAAGTTTTTCACCGAGAGAAATAACCGAAATGGCGAAAAATGAAAAGCCAAGCAAAATCAGTCAGAAACATCTCGTTTCAAAAAATGAAAAAATATTTTGAAAAAATTGAAAAATGTGAGCTGTCCTGTCAGGGTCAAGGCATCACAAGGTTCAATGCCAGGAGGCGATCATGGCCAGGATGCGCGCAGTCGATGCAGCCGTTCTCGTTCTTGAAAAGGAAGGCACGGCCTGCGCTTTCGGCGTGCCGGGCGCAGCGATCAACCCGCTCTATTCGGCCCTGAAGGCGAGGGGTACGATCCGCCATGTACTGGCCCGTCATGTCGAGGCGGCGTCTCATATGGCCGAAGGCTACACACGCGCCGCCGCCGGCAATATCGGCCTGTGCATCGGCACGTCCGGCCCCGCCGGCACCGACATGATAACCGGGCTTTACTCGGCATCGGCCGATTCCATTCCGATCCTGTGCATCACCGGACAGGCGCCGCGCGCCCGGTTGAACAAGGAGGATTTCCAGGCTGTCGATATCGCCGCGATCGCCGCGCCCGTCACCAAATGGGCGGTGACGGTGATGGAGCCGTATCTGGTCCCGATGACGTTGCAGAAGGCATTCCATCTGATGCGCTCGGGCCGCCCGGGGCCGGTGCTCATCGACCTGCCGGTCGACGTTCAACTGGCCGAGATCGAGTTCGATATCGACGCTTATGAGCCTCTGGAGCCGTTCAGGCCCGTCATCAACCGGGCCCAGGCCGAAAAGGCGCTGACAATGCTCAACGCGTCCGAAAAGCCGCTGATCGTCGCCGGCGGCGGCATCATCAATGCCGATGCGTCCGACCTTTTGACTGAATTCGCCGAGATCACCGGCGTTCCGGTCATTCCGACGCTGATGGGCTGGGGCGCTATCCCCGACGACCACCGTCTGATGGCCGGCATGTGCGGGCTGCAAACGTCACACCGTTATGGCAACGCCACCATGCTGGCGGCCGATTTCGTCCTCGGCATCGGCAACCGTTGGGCCAACCGGCACACCGGCTCGGTCGACACCTACACCAGAGGGAAAAAATTCGTTCACATCGACATCGAGCCGACGCAGATCGGCCGTGTCTTCGCTCCCGACCTCGGCCTTGTTTCGGACGCGGGCGCTGCGCTGAAGACGCTGCTCGACGTCGCCACCGAGTGGCGGACCGCGGGCAAGCTGCGCGACTGGTCCGGCTGGGCAAGGGAATGCCAGGCGCGCAAGAAGACGATGAAGCGCAAGACGCATTTCACTGAAGTGCCGATGAAGCCGCAGCGTGTCTACGAGGAGATGAACAAGGCGTTCCCGCGCGACACCACCTATGTCACCACCATTGGGCTCAGCCAGATCGCCGGCGCGCAATTCCTGCATGTCTACAAGCCGCGCAACTGGATCAATTGCGGCCAGGCCGGCCCGCTCGGCTGGACACTGCCGGCGGCGCTGGGCGTCAGGGCGGCGCGGCCCGACGCCGAGATCGTGGCGCTGTCGGGCGACTACGATTTCCAGTTCATGATCGAGGAACTGGCGGCCGGCGCGCAGCACAGGCTGCCTTACATCCATGTTGTCGTGAACAACGCCTATCTCGGCCTGATCCGGCAGGCGCAACGGGGCTTCTCGATGGACTACGAGGTCAGCCTCGCTTTCGACAACATCAACACGGTCGGCCATGCCGAGGTCGGCTACGGCGTCGACCATGTGGCCGTCGCCGAGGCGATGGGCTGCAAGGCGGTTCGCGTGCGCCGTCCGCAGGACTGCCAGAAGGCGTTCGCCGAGGCGCGGCGCCTGATGGCGGAACACCAGGTGCCGGTGGTCATCGAGTTCATCCTCGAACGCGTCACCAACATTTCGATGGGTACGGAGATCGACAATATCGTCGAGTTCGAGGACCTTGCCGAGCGCGACGAGGATGCCCCGACCGCTGTCGTGATGCTGGATTGAATCGCCTTCTCAACGCCTTGAATCATTTTCTCACGGAACGACGCCATGCCCCGGTTTTCAGCCAATCTTTCCATGCTCTTCACCGAGCACGATTTCCTCGACCGCTTCGATGCGGCGGCTCGCGCGGGCTTCAGGGCGGTGGAGTATGTCGGTCTGTATGAGCATGCCCCGGATGTCGTCGCGGCGCGGCTGAAGAAGAACGGGCTGTCCCAGGCGCTGTTCAACCTGCCGCCCGGCAATTGGGCTGCCGGTGAGCGCGGCATAGCCGTGCTGCCCGACCGCGTCGAGGAATTCAGGGCAAGCGTCGCCAGGGCGATAGACTATGCGCAGGCGCTCGGTTGTCCGCAGGTCAACTGCCTCGCCGGCATTGCCCCGCAGGGCGTCGACCGCGCCACGCTCGAAAATGTCTTCGTCGAGAATCTGAAATACGCGGCCGAAAAGCTGGAGCGGGCAGGGGTCCGGCTGCTGATCGAGATGATCAACGACAAGGTCGACATTCCGGGGTTCTTCCTGACCAACACAAGGCAGGCGCTGGGCATTCTCGACCGCGTCGGCTCGAGCAATCTCTACCTGCAATACGACATCTACCACATGCAGATCATGGAGGGGGATCTCGCCCGGACAATCGAGGCAAACCTCGGCCGCATCGCGCATATCCAGCTTGCGGACAATCCCGGCCGTCACGAGCCGGGGACGGGCGAGATCAACTATCCTTTCCTCTACGATTTCATCGACCGCATCGGCTACGCCGGCTGGATCGGGGCGGAATACAAGCCCAAGGCCGGCACGGAGCAGGGACTGGGGTGGTTTCGGGACCTGGCGGCAAAGGGAACTGCCGCGGCCTAGCGAAATTCACCCCTCATTCGTCCTCGCTCCGCTCGGCCACCTTCTCCCACAAGGGGAGAAGGGAATGCCTGCGTTGATCTTTCCGCCAGCTACT
The DNA here is from genome assembly GCF_031457045.1 of Mesorhizobium sp. BE184. Classification (NCBI taxonomy): domain Bacteria; kingdom Pseudomonadati; phylum Pseudomonadota; class Alphaproteobacteria; order Hyphomicrobiales; family Phyllobacteriaceae; genus Mesorhizobium; species Mesorhizobium sp. BE184. Next base: position 763,108 of record NZ_JAVDVU010000001.1, read on the forward strand.
GGCGCTGGAGATTTGCCGCGACGCTAAGGCCCATCTGAACCTTCTCCCCTTGTGGGAGAAGGTGGCCGAGCGGAGCGAGGACGGATGAGGGGTACTGACAAGACACAGAAAGGACCAACCATGCAAACCATCGGCTTCATCGGCCTCGGCATCATGGGCGCGCCGATGGCAGGGCACCTGCTCGACGCCGGCTATCCGGTCGTCACCACCGACCATCGTTCGAGCCCGCCTGCCGATCTCGTCGCCAAGGGCCTGAGAACGGTTACCGGCAACGATGCCGTCGCTCGCGCGGCGGACATCGTCATCCTGATGGTGCCGGACACGCCGCAGGTCGAGGAGGTTCTGTTCGCCGACAAGGGCGTGGCGTCCGGCCTGTCAAACGGCAAGCTGGTCATCGACATGTCGTCCATCTCGCCGATCGAGACCAAGAAATTCGCGGTGAAGATCAACGAACTCGGCTGCGACTACCTCGACGCGCCGGTTTCCGGTGGTGAGGTGGGCGCCAAGGCGGCTTCGCTGACCATCATGGTTGGCGGCGAGGAAAACGCCTTCGCGCGCGCCCGACCTGTCTTCGAAAAGATGGGCAAGAACATCACGCTGGTCGGTGGCAACGGTGTCGGCCAGACCACCAAGGTGGCCAATCAGATCGTCGTGGCGCTGACCATCGAGGCGGTTGCCGAGGCGCTGGTGTTCGCTTCGAAGGCCGGGGCCGATCCGGCCAAGGTGCGGCAGGCGCTGATGGGCGGACTGGCCAATTCGCGCATCCTCGAAGTGCATGGTGAGCGCATGGTCAAGCGCACCTTCGCGCCCGGCTTCCGCATCGAGCTGCACCAGAAGGATTTGAACCTGGCTCTCGAAGGCGCGAAGTCGCTCGGCGTGGCGCTGCCCAACACCTCGACCACGCAGCAGCTTTTCAACGCCTGCGCCGCCAATGGCGGCGCGAAGGACGATCATTCAGGGTTGGTGAAAGCGCTGGAGCGGATGGCGGGACACGAAGTGGGGCAGTCGGCAATAGGCAATCGGCAATCGGAATGAACGAACGAATGGCTTGAGGCGCTGCGTCAGGGCCTCTTTTCGACTGCCGACCTGCCGACCTGCCGATTGCCTACTGCCGCCTGACAAACGTCCTCGCCGCATACAGGCTCACCGCCGCAGCATTGCTCACATTGAGCGAGCGGATCGCGCCGGGCATGTCCAGCCGCGCCAGCACGTTGACCGTCTCGCGCGTCTTTTGCCGCAGGCCCTTGCCCTCGGCGCCCAGCACCAGCGCGATCTTGTCACCTGAAAAAGTCTTTTCCAGTTCCGCCGGGCCTTCGGAATCGAGCCCGATGGTCTGGAAGCCGGCTTCGTGCAGTTCGCCGAGCGCATCGGCGAGATTGCGCACCTCGATATGGTCGATATGCTCCAGCGCGCCCGACGCCGATTTCGCCAGCACGCCCGATTCCTGCGGGCTGTGGCGGGCGGTGGTGATCAGCGCACCGGCTCCGAATGCCACGGCGGAGCGCAGGATCGCCCCGACATTGTGCGGATCGGTGACCTGGTCGAGCACCAGAACGAGGTTCGTTTCGCCCAGCGCGTCCAGCCGCTTCGGCTTCAACGGCTCGGCCTCGATCATGACGCCCTGATGGACGGCGTCCGAACCCAGAAGCTTGTCGATCTCGCGCGGCTCGACCATGGCCGCCGTGAAGGGCAGGGCGGCGAGGTCGGTGATTTCCAGCCGCTCCAGCGCGTTGCGCGTGACCATCATGCGGCGAATGCGGCGGTCGGAATTGTCGAGCGCGGCCCGCACCGTGTGCAGGCCATAAAGCCGCACCAATCCTTCGGGCGCATGGTCGCCGGGTGGCGTGCTCTGGCGTGGGCGGAACGCGGGTGCGCCGCCTGCCTTCTGGTCGCGATGCGCGCGCCTCAGCTTGGCGTAATGCGTGTCCTTCGGGGTGCCTGCAGGGGGCGTCCCAGCGGGCGCCGGCGCAGGGGTTCCTTGAGGCGGTCCGGGCTTTTTCCTGTCGTTCATTGCGCCTCTATAAAGCCGCATCCTCATTTTGGATATGGCGTTGGCCGAATAAGTCGGCGAAATCCTCGCCGTGCGGTTGACAGTGTATTGCCCAGTCGCCATAAGGCGCTTCGCTGTTTCCAAGGCATCGGCCACCGCTGCCGGGGAGACGCGAAATGCCTCGTTGCATGGCTCCGGCGACAGCGCGGAGGGGTGTCCGAGTGGTTAAAGGAGACGGACTGTAAATCCGTTCGCTATGCGTACGCTGGTTCGAATCCAGCCCCCTCCACCACTGTCGCACCGGAGCCCGGCATAGCCTCGAAAAGCAACCTCGCTTTTCCGCAGGGTTCATGCCAAGACAGTACGGCGCGGGTGTAGCTCAATGGTAGAGCAGCAGCCTTCCAAGCTGAATACCCGGGTTCGATTCCCGGTACCCGCTCCAGTTCTCCGTTGAGCACCGAAGCCGGCCACGGCTCCTACTTCATCCGCTTCAATATTTCTCGAACCAAAGTTTCGAGGCCAGCCACAAGCCCGCGCACGAGGATCGGCAAGAAGACGTCGAGCAGGACCTTCAGCGGCGGATCGCGACCGGTACGCACCGGCAGGTTCGGGACCGTCCCCATCGCCGCCGATACCTCCCGGCGCAGCTTGTCACCGCAGGCTCTCGGCCCCACCACGCCCGGTTCGAAAGGGAGGCGGGCATAGTCCCATTTGCCACGCTGCTTGATGCCGAGCGTGTCCTCAACCTCGGCATGCGAAAGCACGGTGCGGGGCGTCACCTTGATCTTGTAGTACCGGCACAGCTCGGCGACGACGACGACCAGCGCGTCCCACTGGGTCCTCGTCATGGGGTAGCGTCCGGCGCGGAAGGGCCTTTCGCGGGCGTCGGCCATGCAGCACAGCGAAACCCCGATCGAACCGGAGTTGCAGTTCAGCGTATGGGCGGCATAGCCGGATTTCACCCGGCCTGAGTTGAGTGCGATCGACGGCCGGCCCCGAACCAGCGCGCCGCTGCCCTCGATCAGTATGTGGTAGGCTTCGATGTCGGTCTCGCCGGCGACATATGCTCCCGCTGTCCAGTGACAGATGACGCGGCGCATCGGGACGTTGGGCAACCAGTCCGCCGGCAGTGCCACAGAAATCCCCCGCAGTGGATTGCGATGATGCCATCAGTATAACCGAGCGATATTGGTTGCGAAAAAGAAATGGCGGTTTGGTTGAGCGTTTCTGACGCTTGCTGCCACGCGCGTCGGCTATTTCAATCGTCGGGGCGGGTCCCTATATGCCTATCCACATCCCCACAACCGGACGGCAGGTTCAGGCCGAGCGGAGTGCCGCCCGGCCATAAGGCACTTGTGTTTTCCGGCCTTTGTCGGTAATCGCCCCGCATTCGACTGAACGTAGGTCTAGCCGCCCCCGGGAAGCCTCAAGGAAAGAGACTATGGCAAAAGGTAAATTCGAGCGTAATAAGCCTCATGTGAACATTGGCACGATTGGTCACGTTGACCACGGCAAGACGTCGTTGACGGCTGCGATCACGAAGTATTTTGGCGAGTACAAGCCGTACGACCAGATCGACGCGGCGCCTGAGGAGAAGGCGCGCGGCATCACGATCTCGACGGCGCATGTGGAATACGAGACGCCGAACCGTCACTACGCCCACGTCGATTGCCCCGGCCACGCCGACTATGTGAAAAACATGATCACCGGTGCCGCGCAGATGGACGGCGCGATCCTGGTTGTCTCGGCCGCCGACGGCCCGATGCCGCAGACGCGCGAGCACATTCTTCTGGCCCGCCAGGTCGGCGTTCCGGCGCTGGTGGTGTTCCTGAACAAGGTCGACTTGGTTGACGACGCCGAGCTGCTGGAGCTGGTAGAGCTTGAGGTTCGCGAGCTTCTGTCGAAGTACGAATATCCGGGCGACGACATCCCGATGATCAAGGGTTCGGCGGTTGCCGCCTTGCAGGACAAGGACAAGACGATCGGCGAGGACGCGGTGCGCGAGCTGATGGCGGCGGTTGACGCCTACATCCCGACGCCCGAGCGTCCGATCGACCGTCCGTTCCTGATGCCGATCGAGGACGTGTTCTCGATCTCGGGCCGCGGCACGGTCGTGACCGGCCGCGTCGAGCGCGGCATCGTCAAGGTTGGCGAGGAAGTCGAGATCGTCGGCATCCGCCCGACCTCGAAGACGACGGTGACCGGCGTCGAGATGTTCCGCAAGCTGCTCGACCAGGGCCAGGCGGGCGACAACATCGGCGCGCTGGTTCGCGGCGTCGACCGTGAAGGCGTCGAGCGCGGCCAGGTTCTGGCCAAGCCGGGTTCGGTCAAGCCGCACAAGAAGTTCAAGGCGGAAGCCTACATCCTGACGAAGGAGGAGGGTGGCCGTCACACGCCGTTCTTCACCAATTACCGTCCGCAGTTCTACTTCCGCACGACGGACGTGACGGGCATCGTGACGCTGCCTTCGGGCACCGAGATGGTGATGCCCGGCGACAACATCACCGTCGATGTCGAGCTGATCGTGCCGATCGCCATGGAGGAGAAGCTGCGCTTCGCCATCCGTGAAGGTGGCCGCACCGTCGGCGCCGGCATCGTCGCAAGCATCGTCGAGTAACAAAGAAAACGACAGGCACTATCGGAAAGGGCGGCCTTCGGGTCGCCCTTTCTATTTCAAGGCGCTCTTTCTATTCCCATATGCTGCTCCGCGAGCGAGGAGATTGCGATGACCACGGACGTGCCGACGCTTTACGACTGGGTAGGGGGAGCCGAAGCGCTCAATCGCCTGACCGGCATTTTTTACGACAAGGTTCTGGCCGATCCGCTCCTGGAGCCGGTCTTTCGTCATATGTCGGGCGATCATCCCGCGCATGTCGCAGCCTTCATCGGCGAGGTTTTCGGCGGACCGGCAATCTACAGCGACAAGCTCGGTGGCCATGCTGCGATGATCAGGCATCACCTTGGGCGCCACCTGACCGAAGATCAGCGCCGGCAATGGATCGCGTTGCTTCTCGATGCGGCCGACGAGGTCGGATTGCCCGACGACCCCGAATTCCGCTCGGCGCTTGTCGCCTATCTTGAATGGGGCACGCGGCTCGCAAGGCTGAATTCGCAGGATGGCGCGGATCCAGAGCTCAACGAGCCCATGCCGAAATGGGGCTGGGGCGTTCCCGGCGGGCCTTATCAACCGCCTTCCACGAATTGAGGCGTTCGAAAACCACTCTCGGTTCTTGAAACGCGAACATCTTTGTGAAATGAAGCAGCCGAATAGGGGTATAGCTCAGTTGGTAGAGCGGCGGTCTCCAAAACCGCAGGTCGTAAGTTCGAGCCTTACTGCCCCTGCCATTTCTCATGGCTTGCACTTGAACATAGCGAAAAGCTTGCCATATCTGCCTTTCTAGGGCATAGAAGCGTCCATAGCCGGGACGGAACGACTGGATGGTTCCGATGCGGCGTTTGGGCATAAAGCGGGTTGTTGCCACTTGCGTGGATCAAGAATCGGTTTTATGTAGGCACGACAGACACGCGACGCGTGGAGCTGAGAGATCGGCTTTACGCGTCCGATTTGCATGGATAAAGCGGCTGCAACATCTGCGGCAACGATTGTCCAGGCGGCACGTCCCGGCCCGCGGGATCATCCAGGAGGTCCGGCCAACGGACCTTGAAAGCAGAGCGGCTAATGGCTTCGAAGACACTGAACCCTTTCGTCTTCCTCCAGCAGGTGAGGACGGAAACCGCAAAGGTTACCTGGCCTTCGCGGCGTGAAACCATGATTTCGACGGTCATGGTTCTGGTTTTCGCGTTGATCGCGATGGTGTTCTTCTTCAGCGCTGACATGATCATGGGTTTCGCGATCGAGAAGTTGCTCGGTCTCGGCGTCGGCATCGGCCAGTAAGACTGCCACTACGGGGAATTACATATGACTGCGCGGTGGTATATCGTTCACGCCTATTCGAACTTCGAGAAGAAGGTCGCCGAAGACATTGAAAACAAGGCCAAGCAGAAGGGCCTGAGCGACAAGATCGAACAGATCGTCGTGCCCACCGAGAAGGTGGTGGAAGTACGCCGCGGCAAGAAGGTCGATGCGGAGCGCAAGTTCTTTCCGGGTTACGTGCTGTTGAAGGCCGAGCTCACCGACGCGGTTATCAGCCTGGTGAAGAATACCCCGCGCGTGACGGGTTTCCTGGGTGAGGACAAGCATACGGCCAAGCCGATGCACATCACCGACAAGGAGGCTGAGCGCATCCTGCATCAGGTGCAGGAAGGCGTGGAGCGGCCGAAGCCTTCGGTCACGTTCGAGATCGGCGAGTCCGTTCGCGTGTCAGACGGTCCGTTCGCCTCGTTCAACGGCTTCGTCCAGGAAGTGGACGAGGAGCGCGCCCGCCTCAAGGTGGAAGTTTCGATCTTCGGGCGTGCGGTGCCCGTCGATCTGGAGTTCGGTCAGGTCGAAAAGGGCTGACTGGTTCCGTTCGCCGCAAGGCGGATGGATGGTGGCGTCTTCGGGCGCCGTGCAAGTGTCTGGACGCAAGCCCAAGCGGGTTCGAAGGTCTGGCGCTTGGAAAAACAGGTGGGAGGCGAGGGCGGCTTAGCCGGTTGCCCGGACCGCACCACCGGACTGCAACCGCCGGCATTGTCCTCAAAGAGGGAGCCGGCATGAAAGAAGGCAGGAATTAGAGATGGCTAAGAAAATTGCAGGCCAGCTCAAGCTCCAGGTTTCCGCGGGATCGGCGACGCCGTCGCCCCCGATCGGCCCGGCGCTTGGTCAGCGTGGCATCAACATCATGGAGTTCTGCAAGGCGTTCAACGCGCAGAGCCAGGAGATGGAGAAGGGTTCGCCCATCCCCGTCGTGATCACCTATTACCAGGATAAGTCGTTCACCTTCGTCATGAAGACGCCGCCGGTGAGCTACTTCCTGAAGAAGGCCGCCAACCTCAAGTCGGGTTCCAAGGAGCCGGGCAAGGTCGGCGCCGGCAAGATCAGCCGCGACAAGGTTCGCGCTATCGCCGAGCAGAAGATGAAGGACCTGAACGCCAACGACATCGAAGCGGCCATGCGTATGGTCGAGGGTTCCGCCCGTTCGATGGGCCTGGAAGTGGTGGGCTGAGATCATGACCAAGATTGCAAAGCGTATTGCCCAGTCCCGCGAGGGCGTCGATCCCAACAAGGCCTACGCGCTCGGCGAGGCCCTGACCCTGTTGAAGGACCGTTCGAAGGTGAAGTTCGACGAAACCGTCGAGATCGCCATGAATCTCGGCGTTGATCCGCGCCACGCCGACCAGATGGTCCGCGGCGTCGTCAATCTGCCGAACGGCACCGGCCGCACCGTGCGCGTCGCCGTGTTCGCCCGTGGCGACAAGGCTGATGAGGCAAAGGCTGCGGGCGCCGACATCGTCGGCGCTGAAGAGCTCGTCGACATCGTCATGAAGGGCACGATCGATTTCGATCGCTGCATCGCCACGCCGGACATGATGCCGCTGGTTGGCCGTCTGGGCAAGGTTCTCGGCCCGCGCGGCATGATGCCGAACCCGAAGGTCGGCACCGTGACCCCGGACGTCGCCGCGGCCGTCAAGGCTTCCAAGGGCGGCGCAGTCGAGTTTCGCGTCGAGAAGGCCGGCATCGTTCAGGCCGGCATCGGCAAGGTGTCGTTCGAGGTCAAGGCGCTGGAGGAAAACATCCGCGCTTTCACCGACGCTGTGAACAAGGCCAAGCCGGCTGGCGCCAAGGGCGTTTACGTCAAGAAGGTGTCGGTCACCTCGACGATGGGCCCGGGCCTGAAGCTGGACGTCTCGACGCTCGCAGCGTCCTGATTCGTTTGATTTGGATCGCCCCGTAAGAGGCTGATCTGTTGTAGAATTCCGGGCCCAGAATATCGGGCCCGGATGCCGGAAGTCGAAAGATGTCCGGCAAATCCTGTCCGAGATTGCAGGCGGCCCGAAGCTTTTCAGCCACGGCCTTAATCGCATGGCCTGCATGAGACGGGTGACGACCGGACAAAGGAGCGGATGCTCCGATGAAAGGTTCGAACCGTGTTTGCCTTTTTGCGCGGCTCCGGGTGACCGGACCGTCGGGAAAGGGGGCAGGATCCTCTGAACCGCCGTTCGGGTGATCCAGAAATGGAAGAGCCCGCCCGGCAAAAGGCAACCGACGCCTGTCCCGAATGCATGGGGCAGGGGTCAACTGGAGATAGGCAGTGGACAGAGCGGAAAAACGCGAACTCGTCACGGGCCTGAACGACGCCTTCAAGGGCGCCGGATCAGTGGTCGTGGCCCACTACGCCGGTATCACCGTCGCGCAGATGAACGATCTTCGTACGAAGATGCGCTCAGCCGGCGGCACCGTCAAAGTCGCGAAGAACCGTCTCGCCAAAATCGCTCTTCAGGGTACGGAATCCGAAAGCATCATCGACCTGTTCAAGGGACAGACGCTGATCGCCTATTCGGAGGATCCGATTGCGGCGCCGAAGGTTGCGTCCGATTTCGCCAAGGGAAATGACAAGCTTGTCATTCTCGGCGGCGCGATGGGCACCACCTCGCTCAACGCCGACGGTGTGAAGGCGCTCGCCTCGCTGCCGTCGCTCGATGAGCTGCGCGCCAAGCTGGTTGGCATGATCGTCACGCCGGCAACCCGGATCGCCCAGATCGTCAATGCGCCTGCGTCTTCGGTCGCGCGCGTCATCGGCGCTTATGCCCGGAAGGACGAGGCGGCGTAGGCCGTTCCTCACTATCAAACAACACGTTCGAACCAACTAAAGGAAAATTAAAATGGCTGATCTCGCAAAGATCGTTGACGACCTTTCCAGCCTGACCGTCCTCGAGGCGGCTGAGCTGTCGAAGCTTCTGGAAGAAAAGTGGGGCGTTTCCGCTGCTGCTCCGGTGGCGGCTGCCGCCGCTGCTGGCGGTGGCGCTGCCGCCGCTCCGGCTGAGGAGAAGACGGAATTCGACGTCATTCTCACCGACGCCGGCGCACAGAAGATCAACGTCATCAAGGAAGTGCGCGCCATCACCGGCCTGGGCCTCAAGGAAGCCAAGGACCTGGTCGAGGCCGCTCCGAAGCCGGTCAAGGAAGCTGTTTCCAAGGCCGACGCCGACAAGATCAAGGCCCAGCTGGAAGCAGCCGGCGCCAAGGTCGACCTGAAGTAAGCGGTGTGGTTTCCGGCGGACGGTTCGTCCGTCCGCCGGTCCCCGCGTTGAGGGGAAGTTGGGAGAACCTCTTTCCTGAGGGCCGGATACGGCTTTCAGGAAACGGGTTTTTACCGTTTTTGCCCGCCGTCACCGCTGCGGGCATTGGACAGGGGCTGCAGTGATGCGGCCGGCAGACAGAGGCGGACCGCGGCGAGGTCCGTCACGTGAACGAGCCCCCAGAGGGCAATGCCCGAGAGGCAGTGAAGGAGCGACGATGGCCCAGACCCAGACTTTCAATGGCCGCAGACGCGTACGCAAGTTCTTCGGAAAGATTCCTGAAGTTGCGGAGATGCCGAACCTCATCGAGGTTCAGAAGGCGTCTTATGACCAGTTCCTGATGGTGGACGAGCCCAAGGGCGGGCGTCCGGACGAAGGACTGCAGGCCGTTTTCAAGTCGGTCTTCCCGATCCAGGATTTTTCCGGCTCTTCGATGCTGGAGTTCGTCAAGTATGAGTTCGAGGCGCCGAAGTTTGACGTTGACGAATGCCGTCAGCGCGACCTGACCTATGCCGCGCCGCTCAAGGTGACGCTGCGCCTGATCGTGTTCGATATCGATGAGGATACCGGCGCCAAGTCCATCAAGGACATCAAGGAGCAGGACGTATACATGGGCGATATGCCGCTCATGACGCTGAACGGCACCTTCATCGTCAACGGCACCGAGCGCGTCATCGTCTCGCAGATGCACCGTTCGCCGGGCGTCTTCTTCGACCACGACAAGGGCAAGTCGCACTCTTCCGGCAAGCTTCTGTTTGCCGCGCGCGTCATTCCCTATCGTGGTTCGTGGCTCGACATCGAGTTCGATTCCAAGGACGTCGTGCACGCCCGCATCGACCGTCGCCGCAAGATTCCGGCGACGTCGCTGCTGATGGCGCTGGGCATGGACGGCGAGGAAATCCTCTCGACCTTCTACAACAAGATCACCTACAAGCGCGCCGGCGATCATTGGCGCATTCCCTTCAACGTCGATCGTTTCCGCGGCCTGAAGGCCGTTGGCGACCTGGTCGACGCCGATACCGGCGAAGTTGTTGTCGAGGCAGGCAAGAAGATCACCGCCCGCCAGGCCAAGCAGCTCGGCGAAAAGGGTCTGAAGGCGATCAAGGCAACCGACGAGGATCTGCTCGGCAATTATCTCGCCGAAGACATCGTCAACTTCGCCACCGGCGAGATTTTCCTCGAGGCCGGCGACGAAATCGACGAAAAGACGCTGAAGGTGCTGCTTGCAGCGGGCGACAAGGAAATCCAGATCCTCGACATCGACCACGTCAATGTCGGCGCCTATATCCGCAACACGCTTGCCGTGGACAAGAACGAAAGCCGTCAGGACGCGCTGTTCGACATCTACCGCGTCATGCGCCCGGGTGAGCCGCCGACGCTGGAAACGGCGGAAGCCATGTTCAAGTCGCTGTTCTTCGACAGTGAGCGCTATGACCTGTCGGCTGTCGGCCGCGTCAAGATGAACATGCGTCTGGAACTCAAGGCCGAGGACACGGTCCGCGTGCTGCGCAAGGAAGACATCCTTGCCGTGGTCAAGACGCTGGTCGAACTGCGCGACGGCAAGGGCGAGATCGACGACATCGACAATCTCGGCAACCGCCGCGTGCGGTCGGTCGGCGAGCTGATGGAGAACCAGTATCGCGTTGGCCTGCTGCGCATGGAGCGCGCCATCAAGGAGCGTATGTCGTCGATCGAGATCGACACCGTCATGCCGCAGGATCTGATCAACGCCAAGCCGGCGGCGGCCGCCGTGCGCGAGTTCTTCGGTTCCTCGCAGCTGTCGCAGTTCATGGACCAGACCAACCCGCTGTCGGAGATCACCCACAAGCGCCGCCTGTCGGCGCTTGGACCGGGCGGTCTGACCCGCGAGCGCGCCGGCTTCGAAGTGCGCGACGTGCATCCCACCCACTACGGCCGCATCTGCCCGATCGAGACGCCGGAAGGCCCGAATATCGGCCTGATCAACTCGCTGGCGACCTTCGCGCGCGTCAACAAGTACGGTTTCATCGAGAGCCCGTACCGCAAGATCGTCGATGGCAAGCTGACCGACGAGGTTGTCTACCTCTCCGCCATGGAAGAGGCCAAGCACCACGTCGCCCAGGCCAACGCCGAGCTCGACAAGAATGGCGGCTTCGTCGACGAATTCGTCATCTGCCGTAACGCCGGCGAGGTGATGATGGCGCCGCGCGAAAACGTCGATCTGATGGACGTTTCGCCCAAGCAGATGGTGTCGGTCGCAGCCGCGCTGATCCCGTTCCTCGAGAACGACGACGCCAACCGCGCCCTGATGGGCTCGAACATGCAGCGTCAGGCCGTGCCGCTGGTGCGCGCCGAGGCTCCGTTCGTCGGCACCGGCATGGAGCCGATCGTCGCCCGTGACTCCGGTGCCGCCATCGGCGCCCGCCGCGGTGGCATCGTCGATCAGGTGGACGCCACCCGTATCGTCATCCGCGCCACGGAAGACCTCGATCCCGGCAAGTCCGGCGTCGATATCTACCGGCTGATGAAGTTCCAGCGTTCGAACCAGAACACCTGCATCAACCAGCGCCCGCTGGTTCGCATGGGTGACCGGGTCAACAAGGGCGACATCATCGCCGACGGTCCATCGACCGAGCTTGGCGATCTGGCGCTCGGCCGCAACGTGCTCGTCGCGTTCATGCCGTGGAACGGCTACAACTACGAGGATTCGATCCTTCTTTCCGAGCGCATCGTCGCCGACGACGTCTTCACCTCGATCCACATCGAGGAGTTCGAGGTCATGGCCCGCGACACCAAGCTGGGTCCGGAGGAAATCACGCGCGACATTCCGAACGTTTCGGAAGAAGCGCTGAAGAACCTCGACGAAGCCGGCATCGTCTATATCGGCGCGGAAGTGCAGCCGGGCGATATCCTGGTCGGCAAGATCACGCCGAAGGGCGAGAGCCCGATGACGCCGGAAGAGAAGCTTCTGCGCGCCATCTTCGGCGAAAAGGCCTCCGATGTCCGTGACACCTCCATGCGGATGCCTCCGGGCACCTTCGGCACGGTTGTGGAAGTGCGCGTCTTCAATCGCCACGGCGTTGAGAAGGACGAGCGCGCCATGGCCATCGAGCGCGAGGAAATCGAGCGTCTCGCCAAGGACCGTGATGACGAGCAGGCCATTCTGGACCGCAACGTCTATTCGCGCCTGAACGACATGCTGGCCGGCAAGGAAGCCATCGCGGGGCCGAAGGGCTTCAAGAAGGGCACCAAGCTGTCCAAGGAAATCCTTGACGAATATCCGCGTTCGCAGTGGTGGCAGTTCGCGCTCGACAACGAAAAGCTCCAGGGCGAACTGGAAGCGCTGCGCGGCCAGTACGACGATTCCAAGAAGGCGCTCGAGCAGCGCTTCATGGACAAGGTCGAGAAGGTGCAGCGCGGCGACGAAATGCCTCCCGGCGTCATGAAGATGGTCAAGGTCTTCGTCGCGGTGAAGCGCAAGATGCAGCCCGGCGACAAGATGGCCGGCCGTCACGGCAACAAGGGTGTCGTGTCGCGCATCGTTCCGGTCGAGGACATGCCGTTCCTCGAGGACGGCACCCATGCCGATATCGTGCTCAATCCTTTGGGCGTGCCGTCGCGCATGAATGTCGGCCAGATCCTGGAAACGCATCTGGGCTGGGCTTGCGCCGGCATGGGCAGGAAGATCGGCGAGCTGGTCGATGCCTACAAGGCTGGCGGCGACGTCAAGCCGCTGCGCAAGACCATCGAGGACATCATCCCTGCCAACGACCGCAACGAGCCGGTTCGCGACTATGACGACGAGTCCATCGTTCGCCTCGGCGACCAGATGCGGCGCGGCGTTTCCATCGCCACCCCGGTGTTCGATGGCGCGCATGAAGCCGACATCAACGAGATGCTGGAACAGGCCGGCCTTCATACGTCCGGACAGTCGCAGCTCTATGACGGGCGTACCGGCGAGCCTTTCGATCGCAAGGTGACGATGGGCTACATCTACATGCTCAAGCTTCACCACCTCGTGGACGACAAGATCCACGCGCGTTCGATCGGTCCGTACTCGCTCGTCACCCAGCAGCCGCTGGGCGGCAAGGCGCAGTTCGGTGGCCAGCGCTTCGGCGAAATGGAGGTCTGGGCGCTCGAGGCTTACGGCGCCGCCTACACGCTGCAGGAGATGCTGACAGTGAAGTCGGACGACGTGGCCGGCCGCACCAAGGTCTACGAAGCCATCGTCCGTGGCGACGACACTTTCGAGGCGGGCATCCCGGAGAGCTTCAACGTTCTCGTCAAGGAAATGCGTTCGCTGGGCCTCAACGTCGAACTGGAAAACACCAAGATCGACGATACGGCGCAACGGCTGCCCGACGCCGCCGAATAACGGCAGGCATTTACGACCGCGGAGCGTTCCGCGGTCGCCCAATTCCGGCCTCAGGCCGATTCAAGCGGATCTCGCGTCCGCAGTTAAATGCAAAGGGGTTTCGAGGACCCCGCAAAGGAGAATGGCATGAACCAAGAGGTCATGAATCTCTTCAACCCGCAGGCGCCGGCGCAGGTGTTCGATTCCATCCGGATTTCGCTCGCCAGCCCTGAGAAGATTCTGTCCTGGTCGTTCGGTGAGATCAAGAAGCCGGAGACGATCAACTACCGCACGTTCAAGCCCGAGCGTGACGGCCTGTTCTGCGCGCGCATTTTCGGTCCGATCAAGGATTACGAATGCCTGTGCGGCAAGTACAAGCGCATGAAGTACAAGGGCGTCATCTGCGAGAAGTGCGGCGTCGAAGTCACGCTGTCGCGCGTGCGCCGTGAGCGCATGGGCCACATTGAGCTGGCTGCGCCCGTCGCCCATATCTGGTTCCTGAAGTCGTTGCCGAGCCGCATCGGCACGCTGCTCGACATGACGCTGAAGGACATCGAACGCGTCCTGTATTTCGAGAACTACATCGTCACCGAACCCGGCCTGACCGCGCTGAAGGAAAACCAGCTGCTCTCGGAAGAAGAGTACATGCTGGCCGTCGATGAATATGGCGAGGACAGCTTCACCGCGATGATCGGCGCCGAAGCGATCCACGATCTGCTGGCCGGCATGGACCTGGAGAAGATCGCGGGCGACCTGCGTTCGGACCTGGCCACCACCACGTCGGAATTGAAGCAGAAGAAGTTCCTCAAGCGGCTCAAGGTCGTCGAGAACTTCATGGAATCCGGCAATCGCCCGGAATGGATGATCATGAAGGTCGTCCCGGTCATCCCGCCGGACCTGCGTCCGCTGGTTCCGCTGGATGGCGGCCGCTTCGCGACGTCCGACCTGAACGACCTCTATCGCCGCGTCATCAACCGCAACAACCGCCTGAAGCGCCTGATCGAGCTTCGCGCGCCTGGCATCATCGTGCGCAACGAAAAGCGCATGCTGCAGGAAGCGGTCGACGCGCTGTTCGACAACGGCCGCCGTGGCCGCGTCATCACCGGCGCCAACAAGCGTCCGCTGAAGTCGCTGTCCGACATGCTCAAGGGCAAGCAGGGCCGTTTCCGCCAGAACCTGCTCGGCAAGCGCGTCGACTATTCCGGCCGCTCGGTCATCGTCACCGGTCCGGAGCTGAAGCTCCACCAGTGCGGCCTGCCGAAGAAGATGGCGCTGGAGCTGTTCAAGCCCTTCATCTACGCCCGTCTCGACGCCAAGGGTTATTCCTCGACCGTCAAGCAGGCCAAGAAGCTGGTCGAAAAGGAGCGTCCGGAAGTCTGGGATATCCTGGACGAGGTGATCCGCGAGCACCCGGTTCTGCTGAACCGTGCGCCGACGCTGCACCGTCTCGGCATCCAGGCGTTCGAGCCGATCCTGATCGAAGGCAAGGCGATCCAGCTTCACCCGCTGGTCTGCACGGCCTTCAACGCCGACTTCGACGGCGACCAGATGGCGGTCCACGTGCCGCTGTCGCTGGAAGCGCAGCTCGAAGCCCGCGTGCTGATGATGTCGACCAACAACATCCTGCACCCGGCTTCCGGTGCGCCGATCATCGTGCCGTCGCAGGACATGGTTCTCGGTCTCTACTACCTCTCGATCGTCAATCAGAACGAGCCGGGCGAGGGCATGGCGTTTGCCGATATGGGCGAGCTCCAGCACGCGCTCGAGACCAAGGCCGTCACGCTGCACGCCAAGATCAAGGGACGTTTCCGCACGGTTGATGCCGAGGGCAACGAAGTGTCGAAGATTCACGACACGACCCCCGGCCGCATGATCATCGGCGAACTGCTGCCGAAGAACGTCAACGTGCCGTTCGACACCGCCAACCAGGAGATGACCAAGAAGAACATCTCCAAGATGATCGACACCGTCTACCGCCATTGCGGTCAGAAGGAGACGGTCATTTTCTGCGATCGCATCATGGCGCTCGGCTTCGGCCATGCCTGCCGCGCCGGTATCTCGTTCGGCAAGGACGACATGCTTATCCCGGCCGCCAAGGAAAAGCTGGTCGCCGATACCGAGGCTTTGGCCAAGGAATACGAGCAGCAGTACAATGACGGCCTGATCACGCAGGGCGAAAAGTACAACAAGGTCGTCGACGCCTGGGCCAAATGCTCGGAAAAGGTCGCCGACGAGATGATGGGCCGCATCAAGGCGGTCGAGTTCGACGATAATGGCCGCCAGAAGCCGATGAACTCGATCTACATGATGTCGCACTCCGGCGCGCGCGGTTCGCCCACGCAGATGCGCCAGCTTGCCGGTATGCGCGGCCTGATGGCCAAGCCGAGCGGCGAGATCATCGAGACCCCGATCATCTCGAACTTCAAGGAAGGCCTCACCGTGCTCGAGTACTTCAACTCGACCCACGGCGCCCGCAAGGGTCTGGCCGATACCGCCTTGAAGACGGCGAACTCAGGCTACCTGACCCGCCGTCTTGTCGACGTGGCGCAGGACTGCATCGTCAATTCGGTCGATTGCGGCACCGATAAGGGCCTCACCATGCAGCCGATCGTCGATGCCGGTCAGGTCGTTGCTTCCGTTGGCCAGCGCGTTCTCGGCCGTACCTCGCTTGACGACATCACGCACCCGGTTTCGGGCGAAGTGCTGGTCAAGGCGGGCACGCTCATGGACGAGCGCGATATCGAGCAGATCGAAAAGGCCGGCGTGCAGTCGGTCCGTATCCGCTCGGCGCTGACCTGCGAGATCAGGACCGGCGTGTGCGCGGTCTGCTACGGCCGCGATCTGGCCCGTGGTACTCCGGTCAACCAGGGCGAGGCTGTCGGCGTTATCGCCGCGCAGTCGATCGGCGAGCCGGGCACCCAGCTCACCATGCGTACCTTCCACATGGGCGGCACCGCGCAGGTGGTGGATAGCTCGTTCCTTGAAGCCTCCTATGAGGGCAAGGTCGAAATCCGCAACCGCAACGTGGTTCGCAATTCCGACGGCAACCTCGTGGTGATGGGCCGCAACATGGCGGTGCTGATCCTCGACGAGGCCGGCAAGGAACGCGCCACGCACCGCGTCACCTATGGTTCGCGCATCTTCGTGGACGATGGCGACAAGGTGAAGCGCGGCCAGCGTATCGCCGAGTGGGATCCCTACACGCGTCCGATCCTCACCGAAATCGAGGGCAGGGTGCAGTTCGAGGATCTGGTCGACGGCATTTCCGTACAGGAAACCGCCGACGAATCCACCGGCATCACCAAGCGCGAGGTCATCGACTGGCGGTCCACGCCGCGCGGCAACGATCTCAAGCCGGCTATGGTCGTGCAGGACGCCAAGGGCAAGGTGGGCAAGCTGTCGAAGGGTGGAGACGCCCGCTTCCTGCTCTCGGTCGAGGCCATTCTTTCGGTCGAGCCGGGTGCAATGGTCCGTCCAGGCGACGTGCTTGCGCGTATCCCGATGGAAAGCGCCAAGACCAAGGACATCACCGGCGGTCTGCCGCGCGTTGCCGAACTGTTCGAGGCTCGTCGTCCGAAGGATCACGCCATCATCGCCGAGATCGATGGCACGATCCGCTTCGGCCGCGACTACAAGAACAAGCGCCGCATCATCATCGAGCCGCATGACTCGACGCTTGAGCCGGTCGAATACCTGATCCCGAAGGGCAAGCCGTTCCATCTTCAGGACGGCGACGTCATCGAGAAGGGCGACTACATCCTCGACGGCAACCCGGCGCCGCACGACATCCTGGCGATCAAGGGCGTGGAGGCTTTGGCTTCCTACCTCGTCAACGAGATCCAGGAAGTCTATCGTCTCCAGGGCGTGTCGATCAACGACAAGCATATCGAGGTGATCGTGCGTCAGATGCTGCAGAAGGTGGAAATCACCGTGCAGGGCGACTCGACCTACATCCCGGGCGACCATGTCGACGTGATCGAGCTGGACGAGATCAACGAGCGGTTGGTCGAGGACGGCAAGAAGCCGGCCGAAGGCCTGCCGGTTCTGCTCGGCATCACCAAGGCATCGCTGCAGACGCCGTCCTTCATCTCGGCCGCCTCCTTCCAGGAGACGACCAGGGTGCTGACCGAGGCCGCGGTTGCCGGCAAGACCGACATGCTGCAGGGCTTGAAGGAAAACGTCATCGTCGGCCGCCTGATCCCGGCCGGCACCGGCGGACAGATGAGCGCGATACGGCGCATCGCCACCGCGCGCGACGAACTCATCCTCGACGAGCGCCGCAAGGCCTCGGGCGCGGAAGTCGCCGAGCCGATGCTGACCGACATGACGACCGCGGCGCAGTAAGCGGTTTCGATTATCGAACTGGAAAGGGGCCCGCACGGGCCCCTTTTTCTTTGGCGGCGTATCACCGGGCGCCGCCACCTTTGCAAGAAACGGAATGCGGTTCCCGTCTTCAGAGTTTAGCTGACGGTTACATGCACCGTCTCGCCCGCGCGAATTGTCGGTGCTTCACGACAGGAGCACGTCATGAACCAGATCGCCGAAATCGCCCCGGTCGAGCAGGCAGCCGAATCCGGGGCGAAGCGCGTCGCCGGCTATGACTGGCCGGCGCTCGCATCCGAACTGGACGGTCATGGCTGCGCCGTCATTCCGAATCTGCTCACCGCTGAGGAATGCGCCGAACTGGCCGCTCTGTACGAGCAGGAAGAACACTTCCGCAGCCATGTCGTCATGGCGCGCCACGGCTTCGGCAAGGGCGAATACCGCTATTTCAGCTACCCCTTGCCAAACCTTCTGGACAGCTTGCGTTCGGCGCTTTATCCGCGTCTCGCCAAAGTCGCCAACGGCTGGAATGCGCGCATGGGTTTCGGCCAATCCTATCCGTCTGAGCACCAGGACTATCTCGATCTGTGCCACCGTGCCGGGCAGACACGGCCGACGCCCTTGCTGCTGCGGTACAGGGAAGGCGACTTCAACTGCCTGCATCAGGATCTCTACGGCGATCTCGCCTTTCCGATCCAGGTGGCGATCCTGCTGTCGCAGCCCGGGCGCGATTTCACGGGCGGTGAATTCGTGCTGACCGAACAGCGCCCGCGGATGCAGAGCCGTGTCGAAGTCGTGCCGCTGAGACAGGGCGATGCCGTCGCTTTTGCGGTTCATAACCGCCCGGTGCGGGGGACGAAAGGCGACTATCGCGTCAATCTGCGCCATGGCGTGAGCCGTATCCGCGGCGGCCTTCGCCATACGGTAGGGATTATCTTCCATGACGCTCGATAGTTCAGCCCTAAGGCCGCTTACTTTCGCTTCGATCGCCACGCCGCTCGGCGGCCTGACGTTGGCTGTCGATGCAGATGGCGCTCTGTGCATGGCCGAATTCTCCGACTGCGAACATCGGATGGAGCGCTGGCTGCGAAAACGCGGCATCCAAGGAGAAAAGCGTGTCGTCTTGCCCGCATCTGCCGAAATCGAGATGGCATTTGCCGCCTATTTCGCTGGCGATCTCTCGACGCTCGATACGATCCGTATCGGGCTTGACGGTACGCCTTTCCAGAACAGGGCATGGACCGAACTGCGACGCATAGAACCCGGCCAGACGTTCAGCTATGGCGCTTTCGCGGAAAAGCTCGGCAAACCGCGATCGGCGCGCGCTGTGGGCCATGCCAACGGCGCCAATCCGCTGTCGATCGTCGTTCCCTGCCATCGTCTCGTCGGTGCCGATGGGTCGCTGACAAACTATGGCGGCGGCATCGAACGCAAGCGCTGGCTGCTCGATCACGAACAGCGTCACGCGCGCCGCTGAGGATCAGTCCTCGAATGCCTCGACGACGTTGCGCTTGCCCAGCATGAAGGCGTCGGCCACATGTTGCAGCGGCGCCAGATCAACATCGGACGTTCCTGTGCGGACGATCTCGGCAAAGCGCCCGTAGAGCATCGGATATTCCGCTTCCGGTTGATCCTGAATCGCTTTTCCTGCGATGGCGAGTTTCGCGCCGCCGCTGGAAAGCACCATCTGTCCCCGATCAGTCTCGGCGACGATGTCCCAGCTCTGCGGGCCGGTCTGCAACCAGTCGAGGTCCATCGTCACGGGGAGGCCGGTCGATGTGCGGAAAGCCACTTGCGCTGCAATCGGCGCGTCGCGGTTTTGCGGAAAGTCCAGCCGTGCCTCGGCGATGAACATCGGCGGCAGGATATGGGTGGCGATGGAAAGGGCGTTGATGCCGGGATCGAACACGCCGAAGCCGCCGGGCTGCCAGATCCAGTCCTGGTTCGGATGCCAGCGACGCACATCCTCTTTCCAGATGATCGCCGCCGATTGCAGCTTTGCCGATGCGAGGAACGCTCTTGCCGCTTCAACCGCCGGCGCATAGCGCGAATGCCAGCTGGCAAACAGAGATACGCCATTTTTCGCGGCCAGCGCCTTCAGATGCTCCACCTCGCTGACCGTGGCGCCGGGCGGCTTCTCGAGGAAGACATGCTTGCCCGCTTCCAGCGCGGTGCGCGCCGCGTCGTAGCGGAACTGCGGCGGCATGCACAGCGAGACGGCTTCGAGCTCAGGCACGGCATCCAGCATCGCCTCGATGGTGGAAAAATTTGGAATGCCGTCGACCTTGCCGTGGCGGCTGGCTGCGGCGATCAGGTCGAACCCGTTGTCCTTGGCGAGAGCGGGCAGATGCTGGTCGCGCACGATCTTGCCGACGCCGACGATGCCGATGCGGATGGGGCCGGATGTGCCTTGCAAGGAATGCTCCCTCGGATTTGCATTGCGAGCGGTCTTAGCAGAATGCGGCGGGCCGGCAAGCGGCCGTCGCGGACGGGCCGTGCGGTGCTCAGCTTGTCGGGCCGCTGCTCTCTTCGATAGCGATGTCGAGCGCGCCACCCGCCAGGAACGCTTCCATCCGCGGTTCGAAAGGCGAGGGGTCCAGCCCCGCTGCTCGCAGCCATTCGTCCGAATAGTAGGTGTTGGCGTAGCGTTCGCCGGAATCGCAGATCAGCGTCACGATGGAGCCGGCTTCGCCAGCGGCCGCCATGCGCGCAGCATGGAAGCAGGCCGCCACGAAGTTGGTGCCGGTCGATCCGCCGACGCGGCGGCCGAGCTTGCGCGACAGAACCCGCATCGCGGCGAGCGAGACGGCATCCGGCACCCGGACCATATGGTCGATGACGCCCGCCACGAAGGACGGCTCGACGCGCGGTCTGCCAATGCCCTCGATGCGTGAGGGCTGTCCGCAGCGGCAATCACGGTTTCCAGTGGCATAGCCTTCGAAGAAGGCGGAGCGCTCGACATCGGCGACCGACAGGCGGGTCGAGTGGCGCTTGTAGCGGATATAGCGGCCGATGGTTGCCGTCGTGCCGCCCGTGCCTGCGCTCATCACCACCCAGGAAGGGCAGGGGAATCGTTCGCCCCGCAGCTGCTCGAAGATCGATTCGGCTATGTTGTTGTTGCCGCGCCAGTCGGTCGCCCGCTCGGCATAGGTGAACTGGTCCATGAAGTGGCCGCCAAGCCGCGCCGCCAGCGCCGCCGAATCCTCGTAGATGCGATGGCCCTCATCGATGAAGTGGCGCTTGCCGCCATAATGTTCGATTGCCGCGACCTTTTCCGCCGAGGTGGTGCGCGGCATCACCGCATAGAACGGCACGCCGATCATGCGGGCGAAATACGCCTCCGACACGGCGGTCGAGCCCGACGATGCCTCGATCACCGGCGTTCCCTCGCGGATGTGGCCGTTGCACAGCGCGTAGAGAAACAGCGAACGCGCCAGCCGATGCTTCAGGCTGCCGGTGGGATGTGTCGACTCATCCTTCAGATAGATGTCGATGCCGGGATAGGCGGGCAGGTCCAGCTTCCACAGATGCGTATCGGCCGACCGCCGCTGGTCCGATTCGATTGCGGCGATGGCCCGGTCGACCCAGCCGCGCGATTCGGTGCATTCCTGGCTGTCATGTGCGCTCATGCCGGGTTGCCGCTCAAATCGGCTCGTCGAAGGTGACGATGGAGACTTCGCCTTCGAGTGCGCCCTGATAGGCCGACATGTGCGGCTCTTCATCCGGTTCGCCTTGCAGGTCGCCAATCTGGTCGAGTTCGGCCTCGGCGTAGCCTTCCGCGGCGAGTGATTCCAGCGCGCGGCGGACCGCCGAATCGTCGTCGGGCGCCACCAGCATCACATGGACGCCTTCCGACGCGCCGCCCTTGCGCCGCCACACCCTTCCGGTGATGATGGTGACCGGGCGGTCTTCATTGTCGTTGACAGGCTCTTTCATGGCTGATTCCTGCCGGCCGAAGCCGAAAATTGCTGTTGCCGCCCTTTTCGCATGAAGCTGCGGGAGGCGACAGATAAAATCTGGGACACTTTCTTCCTCGCCCTTGCAAGGGAAAGAAAGAAAATTACATGCGTTTCCCGCATGGCTGCCAAGCGCTGGCCAAGGACCGTTATGGCGCAATATTTGGCGGGCGCGGGGTTGACGGTCGGCGGTGTTACGAGTAGAAGCCGCCCAGTCTGAGCCGATGTGAGGCTTTTCTTTTCAAGGCGTCGCGCCTTGGAGTTTGCCTCAAACAGGGTTCGTTTTACGAGCGAAAAGACATTGCCGGCGTGCACGAAGCGGGTTCCGCTTCCTCTGCTGTTTGTTCGGGCAGAACCGCAAGACGCGGTTTGCGGCCCGAATTTGCGTATGAGCTGATGGCATACGGTGATGACGCTTGAAGCTGCCCGGAACGGGCTTGAGACACGGAATTGAGAGACAAGAGGGTTTAATGCCTACCGTCAACCAGCTGATCCGCAAGCCGCGCATTGCGCCGGCGACGCGCAACAAGGTCCCGGCCATGCAGCAGAACCCGCAGAAGCGGGGCGTCTGCACGCGCGTCTATACGACGACGCCGAAGAAGCCGAACTCGGCTCTGCGCAAGGTTGCGAAGATTCGTCTGACCAACGGCTTTGAAGTGATCGGTTACATTCCCGGCGAAGGCCACAACCTTCAGGAACACTCCGTGGTCATGATCCGCGGCGGCCGCGTGAAGGACCTTCCGGGCGTGCGCTATCACATCATCCGAGGTGTGCTGGACACGCAAGGCGTTAAAAACCGCAAGCAGCGCCGTTCGAAATACGGTGCCAAGCGTCCGAAGTAAGGGTTTTCCGGCTTCGGCGCTTTTTTTGTGCGCCGGGCTAGCGAGATTGAGAGACAAGAGCCATGTCCCGTCGTCACAGTGCAGAAAAGCGTGAGATCAACCCGGACCCGAAGTTCGGCGATCTGATCGTTACCAAGTTCATGAACGCCGTCATGTATGACGGCAAGAAGTCGGTCGCCGAGACCATCGTCTATGGCGCGCTCGACCAGGTGCAGGCCAAGACCAAGCAGGAGCCGGTCACGGTCTTCCATCAGGCGCTCGACAATGTCGCGCCGCATGTGGAAGTGCGGTCGCGCCGCGTCGGCGGCGCCACCTATCAGGTTCCGGTCGATGTGCGTCCCGAGCGCCGTCAGGCTCTGGCGATCCGCTGGCTGATCACCGCCGCCCGCAACCGTAACGAGACCACCATGGTCGACCGCCTCTCCGGCGAGCTGATGGACGCGGCCAACAACCGCGGCACCGCCGTGAAGAAGCGTGAAGACACCCACAAGATGGCGGAAGCCAACCGCGCTTTCGCGCATTACCGCTGGTAAGCGCGGAACGTAGGATAAAGAGGCAGTAAGCATGGCCCGCGAATTTAAAATCGAAGACTACCGCAACTTCGGCATCATGGCGCATATCGACGCCGGCAAGACGACGACGACCGAGCGCGTCCTCTATTACACGGGCAAGTCGCACAAGATCGGCGAAGTGCACGACGGCGCTGCCACCATGGACTGGATGGAGCAGGAGCAGGAACGCGGCATCACCATTACGTCGGCTGCGACCACCACCTTCTGGGAAGGCCGCGACGGCAAGAAGCGCCGTTTCAACATCATCGACACCCCCGGCCACGTCGACTTCACCATTGAAGTCGAGCGTTCGCTGCGCGTGCTCGACGGGGCTATCGCTCTGCTCGACGCCAACGCCGGCGTGGAGCCGCAGACCGAGACGGTCTGGCGCCAGGCCGACAAGTATCACGTGCCGCGCATGATCTTCTGTAACAAGATGGACAAGATCGGCGCCGATTTCTATCGCTCGGTCGAGATGATCGGCTCGCGCCTTGGCGCGCAGGCTGTCGTCATGCAGCTGCCGATCGGCGCGGAGACCGAATTCAAGGGCGTCGTCGATCTGGTCGAGATGA
This sequence comes from Mesorhizobium sp. BE184, assembly GCF_031457045.1. NCBI lineage: Bacteria > Pseudomonadati > Pseudomonadota > Alphaproteobacteria > Hyphomicrobiales > Phyllobacteriaceae > Mesorhizobium > Mesorhizobium sp. BE184. Next base: position 786,854 of record NZ_JAVDVU010000001.1, read on the forward strand.
ACGCGCTGGTCTGGCGCGACGAGACGCTGGGCGCTGCCTGGGACGTTGTCGAGATCCCGGCTGACCTCAAGGCGAAAGCCGAAGAATTCCGCGAGAAGATGATCGAAGCCGCCGTCGAAATGGACGAGACCGCGCTTGAGAATTATCTCGAAGGCAAATTCCCGTCCAATGACGAACTGCGCGCGCTGATCCGCAAGGGCACCATCGCGGTCAAGTTCTTCCCGATGTTCTGCGGCTCGGCCTTCAAGAACAAGGGCGTTCAGCCGCTGCTCGACGCCGTTGTCGATTATCTGCCGTCCCCGGCCGAAGTTCCGGCCATCAAGGGTGTGGACGCCAAGACCGACGCCGAGATCGAGCGTCACGCCGATGACAACGAGCCGCTGTCGATGCTTGCCTTCAAGATCATGAACGATCCGTTCGTCGGTTCGCTCACCTTCGCTCGCATCTATTCGGGCAAGCTGGTCAAGGGCGCTTCGCTCGACAACACCGTCAAGGGCAAGAAGGAGCGCATCGGCCGCATGCTGCAGATGCACGCCAATTCGCGCGCCGACATCGAAGAAGCCTTCGCTGGCGACATCGTCGCCCTGGCTGGCCTCAAGGAAACCACCACCGGTGACACGCTCTGCGATCCGCTGAAGCCTGTTATCCTCGAGCGCATGGAATTCCCCGAGCCGGTCATCCAGATCGCGATCGAGCCGAAGACCAAGGGCGACCAGGAAAAGATGGGCCTGGCGCTGCATCGTCTGGCTGCCGAGGATCCGTCCTTCCGCGTCAAGACCGACGAGGAATCGGGTCAGACCATCATCGCCGGCATGGGCGAACTTCACCTCGACATCATCGTCGACCGCATGCGCCGCGAGTTCAAGGTCGAGGCCAATGTCGGCGCGCCGCAGGTGGCCTATCGCGAGACGATCACGCGCACCTTCGAGCAGGACTACACCCACAAGAAGCAGACCGGCGGTACGGGCCAGTTCGCCCGCGTCAAGCTGATCTTCGAGCCGAACGCAGAGGGCGAGGACTACGTATTCGAGTCCAAGATCGTCGGCGGTGCGGTGCCGAAGGAATACATCCCAGGCGTCGAGAAGGGCATCGGCAGCATCATGTCGTCGGGTCCGTTCGCGGGCTTCCCGATGATCGGCGTCAAGGCGACGCTGATCGACGGTGCGTTCCATGATGTTGACTCCTCGGTGCTGGCATTCGAAATCGCCTCGCGCGCGGCCTTCCGCGAAGCTGCTCCGAAGCTCGGCGTCCAGCTGCTGGAGCCGATCATGAAGGTCGAGGTGGTGACGCCGGAAGACTACGTCGGCAACGTCATCGGCGACCTGAACAGCCGCCGCGGCCAGATCCAGGGCCAGGAGACGCGCGGCGTGGCCGTCGTCGTCAATGCCATGGTGCCGCTGGCCAACATGTTCAAGTACGTCGACAATCTGCGTTCGATGTCGCAGGGCCGCGCCCAGTACACGATGCAGTTCGACCATTACGAGCCTGTGCCGACTGCCGTCGCTCAGGAAGTTCAGAAGAAATACGCGTAATCCCAACGGGTTACATCGATAAAGTGAATCAACGCCCGAACGGGCTAGCAAGAATGGAGGCCTCACATGGCAAAAGGTAAATTCGAGCGTAATAAGCCTCATGTGAACATTGGCACGATTGGTCACGTTGACCACGGCAAGACGTCGTTGACGGCTGCGATCACGAAGTATTTTGGCGAGTACAAGCCGTACGACCAGATCGACGCGGCGCCTGAGGAGAAGGCGCGCGGCATCACGATCTCGACGGCGCATGTGGAATACGAGACGCCGAACCGTCACTACGCCCACGTCGATTGCCCCGGCCACGCCGACTATGTGAAAAACATGATCACCGGTGCCGCGCAGATGGACGGCGCGATCCTGGTTGTCTCGGCCGCCGACGGCCCGATGCCGCAGACGCGCGAGCACATTCTTCTGGCCCGCCAGGTCGGCGTTCCGGCGCTGGTGGTGTTCCTGAACAAGGTCGACTTGGTTGACGACGCCGAGCTGCTGGAGCTGGTAGAGCTTGAGGTTCGCGAGCTTCTGTCGAAGTACGAATATCCGGGCGACGACATCCCGATGATCAAGGGTTCGGCGGTTGCCGCCTTGCAGGACAAGGACAAGACGATCGGCGAGGACGCGGTGCGCGAGCTGATGGCGGCGGTTGACGCCTACATCCCGACGCCCGAGCGTCCGATCGACCGTCCGTTCCTGATGCCGATCGAGGACGTGTTCTCGATCTCGGGCCGCGGCACGGTCGTGACCGGCCGCGTCGAGCGCGGCATCGTCAAGGTTGGCGAGGAAGTCGAGATCGTCGGCATCCGCCCGACCTCGAAGACGACGGTGACCGGCGTCGAGATGTTCCGCAAGCTGCTCGACCAGGGCCAGGCGGGCGACAACATCGGCGCGCTGGTTCGCGGCGTCGACCGTGAAGGCGTCGAGCGCGGCCAGGTTCTGGCCAAGCCGGGTTCGGTCAAGCCGCACAAGAAGTTCAAGGCGGAAGCCTACATCCTGACGAAGGAGGAGGGTGGCCGTCACACGCCGTTCTTCACCAATTACCGTCCGCAGTTCTACTTCCGCACGACGGACGTGACGGGCATCGTGACGCTGCCTTCGGGCACCGAGATGGTGATGCCCGGCGACAACATCACCGTCGATGTCGAGCTGATCGTGCCGATCGCCATGGAGGAGAAGCTGCGCTTCGCCATCCGTGAAGGTGGCCGCACCGTCGGCGCCGGCATCGTCGCAAGCATCGTCGAGTAACAAGAAGAAACGATCTGTCGCGGGCGGGGTAACGCCCGCGCCGCGCCAGAACAAGGAATGACGAGATGAACGGTCAGAATATCCGCATCCGCCTGAAAGCGTTCGATCACCGGGTGCTCGATGCTTCGACGCGGGAAATCGTGTCCACGGCCAAGCGCACCGGCGCCAATGTCCGCGGGCCCATTCCGCTGCCGACGCGGATCGAGAAGTTCACGGTTAACCGCTCGCCGCACGTCGACAAGAAGAGCCGCGAGCAGTTCGAGATGCGCACCCACAAGCGTCTTCTCGACATCGTCGACCCGACCCCGCAGACGGTCGATGCGCTGATGAAGCTCGATCTCGCCGCAGGCGTGGACGTCGAAATCAAGCTCTGACGAGAGGCCCCGACAGGCACTCGAGGAAGAGCAAAGACATGAGCCGGAGGGTTTCCCGATGGCTCCTCTGAAGGAAGATGAACCGATGCGTTCAGGTGTAATTGCACAGAAGGTGGGAATGACCCGCATCTATAACGATGCCGGCGAACATGTTCCCGTCACCGTTCTCCGCATGGAGAACTGCCAGGTCGTGGCCCAGCGTACGCAGGAAAAGAATGGCTACACCGCCGTTCAGCTCGGCGTCGGTCTGGCCAAGGTGAAGAACACGTCGAAGGCGATGCGCGGCCATTTCGCCGCTGCCTCCGTCGAGCCGAAGACGAAGCTCGCCGAGTTCCGCGTCTCCGCCGACAACATGCTCGACGTCGGCGCCGAGATCACTGTCGAGCACTTCGTCGCCGGCCAGAAGGTCGACGTGACGGGCACTTCGACCGGCAAGGGTTTCCAGGGCGTCATGAAGCGCCACAATTTCCGTGGTGGCCGTGCCACTCACGGTAACTCGGTCTCGCACCGTACCCACGGCTCGACCGGCCAACGCCAGGACCCCGGCAAGGTGTTCAAGGGCAAGAAGATGGCCGGCCACATGGGCGATACCCGCGTGACCACGCAGAATGTCGAGGTGGTTTCCACCGACACCGACCGCGGCCTGATCCTGATCCGCGGCGCGGTTCCGGGTACCAAGGGCGCCTGGATCCTGGTTCGCGACGCCGCCAAGATTGCGCTGCCGGCCAATGCGCCGAAGCCTGCCGCCATCCGCGCTGCCCAGAAGGGCGCCGAGAAGGCTGCCGTGCAGAACGAGGCCCCGGCCACAGAGGGAGCTGAATAATGGACCTCAAGATCACAACGCTCGCAGGCAAGGACGCCGGCAAGCTGAAGCTCTCCGAGGAGATCTTCGGACTTGATCCGCGCGAGGACATCCTGCAGCGCGTCGTGCGCTGGCAGCTCGCCAAGAAGCAGCAGGGCACGCATCAGGCCAAGGGCCGCGCCGACATCGCGCGCACCGGCGCCAAGATGTACAAGCAGAAGGGAACGGGCCGCGCCCGTCACCATTCGGCTCGCGCTCCGCAGTTCCGCGGCGGCGGCAAGGCCCACGGCCCGGTCGCTCGCAGCCATGAGCACGATCTGCCGAAGAAGGTCCGTGCGCTCGGCCTGAAGCATGCGCTCTCGGCCAAGGCCAAGTCCGCTTCCATCATCGTCGTCGACGAGTTGAAGATGGCCGAAGCCAAGACCAAGGCGCTGGTGGCGAACTTCGCCGCGCTCGGCCTGACCAACGCGCTGTTCATCGGCGGCGCCGAACTCGACCAGGGCTTCAAGAAGGCCGCGGCCAACATTCCGAACATCGACGTGCTGCCCATCCAGGGCATCAACGTCTACGACATTCTGCGCCGCGGCACGCTGGTCCTTTCCAAGGCCGCCGTCGAGGCTCTCGAGGAGCGCTTTAAATGACCGACCTTCGTCATTATGACGTGATCGTCTCGCCGGCGATCACCGAGAAGTCGACCATGGCTTCCGAGCAGAACCAGGTGGTCTTCAACGTCGCCAAGAAGGCGTCGAAGCCGGAGATCAAGGCCGCAGTCGAGGCGCTGTTCGGCGTCAAGGTCACGGCTGTCAACACGCTCGTCCGCAAGGGCAAGGTAAAGCGCTTCCGCGGCACCATCGGCCGCCAGAGTGACGTCAAAAGGGCGATCGTGACGCTGGCCGACGGCCAGTCCATCGACGTCGCGACGGGTCTCTGAGCTAGGCCGCGAGGACAACGACAATGGCATTGAAAAAATACAACCCGATAACGCCGAGCACCCGCCAGCTGGTCATCGTCGACCGTTCGGGCCTCTACAAGGGCAAGCCCGTCAAGGGCCTGACCGAAGGTCTGACCAAGTCGGGCGGCCGCAACAACTATGGCCGCATCACCGCCCGCTTCATCGGCGGCGGTCACAAGCGTTCGTACCGCATCATCGACTTCAAGCGTCGCAAGTTCGACGTGGTCGGCACGGTCGAACGGCTCGAGTACGATCCGAACCGCACCGCCTTCATCGCGCTGATCAAGTATGATGACGGCGAGCTGAACTACATCATCGCTCCGCAGCGTCTGGCTGCCGGCGACAAGGTCGTGGCTGGTGAATCGGTCGACGTGAAGCCGGGCAACGCGATGCCGCTGTCGGCCATGCCGGTTGGCACCATTGTCCACAACATCGAACTGAAGCCCGGCAAGGGCGGCCAGGTTGCCCGTTCGGCCGGCGCTTACGCCCAGCTGGTCGGCCGCGATCAGGGCATGGCGATCCTGCGCCTCAATTCGGGTGAGCAGCGCATCGTCCACGGTTCATGCTTCGCCACTGTCGGCGCCGTATCGAACCCCGACCACGGCAACATCAACGACGGCAAGGCAGGCCGCACGGTCTGGCGCGGCAAGCGCCCGCACAACCGCGGCGTGACCATGAACCCGGTCGACCACCCGCATGGCGGTGGTGAAGGACGCACTTCCGGCGGCCGTCACCCGGTCACCCCGTGGGGCAAGCCGACCAAGGGCAAGAAGACGCGGTCCAACAAGGCGACCGATAAGTTCATCGTGCGCTCGCGCCATCAGCGCAAGAGCTAAGAAGAGGTAACGCCAAGTGACTCGTTCGGTTTGGAAAGGCCCTTTCATCGACGGCTACCTTCTCCAGAAGGCAGACAAGGTTCGTGAAGGTGGTCGTAATGAGGTGATCAAGATGTGGAGCCGCCGCTCCACCGTCCTGCCGCAGTTCGTCGGCCTCACCTTCGGTGTCTACAACGGTCAGAAGCATGTTCCGGTCTCGGTGAACGAGGACATGGTCGGCCACAAGTTCGGTGAGTTCGCTCCGACCCGGACCTATTACGGTCACGGCGCGGATAAGAAGGCGAAGAGGAAATAATCATGGGCAAGGCCAAAGCTCCGCGCAGGCTTGCTGATAATGAGGCGCGCGCAGTCCTGCGCACGATCCGTATCAGCCCGCAGAAGCTGAACCTCGTTGCTGCGCTGATCCGCGGCAAGAAGGTCGCCGCTGCGCTGAACGATCTCGAATTCTCGCGCAAGCGGATTTCCGAGACCGTGAAGAAGACGCTGGAATCGGCGATCGCCAACGCGGAAAACAACCACGACCTGGATGTCGATGCGCTGATCGTGGCCGAAGCCTATGTCGGCAAGTCGATCGTCATGAAGCGTTTCCACGCTCGTGGCCGCGGTCGCGCCAGCCGCGTCGAGAAGCCGTTTTCGCACCTCACGATCGTTGTTCGTGAAGTCGAGGAAAAAGGGGAGGCCGCATAATGGGCCAGAAAATCAATCCGATCGGTTTCCGCCTCGGCATTAACCGCACCTGGGACTCGCGCTGGTACGCAAACACCGGCGAGTACGGCAAGCTGCTGCACGAGGACATCAAGATCCGCGAGTACCTTGAAAAGGAACTCAAGCAGGCCGCGATCTCGAAGGTCGTGATCGAGCGTCCCCACAAGAAGTGCCGCGTCACCATCCATGCCGCGCGCCCGGGCCTGATCATCGGCAAGAAGGGCGCCGACATCGAAAAGCTTCGCAAGAAGCTGATGGAGATGACCAAGTCCGAGACGCACCTGAACATTGTCGAAGTCCGCAAGCCGGAAATCGACGCGACGCTGGTCGCCCAGTCGATTGCCCAGCAGCTTGAGCGCCGCATCGCCTTCCGCCGCGCCATGAAGCGCGCGGTCCAGTCGGCAATGCGCCTCGGCGCCGAAGGCATCCGCATCAACTGCTCGGGCCGTCTCGGCGGCGCTGAAATCGCTCGTATGGAGTGGTACCGCGAAGGTCGCGTGCCGCTGCACACCCTGCGCGCCGACGTCGATTACGGCACAGCCGAGGCGCATACCGCTTACGGCATCTGCGGCGTCAAGGTTTGGGTGTTCAAGGGCGAAATCCTCGAACACGATCCGATGGCGTCTGAACGCCGCGCCACCGAAGGCGATGCGCAGGGTGAGCGTTCCGGCGCCCGCCGCCGCGAGAACGCCTGAGACAATGTGCGTGATCCTGAAATTGGGTCACGCTGAGAAAATGAGAATTTGGAGCAAGTAAGATGCTGCAGCCAAAGCGCACTAAGTTCCGCAAGCAGTTCAAGGGCCGCATCCACGGTACTGCCAAGGGCGGCACCAACCTGGATTTCGGTGGCTTCGGACTGAAGGCGCTGGAACCGAACCGCGTCACCGCGCGTGAGATCGAGGCGGCCCGCCGCGCGATCACACGCGAAATGAAGCGCGCCGGTCGTGTCTGGATCCGTGTGTTCCCGGATGTTCCGGTGACCTCGAAGCCGACCGAAGTCCGCATGGGCAAGGGCAAGGGCGCGGTGGATTACTGGGCGTGTCGGGTCAAGCCGGGCCGCGTCATGTTCGAGATCGACGGCGTTTCGGAAGAGACCGCCCGCGAGGCGCTGCGCCTGGGCGCGGCCAAGCTTTCGGTCCGCACGCGCTTCGTTCAGCGCATTGCAGAATAAGGAAGAGCCGAGATGAAAGCCGAAGACATCCGCACCAAGACGCAGGACCAGCTCGCTGACGATCTCGCCGCCTTGAAGAAGGAGCAGTTCAATCTGCGCTTCCAGAAGGCGACCGGACAGCTTGAGAAGACTGCGCGCGTCAAGCAGGTCCGTCGGGACATTGCGCGCATCAAGACCATCGCGGCGGCAAAAACCGCTGGCAAGAAGGCTTAAGGACAAAACCATGCCAAAGCGCATTTTGCAGGGCACCGTCGTCAGCGACAAGAACGAGAAGACGGTCGTCGTCAAGGTCGAGCGTCGCTTCACCCATCCGGTGATGAAGAAGACCGTGCGCTTGTCGAAGAAGTACAAGGCCCACGACGAGAACAACGCCCACAAGGTCGGCGATACCGTGTTCATCCAGGAATCGAAGCCGATTTCCAAGGACAAGCGCTGGATCGTCGTCACCGAGGCGCAGGCCGAACAGGCCTAAAGGCATGTCTCCCGAAAGTGGGAACTGTTTCGGGACAAAGACATGCGTGGAAGAAAGTTAAAGCGCAAAGCGCTTTAAGGAACCGAATTTTGGACAGACCGGGGAGGGGCCTTGAAAGCCCGTCCCGCTAGAAGAGAAGAAGGCGGCCAGTCATGATTCAGATGCAAACAAACCTCGACGTCGCGGATAATTCCGGCGCCCGTCGTGTCATGTGCATCAAGGTGCTGGGCGGCTCGAAGCGGAAATACGCTTCCGTGGGCGACATCATCGTGGTGTCGATCAAGGAAGCCATTCCGCGCGGCCGCGTGAAGAAGGGCGATGTGATGAAGGCGGTCGTGGTTCGCACGGCCAAGGACATCCGCCGCCCGGACGGCAGCGTGATCCGTTTCGACAAGAACGCAGCCGTTCTCGTCGACAACAAGAAAGAGCCTGTGGGCACGCGTATCTTCGGCCCGGTTCCGCGCGAGCTTCGCGCCAAGAACCACATGAAGATCATCTCGCTCGCGCCTGAAGTGCTGTAAGGAGCAGGACCCATGCAGAAGATCCGTAAGGGCGACAAGGTCGTCGTGCTTTCCGGCAAGGACAAGGGCCGCTCCGGCGAGGTCGTGTCCGTGCAGCCGAAGGAAGACACCGCGCTGGTGCGCGGCGTCAACATGATCCGTCGTCACCAGAAGCAATCCCAGTCCCAAGAGGGCGGGATCATCACCAAGGAAGCGCCGATCCACCTTTCGAACATTGCGCTGGCCGACCCAAAGGACGGCAAGCCGACCCGTGTCGGTTTCAAGTTCGAGAAGGATGGCAAGAAGGTGCGTTTTGCCAAGCGCTCGGGAGTAACCATCAATGGCTAAGGCAGCTACGGCCCAAGCAGAGGCCAAGAACACGCCACGCCTGAAGAAGGTCTATCAGGAGACCATCAAGAAGGCGCTGCTGGAGCAGTTCAAGTACGACAACGAGATGCAGGTTCCGCGTCTCGACAAGATCGTGCTGAACATGGGCGTTGGCGAAGCCACGGCCGACTCCAAGAAGCCCACGGTCGCCGCCGAGGACCTCGCGCTCATCGCCGGCCAGAAGCCGGTCGTGACCCGCGCGCGCAAGTCGATCGCCGGCTTCAAGGTTCGCGAGAATATGCCGATCGGCGCGAAGGTTACGCTTCGCAAGGAGAAAATGTACGAGTTCCTCGACCGCCTCGTGAACATCGCGCTACCGCGCGTTCGCGACTTCCGCGGCCTGAACCCGAAGAGCTTCGATGGCCGTGGCAACTACGCCATGGGCATCAAGGAACACATCGTGTTCCCGGAGATCAACTACGACAAGGTCGATCAGATCTGGGGCATGGACATCATCGTTTGTACGACTGCGAAGACGGACGACGAAGCCAGGGCGCTGCTCAAGGCTTTCAACTTCCCCTTCCGCCAGTAACGGCAGCGAGCAAAGGAAAAATCTGAATGGCAAAGACCAGCTCAGTCGAGAAGAACAACCGGCGCCGCAAGCTCGTGGACCAGTATGCTGCCAAGCGTAAGGCCCTCAAGGACATCGTCATGGATCAGTCCAAGCCGATGGAAGAGCGTTTTCGCGCCCAGTTGAAGCTAGCGGCGCTGCCGCGCAACTCGGCGAAGATCCGCATCCGCAACCGCTGCGAAGTCACCGGGCGTCCGCGCGCCTACTATCGCAAGCTCAAAGTATCGCGTATCGCGCTTCGTGATCTCGGCAACAACGGCCAGATCCCGGGCCTGGTCAAGTCGAGCTGGTAAGGAGGACACGATATGTCATTGAGCGATCCTCTCGGCGATATGCTGACCCGCATCCGCAACGCCTACGGCCGCAAGAAGTCGAGCGTCTCGACGCCGGCCTCGCGCCTGCGCGCCCGCGTTCTCGACGTGCTGAAGTCGGAAGGCTACATCCGCGACTACAGCCAGACCGACTTCGACAACGGCAAGTCCGAAATCGAGATCGAGCTGAAGTATTTCGACGGCAACCCGGTCGTGCGCGAAATCTCGCGCGTGTCGAAGCCTGGCCGCCGCGTCTACGTTTCGGCTCGTTCGATACCGCACGTCGCCAACGGCCTCGGCATCGCCATCCTTTCGACTCCGAAGGGTGTCATGGCGGACCACGAAGCGCGCGAACAGAATGTCGGCGGCGAAGTTCTCTGCCAGATATTCTAATCGGGCCCACTTGAAACAAGAGAAGTAACGAGGACAACAAAATGTCTCGTATCGGAAAGAAACCAGTCTCGGTGCCGCAGGGCGTGACCGCTACGGTCAACGGCCAGACCGTGACGGCGAAGGGTCCCAAGGGCGAACTGCATTTCGTCGTCAACGACGAGGTTCTGGTCAAGATGGAGAATGGCGAGATCGCTGTTCAGCCAAAGGACCAGTCCAAGAACGCCCGCTCCAAATGGGGCATGTCGCGCACGCAGATCCTGAACATCCTGCAGGGTGTGAAGGACGGCTTCGAGAAGAAGCTCGAGATCACCGGCGTCGGCTATCGCGCCGCCTTGCAGGGCAAGAACCTGCAGCTTGCTCTCGGCTTCAGCCACGACGTCGTTTATGAGACGCCGCAGGGCATCACCATCACCGTGCCGAAGCCCACCGAAATCTCGGTGTCGGGCATCGACAAGCAGCAGGTCGGCCAGGTTGCGGCTGAAATTCGCGAGTATCGCGGCCCCGAGCCCTACAAGGGCAAGGGCGTGCGCTACGCCGGCGAGAAGATCGTCCGCAAGGAAGGCAAGAAGAAGTAAAGCGGCGTCTCGGAAAGCCTCTGGCTTTCCAGGGCAACGCTTGGAGAATGTGCAACGCCACGGGGCGTTGCCGCGGGAGGCCCGGCCTACCGCACATGGCAAACCCCGTTTTTCAAGGCAGGAACCAGACTATGGCAAGCAAAGAAGCCACACAGCGCCGCTCGTCGCGCATCCGCCGTCAGATCAAGGCAGTTTCGAACGGCCGCCCGCGGCTTTCGGTCCACCGTACGTCGAAGAACATCTATGTGCAGGTGATCGACGACGCGAAGGGCCACACGATCGCCGCTGCTTCGACGCTGGAGAAGGATTTCAAGGGATCGAAGAAGACCGGCGCCGACGCGGCTGCTGCCACGGCGGTCGGCAAGCTGATCGCCGAGCGCGCCATCAAGGCCGGTGTCAAGGAGGTCGTTTTCGACCGCGGCGCCTACATCTACCACGGCCGCGTCAAGGCGCTGGCCGAAGCGGCCCGCGAGGGCGGCTTGAGCTTCTAAGGCGTCCCTGGGCGGAGACGTCGGCAGAAAGTTGCTGACATTTCCGCCAGGATCGCTACAGGAGACGCAGATTTCGCCGCCGGCGACCTCGAAACGAGGCGCCGGCATTTCAGCAACCCGTGCTTCCGGAAAAGAATAAGGAACAGGATATGGCACAGGAACGTAGGGATGGCGGCCGCGGCCGCGATCGCGAAGAGCGGGACGACGGCATCGTCGACAAGCTCGTACACATCAACCGCGTCGCCAAGGTGGTCAAGGGTGGCCGTCGCTTCGGCTTCGCCGCTCTCGTCGTCGTCGGCGACCAGAAGGGCCGCGTCGGCTTCGGTCACGGCAAGGCACGTGAAGTGCCGGAGGCGATCCGCAAGGCGACTGAATCCGCCAAGCGCGAGATGATCTTCGTGCCGCTCCGCTCGGGCCGCACGCTCCACCACGACGTCGAAGGACGCTGGGGTGCTGGCCGCGTTCTCCTTCGCGCCGCCAAGCAGGGTACCGGCATCATCGCCGGCGGCCCGATGCGCGCCGTCTTCGAGACGCTCGGCATGCATGACGTCGTCGCCAAGTCGATGGGGTCGTCGAACCCCTACAACATGGTTCGCGCCACCTTCGATGCGCTGAAGAGCCAGATGCATCCCAAGGATGTGGCTGCGGCGCGCGGCATCAAGTACTCGACCCTTCAGGCCCGCCGCGGCACCGCCGTAGCGGCTGAAGAATAGTCGATAGCCGAAGGACCACGACAATGGCCAAGAAAGCTACCAAGACAGTCACCGTTGAGCAGATCGGTTCGCCGATCCGTCGGCCGAAGGAACAGCGCGCAACGCTGGTCGGTCTCGGCCTCAACAAGATGCACAAGCAGCGCACCCTGGAGGACACTCCTTCCGTGCGCGGCATGATCGCCGCCGTCTCCCATCTCGTCCGCGTCGTCGACGAGAAATAAGACGCACGCTGGAGAACAACCATGAAACTCAACGATCTGCGTGACAACGAAGGCGCGACGCACTCCCGCAAGCGCGTCGGCCGGGGCATCGGTTCCGGCACCGGCAAGACCGGCGGCCGCGGCGTCAAGGGCCAGAGCTCCCGCTCGGGCGTGGCGATCAACGGTTTCGAGGGTGGCCAGATGCCGCTCTATCGCCGTCTGCCCAAGCGCGGCTTCAACAACATCTTCGCCAAGAGCTTCGTCACCGTGTCGCTGGGCCGTATCCAGACCGCCATCGACGCCAAGAAGCTCGACGCCAAGGAAACCGTGACGGCGGAACTGCTTGCCAAGGCTGGCGTGATTCGTCGCGTCAAGGACGGCGTTCGCATCCTTTCGGATGGCGAGCTCAAGGCCAAGGTCTCGTTCGACGTCGCTGGCGCCTCCAAGGCCGCCATCGAGAAGATCGAGAAGGCCGGCGGTTCGATCAAGCTGCCCGAAAAGGCCGCTGCCGAGTAAGCATCGAGAAGTGCGGGCACAGTACCCCGCATCTTTTCCAGTCAAACGAGCGGCCGCGTCATTGCGGCCGCTTGCATCTTTGGGGGGCCGGGACTATCTCGGTGACACGCGCCGCCCGACAGCCGGGACCCATCATGCTCCAGGCGCGACCAAGCGGAGAATTCAGGCATGGCTTCGGCTGCTGAACAACTAGCCTCCAATCTCAATTTCGCGGCCTTCGCCAAGGCCGAGGATCTGAAGAAGCGCATCTGGTTCACCATCGGCGCGCTGCTGGTCTATCGGCTTGGCACCTATATTCCGCTTCCGGGCATCAATCCCGAAGCGTTCGCCCAGGCCTTCAATTCCCAGTCGAAGGGCGTGCTGGGCATGTTCAACATGTTCGCCGGCGGCGCCGTGCAGCGCATGGCGATCTTCGCGCTGGGCATCATGCCCTACATCTCGGCCTCCATCATCATGCAGCTCATGACGTCGGTCATTCCGTCGCTGGAAGCGCTGAAGAAGGAAGGCGAGCAGGGCCGCAAGATCATCAACCAGTACACGCGCTACGGCACCGTGTTCCTGGCTCTGGTGCAGGCTTACGGCATTTCCGTCGGGCTGGAAGGCGGCAATGGCATTGTCACCAATCCGGGTGTGTTCTTCCAGGTATCGACCGTCATCACGCTGGTCGGCGGCACCATGTTCCTGATGTGGCTGGGGGAGCAGATCACCGCCCGCGGCATCGGCAACGGCATTTCGCTCATCATCTTCGCCGGCATTGTCGCCGGCCTGCCGACGGCCATTTCCGGCACGCTGGAACTGGGCCGCACCGGCGCGCTATCGACCGGGCTGATCCTCGCCATCATCGTTCTGGCAATCGTCGTCATCGCGCTGATCGTCTTCTTCGAGCGCGCCCAGCGCCGGCTGCTGATCCAGTATCCGAAGCGTCAGGTCGGCAACCGCATGTTCCAGGGCGATACCTCGCACCTGCCGCTGAAGCTCAACACGTCGGGCGTCATTCCGCCGATCTTCGCGTCGTCGCTGCTTCTGCTGCCGGCGACCGTCGCGGGCTTCTCGAACACGACCAACATGCCGGCCTGGGCCAGCACGATCCTCGCTTCGCTCGGCCATGGCCAGCCGCTCTATATGGCTTTCTATGCGGGGATGATCGTGTTCTTCGCTTTCTTTTACACCGCGATTGTCTTCAATCCGAAGGACACCGCCGACCAGCTCAAGAAGCACTCCGGCTTCATTCCCGGATATCGTCCGGGTGAGCGCACAGCCGACTACATCGATTATGTGCTGACGCGCATCACGGTAATCGGCGCTATCTATCTGGTCGCCGTCTGCCTGCTGCCTGAGTTCCTGATTTCGGCGACTGGCGTACCCTTCTACCTTGGTGGCACTTCGCTTCTGATCGTGGTCAGTGTAACGCTCGACACGGTTGCGCAGATCCAGGGGCACCTGATTGCGCACCAGTATGAGGGTCTGATCAAGAAGTCGAAGCTGCGCGGGGGCAAGAGGGGCAGATGAGGTTGATATTGCTTGGCCCGCCGGGAGCGGGCAAGGGGACGCAAGCGCAGCGACTGGTCGAGAAACATGGCATACCGCAGCTCTCCACAGGAGACATGCTGCGTGCGGCGGTGAAGAACGGCACCGAGGTCGGCAAACGCGCCAAGGCGGTCATGGATGCGGGCGAACTCGTCTCCGACGCCATCGTCAACGCCATCGTCGCCGAACGGATCGACGCGCCGGACTGCGCCAAGGGCTTTATTCTGGACGGCTATCCGCGCACGCTGGCGCAGGCCGATGCCGTGCAGGCCATGCTGGAGCAGCGCGGCCAGAAGCTCGACGCCGTGATCGAGCTGGTCGTCGACGACAAGGCGCTGATCGAACGCATCGCCAAGCGCGCCGAGGAAACCCGCGCCGCCGGCCAGCCGGTGCGCAAGGATGACGATCCGGCGGTCGTTCCGGAGCGCCTGCGCGAATACTACAAGAAGACCGCGCCGCTCGTCGGCTACTACTATGCCAAGGGCATGCTGACGAGCCTGGACGGCATGGCTTCCATCGATGAAGTGACGCAGAAGATCGACCGGGTCCTCGGCGCGATAAGCAAAAAGTAACGTATCGGCCTTGACGGATACGCGCTGCAGGAGTAGGGCGGCCCGTCTCCCTATCGGCATGAGGCTTGCTTGTCCGCAAGGACAAGGCGGTCGTGTTGAATAAGGAACTCCCGCAAGGGCCGGCCTCCACCGGACGCGGGCATTTGAAACGCGTCGGATGCGCCTTGTTTTTCAAGGTATCCCGACCCACATGGAGAAGAGAAGAATGGCTCGTATAGCCGGCGTCAACATTCCGACCAACAAGCGCGTCGTCATTGCGCTTCAGTACATTCACGGCATTGGCAAGAAGTTCGCGCAGGAGATCGTCGACAAGGTCGGCATCCCGGCCGAGCGTCGCGTCAACCAGCTGACCGACGCCGAGGTTCTGGCGATCCGCGAGGCGATCGACCGCGACTATCAGGTCGAGGGCGACCTGCGCCGCGAAGTTTCGATGAACATCAAGCGCCTGATGGACCTCGGCTGCTATCGCGGCCTGCGTCATCGCCGCTCGCTTCCGGTCCGTGGCCAGCGCACGCATACCAATGCCCGCACCCGCAAGGGCCCGGCCAAGGCGATCCAGGGCAAGAAGAAGTAATTTGGCGGCAATCGGCAATCGGCAATGGGCGGTCGTATATTCGACTGTCGACTGCCGAAGCCCGACTGCCTCCTCAGGTGGAGCCGCTGGTATTACGGCGGTGTAGAGATCAACTGAAAGGACTATCATGGCCAAGGAAGCCGGTCGTGTTCGCCGTCGCGAACGCAAGAACATCTCGACGGGCGTCGCCCACGTCAATTCGACCTTCAACAACACGATGATCACCGTCACCGACGCACAGGGCAATACGATTGCCTGGTCGTCGGCGGGCGCCCAGGGCTTCAAGGGTTCGCGCAAGTCGACCCCGTTCGCAGCCCAGATGGCAGCCGAGGACGTCGCCAAGAAGGCGCAGGAACACGGCATGCGCATGCTCGAAGTCGAGGTCTGCGGACCCGGCTCCGGTCGTGAATCGGCGCTGCGCGCCCTGCAGGCAGCCGGCTTCACCATCACCTCGATCCGTGACGTGACGCCAATCCCGCACAATGGCTGCCGCCCGCGCAAGAAGCGCCGCGTCTAAAGAATACTGAACCCCGCTGGAGCGTCTGCATAATGCAGGCGCTTTCGCGGTTTTCCAGGTCGCCCGCTACGATTGGATGGTGGTGGGGAAACGGAAGGAAGACAAAATGATCCAGAAAAACTGGCAGGAACTGATCAAGCCGAACAAGATCGAGTTCTCGTCGAAGAAGAAGACCCTGACGACGCTCGTCGCCGAGCCGCTGGAGCGCGGGTTCGGCCTCACCCTCGGCAATGCGTTGCGTCGCGTGCTTTTGTCTTCGCTGCGTGGCGCCGCCGTCACCGCCGTGCAGATCGACGGCGTTCTGCATGAATTCTCGTCCATCGCCGGTGTGCGCGAGGACGTGACCGACATCGTGCTCAACATCAAGGAAATCGCCATCAAGATGGAAGGCGACGGCCCCAAGCGCATGGTTGTGCGCAAGCAGGGACCGGGCGCCGTGCTGGCTGGCGACATCCAGACGGTTGGCGACGTTGAGATCCTGAACCCCGACCATGTCATCTGCACCCTCGACGAGGGCGCCGAGATCCGCATGGAGTTCACCGTCGATACCGGCAAGGGTTATGTGCCGGCTGACCGCAATCGCGCCGAGGATGCGCCGATCGGCCTTATCCCGGTCGACTCGCTGTACTCGCCGGTCAAGAAGGTCTCCTACAAGGTCGAGAACACCCGCGAGGGCCAGGTTCTCGATTACGACAAGCTGACCATGGCCATCGAGACCGACGGTTCGATCTCGGGCGAAGACGCGGTGGCTTTCGCCGCCCGCATCCTGCAGGACCAGCTCGGCCTGTTCGTCAATTTCGACGAGCCCCAGAAGGCGGTGGCCGAAGAGACCGTCACCGAGCTCGCCTTCAATCCGGCGCTGCTCAAGAAGGTCGACGAACTGGAGCTTTCGGTCCGTTCGGCCAACTGCCTGAAGAACGACAATATCGTCTATATCGGCGACCTGATCCAGAAGACCGAGGCGGAGATGCTCCGCACCCCGAACTTCGGCCGCAAGTCGCTGAACGAGATCAAGGAAGTGCTCGCGGCGATGGGCCTGCATCTCGGCATGGAAGTGCCGGACTGGCCGCCGGAGAACATCGAAGACCTCGCCAAGCGTTACGAAGACCAATATTGAGCATGAATTCCAAGGGCAGGCGGCGCGAGCCGTTTGGCCCGACGGTCATGCGGAAAACCATCAGAGGCCGTGGCCTCTTGAACAACTGAAGAAGGAAAAGAGCCATGCGCCACGGTTTTAAAGGCCGCCGCTTCGCCCGCAGTGTTAGCCACCGCAAGTCGATGCTCGCCAATCTGGCGGTGTCGTTGCTCGAGCATGAGCAGATCGTCACCACCCTGCCGAAGGCGAAGGACCTGCGTCCGATCGTCGAGAAGCTGGTGACGCTCGGCAAGCGCGGCGACCTGCACGCCCGCCGCCAGGTCATCGCCCAGATCGGCAATGAAGGCGTCGTCAAGCGTCTGTTCGAAACCATCGCGCCGCGCTACGCCACCCGCAACGGCGGCTATCTGCGCATCATGAAGGCGGGCTTCCGCCACGGCGACAACGCCGCTATGGCCGTCATCGAATTCGTCGACCGCGATACGTCGGCAAAGGGTGCCGGCGACCGTGCCCGCGTCGAGGCCGAAGGCGGCAACGGAGAAGCCGAAGCCGCGTGATCTGATCGCTGCTGAGGATTTGGTTTTAAAGACCGGCAGGCGCAAGCCTGCCGGTCTTTTTTCGTTTGTGCTTCCCTCCACATCTTCCGTTGCGGAAGCGTCACGAATTGGTAGTATATCTCAGGTTCTTCCGTGTTTTTCTTTCAGGGGTGATCGACGAAATGATTGATTATCATTCGCATCTGGCCGTCCTGCAGGAGTTTCTCAAGATAACGGGGGGTACACCGGAAGAAAATTCTGTCCTACAGGCGGGAAAGGACGATCCTGATGCTGCCTTTATCGGCGCCTGGATCGATCATCTGGTCATCCATGCCGATTCTGATGGATTTGAATTAGATCTTCTGGAAAAGGCCGCAGGCATTTGGTCGAACGCCGTTGCGATCTACGGGCAACTTGGCGAGGCCCAAAGCGGCATCGAGCAGGCCCTTGGTTCGCCGCCTCCGGCCAATGCGGCCGACCTTGTGGCGCAGGCGCTGCAGAAGCTGGTCGCGGCCCGCGATTCCGCTCTTGCCTCTCAGGCGGACATCGAGGCGCTGAAGGCATCGATCGAACCGCTTCCCCACATTCGCCCACACCCACGCCAGCAAGACGTCAAGGAACCGTCGTGGGACAATGGCAACCGCTTTCTCGGCAGGCGCACCGTTTCCTTCCTCAACGAGGCTTTCAGCAAGGCGAACAGCAAGCGTGAACGCGCGGTTTGCGCCGGCCTGATCAGCAGCTATGCCGGAAACCTGTGCGGTTCGGCCTATCTTGGCACGGTCGTTGCCGGCCCGCGGCGGCTTCACCGGTTCCGCGATCGCATCGCCCGCAACGCTGTCGGCGCCCATCTTCACAAGACCAAAGCCACGCCGAAGCTTTCCGGCGCGGGCCTGTTCGGTGCAGCGCCCGGCGCGCCGCTGCCGGCCGACATAGCCGCGTTTCTACAATCCGCTTTTGCTGTCGCTTATCCCGGCCGTTCTGTTCCCGATTTCGACGCCGGCTACGGCAAGCTGATCCGGCACCTGCAACTGCTGGAACGCTTCAAACGCGTCGACCTGCCGATGCCGCCAGCCAATGGTTTCGTCCAGAACGTGCCGCCGACCGATGTCGGTGACATATTAGCAGCATCCGGCATAGACAGCGATTTGAGTATCTCGTCGGCGCCGGACTCCGATCCAACGACGCCGAACACGTCGGATTCCAAATCGAGTTCCGGCGCCGGATGCATATTGGGCATCCTGTTGATCTTCGCTTTCCTGATCATGCTGGTCGTCTGCATCGTCCAGGCTATCGACAAGGGCAAATGCACGGTGTTCGACTTCCTCGCGCCCGATCCACCCGATCCGCGCGATCCCACCACGCCGGCGCCTGAAGCCTCGGCAGCGCTGACCGCGCTCCAGAATCCCGATAACGCCGCGCATTTCCTCCAGGAAATATTCAATATGCGCATGGTGATGTGGCAGGGGCTGGATTCGGCCTTGGCCTATCTCGCCGTCACCGGATTGATCTATCCCGACGATCTCTTGATGTCGTCGCCGCTCTACCAGCAATTTCTGCGCACGCCAGGCCGTCCGGAATGGCCGCTCAGGCTCGATCCGCAGGCCGAGCAGACCTATCACCGCGATCCGCTGACAGCGGTCGAGAACCCCGCGGTTGGCGTGCATAGCCAGCCTTTCCCGCCCGAGCTTGCACCCGATGCTTTCGTCGATTCCGGTCAGACGATGCTGTACAACAATGTCGCCTCGAAATTGAGTGGCAGCCAGTTCGCCTACATATTTCTTCGCGATCTGGTCAAAGGAAAGCCTGACAGGCGCAACCGCGACCTCGATGCCGACCGGGGCTTCATGCACGAGTGTTGGGATATCGCCGACGGGACGTCCATCAACGACCCGATCCTATCCGTGAAGATACTGCCCGAAAACGCCCTTTAGGTCAGAGGAAAATTGATGATCAAAGCGCTCGGCAAGACCTCCAAACGAAATTTGCCGTTGAATGAGAGGGGCGGCAAGGAAGGCGAACCTGACAAGCCCGAACCGGTAAGCACCTTTATCGTCATCCCTTATTTTCCAGGAGACCGGGGTAGGCCGGGCAGCGAGCGGCCGTTGCCCGCCGGCGCCATTTCCTGGCTTTGCCCCTCGATCGTCGTCAACGGGCAGGCGGGCGGCGTATTCAAGCGCGGCGAGCCCACGGAGGTGACCGTCGCCGTTGCCAACTGGGGCGCGGGAACCGGCGCCGCTCCGGTTCAGGTATCTGTGTGGTGGGTCGACCCGTCCACCGGTTTCACCGATCCGACATTATTCGGGCAAACGGTCGTTGCCGTTCCGACGGGCGGACAGGTTTTTACCTCGCCGATCATCACCGGCATAGTACCACAGAGCGCACCACAGCACGTCTGCCTGGTGGCGCGCGTATCGAGCCCCTTTGATGTTCCAACGGGAGGCGCGATCCTGCCCGGCATCGAACGGCATTGGGCCCAGCACAATCTGGTCGAGGCGACGAGCGACAGCGATGGCGGCTTTGAATACAAGATCAGGCTGGTTAATCCGTTCGATCACGCCATGGCCTTCGATGTCAGGGCCGAACCCCTCGACACAAAAGCCTTACGGACATTGGGCGAAACGCTTCAGCTCAAACTCGTGGATGTAGGCAGGCGAACGGAAAGCCTGTCGCTGTATCTCGCGACCGGCGGGAAACCGCTGCGCCGGCTGCCCCGTGCGTCGGCTGAAAAGCTGGCTGCAAAGATGAAATGGACCACGCTCGACTTGCACCAAGTGAAGCTTGGTCCACGCGAATCCCGCCAGGTGAAGCTCGCCGGCAAGGTTCCCGAAGGCGTTGGCGGAGGCTCGGCTTTCGCAGTGGAAGTGCGCCAGAGCAGCGGCGACCACAAACGCGGCACCTACTATGAAGGCTCGGTCGGACTGATCGTTCGGGTGAAGGGCTGACGGATGAAGAACGAAGAGGCGCAACTGCGTCGGCTTTTCTCGAAACAGTTCAAGGGGCCTGCGCGGCCCCTTTTTCTTTTTCCTGAAGGCAGGAAAGATAGGCCGAGCCCGTGATCGTCTGCCAGCGGAGCTCTATCCTGGGTGCTTCTTCTGCCGGATAGGCATAAGAGTAAACGCTGTTGACTTCCGTTCGCTGGTCGATCTCACAGATCAACTTTGCAATGGGCGTATGTGCCAGAAATCGATCTATGTCCTCGTTTTCGATGAGGCTTGTATCGACTTCGAAGAACATCTGGACCGTGCCGACGCAAAGATCGAGCATGAACTGGTGGTTGCCAAAATTGGCGTAGTGGATTCTCACGTCTTGCAGGTTCCACAGCGCCGCTTGCAAGAAATCCGAGAGCTTGGCGCTTCCACCCAGCTCTTCCATTGCCAGCGCGAATTGATCGTTTACGCGCTCGGTCGTCTTTCGGATGCTGTTCGGGTGTTCTATCTGAAACCAATGAAGATCGTGGGGTGGATCGTTGCCGAACGAAACCTCGAGCGGTCCATATATCCAATATACCGGAATAGTCTCTACGTGTTCGGTGATCCAGCTATCCGGCGTACCCAGAATCCTGGCGACGTCGATCATCCTCAATCCCGGCTGGATCGGTCCCAAAGTGCCTGTTTTCAGAAAATCGCGAAATGAAAGGAGTTTCTTTTCCATCACATGCTCGACGCGAACGTTGTTCGATTTTCTTGAAACTGTTCGAAAGGCCCCTGCGGAGTACTTTTCGTTTGCGCTGCCTATATGTCGATGCAGGAGCACGCGAGTAAAGCGGAATGGTGGTGATGGCGAAACCGATTTTCATAACGGCACTGGCGTTTCTTCTGTCAGTGGCGAGTCCGCTGTTGGCTGACGGTCAAATCAAGGAAACGCAGATGGGGATCATAAGTGCGGTCAAGGCCGCGGACGTTGAGCAGGTGGGAAGATTGGTGTCTTCCGGTGCCGATCTCGAAACCCGCGACGGGCAGGGGCGGACCGCGCTGCTGCTTGCGGCCCGGGCCAACGCGGTCGAGGCCGCGAAGCTGCTGATTGCCGCCGGCGCCGATGTCAACGCCAAGGATTCCATCAACGACACGCCGTTCCTGTACGCAGGGGCCGAGGGCCGCGACGAGATACTCGAGGCGATCCTCGCCACGGGCCGCGCCAACCTGCGCGACACCAACCGCTATGGCGGAACGGCGCTGATCCCGGCGGCCCACCACGGTCATCCGAGCACAGTCCGCATTCTTCTCGGCACCGACATTGACGTCGACCATGTCAACGATCTCGGCTGGACGGCGCTGCTGGAGGCGGTGATCCTTGGCGATGGCGGGCCGGTGCATCAGGAAATCGTCGGGCTGCTGGTCGATGCCGGGGCAAAAAACACACCTGACCGCGATGGAAAGACGCCGCTCGATCACGCCCGCGACAGAGGTTTTCGCGCCATGGCGCAGCGGATAGAGGCAGGGCCTAAAAAGTAGTCCTTGCCGAAGGCAATCGGCAGCGGACTGCATTTCCCCTGACTCGTCATCAAACTGTTATCGGCCCGCTTTACGGCGTCGGGGAGCAAGCGATCCAGCCACCCCGAAGCCAGAGGCAGCCATGTCAGACCACGAGACCGCCCAATTCCGCACCAGCATGCTCGAGGAGAATGCCGGTCCCGGCACGAATCCAACCGACAACCGCACCATGGGCGAGATCATCGCCACGCGTTTCTCGCGCCGCGGGCTGCTGAAGGGTTCGTTGGCCGTCACCGCTATTGCCGCCACCGTCGGCCAGGTGGCGCTGTTCACCGCCGACAAGGCGCGCGCCGCCGGCGGTTCGGCCTTCTCGTTCGACGAGATCGAAGCGGGCGTCGATGACAAGCATCACGTCGCTGCCGGCTATGACGCCGATGTGCTTCTGCGCTGGGGCGATCCGCTGTTCGCCGATTCGCCCGATTTCGACCCGACCAGGCAGTCGGCGGAGGCGCAGGCGAAGCAGTTCGGCTACAACAACGACTATGTCGGCTACATCCCGATCGACGGTTCGGCCGAGCATGGCCTGCTCGTCGTCAACCACGAATACACCAACCCGCACCTGATGTTCCCGGGAATTGTGAAGGTGGTGGAAAAGGACGGCAAGAAGAAGCTCGATGTCGCGCCGCTCAGCAAGGAGCAGGTCGACGTCGAGATGGCCGCGCATGGCGGCACCATCGTCGAAATCCGCAAGCAGGACGGCAAATGGCAGGTGGTGCGCGACGGCAAGCTGAACCGCCGCATCACCTCCATGACCGAGATGGAACTGACCGGCCCGGCCGCCGGCAGCGACCGCCTCAAGACCAACGCCGATGCGACTGGAACCAAGGTGTTCGGCACGGTCAACAACTGCGCCGGCGGCGTCACGCCATGGGGCACCTATGTGATGGCCGAGGAGAACATCCACGGCTACTTCTCCGGCGAACTGCCGGCGGATCACAAGGAAGCAGCGAACTACAAGCGCCTCGGCATTCCGGAAGGCGCCTATGAATGGGCCGCTCACTACGACCGCTTCGACCTCGCCAAGGAGCCGAACGAACCCAACCGTTTCGGCTGGATCGTCGAAGTGGACGTGCAGGACCCGGCCTCGAAGCCTAAGAAGCGCACCGCTCTCGGCCGTTTCAAGCATGAAGGCGCGGAGTCCATCGTCGCCAAGGACGGCAAGGTCGTCTTCTATCTCGGCGACGACGAGCGCTTCGACTATGTCTACAAATTCGTCACCGCCGGCACGTTCAATCCGAACGATCGCGCCGCCAACATGAACCTGCTCGACGAGGGCACGCTGCATACGGCGAAGTTCGGCGAGGATGGTACCGTAGAGTGGATGCCGCTGGTGTTCGGCCAGGGCCCGCTGACGGCGGAAAACGGCTTCACCTCGCAGGCCGATGTGCTGATCGAGACGCGGCGCGCCGCCGACCTGCTCGGCGCCACCAAGATGGACCGTCCGGAGGACATCCAGCCGAACGCCACCAACGGCAAGGTGTATGTCATGCTGACGAACAACACCAAGCGCAAGGACGACCAGGTCGACGCGGCCAACCCGCGCGCCGCGAACGCCTTCGGCCATATCATCGAGATCACCGAGGACGGCGGCGATTTCGCCGCCGCCAAGGGCAAATGGGAAGTGCTGCTGAAGTGCGGCGATCCTTCGGTGGCCGAGGTCGGCTCGTCCTTCTCCACCGCGACGACGGCCAATGGCTGGTTCGGCATGCCTGACAACTGCGCGGTCGATTCCGCCGGCCGTCTCTGGGTTTCCACCGACGGCAACAACGTCAAGGAAACCGGCCGCACGGACGGCCTGTGGGCGGTCGATACCGAAGGCGAGGCGCGTGCGACGTCCAAGCTGTTCTTCCGGGTGCCGGTCGGCGCCGAAATGTGCGGCCCGCTGTTCGCGCCGGACGACCAGACGGCATTCGTGGCCGTGCAGCATCCGGGCGACGGCGGCGAAGAATGGGAAGGCTTTGGCCGCCCGTCCTACTACGAAGACCTGTCGACCCGCTGGCCCGACTTCAAGCCGGACATGCCGGTTCGCCCGTCCGTCATCGCCATCACCAAGCAGGGCGGCGGCAAGATCGCCGTCTGATCGCCTTCGCCTGCCAACCGACTCGCTTTCGGAAATCCCGGCCGTCGTGCCGGGATTTTCTTTTTTGCCTGCGGCCGGAGCCTTAAATCGCTGATTTCGCCTTTCATTTTGCACAATCCTCACGACAATGGCGCCGATCTCGTTTCGGAGGATTCGGAATGTTCGCCAACCGGCTGTCCAATGCCCTGGTCTCTGTCTTTGTCGCGGCGTCCCTGGCGTTCGGCGCGGGGATGGCTGCCGCGCAGGAGAAGCCTGCCCCCGAAAGCCCCGGCCTGTCGGACGTCCTGACCGATCTCCTGCACGGCGCCGAAGGCGACGCCGCCACAGCGGGTCCCGATCAGCGGGTTCCGTTCGGACGCGAGGAGATGCAGCTTTCCTTCGCGCCGCTGGTCAGGCAGACCGCGCCGGCAGTGGTGAATGTTTACGCCTCGCAAACGGCCAAGGTCCGTTCGCCCTTCGACGGCGATCCGTTCTTCGAGGAGTTCTTCGGCAGGGCGCAGCCGCGCGCGCAGTCCTCGCTCGGTTCCGGCGTGCTGGTCGACCCGACCGGCATCGTCGTCACCAATTTCCACGTCATCAAGGATGCCGACGAGGTGAAGGTGGCGACCTCCGACGGCCGTGAGTTCGCCAGCAAGATCCTGCTCAAGGACGAGACGCTCGACCTCGCCGTGCTGAAGATCGAATCTGACAAGCCGTTCCCTGTCGTCGTCATCGGCGATTCCGACGCCCTGCAGGTCGGTGATCTGGTTCTCGCCATCGGCAATCCGTTCGGCGTTGGCCAGACCACCACAAGCGGCATCGTCTCGGCGCTGGCGCGCAGCCATATCGGCGTGTCGGACTCCGGCTTCTTCATCCAGACCGACGCCGCGATCAACCCCGGCAATTCGGGCGGCGCGCTCATCAACATGGCCGGCCAGCTCGTCGGCATCAACACCGCCATCTACAGCCGCAGCGGCGGCTCCATCGGCATCGGCTTCGCCATTCCGTCTAACATGGTGCGCGCCTTTGCCGACGCGGCCAAGGCCGGCAGCGACTTTTTCGAGCGGCCCTATGTCGGCGCCGAGTTCGAGCCGGTGACGCCGCAGATCGCCGAATCCCTCGGCATGGAAGCGCCCGCCGGCGCGCTTGTCTCGTCGGTTGAGCCGAACGGTCCCGCTGGTAAGGCGGGGTTGAAGCCGGGCGACGCGGTGCTGACACTGAATGGCACCGCGCTCGAAGGTATCGAGGCGCTGGACTACCGCATGGCGACGCTGTCCATCGGCAGCAAGGCGACGTTCGGCGTGCTGAGCAAGGGCCAGAAGGAAACCATCGAAGTGGCGCTGGAGCGCGCGCCGGAAGGTGTCCGAACCTCGCAGGTGACGCTTCGCGGGCGCAGCCCGTTCTCCGGCGCCAAGGTGGCGGAACTTTCGCCGCGGCTGGCGCAGCGGCTGGGCCTGCGCACAGACATCAAGGGCGTAACCGTGGTCGATGTCACCCGCGATTCCCCCGCCGCCGATTTCGGTTTCCAGCCGGGCGACATCGTGCGCGAAGTCAACGGCCAAACCATAGATACCGCCGACAAGCTGGGGCAGGCTTCGCAGCAAAGCACCCGCTGGTGGCGGTTTACCGTCGAGCGCAACGGGCAGATGATGCGGCAGGTTCTGCGGTATTAACAGGTAGCGTCAGGATAGACGACCTCGGTTGGCGCGCGTAGCCTAGTGTGATGGACGCCGATAAAAAGCACTTTGCAAAGTTGATTGACTACCTTTCGCGGGTACCGTCAATCCAGACGAACTCCAGTCCGCAGCGAGGCTTCGGTATGGGGTATGCGCCATCTATCTGGTGGGTCAAATTTTCTATCGATATTGGTCACCCACTCGCTTGGAACGTTGTCCAAGAATTGGGTTTCGTTCTGAATTACCTATCTATTCAAGATAAACTACCAACGGCATTCATGCCGGTCTCACCGCCACCCCATGCAAATGGTGGTCCCAAAGCGTTTTTGAGTTGGGTCATCGAATGTCCTCTTGATGCCATGACACCGGATACCGTCGCAGAAGTGCTTGAAGGGCGCCTACCGCGACCGGTGGAAGATCAGTCGGAATGGCATCAGGATGATGCATAAGGTGCCATTTTTGGTGTTTGTTGTGTCCCGAAGACAAGATAATGGCCGATCTTTTCAGCGTCGATGAACCACCCCGCAAAGCCCCGCCCGGCCAACCGCTGGCGGATCGGCTGCGGCCGAAGTCGCTCGCGGAAGTGGTGGGACAGGATCATCTCACCGGCGCGGACGGCGCGCTGACGCGGCTGATTGCCTCCGGCTCACTCGGCTCGATGATTTTCTGGGGTCCGCCCGGGACCGGCAAGACCACGGTGGCGCGCCTGCTGGCCGGCGAGACCAGCCTTGCCTTCGAGCAGATTTCCGCCGTCTTCTCCGGCGTTGCCGATCTGAAAAAGGTGTTCGAGGCGGCGCGCCTGCGCCGCGCCAACGGCCGCCAGACGCTGCTGTTCGTCGATGAGATCCATCGCTTCAATCGCGCCCAGCAGGATTCCTTCCTGCCGGTCATGGAGGACGGCACCGTCGTGCTGGTCGGCGCGACGACCGAGAACCCGTCATTCGAACTGAACGCCGCTCTGCTTTCCCGCGCCCGCGTGCTGGTCTTTCAGTCGCTGGCCGAGGAGAGCATAGAAAATCTGCTGTCGCGGGCGGAAGAGATGCAGGGCGGTCCGCTGCCGCTGGATGCCGATGCGAGGGCGATGCTGGTGCGCATGGCCGATGGCGATGGACGTGCTTCACTGACCCTCGCCGAGGAAGTCTGGCGGGCGGCGAAGCCGGGCGAAGTGTTTGACGGGGAAGGGCTGCAGCGCATCGTCCAGCGTCGTGCGCCGATCTACGACAAGGGCCAGGACGGGCACTACAATCTGATTTCGGCGCTGCACAAATCGGTGCGCGGCTCGGACCCCGACGCGGCGCTCTACTATCTGGCCCGCATGTTCGACGCCGGCGAGGACCCGCTCTATCTCGGCCGGCGGCTGGTGCGCATGGCGGTCGAGGACATCGGCCTTGCCGACCCGCAGGCGCTTGTCGTCGCCAACGCCGCCAAGGACGCCTACGACTTTCTCGGTTCGCCCGAAGGCGAACTGGCGTTTGCCGAGGCCTGCGTCTATCTGGCGACCGCGCCGAAATCCAACGCCGTCTATATGGCCTTCAGCGCCGCCAAGCGGGCTGCCAGGGAGCATGGCTCGCTGCTGCCGCCAAAGCACATCCTCAACGCGCCAACCAAGCTGATGAAGGAAGAGAGTTACGGCGCTGGCTACCGCTACGACCATGACGAGGCTGAGGGATTTTCCGGTCAGGACTATTTCCCGGAGAAAATGGGTCGGCAGACATTCTACGATCCGCCCGAACGTGGCTTCGAACGCGATATTCGCAAAAGGCTGGAATATTGGGCTAAGCTGCGAAAAGAGCGGCAGGGTTAGCCTGGCGTTTCTTCAGGGGGGAGGGTGAAATGCAGAAGAACAAGGTGCTTGGCTGGATATTTATCGTCATTGGGGCATGGTATCTGCTGTCCGGCGTGGTCACCAACGACATGAGCGGCCTGGCCAGCCTCGGCTACAATCCCGACGCGCCGATGAGCTTCCAGCTCGCGCCGGTGCGCTTTGTCCTCGGCATCGCGATCAACGCGCTGATCATCTATTGCGGCATTCGCATGGTGCGGCAGGCGCGCGCGGCCAATTGAACGCCTGAGCCTTTCATGGCGGCACGAAAGGCTCAAAGGCAGCTTTCATTTGGACATTTCGCAACGCCGCAGTTGCGGCGATGGAGCGTTTGCGCCTCGCTGACGCTGCACAGTGTTGTGCTGGCTTTCCTCGCTCTGTCGCCTTCGGCTCGCACGCAATTGCCGCCACGGGAGGATAGCATTTCGGTCGATATGATTTCGCCGCAGCAGTTTGAAGCCATGGCGATGCCGAAACCTATCCCGCCGGTGCTTCAGGCGCCAGAAGTCGAACCTGAAGACCGGCAGGACGGGGCCAACCCGCAGAAGGCGGCTCCCGCACCGCAGCCCGGCATGATCCAGGCCACGCAAATGCTTTCGGCAAAGACGCTGGCCGATACGCGCAGCCGCAATGTCCGCGCCGATCTGGCCAGCATGGCTGGCAACGAGCGGCAGCTACAGCTATGCGCGGTCGAGGCGATGGACCAGATACGTCATTGGCGGAGGGACCTTGCGCCCGATCGGGTCGTGCCTTACGCCACCGCGCGCGAAAGGATTTCAGGCCCGCACGTCCAGGCCGATGGCGCAGCTTTTCGCAGCAAGGGCAATTGGTATGGCCTGAAGTTCAAATGCGATTTCGCCGCGGGTGGCGAAGCCGTAACCGGTTTCGCCTTTCTCGTCGGCGATCCGGTCCCGCGCGCACGCTGGGACGAACTGGGGTTGGCTCCGGTTCATTGAGGGCAGGGGGCGTCGGAAGTGCGGTTGACCCGCTGCGCAAGCTGAGTCACATCAATCCTATGATCAATGTGCTCCTCGTCGCCCTCGGCGGCGCCATCGGCGCCAGCATCCGCCATCTTGCCAATCTGGGCGCCCTGCGCCTTGTGGGGCCGAATTATCCGTGGGGAACCATGGCGATCAACATCGCAGGCTCCTTTCTCATGGGCGTTTTCGTCGAGATATTGGCGCGCCGCTACGGTGGATCGAGCGCGCTCAAGCTGTTCGTCGCCACCGGCATACTGGGCGGCTTCACCACCTTTTCCGCCTTCTCGCTCGATTTCGCCGTGCTGTGGGAGCGTGGTGACGCGCTGCCTGCCCTCGGCTATGCGCTCGCCAGCGTCATCGGCGCGATCTTTGCCCTGTTTCTCGGACTTTGGCTCGTCAGAAGCGTTCTGTAGTGCTATTGCCGCCCCTCGAAGGATGGCTGAAGGCAAGATGGCAGGTGTAGAACAGATCGCGGTTGAGGCGGGCGAGGCGGGCATGCGGCTCGACCGCTGGTTCAAGACCCACTATCCGGGGCTCGGCTTCGTCCAGTTGCAGAAGCTGCTGCGGTCGGGGCAGGTGCGCGTCGACGGGGGCCGCGCCAAGACGGACACGCGCGTCGAGCCAGGTCAGATGATCCGCATCCCGCCGCTGGACGCCGACAGGAAGGGCGAGGGCAATCTCACCGGCCACTCGATCCGCAATCAGGACGATGCGGATGTTCTGGCCAAGATGCTCTTGCACGAGGACGATAAGGTTTTTGTCTTCAACAAGCCGGCCGGGCTTGCGGTGCAGGGCGGCTCGGGCGTCACCCGCAATGTCGACGACATGCTGGAGGCATGGCGCAGCAAGAAGGGCGAGAAGCCGCGCCTGGTTCATCGCCTCGACCGCGACACGTCCGGGGTGCTCGTCATCGCCCGGACCCGGCTCGCGGCAATGAAGCTGTCCGAAGCGTTTCGTGCCCGCGAGACCAAGAAGACCTATTGGGCGCTGGTCAAGGGCGTGCCGCCGAAGCGCGAGGACAAGATTTCGACCTGGCTGGTCAAGGAGCCGACGCCGGACGGCGACCGCGTTCGCGTCGCCAAGCATGGCGAGAAGGGGGCGGACCATTCCGTCTCCTACTACCGCGTGGTGGAACAGGCGGCGCAGACGTTGTCGTGGCTGGAGATGGAGCCATACACCGGCCGCACGCATCAGCTTCGCGTCCATGCTGCCCATATCGGCTGCCCAATCATTGGCGATCCGAAATACTTTGAAGCCGACACCAACTGGGATTTTCCCGGCGGCATGCAGAACCGGCTGCATCTCCACGCACGACGCATTCGCATCCCGCACCCTGACAAGGGCGTCATCGATGTTAGCGCGCCGATGCCGCAGCACATGCGCCAGAGCTGGAACCTGCTCGGCTTCGACGAGCGGAACGCCGAAGACAATTGACGCCGACTGGCAGCCGCCGCCCCGGCTCCCTATCTTGGAAGAACCATGCGCGACATCCTGAACGACCTCGAGGCCGGCAAGTATCTGTCCGATCCGGACCCGGTGCGCCGCGCCCAGATCCAGATGAAGACACCGCAGCCGAAGCGCTTCTACAAAGTCGCTTCCGTTGCTCCGGTCGAGGGCGGCTTTGCCGTCCATCTTGATGGCAAGCCCGTCCGCACGCCGGGCAGGGCCTTGCTCGCCATGCCGAACGGACAGGCTGCCGCGCTCGTCGCAGCGGAGTTCGAAGCACAGCAGGAAATCATCGATCCCGTGACCATGCCGGTGCTGCGGCTGGCCAACACCGCCATTGATGGCGTCGCCAGCGATCCGCAGGCGGTGCTGGAAGACATTCTGCGCTTTGCCTCGTCCGATCTGCTCTGCTACCGCGCCGATGGCCCGCAAGGCCTCGTCGACCGCCAGAACCAGCATTGGGACCCGGTGATCGATTGGGCGCGCGCCGGCCTTGGCGCTCGCTTCAACCTGGCCGAAGGCGTCATCCATGTCGACCAGCCGCGCGAGACGATTGCCGTCCTTGGCGCTCACCTTGCCCAGCGTGCCGAACCGCTGCGCCTGGCGGCTCTTCACGTCATGACTTCGCTGACCGGATCGGCCCTGCTGGCGCTGGCCGTCGATTTTGGCGAACTGGACGGCGAGGCCGCCTGGCTGGCAGCCCATGTCGACGAGGACTGGCAGATCGATCATTGGGGCCAGGACGCCGAGGCCGTCGCCCGCCGCGCCCACCGAAAGCGCGATTTCCTCGCGTCGATCCGTCTGCTCGAAGCATTGCGAAGCTGACAGCCTGTAGCGGATATTCCGGGCTTTGAAGTCACCGTTCCGCGACGCCGGCAGACCGGAATCTGTCACCCGGCGTCATTTTCTTAGACCAAAGTCATAATCCCAAAGGCGCTCTGCCGTTGGGCCAAGCTTTCTGTAATCTCCGCCCAATGCCCGAGCCGGGTCCCGTTCGGAGGACTTGGGCCGATACCCCGGCATCAGGGCAGATGGACATTATGGGAGGACAACCTATGGCAATGGCATCCACCGCTGGCGGGGCGACCCGCAGCATGACGCGCGAGGAGAAGAAGGTCATCTTCGCATCCTCGCTCGGCACGGTTTTCGAGTGGTATGATTTCTATCTTTACGGCGCGTTGGCTGCAGCCATCGGCGCGACATTCTTCAATTCGTATCCGGAAGCCACGCGCAACATCTTCACGCTGCTGGTGTTCGCAGCCGGCTTCCTCGTGCGGCCGTTCGGCGCGCTCGTGTTCGGCCGTATCGGCGACCTCGTCGGCCGCAAATACACCTTCCTCGTCACCATCATGATCATGGGCATGTCGACCTTCCTGGTCGGTATCCTGCCAGGATCGGCAAGCTGGGGCATCGCCGCGCCTATCATCCTGATCGGACTGCGCATGCTGCAGGGCCTTGCGCTCGGCGGTGAATATGGCGGTGCGGCGACCTACGTTGCCGAACACGCGCCGGATGGACGCCGCGGCTTCTACACGTCATGGATCCAGACGACGGCGACGCTCGGCCTGTTCCTGTCTCTCGTCGTCATCCTGATCGTTCAGAACTCGATGAGCGCGGCGGACTTCCTGGCCTGGGGCTGGCGCATACCGTTCATCGTCTCGGTCGTTCTGCTCGCCATTTCGGTCTGGATTCGTCTGACGCTGAGTGAATCGCCGACCTTCCAGCGCATGAAGGAAGAGGGCAAGGGCTCCAAGGCGCCGTTGTCGGAAGCATTCGGCCAGTGGAAGAATGCCAAGATCGCGCTGCTGGCGCTGTTCGGCCTCACCGCCGGTCAGGCCGTGGTCTGGTACAATGGCCAGTTCTACGCCCTGTTCTTCCTGTCCAACGTGCTCAAGGTCAATCCGGTCACCGTCAACATCATGATCGCGATCGCGCTCGCACTCGGCTCGATCTTCTTCGTGGTCTTCGGCTGGCTTTCCGACAAGGTAGGCCGCAAGCCGATCATCATGGCCGGCCTTGCACTGGCGATCCTCACGACCTTCCCCCTGTTCAAGGCCCTGACATGGGCTGCCAATCCGGACCTGGCGGCGGCTCGCGAGAACGTCCGTGCCACCGTGACCGCGGCCCCCGGGGATTGCAGCTTCCAGTTCAAGCTGACGGGCACCGAAAAGTACACGTCGTCCTGCGATATCGCGACCAACTTCCTGGCCTCGAACTCGGTTCCCTACGACGTTGTGCAGACTGGAGCCGCCGGCACGCCGGCTTCGGTGAAGGTGGGCGACAAGAACATCGAATCCTATGACGGCACCGCGGCGGACGCGGCAGCCAAGGCGGCAGCTTTCAGCAAGGCGACGTTCCTTGCGCTGCATGATGGCGGCTATCCGCTGAATCGCGGCGTGGCCACGGTTGCCGACCAGAAGCTCGACGCCTTCGTGACAAGCAATCCGGAACTCACTTTGGACGCAGCCGCGATCCGTGGCGGTGAAAAGAAGACGGTTCCGGTTGCGCAGGCGATCAAGGACAAGCTGGTAACCGCCGAAGAGGCGGCAGGCGCGACCGAGATCACCACCTACAGCATTGCCGGCGGCGGTGCCTACGCGATGAAGGCTGACCCGGCCAAGATCAACTGGCCGCTCACTATCGGCATCCTGTTCATCCTGGTGCTCTACGTCACCATGGTCTACGGCCCGATCGCAGCCATCCTGGTCGAAATGTTCCCGACCCGTATCCGCTACACCGGCATGTCGTTGCCCTATCACATCGGCAATGGCTGGTTCGGCGGCCTTCTCCCGGCAACGGTGTTCGCGCTGAGCGCCGCCAGGGGCGATATCTACTACGGTCTCTGGTATCCGGTGGTGATCGCCGCGATGTCGCTGATCATCGGTACGATCTTCGTGCGGGACACATTGGGAACCAATCTGGAAACCAAGCAGTAGTAGAGCTTCGCATCCACTGAATGAAAAGCCCGGCGCATGCGCCGGGCTTTTTTGTGCCTTCAGAGACGTTCAGGCGGACAACTGGCCGAGCCAGAGCCTCTCAGACGGGCCGCTTGCGCTGGGCGTCCCGGATGGCTTCGTCGTGATACCAGGCGCTGCCGAAATCCGTCAGCTCACCGCGCAACGAAGCAAGCTCTGCCTCAAACTTGGCCGAGCTGCTCAAAATTTTGGCATGACCGCGCGATGCGAGGGGAAAGGTCAGAATTTTCGCCGACTGACGATGAGGAGTCGCTTCCATGGGCCGGTCTCCTTTTGCTTCTGCCGGAACCGTTCATTGGGTTGACCTGAACGTAATGGTTGCGATCTGTTTAGGCAATATGCCTAGAAAAATAACAGTAAATGCACATTAATTGTGCAGATAGCCGGTTTTGAGCCATCGCGATGCAGCTTTTACCGCTGTGGCTAGAGGTCGTCTGGAAAATGGACTTTGTCGGCCAAAGCAGGGTTTGAAATTGGCACGCTCGTTGCATCGCAGGCGCCAGCAGGTCGGTCGTTGGGACCGAACGCATGGGGGCCTTTGCGGTTCCGCCCACTATCGACGAGAGGTCAAACATGACGAAGTACAAGCTGGAGTACATTTGGCTCGACGGCTACACCCCGGTTCCCGGTCTGCGCGGCAAGACGCAGGTCAAGGAATTCGAAGCGTTTCCGACGCTGGACCAGCTTCCGCTGTGGGGCTTCGACGGCTCGTCCACCATGCAGGCCGAAGGTCATTCGTCCGATTGCGTGCTGAAGCCGGTGGCCCTTTATCCGGATCCGGCCCGCACCAACGGCGTGCTGGTCATGTGCGAAGTCATGATGCCCGACGGCGTCACCCCGCATGCCTCGAACAGCCGCGCCACCATCCTTGACGATGACGGCGCCTGGTTCGGCTTCGAGCAGGAGTATTTCTTCTACAAGGACGGCCGCCCGCTCGGCTTCCCGGAAAGCGGCTATCCGGCGCCGCAGGGCCCGTACTACACCGGCGTCGGCTACAAGAATGTCGGCGATATCGCCCGCCAGTTGACCGAGGAGCATCTCGACCAGTGCCTGGCCGCCGGCATCAACCACGAAGGCATCAACGCCGAAGTGGCCAAGGGCCAGTGGGAATTCCAGATTTTCGGCAAGGGCTCGAGGAGCGCCGCCGACCAGATGTGGATCGCGCGCTATTTGCTGCTGCGCCTGACCGAGAAGTACGGCATCGACATCGAGTTCCACTGCAAGCCGCTCGGCGACACCGACTGGAACGGCTCGGGCATGCACTGCAACTTCTCGACCGCCTACATGCGCGAAGTCGGCGGCAAGGCCTATTTCGAGGCGCTGATGGCTGCCTTCGACAAGAACCTGATGGACCACATCGCCGTCTACGGCCCTGACAATGACAAGCGCCTGACCGGCAAGCACGAGACCGCGCCGTGGAACAAGTTCAGCTACGGCATCGCTGATCGCGGCGCCTCGATCCGCGTCCCGCATTCCTTCGTCAGGAACGACTACAAGGGTTATCTGGAAGACCGCCGGCCGAACTCGCAGGGCTGCCCCTACCAGATCGCCTCGCAGGTGCTGAAGACGATCGCGGAAGTGCCGACCAGTGCAGCCGCCAAGGCCGCCGCGTAAGCATCGCCGGCCCAAACCTTCAAAGCCCGGTCACCATGCGTGGCCGGGCTTTTTGTTGGTGGATCGGATCGGGTCGGTTTCGCAAGCGTTGTCAACTGCTGCGCGAGGCTTCCGCAGATTGCGTGCGCATCCGAGATTGCCGCCGGGCTTGGTGAGCGATTATGCCGGCTGGCGCTTCGCTGTCCGCCGCTGCCCGCGGGGCAGATCCTTCATGAAGCTGTCTATGTGCGCAGGGCGGCCGATATAGAACCCCTGGATCTGATCGATGCCGAGATGCTTGAGCAAGGTCATCTGCTCGGCGCTTTCGACGCCTTCGACAAGGATTTTCGGTCCTCGGTTGCGGATCAGCCGGACGATATCCTGGAACATGTCGATGCCGCGCGGCGTCGTGCAATCATGCAGGAAGGAGCGGTCCACCTTCACCGTGTCGAACTCGATCAGCCGCAGCCATGACAGGCCGGCAAAGCCGGTGCCGAAATCGTCGAGCCAGATTTTTATGCCGAGCAGCTTGAGATCGGAGATGCAGCGCAGGACGTCGGAGTGCATCTCCATCTCCAGCCCTTCGGTGATCTCGAACGCCAGACGGTTTCCGGTGACGCCCGTCTCGCCGAGTATCGTGGCGACCGAGGCCGCGAAGCCGGGCGTCTTGAGCTGAATCGGCGACACGTTGATGCTTGCCACCGGGGCGAGGTTGGTCGCCAGGACATCGGTGCAGGCCGTGCGCACCGCCCAGCGGCCGAGTTCCTGTATCGCACCGGTGCGCTCGGCCACGGGAATGAAAAGGCTGGGCGGCACCGATGTGCCATCCGGCATCCTCAGGCGCATCAAGGCCTCGAGCGCTTCGAGACGGTGCGAATTGACGTCGTGAATCGGCTGATAGACGAGCGAGACGAGCTGCTTTTCGATGGCGATGCGAAGCAGCGCGGCGATGTTCTCGCTCTCGTCGCTGCTTTGCGGGTCTTCCGGATCGAACAGCTTGACGCAATTGCGGCCGCTGGCCTTGGCGAGATACAAAGCGCGGTCCGCTTCATGGATGATCTTTTCGAGTTTCGCCCCGCTCTGCTGCCGCGTGACGGCGGCGCCGATGCTGACCGTGACGATCTGGATGCCGTCCCGGCGCTGCTGATGCCGGATCGTCAAGTCCTCAACCGCCTGGCGAAGTTCTTCGGCGAGTTCCATCACCTCGCCACGGTCTTGCACCGACGCCAGGACGATGAATTCCTCGCCGCCGTACCGGCCGATCGAAACGCCCGGCCTCATCATGTTGCGCAGACCCTCGGCAACGAGGATCAGGCATTGGTCGCCGTCCTGGTGGCCATAGCAGTCGTTGAAGCGTTTGAAGAAATCGACGTCGATCAACAGCGCCGCGAAATTCTCGCCCTGCTGCTGCCACAGCGCCCACAAATCGTGCAGCCGGTCATCGATCGCCCGGCGGTTCTCGAGCCCGGTGAGCGGATCGGTCCGGGAAAGCCGGAGCAGGGCCCTGCCGCGTTCCGTTGCCTCGGCATGCTGTATTTTCGCTTCCAGCGCGTTCAGGAAAACACTGTACCGCTCCTTGTTCAGCCGCCAGTTCACGTAGGAGGTGAAGATGAAGCAGGAGACGTGGAACACGCCGAAAGAGAGCTGATAGATGTGATTGTTGGGAAAAAGATAGAAAAGAACGAACAGCGACGCCAGCAGCATGACCCCTGAAACAAGCAGGGAGAAGTGAAACCTGAAGGTGAAAAACAGGTTGGCGCTCATCATGAATATGGCGCCGAACACGAGATAATACGAAATCGTTTCGGTGTATTGGGTGGTTATGGCCGCGAACAGCCAGCCGCCATAGGCGAGAACCAGCGCCACCGCGCAGGTGAGGTCCATCCGGCTCGCCGACACGTTATGGCGAAATTGCCATTCCACCATGATCAACGTGCCGAGGCCGACGGCAAAGCGCGCCGCGATCGTCAGCGCGGCGGCGTCGGGAATAAGCAGAACATCCGTGACCGAGAAGACAAGATAGACCAGCACCGCGGCCCACAGGCCCTGGCGGATCGCCACGCGCCGGATTTCATCGACATCGCTGCGGTAGAGCGCCTGCAAATGCGCGGGGGACGGACGTTCCATCCGTTCATGCAGATCGCTGTCGATCGAATCGGCCATCGTTTGCGTCATGCGTGTTCCGTCGAAATGCGATGACTCAACGTCGGCCGGCTGGATTGCCTGTTGAACAACGCCTTCGCTGTCTCGAAACCACCCATAATGTGGACGCCTTCAGACTGCGGGAAATTCTCGCCCCAGGAATGAAAGTTTCCGTTAAACGCACAGCCATTCCAGGGTGAGCGTTAGCAAATTCTCAAAAAAACAATTCCAATATTAACCAAATGCCTATGAAAGGCTTGAGTTGGGGTGCCTCGCGGCTATCATAGGGTTAACAATTCGTGAACGGCAGGCGGACAATTTTATGAATGAGTTGCAACCTGTGCTGGATGGCGAAAGCCTCATCACCCCGGCTGCCGTCGAAGCCGACATCGCCGCACTCCATCCGTCTCACGATGGTGATCAACTCGCGATTGCGACTGCGGAGCTCGGCCTTGTGCTCCATACGGCCCGGCAGGGGTTCGAAAGCGGCCGCGATCCGGTCCAGACGATGCGCTGGACCGTCGAGGCGCTGCACAAGACCCGGCGCAAGGTCAATCCGAGAGTCTGGCGGGCGCTGATACCGCTGGCGCAGGAGCATCCCGTTGCCGAATATTTCCACCGCGATCCCTTCACGCGCTGGTCGTTCCGCAAGCCGCGCGGCTATTCCGGCGACGCCCGGTTGCTGGACTTCATCTATCAGCATGAAAGCGTGCAGGGGGACGTTGCCGACGCCTTGCCGGTCGGGCAATCGCTCTACGCCTACAGCAAGTATTATCCGTCATGCGTGGCGGTTCGGGAGCGCCGCGATCTGCTGACGCGGCAGGTCGACGAGATCGCCGATGAGCGGGGGCAGGGCACCGAGGTGCTGACCATAGCCGCCGGCCATCTGCGCGAGGCCGACAATTCGGTGGCTCTCAAGGATGGCCGGATATCGCGCTGGGTGGCGCTCGATCAGGATCCGATGAGCGTGGGCTCGGTCGCGCGCGATTTTTCCGGCAGCCGAGTCGAAGCCATCGACGGTTCGGTTCGCGGCCTGCTGACGGATGCCTACAAGCTTGGCACGTTCGATTTCGTCTATTCGGCCGGGCTCTACGACTATTTGACCGACGCCGTCGCCATTCGCCTCACCAAGCGCTGCATGAAGATGCTGAAGCCGGGCGGCACGCTCCTGTTTGCCAATTTCTCGCCGGAACTGACCGACGACGGTTACATGGAAACCTTCATGGACTGGACGCTGCTGCTGCGCTCCGAGGCGGACATGTGGTCCATCGTCAACGCCAGCGTCGACCGCAACACCGTCGACGCCAGCGTGTTCTTCGGCGAGAACCGCAACATCGTCTACGCCGTCATCCGCAAGCGGGACTGACTTTCCAGTCATGCCGGATTGCACTCAGGCTGGTAGACCGGCCTGCCGCAGCAGCCAGCCTTTGAAAACATCCATGGCCCGCGACGGGCTCCTGCTTTGCAGCTTCGTCAGCCAGTAGCTGCCCGTCGAAATCGAGACGGCGAAGGGCTGGACGATTTCGCCCGTCGCAAGCTGCCGCTCGAACATCAATGGCGGGGCGAGCGCGACGCCGGCTCCCTGTGCGGCGGCCTCGATCATGGCGAGAGACGAATCGAACACCATGCCGCGAACCGGCGATAGCGGGTTTCCCAGCCCCGCCGCCGACAGCCAGCGCGGCCATTCGTCGTTCCGGTAGGATCTGAGCATGGTATGGCGCGTGATATCCTGTGGGCCGGAAAGCTCCGCGGCCATAGAGGGACTGCACAGAACGGAGAGCGGCGCCTCGAACAACTCGACCGCGTCCAGCCCGTGCCAGGCGCCGGACCCGAACCGGATCGAATAATCCAGGCCTTCCGCCGCCATATCGACCCGGTTGTTGTTGGTCGACAGCCTGAGATCGACGAAGGGAGCATGAGACTTGAAAGCAGCCAGGCGCGGCAGCAGCCAGCCGACCGCGAAGGTTCCGACCGCGCCGACATTCAGCACCTCACGGATATGCCCGTTCTCGAAGCGGTCGAGCGCCTCACCCATCCGGTCGAAGGAATCGCGGACCACCGGCAGCAGCGCCTGGCCTTCCTCCGTCACCATCAGCCCACGCGGCAGGCGCCGGAAAAGCGACAGACCGAGCATCTCTTCCAGATGCCGCACCTGATGGCTGACGGCGGCTTGCGTCACGCACAGCTCAATCGCGGCGCGGGTGAAGCTGAGATGCCGAGCCGAGGCTTCGAAGGCGCGCAGCGCGTTGAGCGGGAGGCGAGGTCGATCCATTGAAAGTCCAAATTTTTCTAATGCCGGTAGCGAGATATCATCGTTTGTCACCGCAGCTCATGGCGAATACGTGTCGATGCCGGGCGTTCAGGCGGGCTTTATCCAGAAAGAAGGTTTCGACATGAGAAAAATATGGGCATGCGCAATCGGGACGGTCTTTGCGTTGACCACTTCGGCGTTCGCTCTACTCGGGCAGCCCGCGGCCTGGAGCGAGCCGACCAAGCCGTTCAAGATTCTCGACAACATCTATTATGTCGGCACCAAGGGCTTGGCCGCCTACCTGATCGTCTCCGATGGCAAGGCGATCCTGCTCGATGGAACGTTGGCCGAGAACGTCGGGCCGATCGAGAACAACATCCGCGCGCTCGGTTTCAAACTCGAGGATGTGAAGATCATCCTGAACAGCCACGCCCATTTCGACCATGCCGCCGGCATAGCCGGGCTGAAGCGGGACACCGGCGCGCAGGTCATGGCCATGGAGCAGGACAGGTCCGCGCTCGAACATGGCAGGCAGGAAGGCGACACCAATTACGGCGGCGCCCGTTTTCCGGCGGTGAAGGTGGACCGGTCGTTGCGCGATGGCGACGTGGTCACGCTCGGCGACGTGAAGATGACGGCGCTTCTGACACCAGGACACACCAAGGGCTGCACCACCTGGACAACCACCGCCACAAACAATGGGATGGCGCGGCGCGTCGTGTTCCCCTGCAGCATAACCGTCGCCGGCAACATACTGGTCGGCAACAAGGGCTACCCCGGGCTCGTCGAGGACTTCCGCAAAAGCTTTGACCGGCTGGGCGCGATGGAAGCCGATGTCGTTTTGCCGGCGCATCCCGAGTTCGGCGATGTCTTTGAGCGCAAGGAACGACGCGATGCCGGCGACAAGGAGGCCTTCGTCGACACCGCCCTATTGTCCCGCATGGTTGAGCAGGCAAAGGCTTCCTTCGAGAAGGAGCTCAAGAAGGCGCGGAAGTGACTGCCGATGCTGCCAAATGAAAAAAACCCCGGCATTGCTGCCGGGGTTTTTGATTTCGGGAAACTGCCGATCTAGACCGAATAATACATGTCGTACTCGACAGGATGCGGCGTCATCTCGAAGCGCATCACCTCGGCCATCTTCAGTTCGATATAGGAGTCGATCTGGTCGTCGTCGAACACGCCGCCGGCCTTGAGGAAGCCGCGGTCCTTGTCGAGGCTCTGCAGCGCTTCGCGCAGCGAACCGCACACGGTCGGGATCTTCTTCAGTTCCTTCGGCGGCAGGTCGTACAGGTCCTTGTCCATCGGCTGGCCGGGATGGATCTTGTTCTTGATGCCGTCCAGGCCGGCCATCAGCAGCGCCGAGAAAGCGAGGTAGGGGTTCGCGCCCGGATCGGGGAAGCGGACCTCGACGCGCTTCGACTTCGGCGACGAGCCGAAGGGGATGCGGCAGGAGGCGGAACGGTTGCGCGCCGAATAGGCGAGCAGAACCGGCGCTTCATAGCCCGGCACCAGACGCTTGTAGGAATTGGTCAGCGGATTGGTGAAGGCGTTGACCGCCTTGGCGTGCTTGATGACGCCGCCGATGAAGAACAGGCAGTTCTCCGACAGGCCGGCATATTCGTTGCCTGCGAAGGTCGGCTTGCCGCCCTTCCAGATCGACATGTGGACATGCATGCCCGAGCCGTTGTCGCCGAAGATCGGCTTCGGCATGAAGGTCGCCGTCTTGCCATAGGCGTTGGCGACCTGGTGCACGACGTATTTGTAGATCAGCATCTTGTCGGCGTTGCGCACCAGCGCGTCGAACTTGATGCCGAGCTCATGCTGGGCCGCCGCCACCTCATGGTGATGCTTCTCGACGCGCACGCCCATCTCGGTCAGCACGGTGAGCATTTCAGAGCGCATGTCCTGGCAGGAATCGATCGGCGGCACCGGGAAATAGCCGCCCTTGACGCGCGGCCGGTGGCCGAGATTGCCGGTCTCGTAATCGGTGTCGTCGTTCGACGGCAGTTCCGTCGAATCGAGCTTGAAGCCTGTGTTGTACGGATCGGCCTTGTACTTGACGTCGTCGAACACGAAGAACTCGGCTTCCGGACCGACATAGATGGTGTCGCCAATGCCTTCCGCCTTCATGTAGGCTTCGGCCTTCTTGGCGGTTCCGCGCGGATCGCGGTTGTAGGCCTCGCCAGAGACCGGATCGAGGATGTCGCACAGGATGACCATGGTCGACTGCGCGAAGAACGGGTCCATGTGGACGGTGTCGGCATCCGGCATCAGCACCATGTCGGACTCGTTGATGGCCTTCCATCCGGCGATCGACGAGCCGTCGAACATGACGCCGTCGGCGAACATGTCCTCCTCGACTTCCGCGATATCCATCGTCACGTGCTGAAGCTTGCCCTTCGGGTCGGTGAAGCGCAGGTCGACGAATTTCACGTCGTTGTCCTTGATCTGCTTCATGATGTCTTTGGCTGTCGTCATGTCATGTTTCCCTGGAATATCGTTGAATTGAATTTCGGCCGTCGCCGTCAGATCGCGTCGATGCCGGTCTCGCCGGTGCGGATGCGAACGACTTCCTCGATGTTGGAGACGAAGATCTTGCCGTCGCCGATACGGCCGGTCTGCGCCGCCTTGCGGATCGCTTCGATGGCGGCGTCGACGGCCTCGTCTCCGAGAACGACCTCGATCTTCACCTTGGGCAGAAAGTCGACGACATATTCGGCGCCGCGATAGAGCTCCGTGTGGCCCTTCTGCCTGCCGAAACCCTTGGCCTCGGTAACGGTGATGCCTTGCAGTCCCGCCTCCTGAAGCGCTTCCTTTACTTCGTCGAGCTTGAACGGCTTGATGATCGCTTCGATCTTTTTCATAAGATTGGTGGCCTCCACTGCCAGGTAACGGGTTGCGGCTCCGCTTGGGCAACATGAAGCACGAACTGTGCCAGTTGGATAGAGTTGAGCGAGGTGGCGCGATTTCACCGGCGAAGCCGCCCGGACTGCAAATTCCAACCGTTTGTCGCGGTCTTTTAGGCAAGCTACTGTCCGGCACTCATGCTGAGGAAAACCCGGTCTGCATGTGATTTGGGCATGAAGCCTAATTTGGAGGCAGAGTGGCAAGCAGTGTCCTGGTCTCGAACGATGGTCTCCTACATCGCGTAGCCGGCACCCATACTGGCGGGATTGGCAGCCTGACGTTGAACGATGAATCGCGGCGGCGAGCCGCTTTGCTTCGGTGTGAAAAGCGGCCATGTTCACGCCATGCGCACTCTCATCGGCACAGAACTTATAACACCGGCGGAAATGGCCGAGGTCGATCGGCAGGCCATCGCAGAAGGGCCGCTCGATGGCATGGATTTGATGCGGAATGCCGGCCGCGCCGTCGCGTCGCTGGTTCTTGCCCGCTACCCGATGGCGTCCCGCGTTCATGTCCTGTGCGGACCCGGCAACAATGGCGGCGACGGCTATGTCGTCGCCCGGATGCTGGCTGAAAGCGGCGTCAGCATCTCGCTGTGGGTGTCGGCTGCTCCGAAGCCGGGAAGCGATGCAGAAATCGCCGCGTCCGAATGTCCCTTGA
Source organism: Mesorhizobium sp. BE184 (assembly GCF_031457045.1). Taxonomy (NCBI): domain Bacteria; kingdom Pseudomonadati; phylum Pseudomonadota; class Alphaproteobacteria; order Hyphomicrobiales; family Phyllobacteriaceae; genus Mesorhizobium; species Mesorhizobium sp. BE184. Next base: position 829,420 of record NZ_JAVDVU010000001.1, read on the forward strand.
CGCCCCGTCCTCTCGCGGATTTCGACGCCGCGCCAAGCGACATCGTGATCGATGCAATCTACGGTGCCGGTCTGTCCAAGCCGCTTGAGGGCGATGCGGCCCGCGCAGTGGAGACGGCGACGAAGCTGGGTCTGACGGTCGTCGCAATCGACCTGCCCTCCGGCGTCTCCGGCGAAAGCGGCAAGCTGCTCGGCAGCGCCTTTCGCGCCGAGGTGACCGTCACCTTCGCCCGCAGGAAGCCCGGCCATCTGCTGCAGCCGGGCAGGGACCATTGCGGTGAGCTTGTGCTTGCCGAGATCGGCATTGCCGATCCGATCATCCGTTCGCTGGCGATGCGGACCTTCGAGAACACGCCGCATCTGTGGCGCGATACGTTTCCGACACCGGCGGTCGACGCCCATAAATACAAGCGCGGCCATGTCGGCGTTTTCTCCGGCGGTCCGGGATCCACCGGCGCCGCCCGCCTGTCCGCGCTGGCCGCTGCCCGCAGCGGGGCAGGGGCGGTGACGGTGCTGTCTCCGGCCAGTGCCATGCAGGTGAACGCCATGCACCTGACCTCGATCATGCTGCGCAAGGTCGATGACGGCCGGGATCTGGCCGGATTTATCGCCGAACGCGCGCCGTCAGCCTTCGTGCTGGGGCCGGGCTTCGGCGTTGGTGAAAAGGCGCGCACGTTTGTGGAGGCGGTTCTGGCGAACCGGACGAAGGAGGAAGGCAAGGGCGAACCGGTCAAGGGGCTGGTGCTGGACGCCGACGGCATCACCGCTTTTCGCGAGCAGCCGAATGCCTTGTTCGAGGCAGCGCACGCTGACAAAGCGCCCGCCCTAGTGCTGACTCCCCATGAAGGCGAGTTCGCGCGTCTGTTCCCGGATATCGCCGCCGATACCAGCCTGTCCAAGCTGGCGAAGGCCCGCGCCGCCGCGGAACGTTCCTGCGCCGTCATTGTCTATAAGGGGCCGGACACGGTGATCGCCGCTCCCGACGCCATGGCCGCCATCAACGGCAATGGCGCACCCTGGCTTGCCACGGCGGGGTCGGGAGACGTCCTGGCGGGTGTGATCGCCGGGCTGCTGGCGCAAGGGATGCCGCCCTTCGACGCCGCCTGCGCCGCCGTCTGGCTTCATGCCGAAGCCGGCATTCGCTTCGGACCGGGCCTCATTGCGGAGGATTTGCCGCTGGCGCTGGTTCCAGTGCTCAAAGAGTTGATCGCAACGCCGTTTTCCTGAGCGCCAACAGGCATAGTGCAGCATTGTCCAGGGCAAATATGCCGCCTATCTGTTCATGCAGCGGCCATTCGGCGGGATAGCCGTGGTTGACTTGCCTAAAACCTTTCGGTTTACACCGTCACTGACAACTCCCCGAAAAGCGGACGCTTTTTCCCATGCTTGAGAAGACCTACGACGCCAAGGCGGTCGAGCCGAAGATCGCCAAAATCTGGGAAGAGGCGGATGCCTTCCGCGCGGGCGCCGGGGCTGAAGAGGGCGCCGAGCCCTTCACGATCGTCATCCCGCCGCCCAACGTCACCGGCTCGCTCCACATGGGCCATGCGCTGAACAACACGCTGCAGGACATTCTGGTGCGTTTCGAACGAATGCGCGGCAAGAATGTGCTGTGGCAGCCGGGCATGGACCATGCCGGCATCGCCACCCAGATGGTGGTCGAGCGGCAGCTGATGGAAAAGCAGATCCATCGCCGCGACCTGACGCGAGCCGAATTCGTCGATAAGATATGGGAGTGGAAGGCCGAATCCGGCGGCATCATCTTCAACCAGCTCAAGCGCCTCGGCGCATCGTGCGACTGGTCGCGCGAGCGGTTCACCATGGACGAGGGCCTGTCGAAGGCCGTGCTCGAGGTTTTTGTCACGCTCTACAAGCAGGGGCTGATCTACAAGGACAAGCGCCTCGTCAACTGGGACCCGAAGCTGCTCACTGCCATCTCCGACCTCGAGGTCGAGCAGGTCGAGCTGAACGGCAACCTCTGGCACTTACGCTATCCCGTCGAAGGCAAGACATTCGACCCCGAAAACCCGGAAACATTCATCACCGTGGCCACCACGCGCCCCGAAACCATGCTTGGAGACACCGGCGTCGCCGTTCATCCGGAAGATGAGCGCTACCGCAAGCTCCTCGGCAAGAACGTCGTCCTGCCGATCGTCGGACGCAAAATTCCGATTGTCGCGGACGAGTATTCCGATCCCGAGAAGGGCACCGGCGCGGTCAAGATCACCCCGGCGCACGATTTCAACGACTTCGAAGTCGGCAAGCGCCACAAGCTGCCGGCGATCAATATCCTGACCGTCGACGCAGCCGTAAACATCAACGAAAACGAAGACTTCCTCGCAGGTGTTGATTCAAACCCGGAGCGGCAGGCTATCTGGAACAGCCTGCACGGCCTCGACCGTTTCGAGGCGCGCAAGCGGATCGTCGAACTCATGGAGGAAGGCGGGTACCTCGCCAAGGTCGATCCGCACCATCATGCCGTGCCGCACAGCCAGCGTGGCGGCACGCCCGTCGAACCGTTCCTGACCGACCAGTGGTATGTCAACGCCGCCGAACTGGCGAAGCCCGCCATTGCGTCCGTGCGCGAGGGCCGCACCAAGATCATCCCGAGCAGCTGGGAAAAGACCTATTTCCAGTGGATGGAGAACATCCAGCCCTGGTGCGTCTCGCGCCAGCTCTGGTGGGGCCACCAGATCCCGGCCTGGTACGGGCCGGACGGCGCAATCTTCGTCGAGAAGGACGAGGAAGCGGCGCTGGAGGCGGCCATCCAGCATTACATCGCCCATGAAGGCCCGTGGAAGGCCTGGGTCGAGGACAGGCTGGAGAACTTCGAGCCCGGCGCCATCCTGACCCGCGACGAGGATGTGCTCGATACCTGGTTCTCTTCGGCGCTGTGGCCGTTCTCGACGCTTGGCTGGCCGGACAACACGCCGGAGCTGAAAACCTACTACCAGACCGACGTGCTGGTGACCGGCTTCGATCTCATCTTCTTCTGGGTCGCCCGCATGATGATGATGGGCCTGCATTTCATGGACGAGGAGCCGTTCCACACGGTCTACATGCATGCGCTGGTGCGCGACAAGAACGGGCAGAAGATGTCGAAGTCGAAAGGCAACGTCGTCGATCCGCTCGAATTGATCGACGAATACGGCGCCGACGCGCTGCGCTTCACGCTCGCCATCATGGCCGCGCAGGGCCGCGACGTGAAACTCGACCCGGCCCGCATCGCCGGCTACCGCAACTTCGGCACCAAGCTGTGGAACGCCACGCGCTTCGCCGAGATGAACGACGTGGCGCGCGACGACGGTTTCTGGCTGAACGACGCCAAGCTGACGGTGAACCGCTGGATCCTGACCGAACTGACACGTGTTTCGCGCGAAGTGACTGACAGCATCGTTGCCTATCGCTTCAACGATGCGGCAAGCGCCGCCTACCGCTTCGTATGGAACCAGTTCTGCGACTGGTATCTGGAACTGCTGAAGCCGGTGTTCATGGGAACCGACGAGGCAGCCAAGGCTGAAAGCCGCGCCTGCGTCGCCTTCGTGCTAGACGAGATCTACAAGCTGCTGCATCCGATGATGCCGTTCATGACCGAGGAATTGTGGGCCGCCACCGCGGGCGAGGGCAAGCAGCGCGAGTCGCTTCTGTGCCATGCCGCCTGGCCCTCGCCGGAATTCGAGGATGTGGCGGCCGCCGACGAGACGAACTGGCTGATCGATCTGGTTTCCGGCATTCGTTCGGTGCGCTCGGAGATGAACGTGCCGCCGGCGGCGATCGCGCCGCTGGTCGTCATCGACGCCAACGACACGACGCGCGAGCGCCTTGCCCGGCATGACGGCGCGATCAAGCGGCTGGCGCGCGTCGGCGATATTTCCCATGCCAAGGCGACCCCCAAGGGCGCCGCGCAGATCGTCCTCAACGAGGCAACTGTCTGCCTGCCGCTCGGCGCGCTGATCGACCTTGCCGCCGAGGCTGCCCGCCTGCAGAAGGAACTGGCCAAGGTTACCGAGGAAATCGCCCGCCTGCACAAGAAGCTGTCGAACGAAAAATTCGTCGCCAATGCGCCGGAGGACGTCGTCGCCGCGGAACGTGAGAAGCTGGCTGAATATGTCGAATCGCAGTCGAGTCTTGCCACGGCCCTCAAGCGAGTCCGCGACGCCGGTTAAGGCGTCGGGAACAGCCAAAACCGAAGAGTACCTGCTTGCGAGACAGGCATTCCGCAACGTCACATTGACGTAAACGGAATGTTTTCGCCCCAATGTTGCCGTAATGTAACAATTGGGCCGCTGCCACTCGAAAATGCAGTGTTTTGGCGGCTTGAGCGAGGCTTTTCAGCTCGTTTCACTATGGTTGCCGTCCAAATCTCTGTGTTTTCGAGGTCTGCCCGAGGGTGACTGGCCGCCGGTTTGCCATATCTCCTGTTGCCGTACTTGTACGCCCGGAAATTCGTTATTGCGTGCTTAACTTGAATTGGTTCTAGCATAGGCAACTTGATTTCCTGGGGAGAGGATTAATGAGCAATTTGCGTATGAAAGCACTGCTGGGGGCAGGGTGTTTTTCGCTGGCGCTGGCAAGCGTCGCCCATGCTGGCGGTTTTTCGCGCGGCAATGCCGACACGGACATCCTGTTCGAGGATGGCAACTTCAACATGCGCGCCGGTGTGACCTACGTGTCGCCGAAACGCGAGTTCACCAAGAATCCGAACCCGGCGCTCGTTGGAACGTCCTACACCGATGACTACGTCATCCCGTCGGCGGCGATAAAGCTCAACCTTACAGATAACATCCGCTGCGCCGCGACCATGGTCGACAACAATGGCGGCTCGGCCACCTACGCTTACCCGAAGCTGAGCGGAAAGCTTGAAGAAGAATTCACCACCAACGAAAAGGCGCTGACTTGCGGCGTGAAGTTCAATGTCGGGCAGGGCCAGCTTTGGCTGCTCGGTGGCGGCTACATGGAGAATTTTGACTACGATCGTCTCAACGCGCTTCCGATACCGGGCGCCTTCGCCCGCCTGACGCTCGACGGCGAGGAGTTCGGCTACCGCGCGGGTATTGCCTACGCCATTCCGGAAATCGCCTTGCGCGCCCAGTTGATGTATCGCTCCGGCACATCCTATGGCGCCAGCGGCTCACTGACGGTTCCTGGTGCCCTCATCGGGTCACCAGCGGCAAGCGTCGCGTTGCCTGCTATCGGCACGGGCAATCTTCCGCAGACCGTCGAATTGAAACTCCAGAGCGGCATCGCGCCGGGCTGGCTGGCTTTCGGTTCGGTCAAATGGTCCGATTGGAGTGTGCAGAAGGAACTGCTGGTTACGACCAGCATCCCCGGCATCGGCAGCCAGGACGTCTACAACTGGAAAGACGGCTGGACCGTCACCGGAGGCGTCGGTCATGCGTTCAACGACAAGGTTTCAGGCCTTGTCAGCTTGACGTGGGACCAAGGTGTCCTGACCGGCTATGATTTGTCCAGCGACACCTACACGCTGGCGGTCGGTGGTTCGTTCAAGGACGCCATGGGCGGCGAATTGCGGGCAGGTGTCGGCGTCAGCTATCTAACCTCGGCTGACATTACGAAAGGGTCCGATGCAGGAACGTCGGTTGACTCCGGCTACGCCATCGCTGGCAGCGTGGGTTACGCCGTCAAGTGGTAAGCAACTGAAATAACTTTAAAAAAGCCGGGCGCATTGCCCGGCTTTTTTGTTTCTTCTTGCCGTTCAGGGCGAGTCGTCCGTCAGTCCACAAAACGCTGCCATCAGCGCAATATCCGGGTAACCAAGCGCTCACAAAATCGTGACATTTCTGCAACGGTTCCCTTAGTTCGCCGCTTTGCGCCGACTCCGGCGAAGACATCGCCCACTTCCCGCCATAAACCCGGAGCACTTCGAGAGGGTGCCCGGGATACGTGCCATGAAGGCATAGCGAAGGGCAGGCCGCATGATCGCGGCGAGGACGAGTATGCACGGCAGGGTCTTTTCCAAGGCTGGATTTCCGAGCGTCGGTGTTGCCAAGGGGCACAGCCAGACCGCTGAGGAAACGATTCCAGCCACCGCCGCACCCAGTTCCTCCGTATTTCGGGGCCGAAGCCGGTGGGTCGTTCCAGCGCGCAGCCGCGTCAGGGCCATGGCGATATCTGCGCTTGTCGCGGTCGCTACCCTGGGGGCAGCCGGCCAGGCTATGGCCTTCGACGAAAAGATTTTTGACGACAAGACCGGAGTCAAACCGGAATCCAGCCCTTGGGCCGTGTTCCAATTCGGCTTCTCCGCCTACAAGAACGGCCATAAGGACCAGGCGGTCGAAGCCTACAAGTACGCGGCAGAGAACGGTCAGATCGGTGCGACCTGGAAGCTTGCCCGCATGTATGCGGAAGGCGATGGCGTCGCCCGCAACGACTACGAGGCCTATAAATTCTACAGCGAGATCGCCGATCAGGATGTGGAGCCCGGCTCGCCGGAAGAAAGCTACGTGTCCGACGCGCTCGTCGCGCTCGGCAATTACTCGAAAGTCGGTATTCCCGGCAGCCCGGTCGAAGCGAATGAAGTGCAGGCGCAGGAATATTACATGCGCGCCGCCGCCAACTACCGCAATCCGAACGCCCAGTATGAAATGGGCAAGATATTCCTCCACGGCGAGGGTGGCGTTAAGGCCAGCGTGAAGCAGGCCGGGCGCTGGTTGCAGCTTGCCGCCGAAAAGGGCCATGCGGGTGCGCAAGCAACACTCGGCAATCTCTTGTTCCAGAGCGGCCGTGTCGTGCGCGGTCTGGCGATGATGACGGCGGCGCTCGAACGCGCCGCGCCCGTGGATCAGCCGTGGATACGCTCCATGCAGGAAGAGGCTTTCGCGTTGGCGCCGGAAGCAGACCGCCGCACGGCGATTTCCCTGGCCGACGACATCCTGACCAAGGGCAGCGACCAGTAGACCGCGCGGCAAACGCGTGCGGGCGTTCGGCTCGTTTCGGCAGTTTGGCTTTCAGAACAATCTAGCGGGATTTCGACTTCGCGAAAGCTGATGCCGCAAGCACCAGCCATCCGGCGATGAGCAGCGTGCCGCCGGTGGGGGCCGCCATCGCCATGAGGCGCGTTCCGCCGAAGTCGCGCATCAGAAGATCGCCGCAGAACAGCACCAGCCCGACCGCCAGCACGAGGCAGGCGATCTTTGCGATCCGGTTAGCGCCAGTCAGACCGACGGCGACCAACACCGGCGCGTGCGCCAGCAGAAACGAGGCGACCGTGCCGGTGAAGGCGCCGCCAAGATGCGTGGCCGCGGCCGAAAGCCCGACGCCAGCGGCGCCACAGAGGCCGCCGGCGAAGACGAGGGCGCAGCTCGATTTCCTCGGCGGGCTTTCCCGATATTCAGCTTGCATGTCCATCGTTCGGGCCTTTCCGCATATCGCATCAATGTTTGACCATCCATGCCGAGATCACGTCCGGGCTGCCTCGGCAAGCCTGCGCTGGTGCCGCGCATGGATCAGCCAGTTATAGGCGGCGCCGGCCGCCATCAGCAGGCATGTGCCCAGAAACACCGAGCGCATGCCGAAATGTCCGCCGACAAAACCGCCCAGAACAGGTCCCAGCACCTGGCCGACATATTGCGCAGAGATCGACAGGCCGAGCACATTGCCGCCGACGCCGTCCGGCACGTTGTGGCGGATGACGCTGGTGACGGAAGGCAGCAGGCCGCCGAGCGCCAGCCCCATCAGGAAGCGCAGGCCGATGAGTTGCCAGCTGGCGGTGACGAAAGCCTGTGGGATCAACAGCAGCGACGACACGACCAGCGCGCCGATGATGACGTTCCAGTGGCCGACGCGGTCCGCCAGTTTGCCAAGCCGTGACGCCGACAGGATGCTGCCCAGCGCGGCGACCGACATGACAATGCCGGACACCAGCGTGACCCGGCTCTGGTCTTCCACCAGCTGCGCCACATAGACGGTGATGATCGGCTCGATCGACATTGTCGCGAACATCAGCAGCGTGCCCGTGACCAGCATGGCCACGACCGGACGCTTGTCGGGGATCTGCGACCAGCCGCCCTTGCGCTTTTGCCCGGCCTGCTTGTCGGCTTTGGCAGCAGGGAGCGTGTCTTCCTTGATGAGAAAGGTGGTGGCGAGGAAGGACAGGAAGATGACACCTCCGGCCAGCAGGAAGGTGGTGCGGATGCCGATCAGCGGCGGCAGCGCGCCGCCGATCAGCGGTCCGACGAGGTTTCCGGCCATGATGCCGGCCGACAGCGTGCCGAGCGCCCAGCCGGAGCGGTCCTTGGGCGTCTGCATGGCGACAAGAATCATCGATCCGGAGGAATAGCCCCCTGCAAAGCCGATCAGCAGGCGCAGCAGCACCAGTTGCCAGACCGTCTCCACCATGCCGGTGAGCGACATGCAGACGGCCATGCCGAGCGAGGCGCGCACCAGCATCAGCTTGCGGCCGTAGCGGTCGCCGAGCCTGCCCCACAGGGGCGCGACCAGCGCTGCGGCGAAGAAGGTGGCGCCATAGGCGATGCCGGACCATTGCACGATCTCGGCATGGCTCTTTGCCCCGAGCTCCTCGACATAGAGCGGCAGGAACGGCAGCAGCAGCGTCATCGCCACGAGCGTCGTGAACGAGCCGAGCAGGCAGACGACGAGATTACGGCGCCAGTGGACGTTATAGCCGCTTTCGGCGCTTGTGTCGGGTTGGGCAGGCATGTCTTTTCAGGCGATTACGTCGGTGACTTTGTCAGCGACGTAGAGATGCGCTTCGCCGATGAAGGTCAAGGCGCATTCGCCCTATGGGAATGTTTCCGGCCGGACTGGCCCATCTGGCAGAATTCAGGACGCTGCGCGACCCGGCACGTCGATCGTCTTCAGCAGCGCCACCAGCTGGCTTTGGCTATGCGTCGAGGTTTTCATGAAAATGCGCTCGAGATAGGTCCTGCCGGTCTTCAGGGTGATTTTCGCCGCCGTCGTGGCTTCCTTCAGCGACTGGCCGCCCGCCAGCGCCGCTGCCAGCCGGGCCTCCGTGGGCGACAGGTCGAACAGCCCGGTCAGCATCGTTGGCGCCGGCACCAGCTTGCTGGCATTCACCATGGTGGCGACCAGCAGCATGTCGGCGCCGGAAAAAATGTCGTAGGCGGATCGCCGCAGGGGCAGCACATGCAGCACGGTCGGCGGGCGGTGCGGCGTCTGCTGAATGGCGATCGAGCGAACCTCTGGCTCGGCTCCGGCATTTTCCGCGTCCAGCGCGCGCCGGAAAAGACTATCCGCCGCCGCATCGGTGAGTGCCACGCCGTCGAAGGCAGTCGGCGTGAAAACCCCGGCCAGCATATCGAACAAGGGATTGGTGGCCGTCACCCTCCCGGATTTGGAGAGCACCGCGGCAGGCAGGCCAAGTATCTCCAGGGCCGATACCGTCGATCTCGCGCGTTCGAGCCCCAGCCGCGCAGCAATCAGGCCGGAGCGCGATAGATGCGGGCACAGCACATTGACGCGGTCGAGTTTGGCACGGTCGTGCGCACCGTCCTGGAGCAGGCGATCGAGCGAATAGACGACAACCTCCCCCGTCGGCATCGGGACCAGCGTGCCGGCCTGCCAGCCCAGCCCGAACCGCTCCAGATAGGCTCGCATGGGATCGGTGCTGATTTCCTCCGGCGACATCATGTCGACCTCGCGCAGGAACTTCCCTTGCGCCTCGGCAAACCGGGCCGGCCGGCGATTGTCCCGCCAGGTTCCGTCATCGACGAAATTCTTCACAAGCTCGTAGGTGCCTTTGGAGGCGGCGAACCGCGGCGGCTGGTTTTCGCTGATGCACAGGATGGTCGAACCGTGCGAACCGGTTTCCACGGAAAGCTGTTCGAGGACGTTGGGCCAAAGATCAGGAACGAAGGCCGCTTCATAAATCGAATCGGTCAGTTCCTTCATTCGACACTCCGCTAGCCGTTTAGCATCTCCGCCACCGTCGGCGCGAAGTAGGTCAATATGCCATCGCAGCCGGCGCGCTTGAAGGCAAGAAGCGATTCCAGCATCGCCTTCTCGCCGTCGATCCAGCCATTGGCGCTTGCCGCCTTGATCATCGAATACTCGCCCGACACCTGATAGGCGAAGGTCGGCACGGCGAATTCGTCCTTCAGCCGGCGGATGATGTCGAGATAGGGCAGGCCCGGCTTGACCATGAGCATGTCCGCCCCTTCGGCGAGATCCTGCTCTGCCTCGCGCACGGCTTCGTCGGAATTGGCGTGGTCGATGTAATAGGTCTTCTTGTCGCCCTGGAGCAGGCCCGCCGTGCCGACAGCCTCGCGGTAGGGGCCGTAGAAGGCGGAATGGAATTTCGTCGCGTAGGACATGATCGCCACGTCCTGGAAGCCATTGGCGTCGAGCGCGTCGCGGATCGCGCCGATGCGGCCGTCCATCATGTCGGAAGGGGCGATGATGTCGGCGCCGCTGGCCGCCTGGATGACGGCGGCGGCGGTGACCTGCTCGACCGTCTCGTCATTGACGATCAGCCCGTCGCGCAGGATGCCGTCATGGCCGTGGCTGGTGAACGGGTCGAGCGCCGCGTCGGTGATGATGCCGATTTCCGGAACCGCGTCCTTGATGGCGCGGGTCGCGCGGTTGATGACATTGTCCGGGTCGAGAATGTGCGAGCCGGTCTGGTCCCTCAGCGCCATGTCGACATTCGGGAACGTCGCCAGCGCCGGGATGCCGAGGCTCGCCGCATGCTTCGCCTCCTTGACCGCGAGATCGATGGACAGGCGGAAGACGCCCGGCATGGCTTCGATCGGCTCGCGTACATTCTTGCCGTCAACGACGAAGATCGGCCAGATCAGATCGTCTACCGTAAGGCGGTTTTCCTGCACCAGCCGTCTCGACCAGTCGGCCTTGCGCATGCGCCGCAGGCGGCGCGAGCCGGTGATCTCATCGACGCTGCGCGAGCCGGCGGCCTTGGTATGGGAAAATTTGTTCATCGCTCAACTCCAGATGCGCGGGTTTTATCATGATGCCGCCCGCAAGACCAATGCGCCACGATGATGCAACCGGTTGTCGCGAACGCGCACACCCTGTGTGCATGGGCCTGTCAAAAGGCCGCGACAATTGACGCCGCTGTCCCTGCCGCTTAGCACTTCAATCACCCTTGGGTTGGAGGAATCGCGGACGATGGATTTTGACGGCGGCGACGAAATCCGCTTTGAGCGAACCGGCAAGGCCGGCATCGTCACGCTGACACGTCCCCAGGCTCTGAATGCGCTGACGCATCGCATGGTCAAGGCGCTGGCCCGCGCCCTGACGGCGTGGGAGCAGGATCCCTCCGTCGCCGTCCTGCTGGTCAAGGCCGAAGGCAGGGCATTCTGCGCCGGCGGCGACATCATGCAGGTCTACCACGCCGGCCGCGCCGGCAGCCCACCGGTCGACTTCTTCGCGGACGAGTACCGGCTGAACGCGCAGATCGCCCGGTTCAGGAAACCCTATGTTTCGCTCATCGACGGCATTGTCATGGGTGGCGGGGTGGGCGTTTCCTGCCACGGATCGCACCGCGTGATGACGGAAAACGCGCAATTCGCCATGCCTGAGGTCGGCATCGGCTTCTTCCCCGATGTCGGCGGCAGCCATATCCTGCCTCGGCTGAGCGGCGGCTTTGGCATGTATCTCGCGCTGACCGGCAACCGTATTGCTTATGGCGATGCACTGGGGTCGGGCCTCGCTACTCATGCGATCAAGGCATCGGACCAGTCCGCGTTCATCGAACGGCTGGCGCAATCGGGCGAACCGGAAAACGCCCTGGCTCCTCTTTCCGTTTCCGTGGAACGTGAAACCGCCGCTTCCGTACTGGAAGGCATCACCAGGCATTTCTCGCAGCCCTCGCTGGAGGACATCCTTACCAGCCTCGAGAACGCGGGTGCGAACGATGCATTCGCGGCCAAAACCCTGGCCGTGATGCTGGACCGTTCTCCGACCAGCGTTCGCGTCGCCTGGCGGCAGATCACGGCCGGGCAGGGCCTTTCCATGGACGATTGCATGCGCATGGAATTCCGCATCCTGAACCGGATGCTCCACGGTCATGATTTCTATGAAGGCATCAGGGCGGCGCTTGTCGACAAGGACCGGCAGCCGAAATGGCGTCCGGCCACGCTCGATGCCGTCAGCGCCGCCGATATCGATGCCTATTTCGCATCGCTCGGAGACAGGGAATTGCAACTGTGAGCGAGACGACGTCGAGGCGCATTCTTTTCGAACCCTCGACGGTCGAGATCATCTTCGCCTGGTTCCAGCGCATCGTCGCTGCTTACTGCCTGCTGTTCGGCCTGCTGTATTGGGTGCGCCTCATCGGCTTTTATCCGGGAACGCTCTGGCGCTTCGACCTGATGCCGGTGCACTGGCAGGTCACCTCTGTCGTGCTGGCGGTGCTTTTCCCCTTTGCCGCGGCCGGCCTGTGGATGCTCGCCTCGTGGGGGCCGGTCATATGGTTCATTTGCGCTGCGACCGAGGTCGTCATGTATGCCGGGCTGCCGCGGCTTTTCGGCGAACGCCCGTCGATCGTGCTTTCCCATGCGCTGGTGGCGTTGCTCTACATAGTCTTCCGGATTGTGCTTCACCTTCAGGGCCGCCGCGCGCGCGAACTCTGAATCCGGCTGCTAAACATTTACCTTAATTCTTTGCCCTCGCGTGACGCTTCGTTAAGCGTCTTTCGAAACCCGTTACCGGTAAGCTCTTGTTAGCCTTGGCGTTTAAGTCGAATTTTATGAGTATTCGATAGTGTCGCGATCAAGGTGAGAAAAACAAAAAATCACCAAGGCGACAAACAAGAGGCAAAGACAATGATCAACTCCCGCCCTGTGGCAAAGACCGCCAACGTATCCGACGACCGCCGTGAAGCAATCCGTTCGCTGTACATGGAATCGCTGCAGCTGGTCGAAAGATTGCACCGCCGTCTGCTTGACGTGATCAAGGACGAATTCGACCGCAACGCCCGTTCCGACATCAACGCGATCCAGGCGCTGCTGCTCTTCAATATCGGCAATTCGGAGCTGACCGCCGGCGAGCTGCGCTCGCGGGGCTACTATCTCGGTTCCAACGTGTCCTACAATCTCAAGAAGCTGGTCGACCTTGGCTTCATCAACCACCAGCGTTCGCGCATCGACCGCCGCTCGGTCCGTGTCAGCCTGACGCCGAAGGGCCAGGAAGTTGCCGAGGTGGTGGCCGGGCTCTACGAGCGCCATGTCGGCTCCATCGAGCAGGTCGGCGGCATCAATACTGACGAGTTCAAGCAGATGAACCGCGCCCTGCAGCGCCTCGACCGCTTCTGGAACGACACCATCGCCTATCGCATGTAGTCGATGCGGGCATCATCGCGGCACCGCGCCGAAGCAGCGCGGGCGGCGCAATCTCTCAGTCACGGGCCAGTGCGGGAAAAGCACGGGCCCGTCTTTCTTTTGGCGTGACAGGGGCCGCGCCGATGGCGACGCCACGTTGCCGCCATATTCCAATGAAACCGAGGGTGCTGTAGGCTTTGTCGCATGTGCAACTCGGCCGGAACCCGTTTCATGATTGCGCGTTTCACGCCGACGTGATGCGCGGTATGGTTGGCTAATTGTTAAGACTGGCCGCCCTAGAGTGAGGACAACAATGTCCGTTTTTCGAGGAATGTCTGGAACGTCCATGAAGACCAGCCGCCGTTTTTTCCTTTCCGGTGCCAGCGCACTCGCCGCAACCATGGTTGCAGGCGGCGCCAGGGCGCAGGATGTTATTGGTGATATCCTGAAATCCTCGGGCAATTGGGACGATACGTTCGACGCCCGCGTCAGCGACAATGGCCGGGTGGCTTCGACCCTTCCGATCTTCAGCCCGCAGACGACCTCCTTCACCGAACAGGCGATCGGCCTTTATCAGGGCATCGTTTCGCAGGGTGGCTGGAGCCCGGTCCCTGCTACCAAGAAGCTGAAACTCGGCGTCGTCGATCCAGACGTCGTGCCGCTGCGCAAGCGCCTGATGGTCTCGGGCGACCTGCCGCAGAACGCCGGCCTTTCCGATGCTTTCGACTCCTATGTGGATTCGGCGGTCAAGCGCTTCCAGTTGCGCCATGGCCTGCCTTCGGATGGCGTGCTTGGCCAGTACAGCTATGCCGCCATGAACGTTTCGGCGCAGGTTCGCCTGGGCCAGCTTGAAACCAATCTCGTCCGTCTCCGCTCGATGGGCGGTTTCCTCGGCGACCGCTATGTGCTGGTCAACATTGCGGCGCAGCAGGTCGAGGCGGTGGAAAATGGCCGCGTCGTGCTGCGTCATGCCGCCATCGTCGGCAAGATCGACCGTCAGACGCCGATCGTGAACTCCAAGATCAACGAGATCATCGTCAATCCGTACTGGAATGCGCCGGTCTCGATCGTGCGCAAGGACATCATTCCGCTGATGCGGAAGAATCCGAATTATCTCAAGGACAGCCATATCCGCCTGCTCGCGCCCGATGGCAGCGAGGTCGATCCGGTGACCATCGACTGGTCGACGGAGGAAGCGGCCAAGTATCGCTTCCGTCAGGATCCTGGCGCCAACAACGCCATGGCTTCGGTGAAGATCAACTTCCCGAGCCCGGATGGCGTCTACATGCACGACACCCCGCAGCAGAGCCTGTTCGGCAAGCTGATGCGCTTCGATTCATCGGGCTGCGTGCGCGTGCAGAACGTGCGCGACCTCGTCACCTGGATCCTGCGCGACACGCCCGGCTGGGATCGTCAGCATTTCGAAGCGGCGATCAAGACCGGCGAGAGCACGCCGGTTCAGGTCACCAACCCGGTGCCGGTCTATTTCACCTACATCTCCGCCTGGTCGACCGGTGCGGGTGTGGTGCAGTTCCGCGACGACATCTACGGTCGCGACGGCGTTGACGAGCTGCAGATCACCTCTGCGCTGTAAGCCTTAGATATCTCTAATGAAAAGGCCGCCTCCGGGCGGCCTTTTCATTTCTGGTCGGGAAGATATGCCTACCATCTGACGTTCAAGCCGAGATTGCCTTCGAACACCTCGCGATTTGGCCCGCTGACCTCGGTCGTGTAGTCGGCGGTGGCGAACAGGCTTACGCTTTCGTTCATCTTGGCGACGATGCCGCCGCCGAACTCCAGCGACGTCCCGCCGCGTTCGGTAACGATCGGATCGGCATCGAACCGCACCGTGTCCGAGCCGTCGAATTCGTGCCAGAGATTGACCTTCAAATAAGGCTGGAGCTCGGTTCCGCCGAGATCGTAGGTGCCTTGCAGCCGGGCGCCTAGACGACCGGTGACGCCATTGTCGATATCGAAGCTCACTGCGGAGAAGCGATCATGCGTGTCGTCCAGCGACATATGGCGCCAGACGAGCTGGGCCTGCGGCTCCAGCATCCACCCATTGGCGATCACGATCGGATACCCGCCTTCGAGCGACGCCGTCACACCGGCGCCATCGATGTCGATGCCTTCGCCGGCGTCCGATTTGGCGTTGCCGCCGAACCAGCTGCCCATCAACACCGCGTCGACATACCAGCCAGATGGGCCGACATGGGTGTAATAACCGCCAAAACTGGTCGCCGACATGTCCAGGCTGCCGACTTGCAGATTGTTCCAGCCGATGGCCTGGCCGCGGATATCGCCGGAGGCGTTGGCATACCCAAGGAACAATCCGGCCCGGTTGCGTCCGCCACCGGCATTGTCCCAGCCGAAGATGTCCGTCCCGGCCTGGAAGCCGTAGATGCTGCCGTCGAATGAAGGCGCGACCGTTCCATCCCACGATGCCTTGACCGATTGGCCGAACACGCGTGCCCAGCCGGCCGACAGGGGATCTGTGCCTGGCAGCAGGCTCTGTTCGCCGCGCCGCTCGTGGAACGTGCCGAGCGTCGCCATCGCCAGCTCTTGCGAAATGGCAGGCAGCACAGAATAGACCGGCACTTCGACCCGGTAGAGCGGGACGACGGCGCCTTCCACCGCGGTCGCACCGTCGGTCGGCGGCGTCGCGCCAGGTCCGGGAACCGGAGCGGGGTCCACGGGGAAGGTTGGCGGTGGGGGTGGCGGCTCGGGTGCCTCGGCCTCGGGCGGCGCCGGAGGCGTCGTTGGCGCGGGGTCTGTTTCATTCACTGGGGGCGTCGGATCGACAGGGGGCGTCGTTGCGTCGCCCTCGGTTGGCGGTGGCGGTGGTGGCTCGGTCGCCGGTGGTGGTGGCGGCAACGGCGCCTCGGGCTGTTCCGGCGTCACTTCCGGCACCGGATCGACCGGCGAGGAGGCCGGCGCCGGCGTTGGCGGGGCCGGCACGTTCACGATGGTCGAACGCAGATAGTAGTTCTGTTCGGTGCCGCCGCTGACGCCGCCGCGGAACAGATAATATTCGTATGCGCCTGCGGCTACCCGGTCGCCAAGTCCGAAAGCGCCGTCCTGGGTCGTCGCGCCGTTGATCGCCTCGACCACCAGAATGCCGTCCAGCACGGTTGCGCCGCCCGCGCCGCCGGCATTACGGACGACGATCGAGGTCGTTCCAGTGGCTGCGCCCTCGGAGATGACGAGCTTGTCGCTGGCGGACGTATCGTCTCCAAGCACCGTATCGAGCAGCAGCACGCCGCCATTGCCGGTGTAGTTGCCGTTGATCGTCAGGATATCGGAGGTGCTGGGGCCGCCATTGGTTAGGTCGATGCGACCGGCGTTCACGACAGACGCCAATTGTCCCGCGATGAATGGCGAAATCGTCGCATTCATGCCGCCGGCGAACACGGTGCTGGTTGAATCGACCGTCAGTTCGCCGGTGCCTGTGCCTGTGTCGCCCAGCACCAGCGGCCCGTCGAGGGTCAACTCGGTGTCGTTGGTCGCCGCGACGGTTTCCCAGTTCTGCAGGCGGGCAATGTCGTCCAGCGTCACGTTGGAAAGCGTCAGCCGATCGTTGTCCAGCCCGCCATTGATCGCGTCGGTCTCGCCGAGATTGGCATTGGTCAGGTTGGTGAGATTGGCGATATCGTTGCCGGCGCCCATATCGATCGTGCCGTAGACGATGCCGCCGCCGGACCAGTCCACCGTATCGGTGCCGAAACTCATCAGCACATTGCCGCCGACCGAGCCGCCGGTCATGGTGAAGGTGTCGGTGCCGCCGCTGACGCTGACATTGCCGCCGATCGTGCCGTTGGAGATGATGATCGTGTCGTTGCCGAAGCCGGCGACGAGGTTCTTGTCGATGGTGCCGCCAGACATGTCGAATGTGTTGTCGTCGAGCTTCATGTTGACCCGGCCAATCCGGCCGCCGGTCATCACGGCGTAGTCGCCGTCATCGAAGAAATCGACGATCCGCCCGCCTTCCATGCGGAAGGTATCGAGATTGTCGCCCTGGTTGAGCGACTGGACCACGCCGCCGGTCATGACGAAATCGTCGGTGCCGCTGCCCTGCTGGACGTTGCCGGTGATGGTGCCGCCGCCGATGACGATGGCATCTGCGCCAGCGCCGAACACGACGGTTCCGTCGATGGTGCCTGTCCCTCCTGTGGGCATTTGCAAGGCGTTGTCGCCGCCCGGATCGTTCAGACCGAGGGCGGTGCCACTGTCACAAATGTAAGTGTCGTTGCCGGCCGTGGGCGCGAACGTGCATGCGGCAAGGGCCGGTGCGGTGTGGAGAAGCGCCGAGAACGAGAGGGCCCCGAGAGAAGTCGAACAGAGCAGGGTGCGATGTAGCGAGATTCGAAGCGGCATGATCCCTCCGGTTGTGCGGCAGTTCTCCATCCCATTCGATTCATCCCCGACACGAAAAAGACATGATTTGGACGAGGCCGCAATCCAAATCGGCCCAACAAAGTGAACGTGGTGCAAACGAACAGGTTAATTTCGCGCGTGGCCGATGACACTGTCCAATGGCTCATGCTAAGGCGCTGCCAGATTCTAGGCTCTGGCTGAAAGGTGCACGCAATGGCTGGAAATTCGACCGAATCATTCTTTTCGGCGCCACTGGAGGAAATCGATCCCGACATTTTTGGCGCCATTCGCAACGAACTCGGTCGCCAGCGCCACGAGATCGAACTGATCGCTTCCGAGAACATCGTCTCCCGCGCCGTATTGGAAGCGCAGGGCTCGATCATGACCAACAAATATGCGGAAGGGTATCCGGGCAAGCGCTATTATGGCGGCTGCCAATTCGTCGATGTCGCCGAGGAAATCGCCATCGAGCGGGCAAAGAAGCTCTTCGATTGCAAGTTTGCCAACGTGCAGCCGAACTCCGGCAGCCAGATGAACCAGGCGGTGTTCCTGGCCCTGCTGCAGCCTGGCGACACATTCATGGGCCTGGATCTCAACTCCGGCGGCCACCTGACCCATGGTTCGCCCGTGAACATGAGCGGCAAGTGGTTCAAGGTCGTGTCCTACGGCGTGCGCAAGGACGATCACCTGCTCGACATGGATGAGATCGAAAAGCAGGCGCATGAGACGAAGCCGAAACTGATCCTGGCCGGCGGCACCGCTTATTCGCGCATCTGGGACTGGAAGCGCTTCCGCGAGATCGCCGATGCCGTGGGCGCCTGGCTGATGGTGGACATGGCGCATATCGCCGGACTGGTCGCCGGCGGCGTGCATCCGTCGCCGCTGCCGCACGCCCATGTGGTGACGACGACGACGCACAAGAGCCTGCGTGGCCCGCGTGGCGGCATGATCCTGACCAATGACGAGGACATCGCCAAGAAGATGAATTCGGCGGTGTTCCCCGGCCTTCAGGGCGGCCCGCTGATGCATGTCATCGCCGCCAAGGCCGTCGCCTTCGGCGAGGCGTTGCAGCCAAGCTTCAAGACCTATGCGGAGAACGTCGCCGCGAACGCCAGGACGCTGGCCTCCACTTTGCAGGAAACCGGTCTCGATATCGTTTCCGGCGGCACCGACAACCATCTGATGCTGGTCGATCTCCGTCCGAAAAACGCCACGGGTAAGCGGGCCGAGGCGGCGCTCGGCCGCGCCAACATCACCTGCAACAAGAACGGCATACCGTTCGATCCTGAAAAGCCGTTCGTGACGTCGGGCGTCCGCCTGGGTACGCCTGCCGGCACCACGCGCGGTTTCGGCAAGGCGGAATTCACCGAGATCGGCATGCTGATCGCCGAGGTGCTGGATGGGCTTAAAGTCGCCAATTCCGACGAGGGCAACGCCGCGGTGGAAGCTGCCGTGAAGCAGAAGATCGTGGCGCTGACCGATCGTTTCCCGCTTTACCCCTATCTGGGTTGACGCTGCGTCCGCGTCGCTCGCCAGCGGCGCGGACGTCAATGTCGATGATCGGCGGCCAGCGCTTCGGGGCCGTCGGTCCGGCCATCAAAGGCTCAGACATAGGCAATTGATCGATCGAAGAATGACCGACACCTTTGGCAAGACCGTACGGCTGGTCGCGATCCTGAACCTCGGCTATTTCGGGATTGAATTTGCCGCGGCCATCTGGATCGGATCGGTATCGCTTTTCGCCGACAGCATCGATTTTCTCGAAGATGCCTCCGTCAATTTCCTGATCCTGGCAGCGCTGGGTTGGTCGATCCGGAATAGGGCGCGGCTTGGAATGGCGTTGGCGGGAATACTGTTGATTCCGGCCCTGGCGACCCTTTGGACGGCCTGGGAGAAATTCAACGTACCGGTTCCGCCAGCGCCCGTTCCACTGGCGGTCACAGCTTTGGGCGCCATTGTCGTCAATTTTTCCTGCGCGCTCATGCTGGCTCGTTTTCGTCATGCCGGCGGCAGCCTTGCCAATGCAGCGTTTCTGTCCGCGCGCAACGATGTTCTGGCCAATGCCGCGATCATCGCAGCGGGTTTGGTTACGGCATTCGTCTGGAAATCGGCGTGGCCGGATATTGTCGTTGGCCTTGCCATCGCCGTGCTGAACGCGGACGCGGCTCGCGAGGTTTTCACCGCGGCCAGACGCGAACATGCCGAAAGCTAGCCACTCCGGGGCAGTTGATTTCCCGGACGGCCGCCATCACATCTCCATCGAGTATTGTGGACTTTGATTCCGCCCGCAAAAGCCTCTAAGCCTTCAACCGACCGAGTCCCAACGCCAGGCCGCCCATGCGCTGTCCCTATTGCCAGTCCGAAGACACGCAGGTGAAGGATTCGCGCCCGGCGGAGGACGGCGCGGCCATCCGCCGCCGACGCGTCTGCCCCGATTGCGGCGGCCGTTTCACCACCTTCGAGCGCGTGCAGCTGCGCGATCTGGTCGTCGTCAAGAAATCCGGCCGCAAGGTACCCTTCGACCGTGACAAGCTGCTGCGTTCGGTCGAGACGGCGGTGCGCAAGCGCAATGTCGATCCCGAGCGCATAGACCGCGCCGTCACCGGCATCGTGCGCCAGCTCGAAAGCTCCGGAGAGACCGAAATTCCGTCGGCGGAGGTCGGCCGGCTGGTGATGGACGCGTTGAAATCGCTCGATGACGTCGCCTATGTCCGCTTTGCCTCCGTGTACCGCAATTTCCGCGAGGCGAAGGACTTCCATGACGTGCTGGGCGAACTGAAAGGCGACGAGGAAACGGCGGAGTGACCGCGAAGGATCGTGCAGGGCTGGAGACGCTTGACCGCCGCTACATGGCGGCGGCGCTTCGCCTGTCGCGCCGCAACGCCGGCCGCACCTCCACCAATCCGTCCGTCGGCACGATCATCGTGCGCGACGACGGCGCAGGCCCGATGATCGTCGGCACGGGCGTCACCGCGGTCGGCGGGAGGCCGCACGCCGAGACCGAGGCGCTGGCCGAAGCCGGC
Source organism: Mesorhizobium sp. BE184 (assembly GCF_031457045.1). Lineage (NCBI taxonomy): Bacteria > Pseudomonadati > Pseudomonadota > Alphaproteobacteria > Hyphomicrobiales > Phyllobacteriaceae > Mesorhizobium > Mesorhizobium sp. BE184. Next base: position 850,093 of record NZ_JAVDVU010000001.1, read on the forward strand.
GATCTGGCGCGCGGCGCGACCGCTTACGTGACGCTGGAGCCGTGCGCCCACCACGGCAGTACGCCGCCCTGCGCGAATGCGCTCGTCAAGGCAGGCATCATCCGCGTCGTCGGCGCGGCCAGCGATCCCGACCCTCGTGTTTCCGGCAAAGGCTACGCCATCCTGCGCGCCGCCGGCATCGAGGTCGTCGAGAAGGTGCTGGTGTCGGAAGCAGCCGGCCAGATGGCCGGCTACATGAGTCGATCTCTCAGGAAACGGCCGGAAGTGATTCTGAAGCTTGCGCTTTCGAGCGATGGCATGATCGGCGAACGAGGCGCCGGGCAGGTTTCCATCACCGGTGAGATCGCCCGTCGCGAGGTCCATCTTCTCCGCGCCGAGGCGGACGCGGTCCTTGTCGGCATCGGCACCGTCATCGAAGATAATCCGGCATTGACGGTGCGCCTGCCGGGCCTTGAGAATCGTTCGCCCGCCCGCATCGTCCTCGACCGCCAGATAAGGCTGCCCGAAAACTCCAGGCTGATCGCCGGCATTGACCGAGTGCCGGTCTATGTCGCCGCCTGCGCGGAAGCCGATGCGCTTCGGCGCGCCACGCTGGAGCGGCTGGGCGTGCGATTCATCGGCACCGAGACGCATAACGGGCAAGTGGCTCTGCCCGAACTGCTGGAAGATTTGGCTGCGCTGGGCATGGCCAGTGTCCTGATCGAAGGCGGGGCCAAGGTGGCCAAGGGGTTCCTCGACGACGGACTTGTCGACCGCATCGTCCTGTTCCGGGGACCCAATGAGATCGGCAAGGGCGGCATCGCTTCACCGCTCGACGAAAACAGCATTCCCGCCGGTTTCGTCAAATTGCGCGAGATGAGCTTTGGCGACGATGTTTGCGCCGAATGGGCGAGGGACATCTGATGTTCACCGGTATTGTCACTGATGTCGGCACGGTTGCAGCGGTCAAGCCGCTGAAGGAGGGGGTAGGGCTGCGCATCGATACCGCCTACGACCCGGCGACCATCGACATCGGCGCGTCCATCTCCTGCGGTGGCGTCTGCCTGACGGTCACGGCGCTGCCGGAAGCTGGATCGAACGCCCGCTGGTTCGAGGTCGAGGCCTGGGAAGAGGCCTTGCGGCTGACGACGGCTGCCGGATGGCGCTCCGGAACGCGCGTCAACCTGGAACGCGCGCTCAAGATCGGCGACGAACTCGGCGGTCACATCGTTTCCGGGCATGTCGATGGGACGGCGGAGATCGTCGAGCGCAAGGATGAGGGCGATGCCGTGCGCTTTACACTGGAAACGCCGCGTGAACTGGCAAAATTCATCGCGCCCAAGGGATCGGTGGCGCTGGACGGCACCTCGCTGACAGTCAACAGGGTGGAGGGGACCCGTTTCGACGTGCTTTTGATCCATCATTCGTTGCAGGTGACGACCTGGGGCGAGCGCCGGGCCGGCGACCGCGTCAACCTCGAGATCGATACAATGGCCCGCTATGCGGCAAGGCTGGTCGAGGCGGCGAAGCAGGGGCTTTGAGCCTCTGGAGGCGATTTCACGGGCCCGCTTCTCGACAGCGCTTGCGGTCCGCGCCGCTTCGGCCTAAGTCCAGCGGCAATTCCGGAGACCTTGATGGCTGGCATATCCGAACACGGCAAGGCGTTCATTCGCCCGCAGAAGAAGGCGCATCTTCTGATCGTCGAGGCGCGTTTCCACGACGATCTCGCCGATGCGCTGCTCGATGGCGCCACCAGCGCGCTGAGGGACGCGGGTGCGACCTACGACATCGTGACGGTTCCCGGTTCGCTTGAGATCCCCGCAGTCATCACCTTCGCGCTCGACGGCGCGGCAGAAGGCGGAACGGACTATGACGGTTTCGTCGCGCTCGGCACCGTCGTGCGGGGTGACACCTATCATTTCGACATCGTCGCCAATGAATCGAGCCGTGCTCTGATGGACCTTTCCATTCAGGAATCGATCGCCATCGGCAACGGCATTCTCACCACCGAGAATGATGAACAGGCCTGGGCGCGTGCAAAAAAGAGCGAAGGCGACAAGGGCGGCTTCGCCGCGCGCGCCGCCCTGACCATGATCGCGCTGAAGGAACGGCTGGGAGGCAAGCCGTGAGCGAGCCGGCTTCTCCGGAGCACACCGGCCGCCAGGCCAACAAGCGCGGCGCGGCAAGGCTTGCGGCGGTCCAGGCGCTCTACCAGATGGATGTGGCGGGAAGCGGCCTGCTGGAGATCACGGCGGAATACGAAGCCTTCCGCCTCGGCAAGGAGGTCGACGGCGCACTCTATCGTGAAGCCGACGCGCAATGGTTCCGCGCCATTCTCGCCGGTGTGGTGGAAAACCAGAAGTCTGTCGACCCGGTAATCCGCCAGGCGCTGACTGAGGACTGGCCGCTTTCGCGGCTGGATTCCACCCTGCGCGCCATCCTTCGCGCCGGCGTCTATGAGTTGATGAAACGACCCGACGTGCCTGTCGCCGTCATCGTCTCGGAATATGTCGACATCGCCAAGGCGTTCTATGTGGAGGACGAGCCGAAGCTGGTCAACGCCGTGCTGGACCGCGTATCGCGCCGGGTTCGCGGCGAAGGCCGGGGCAGGGACGCCTGAGCATACCGCCGCTGTGCCAGCCGGTCGTTCACGGTGTCATGATGCTCCAGGCCTCCTCGGCTTCTAGCTTCGGGCCTGGGACCCGGAGATTCGCATGACTGCCATCGCCATCGAACCGGCAAGGGAAGCGCGGCGCACGGCGCTGATCCTCGCGGGGGCGCAAGCGATTGTCGGTTCCGCGGCCCCCATAGCCATTTCCCTTGGCGGGCTCGTCGGGCATTACCTCCTCGGGCCTGACAAGTCGCTGGCGACGGTGCCGATCACCGGTTTCAACATCGGCGTGGCGTTGGGCGCCTTGCCGGCTGCCGCCATCATCCGGGCGCTCGGCCAGCGAAAAGGCTTCATGACCGGAACGCTGTTCACCGCCCTTGGCGGGGTGGTGGCGACGCTGGCTCTGTTCGGAAGCAGCTTCTGGCTGTTCGCCGCGGGCCTGCTGGTGGTTGGCCTTGGCAGTTCGTTCGTGCAGCAGTTCCGCTTTGCCGCCGCGGACAATGCGCCGCCGGCGTTCAAGGCGCGCGCCATTTCCTTCGTGCTCGCGGGCGGTGTCATCACCGCGATCCTCGGTCCGCAGATCGTTATCTTCACCCGCGAACTGCTGGCGCCGGTGATGTTCGCCGGTTCCTTCGCGGCGATTCTCGGCCTCGCCGCCGTCGGCGCAATCCTTCTGTCGTTCCTCCGCGCTCCGGCCATCGCCGGCGGGAAAATCGCGGTGACGGCCGACGATGCGCGGCCGCTCACCGAAATCATCAGCCGACCGCGTTTTATCGTGGCGATGCTGTGCGGCGTCGGCAGTTATACGCTGATGAGCTTCGTCATGACCGGCGCGCCTCTGGCCATGGTCGGCTGCGGGCTGTCTACCGACGATGCGACGCTGGGCATCTCCTGGCATGTCATGGCGATGTTCGGGCCGAGCTTCTTCACTGGCCGGCTCATCCACCGCTTCGGGGCGGAGCGGATCGTCGCGATTGGCCTGGCGCTGCTCGTCGGCTGCGCCGTGGTCGCTCTTTCGGGGCTGCAGCTCTGGCAGTTCTGGACCGCGCTCATCCTGCTCGGCCTCGGCTGGAATTTCGGCTTTATCGGCGCCACCGCCATCGTTGCCGAAAGCTACCGCCCGTCGGAAAAGAGCAAGGTGCAGGGCTTCCACGACTTCGTCCTGTTCGGCTCCGTCGCCTTTTCTTCGCTGATGTCCGGCGCGGTCTACAATGCGTGGGGCTGGGACATGCTGAACTGGGTCATATTCCCGGTGGTCGCGCTGTGCCTGGTCGCTCTCGTCGGTCTCAGGCTGACAGGCGTGCGCCGCGCCACCTGACAAGACGGTGTCGGTAGCGCCGGCTGTCTTTTCAGCCTCCGCGCATAAAATTATTGCGCTGTTCCCTCATCCTATGAAACCGTATGCCGCGACGGGGCGTTCCAGCCATGCTCATATCGGCGACTCAGGTTTACAGAGGAATTTCAAAAATGCTGTCCAAGAGGCTTATTGCCGGCGCCGCGCTGGCTCTTGTCGTTGCAACCGCTTCGGCTCACGCCGCGCCGGTGGTGGTGTCCTCCAAGATCGACACGGAAGGCGGGGTGCTCGGCAACATCATCCTGGCCGTGCTGAACGCCAACAAGATCGAGACAGCAGACCGCGTCCAGCTCGGCGGCACGCCGGTCGTGCGCAAAGCGATCATCGCCGGCGAAATCGACATTTACCCCGAATACACCGGCAATGCCGCCTTCTTCTTCGAAAAGGCCAACGATCCACTCTGGAAGGACGCGGCGAAGGGCTATGAGCAGGCGAAGAAGCTCGACTACGACGCCAACAAGATCGTCTGGTTGTCGCCTTCGCCGGCCAACAACACCTGGGCCATCGCGCTGCGCAAGGATGTCACCGACGCCAACAAGCTGGTGACGTTGAGCGACTTCGGCAAATACGTCGCCGGCGGCGGCAATGTCGTCCTGGCGGCATCCGCCGAATTCGTCAATTCGGAAGCGGCGCTGCCTGCCTTCCAGACGACCTACGGCTTTACGCTGAAGCCGGAACAGCTCATCACACTGTCGGGCGGCGACACCGCTGCCACCATCGCTGCTGCCGCCAACCAGACCAACGGCGCCAACGCCGCCATGGTCTATGGCACTGACGGCGGCATCGCGCCGTCCGGTCTGGTTGTGCTCGATGACGACAAGGGCGTGCAGCCGGTCTACCAACCGGCGCCCATCATCCGCGAGGCCGTGCTGAAGGAGCATCCCGAAATCGAGACGCTGCTGAAGCCGGTGTTCGAGAAGCTGGATCTGGTCACGCTGCAGGAGCTGAACGGCCGTGTCCAGGTTGGTGGCGAGCCGGCGAAGGGCGTCGCGGAAGACTTTTTGAAGAAGAACGGGTTCTTGAAGTAGGCGGTTCGGCTTTAAGCTGGTGACGCGCAGACACGCATGGGCGTTTGCCTTGCCTCGGCGGGCTTCCTCATGAGCCTCCGCTTCGACAAGCTTGGCATCGTGATCGCAGCGATTGCCACCTATGCGGCATTCCTCGCGCCATTCGCCACCTTTCGCGCCAACCGCATCGTGCCGGGCGAGGGGCATCTTATAATCGCAGCGTTACCGCCGACGGCAGGCTACCTGCTGCTTGCCGTCGTCATTATCTCCGCGCTCGTCGCTTTGTTCAGGACGCCGCTCATGTGGCGGCTTGTCGCCAGCGTAACGGTCCTGGCGGCTCTGGCTCTGCTGATCGGCGTTGCCGGTTCTTTCCTGACTCCGGAAGGCAACACCTTCGCGCGAATCTCGCCGGCCTCCGGCTTCTGGCTGCTGCTGTTCGCCTTTCTCCTGCTCTTGTCGGACGTGCTGGCCCGGCTCAGCCTTTCGCCCGTGGCGCGGGTGGCGGTTCTGTTGGCCGCAGCGGTGACGATCGGGCTCATTCTCGTGTCGGGAAGCTGGAACAGCCTTTCGATCCTCAAGGAATATGCCAACCGCGCCGACAGCTTCTGGGCCGAGGGATACAAGCACGTCGTGCTGGCGCTCGGCTCGCTGGTGGCTGCGGTGGTGGTCGGGGTGCCGCTGGGCATCCTCTGCCATCGTGTCGACCGGTTGCGGGCAGGGGTGTTGAACACCCTCAACATCATCCAGACCATCCCTTCCATCGCACTGTTCGGCATCCTCATCGCGCCGCTCGGCTGGGTGGCGGCGAATGTGCCGGGAGCCGCCGCACTCGGCATTCGAGGCATCGGCACGGCGCCGGCTTTCATCGCGCTTTTCCTCTATTCGCTGCTGCCGGTGGTGGCCAACACGGTGGTCGGCCTGGCCGGCGTGCCGCGCGCGGCCAACGATGCGGCGCGCGGCATGGGGATGACCGACCGGCAGCGTCTTTTCGGCGTCGAGTTCCCGCTCGCCTTTCCCGTCATCCTCACCGGCATACGCATCGTGCTGGTGCAGAATATCGGCCTCGCCACCATCGCCGCGCTGATCGGCGGCGGCGGCTTCGGCGTGTTTGTCTTCCAGGGCGTGGGCCAGACCGCGATGGATCTGGTGCTGCTCGGCGCCGTTCCGACCGTGGCGCTGGCCTTCGCCGCCGCCATCATCCTGGACGCCATCATCGAACTCTCTTCAACGGTCAGACGCAGGGAATCCGCCGCATGATCGAGATCGAGCACATCACCAAGCGCTATGACCAGACAACGGTCGTCGATGACGTTTCCATGGTGATCGAGCCCCGCACCATGACGGTGATCGTCGGCACCTCCGGCTCGGGCAAGACGACATTGCTGCGCATGATCAACCGGCTTGTCGAACCGACATCGGGCGCCATCAAGCTGGATGGCGTCGATAACAAGTCTGTGCCGGACTATCAGCTTCGCCGTTCCATCGGCTATGCAATCCAGGGCCACGGCCTGTTCCCGCACCGCACAGTCGCTCAGAACATCGGAACGGTCCCGGCCCTGCTTGGTTGGGATCAGCAACGCATCGACGAGCGGGTGCATGAACTGCTGACATTGTTCCAGCTCGATCCGCAATCGTTCGGTCCGCGCTATCCGCATGAGCTTTCCGGCGGCCAGCAGCAGCGCGTCGGCGTCGCACGCGCGCTCGCCGCCAAGCCGAACGTGCTGCTGATGGACGAGCCGTTCGGCGCGCTCGATCCGATTATCCGCGCCAAGGCGCAGGACGATTTGCTGGCTATCCAGAAGCAGATCGGCACCACCATCATCCTCGTCACCCACGACATGGAGGAGGCGGTCCATCTCGGCCGCAAGATCGCCGTCATGGATGGCGGCAAGCTCATCCAGTACGCCACCCCGGCGGAAATCCTCGCCAACCCCGCCAGTAATTTTGTCGAGACCCTTGTCGGGCCCAGCGAGCGGCCCTTCCGGTTGCTATCGCTTGGGCCGGTGCGCGACGCGGTCGAGAAGGGTGCGGCGGAAGGTGAGGCGATACCCGCCGAGGCCACGCAGCGCGATGCCCTTGCCGAGTTGCTGTGGTCGGGCCGGCCGGCGCTGCCGGTCAAGGGACCGGATGGCGCGCTGCTCGGCAAGGTGACCGTAGACGGACTGGTCAAGCGCGCCGCGAGGCCCGCTGCATGAAATGGTTGCCGACCCTGCTGCGGCTTGTATTGCTGATCGTGCTGGTGGCCTTCATCGTCCATCCGGCATGGTTCGAGCCGTTGCTGAAGCCGCTCACGGAAAACAACGCGCCGGCCATCTACAACCAAGGCAGCCTGCTGTCGCTAACGCTGCTGCATCTGCGCACCGTGCTGATCGCAACCGTGGCCGCCACCATCGTCGCGGTCGGGCTGGCGATTCTGGTGACGCGGCCGATCGGCGCCGAGTTCCTGCCGCTGTCGCGCAGCCTGGTCAACATCGGCCAGACCTTTCCGCCGGTCGCGGTTCTGGCACTGGCCGTGCCGGCCGTCGGCTTCGGCGAAAAGCCGACGCTCATCGCCCTGTTCCTCTACGGCCTGCTGCCGATCTTCGAGAATGCGCTGACTGGCCTCACCACATTGCCCGGCAATGTGCTGGAGGCGGCGCGCGGCGCCGGCATGACCGGCTGGCAGCGGCTCGTCAAGGTCGAACTGCCGCTTTCCGTGCCGGTGATCCTCGCAGGCATCCGCCTTTCAGTCGTCATCAGCCTCGCCACTGCGACGATCGGCTCGACCGTCGCTGCAAAGACATTGGGCGAAGTCATCATTGCCGGCTTGCTGTCGAACAATCTGGCTTTCGTCCTGCAAGGCGGCCTGATCGTCGCGGCGCTCGCCGTGCTGATCTATGACGCGCTGTCGGCGTTGGAACGCGTTGCAGCGCGGCGCATGGGCAGGCTGGCAACCTGATCTATCGCCCAACCGGGCGGGCAGGGTGGTCCAGCGTCATTTCCAGCTCGGTCCGCTCGCTTTCAATCACCCAGCGGCGGCGCAGCACCGAGAAATCATGGCGTTTGCTGTCGGATAGGATTGAAACCACATCGCCGACCTGGACGGCCGGGTCGAGCAGAAGCGCCGCAAGCCGCGCGCCAAGCCCCTCCTTGCCGGCATGGCGTTCCGCGCTCGCCGTCAGAACGATCCGCACCGGACGGTCGGTTGCGTCCGTGCCGAGACTCAGCGATTCATTTGCCCGTTTACTGGAATTTTCAGCGGGAGTTCTGGCCATGACATTGCGTCTTTCCAAGATCATCATGTGTCTGTGTCTGGCGGTGTTCGCCTTTCTCGTCGCCTTCGGCAACATCACCGATTACGGCTCAAATTTCGCCTTTGTCCAGCATGTGCTGTCCATGGACACGACCTTTCCGGGCAATGCGCTGATGTACCGCTCGATCACCAACCCGTCATTGTGGACTGCCGGTTACTGGCTCATCATTCTCGGCGAGGCGCTGACCTGCGTCCTCTTTCTCATCGCGGCCTGGAATCTCTGGCAGGCGCGAGGTGGCAGCGGACAGGCATTCAACGAGGCCAAGAAGTCCGCCGTCATCGCCACCACCATGGGGTTCCTGGTCTGGTATTTCGGTTTCATGGTCGTTGGTGGAGAATGGTTCGCCATGTGGCAGTCGCAGACCTGGAACGGCCAGGAAGCGGCGTTCAAATTCTACATGACGATGCTTGCGGTGCTGATCTTCGTCATCCAGCCGGACGGCGATTTGCGCAAGGGTTGAGCGCCGTTACGGTCCGCTTGATCGGGAGCGGCGACAGGGACGTGGCATCGCACCCTACTTTTGGGCGAAAACCGGGCAAAAACCGAACAATTACTTGACGTTCAAACACCTGTTTCGCATAAGCCGCTGCGATAGGCAGGATTTCGCCATGGCGAATCCTGCCTCCGTTCCAACGGTCCGGGGAGGGGTTCGCCGGATCATCAAGCGAGGAAAATCCGCAAATGACCATGCTTTATGTCGTCATTCTCTGCGGCGTGCTTTCAATTGTTTATGCCATCTGGGCGACGCAGTCGGTGCTTGCGTCGGACCAGGGCAACGCGCGCATGCAGGAAATCTCCGCGGCCATACGTGAAGGCGCGCAGGCTTATCTTACCCGGCAGTACACCACCATCGCCATCGTTGGCGTGGTCGTTTTCGTACTCGCCTGGTGGCTGCTGTCCGGCACGGCCGCCTTCGGCTTCCTGATCGGCGCGGTGCTTTCGGGCGCGGCCGGCTTCATCGGCATGCACGTTTCGGTTCGCGCCAATGTGCGCACGGCGCAGGCTGCCTCCAACAGCCTGGCCGCCGGCCTCGACATCGCCTTCAAGTCCGGCGCCATCACCGGCATGCTTGTGGCTGGCTTGGCGCTGCTGGGCGTCTCCGTCTACTACTGGGTCCTCACCGGACCGCTCGGCCATGGCCCGGCCGACCGTGAGGTCATCGACTCGCTCGTCGCGCTCGGCTTCGGCGCTTCGCTGATCTCGATCTTCGCCCGTCTCGGCGGCGGCATCTTCACCAAGGGCGCCGACGTCGGCGGCGATCTGGTCGGCAAGGTCGAGGCAGGCATCCCCGAGGATGATCCGCGCAACCCGGCCACCATCGCCGACAATGTCGGCGACAACGTCGGCGACTGCGCCGGCATGGCAGCCGACCTGTTCGAGACCTATGCGGTGACGGTCGTCGCCACCATGGTTCTCGCCGCCATCTTCTTCGGCTCTGCCGCCAATCTGGCGGACATCATGATTTACCCGCTCGCGATCTGCGGCGCCTGTATCCTGACGTCGATCGTCGGGACCTTCTTCGTCAAGCTCGGCTCCAACGGCTCGATCATGGGCGCTCTCTACAAGGGCCTCATTGTCACCGGCGTCCTGTCGGTGGGCGGCCTGGCCGTCGCGAACTCCATGACGATCGGCTGGGGAGACGTGGGCACCGCCAACGGTATGACCATAACCGGCGCCAACCTGTTCATCTGCGGCCTGGTCGGCCTGCTGGTGACGGCGCTGATCGTCGTCATCACCGAATACTATACCGGCACCGGCAAGCGCCCTGTCGTCTCGATCGCCCAGGCGTCGGTGACCGGTCACGGCACCAACGTCATCCAGGGCCTCGCGGTCTCGCTGGAATCGACGGCGCTGCCCGCCATCGTCATCGTCGGCGGCATCATCGGCACCTACCAGCTGGCCGGCCTGTTCGGAACCGCCATCGCGGTGACGACCATGCTCGGCCTTGCCGGCATGATCGTGGCGCTGGACGCCTTCGGTCCGGTGACCGACAACGCCGGCGGCATCGCCGAAATGGCAGGCCTCCCGAGCGAGGTCCGTCATTCGACCGACGCCCTCGATGCGGTCGGCAACACCACCAAGGCCGTCACCAAGGGCTACGCCATCGGTTCCGCCGGTCTCGGCGCGCTGGTGCTGTTCGCGGCCTACTCCAACGACTTGCAGTTCTTCGCCGCCAACGGTGCAAAATATCCCTACTTCGCGGATCTTGGCACCGTGTCCTTCGACCTGTCGAACCCCTATGTCGTTGCCGGCCTGATCTTCGGCGGCCTGATCCCCTACCTGTTCGGCGGCATCGCCATGACGGCCGTCGGCCGCGCCGCAGGCTCCATCGTCGAGGAAGTGCGCAAGCAGTTCCGCGAGGATCCGGGCATCATGCAGGGAACGTCGAAGCCAAACTATGCCCGCGCGGTCGATATCCTGACCCGTGCGGCCATCAAGGAGATGATCATCCCGTCGCTGCTGCCGGTGTTGGCGCCGCTCGTCGTCTATTTCGGCGTGCTGCTGATCTCGGGCTCCAAGGCCTCGGCTTTCGCCGCACTCGGTGCATCGCTGCTCGGCGTCATCGTCAACGGCCTGTTCGTCGCCATCTCGATGACCTCGGGTGGCGGCGCGTGGGACAACGCCAAGAAGTCTTTCGAGGATGGTTTCGTCGACAAGGACGGCGTCAAGCACCTGAAGGGCTCCGAAGCGCACAAGGCTTCGGTGACCGGCGACACGGTTGGCGATCCCTACAAGGATACCGCCGGTCCGGCCGTTAACCCGGCCATCAAGATCACCAACATCGTCGCGCTGCTGCTGCTCGCCGTCCTGGCGCACAGCTAAGCGAAAACAGGTTCCGCCCGGCCGTCGCGCCGGGTAAGGCCTGACATGAAAAAACCCGCGGAAGTGATTCCGCGGGTTTTTGTTTTGGCGGTTGGCTGCTCAAGCCAATCAATTGGGAAGAACGTCAGCCGTTGCCGCCGCCCATCATGCTTCCGGCAGCGCCCGGCGAAAGCTTGCCGGCGCCGCGGATGACCTGCTGCAGGAAGTTCTGGTCCTTGCCGCCGGTCGGCGTCGTGCGGGTGATGAAATCGAAGACCTTGCCGTCCTTCAGGCCATAGTTGGCGATGTTGGTGACACGACCGTCTTCACCGAAATAGACGGCGAGGACGCGCTGGTCGATCAGCTTCGGCTTTTCGAAGGCGACCGAACGCTTCCGTGTCTGGGAAATGTAGTAGAATACCTCGTTGTCGAAGGTGGCCGTGGTGGAGGGACTGCCGAGCGCCAGCAGCACCTGTTCGCGGCTCGATCCGACCGGAACCTGGTCGAGAGCCTGCTGGTCGATGATGTAGCCCTGGTTGAGGGTCTCTCCGGGGTTCAGGTCGCCGATCACCTTGGAAGAGTTGCAACCGGAAACGCCTGCGGCCAGGGCCAGCAGCGACACGATTGCGGTCTGTCTCGGCGACAGGGCCGACTTGATTTTGAGCGCGCCCACCAACAACTCCATTCCTATCAACCACGCTTGCGCGAGGCGGCAAAAGCGGTAAACCAGCTTACGAGCCGATGCAACCAGGCCGCACCAACTAACAGGTCCAGGGAGACCGCTCAATGTTCCAGCGCCTGTTTGGCCGTGAACGGCGCGCCAACCGCGCGATTACCGAGGCGCTCTACGCACGAATCGTGGCGGCGGCGCGGCAGACGGTGTTTTATTCCGACTGGAATGTGCCCGATACGCCGCTTGGACGGTTCGAGTTGCTGTCGCTGCATATGTTCATGCTGCAGCATCGCCTTCACGGCGAGAAGGGCGTTGTGGCAGAGGTCGCCCAGGTGCTGATCGACGAGTTCTTCCTCGATGTCGAGCATTCGCTGCGTGAGCTCGGCATCAGCGATGTCGGCGTGCCCAAACGCATGAAGAATCTCGCCAAGATGTACTATGGCCGCACCGCTGCCTACGCGGAAGCGCTGGAGAATGACGATGCGGAGGCGCTGGCCGCCGCGCTCCGCCGCAATGTACGTCCGGATGTGCAGGAGTGGCCGGAGGCTTCGCAACTCGCGTCCTATGCGATGCAATGCAGCCACGAACTGGCGGCCCAGCCTTCGGATGCCATCTGCGCCGGCGAATTGCGGTTCCCCGACGCAGCGGCATGAGGATATCACGATGAGAAATGCCGAAACCCGAAGCCCGGTCTCCTTCGAGGCGCATGTCGCGCGGCTGCCGCAGAAGGGGCTGCCCGTTGCCCAAGAGGCCGACGAGAAACAGAGGCAGGCCCTGGCGGCCGACCATGATCTGCTTTCAGTGGAAAACTACCGCGCCGAACTGCTGGTCACGCCATGGAAACGCCATGGGGTGAAGGTATCGGGCCGTGTGGAAGCCGATATCACCCAGGCCTGCATCGTGACGCTGGAGCCCATCACCGCGCATATAGAGGAGGCGGTGGAAGGTCTTTTCCTGCCTGAGGACTCCAAGCTTGGACGGCTTGGCTTCGAGGGCGGCGGCGAAATACAACTCGATGCCGAGGGCCCGGACAGTCCGGAGACGTTCTCGGGCGATACGGTGGATGTCGGCGCATTGGCGGAGCAGTTCTTTGGCCTGGCCATCGATCCCTATCCGAGAAAACAGGGCGCCTCGCTGGAGCTGGACGGAGAAGGCGAGCAGCCCGAAACCGAATTCCAGCAAAAGCTCAGGTCCTTGCTCGGAAAATCCTGAAACCGTGGCAAATGACGAAAACCCGGTTGTGCGGTCGGCCAAAACCGCTATTTTCGCCGAACGTCGCGGGCGGCCTGCCCGAACATGTGAGAAGAGCAGCGCGTGATCAAAATTTCGATTGATGCCATGGGCGGCGATCACGGGCCTGGCGTGATCATTCCCGCGCTCATGCTGGTCGCGACCCGCCGCCCCGACATCAGCTTCATCATTTATGGCCGCGAAGAAGCGGTGCGCCCAGAACTGGCGAAATTTCCGCAACTGGCCGCAAAGAGTGAATTCATTCACTGCGACATCGCGGTGAAGATGGACGACAAGCCGAGCCAGGCGCTGCGCCATGGCCGCTGGAAGTCGTCCATGTGGAAGGCGATCGAGGCGGTCAAGAGCGGTACCGCCGAAGCCTGCGTTTCCGCCGGCAACACCGGCGCGCTGATGGCGATGTCGAAATTCTGCCTGCGCACGATGGCCAACATCGACCGCCCGGCCATCGCGGCGATCTGGCCGACCCTGCGCGGCGAAAGTATCGTTCTGGATGTCGGCGCGACCATCGGCGCCGATTCGCACCAGCTGGTCGACTTCGCCATATTGGGCACCGGCATGGCCCGCTCCGTCTTCGGCATGAACCGACCCTCGGTCGGCCTGCTGAATGTCGGTGTCGAGGAGATCAAGGGTCAGGAAGAGGTCAAGGACGCCGGCCGCCTGCTGCGCGAGGCCGACATGGCGTCGATGAGTTATCATGGCTTCGTCGAAGGCGACGACATCGGCAAGGGGGCCGTGGACGTGGTCGTGACGGAAGGTTTTTCCGGCAATATCGCGCTGAAAACCGCCGAAGGCACCGTCCGCCAGATCGCCGGCTATCTGCGCGCGGCGATGAGCCGGACGCTGATGGCGCGCATCGGCTATCTGCTCGCCAAGAGCGCGTTTGACACGCTGCGTGAAAAAATGGATGTCAGCCGCGCGAATGGCGGCGTGTTTCTGGGTTTGAACGGCATCGTCGTCAAAAGCCATGGCGGCGCCGATTCGGAAGGCTTTGCCGCTGCGGTCGAATTGGCCTACGACATGGTCCGCAACCGGCTCCTCGACCGGATCGAAGCCGATCTCGATCTGTTTCACACACGCAATCCGCTGGCTACGAAGGCAGGCAGAGCTGCCGCTGAAGCCGACGAAGAAGGGTAAGAATAGTTGATCAGGTCAGTTGTGCTCGGCGTCGGGTCTTCGTTGCCCCGTCGCGTCATGAAGAATACCGATCTGGAAGGCGTCGTCGAAACCTCGGACGAGTGGATCATCCAGCGCACCGGCATCCGCCAGCGCTATATCGCCGCCGACGACGAGACGACCGCATCGCTGGGAGAGGCGGCCGCGCGCGCCGCATTGGCAAGCGCCGGGCTGACCGCCGATGACATCGACCTGATCGTCCTGGCGACCTCGACGCCGAACAACACATTCCCTGCCACCGCCGTCGAGATTCAGGAACGCCTCGGGATGCGGCACGGTTTTGCCTTCGACATGCAGGCCGTCTGCTCCGGTTTCGTCTATGCGGTCACGACCGCGGATCTCTACATACGGGGCGGACTGGCCAAACGTGTCCTCGTCATCGGCTCCGAAACCTTTTCGCGCATTCTTGACTGGAAGGACCGTTCCACTTGCGTGCTGTTCGGCGACGGCGCCGGAGCGGTGGTTCTGGAAGCCGCGGAAGGCGAGGGCACGGTCGCGGATCGCGGCGTGTTGGCCCAGAGCCTGCGCTCAGACGGTTCGCACAAGGAAAAGCTCTATGTCGATGGCGGTCCATCGACCACCGGCACGGTCGGCCACCTCCGCATGGAAGGCCGCGAAGTCTTCAAGCATGCGGTCGGTATGATCACCGACGTCATCGAGGAAACCTTTTCGCAGGCCGGCATAACCGCCGATGACCTCGACTGGTTCGTGCCGCATCAGGCCAATAAACGAATTATTGACGCTTCCGCCAAGAAGCTCGGGATAGCCGAGCAAAAGGTGGTGGTGACGGTCGATTTGCACGGTAATACGTCGGCGGCGTCGGTGCCGTTGGCCCTTTCGGTCGCGGTCGGCGACGGCCGCATCAAGAAGGGCGATCTCGTCCTGCTCGAGGCCATGGGTGGCGGCTTTACCTGGGGTGCGGTGCTTATTCGATGGTGAGGCCGAACCGGACGGTTCGGTCCTTGACCTTGCCGGGTCAATTACTTACGCTCGGCAGTTGCTTGTAACGATTTATGTTTTTGATTTGATGGGACGGTTGCATGGGGGGAAAGACACTTACGCGTGCCGATCTTGCCGAAGCCGTTTACCGTAAGGTCGGCCTGTCGCGTACTGAGTCTGCCGAACTCGTGGAAGCGGTTCTGGACGAGATTTGTGAAGCGATCGTGCGCGGCGAAACGGTGAAGCTGTCCTCGTTCGCCACGTTCCACGTCCGCTCCAAGAACGAGCGCATCGGCCGCAATCCCAAGACCGGCGAGGAAGTGCCGATCCTGCCGAGGCGCGTGATGACCTTCAAGGCCTCCAATGTCCTGAAGAGCCGCATCCTGCGCTCACATCAGAACAGCAAGTCCAAGAGCGGCAAGTAGTTTCCCGGCTTCCGCCACCCGCTTCCTGGTAGAGCCTTCTATTCTTGTGCGGTTGATAACCTGTCGCCCGGCTTGAATGTTGGCATGCAAACCGCTGAAATACGGTTCGATTCGGCGTATGATGCCGTGTCATCGTCCAGCGTGAGGAATTGCCCCATGGACAAGAGCCCGGATGCATTCCGAACCATCAGCGAAGTGGCGGAGGACCTCGATCTTCCGCAGCATGTTCTGCGTTTCTGGGAAACGCGGTTCAACCAGATAAAGCCGATGAAGCGCGGCGGCGGTCGCCGTTACTACCGGCCACAGGATGTGGAACTGATCAAGGGCATACGCCATATGCTCTACGACCAGGGCTACACGATCAAGGGCGTGCAGAAGCTGCTGCGCGAGAACGGCAATCATTTCCTTGTCGCCATCGGCAATGGCGATATGGCCGCGGTGGAAGCCATCGCACAGCGCAAGCAGGCCGACAGCGTACCGCTCACCTCCGGCGCGCAGCCGCGTTCGGGCGACGAGGAAATGCTGGTCGGCCAGCCCAAGGTGAAGCCCAGCCGGCGTTTCTTCGGCCTTGGCAAGGCGGATGACGATGGTCCGGTGCAGCCGGACTCCGGCAAGCTGTCGCGCGACAACCGCGCGCTGCTTCAGGAGGCGCTGTTCGACTTGCTGGAATGCAAGCGCCTGCTCGACCAGGTCCGCTAAGCCACCGCTCGGCCATTGCGCAAAGCCTATCGCCGGATGCCACGGCGGGAGCATGGTGCGGCATTTCGGTCTCATGCAGGAACCATCCCGCCGAGTGGCCGTTTCCAATCCTCTGACAACGAGGGAAACGCCCCATGGCACTCTTTTCGCATTTGAACGATATCGACCTCGAAAAGGAGGTCCAGACGCTTTCGCGTGAGCTTTCCGCGCTCAAGCGTGCGGTCTCGAAGCGTGGCAGCGCCTACTACGATGGCGGGCGGGAAGCAGCCTGGGATTTGTATTCAGACGTCGCCGATCGCTTCAGCGACGCATTGCCGTCGATTCGCAAGCGTGCCAGGGCACTCGAGACCACCGCACGGGATCACCCGGCGACCGCCGCTACGGTGGGCCTGGTGGTGCTCGGCCTTGTCGCTACCGTTATCTACAGCCGCCGCCGCTGACCTCCAGTCAAAACGGCACTGCGGAGAAAAGGCGGTCGTCTTCCCATGACCGCCTTTTCGTATGCGGGATAGGGTCAGTTCGTGCGAGTCTTCAGCTTGACGCCGGGCACGACCTTCATGGTCTGGCTGCACTTGCCATAGACAGTTCCGTCGGTCTGGGTGCCGTCCGTGTATTTGCCCTTGCACTCGGCCTGCAGCAGGACGCAGGAGCCTGAACCCTTGCAAAGCGCGCCGCCATTGCCGTCTGGAAGTACATCGGCCGAAGCCGTGCCGGCAACCGAGCCGAGCGCGGACAGCGCCAGCGCCCCAGCGAGGGACAGGCGCCTGAAATTCGAGAGAGTATTCATTTGCACGTTTCCTTTGTTGGAGGATCGCCGTCGCGGCGTCCATGGCCAGTGGGTGCGGCCAAGCAAGGAAAGGTTCATGGAACAGCTAGGAAAAATCGGAAGGGCGCGGCCGGGGCGTTGAAAGGATCGGTAAGGCAAGGTCTTCGCACAACGCGGAAACCGTCGCCGTGGATTTCATCCGATTGGCCCCTTGCGTCGCAATCACTGAGAATGTAGGGCTTTCCACGGTCCGGAGTGTAGCGCAGCCCGGTAGCGCACTTGACTGGGGGTCAAGGGGTCGTGGGTTCGAATCCCGCCACTCCGACCATTTCGAAAAATCCCCGCTCGAAATTCTGTTACGTCTCGTTTACCATAACCGGACATGCCAGCAACGAATGCACAGTTTGGCCGTTCCTTCCTGTGGAGGAACGGAATGCCATGGAAAATGGCCTGCCGAGATTTCAGTGCATGCCTGAAAGTTCCGGCACCTGGATGGTCTGGGACAATGAGACGGGTCGGCCCGCGACGCTGGGCGGATGCATCATCGGAGGACGGTCCGAAATGCGCGCCAGGACGGCCTGCGAAATCCTGACCAAAATCTATAACAACCGGCTGGACGCGCGGTCCATACGACGGAACGTGCAGCGTTAAGAGGTTGGACCAGGCACGGGCCGGCTTCCAGCTGTCGCCCACGCGTGCCGCAGTTGCCACTGGTGACGGTATTCCAGCCCTATGCCGCCCCAGATCAGGCCGAGCAGCAGGTAGAAATGCCGCCAGTGGTCGGTGTCGATGAAGGTGCCGAGGGCGATGTGGCCGATATAGACGACATAGGCGCACAACACATAGGGCTGCCACGGCCGGTCGCGCAGCAGCAGGCGGAAGCCCGCCGCCACCGTCCATAGTGTCAGCGTCAAATACGAGACGAAGCCGAGCCAGCCATAGTCCATCAGCGACTTGAGCCAGATATTGTGCGTGTCCTCGCCAAGGATTTGCCCGAACACCAGCGGACCGATGCCGAGCGGGTGCTCCAACGCCATCTGGAAGCCGATCGTATAGCGGGCGAAGCGCCCGAGGCGCGCCGAATCGTAGTTCTGCGCCAGCTTGGCGCGTTCGGAGAGCATGTCGGCGACACCCGGTATCTGCAGGATGACGATCATCGCCACCGCCAGCAGCGCGATAGCAACAATGGTCATGACGACGATGCGCAGCTTGAAAACGCCGCTGCGGCTCTGCAGGAACAGGATGCCCGTCAAAAGGATCGCCGAAGCGCCGAAAAGACCCCAGGCGCCACGTGAGAATGACAGGAAAAGACCGGCCATGATGATCAGCAGCGGAATTGCCAGAAGCGGCATGCGAGAGACCGGCCCGGTAATCAGACGGTAGAGCAGGTAGATGCCGGGCAGGACGAGGAACGGGCCGAAAACGTTCGGATCCTGGAAGACGCCGGCCGCGCGTCCGTATTTGGTGAACATCTCGGTGCCCGGAAGGAGTCCGAAATAGCCAATGATGCCGGCAAGCGACGTCAGCAGGGCGGCAACGACATAGGCGAAATAGATCAACCGGTAGGTCTCGGGTCGCGCCTCGGTCACGGCGGCAAAGAAGATGGCGGTGAAGGCCAGGAACAGTGACACCGCCAGATACAGCGGCGTATCCATCAGATCGGCCATCTGCGTCATCGAGACGAAGCCGCCGATGTTGAACAGGATGATCAGCACCACCAGCGGCGAGATCGCTCGCGATATTCTAAGCCCGAACAGCGCCCAGACGACAAGCAGGCCGGTCATGTAGAGGTCGTAGGGCGCCGGCTCGTTGATGACGAAGCCGGACAGGAACACGCCGAGAAAGATCGCACCGGAAGCGATCAGGGCGATCAGCTTGGCGTTGACGGCCTCTTGCGGCAGTGCGTGCGAGGCCGCGCTCAATAGGCGTTTTCCGTGTTGAGCAGGCGCGCTGGCGTCAAAAGCAGGATCTTGAGGTCGAACATCAACGACCAGTTCTCGATGTAGTAGAGATCGAACTCGGTGCGCATCCGGATCTTCTCGTTGGTGTCCATCTCGCCGCGCCAGCCGTTGATCTGCGCCCAGCCGGTCACGCCGGGCTTCACCTTGTGGCGGGCGAAATAGCCGTCCACCACTTCGTTGTAGAGCAAATTGTGCGATTGCGCCGCCACCGCATGGGGGCGGGGTCCGACCAATGAGAGTGAGCCGAACAGTGCATTGAAGAACTGCGGCAGCTCATCGACCGACGTCTTGCGGATGAAGCGCCCGACCCGCGTCACGCGAGGATCGTTCTTGGTCACGGTCTTCTTGGCGGTCGGGTCTGACTGGTTCGTATACATGGACCGGAACTTGTAGACCTCGATCTCCTCATTGTTGAAGCCATGGCGCTTCTGCTTGAAGAGGACCGGGCCGGGGCTGTCCAGCTTGATGGCGATGGCGGTGGCCAGCATGACAGGCGAGAAAAGAACGATGCCGATAATCGAGAAGAAAATATCGAAGGCACGCTTGGCGACCGAATCCCAGTCGTTGATCGGCCGGTCGAAGATATCGAGCATCGGCACCGCGCCGATATAGGAATAGGCGCGAGGCCGGAACTGCAGCGCGTTGGAGTGGGCGGAAAGCCGGATATCGACCGGCAGCACCCAGAGCTTCTTCAAAAGCTGGAGCACGCGGGTTTCCGCCGTGATCGGCAGCGACACGATCAGCATGTCGATGCGCGCGATCCGCGCGAACTCGATCAACTCCGAAACATTGCCGAGCTTCGGATAGCCGGCGACGATGGGCGGCGAACGCCGGTCGTCGCGGTCGTCGAAGATGCCGCAGATACGGATATCGTTGTAAGGCTGCTTCTCGACCGAGCGGATCAGCCCCTCGGCCGCCTTGCCGCCGCCGACGATCACAGCGCGCCGTTCCATGCGGCCGTCGCGGGCCCAGCGCCGCAGCAGGACCGACATGACGAGCCTGAGGCTGAACAGGAGCACGAAACCGGCCACGAACCAGGTGCCGAAGAGAAGGCGCGAATAGTCCGCCGACATCTTCATGAAGAAGGCCGTCAACGCCATCAGCGCGAAGGTTCCCGACCAGATAAGCAGCAGACGCCCGAAATTCGTGACGGGCCGCATCAATGTGGAGACCTGATAAAAATCGGTCACGTCGAGCAGGACGATGGCCAGCAATGAGGTTGCGGCGATGACAAGCGGGTATTGCCAGGCCAGATGGGTGAAGAACCCGACGAAATAGCAGTAGACCGCAATGCCTGAGAGGAGCAGCAGCGAAAATTCGACCAACCGCAGGACGCCGCTGACCATGACCGGAGACATGGTGTCCCGCCTGTATTGCGAAGCCACCTGTCGCGCCACGTCATTAATTCCCGTCGATGACGGGGCGGAATCTGGGGTCTCGAATTTGCGCACCGCGTCCATCGAGAAACGGTGCGCGGGGTCGATTTCGTTCATGGGATTGCTCGGCTACTCTGCCAACAGACTAGCAAGAGAGAGCTAAGAAAGCCTTGAAACAACGTTTAGCTTTGGAATGGCCTGGTTTCAGGATCAGCGCCTGAGGGCGGAAAAATAAGCCTTCTCGATGTCGGCCGCCATAACGTCTGCGCCGAACCGCTTCTTCAGGTCGGAAATGTCGGGCATCAGGCGGCTGTATGCGTCGAGGTCGCCAAGGGCGTCGGCGATCTTGTCGGCCAGTTCGGCCGCATCCGGCTTCACCAGCGCCGCGGAGCCGGCGCCGAAAATCTCCGGAATGCCGCCGACGGCGCTGGCGATCATGGGTTTGCCCGCGGCCAGCGTTTCGAGGACGATGTAGGGCATCGCCTCGGCTCGCGACGGGACGATGACCAGACGGGCCAGCGCGAACGCCTTGCGCGCCGGCATTGGCGGCATGAAGCGCACCCGCTCGTCGAGCCCGAGCCGCTTGACCTGGTCGCGGTAGCGCGGAAGGTCGTCACCATCGCCCACCATGACGGCGCTGATGTCGCGTCCGAGTCGAAGTTCGGCCTGCGCCAGCGCATCGATGAAGATATCCGGTCCTTTGAGATCGCGCATCATGCCGATGTAGAGCAGGTCAGCCGCACCCGGAGCCGAGACGACGGGTTCGAATTCTTCGGCGCGCAGGCCGTTGTAAACCAGGCCGTTCGGCACCGGCGGTTCGCCGACCTTGCGCCTGTAGGCTTGATATTCATAGTCCGAAACGAACAGCAGATAGTCGGTAAAGCGGGCCATCAGCCGCTCGATGGAGAAAAAAATCCTGCCGACGAATGTCTTCTCGTCATAATGCAGGCTGCCGCCATGCGGCGAATAAAGGCGGGCTACGCGAGACCTTGATACCCGCAACAGCGAGCCGAACAGACGCGCATAGGTTCCACCCTTGGCGCCGTGCCCATGAAGCACGTCCGGCTGCAATTCCTTGATGATCCTGTATGTCCTCCAGGCCGAGGCGATGTCGCCGGGCCCGATATGACGCTGCATCGGCGTGCGATGTACGCCCAGCGCCAGTTTTTCCTTCATGTCGTCGAAGAGGCGTTCCTCGAACTCGCCACCGGTGGTGGAATCGCACACGATGCCGACCTGATGGCCTTGCGCGATCTGCGCATCCGTCAGGTCGCGCACGTGCCGGAATATGCCTCCGACAGGCGACCGAAAGCAGTGAACGATCCTCAACCTGCCTGCCACGGCGTCAGAACAGCCGTTCGCGGACGTAAACGGTGTCGCCGGGCAACAGCGGGTCGGATGTTCTGACCGTTCCGGTGATCACCTTGCCGTTGATGTCGCGGGTAATGTCGACGCTGCCCTGATTGGCTCGGGCGCTGTAACCGCCGGCGATCGCCACCGCCTTCTGGACGGTCAGGCCGGGAACATAGGAGTACTGGCCGGCGGCGCCGACTTCGCCCATGACGAAGATCGGCCGATAGCGGTCTATCTCGACCGATACGTCCGGATCGCGCAAATAGCCCTGGCGCAATTTGGCGGCGATTTCGCCCTCAAGCTGCTGGGCCGAGTGTCCGCGCGCCGGAACCAGGCCGACCAGCGGAAGCGACAAATAGCCCGATTGATCGACGCTGTAGGTGTTCGTCAGCCCTTCCTGTTCGAACACGGTGATGCGGACACGGTCGCCGGCGCCAAGGCGATAGGGTTGGTTGAGGACATCATGGAAGGCGGCAGGCGCCGGGCGGTAACTGGAGCAGCCGGCGAGCAGCGAGACGGCAAGAAGTGCTCGAAACAGCGGGGCGGGGCTTTTCATCACCGTGCAACACACTTTCGTCTGGTCGCCGGAAACGTTGCGGCGACTCTGAGGATCGATGCCGTTATCCTCCTGTTAGGGTTAATGGTCGGTAAAAGAAGTCTCGGAATTGCCGCGCCCTCGCGGTCGCGCGCGCGGTGATTTCTCTGATCCTGACGATCGCATCGCCAGATGCCGTGACTTCGTCTCTTAACCGCTGAGTTACCATAGTTGTTTACGCTGCAGCCCAACCCGGTATGGGAGCAGGATGCATGTCAGGCGTACAATCCACGGCCGCAGATATCGATGTCGACCTCAGGCGGCTCTTTGGCAGTCTTGCCAGAAACTGGCTGCGGATCGCCATTGTCGCCGTTGCGGTCGCCACGCTGGCTTTCGTTCTGGCCTGGCTCGCGACGCCGCAATACAAGGCGGAAACCCGCCTTCTGATCGAAACGCGCGAATCGGTTTTCACCCGCCCCGATGGGAACTCCGAGGCGGACCGGCCGATCCTGGATGAGGAGGGGGTCACCAGCCAGGTCGAGGTCATCGCGTCCTCCGACATCCTGAAGCGAGTCGCGCAGAAGCTTGATCTTGCCCGTCTGCCGGAATTCGATCCCACCGCCCACACATCGGCCGTCGATCGCCTTCTGATCATCGCCGGACTGAAAAGCGATCCGGGTGAAATCCCGGCCGAGGAGCGCGTGCTGAAAAGCATGCGTGAGAAGCTCAATGTCTATCGCGTCGAGACGTCGCGCGTCATCGTCATCGAGTTTTCGTCACAGGACCCGAAACTGGCGGCGGAAATCCCGAATGCGATCGCCAACGCCTATATCGCCTTCCAGGGCAACGCCAAGCAGGAATCCAATTCGGCCGCGACGGACTGGCTGGCGCCGGAAATCGCCGATCTTTCCAAGCGCGTCAAGGACGCCGAGGGCAAGGTCGCCGCCTACCGCGCGCAGTCCGATCTTCTGATCGGCCAGAACAATTCCATTCTCGCCACGCAGCAGCTTTCGGAAATGTCTTCCGAACTGTCGCGCGTCCGCGCCAGCCGCGCTTCGGCGGAGGCGACTGCCGCCGGTGTGCGCAAGGCGCTCGATGGCGGCGGTTCGCTAGACGCATTGCCGGAAGTCTTGTCCTCGACACTGATCCAGAGGCTGCGCGAACGGCAGGTCCAGCTCAAGTCCGACATCGCCGATCTCTCGACCTCGCTGCTCGACAATCACCCGCGCATTCGCGCGCTGCGCTCGCAGCTTGTCGATCTCGACCAGCAGATCCGCAACGAAGCCCAGAAAGTGCTCAAGGGCCTCGTCACCGAGGCGCAGACCGCCCAGGCGCGGGAAAATCAGCTTATCGCCGATTTGAACAAGTTGAAGGCCGAATCGGCGCGCGCTGGCGAGGAGCAGGTAGAGCTCAATGCGCTGGAGCGTGAGGCCAACACCCAGCGCCAACTGCTCGAATCCTACATGACGCGCTACCGCGAGGCCGCCTCACGCACCGACCGCAATTACCTGCCGGTCGATGCACGCGTCTTCTCGCCCGCAGTCGCTCCCACCGAAGCCTATTTCCCCAAGACGATCCCGATCGTCGCGGCGGCCTTTGTCGGCTCGCTGCTGATCATGGCCATCGTGACGTTGCTGCAGGAGCTTTTCTCCGGCCGCGCCATGCGCCCCGCCCCAGGCCGCCGTCTGGAGCCTGTGGAGGAGGTCGCCATGCCGGTCGCCCAACCTGATGCGGCGCGCGAAGATCTGCCGCCAGTGCTACCGGCGCGTCCTCGACGCGATGAGCCTTTGCCGCCCGAGCCATCCCTGTCGCCCGAGGCTGTTGCCCGCGAATGGGAGAGCGAGAGGGAGGTTCGTTTTGAGCCTGCCGCGCCGGCGCCACGCAAGCTAGAGCGCACGGTTTCGCGGCTGGGCGAGATCGACATCGAAAAGGCGGCTGAAAAACTGATCGCTGGCGGGGCTGCCCGCGCCATCTTCGTGTCTCCAGAAGGGGACGAGGCCGCTGCCAGCTCGATCTTGGTAGCGCGCGAGGTTGCGGATTCCGGCCTGCGTGTCCTGCTGCTCGATCTTACGGCTTCGGGCGCCGCCTCGCTGCCCATGCTGGACAGCGGCCTGTTTCAGGGGATTACCAATCTGCTTTCCTCGCAGTCGCAGTTCAGCGACGTCATTCACGCCGACCATTATTCGGATTGCCATGTCATCCCGGTGGGAACCGCCGATCCGGTGCGCGCCATGCGCGCGGCCGACCGGTTGCCGATCATCATGCAGTCACTGACGACTGCCTATGACCTCGTGGTCGTCGAGTGTGGGCCAGCCGATGCCCAAGGCATCCGCCGCCTTGTCGGCGACGCGACAGAAGTGTTCGTTTCGATGCTGGAGCCCGACGACGCCGTGGCAGACGCGGCGGTAAAATTGATCGAAAGCGGCTATCCTGATTTGACGCTGGTGACGCCGGTCGGCTACGAACCGCCGCCGCTGCCGGGACGCCGCTCGGCAGCCTGAAGACTTTCACAAAGTGCTCGTTAGCTATCGTCCTCGGACGGCGTCTGTTTGCCCGCCGCCTTGCGGCGCAGCATCTTGGTCAGCTTCCATATTGTCGGGCTGTTCTTGACGAACGCCTTCGCGCGGGCGTTCTGGTGAAGGACGAAGGAAAGGGCCCGGCCTTTCGCGGTCAGCGGAACCAGTACGTCGACATGCTGGGTTTCCAGATCACACCAAAGTCGCTTGTAGGGCTCGTCACCGACGGAGAAATCATAAACGGCAAAGCCCTGTTGGCAGGCTTCCTTGATGTTTTCGAAGAACAGGAAATCGCCCGGGCTGGCATAGGCGAGCTCATCTTCTGCGATGGCCCCGAACTCGCAGATCAGCCGCTTTCCCGAGAGGCTTGAGCCGGTTACCGCGCGCAGTTTGCCGCCGACCTCCAGACCGTGCAGGACGAAAGAAGGTTCTTGTTCCCGCAGCGCATCGGTAAACAGCGCATGAAAGAACACCCTGACATCGGCGCTGCCGAAGGCATTGGGGATGCCCATGCGGCGAAAGCGGAATTCCTTCATCCCGAAGAATGCGTCGAGCAGCGAATGGACCTCTGTCGGTGTCGTCGCCCGCAGCCGACGGAAGCTGCCGGCCGTCTCGAATTTGCGCGTCTGCGAGCGATGCTTCTTGCGCTTCCGCTTGCCGCTGGCCCGATCAAGCAATCCGTCAAAACCTCCGTCAAGATCGACGGCAAGCGACAGGTTGGGGCTCGGAAAATTCGGCAGGGCGGAGAGCGGGTTTGCCCGGCCATCGAGTTCCGGCAGCAGCCGCTGCAGCGCCAGCACGTCGATATCCGGCCGCAGGCGGGCAATCTCGTCGAACAGCGAGCGCACAGCCTGACAGCTCACCCGACCCAGCCATTCCGGATCGGCGGCGGCGAAATTGCCATTGGCATGACGGTCGCCCATGAAGCGGGCAACCCGGAAAGGACCGGACCGAACGACTTCCAGCGCCAGCGCCAAAACAGGGCGGCCATCGACATTCAACATGGCCATCAGCGAGTCTGGATGGACTTCTCCAACCCAGTGCCGCACCCATCTTCCGCTTTGCGCGGGCGCGAACACGGCGGAGCGACAGAATTGTTCGTAGGCGGCGAGGGTTTCGGAGGATGCAGCGGAGACGGTGACGCTGACCGCAGGGCCCGACGAGGCGCGTTGCATCGCCATCGCGGCCGTGGAGCCGTTTCCGTCGAATGACGCTGTCGCGTCGATCATCTTTCCGTCCTTGGCGCGGTGCGCCCGTGCTTGCATGGGCACATTGGCGAGGCAAAACTAGGCGTAAAAGATGAATGAATGATCGACACGATCGGGAAGATGCCGCCTGATCGCCGGATCGTCAGGGTTTTGGGCCGGGTTCGAGGATCAGCCATTTGATGATGCCCATCGCGGGCAGCACCCACACAAGGCCGCTCAGCAGGAAGAAAAGCAGATGCGCCAGCGGCCCGGATTGCGAAAGCTGCGCCACCGCCACGATCGTCGCCACGATGGCATAGACGATCACCAGCAGCACGAGCAGCACGGTTCCGATCAGTTTCTTCAGGCGGATGGGCATGTCACGCTCTCTTTTGGAAATATCGCTTAGGCCCGCCGCGCTTTCGGCGCAACCCGTCACGGACGGCGCGACCGCGTGCCGCGCCGTCCGGCCTTGCCAGCGTCTGTGTCATGGTTCACCTATCCGCCACCTTGACCGAACGGATCATGGATATGAGCAGCATTTCCTCGACAGCAGAGCCGCTGGTTGCCCGCCACCGCGACCTGCACAACCGCGCGCTGGTTCGCGGCTGGCTCTATCTGGTGCTTCTGGTGCTGTTCGCACTGGTGTTGGTCGGCGGCGCGACAAGGCTGACCAACTCCGGCCTGTCGATCACCGAATGGAAACCCATCCATGGCGTCATTCCGCCGCTCAACGATGCGGAATGGCAGGAGGAGTTCGCCCGCTATCAGCAGATTCCGCAATATTCGGAGATCAACAAGGGCATGGATGTCCATGCCTTCAAGTCGATCTTCTGGTGGGAATGGGCGCACCGCATACTGGCGCGCGGCGTTGGCTTCGTCTTTGCGCTGCCGCTGCTGTTCTTCTGGGCGACACGGCGCATCGAACGCGGTCTGACCCCCAAGCTAGTGGGGATATTGGCGCTGGGCGGGCTACAGGGCGCGGTCGGCTGGTGGATGGTGGCTTCCGGTCTTGTCGATAGGGTGGATGTCAGCCAGTACCGGCTGGCGACCCACCTCACCATCGCGGCTCTGATCTTCACCGCCACCATGGTCGTCGCCCGCGGACTGGCGCGCTATTCCGAACCGCCGGCCGACGATGCGACGCAACGAATGGCCGGAGTGTTGGTGCTTCTGGCGCTGGTGCAGATTTATCTCGGCGGACTTGTGGCCGGACTGGATGCCGGCCTCAGCTACAACACCTGGCCGCTGATGGATGGCCGAATCATTCCGGGCGACCTGCTCATCCTCGATCCCGCCTGGCGCAATTTCTTCGAGAACCCCAAGACCGTGCAGTTCGTGCATCGCATCGGCGCCTACACCGTCTTTGTCGTCGCGGCCTGGCATATGATCGCTACGCACAGGCGCCTGCCGGGCACCACCCATGCGCGGCGCGCCACGCTGATGTTCCTTCTTGTATTGGCGCAGGCGGCCATCGGTATTTCGACGCTGCTGATGCAGGCGCCCCTGCATCTGGCGTTGACGCATCAGGGCTTTGCCCTGGTCCTGCTTGGCTTCGCCGCCGCGCATTGGCGCGGCACCAAGGGGGCTTACCCGCTGCCGAACGACATCGCCGTCAGAAGCTGAGCCGAACTGCCCGGACCGCCGCTGTGACCGACAGTTCGCGTTCCTCATCCGCGTCGTTCCCGTCTTCCGCGTGCCAGGCCGCCGACAGGCAGCCATAGGCAAAGGCGTGGTCGAGCACGCGGCGCGGATCGAGCATCAGCACATTGTGGAAGATCGCCGCCATCCCGGCGATGCGCTCGAGGTCCTTGCAAAGCGCATCGCGGTCAAGGGGATTGAAGAACATGTTGGCGGCATCGAAACATGGGTCGCCAAGGACGCCCTTGGGGTCGATGGCGAGCCAGCCGCGACGGCTCTCGATGATGTTTTCATGGTGCAAATCGCCATGCAGAGGGCGGATGTCGCGTGCGTCGTCGAGCAATTCCTGCGCCACGGCGGCGGCTTGCGCATAGAGGCCAGAAGAGCCGGCTTTACGCTCCGCCTCGGCTACACGGAACAGCGCGACGAAACGCTGCCGCAGCTGTTGCAAACCGGTTGGGGCAGGGCGGTCGGAAGGGGCATGCAGCCGCGCCATCACATCGGCGGCGATCTCCGTGGCCGCCGTGTCTCCTGCCTTGTCGAGAACTTCGGTCAGGTGCCGTTCGCCGGCATATTCGAGGAGCATCCGGTTGCCGTCGGTTCCGAGCAGGCGCACCGCGCCACGGCCATCCAGCCAGCGCAGCAGATGCTTGCCGCGCAATTCGTCCTCGACGTCGTCGAATGGCTTGAGATCCTTGATGATGGCCGTCGTGCCGTCGTCGCGGACAACTTTCCAGATGCGGCTTGAAAACGTTTCGGCAATCAATTCCGCGCCGCTCACATTCCAGCGGCGCGGGAAGGATGGCATCAGGCTCACCCGTGAAGGCCGAGCATGATGTCCATGTTCTGCACCGCGGCGCCCGAAGCGCCCTTGCCGAGATTGTCGTAGACGGCCACCAGCAGCGCCTGCGCCCGCTTGTCGTTGGCGAAAACGTAGACCTTCATCCGGTTGGTGCCGTTGTATTCTTCCGGCTGGATTTCCGGCACTCGCTCGACAGCTTCATAGGGTGCGACTTCGACCACGCCGCCCTTGATGCCGGCGAAATGATCGGCGATGGCTGCGTGGAGTTCGGAACCGCTTGGCACCTTGTCCAATCCGCCGAGTTGCAGCGGCACGACGGTGATCATGCCCTGTGCGAAGTTGCCGATCGCCGGCTGCATGATCGGATCGTGCGAGAGCTTTGCATAGGCCTTTATTTCCGGCACATGCTTGTGCTGCAGGTTTAGGCCGTAGGGGAAGAATTCCGGCGCGTCCTCGCCCTTGGCGACGTAATCCTCGATCATCGGACGGCCGCCGCCCGAATAGCCGGTGATGCCGTTGACGGTGACGGGATAATCCGCAGGCAGGATACCCGCCGCAACCAGCGGCCGCAGCGTTGCGATCGGGCCTTGTGGCCAGCAGCCGGGGTTGGCGACGCGCTTGGCGCTGGCAATGGCCTTCGCCTGATCCTTGTCCATCTCGGCGAAACCGTAGGCCCAGCCGTTCGCCACGCGATGCGCGGTCGAGGCGTCGATGACCCGCGTTGTTCCGTTCTCGATCAGCGAGACGCTCTCCTTCGCTGCATCGTCCGGCAGGCAGAGGATGGCGACATCGGCGGCATTGAGGAACTCCGCCCGCGCGGCGAGCTCCTTGCGGCGTTCCACCGGCACCGAAATGATCTCGAGATCGCCGCGCTCGGCCAGAAGAGCTCGGATCTGCAGCCCCGTGGTTCCGTGTTCGCCGTCGATGAAGATTTTCGGTTTCATGTCTGTCGTTCCTGAATGGCCTTGCCTGCCGGCTGCGGCCTATATGCCATGCCCTTCATGCAGTCCATGGTTCATCTCTTCCGCCCTCGCTTTGCGCTCAGCCAGAAGTCCGAGATAGTGCATCGCCACGGTCGATCCTGCGATTGCGGTAATATCGGCATGGTCGTAGGGCGGCGCAACCTCCACCACGTCGGCGCCAACGATGTCGATCTGGTTGAGCTGGCGCAACGTCGACAGGATTTTCGCCGAGGACGGCCCGCCGGCAACCGGCGTTCCCGTTCCGGGCGCGAAGGCCGGGTCGAGGCAATCGATGTCGAAGGTGACATAGGTCTTCTTGCCACCCGTGCGGTCCACGATTGCATAGGCGATGTCGGAGGCGCGCATCTCTTCGATCTCGTGGCCGTAGAGGATCTTGATGCCGAAGGTCTCGGGCGCGTGCGTTCTGATGCCAATCTGGATCGAGCGGTCGGGATCGATCAGGCCTTCCTTGACGGCGCGGCCGACGAAGGAGCCGTGGTCGATCCGCTTGCCGTCATCCGGCCATGTGTCCTGATGAGCGTCGAACTGCACCAGCGCCAGCGGTCCATGGATCGCGGCGTGCGCCTTGAGGATAGGATAGGTAACGAAATGGTCGCCACCGAGCGAAAGCAGGAAAGCGCCTGATTTCAGCAGTTTCGCCGCTTCGCGCTCGATGGTCGAGGGCGTTTTCTGGTGGTTGCCGTTGTCGAGCAGGCAGTCGCCGTAATCGACGACCGCGAGCGTCTCGAACAGGTCCTGCGCGAACGGGTATTGCGGATCGTTGTCGAGGATCGCCGAGGCGCGACGAATGGCCTGCGGCCCGAAGCGGGCGCCCGGACGATTGGTGACGGCGGCATCGAACGGAATACCCCAAACGACAGCGTCCGCGCCCTTGACGTCCTTCGTGTAGCGGCGGCGCATGAAGGAAAGCGCGCCGGCATAGGTCGGCTCGAAAGAAGCGCCTGTCTTGCCGCGCGCGGTAAAGGCGTGGTCGATGTTCGTGTTCGCCATCACGAATCCTCACTGCTGTTGACGGGCTGAAACAACTACAGAACCGGCACGGAACATGCCAGACTTGAACTTATGAAGCGCGCATGATGGGGGCGTGACGGCCGGCAGTCGAACATTCCGGATGCGCGTTCGGGTCGAAAATCGAAAAGCCTTTCCATTGATTTGCGCGTTCGCCGCAACCAGTTGCACGATGTTAGGGTATTCCGCGACGGAACGGACGGATCGACGATGACGCAACCTGAACTGGGCGCGGCCACAGGTGACACTTCCGGCGCCATGCAGGGCAAGCTCGCGGCCCTGCGGCGCACCAAGCTGCTCGCCGCCGCGGCGCTGGCGCTGTGCGTGATCGTGTTCGCGGTGGCGAAATCACTGGAGAGCAGCCACCCCTGGCTGGGTTTCGTCGCCGCTTTCGCCGAGGCGGCCACGATCGGCGGGTTGGCCGACTGGTATGCGGTGGTGGCGCTGTTTCGCCGGCCGCTTGGGTTGCCCATTCCCCACACCGCGATCATCCCGGCGAACCAGAACCGCATCGCCGACAATCTCGGCAGCTTCATCGAGGCCAATTTCCTCGCGCCCGGGCCGGTGCGCGAAAAACTCAGGGAGGTGGATTTCGCCGCCCTTGTCGCCGATTGGCTGTCGGACCATGAACGCGCCGCGGGCCTGTCCCGTTTCGTCGCGCGATTGGTCCCGCAGACGCTGACCGCGATCGAGAAATCGGAACTGCGCGGCTTCGTCGCCAACCGGATGCTGGAGCAGGTCGACAAGGTGCGGCTTGCACCCCTGGCCGCCGAGCTGCTGTCGGCATTCACGCAGGACCGCCGGCACCAGAAACTGTTCGACGAATTCACGCGGGTCGTCGGCCGATTCCTGAGCGACGAGCAGGCGCTGGCTGCCATGCGCGAGAAAATCCGCGAGGAACTTCCTTCGCTTTTCAACCTGTTTCGGGCCGATGCCTATCTGCTGAAGAAGATCGTGGCGTCTTCCGGGGCTCTGCTCGAAGAGATCAGGAACGATCCGGACCACCCGATGCGCGAGGAGTTCGATCGCTTCGTCGAGACCTTCATAGAACGCCTGAAAAGCTCGAAGGACTATGCGCGCCGCGCCGAGAAACTGAAGAGGGATTTTCTTGCCCGTACCGAAATCCGCGATCTAGCGCACGACGTGTGGGAAAGCATGCGCGCCTTTATCGAACAGGATGCGGCCGCGCCAAACTCCATGATCCGCCAACATCTCACCGGCATGTTTGTCGAAGTCGGCAAGCATCTGGCTGGTGACGAGCGCATCAGGGCGGACATGAATCAAGGTTTCGTGGTGGCGCTGGCCTCGTTCGTGGAAAGCCAGAAGAGCGGTGTCTCGAAATTCATCGCCGACCAGGTCAAGCGTTGGGATCTGGCGCAGTTGACCCGCCTGATCGAGACGAACATCGGTCGGGACCTCCAGTATATCCGCTTCAACGGCATGATCGTCGGCGGCCTGGCAGGCATTGTCCTTTATGCGATGGAAGTTCTGTTTCTCGGCAATTGACCGGAGACCCATGCTGGGGAATCTTGGGGAACAACTGTTGTCTCCCAGCGTTTGCATTGGCTTCGCCTAGCGTGGACAATAGTGGGAATCGCGCCGCAGGAGGCGGCCTCACGATCGAAAACCTGCCTTGCTGTTTTCGGGAAGGTCATCGAAAGGGCCAGGATAAGGAATGAAGAAAGTAGCGCCGACCTTCGATCAGCTCCGTGAGATGATAGGAGAGGAGCTTGGTGTATCGGACTGGGTTGTTGTGGACCAGTCGCGCATCGATCAGTTCGCCGACTGCACCGAAGATCGCCAGTGGATTCATGTCGATGCCGAACGGGCGAAGCGCGAAAGCCCGTTCAGAACCACGATCGCTCACGGATATCTGACGCTTTCCCTCATTGGTGGCCTCAGCCAGGAAATGAACGTTTTCCCTGAAAACACGCGCGCCGCCTTCAACTACGGGCTGGACAAGGTGCGTTTCGTCGCGCCGGTGAGGGTCGGTGTCCGGGTGAGATTGCGGGCGAGACTGGTTTCGATGGAGGACCGGGGTCCTGGCCAGTACCTCATGAAGTTCGCCAACACGATCGAGATCGAGGGCGAGGAAAAGCCGGCGCTGACGGCCGAGACGCTGGCAATGTTCTACGAGCGCCGCAAGAAGAGGTCGGATGCCGTGTCCGCCTCCTCCTGTCTCGGTGAGGATCAGCCGTAGGCGTGACCGGCTATGCCACCGGGCCGACGACGAATTCGATCTCGCCAATGCCGTCTACGCCGCCGGTGACCTTGTCGCCGGGGACGATGGCGCCGACGCCGGCCGGCGTGCCGGTGAAGATCAGGTCGCCGGGCTGGAGGCGGACCCCCTCGCTGCAGATCGAAACGATATCGGCGATCGGCCAGATCAGTTCGGTCAGGTCGGCATCCTGTTTGACCGTTCCGTTGACCGCGAGCCAGATGCGGCCGCTTTCAGGATGCCCGGTTTTGTCGGCGCGTACCAATGGTCCGCATGGCGCGGAATCATCGAAGCCCTTCGACCAGTCCCAGGGACGCGCGGTCTTCTTCGCCTCGTCCTGGAGATCGCGCCGCGTCAGATCGACGCCGACGCCGTAGCCCCACACATGCGACAGCGCGGCATCGCGCGGGATGCGGAAGCCACCGGTGCCGATGGCTGCGACGAGTTCGATCTCGAAATGCAGGTTCTTTGTCAACGAGGGGTAGGGCACAGTGGACCCGGAATCGACCACTGTGTCGGCCGGCTTGCCGAAGAAGAAGGGCGGATCGCGGTCGTCATTCCCGAATTCGCGGGCGTGCGCAGCGTAGTTGCGTCCGACGCAGAAGATCCGGCGCACGGGAAATCGGTCGTCCGATCCGGTGATGGCGACGGACGGCGCGGGCGAGGGGTCGAAGGCATAGGCGGTCATGGTAGTCCTGCTTGAATGTCTGGTGCTGTTGCGGCCGGCACATTCGCTTCATTCGCGCCGCGCGGCAAGACGATTTATCCAGCCAAAACCGCTATTTGTGCTTTCGGTTGCGGCAGGCCAGGCCTTATACTGATTGCTGAAACGCGGCAGGCAGCCATTTGACGCCGCGCCCGGCCGAAAGCTGATCCAGCCATGTCCCCACCGAAAGCGCTAACCCGGTTCCTGATCATCGACGATCACCCCTTGTTTCGCGAGGCGCTGCACAGCGCCTTGCAGATGGCCTATCCCGACATCGAAACAGTGGAAGCACGTTCCATGACGGAGGCGTTGCAACTTCTGTCCGCAAACGATCAGTTCGACCTCGCGCTGCTCGACCTGTCGATGCCGGACGTCCATGGCTTCGACGGACTGTTGCAACTCAGGACGCATCATCCGCGACTGCCGGTCGTCATCGTGTCCGGTCACGAGGACTCGAAGATCGTTTCCGAGGCGCTGTCATATGGCGCGGCGGGCTTCATACCGAAGTCGGCACGCAAGAGCGATCTGGCCGGCGCCATCCGCTCTGTAATGGAAGGGGCAATCTATATCCCCGAAAACTACCAGGCCAGCCCGGCGGATGCCGACAGCATCGACCGCGCCGACATGGTGCAAAGGCTCTCCAAGCTGACGCCGCAGCAGTTGCGTGTCCTGCAGATGCTTAGGCAAGGTAAGCTCAACAAGCAGATCGCCTATGAGCTTCAGGTGGGGGAAACCACGGTCAAGGCACATGTGTCGGAAATCCTGCGCAAGCTCAATGTCTACAGCCGCACGCAGGCTGTGATCGAAGTTTCGAAGCTCGACAACGCCGAGCTTTTCCGCGATTCTGGCGGTTTCTAGCTCAAAATTTCCCGAGTTCCGCTGCTTTCAGGCCAGAAGATGTGCCAGCAGCGCCCGCAACTGCGCCGGTTTGAGCGGCTTCTGCATCAATTCCATCCCGGCGGCGCGGGCGGCTTCGGCGACCGGGCCCGAGCCATCCGCCGTCGCGATCAGCGCCGGCACCGGCCGGCCCAGATAGTCGCGGATTTCCTGCACCGTGCTGGTGCCAAGATCGCCATGGTCGAGATGCTGGTCGGCGATGATGATGTCCGGCACCCATTCCGTATCGCCCAACGCATCGAGAGCTTCACGCGTCGAGGCCGCTTCGCGTACGGCGCATTGCCAGTGACCGAGCAGCGAAGCCATGGCTTTCAGCACATCAGGGTCGTTCTCAATGAGCAGCACCTTGGTGCCGAAAAGACCGTACCCGCGCGGCCGTTCCGGCTCCGCTATCCTGTTACCAGTCGTTATGCCCGCCGCTGCCGGTACGTCGACATGGAAGATCGTGCCGCGCCCGACGCGCGAGGTGAAAGTGACAGGATGATCGAGGGCGCCGGCGATACGCTGCACGATTGCCAATCCCAGTCCAAGACCTCCGCCGGTCGATTCCGCTTCCGCCGCGGAGGTGCCGCGGTGGAATTCCTCGAAGATCGATTCCCGCTG
The DNA here is from genome assembly GCF_031457045.1 of Mesorhizobium sp. BE184. NCBI lineage: Bacteria > Pseudomonadati > Pseudomonadota > Alphaproteobacteria > Hyphomicrobiales > Phyllobacteriaceae > Mesorhizobium > Mesorhizobium sp. BE184. The sequence goes on from NZ_JAVDVU010000001.1 coordinate 884,851, forward strand.
GTCGTCGGGAATGCCGCTGCCGGTGTCGGCGACATCGATGCGGACCATGCCGCCGCGATGACGCGTGCCGATCAGCACGCCGCCCGAGCGCGTGTAGCGCATGGCGTTGGAAATGATGTTCTGGAGAATGCGCCGTAGCAGCGTGCGGTCGGAACGAACTGTGGCGTCGACCGTCCGGAACTTCAGCTTCAGCCCTTTCATTTCCGCCTGCGGCTGGAAATCCGAACGCAGGGAGGAGAAAAGCGCTTCGAGGCTGACATCGCCTATTTCGGGCTGCACCACGCCGGCATCGAGCTTTGAAATGTCGAGCAGGGTCCGCAGCAGGTCTTCCATGGTTTCCAGCGAGCGCTCCACCTGGCGCACCAGCTTGCGGCCTTCCTCGCTGGTCTGGATTTCCGACAGGGCCGACACCGAAAGGTGAGCGGCGTTCAGCGGCTGCAGCACGTCATGACTGGCGGCTGCCAGAAACCGTGTCTTGGAAACGTTCGCCTGCTCGGCGTTTTCCTTTGCCTGGCTCAATTCGATGTTTGAATGTTCCAGCCGGCGCAGCGTCGCATGCAGTTCGTCGGTGCGCCGGCGCACCCGGTTTTCCAGCGCGATGGCGGTCTGGAACAGCGAGAAGGCGTTGCCCTGCTGGTCCATCGAGCGCTCGACGCGGGAAATGAGCGCGGCGTTGATTTTCTTCAGGCGTTCGACGTCGTCGATCTGGCTCAGCGGCATGGCGGTTCTATTCTGCCGCCCGGCGATGGCCGAAAGCAATGCCGGTAAATGTCTGGTTGAGATGCATGGACCGGTACTGCTCGCCGTAAGTGCCGAAGCCGACCACATTGTGCGAGCGGTAGACTTCGGACATCTCGCGGCTGATCTGCCGGTTTTCGGCATCCAGCCTTCGCAGGACGCAGTCGAAACCGAGGACCATGTCGATGCCGCCAAGCTTGCGCCCGGCTTCCGTAAAGGCGGCTTCCGTCGCCTCGACCATGCTCTTGGGCTGGGCGACCGACAAGACGATGCCGTCATCTATGGCGCAGAAGAACGACAGCGAGCCGTCCGGATTCATCTTGCGGATCGAGCGGCAGTAATATTCGCCGCCGACTTTCACCACCACCGGATGCGATGCGAAGGAAAGCGGGGTCAGGCTGTTCGGCACGATGCCAACGGCGGAAGCGTATTCGTCGGCGGCCCTGGCCGCGTTGAATTCATGCACGATGCGCCGGTCGGGTTCGGAGCCAGTGACGACCAGCTTTTCATCCGTGGGCACGAAATTATCGGTCTTGAAGACATGAAACGGGATTTCCGTGGCGATCAGGACGATGATGGCGCTGTCGGAGGCGCAGCGTCCGTCGGCGATCAGCCGCGTCGTCTCGAATTTGAGGTCGTCGCCGGCCGAGCCGCCGATCAGCGGGATGTCGTCAAGCCCCCAATGGATGGCGGAGGTTACCGCTTCCTCGGCATAGGAAAGCCCATCGATGAAGCACAGCGCGAATAAATTGCCGCTTCGCTCGGCGCCGAGCCTGGACTGCAGGCTTCGTCGCAGGGCCTCGACCTCGCCGGTGATCCCGTCCATGCCTGAGGAGGACAAGTTCTCGACCATCGTCATGACTGCGGTGAAGGATCCTGCCGGCATCAGCATCGCTAGCACATGCCCATCCTCCATGCCCTGCGGTGTAATCTCTCCCGCGGTCGAACAGCCCGCATAGCGAAGACCCGGCGCGTGACGCTGCAGCGCAGCCGTCAGGTCGTTCGCTTGCATCAGGCTCTGGGAAAAGAACAGCAGCGCGAAGTCCGCGCCGATGGCTTTCGCCTCCAGCGCCACTGCGTGCGCAAAGGCGTCGGCGTCGGCGTTGTCGCTGGATAGCGCCGACAAGCCGCATGCATAGGCCGTGCGCGAACAGACCAGCGGCTCTCCTTCGGGATGTTTTTGAATGTTCATTTCTGTCCGGGGCGCGGTGCGGCTGCCATTTTCTCTTTCCGCGGCGCTTTGGCAATGGCCAGTGCAAATCGCCTATGACCAAAAGTACTATGTACGCCCGCCCGGGCCGATAGCATTCTCTCGCCACATCGGTTTCGCGGGATTGTCTTTTGGCGGGGTTATGCGGGATAACGGTGGAGGAGCGGGCGCGGCCTGCAATCCGGCGCGGCATACCAAGGTAGTCACCCAGGGAGGTTTCATGTCAGACGTTTCATTGACGATCAATGGACGCAAGGTCAGCGGTTCGGTGGAGGACCGCACGCTGCTGGTTCATTTCCTGCGCGAACATGAGGGACTGACCGGCACCCATGTCGGCTGCGACACCTCGCAATGCGGCGCCTGCGTCGTCCATGTCGACGGCAAGGCGGTGAAGTCCTGCACCATGCTGGCCGTACAGGCCTCGGGCTCGACAGTACTCACGATCGAGGGCCTGGCCGACGGAGCCGATCTGCACCCCGTTCAGGCGGCCTTCAAGGAACATCACGGCCTGCAGTGCGGTTTCTGCACGCCCGGCATGATCATGACGGCCACCGACATGATCGCCCGTCACCCCGAGGGGCTGGATGAGGCAACGGTGCGGGCCGAACTGGAAGGCAACATCTGCCGCTGCACCGGCTATCACAACATCGTCAAGGCTATCCTTGCCGCATCGAAGACGATGGCGAAGGCCGGCAAGGGCAAGGCGAAAGTGGCTGCTTGAACGGCAGTCGGCGGTAGGCAAACGGATTGAGGGAGGCGCTTCGGCACAGGCATTCCGCGTCGTACAAACGACTGCCGACTGCCAATTGCCGACTGCCGCTCCCAAAGGGAGGAATTTTTCATGGGAATTGAAGGCATCGGCGCCCGCGTCGCGCGCAAGGAAGACAAGCGGTTCATTACAGGAGCCGGACGCTATGTCGACGACATGGTGGTTCCCGGCATGAAGCACGCCGCGTTCGTGCGCAGCCCGTATGCGCACGCGCAGATCAAGAAGATCGACGTCAAGGCCGCCAAGGCGATGCCGGGCGTCATCGGCGTCCTGACCGGCAAGGAACTCAAGGCCGACGGCATCGGCAATCTGATCTGCGGCTGGATGATCCACTCCAAGGACGGCACGCCGATGAAGATGGGCGCCTGGTCCCCGCTGGCGGTCGACAAGGTCCGTTACGTCGGTGACGCCGTGGTCATCGTGGTCGCTGACACCAAGGGCCAGGCCCGCGACGCCGCCGAGGCGGTTGAGATCAGCTACAAGGAATTGAAGGCGGTGACCGAAGCCGTCGATGCCCTGAAGCCCGGCGCGCCGCAAATCCATCCCGAGGCGGACGGGAATCTGATCTTCGACTGGGAGATCGGCGATTCAGCGGCAACCGACGCCGCGATCAAGGCCGCCGCCCATGTGACGCGCATCAAGATCGTCAACAACCGGCTGGTGCCGAACGCCATGGAGCCGCGCGCGGCCCTCGGCCAGTACGACAAGGCGGAAGACCACTACACCTGCTGGACCACTTCGCAGAATCCGCATGTCGCCCGATTGGTGATGAGCGCATTCTACAATGTCGCGCCCGAAAACAAGCTGCGCGTCATCGCGCCGGATGTCGGCGGCGGCTTCGGCTCGAAGATCTATATCTATCCCGAGGAAATCGTCTGCCTGTGGGCCTCCAAGAAGACCGGCGTGCCGGTCAAATGGGTCGCCGACCGCACCGAAAGCTTCCTGACTGACGCCCATGGCCGCGACCACGTCTCCATGGTCGAGATGGCGTTCGACAAGGACAACCGGGTCACCGGCCTCAAGGTCGATACCATCGCCAATCTCGGCGCCTACATGTCGCTGTTCTCGTCCTGCGTGCCGACCTATCTCTACGCAACGCTGCTGTCGGGCCAGTACAACATTCCCGCCATTCATGCGAACGTCCGCACGGTCTACACCAACACCGCGCCGGTCGATGCCTATCGCGGGGCGGGGCGTCCCGAAGCGACTTATCTGCTGGAACGCACCATGGAGACCGCCGCGCGGGAGTTGGGGGTGTCGCCCGCCGAACTGCGCCGCAAGAACTTCATCACCGAGTTCCCGCACCAGACGCCGGTCATCATGTGCTACGATGCCGGCGACTACGGCGCTTCCATGGATGCGGCGATGAAGGCGGCTGACTATGCCGGCTTCGCCAGGCGCAAGGCCGCCGCCGCCAAGAAGGGCAAGCTGCGCGGCATCGGCATGTCGAACTACATCGAGGCCTGTGGTATCGCGCCTTCGGCAGCCGTCGGCTCGCTTGGAGCCGGCGTCGGCCTGTGGGAATCCGCCGAAGTGCGCGTCAACGCCGTGGGCACCATCGAGGTGCTGACCGGTTCGCACAGCCATGGTCAGGGCCACGAAACCACCTTCGCGCAGTTGGTCAACCAGCGCTTCGGCATGCCCATCGATCAGGTATCGATCATTCATGGTGACACCGACAAGGTGCAGATGGGCATGGGAACCTACGGCTCGCGCTCCGGCGCGGTCGGCATGTCGGCGGTTGCCAAGGCGCTGGACAAGGTCGAGGCGAAAGCCAAGAAGATCGCTGCGCACATGCTGGAGGCCGACGAAAGCGACATTGTCATCGAGGACGGCACCCTCAAGGTCGCCGGCACCGACAAGAGCGTGCCGTGGTTCCAGATGGCGCTCGCGGCTTATACGGCACACAATCTGCCGTCCGGCATGGAGCCCGGCCTGAAGGAAACGGCGTTCTACGATCCCTCGAACTTTACCTTCCCGGCCGGTTGCTACATCTGCGAAGTCGAGATCGACCCGGAAACCGGCGTGACGGAAATCGTCCAGTTCGTGGCCGCCGACGATTTCGGCAACATCATCAATCCGATGATCGTCGAAGGCCAGGTGCATGGCGGCATCGCCCAGGGCGTCGGCCAGGCGCTGCTGGAAGGCGCCTACTACGACCAGACGGGCCAGTTGCTGACCGCGAGCTACATGGACTACACCATGCCGCGCGCCAGCGACCTGCCGTCGTTCAAGGTATCGACCTCGAACACGCCATGCCCGGGCAATCCGCTCGGCATCAAGGGTTGCGGCGAGGCTGGCGCCATCGGCTCGCCTCCAGCGGTCATGAATGCCATGACCGACGCCCTCGGCACCAACGAACTCACCATGCCCGCATCGCCGTCCCGTGTCTGGGCCGCGATCCACTCGGCCAAGCACTGAGGAGAACATAATGTACTCGGTCAATTATCACCGTGCGAGCTCCGTCGCCGATGCCGCCAAGCTGGTGAAGACGGGCGATGCAAAACTTCTTTCAGGCGGCATGACGCTCATTCCCGCCATGAAGACGCGGCTTGCCGCGCCGTCCGATCTGGTCGATATCGCGCGCATCCCCGAGCTGAAAGGCATCGCGGTTTCGGGCAAGACAGTCACCATCGGCGCGGCGACGACGCATTTTGAGGTCTCGCGGGACGAGAAACTGAAAAAAGTCTGTCCGGCGCTCACGCATCTGGCCTCTCTGATCGGTGATCCGGCCGTACGCCACAAGGGTACGATCGGCGGCTCAATCGCCAACAACGACCCGGCCGCCGACTATCCCGCGGCCCTTCTGGCTCTGGGCGCGACCATCATCACCAACAAGCGCCAGCTCGCGGCCGACAAATTCTTCAAAGGGCTGTTCGAAACAGCGCTGAAGGATGGCGAGATTGTCACGGCGGTGACGTTTACCGCTCCCGAAAAGGCCGGTTACGAGAAGTTTCGCAATCCGGCGTCGCGCTACGCAATCGTCGGCGTCTTCGTGGCATCGGGCAAGGACGGTGCTCGCGTCGCTGTCACGGGAGCTGGCGACGACGGGGTTTTCCGGTCAAGGCAGATCGAATCAGCACTTGCCAAGGGGTTCAGCCCGGCCTCGCTGGAGGGACTCAAATTGCCCGCGGACAACCTGATGAGCGATATTCATGCTTCGGCGGATTACCGTGCGCATCTGATCGTGGTCATGGCCAAGCGCGCGGTTGCCGCTGCGAGCCGCTAAACCCGAAACACGTATCGAAAACCTTCCCAACGGCCGGTTTCACCGGCCGTTTTCTTTTGCCAGCGCCGGAAACGTTGAACTATCGTCGTATACCGCCAATTAAGAATTGCCATATCGCATCACGATATTAACCTGCCCTTGTCCATCTTGGACGACAGGGGAGGAAGACTATGGAGACAGAAACAGGAGGAGGCGGCAGCTGGTTCAGCCGCTCGCGCACCGTGGCGAGGCCCGGCTATAGCCGCTGGATGGTGCCGCCGGCCGCATTGTGCGTGCATCTGTGCATCGGCCAGGCTTACGCATACAGCGTATTCAACCTGCCGATGACGAAACTCATCGGCATTACCGAATCTGCGCCGGACGACTGGAAACTCACTGAACTCGGCTGGATTTTCTCGCTCGCCATTTTCTTCCTTGGCGTCTCCTCGGCGGTATTCGGCCGTTGGGTGGAGGAGGGTGGCCCGCGCAAGGCCATGTTCACGGCGGCGCTTTGCTGGGCCGGCGGCTTCCTGATCTCGGCGTTCGGCGTCTATATCCACAACCTTTGGGTGATCTATCTCGGCTATGGCGTGCTTGGCGGCATCGCGCTCGGCATCGGCTACATCTCGCCGGTCTCGACGCTGATAAAATGGTTTCCTGACCGCCCGGGCATGGCAACCGGCATGGCCATCATGGGCTTCGGCGGCGGCGCCTTCATCGCTTCGCCGCTGTCGGTGTGGCTGATGAAGAAATTCACCACCGAAACCCATATCGGCGTGATGGAAACCTTCGTCATTCTCGGCGTCGTATACTTCGCCTTCATGGTCGTCGGCTCGATCATCGTCAGGGTGCCGGCGCCAGGCTGGAAGCCGGAGGGATACGTCGAGCCTGTCCAGTCGACCAAGCTCATCACCCGCAACGACGTGTTCGTCTACGACGCGCTGAAGACGCCGCAGTTCTGGCTGATCTGGTGGGTGCTGTGTCTGAATGTCACCGCCGGCATTGGCGTGCTCGGCCAGGCATCTGCCATGAGCCAGGAGATGTTCCCTGGCCTGATCACGCCGGTGGCCGCTGCCGGACTGGTCGGGCTGATGAGCCTGTTCAACATGGGTGGCCGCTTCGCCTGGGCGTCGACCTCCGACTTTATCGGCCGCAAGAACACCTATTTCGTGTTCATGGTGCTGGGCTTCATTCTCTATTGCCTGGTGCCGTACACGGGTGCGGTTGGCAGCATTGCCGGCTTCGTGCTCTGCTTCTGCATCATCATCTCGATGTATGGCGGCGGCTTCGCGACGGTGCCTGCCTATCTGCGCGACATGTTCGGCACACGTTATGTCGGCGCCATTCATGGCCTGCTGCTCACCGCATGGTCAGCGGCCGGCATTTTCGGCCCCGTGCTCGTCAACTACATCCGTGAGTACAACGTCAATCACGGCGTGCCGAAGGCGGAGGCCTACAACACCACCATGTACATCATGGCGGGGCTGCTGGTGATCGGCTTCATCTGCAATTTCTTCGTCAAGGCGGTGGACAAGCGCTACCACATGAAAAAGGAAACCGAAGCCGATACGGCGCTTGCCACGGCGGCGCGGTCGGCAAGAGCGTAGGGAGGACAAGATGAACGAAGTCAACCAGAACCCGACCACCCCGCTCCAGCTTCTGTTGGCCTGGGGATTTGTCGGCATCCCGCTGATCTGGGGAGTGTTTCAGACGCTGCTCAACGCGCTGCAACTCTTCCAGTAGGAAAATCGATCGGGCGTGGGCTTCCAGTCCACGCCCGATCTGGCCTTGCGTAGCTTCAGCCGGCCACTGTCCGCACATAGTAGCGTACGGTCTTCTCGCCGCCGTGGATGACCGCACTACCAACTTCGCTGAAGCCAAGGGCGGCATGAAATGCATCGGAGGCCGGATTGGGCGGGTTCACGTTGACCTCGCTCGTCACCAGGGAGTGGCCGGCTTTCCGCGCGAAGTCGAAGAGATCTTCATAGAGCCGCCGTGCGTGGCCGTGGCCGCGCGCGGCGCCAGCCACAACGATCCGGTCAACGTAGGCGAAGCGCGGATACCGTTGCTTGAACCAGTGGAAGTTCGGGCTGTCATAGTCGGCGTCCTGATCGAGTGCGATCAGAAACGCCTCCAAGGCGCCGATCCGCCTCGCAAGGACTGCCTGCGCCAGCAGATGGGAGAGCCCAGGTGAATCCAGCCAGGAAAGGTCGGCGACGTTCTCGTTATTGAGCACCAGAACAGCCGCTTCGTCCGCGCAAGTGATCGATTCGATGGGCGCGAGTGTTTCCTTCAAGGGCACTTGCAAGACCGTCTCCGTTCAGCAACCAGAGTGCATCCGCAAACCCATCTACATTGAATGACAGTGCGGAGATGAGTTTCGACAGCGGTTTTTGACAATTCAAATCAAGTCAAAACGATTAGACCAATGGACACTTACTTTAAGGCTTTGACAGGATTTTCTGCAGGCCCTAGTTAACCGGGCGCGACTTCCTGTCGCAAGTTTGTGCTGCGTGACTTCCGGCTGCTCCGGCAATTCGAGGAACGATCGCTCAACAGAGTGCCGGAGCCCTGCCGAATGCCCTTCGAGATCGACCAGTCCACGATTGCCGCCTATATCGAAGTCATCACCATCAACCTGGTTCTTTCCGGCGACAACGTCATCGTCATCGGCATGGCGGCGGCGGGATTGGCTTCCGAGCTTCGTCAGAAGGCAATTCTCGCCGGCATCGCCGCGGCGGCTGTGATCCGCATCCTGTTTGCCGTGGTGGCGGTCAAGCTTCTGGCCATCACCGGCATCATGCTCCTGGGCGGATTGCTGCTGCTTTGGGTGTGCTGGAACATGTTTCAGGAAATGTGGAGCGCCGAAGGGCACGGGGATATTCAATCGGATATGGCGGGCGAAGGCGTCCTGACCGGGGCGAAGCCCAAGCAGCTTCGCCAGGCCATCATGCAGATCATCGTCGCCGACGTATCGATGTCGCTGGACAACGTCCTGGCCGTGGCGGGCGCAGCCAGCGAGGACATGAACGCCCTGATCTTCGGGCTGGTGCTGTCGGTCGTCCTGATGGCGGTCGCCTCGACCTTGGTTGCCAAATTGCTGGGCAAGTACCGCTGGATAGGTTGGATCGGCCTGGCAATCATCGTCTATGTCGCTGGCACCATGATCTTTGAAGGCAGCGAACAGTTGATGGCGCTGGATTGGCACGCCATCTTCGCGCGTTGGACCGGCTCGGCCACCATGGCGCATTAGGCGCGAACAAGCACCCGGCAGGCGAGGGCGGTTCGCTACTGTGTCGGCTCGAGATCGACGCGGACGGCCCAGCCTTCCATGCCGGGGATAGCCGGGTAGCGCTCGAACACTTTGGGGTCGTGCCCCGGCACGACATGGCGCATCGACGGCGCAAGCCGTCTAATGGTCCTGTAGCCTTCCAGAAGCTCGGCCAGATCGTCGAACACCGCGAAGGCGCGGTCGTTCTCGATATGCTCGTAATAATGCGAGGCATCGGACGCCAGGACCACCGGGCCGCGTTCGGTGTTGACGCGCACGATCTGCAGGCCGCGCGAATGGCCGCCGACCTTGTGGACGCTGATGCCGGGAGCGATCTCCGCCTCGCCGTCATAGAAATCGACCCGCCCGGCGAAGACCTTGCGCACCATCGACACCACGTTCTCCTCCTCGAAGGGATGGTTGAGAAGGTGGTGGCACATGCAGCGGCCTGTCACATAGGCCATCTCGCAATCCTGGATGTGGTAGCGGGCGTTCGGCAGCAGGTCGACATTGCCGGCATGGTCGTAGTGCATGTGGGTGACAATGACGTCACGCACCTGGTCGGGCTCGAAGCCGACCGCCTTCAGCCCCATCCCGACCGGCTTCAGCAGTTCGCGCTGCCGGCGCTTGGCGGTCTCGGCATCGAAGCCGGTATCGACGACGAAACTGCGCTTGTCGTTGGAGATCACCCAGAAGAAATAGTCGATCGGCATGGGCGTGTCGTGCGGATCGCCGCCATGGAAATTGGCCGGCCGGTTGCGGTCGGACCGGCCGTAGCGGATCATCCGGATTTCATAGCGGTCGTCGCTCATGCCGCTTGCCTCAACCCTTCTTGGCGCCGACCTCGACGCCGGCCCATTGTTCCGGAATCTGCACGACCTGCGTGAAATCGGAGTCCGGGCCGAGCTGCGAATGGACGAGTTGCCAGAGTTGCTTGACCGCATTGCCGACCCACATCTGCGTGCCCAGCGCCTCGGCCTCTTCCATGCACAGCTTCAAATCCTTGTACATGAGGCCGGTGGTGAAGCCGAAGTCGAAAGTGCGCGGCAGGATCGCCTTGGGGAACTTGTCCTGCGATGCGCTGTTGCGGCCGGAGCCGGCGTTGATGACATCGATGACGATGGCTGGGTCCAGACCGGCCTTGACCGCCATGACCACAGCCTCGGCCGTCGCCGCGAGCGCGGTGGCGGAAAGGAGGTTGTTGACCAGTTTCATCGTCTGCCCGAGACCGGATTTCTCGCCGACATAGAACAGCTTGCCGATGTGCTTGAGCATCGGTTCTGCAATCTCGTAGTGGGCGCGCGGGCCGGAGATCATGACAGCAAGCGTGCCGGCCTTGGCGCCGGCCTTGCCGCCGGAAACCGGCGCGTCGAGATGGACGATGTTCTTTTCCGCCAGCTTGGCCGCGATGCGCACCGAGGAGGTTGCGCCGGTGGTCGACAGGTCGATGAACCGCTTGACCGTCTTGCCGGAAGACACGCCGTTTTCGCCGGTCGCCACCTTGTCGACGATGACCGGCGTCGGCAGGCTGGCGAATACGGTCTCGCAGGCATCCGCCACGTCTTTCGGCGTCTTCACCGCGCGGGCGCCCAGCGCCTCGAACTGTTTGAGCGCCGCGTCGTTGACGTCACTCACCACCAGCCTGTAACCGGCCTCGACCAGCCGGCCGGCCATGGGCGCACCCATATTGCCGAGGCCGATAAATCCAATCTCGCTGCTCATGTCAGCTTCTCCTCAACCCGTTGCCGGCCAACAGCCGCTTATTTCTTGCCGTCGATCTCGGCGAACACGCGCCGCGCGATGCGGAAGGAATCGACCGCTGCCGGCACGCCGCAATAGATCGCCACCTGCAGGAAGACTTCGCAGATTTCCTCGCGGCTCAGGCCGTTGTTCAGCGCGCCCTTGACGTGAACTTCGATCTCGTGCGGACGATTGAGCGCCGACAGCATGGCGAGGTTCAGGAACGAACGCGTCTTGCGGTCGAGGCCGTCGCGGCCCCAGACGGCGCCCCAGCAATATTCGGTCACCAACTCCTGCAGCGGACGGTTGAAATCGTCGGCGGACTTGATGGCGTTGTCGACATAGTCCTTGCCGAGCACCGCGCTGCGGATCGCCAGACCCTTTTCGTAGGTTGCCTTGTCCATGGAATATCCTCCTGAAGTGAAATATCGAAGCGCGGTAGCGCGGATGTTCGGTTCATTATGGGCCGCAGCCCACAGGCATTCTCAAGGGCGGGCGGCGGCATAGCAGCTATCCAGCGCCCACCCTTGCGATGAATTCGTCTCAGCTAGCCGCCTCCTGGATGCGCCGGGCGCGCTCCACCAAAGGCTTGTCGACCATCTGGCCATCGACCTTGACGGCGCTGTCGGACGTTGCCGCGGCCAGCACGCGGCCGGCCCAGGCGATTTCCTTTTCCGTCGGGCGGAAGGCGGCAAGGATCGGCGCCACCTGTTTCGGATGAATGGCGAGCTTGCCGCCGAACCCCATGGCGCGGGCGCGGGCCGCATCGCCGCCGATCAACTCGGCATCGTCGAGCGTCGGCGTTACGCCGTCGATTGGCGGCAGCCTGCCGGCGCCCCGCGATTCCAGCACCAGCCGCGAGCGCGTGAACAGCAGCGCTTCCCATGTCGGCTGGCAGCCGAGGTCGAGCGCGAAATCGAGTGAGCCGAAACCGACGCACAGAACCTGCGGCGCGCGCAGAATCTCGCCAAGATTTTCCAGCCCGACAACCGTTTCGATCAGCGGGATGATCGGCACATTTCCACTGGAAGCTTTGGCCACAGCGGCCAGGTCGTTGGCGGTTTCGGCCTTCGGCACCATGATCCCGGCAAGGCCTGCCGAGCCAAGCGCGGCCAGGTCGCGGTCCCACCAGTCGGTTCCTGCGCCGTTGATGCGCACAAAAACCGGCTTTGCGGTCACGCCATGGTTCGCGAGATTGCCGCGCGCCTCATTCTTCTGCGAGGCGTCAACGGCATCTTCAAGATCGATGATGATCGCGTCTGACCCGGTGGCAGCCGCCTTTTCGAAACGCTCGGGCCGGTTGCCCGGCACGAAGAGGGGAGAGACAGGCGCGCGCATCAGCGGATCACGAAGGGGTTGGAGGCGCTGGTCTCGGTGGCGATCCAGACCGACTTGAGCTGGAGATATTCGCGCACGGCGTCGATGCCGCTTTCGCGGCCGATGCCGCTGCGCTTGTAACCGCCGAAAGGCGAGGTGTAGCTGACGGCGCGGTAGGTGTTGACCCAGACGGTTCCGACTTCGAGCGCTTCAGACATGCGGATGCAGCGGCCGATATCCTTCGTCCACACGCCCGCGGCGAGCCCGAAATCGACGTCGTTGGCGATCTGCAAGGCTTCTTCCTCGTCCTCGAAGGGGATGACGGCGAGCACCGGCCCGAACACCTCCTCCTGCGCGATGCGCATGGAATTCGACACATTGGTGAAGATCGTCGGCTCGACGAATTGCGTGCCCTTGGCGCCGGGGCCGGCGTAGGGCTTGCCGCCCAGCACGCAGGTCGCCCCTTCATTCCTGGCGATGTCGATGTAGTCGAGCACCTTCTTGTATTGCGGCGGCGTCGTCACTGGCCCGACATTCGTCTCCGGCGACATCGGGTCGCCGATGCGGGCGGCCCCCGCGACCTCGACCAGCCGTTCCATGAAACGATCGTGAATGGAGCGCTGCAAGAGAAGCCGCGAGCCGGCGATGCAGGTCTGGCCGGATGCGGCGAAGATGCCGGAGATCGCGCCCATGACGGCGGCTTCGAGATCGGCGTCCTCAAACACGATGTTCGGCGATTTGCCGCCGAGTTCCAGCGAGACGTGCTTCAGGTCGCGCGCCGCCGCCTCGTAGATCTTCTGGCCGGAAAGGTCAGAGCCGGTGAAGGCGATCTTGGTGATGTCCTTGTGCGCGACAAGGGCCGCGCCCACATCGGCGCCGAAGCCGGTGACGGTGTTGACCACGCCCTTGGGAAAGCCGGCCTTGTTGAACAGGTCCATGAATTCCAGCGTCGAGGCGGACGTGAATTCCGACGGCTTGATGACGACCGTGTTGCCGGCGGCGAGCGCCGGCGCAAGTTTCCAGGCGAGCAGCAGCAGCGGCGAATTCCAGGGAGTGATCATGGCGATCACGCCCAGCGGTTCGAGCCGGGTGAAATTGAAGATGGCCTTCTTGTCGGTCGGGATGACCGTGCCTTCGATCTTGTCGGCCAGCCCGCCATAGTAGCGGTACCATTCGGCGAGGTATCTCGTTTGCGACGCCATCTCGGCATAGAGCTTGCCGTTGTCGCGTACTTCCGTTTCGGCAAGCGTGGCGGCGTTTTCTTCGATCAGGTCGGCAAGCCGCACCATCAGGCGGCCGCGCGCCGAGGCTGTCATAGTGCCCCAACTGGCCCGGCGCGCGGCCTTCGCCGCGCCTACGGCGCGGTCGACATCGTCGGCGCTGGCATGGGCGATCCGCGCCCACACCTGGCCGTCATAAGGATTGGTGGTCTCGAATGTGCGGCCGCCCTCCGCCTCGACATAGCCGCCGTCAATGTAAAGCCCGTAGCTCTTCATGCATTTTCTCCAAGTCTCGTGGCGGGCGACGCGAATTCCACGCGCAGCGCCGGCCCATCCTCGTCCAGCTTCGGAACCTTGCGATGCGCCGCCCCAGGCACTGGCAGATCGGCGAGGCGCACTTCGGTCCCTGCCATCTCGACCAGCCGGTCGCGCAGATGCGGATGCGCCGAAAGGTCTTCGACCGAGTTCAGGTTCGAGCAGGCGATGCGCGCCTTCTTGAGCTTTTCGATCAGCTCGGGTCGGGCATGGCGTGCAAAGATTTCGCCAATGATCGCATCGAGTTCGGGCCGGTTGTTCACCCGCGCCATATTGGTGGCGAAGCGCGGATCGCCCGCCAGTTCCGGCTGGCCGAGAATCTTGTCGCACAGCACCGCGAATTCGCGGTTGGATTGCACCGCGATCAGGAGAAGGTCGTCATTCGCTGCGCGATAAGCCCCGTAGGGCGCCAGCGTCGCATGGGCGACGCCGATACGCGCCGGCGTCTTGCCGAGATAGCGCTGGAAGGCGAGGGGAACGTTCATCCAGTCCGCCAGCACGTCGAACATGGCGATGGACAGGTCGATGCCCTTGCCGGTGCGGGAGCGCAGCAGCAGCGCCCGCAAAATCGCTGAGAATGCGGTAAGGCCGGTGGCGATATCGCAGACCGAGAAGCCGACGCGCGCCGGAGCTGAAGCGTCGCCGGTGATCGAGCATAGTCCGCTTTCCGCCTGCACCAGCAGGTCGTAGGCCTTCATGTCGGAATAAGGTCCTGTCCGGCCATAGCCGGTGATCTCGCAGGTGACGAGGCCGGGGTTTTCCCGCCGCAGCGTATCGCCGCCGAAGCCCCGTTTTTCCAGCGAACCGGGGGCGAGGTTGTGCAGGAACACATCGGCGTTCGCCAGCATGCGCCGCAGCAGCGCCGCGTCCTCCTCCTGGTCAATGTCGAGGCAGATCGATTCCTTGCCGGCGTTGAGCCAGATGAAATAGGCGCTCTCGCCATTGGCGGCATGGTCGTAGGAGCGGGCGAAATCACCCTCGGCGCGCTCGATCTTGATGACGCGCGCGCCGGCGTCGGCCAGAAGCAGGCCGCAATAGGGCGCGGCCACCGCCTGCTCGATCGAGATGACGGTGAAGCCGTCCAGTTCCTTGCCGAGACCCGCGCCCATGTCAGTTCTGCCGCGAGAGCAGGCCGCGGCCGATGACCTGCGCCTGGATTTCGGCGGCGCCCTCGAAGATGTTGAGGATGCGGGCGTCGCACAATACGCGGCTGATTTCCGTCTCCAGAGCATAGCCGATGCCGCCGTGGATCTGCAGGCTCGTATCGGCATTGGACCAGGCGACGCGCGCGGCAAGCAGCTTGGCCATGCCGGCTTCGATGTCGCAGCGCCGGCCCTTGTCCTTTTCGCGCGCCGCGAAATAGGTCAGCTCGCGCGCCATGACGATTTCGACCAGCATCATCGCCAGCTTGTCGGAAACGCGCGGAAATTCCGCCAGCTTGCGGCCGAACTGCTTGCGGTCCTCGGCATAGCGCAGGCCGAGCTCATAGGCGTTGCGGGCAACGCCGATGGAGCGCGCGGCGGTCTGGATGCGGGCGCCTTCGAAGGTCTGCATGAGGTGCTTGAAGCCTTGGCCTTCGACGCCGCCGAGCAACCCATCGGCCGGGACCTCGAAGTCCTGGAAGGCTATCTCGTATTCGCGCATGCCGCGATAGCCGAGCACTTCGATGTCGGAACCGCTCATGCCCGGAGAGGGGAACGGATCGGCTTCCGAGCCGCGGATTTTCGGCGCGAGGAAAAGGCTGAGGCCGCTGTACCCGGGCGAGGTCGCATCGGTGCGGGCGAGCACGGTCATCAGGTCGGAGCGGCCGCCATGGGTGATCCAGGTCTTGTTGCCGTTGATGCGCCAGGAACCGTCCGGCGCCTTGTCGGCGCGCGTCCGCAGGCTGCCGAGGTCGGAGCCTGTGTCGGGTTCGGTGAAGACGGCGGTCGGCATCACTTCGCCCGACGCGATGCGCGGCAGCCAGTGCTTCTTCTGCGCCTGCGTTCCGCCGATGGAGACAAGCTCGCCGGCGATCTCCGAGCGCGTGCCAAGCGATCCAGCCGCAATCCAGCCCCGGCTTAACTCCTCGGTGGTGACGCACATGGCCAGCTTGCCCATGCCGAGACCGCCATGTTCGGGATCGATGCAGATGCCGAACACGCCGAGTTCGGCCAGCTTGTCCACCACTTCGATCGGGATCAGGCTGTCGGCGAGGTGCCAGCGATGGGCGTGCGGCGCGATATGCGTATTGGCGAAGCGCCGGAACTGGTCGCGGATCAGGTCGAGCGTATCGTCTTCCAAGGTCTCGTCGATCTCGCCGCCGGCGCGGACATATTCGATCAGTTCGCGGCGCAGGCCGGCGAGGTCGGTGTGATCGACGAATTCCGAAACCGCCTGCCGCATGGTCTCAGCCGCCTTGCCGACGCCGATTTCGGAGGGCCGGATATATTCGTTCTGGCTCATCGGCACGCCGCCGATCAATTGCCCCAGATATTCCGCGAAGCCGATCTGCACGATCAGCTGCTCGCCGCGCCTGAAGCGTCCGCGCTCCTGCAGCCGCGCCGCCCAGGCGGCGGTGGCGACGATTGCCTTCACCGTCGTCGCCGTCCAGGCGAGGCCATGCACGGCGCGCTGGTATACGTCACCCAGGTCGCCGTCGAATTTACCATTCTTCATAACCAGCGGCTCGACCGCGCGGCGCACCGCCAGCAGATAGGCTTCGCTCGCCGCGGCGGCGCGCCGGGCCGAGGTGACCAGATCCTCTTCCGGCGAAACGGTCTTCTTGAGCGGTGCGGTCATGGTGTTCTCAATTCCCATCAGGCGCCGGCCGGTGCGGGACCGGCGACGATTCCAGCGTCATGCAATTTGCCGATCTCGGCTGCGGACAGGCCCAGCACAACGGCCAGCACTTCGTCCGTATTGGCGCCGAGGCCGCCGCTCGGCACGGGCGGCAGCCGTGTCTGCGACGGCAGCGTGGCAGCGGCGCCGGGCGTCGGATAGCGGTTGCGGCTCGGATGCTCGACCATGTCGAACAGCCGGCCATCGGTTCCGAAGGGCTCGCCGGCCGCGATGGCTTCCTTCAATGTGTTGTACGGACCCCAGCAGACGCCTGTTCCTTCGAACGCGCGTTCGAGTTCGGCCAATGTGCGGGCTTCGATGGCAGCTATCAGGAGCGGGTTCAGCCTGTCGCGATGCTCGAAGCGCAGCCCCTCGTCGGAGGCGAGATCGACGCCGAGTTCCGCCTCGATCGCCGTGATTTCCTCGCGCAGGCCGAGCGCCTTGACCAGGTCGCTCCAGTGCCGCTTCGTCAGCGCCACGATCATCACGCGGCGGTTGTCCCTGGTGCGAAAGTCGCGGCCCAGCGCGCCGAACAGGTCGTTGCCCATGCGCGGGCGATCCTCGCCGGAGACGAAGACCTCCGCAACCTGACCGAGATGGCCGAGCGACGTCGCGGCGACATCGCCCAACGGCACCCGGACTTCCTCGCCCTTGCCGGTCATGCGGCGATTGCGTTCGGCGGCCAGCAGGGCGAAGGCGGCGTAGGTTCCGGTAGCGAGGTCCCAGGCCGGCAGCACATGGTTTACCGGCACATCGCCCATCGATTCCGGTCCCGTCATCGACGGAATGCCGATGGCGCTGTTGACGGTATAATCGACGGCCGAGCTGCCGTCGGCCCAGCCCATAATCCGCACCGTGATGATGTCTGAGCGATGTTTGGCCAGGTTCTCGTGCGACAGGAAACCGGAGACCGGATAGTTGGTGACGAAAAGGCCAGCGCCTTCGCCCGGCGCCGTCGCGATTGATACGGCCAGCTCGCGGCCTTCGGACCGCGACAGGTCGATGGCGATGGACTTCTTGCCCTTGTTGAGGCCTTCCCAATAGAAGCTCGGCCCGTTGGGTGATCGCGGCCAACGGTGATAATCCGGTCCGCCGCCGATCATGTCGAAGCGGATGACTTCCGCGCCCATCTGCGCGCAATGGAGGGCGCAGGAAGGGGCGGCCACGAACGCCGCGCCCTCGACGATACGCAACCCGGAAAGCAGCTTGTACATATCAGCCTGTCACCGATGAACGGCAGTCATCGCGGCAGTATTGGAAAGGGTGCATGGGCATCAGTCTTCACGCTTCTTGGGATCGATTGGCTTGCTTCGATCATTGCCTAGGGCTGTACTAAAGGCGACGCTCAAGAAGCTGAAACCTGTTATGCCGAGGCATGGACTCCCATCCAGGTCCAAAGGCCCGAATGATCCCTCCCGTTGAAAATGCATCGACGCATTTGACGATCCGGCGCCTTGCCGGAGCTTGGAGGAGCAAAAAAATGATAGATCTGAGGGCAATTCTGCGCGAACCCTGGGCTGCGTTTCGCGGCCTTGCCATCGGCGGCCTCGCCGCTACCGGGTTCACAATGTTCGCCGCGTCCGCCTCGGCCGCCGAATTCGAGTGGCGCTATTATTCGGTGTCGCCGCTGGGTCATCCGTACTCCCAGATACTCGACAAGCATTTCAAGGAAATCCAGAAACGCTCCGGCGACAAGCTCAAGATCGACCTCGTCTATTTCGGCGAGACGCCCTACAAGGGCGCCGAGGCCGAGAAGCTGATGCGCGACGGTCTTGGCGAGATGACTGAATGGCTGGTCGGATACTCCACCAGCACGTATCCGCTGCTGTCGGCGCCAGAACTGCCGTTCCTGCCCACTGCCGCCATGAAGCCGGCGGACCAGATTCCGGCGCTCGACAAGGCTTGGCAGAGCCCAAGCGTCGCCGCCGAGTTGCAGGGCATTCTCGACCGGCACAAGGCCGTACGCCTGTCCCGCTTCTACTGGCCGCCGCAGAACCATTGGCTAAACAAGGCGATCGACGGACCGGCCGGCTTCAAGGGCCTGAAAATCCGCGAGTACTCCGCCGAGGGTATCGACTTCACCACCGCCATCGGCGCGACGCCTGTGTCGATGACCGCGCCGGACGTCTACGCCGCCCTGCAGCGTGGTGCGCTGGACGGCGTCGTCACAGCGTCGACCTCGATGACCGGCATCAAGTGGGGCGAGGTGCTCAAGGCCGGCTACATCACCAACTTCAAGCTGACGATCAGCCTGATCCTGGTTTCGCAGCGGGAATACGACAAGCTGCCGCCGGACGTGCAGAAGATCCTCACCGAGGAGGTCAACAAGGCGACCGACGAAATCCTCGCCTTCATGGTCGACAATGAGACCAAGCTGCACGAGCAGCTCAAGAAGGACTACGGCTTCACCATCACCTACGCCAAGCCCGAGGATTACACGGCGCTGCGCAAGGTTGCCCAGGAGGCCGTCTGGCCGGCATGGGTCAATCGGGTTGGACCCGAAGTCGGCAAGCCGCTGATCAATGATGTGCTCACCGCGCTCGGCGCTCCCGAGCGGCTCTGATCGAATGGAGGACGCCCTGAAAGTGGGCGTCCTTCCCTCCATGTCGAAGGAGCAGTTTCATGGATCGCAAACCCGATGCCTTGCGCGCGATAGACCGCGCCCTTTTCTTCCTCGCCTGCCTTTGTGGTCTGGCCATTCTCGTCTTGCAGCTGGCCGAGATCACTGCCCGCCTGTTTGGCGGCAGCGTCGTCTTCTCGTCCGAGGTCACCGGCTTCCTGATGGCCATCATGGTGTTCCTGGCGCTGCCTGAGGTAACGCGCCTCAACGAGCACATCACCGCCGATTTCGTCGTGCTGATGATGGGCCCGAAGATGCGGCGCTTCATCGAGCATTTCATCGCGCCGCTGTTTTCCGCGATCTATGCCGCCATCCTCATCTACCTGCTCTACGCGCTGACCCGAGACTCCTATGTCGATGGCGTCCGCTCGGAAGGCGTGACCCGGACGCCAGTCTTCATTCCGCAGGCAATCCTCGTCTTCGGCACCGCCATGATGCTGCTTCGGCTGGTCCTTCAGCTGGTTTCGCCGCAGCCGCCGCGCCCGCATTCCGACGAGGCGAAGGAACATATCCAATGATCGTGCTGACGGCGATTTTCGCCACCCTCATCGTTTTCCTGTTCGTCGGCCTGCCGATCGCGGTGTCGCTCGGCCTGTCCGGCCTGATCTGGATCATCGCCAAGGACCCGATGCTGCTGCGCGGCGCCGCCTATGCCGTTTGGAACAACGCCAACAGCGTGACGCTGGTGGCCGTGCCGATGTTCCTTTTGATGGGTGAGATCATCCAGCGCAGCCAGGTGGCGGTGAAGTTCTACCGCGCCATGTCGCTGTGGGTACGCTGGCTGCCCGGCGGCCTGCTGCATTCCAACATCGGCGCTTCCGCCGTATTCTCGGCCGTCTCCGGATCGAGCGTCGCTACCGCTGCGACCATCGCCACCACCGCAATCCCCGATCTGCTGCGGCTGGGCTACAAGCGTTCGCTCGTCGCCGGAACGCTGACGGCCGGCGGCACGCTCGGCATCCTGATCCCACCCTCCATCCCGATGATCATCTATGGCGCGATCACCGAAACCTCGGTCGGCCAGCTGTTCATGGGCGGAGTGTTGCCCGGCGTGATGATGACGGTGCTGTTCTTCCTCTACGTCGTCGTTGCCTCGATGTTCGACCAGCGCAGCAAGCAGCGCGAAACGCGCCAGGCGATTTCCGCGAGCGAGCGGCTACGCTCGCTGGGCCATATCTTTCCGATCGGCGTTTTGATCGCCGTCATCATCCTCGGTATCTATCGCGGCTGGGCGACACCGACCGAAGTCGCATCGCTGGGCGTCGCCGGCGCCATCATAATCGCCGCGGTGTTCGGCCAGTTCTCCTGGGCGATCTTCCGCGAATCGCTGATCTCGACGGTCCGCTTCACCGCGATGCTGACCTTTGTCATCCTGTCGGCGCATGTCTTCGCCTTCGCCCTGTTCGGCTGGGGGTCGACCCGCGCCGTGGTCGGCATCATCGGTGACCTCGGCCTCCCGCCCGCAGGCGTGCTGCTGGCGATCGTCATCCTGTGCCTGTTCCTTGGCATGTTCATCGACGCCATCTCGATGATGGTGTTGATCCTCGGCGTCGTGTTCCCGATCATCACGGCGGTCGGCTACGACCCGGTCTGGTTCGGCATCGTGCTGGTGCTGCTGCTGGAGATCGGCCTTATTACGCCGCCCGTTGGCCTCAACCTCTACACGATACGGGGGCTGATGCCGGGCGCCACGCTGTCGGAGGTCAGTTGGGCGTCGCTCCCCTTCGTGTTCCTGCTGCTGCTCGGCATCTTTATCCTTTGGCTCTTTCCGGAGATCGTCCTATGGCTTCCACGCAACGTAAAGTGAGCGCCGCACAGACAAACGCGGCGGAACGGTTGGCCGATTTCGCCGTCGCAGCAGATGCGGCCCGACTGCCGCGCGAGGTGATCGAGAAGGCGCAAGGCTGCCTGACCGACTACCTGGCCTGCGCGCTCGAAGCCCGGTCGCTGCCCTGGGGCAAGCAGGTGACGGAATACGCCGCCATCGGCCCCGCCGGCCCGGCAGCGGTGATTGGTGCCGGCCTTCGGGTTGGCGCGCCGGACGCCGCCTTCGCCAACGGCACGCTCGGCCACGGCCTGGTGCGCGAGGACATGCATGTCGCCAGCTGCTGCCATCTCGGCGTCGTTGTCTGGCCGACGCTGCTGGCGCTGGCTGATCTGACCGGCGCTGCCCGGGGCGAGGATTTCCTCGCAGCTGGCGTCGTCGGCTATGAGGTTGGCGCGCGGGTCGGACGCGCTTTGTTCGACGCCGATCTGGCGGCAAAAATCAGGCCGACCGGCACGGTCGGTGCGATTGGCGCGGCGGCGGCCGGTGCGCGGCTGCTCGGCCTGAGCCGGGAGCAGACGATTGCCGCAATCGGTTTCGCCGCGAACTGCGCCGGCGGCGTCAACGAATGGCCGTGGGTCGGCGGCACCGAGGTGTTCTTCCATGCCGGCTTTGCCGCGCGCAATGCCGTGACGGCGGTGCTGCTGGCCAAGGCCGGCGCCTTCGCATCCCCTACGGCGATTGACGGGCGGGCAGGGCTGTTCGCCGCCTTCGACCGGCGCGACAAGGCGGATGCTATAGTCCCTCTCGCCGACGGAAAGTATGAGATCATGTCCGTCTACTGGAAGCCGGCGCCGGCCTGCAACTATGTGCAGACGCCGTGCCAGGCGGCCCTTGCGGTGGCAAAATCCGGGGTAAAGACGCAGGATATAGCGGAAGTGCGGGTCGGCAGCTTCACCTCGGCGATCCGCTATCCGGGTTGCGATCAGGAAGGGCCCTTCGACGGGATTCTTGAAGCCAAGATGAGCATCCAGTATTCCGTTGCGGCGACGCTGGTGAATGGCGTGGTGGCGGAATCCAATTATGCGAAAGTCGATTCAGCGGAGGTGCTGCGCCTCGCCAAGGCAACGAAACTCTCCATCGATCCGCAATTCGAGCGAGTGTTCCCGGCAAAGCAGGGTGCGGAGGTGACGGTCGTGCTCAAGGATGGCTCGCAGATCGGCGAAAGGCGGGACGATATCCGCCCGGTCGATCGTCAAGGCGTTCGCACCCGCTTCCTCGAAACCGCGACGCAGGCTTTCGACAAGGAAAGTGCGGCTGAAATTCTGGCCGCTGTCGATGCGCTCTCCGCAGACGGAGCTGCGAGCGAAATCACCAGACTGGCGGGTAGGGCATGAACGGCAAAGGCGCTACGGGGAAAACGGCCGGGCAGGACAAGACCGCACTCGGCGGCATCCGCATTATCGAGCTCAGCCGGCTTTTGCCCGGCGGGCTGGCGACGCAGATGCTGGGCGACCTTGGTGCGGATGTCATCAAGGTCGAGCAGCCGGTGGTGGGCGACTATACGCGCGCCTTTCCGCCGATGGGCAAGCAGGATTCCGGCTTCTTCCTCGTCGGCAACCGCAACAAGCGCTCGATCACCGTCGATCTCAAGAGCGAGGCCGGCAAGCAAATCGTGCGCAAGCTCGTCGCCGAAAGCGACGTAGTGGTCGAAGGCTTCCGACCCGGCGTCGCCGACCGACTCGGCCTCGGCTACGAGGCGCTGAAAGCGCTCAACCCAGGCCTTATCTACTGCTCTATATCGGGATATGGCCAGGACGGACCGTACCGCGACGTGCCCGGCCATGACATGAATTACCTCGGCATCACCGGCATGCTGCAGCTCACATCGCGTCCGGGCATCGGGCCGCAGGTTCCCGGCCCGCTCATCGCCGATATAGGCGGCGGCTCGATGATGGCGGTGTTCGGCATACTCGCGGCTCTGATGGCGCGGCAGAAGAGCGGCGTCGGGCAGTTCGTCGATGTCTCGATGACGGATGGCTCGATGCATTTCATGCATTCGCACGCCTCGAACTATCTGCTGGCCGGCGAGGAGCCGACGGGCGGCGAGCACCGCATCGCCGGGGGTTCCATGCCCTACAACATCTATCGTTGCGCCGACGGCAAGTACCTGACGCTCGGCATCATCGAGGACCATTTCTGGCAGCGGCTGCGCAAGGCGCTGGGCCGCGACGACCTGCCGGAAGATCCGTTTCCCGCCCGCGCGGAAATGGAAAAGGCCAAGGCCGTGCTCGGCGACATCTTCGCCGGCAAGCCGCGCGACGAATGGGTCAAATTCCTGTGGGAGCACGACCTGCCGGCCGGCCCGATCAATTCCTTCGCCGAAGCCTTCAGCGACCCGCAGATGGTGGCGCGCGAAATGCTGCTGCATGTCGACCATCCGGTCGAGGGCAGGGTGCCGCAGATCGGTTTTCCGGTGAAGTTTTCCGAAACGCCGGGCCAGATCACCCGCCATCCGCCGGTTCTCGGCGAGCACACCGACGAAGTGTTGAAATCGCTCGGTTATGACGACGAGGCGATTGAGGCGCTTAAGGCTGAAAAAGCGGTCTAGGCGGCTTGCCTAGACCAGTATCCCCTCGATCCGCATCGCGATTTCGTTGGCGTGATCGATGGCCGCGAGCTGGAAGGCGTTGCCTTCCGCTCCGCCAACGATTTCGAACGGCGCCACCGCGTAGAGCGGCCGCATCGCGGTCACCTTGAACTCCGCAACCTGCCGGCCGGGCAGGCTGGCTGCGAGCAGATCCATCAGAAGCGTCGCCGTCAGCGGGCCGTGCACGATCAACCCCGGATACCCCTCGACGCCCGTCGCATAGGGATGGTCGTAGTGGATGCGGTGGGTGTTGTAGGTCACGGCGGAATACTGGAACAGCAGCACCGGGTCCGGCGTGATTGTGCGCCGCCATTGCGGCTCGAAGCCGATGTCGGCGGTGGCGCGCCGTTCCGGCGCGGCTTGGGGGGGCGTCGCCGAGGCGGCTTCCCGGTAGGCAATGCGCTGGCTCTCGCGCATCCGTCCACCATTGGCGCCCTCGATCAGGTGATCGACGGTCAGAAAAACCAGCTCTCCGCTGCGTCCAGTCTTTTCGGCGATGTCGGCGATGGTGGACGTGCGCCGGGCGGCTTCGCCGACAGTCAGCGGCATGTCGATAGTAACCGTGGAGCCAGCCCACATGCGGCGCGGCAGGTGGATCGGCGGCAGAAATTTCCCGCGTGCCGAGTGTCCATCCGGTCCGGCTTCGTCATGACGCATGGCCGGCCAGAACAACGCCCATATCCATGCTGGCGGCCACGCATCGCCGGCGGCGGGACGGGGACGGTCGAGCAGCCCGGCCATGCGCGCTGCGACCAGTTCGGTTGCGACATCGTCCACCGTCTCGCTTTTTCCGATCCAGTCGGCGTAATTCGGCATCGAAGTCCTCCGCTATTCGCAGACTACTATTGGACACCTCTTCGCGCGCGGTCGAGACACGCGACGGAAAGTGCTTCGAATAACAGCTATTCCTGTGGGCTGGGTAGTTCTGTTATTCAGGGATAACTGATTGAAATCAATATTTTGGCAGAAGTTCCTGCTAGCATTGCACCTTCGTCCAGCCCTTGGCGGGTCTATGCGGCGGTGACGAAATCCCCCACTCTTGCCCGGTCTGAAAAGACAACGACTTCAGGTGAGGAAACAAACACATGGCTAAAGCGCAGGCGGCGGTTGTCGGCGTCGGGACCACGGCCTATGGCCGGCTTCCCGAATATGACGCCTATGATCTCGGCATGTGGGCTCTGTCGGATGCACTGGCGGATGCCGGTCTCGGTTTCGGCGACATCGACGGCATCGTCATCAACCGCATTCCCGACTATCAGCGCTTCTGCGAGATTGCCGGCATCGATCCGCAGTTCGTCACCATCACGCCTGGCCACGGGCGCTTTGCCGCCATCTGCATTGAAACCGCGATCAATCTGGTCGCCAGCGGTCGCTGCAAGACCGTGGCGCTGGTCTATGGCAACAATGGACGCTCCGCCGGCGCAGCCTATGGTGGCCCGGAGGACAGTTATGGATCGGGCGCCAACGGGCTGTGGTTCCCCTATGGCATGACGTCGCCCGGCGCCTTCCACGCGCTGATGATGCGGCGGCATATGGGCCTCTATGGCACCACGCCAGAGCAGATCGCCCAGATATCGATGACATTCCGCAATCACGCCGCGCTCAACCCGCAGGCGGTGATGCGCCAGCCCTTCGATCTCGACACTTATCTCAACGCGCGCATGATCTGCGATCCGCTGCGGCTGCTGGATTATTGCCTGATCAACGATGGCGGCGTGGCGCTCATCATCACCTCGGCGGAGCGCGCCAATGACCACGCCAAGCCGCCTGTCTATCTGCGCGGCGCGGCGCTGCAGACGGTGTTCGCCGACTCGATGTTCCCGCCCGACGATTTCTGGCGCGGCGCGATGAAAAAGGTCGCCGACCGCAGCTTCGGCGAGGCCGGGCTGTCGCGCGAGGACATGTCGGCGCTGATGATCTACGACAATTTCACCCCTACGGTGATGTTCTCGCTGGAAGGCTGCGGCTATTGCGGCGAGGGCGAGAGCGGTCCCTTCGTCGCCGAAGGCCATCTGGCGCTTGGCGCGAAATATCCCACCAACACCTCCGGCGGGCATTTGTCGGAAAGCTACATGCAGGGCTGGGCGCTCAACGTCGAGGCAGTGTGCCAGCTTCGTGGCGAGTGCGGAGATCGCCAGGTGCATGATGCGGCCAACGTCCATTATAGCGCCGCCGCACCCGTCTGCTCCTCCATCGTCTATTCGAGGGATGCGTCATGACGCCGATCGATACAACAGTGCCCGAAAAGCCGCGTCCGAAGCTGGACGGCCCGGAAAAACCGTTCTGGGACGGGCTGCGCGAGGGGGAAATCCGCGTCCAGCGTTGCGAGAATTGCGGGAGGCACCGTTTCCCGGCGAGCCGTTACTGCCCGCATTGCCACAGCCCTGAATTCCAATGGGAAGCGGTAGCGGGCGAAGGCGAGGTGGAAAGCTTCTGCGTCTTCCACAAGGCCTACTTCCCCGGCTTCGTGCCCGAAATGCCCTATACCGTGCTCCAGGTGAAGCTCGACAGCGGCGTGCGCTTCTTCTCCAACCCGGCCGAAGGCGAGGCCAAGGATGCACTGGCGGTGGGCACACGGGTGCGTGCCGTGTTCGAGCCGGTGGACAACGATCTCACGCTTCTCAAATTTCGTAGCGCGGAGGCAAGATCATGAAAGCCATGGTTGTCGAACAGCCCGGCGGCGTCGAGGTTCTGACGCCGCAGATCGTGCCCGATCCCGTGGCGCAGCCGCAGGACGTTATCATCAAGGTGGATAGCTGCGGCGTCTGTTTCCACGACATCGTCACCCGCAACGGCACGCTCAAGGCCGGCGTGAAGATGCCGCTGATCCTCGGCCATGAGATCGCGGGAACGGTGGTCGATGTCGGCAGCCGCGTCGGCAAGTTCCGGCCCGGAGACCGCGTGACGACGACGCAGCGCTACCATATCTGCGGTTCCTGCCAGCATTGCCGCACGGGCTACGAGCCACTGTGTGAGGATCGCAAGTTCCTCGGCGATTATGGACTGGTCGGCGGCTATGCCGAGTTCGTCGGCGTCGAGGACGACAATGTCGCCCATGTGCCGGACAACGTGCCGTTGCACGAGGCGGCGATCGTCGCCTGCACCATCGGCACCATCGTCAACGCCATGCGCGAGGTCGGCCGCGTGTCTGCCGGCGAGACCGTGCTGGTTACCGGCTCCGGCGGCGGACTTGGCATGCATTCGATCCAGTTCGCCAGGCTGCAGGGCGCGCGCGTCATCGCGCAGACAACCTCGCCGAAGAAGGCCGAACGGCTGCGTGAACTCGGTGCGCACGAAGTGGTCGTGCACGAGCGCGGAGCCGATTTCTCCGGCGAGGTGCGCAAGCTGACCGGCGGGCGCGGCGTCGATGTGGTGGTCGACAATGTCGGCTCGCTGCTGTTCCAGCCGATCCGCAAATCGCTCGCCGTGCGCGGACGCTGGATCCTGATCGGCCAGCTCAACGGCGATTTCGTGCCGTTCAATCCGGCGCAGCTTTTCCTGAAGAACATTTCGATGCTGTCGGCGACCTCGACGACGCGGAGGCAGCTCGAACAATGCCTGGAGATCGTCTCGCGCGGCGGCATCAAGCCGGTGGTCGATCAATTGCTGCCTCTGTCCGAGGCGCGCCGGGCGCATGAACTGGTCGAGGCTGGCGCGGCGGCGGGGCGCATCGTCCTGCAGCCCGGAGCGTGAGGAGAACAGGGTGAACATAAACGCAGCCATTGTCGGCGTCGGTGCGTCTGAATTCGGGCGTTTCCTGCCGGATACGCAGCTCAGGCTGGCGGCCAAGGCGCTGAAACAGGCGCTGGACGATTCCGGCCTCGAGCGCGAGGACATTGACGGCCTTTCCATGCATATGGGCTGGCCGCTCGGCCTCGACTACGACCAGGTGGCCGACGGCCTCGGGCTCAACATCCGCTACGTGAACCAGGCCTGGACGCATGGCCGCTTCGTCACCAACACGCTTCAGCATGCGGCGCTTGCCGTGTCGGCCGGCCTCGCCAATGTGGTCGCCTGCGTCACCGCCATCAGCTTCACCCGCGAGCGCGATATTCTCGGCGGTCCGGGCGACATGGAAGGCTATCGCGAGGGCGGCGGCACCCATGGCGAGTCCCCGACTTACGGGCTGACCTCTCCGTCGGGCGGCGCGGCCCTGTCCATGCAGCGCTACATGAAGCTCTATGGCGGCACCAGCGAGAAGCTCGCCGCCGTGCCGATCCAGATTCGCCAGCACGCGCTGCTCAATCCGGATTCGGTCATGAAGGAAGAGCTGACGTTGGAGAAGCACCAGTCTTCACGCATGGTGGTCGATCCGCTGCATCTGTTCGACTGCTGCCTGATGACGGATGGCGCCATCGTCACGCTGGTGACGACGAAGGAGCGCGCCAGGGACCTGAAGCAGAAGCCGGTGGTCGTCGCCGGCATGCAGGGCATTCGCTCCAGCCGCGACGAATTCATCTTCGCGCCACCCGGTCTTGGCATCGGCCAGCAGCCGGTGACGCATGTGCGCTCGCGCCCCATCGATACCGAAGTGTTCGACAAGGCCGGGGTTACGCAGAAGGACGTCAAGGGCGTCTACACCTACGATGCCTTCTCGCCGCTCGTCCTGTTCGTGCTCGAGCGTTACGGCTATTGCGGCGAGGGCGAGGCGCTCGATTTCGTCCAGAACAATGGCATCGGGCCGGGCGGCAGGCTGCCGGTAAACACGAATGGCGGGTTGCTGTCGGAGGCGCATGTCGCCGGCTGGAACCATATCCGAGAAATGACGCGGCAGATTCGCGGCACCGCGGGTCCCCGGCAGATCCCGAACGCCGACGTCCTGCAATGGGGCACCGTCTGGGGCGATTCCGTAATCCTGACGGCGGCTTGAGGAGGACCGACAATGAGTTTCCATCAAGGCATCACCGCCAAGCCGCGGCCACGCATCACGCCCGACCATCAGCCGCTCTGGGACGGCTTCAAGCAGCACAAGATGATGCTGCCCTTCTGCGAGGATTGCGGCAAGCCGCATCTGCCTCCCGGACCTGTCTGCCCGCATTGCTTTTCCGACCGGCTCGACTGGCGCGAGGTCTCGGGACGTGGCGTCGTCACGACATGGGTCGTCGTCCACAAGGCCTGGTTCCCGGCCTTTGCCGAGGACATTCCCTACAATGTCGTGCAGGTCGAGTTGGAGGAGGGGCCGCGCATCACTGCCAGCCTCGTCGGCGCAGGCGATCAGAAGCTGGACGTCGGCCAGAAGGTGGTCGCGGTCTTCGAGCCGGTCGATGAGGATTTGACGCTGCTCAGGTTCAAGCCGGCCTAGAGGCGGCCGTTTTCCAAGGAAGAAAAAGGGCGCGGCAGCGAGTCTGACCGCGCCCTTTTTGCGTCAGGAATAGAGCGCTTCGGGCAGTCCGGCCACATCCGAGTCCATCGCCAGCAGCCCGCCGGAGAACGGTTCGGACGCGAGTTTCTCGGCCGGAAGGCGGAATCGGGCGGTGGTGACGTACATGGTCTTCAGGTCCGGCCCGCCAAAGGTGACATGCGTCGGCTTGGTCACGCCGAGTTCGAGTGTCTGGTCGACCTTGCCGTCGGGCGTGAAGCGGATCAGGCAACCGCCATCGTAACGCGCATTCCACAGATAACCCTCGGCATCGACGCTGGAGCCGTCCACATCGCCCGGCAAACCCTTGGTGTCGGCAAACAGACGGCGATTGGAAATCGCGCCAGTGTCGACATCGTAGTCATGGGCGAAGATCAGATTGGTGTGGCTGTCGCCGAGGTAGAATGTCGCGCCATCCGGGCTCCAGCAGATCGAGTTCGGCAGGAAGATGTCCTTGTCCTGCACAAGCTGCGTGCCTTTGGCACCGCTGACCTGCCAAAGCCGGCCTTTGGCGCCCGACAGCATCTTGTCCATGCTGGCGACGAGAAAGCGTCCGCGCGGATCGGTCCGCCCGTCGTTCAAAATGTTGTCCGGCCTGTCGCTTTCAGGATGCGAGAGACGGTGCAGGGCACCGTCGGTCGGGCTCCACAGCGCCATGCCGTTGCGGCCCGAAATCAAAACCTCTTGTGAATCGGTGATTGCGTAGGAGCCGAGCTTTTCCGGCGGCGTCCAGCTCTCTGTCGTCCCGGTTGCGGGATCGTAGGCATGAAAGGCGGGCTTGAGCACGTCGATCCACGTCAGCACCTTGCGCTCGGGATGCCACAACGGCACTTCGCCCAAGACATCCTCGGTCTGTGCGACCAGCTTTATGTCCCCGGTCTTGATCGGCATGGGCTTCTCCCTTGGCGGCCTTCGCAGGGCCGTAGCAGCGATTTGACGGAATCCTTATTCGCTTGGCGGAAGCAGGTACCACTATAGCAGCTATGCGTATGGCCTGAATTGACGCGCGAGGGGCGGGGCTACCTACTAGGGCAACTTATCCGGTCGCCTTTCGGGCAGGCCGGACGCTGCGGCAGGATCAGGGAGGATCGCCGATGTCTCTTCGCCACCGGCTTGTTCAGCGCGCATCGCGTCGTGCCAGCCATGTCATGGACGTAGCATGAGCGACAATCTCATCCTGCTTGAGAATTTCCTGCAGGCGCTCGCCGCCGGCCTGATGGTCGGCTGCCTGTATGGATTGATGTGCACGGGCCTCGGCATGATCTTCGGCATCATGCGCGTCATCAACTTCGCGCAGGGCGATCTGATGATGCTGGGCATGTACGCCGCCTGGTACCTGTTCACCGGCTTCGGCGTTCTCGCCTTCCTCGGTCCGTACGCCGGCCCTGTCATTGCCGCGATGCTGGCTGGGCCCATCCTCTACGTCGTCGGCTATTTCATGCATCAGTTTCTGGTTTCGCGGGTGACAGGCGTCAGCGTCGCGTCGAGCGACAACCAGGGCCACTACGCGCAGCTCATCCTGACGCTCGGCATCGCGCTCATCCTGCAGAACGGCGGCCTGATCCTGTTCGGATCGGAGCCGAATTCGATCCGCACACCCATGTCCTCGAGCGCCTGGGAAGTCGGGCCGCTCGTTGGCGAATGGGTCAGTGTCTTCCTCAACAAGGCGCGTCTGGTCGGCGCCGTGGTGTCGATCCTGGTGGCCTTGGGCCTCTATGCCTTCGTCACCCGCACACGGCTCGGCAAGGCGCTGCGCGCTTCCGCCGACAACGTCGTGGCGGCGCAGTACATGGGTATCAACGTCGACCGGGCGCACCGCATCGCCTTCGGCATCGGCACCGCGATCACCGCTGTCGCCGGCGGACTGGTCGCCATGTACTATCCGTTCCAGCCCTATGTCGGCATCGAGTTCGTCATCGTCATGTATGCCGGTGTGGTGCTGGGCGGACTGGGCTCCATCACCGGCGCATTCTGGGGCGGCATGACCATCGGCCTGGTGCAGCAGCTTTCGACGCTGATCCTGCCGATCCAGCTGCAGAACACGGCGATCTTCGTCGTCTTCCTCCTCGTCATTTTCTTCCGGCCCCAAGGCCTGTTCGGCAATAGCGTGGAGCGCGTGTGATGGGCCGCGGTACCAGCTTCAAACGTTCCGCCGGCATACTGGCCGCCCTTTCCGCGGTCTACCTGCTGCTCGTCTTCATCGTTCCGGACCAGTATTACCAGTTGATGCTGACCCTGGTCGCCATCTGGGCGGTCATGGGCATCTCGTGGAACGTGCTGTCCGGTTATTCCGGCCTGGTGTCGTTCGGCCACGCGGCCTTCTTCGGCCTCGGCGCTTACACGGTGGCGCTCTCCTTGCTGCATTTCGGCCTGACGCCGTGGATCGGCATACCGCTGGCGGGCGTCGTCGGCGCGATAGCCGGCGTCCTTGTCGGCCTGCCGACCTTCCGGCTGCGCGGTCATTATTTCGCGCTCGCCATGCTCGCCTATCCGCTGGCGCTGCTCTACGTCTTCGAATGGCTGGGCTATCAGGAAGTCGCGCTGCCGATGCATCGCGAGAATCCCGCCGCCTTCATGCAGTTTTCCGATGGCCGCATCTATTCGGTGATCGCGCTGGTGCTGCTGATCGTCGCGATCCTCATCTCGCGCTGGATCGAGACCACCCGCTTCGGCATGGCGCTGCTTGCCATCAAGCAGAACGAACTGGCGGCCGAAGCGGCGGGCATCGAGACCCGCAAGTGGAAGCTCAAGGCCA
The DNA here is from genome assembly GCF_031457045.1 of Mesorhizobium sp. BE184. Lineage (NCBI taxonomy): Bacteria > Pseudomonadati > Pseudomonadota > Alphaproteobacteria > Hyphomicrobiales > Phyllobacteriaceae > Mesorhizobium > Mesorhizobium sp. BE184. The sequence goes on from NZ_JAVDVU010000001.1 coordinate 916,608, forward strand.
TCGCCATATCCGGCGCGATCGCCGGCGCCATAGGCGGCTTCTATGCGGTGATCCTCATCGTGGTGACGCCGGCCAGCGTGTTCTCCATGCTGACATCGGCGCAGGCGCTCATCATGGCGCTGTTCGGCGGCATCGGCACCGTCTGGGGTCCCGTCATCGGCGCGGCGATCCTCATCCCCTTGTCCGAGACGCTCCATGCCGAACTCGGCAATGTGCTGCCTGGCATCCAGGGCGTGGTGTTCGGCGTCGCCATCGTGCTGGTCATCCTGCTGGCGCCGGAAGGCATCTTCTGGAAAGTCCGCGATCTTCTCGGGCGCGATGACAAGGACCAAAAGCCCGGCGATGTGGAGACTGTTTTCTCCGATCCCGGAGAACTGATCGAGCGTCCGGAGATCATGTCCGGCAGGACTATCCTCGAAGTCCGCGACCTGTCGAAGAATTTCGGTGGTCTCAAGGCACTGCAGAACGTGTCGTTCAAGGTGCCGGAAGGCGCGGTCGTCGGAATTATCGGACCGAACGGCGCTGGCAAGACCACCCTGTTCAACCTTCTCAATGGCTTTGTCACGCCAAGCACCGGCGAGGTGACGCTCGAAGGCCAGAACCTGATCGGTCTCCAGCCAAGCGGCGTCTGCAAGCTGGGGGTAGGGCGCACGTTCCAGGTCGCCCGCCCGTTCGCCCGGCTGTCCGTGCTCGATAACGTCCTTGTCGGCGCCTATGTGCGGGCAGACGACGACGAGACGGCTTTCCGGCACGCCCGCGAGGCCCTGGCTCTGGTTGGCATGGAAGCCGACGCGGATCGCCCGGCTGGCGGGCTGCCGAGCAAGGAGCAGCGGCTGATGGAGCTGGCGCGCGCGCTGGCCGGCAAGCCGAAGATCCTGTTCCTCGACGAAATCCTCGCCGGGTTGGGCTCGAGCGAAATCAACGACGTCATCGTCGTGCTTCGCAAGCTGACCGAGTCCGGCATCACCATATTGATTATCGAGCACACGATGCAGGCCATGCTGCGGCTGGCCGACCACTTCATCGTCCTCGACCACGGGGCCCTGCTCGGCGAGGGCAAGCCGCGCGACATGATGCGCGATCCCAAGGTCATCGAAGCTTATCTCGGCAAAAGGTGGCGCGAACGTGCTTGAGATCAGGGACCTCCATGTTGCCTACGGCGGCGTATCGGCGCTCAACGGCATATCGCTGACCGTCAACAGCGGCGACTTCGTTTCCATCGTCGGCCCCAACGGCGCCGGCAAGACGACGCTGTTCAAATCCATATCCGGCTCGGTGCCGGTGCGGTCCGGTGCGATCACTTTCGAAGGCCGCGACCTCAACGCCGTTCCGGCGCATGAACGTCCGCATCTGGGCATCGCCCACGTTCCGGAAGGGCGGCAGGTTTTTCCAAATCTGACGGTCGAGGAAAACCTCGAGATGGGCGCCTACACCGAGGCCGGCCAGAAGCACTGGAAGGACAATCTCGACTATGTCCTCAAGCTGTTTCCGATCCTGGGCGAAAGGCGTCTGCAGCAGGCGGGCACGCTTTCCGGCGGCCAGCAGCAGATGGTCGCCATTGCGCGCGGACTGGCCTCGTCGCCGAAGCTTCTGATGCTTGACGAACCGTCGATGGGTCTGGCTCCGGCGGTCGCCGATTCGATCTTCGAGGCGATCGTCGAAATCCGCAAGGCGCGCAACCTGACGGTCCTGCTGGTCGAGCAGCGCGCCGTCGAGGCGCTCGAAAGCTGCGACCGCGGTTACGTCATTGAAACCGGTCGGGTGGTGCTGGAAGGCGCCCAGACTGAATTGCTTTCCGACGACAGGGTCCGCAAGGCCTATCTCGGCATCTAAGACGACCACGAAACATTCGGGAGGAATATAGAATGGTTACACGCAGAAGAGTTCTCATGACCGGCGTCACGGCGCTCGCAATGTCGGCTGTTTCCTATGGGTCGGTCTTCGCCCAGGCGAACCCGGCCGAGGTCAAGGTGGCGCTGATCGCACCGATGTCCGGCCCCTGGGCGCGCCAGGGCGAATTGATGAAGAAGGGCGCCGAACTGGCCATCAAGGACATCAACGCAGCCGGAGGCGTCGAAAAGCTCGGCGGCGCCAAGATGAAGCTGATGATCTTCGATGCCGGCGACACGACGGAAAAGGCAAAGAACGCCGCCCAGCGCATGGTCTCGCAGGAGCCGGATCTGGTCGGTGTCTCAGGCGCATGGCTGTCGTCCTTCACGCTGTCGGTCTCGGAAGTGACCGAGCGCGCCGAACTGCCGATGGTGACGCTGTCCTATTCCGACCAGATCACCTCGCGCGGCTTCAAATACATCTTCCAGATGCCGCCGACGGGTGTGAAGCAGGCGGAAGACGCACTGCCGGCGCTGATGGAAGTGGCGCAGAAGGCGACCGGCAAGAAGCCGACCAAGACCGGCATCGTTTCCGACAACACGGCTTCCTCGGTCAGCTTCGCCAAGCCAATGCGCGAGGGCGGATTGAAGGCAATGGGCATCGACCTTTTGTTCGACGAAACCTTCACGCCGCCTCTGGCCGACGCCACCGCGCTGATCCAGCAGGCGCGTTCGAAGCGGCCTGAGTTTCTCATCATGCTGGGCACCTCGGTGCCGGACGACAAGCTGATGCTGGAGAAGGTCAACGAGTTCAATCTCGGCGGCGGACGGATGCCGATCATCTCGAGCGGCGCTCACATCGGCGCACCGGAGCTTCTGAAGAATATCGGTCCCGACCTGCTCGAGGGCGTGATGTCGGTCGTCGGCAATTGGGGCGCCAAGGGTCAGGAAGAAATCATCCAGCGTTTCAAGACCGAAACCGGCGAACCCTGGATGACGCAGGATTCCATCAGCGCCTATGGCGACATGTGGCTGTTCAAGCAGGCGCTGGAAGACGCCGGCAAGGCCGACAAGAAGGCGGTGGGCGAGGCCCTGCGCAAGATGGACACGACCGAAGGTCCGGCCAAGTACTATCCCGGCGGTCACATCAAGTTCGACGAGGCCGGCCACAACGTCAATGCCAAGCTGATTATCGTGCAATGGCAGGGCGGCGAACCGAAGCCGATCTATCCGCCGGAATCGGCGCTGGCCGACCCGGTCTGGCCGACGAACTGATAGGCCGTCCGACTCCCAGGACAACCGCCCGCGGCCAGCGATGGCCGCGGGTTTTTTCTTGAAGAGACGAGTGGTTGCCGGGCAATAGAAAAGGCCGCCCTCCCAGGCGGCCTTTTGGATAGTTCCGGCAGCCTGGTTCAGGCGGCGTTGAGGATCGCCTGAATGCCGGCATGGACTGTGTCCGGCATTTCGATGTAGCCGCGTTCGATGGCTGCGGCGCGGTCGGCGCGGGAGCGGTCGAACGGCATCCGCACTGGCTCGCCGCCCTCGACCGGCCGGGTCGAGCGAACGGCTTCGGCATAGCTTGAAATCTCGGCCTTGAAGGCGTCCGTATCGGTCAGGATGTCGGGCCGGATGGCGACGATGAGATAGCCGAATTCGCGCAGTTCGCCGGGGATCATCGGCGATCCCGCCAGCATGCCGAGCATCTGCACCACCATGGCCAGACCCGAGCCGCGATGGCCGCCCCACGGCGCGAAGGCGCCTTGCAGGGCCGCGTCCGGATCGTTGGTCGGCTTGCCGTCAGGCCCGAAAGCCATGCCGGGCGACAATTGCTGCCCTAGCCGCCGCGCCAGCACGACCTGCGCATGGATGATCGCCGAGGTTCCGATGTCCCAGATCACCGGCTCGCCCTTGCTGGGAAAGCCGAAGCAGATGGGGTTGGTGCCGAAGCGCCCCTCCGTGCCCCCATGCGGCGCCACCCAGGGTGAGGCGTTCGACGCGATCATGGTGACGAGGTCGTGTTCGGCCGCCATCTCGGCGTAGTAGGACAGCATGCCGGTGTACCAGGTGTCGCTGGCGCCGACGATGGCGATGCCGCCGGCCTTGGCCTTCTCGATGGCGATCTCGGTCGCCCGCTGCGCCACGATGTAGCCGAGCTTGTCGGCGCCATCGAGCCGCGCCGACACCGGCGTTTCCCTGAGCACCGTGATCGGCCTGGTCGAACGGCCCTGCTTTTCAAGCCGCTCCGAGATCGAGATCATGCGGGCAAAGCCCGCATAGTCGAGACCGCGCAACTCGCTGTCCATCAGGTGGCCGGCGGCGATTCGCGCCTCGTCCGGGGTGCAGCCCAGTTTCGTCATGACCTTTTCGGCCAGCGTGTAGGCGTCGGCGACGGGAAGTCGCATGGTTTCCTCCTCCTTTGTGATGATCCGGTCGCCGCTGCTCAGTAGGAGCGCGGCATGCCGAGAACGTGCTCGGCGATGAATGCGAGGATGAGGTTCGTCGAGATCGGAGCGACCTGGTAGAGCCGCGTCTCGCGGAACTTGCGCTCGACATCGTACTCTTCGGCGAAACCGAACCCGCCATGTGTTTGCAGGCAAGCCTCGGCGGCGTGCCATGCGGCTTCGGAAGCCAGAAGCTTCGCCATATTGGCTTCCTTGCCGCAGGGCGCGTGTTGCTCGTAGAGGCTGGCGCCGTGATAGACCATCAGCCGCGCGGCCGACATTTCCGCATAGGAGCGGGCGATGGGGAACTGCACACCCTGGTTCTGGCCGATGGGCCGTCCGAAGACGACGCGCTCGCCAGAGTAAGCCGCCGCCTTGTTGATGAACCAGTTCGCGTCGCCGATGCATTCCGAGGCGATCAGCAGCCGCTCGGCATTCATGCCGTCGAGCACGTAGCGGAAGCCCTTGCCTTCCTCGCCGATCAGATGATCGGCCGGAACCTTGAGATTGTCGAAGAACACCTCGGTGGTCGCATGGTTCATCATCGTGCGGATGGGGCGGATGGTCAGCCCGTTGCCGACGGCCTCGCGCATGTCGACGACGAGGATCGACAGCCCGTCGGCACGTTTCGTCACCTTGTCTTTTGGCGTCGTGCGGACAAGCAGAACCATCAGGTCGGAATGTTCGGCGCGCGACGTCCATATCTTCTGACCGTTCACGACATAGTGGTCGCCTTCGCGCACGGCGGTCGTCTTGATCGAGGTGGTGTCGGTGCCGGCGGTGGGTTCGGTCACGCCGAACGCCTGCAGGCGCAGTTCACCCGACGCGATCTTGGGCAGCCAGCGCTGCTTCTGCTCCTCGTTGCCATGGCGCAGGATGATGCCCATGACATACATCTGCGCATGGCAGGCGCTGCCATTGCCGCCATTGGCATGGACGGTTTCGAGAATGGCGACGGCATCGGAGAGGCCGAGGCCGGAGCCGCCATACTCTTCCGGGATCAGCGCGCCGAGATAGCCGGCCTCGGTCATCGCCTTGACGAATTCGGAGGGATAGCGCCGCTCGCGGTCCACCTCGCGCCAGTATTTGTCGGGAAACCGCGCACACAGCGCCGTGACGGCTTCGCGGATTTCAGCCTTGTCGTCGCCCAAGGCGGGATTGTCTGTCGATTTGTTGAGCATGGCGCGTCCTCGCGTGCCTGGTTTAAGCCTGAACCAACAGACTAGTGGCCGCGCTCCGTCATCGTCAGACGCCCACTGATCCTATCAGATATATTGTTAATGGTGGCCCTTGGTCGTATCTTCCGCGGACGCCAGAAGGCATATTGCCCCCATGGAGTTGAAGCAGCTCAAATACCTCCTGTCCGTCTCCGAATTGGGCAGTTTTTCCAAGGCGGCGGTCGTGCTTTCGGTCGCCCAGCCGGTGCTTTCGCGCCAGATCCGCAGCCTTGAGGAAGAGCTTGGCGTCGAGCTGCTCTACCGTAACGGCCGCGGCATCGTCGTTTCCGATGCCGGCCAGATCGTCGTCGAGCACGCGCGCGCGATCGTCAGCTCCGTCGGGTCCATTTCCGCCGATATCGACACCTTGCGGTCGGACCCGAGCGGCAAGATTTCCATAGGCATGCCGCCGACTGCGGGTTCCGTGCTGACGGCGCCGCTGATCCAGCGTTTCCACGAGGAATATCCCCGCATCAAGCTGAAGGTGCAGGAAGGCTACAGCGGGCACGTCCTCGAATGGCTTTCGACCGGCCGCATTGATGTCGCCATCCTTTATAACGCGCCCAAGACCTCGACGCTGCTGACACAGCCCTTGATCGAAGAGGAACTGCTGCTGATCGGTCCCGGCCGCAAGCCTGATATGGCGGTGGAAGGCCCGGTGAACGGGGCCAGTCTAGCCGAAATGCCGCTCATCCTGCCGTCGCATCCGCACGGGCTGCGCGTTCTGGTGGAGTCGCTGCTCGGCCCGCAGCGCATCTATCCGAATGTCGAATACGAGATCGACAGCCTCAGCGCCGTCGTCAACATGGTGGAACAGGGCATCGGTTATACGATCCTGCCCTACGCCGCCGTCAGCGCCAAGGTCGAGGCGGGCGACCTGACCGCCACCTCGATCGTCGAGCCGAGGATGACGCGGCATCTCGTTCTCGCTACCTCCACCCAGCGTCCCGTCACCAACGCCACCCGCACGCTGGCCAAGATGGTGACGCTGCTGGTCCGCGACCTGGTTAAGGACGGTGTCTGGATGCCGCGCGCGCAGCTCGACCACTAAGCTGGGTCGCTCTCCGGCCTTGTCCGAAAGTCCTATCTATACCTGCTATGCCATTCGCCGCGATTGTCCGCGCGGCGCCGATTTCCGAAAATGCTGCGAACACATTGAGGGTTCAGAGGCGCGGACGCGCCGGGAGGTCTGGACGTGACGGTCGTCGATTCACACGCGCATATCTGGGGCGAAGGCTTCCTGCCGCCGGCGTTCTTTCGCCGCGCCGCCGAACAGTGGGCGGCGAAGGCCGACGATCGCAGCGCCGACATGATCCTGCCGCGGCTCTTGTCCGGCGTCGAGGACCCCGATGGTGACGACTTCGTCGCCAACATGGACCGCGCCGGCGTCGACCGTTCGATGATCATGATGATCGACGTCGGCGAGCCGGTCTTCGGCGAAGAGCCGCGCGTCAATGTCGACCGCCAGATCGAATTCTATGGCGAACTGCAGAAGCGCCACAGAAACCGGCTGCATTGCCATGTCTCGGTGGATTTCCGCCGCGCAGGCTATCTCGACTCCATCAAGCGGGGCGTGAGGGACTACGGCCTCGTCGGCATCGGCGAACTGACGCCGGACGGCTTCGCCGCCGATGGCGAGAATGTTCGCCCGATGTTCAGGCTTGCCGCGGATCTGGGTGTGCCGGTGCAGATCCACACACGGGCAGGGGTGTGGACCGATTTCGCCGGCGCCGATTATTCCGAGAATAATCCGGTCCATCCGGTTCACGTCGCGCGGCTGGCCAAGGCGCTTCCCGATCTCAAGATCATCCTGTGCCATGCCGGCTTTCCGCTGTGGTGGCAGGTGGCGGCCGAAGCTGTCGCCGATCTCCCCAACTGCGTTCTCGATGTGTCCAACTGGAACGAGCATCTCGCCGAAAATCCCGGTGATCTCGTCGCGCGGCTGGCCACATGGCGCTCGCTGGTCGGCAGCGAACGCATCCTCTTCGCCTCGGATCACGCCTCCGGCAAACGCTTCACTGGAGAGCGTTCCGAACTGCGGCATTGGGTCGATTTCTTCCGCGACCTTCCGGCCAATGCGGCCAGATGGGGTTATCGGTTCACCGAAGCGGAAGCCGAGCAGATGCTGGGCGCCAACGCCCTCAATTTCTACAACCTGTCCTGAGGTATAGCGATGCCGACGATCCCGAATGCACGAACCATCCCGGCATTGCTGAAGGAGCTTGCGGATACCTGGCCTGACCGCGAGGCGCTCGTTGCCCGCGACAAGCGCTTTACCTATGCCCAGTTGCGGGCGGAAGTGCGCGCCTTCGCCAAGGGCCTGTCGGCCATGGGTATCGGCAAGGGCAGCCGCGTCGCCATCCTGATGGGCAACAAATGGGAATGGATCATCGCCGATCTCGCCGTCTGCAGCCTTGGCGGCATCATGGTCTCGGTCAACACCTGGGTGACGGCGCGCGAGCTTGCCTACATCCTCAATCACTCCGACGCCGACACGCTGGTCTACACCAGTCGCTTCCTGAAATACGACTACGCCGCCATGCTGACAGAGCTTGAGCCGCATGCGGAGGCGATGCCGAAGCTGAAGCGCTTCATCCATGTCGGCGCCGAAGGCTACAAGGAAAGTGTGCCGTTCAACGATGTCTACGGCATGGGCGCGAACGTCTCCGACAAGATTCTGGACGATGCCGCCGCCGCCGTCGATCCGCTCGACGTTACCTATCTGCTCTACACCTCGGGCTCGACCTCGACGCCGAAGGGCGTCCAGCTCCAGCATTACGGCCTGATCGAGAACATGTGGAACATCGGCGAGCGGATGCATTGCACGCATGAGGACCGTCTGTGGCTGGCCGTTTCGCTCTATTGGGGGCTGGGCTGCGAGAACGCGCTCTTCAACATCTTCACCCATGGCGGATGCCTTGTGTTGCAGGAGCATTTCGAGGCCGGCGAAGCCCTGCGCCTCATCGAGGAAGAGCGCTGCACCCTCTACTACGGCACGCCGAACATGGCGCAGGCCATGGCGGAGCATTCCGATCGGCCCAAGCGCGACCTGAGCACCCTGCGTTCTGGCGGCGCCACCGGCCTGCCGGACCAACTCCAGCGCGTCGTCGATCTCGGCGCCAGGGAGATATGCCACATCTACGGGCTGACCGAGACCTACGGCAATTGCACCGTCACCGACGGCAAGCTCGACCCGGCCAGCAAGCGTTTCGCCACCGTCGGACGGCCGCTCGACGGGGTCGATCTGCGCGTCGTCGATCCGGAAACGTTCAAGCCCCTGCCGGCAGGCGCCACAGGCGAGGTCCAGGTCAAGCGCTACGTCACCAAGGGCTACTACAAGGACGAGGACAAGAACCGCGATGCCTTCACCCCGGACGGGTATTTCCGCACCGGCGATCTGGGGCTGCTCGACGATGAGGGATACCTTCACTTCCGTGGCCGCATGAAGGAGATGATCAAGACCGGCGGCATCAACGTCGCGCCGGCCGAGGTCGAGGAAATCCTCATGCAGCAGGAAGGCGTGCAACTTGCCTTCGTCGTGGGTGTCCCGGATGCGGTGCGCGACGAGATCATCGGCGCCGTGGTGGTCACTGAAAGCGACCCCGGTCCCGGCGCGGAAAAGAAGCTGGCGGAAGCGCTCAAGAAGGAGCTGGCCGCCTACAAGATGCCGCGCGCCTACCGGTTCGTGCGCGAAATCGACCTGCCGCTGACGACGACCGGCAAGGTCAAGAAGAACGAACTGGCGAACCTTTTCCTCGAAGTGCCGGCCGACGCATGAACGACCAGTCCCCGCCCGCGCAGGGCGCGGGACCAGAGCTGGAACCGGATGGGCCGCCGGCGAAGCGGCTTGTTGCCGGCGACTGGCAAGGCATCGCGGGCGCGCTCCTCGTTGCCGCCACCTGCGCCGTCATCGTCGGCGAATTTGGTTTTCGTCAGCAGGCCGGTAACATCGCTGCGATGCTGGTTACCGGGTTTGCGCTGCTGCAATTGCGGCGGCTGAGTTTTTCCGTGCTCATCCTCGCCGCTGCCGGACTTGCCTTCCTGGTCTTCGGCTTTTCGACCCGCTCCGACATGGTTCTGCTGATCGAGTCGGTCGCCGTGCGCTCGGCCTGGGTCGTTGCCGTGTTCGTCTCGCTGCTGTCGCTGCGTTCAGCGGTCAACGACATTCCCGGCATCGTCCGTTCCGGCCTCTATCTGGTCAGTCAGCCGCCCGGCCGCCGCTATGCGGCGCTGACGCTGGGCTCGCAACTGTTTTCCCATATACTCCAATATGGCGCCGTCACGCTGCTGGGCGGGCTGGTCACCAACATCACGGCGCGCGAGCCCGACGGCTGGCTGCGGCAGGCGCGCGAGCGCCGCATGCTGCTCGCCATCCAGCGGGGTTTCGTTGCGACGCTGTGCTGGTCCCCGGTGGCCTTTCCGATGATCATCTCGACCGCCGTGGTGCCGGGATCGGACTGGATCGGCTCGGTACCCGGCGCGCTTGGCACCAGCGTGCTCATCATGGGGATCGGCTGGTTCCTGGATTCGCTTTTCAAGCCGCAGGTGGTCGCGACGCGTCCCACGGCCGTCCTGGGAGCCGCGAAGGACCTGCTGCCGCTTGCTCTGCTTCTCGGCGCCCTTTTCGCCGGCGCTGCCGCCATCGTCCTGACGACCGGCATGTCGACATCGGTCGCCGTGCTGATCATGGTGCCGTTCATGGCGCTGGTGATCGTGCTGGTTCGCGCCGGCGGTTCGGGCAGCCGCAGGGTCGCGGCGGCGGGCAGCTGGATCGGCCAATTCGCGCGAGAGGAATTGCCGCTGTTCTCGTCGGAATCGATGCTGGTCATCGCCGCCACGTTTACCGGTCTGCTTTCGGTCGAACTGCTGGGTCCGGTCATCCAGACCGTCGCCTTGCCGGCCATGCCCGGCTGGCTGGTGCTCGTCCTGGTGGTCTGGTGGATGCCGGCGGCGGGGCAGGTCGGTCTGCACCCAATATTGGCGGCATCGCTGGTCGGCGGTCTGTTCCCGCAGCCCGCTCTCTATGGTTTGACGCCCGACCAACTCGTCGTCGCGATCACCGGCGGCTGGGCCCTGTCTGGCGCCACGTCGCCGTTCACCGCGGTGACGGCGCTGGTGGCGCGGCTTGGTCGGGTCAGCGCCTACACGGTCGGCTGGCGCTGGAACGGGCTGTTCCTGCTCTGCACCGGGATCGCCGTCTCGCTCTGGGCGGCCTTCAACCCGGTGAGCTGAACCGGCGCTACAAACGGCCGGGGCAACTGAATGCGGTAACCCGTTGGGCCTACAGCGCGAGATATTTGTTGCGAAGCTCGACATCGCCGAGCACGTCCTGCGCCGTGCCGTCGAAAACGATCTGGCCCATATCGAGGATCAGGGCCCGGTTTGCCAACTCCAGCGCGGCCACCGCATTCTGTTCTACGATGATGGTGGTGATGCCGAGTTTCTTGATCTCCCGCACAATGCGTTCGATCTCTTGCACGATGACCGGCGCAAGCCCTTCATAGGGTTCGTCGAGCAGAAGCAGTTTGATGTCGCGGGCCAAAGCGCGGGCCACGGCGAGCATCTGCTGCTCACCGCCGGAAAGCGTCACGCCCTCCTGCTTGCGACGCTCCGCAAGGCGTGGGAAGTGCTCGTAGATCTGCTCTAGGGGCCAGCCCTTCGGCTCGGCGATACGGGCAAGGATGAGGTTCTCTTCCACGGTAAGGCCGGGGATGATGCGGCGATCTTCCTGGACGAGCTGCACGCCTAGTTGAGCGGCCTGGAAATCCTTGAGCTTGTGGAGGGGTTGGCCGTTCAGCCAGATCTCCCCGCCCTTCAATTCCGGGTCCTGGGCTCGGGCCAGCGTACGCAGCGTCGATGTCTTGCCGGCGCCGTTACGGCCGAGAAGAGCAATGACGTCGCCCTCGGCGACATCGAAGCTGACGCCCTGCACGATATAGCTCTCGCCGTAATAGGCGTGGATGTCGCGCACGCTGAAATAGGCGGGCGCCGTCGTGGCTGCACTCACGTCCGACATCGTCATGGCATTCATCAGTGCACGCCTCCCAGATAGGCTTCCTGGACCTTCGGGTTGCCCCTGACTTCGTCGGGAGGGCCATCGGCGATGATCCTGCCCTGTGCCAGCACCGTGATGCGGTCGGCCAGCGAAAACACGACATGCATGTCGTGTTCGATGATGACTTTGGTCATGCCGCGGCCCTTGAATTTCTTAAGAAGGTCGATGGTCGAATTGGTGTCATGGCGCGACATGCCGGCTGTCGGCTCGTCGAGCAGCAGCAGGCGCGGTTTCTGCACCAGGCCCATGGCGAGTTCCAACCGGCGCTTGTCGCCGCGCGACAGGCTGCCGGCGATGGCATGGCTCTGTGTGGCGAGGCCGACATCCTCAAGCCAGTGCATGGCCTCGTCGCGGATATCCGTCCGCCTCCAGACCGGTTGGAAGGCATTGAGCCGGAATGGCCCATCGCGCTTGGCGAAGGCCGGAACCATGACGTTGTGGAGCAGGGACAGGTCGGGAAATATCTCCGGCGTCTGGAAGACGCGCACGACACCCATCTGGTTAATCTCGTGCGGTTGCTTGCCGGTGATGACCTGGCCGTCGAAGACGACCGCGCCGCTGTCGGGGGCGAGGCGGCCGATACAGACATTGAGCAGGGTCGATTTGCCGGCGCCGTTCGGTCCGATGATGGCATGGATGGTGCCTTCCTCGACCTGGAGATCGATGTCGGCCAGGGCGTGGAGCCCGGCGAACCTCTTGTGGACGTCGGCGACGTGGAGGACGACGTTGCGTGTCGACATGGTGCTACTCCGCCGGTTGGGTTTGCGTGGCGGGAATCTTCCTGCCATTGCCGGGCCGCCGGTTGAACATCATGCGGATGCGCCGCAGTCCTTCCATAATGCCGCCGGGCAGGAAGATCACGATGAGCATGAACACCACCCCGAGCGTCAGATTCCAGCCGTCGCCGACGAAGAGCGAAAGGAAACTGACGATCGGGTCCTCGATCGCATCCGGCAGAAAACCGAATGCGCCGTGCAGCGTGCCCGGGCTGAAGGACGAAAAGATGTTCTCGCAATATTTGATGACCGCTGCTCCGAGCACCGGCCCGACCAGTGTGCCGGCGCCGCCAAGAATCGTCATAAGCACCACTTCGCCTGACGCGGTCCATTGCATCCGCTCGGCGCCGACAAGCGGATCGGTGACGGCCATCAGCCCGCCGGCAAGCCCCGCATACATGCCGGAAATGACGAATGCCGTGAGCAGATAAGGGCGGGTGTTGAAACCGGTGTAGCGCATGCGGGTCTGGTTGGACTTGATCGCCCGCAGCATCATGCCGAAGGGCGAGCGGAAGATGCACATTGCAATGAAGAAGCAAATGATCAGCATTACGGCACACAGATAAAACCCGGCATAGCCGCCGCCGCTGATGTTGAGGGCGAAGAGATTGACGCGCGGCAGTCCCGCCGCCGGCTCGATGAACATCGCGTCGATGACGCGCGGATCCTGAAGCGAAAGCTGCAGGCCGGTCTCGCCATTGGTCAGCGGCGTCAGCACCGAATAGACCAGATTGTAGCACATCTGGGCGAAGGCCAGCGTCAGGATGGAGAAGTAGATTCCTGACCGCTTCAGGCTGACATAGCCGATGACCACGGCGAACAGTGCGGCGAAGACGACGGCCATGACGATCGCCGGAATGGCGTTCATCGTGAACAGCTTGAATGACCATACGGCGGCGTAGGAGCCGACGCCCAGGAACGCGGCATGGCCGAACGACAGATATCCCGTCAGGCCGAAGAGGATGTTGAAGCCGATCGCGAAAATGCCGAAGATGCAGAATTTCTGCATCAGCGCGGGATAGGCCGCGCCGATCGGCTCGAGAAGGACCGGCAGGCAGAGGACGACGGCGGAGAAGCCGGCCAGCAGCAGCCAGTCGTTGCGGGCGGGATTGTTGAACACTGGCTCAGTCCTCCATCATGCCTTTGCGGCCGAGCAGGCCACGCGGCAAGGTCAGCAGAATGACGACGGCGACCAGATAGATGATGACGTGGTCGATGCCGGGGATGATCGCCTTGACTTCGTTCATCGAGGCGAAGGACTGCAGGATCCCAAGCAGGAAACCAGCGACCACCGCGCCGCCGAGCGAACCCATGCCGCCGACCACCACGACGACGAAGGAAAGCACCAGGAATTCCATTCCCATGTGGTAATCGGGCGGCACGATCGGCGTGTACATGACGCCGGCGACACCGGCGATCACAGCAGCGAGGCCGAACACCACGGTGAACCGTCGTTCGATGTCGATGCCGAGGAAACCGACGGTTTGCCGGTCGTGCATGCCGGCGCGCACCACCATGCCATAGGTGGTGAATTGCAGGAACGCGAACACCGCGCCGATCACCGCCAGCGAGAAGAAGAGATAGACGATGCGCCACCACGGATAGGCGAGCGTCTGCCCCATGCCGAGGATTTCTCCGACATAGACGGTGCCGCCGAAGGCTTCGGGCGCCGGTTGCGGTATCGGATTGGCGCCGAAGAAGTGCTTGATGATTTCCTGGATGATGATCGCCAGACCGAAGGTCACGAGTATCTGATCAGCATGGGGCCGCTTGTAGAAATGGCGGATGAGGCCGCGCTCCATCACGATGCCGATGACGAGCATGACGGGGACAGCGAGTACGATCGATGCCGGAACCGAATAATCGTTGAGAAAAGCGCCGAAATCGCCGAGCCACGCCTCGACATAGGGCGTCCGCACCTCCAGCGGTGTGCCCCAGGGCGTCTTCTGTGCGGGATCGATGACGACGCTTTCGAGATTGAGCAGCCTGTTGAATGTGACGGCGCAGAAGGCGCCCAGCATGAACAGTGCGCCATGCGCGAAATTCACCACGCCGAGCGTTCCGAAAACCAGGGTGAGACCGAGCGCGATCAGCGCGTAGGCGCCGCCCTTGTCGAGGCCGTTCAATACTTGAAGCAGAAGTGCATCCATCGCCGTTTGCCGGTCTCGCTATCGAGGTGAAAGGAGCCGACCGCCGGAGGACAATCTGGCGGCCGGCGTGGACCGTCAGATCAGCACTGCTTCGGATCGGACGGACCAAGCTCGCCACCGAAGATGGCGGGATCGTAGTCGAGCTCTTCGCGCGGCACGACCTTCACGACTTCCATCAGGTCGAATTTGTCCTTCGGGTTCTCCTTGCCCTTCACCACGACGCAGGACTTCATGCACTGATGGTCCTCGGCGCGGTAGAGCGTCTTGCCATTGCCCATGCCATCGAATTCGAAGCCTTCCAGCGCCTTGATGACGGCGGGTGCGTAGAAGGTGCCGGCGCGCTCGCAGGCGTCGGCATAGAGCAGCGCCTGCACGTAGCAGGTGTGCGCGGCCTGTGACGGAGGCGAGCCGAATTCGGCGCCGAAGGATTTGGTGAAGGCCTTGGTCGCGTCGTCGTCGAGTTTCCAGTCCCAGTTGCCGGTGCCGTAGATGCCCTTGACCGCGTCGCCCGCGCCCTGCGCCATCAGCTCGGAGAACAGCGGCACGACGATTTCAAATTTCTTGCCGTTGACCTGCTTGTCGCGCAGGCCGAACTGCACCGACTGGGTCAGCGAGTTGACCATGTCCTTGCCATAGTGGTTGAGGATCAGAACGTCGGCGCCCGAATTAAGGACCGGCGTGATGTACTGCGAAAAGTCCGCTGCGCCGAGCGGCGTGCGCACCGCGGCGACGGTTTTCCAGCCGAGCTTCTCGGTGGCCGCCTTCATCGATTCTTCCTGCGTCCAGCCCCAGGTGTAGTCGGCCGTCAGATGATAGGCCCTGCGCTCCTTGCCGTATTCCTGGCCAAGCACGGGGCCGAGCGCCACGCCCGACTGATAGGCATTGAAGAAGTGACGGAAGCCGTAGCGCTTCTTGTCCTTGCCCGTTGTGTCGTTGGAATGCGTGAGACCCGACATGAAGATGATGCCCAGTTCCTGACACAGACCCTGCACGGCGACCGCCACGCCCGATGACGAACCGCCGGAGATCATGATCGCGCCGTCGCGCTCTACCATGCGCTTGGCGCCGTCGCGGGCCGCATCGGACTTGGTCTGCGAGTCGCTCTGCACATAGGCGACCTTCTTGCCGAGGATGCCGTTGCCCTTGAGCGCGGTCGGCTTCATCGTTGCGATCATGCCGCCGTCGCCTTCACCGTTGAGGTGCTTGACGGCGAGCTGGAAGGCCTTGAGTTCGTCGGCGCCTTCGTCGGCGTAAGCTCCGGTCAGCGGCACGTTCCAGCCGAAGGTCACTGTGTCGCCCTTCGGCATGTTGCAGGACATGTCCTCGGCATAGGCTCCGCGAATGAAATGCATCGGCGCGGCAAGGCCGACGCCCAAGGCCGCACCGCTTTTGAGAATGAAGCGGCGGTTCACGTTCTCGAATTTCATTGATACCTCCCATTGATACCGCGCCGGTGAAAGCGGTGCGGATGAGCGTTTCGCCCGCACTATCGTGGGTGATAATTGTCATTCTATCAATAAGCCTTTGGTTTAACAGAGAATTTTTGTAAATCCTTGTAGTTGAATGACGCTTGTTTTGTCAGTAATTTACAAACCTGAAATTGGGCGGAGGAACATGATGCGTAGTCTGGCTGGCTCGAAGATACGGGCACTGCGCAAGAACGCCGGGCTTACGCAGGGTGAACTGGCGCAGCGAACGGGCATCTCGCCGTCCTATCTGAACCTTATCGAAATGAACAAGCGCACGGTTGCCGGCGCGTTGATCGACCGCGTCGCAGCGGGCCTGGGCGTCGAACGCTCCGAACTGGACGACACCGCGGAGCGGCGCACCATCGACGGTCTGAACGAACTCCTGTCGGACCCGGCTTTTTCCGGAAGACCGCAGGGGCCGAGCACCGATCTGGAGTTCGTCAGCCGCCATCCGGAATGGGCCGATCTGCTCTTGCGGGTTTACCGGGCCTTCATCGACCGCAACCAGTCCGTTTTGGCCTTGGCCGATCGGCTCAATAGAGACCCGTTTCTCGGAGAAAGCGTCCACCGGATTCTGACCAACGTGACCGCGATCCGCTCAGCATCCGAGATTCTCGAGACGGATGACCGGCTCAGCGATGCGCAACGAAGCCGTTTCCTGCGGATCGTGGCGGCCGACAGCGAGAACCTGTCGGAGACAGCGAGGGCATTGGCGACCTTCTTCGACAATCCGGAGATGCGCGTCCAGTCGGGCACTGCGATGGAGCAGGTCGATGCTCTCATGCTGGACTCCGACAATTATTTCGGCGAACTCGAGCAAGTCGCCGATGATTTCCGGAAAAGCCGGGAATTTGCCGGCGCAATCGCCGGAGCCGGTGCCCCGGCCTCGGAGGAGTTCAACGCGCCGCTCGACAGCGTCGAATCCCGGCGTTTCCGTGCGATCATGCAAATGTCCACGCCGCTCGCGCAGCCGGCCGTCATGCGACTTGTCGGGACCCACCCGG
This sequence comes from Mesorhizobium sp. BE184, assembly GCF_031457045.1. NCBI lineage: Bacteria > Pseudomonadati > Pseudomonadota > Alphaproteobacteria > Hyphomicrobiales > Phyllobacteriaceae > Mesorhizobium > Mesorhizobium sp. BE184. The sequence goes on from NZ_JAVDVU010000001.1 coordinate 933,549, forward strand.
CGCTGGCCTCGGAGGAGGCCCGCTCCTATGCCGCTTCCGCGCTTCATGCCTATGTCGCGGCGGCGATACTGATGCCGTATGAGCAGTTTCTCGAAGCGACCGAGCGGCGGCGCTACGATCTCGATGCGCTGTCGCGGCAATTCGCCGTATCCTACGAGCAGGCGTCCCACCGGCTTGCGACGCTGCGTCGCCCGGGCGCGGAAGGGGTGCGCTTCGCGTTCATGCGCTCCGACCCTTCCGGCTATATAACCAAGCGTCTCCCGCTGCCGGCACTGCCTTTGCCGCGCTACAGCAACGCCTGTCCGTTATGGGCGATCTACGCCGCTTTCCAGAGCCCCGGCGCGACGGTGCGGTCGTTTGGCACATTGCCGGCGGGCGATCGCTTCCTTTTCTTCGCCCGCGCCATAGAGAAGCGGCCGCAAACGGTTGCGTTTCCTCGGCATCTTCTCTCTATCATGCTTGTTTGTCCGGCTGCGGACGCCAGTCGTGTCGTCTATGCCGACGGGCTGGATGCGCAGGTCGCCGTTCCGGTTGGGACCACCTGCCGGATGTGTCCGCGCCAGCAGTGCGGCCATCGGCAGGAGGCGCCGCTTTTCTTGTGACATGTAGTCACAAAGATGTATGCCGGCTGGCTCGCGATGTGTGTAGGATGGAAAGAATTCGGTGAACGGGAGGTAGCCGGACTTGTCAAAAACCCGCGTTCTCATCGTCGAAGATGAGCCGCATATCGTCGAATCCCTGAGTTTTATCCTGCAGCGCGCCGATTTCGAAGTCGATACCGCGCTGGACGGGACTGAAGCTCTGCGGCGTCTGAGCAGGCATATCTATTCGGTTCTCATTCTCGACATCATGCTGCCGGGGGTCAGCGGCCTCGACGTTTTGCGCGCAGTGCGCTCCGACCGGGCGCTGGACCGTCTGCCGGTTATCGTGCTCACCGCCAAAGGGCAGGCGGCTGATCGCAGTGCAGCGGAGGCCTTCGGCGCGACGGCCTTCATCACCAAACCGTTTTCCAACACCGAGATCGTCGAACGGGTCTGCCAACTGGCTGAAGGTGTGTCGAAATGAGGCGCTGGGAGGCGGACGCGCAAGGCACGCGCGATGCCGCGACGCTTCTGCCCGTCGCCGCCGCGTTCCTGTTTCTGCCGCCATTCCTGCTCGTTTTCATTGCACCCGCCCGCGTCGCCGGTATCCCGCTCGTCCTGATTTATGTCTTCGGCATATGGGCGGCGATCGTGTTCAGCGCCTGGTTGCTGGCGCGCCGCCATGCGCGGACTGTGGAAGGCGCCAGCGACGCGGCAGACGCTGCAGGGCAGCGGCTACCCGGTCAGCACTGATGCATCAGGCCAATTTCGTCGTCTTCGTCTGCATAACCTATGTCGCCATCCTGTTCGCCGTCGCTTTCGCCGGCGATAGCAGGGCGCGCAAGAACCCGGCAGGGTTGCTCTCCTCGCCGCTCGTCTACACACTGTCGATCTCCATCTATTGCAGCTCGTGGACCTTTTTCGGCTCCGTCGGCTCGGCGGCGAAGAACGGGCTGGAATTCCTCACCATCTATCTTGGCCCGACAATCGTGTTCGCCGGTTGGTGGCTGTTTCTGCGGAAGCTCGTCACCGTCGGGCGGGTCCATCACACGACCTCGATCGCCGATTTCATCTCAGCGCGATTTGGCAAAAGTCCGGTGCTCGGCGCGCTCATCACTATCCTCGCCCTGGTTGCCATCACCCCCTATATCGCGTTGCAGCTTAAGGCGCTGACCGCCAGCTTCCAGGTCATCACTTATCCGGCGGGAGCGGTGGTGGCCGCTTCCCGTCCGCTAGAGCCGGACTTCGCCGTCGCCTTCTGGCTGGCTGCGGGCCTGTGTCTGTTCTCGATCGTCTTCGGCGTTCGCAACATCGACGTGAACGAGCGCCATCACGGCGTGATCGCGGCGATCGCGGTCGAGGCGCTGGTGAAGCTCGTTGCCTTCATGGCCGTCGGCCTATGGGTTTTTTTCGTCCTTTCGCGGACGCCGGATTTGATGTTCCGCAACGCGCCGGCAAGCCTGATGAGCCCGGAAGAAGGTTTCGCGGCGCGCTGGGTCGCGCTCTGCTTCCTGTCCGGTGCGGCCGTCATCTGCCTGCCGCGCCAGTTTCAGGTGACGGTCGTCGAGAATTCCAGCGAGGAACAGATCCGCACGGCTTCCTGGATGTTTCCGCTTTATCTCTTGCTCATCAATCTGTTCGTCATCCCGATTGCTATGGCCGGGCTCAACAACCTGCCGCCGGGTTCCGACCCCGATCTCTTCGTATTGACGCTGCCGATGACGAATGGCGGCGAGACAGTCGGCCTGCTTGCGTTTCTCGGCGGATTTTCATCGGCGACTTCGATGGTGATCGTATCTTCGATCGCGCTGTCGACGATGATCTCCAACCATATCGTCATGCCCCTGGCCCTGCGCTTCTCCCTGGTTCCGACCGGCGGGGGACAGAGCGCGCGTAATTTCATCCTCGTCGCCCGGCGCATGAGCATCGTCTTCACCATCTTCCTCGGTTTCACCTATTTCTGGATAAGCCGGACCTCCGGTGCGCTGGCTTCGATCGGGTTGATCTCGTTCTGCGGCCTGATCCAGCCTCTGCCCAGTCTGATCGCGGGGCTGTACTGGCACCGGGCCACACACCGCGGCGCCATTGCCGGCCTCGCCGCCGGCTTCCTGATCTGGGCCTACACGCTTTTCCTGCCGAGCTTCAAAGGCGCGTTTCTGATGTCGGCGGACGTCATCGCCAACGGACCCTTCGGGCTGAACTGGCTGAACCCGCACGCGCTGTTCGGTCTGGATGCGTTCGACCCGCTGGTGCATGCGCTGTTCTGGAGCATGACCGTCAATACGGCGCTGCTGGTAATTGTCTCGTTGCTGCGCGAACCGACGCCGCTGACCCGCTTTCAAGCGACGCTGTTCATCGATATTTTCCGCCGGCAGACGGAGAGCGAACTCGGCGTCATCCGCCGCACGGCGAGGGTCTCGGAATTGCGCCAGATCGCCGACCGCATCCTCGGGCCGGTCGAATCGGTCAGCCTGTTCGACAAGGGCGACGTGGAACCCGCCGTCATCGCCAGCGACGAGCTCATAACCCTGGTCGAAACCCGCCTTGCGGCGAATGTCGGCGCGGCGTCCGCCCGTTCGCTGGTGTCGCGCGTCGTCACCAGCGAAACGATCAGCGTCGACGAACTGAAGCGCCTCGCCGGCGAGGCGGAACAGATTCGCGCCTATTCAGCCGAACTGGAAAGCAAGTCCCGGCAGATCGAGGCGACGGCGGCGGAACTGGCAGAGGCGAACGACAGGCTGCGTGAGATCGACGTGCAGAAGGACGAGTTCCTCAGCCAGGTCAGCCACGAGGTCCGGACCCCGATGACGTCGATCCGCTCGTTCAGCGAGATATTGCTCAAGAACCGCGACCTCGACGAATCGCGCAAGCTCCATTTCCTCGGCATCATCCAGTCGGAAAGTTTCCGCCTGACACGGTTGCTCGACGGAATTCTCGATCTGAATTTCCTGGAGCCGGGGACACAGACCTGGGAGGTGACGGTGTTCGATCCGGAGACCGCCATCGATCAGGCCGTCGAGACCTGCGAGCCGCTTGCCCGCGCTGCCGGCGTCAGGATCAAGCGCGGCCGCCGGTCGCGCAATGCCCGCGTGCTTGGAAGCAGGGATCGTCTGACGCAGGTCTTCATCAACCTCGTCTCGAATGCCATCAAGCACAATACGAGCGCCAATCCTGAGGTCGTCGTAACCGGCGCCGCCGGAAGGAAAGGCTTCTACGAGGCGCGAGTGACCGACAACGGTCCGGGCATTCCGCTGAAGGATCGCGAACTCATCTTCACCAAGTTCTTCCGCGGCCAGAAGGCGCGGCAGGGAGGCGTCGGCCTCGGACTGCCGATCAGCCGGCAGATCGTCGAACGGTTCGGCGGCGACCTCAGCTGCACAAGCGCCAAGACAAAGGGCGCCGAGTTCGTCGTCCGACTGCCGCTGCGTTTCGATTAAGGCGCGTCGGCTTCGCAGGCGCACGCTGGCAACCTGAAACCATTCTTTCCTGGCCCAGCATCGTCGCGGGCAAATTGCTCAACAGAAGTCTGGAGGCATTCCACGGCATTGAAGCGAAGAGGGGGGGCTTGCCCACATTGCTCCTGTCGGTGATATGAGGTCGGTCAGGACATGTATTCGGATGTCCACTCCGACGATCGAGATCGCTCAGGAAGATGACGCAGTACCAAGCACATAGACTGGCCATTGCGCCGATGATGGACTGGACGGACCGGCATTGCCGGTTCTTTCACCGTCAGCTGACGCGCCGTGCCCTGCTCTACACCGAGATGGTGGTTGCCGATGCCGTCATCCACGGCGCGCGCGAGCGGTTGCTGGGCTTTGATGCACAGGAGCATCCCGCAGCGCTCCAGCTTGGCGGTTCGGACCCCGAAAAACTCGCCGAAGCGGCGCGTATTGGCGAGGCCTTCGGCTATGACGAGATCAACCTCAATGTCGGCTGCCCGTCCGATCGCGTTCAATCCGGTACATTCGGCGCCTGCCTGATGAAGACGCCGTCGCTGGTGGCGGATTGCGTCGCCGCCATGAAGACGAGCGTGTCCATCCCCGTTACCGTCAAATGCCGGCTCGGCGTTGACGACCAGGATCCGGAAGCTGCGCTCGACGCGGTTTGCGATGGCGTGTTCGCCGCCGGCGCGGATGCTGTTTGGGTCCATGCCCGCAAGGCATGGCTGGAAGGCCTGTCGCCGAAGGAGAACCGCGACATTCCGCCCCTGGATTACAATCGCGTCTACCGCCTCAAGGCGAAGAACGCCGACCGCTTCATCGGCATCAATGGCGGCGTTCCCGATCTACAGGAAGCCGGGACGCATCTTGCCCATGTCGATGGCGTCATGCTCGGGCGCGCAGCCTACCATACGCCGGGAATACTGGCCGATGCCGACGCTGCCTTCTACGGCGCGGAGAAAAGCGCCTTCGATTTCGCAGCCCTGATCGACGTCATGGCAGGTTACGCCGCCCGGCATGTCGAGCAAGGAGGCCGCCTTGGTCACGTCACGCGACACATGGTCGGGCTGTTCCATGGGCAGCCGGGCGCCCGACGCTGGCGGCAGATCCTGTCGATGGATGCGGCAAAGCCCGGAGCGGGACCAGAAGTGCTCTACGCTGCCTTTGCCGCTATCGGTGCCGCGGCCAGCGAAGATCGGGCGGCTTGAACGGGCTCGTCGCTCAGCCGCGTAGGATCATGCGGTCGCCGCGCACATCGAAGCCCGACAGCGAGCCGATGAAATTCATGCCGAGCAGGCTTTGACCCAGCGAGCCGGGCGCTGCGATCAGGACCGTGATGTCCTTGCGCACGATATCGCCCAGCTTCAATTGATCGGCACGCACCGCCGCTGCATTGGTCATGCCGTTGGCGGTGGAAACCGGCACTGTATAGCTGAGCGTTGCCGGGTTGAAGCCTGCGGCCATGGCGTCTTGCGAGGTCAACACAGTGCTTGTAGCCCCCGTATCGACGACCGCGCGGATGGTTGCGCCATTGACCATGATGCGCGCCTCGAAATGGCCGTTGTCGCCTTTGTCCAGCGTCACCGTCGGCCGTCCATCCGCGACGCCGAGCGTCAGCGGGCTCCCGGGTATCAGGCCGGCGCTGACCCGGCTGGCGAAATCCTGCAGTTCATAGCGGTATTGATAGCCGGCGATCAGCCCAAGAATAATGACCGCCCATGTGCCGAGGCTGCGAGCCATGTCACTGACCGGCCGCCCGGAGCGGAACAATCCTGCGCCGACCACGGCGACCAGAACGCCGAGCCAGACCAGCCGGCTGAAATCGTAATTCTCGATGCCCATGGTGCTGCCGGCGCCATCGTTCAGCACCAGCAGCCCGACGGCCGCGGCGATGACGATCAGAATGATCCACAGGCTTCGGCTCATGCTGGTTCAGACCGCCTCACCGCGCTCGCGAGCCATGCGGGCGCGGCGGGTTTCCCGGCGCGGGCGGCGCTCTACGGTTGCCAGACGGGCGGGCAGTGCGGCCATGACATGCCGCCGCGCCTCCGGTGTCATCTCGATCCACGCGGCGATTTCATCGCGCGTGCGCCCGCAACCGAAGCAGAAGCCGGTCTTGAGGTCTATCGAGCAGACCAGAATGCAGGGCGATTCGATGGCCGTCATGGGTGTCTCTGCGCGTGCATCTTCCACATGGTGCAATGGAAAAGGCAATGCAAGTCCGGCAATTTGGCGTGAACCCGGTTTCTCAATCGTTTGGAAACGGTGGGCGGTTGTGCATATCGGGCAGGAAAGCTATGCCGCGCTGTAAAAGGACCAGAAGATGACCGTCAGCGCGCTGCCTTTCGACGATTTTCGCAAATTGATCTCAGGGCTGCCGGAGGCCGACCGCTTCGCCGAAGCCCAGACGCGGTCTTTTCTTGCCGGCAAACCGGGCCAGAACGGGCCGCAACTCGGCCGTGTTGTCGAAATGGCCGAATGGCTGTCAGCCTGGACGGGCAGGGCGCCGCCCTCTGTCAACAAGGCGCAGGTAGCGCTGTTCGCAGGCAACCATGGTGTCGCGCGCCACGGCATCTCCCCGCGGCCGGTTTCGGCAACGGCCGATGCGGTGGAGTTCTGCGCGGCGGGCGGCGCCGCGGTCAACCAGGTTTGCGTGGCGCATGATCTTGGCCTGCGGGTGTTCGACCTGGCGCTCAATATTCCCACTGGCGACATTACCCAGGAAGCCGCCCTCGACGAACGCGGTTGTGCCGCGACCATGGCGTTCGGGATGGAAGCGGTCGCCGGCGGCATTGACCTGCTCTGCCTCGGCGATCTTGGCGTCGGCAATTCGACCGTCGCCGCCGCATTGTTGGCCGCGATGCTCGGCGGAACCGGGGCGGATTGGGTCGGTCCCGGCTCCGGCGCGGATGCGGCCATGATGGCGCGCAAGGCCGAGGCGGTCGATGCTGCGCTGGCTTTCCATGGCGGCAACCTGAAGTATCCGTTCGAGGCGTTGCGCCGGGTCGGCGGCCGTGAATTCGCGGCCATCGCAGGCGCAATCCTGGCAGCGCGCGTGCAGAAAGTTCCGGTGCTCCTCGATGGGTTCGCTGCGCTCGCGGTGGCGGCTGCGCTGAGGGCCGCCGAACCAACGGCTATCGATCACTGCCGGCTTGCGGGCTTGTCGCCCGAACCCGGTCACGCCAAGGCTGCCGGCATGCTGGGACTGAAGCCTCTGCTCGATTTCACAATTGGCACAGGCGGCGAGGGCGTCGCCGCCGCGCTGGCGGCTGGAGTGGTCAAGGCGGCGGCGCTGATGGCGTCAGGTGCCGCTGCGGCGGCGAAAAACTGAGACGGCTTCTATCGCCGGCGACCGACCGCGACAGCCTGGGTCGGCAATGCCGGCAGTTCCTCCATCACGCGCGTCGGCGGGAAGACGGCAAGCGCCTCGGTGCCTTCGCGCAGCTTGGAGTTGAGCTGGAATTCGCCGCCATGCATGGCGATCAGCCCCTGCACGATCGGCAGGCCGAGACCGGTTCCCTGTTCGGCGCTCTTGATGGCGATGGAACCCTGACCGAAGGCGGAAAGCACCACCGGTATCTCGTCTTCGGGAATGCCGGGTCCATTGTCCCGGATGGAAATGTATTGTCCGCCACCGGCCGTCCAGCCGACACGGACCAGCACTTCGCCGCCGGTCGGGGTGAACTTGATGGCGTTCGACAAAAGGTTGAGCGCGATCTGCCGCACCGCCCGTTCATCCGCGAAAAGGCGCGGCAGGACGCTCTCGAAATCCTGGACGATACGGATATCCTTGTTGCGCGCCCGCAACTCCATCATGTGGCAGCAATCCTCCACGATGTTCAGCAGCATCACCGGCTCTTCGTTGAGCTGGTAGCGCCCGGCCTCGATGCGCGAAAGGTCGAGGATCTCGTTGATGAGGTCGAGCAGGTGCTGCCCGGATTCATGCACGTCACTGGCGTAAGCGCGATAGGTCGGATTGCCCATCGGCCCGAGCACCTCGTCGGCCATCACCTCGGAGAAGCCGAGGATGGCGTTGAGCGGCGTGCGCAGTTCATGGCTCATCGAAGCCAGGAAGCGGGATTTTGCCAGGTTCGCTTCCTCGGCGCGCCGTCGCGCTTCATCCGACATGGATTTGGCCGTTTCGAGCTCGGCGATCAGCGCGTCCTTTTCCGTTCGGAAAGACAAGAGCATCAGCGACGACCGGTAGAGGTTTTGCGCGACATAGGCGAAGAAGGGCAGCGCCGCCACCAGCAGCGCCACCATGATCGCCTCGACCGGCTCCCAGGGCTGCGACGTGGTATAGATATAGGCCGCGACAGGCAGGGCGAATGTCGCCAGCAGCGCTCCGCTCAGTGAAGAGGCCATGATCGCCGTCGCGGCCATGGCCAACAGCAAAATGACTGCCTTGATGACCTGGAACTGGTCGATGGCGCATGGATTGCAGCCCAGCGCGGCGAAATACACCCAGCCGAGGCCGCTGATGCCATGCGCGATCAGAAAATTCCGCGTCGTCTGCCCCGGCTTGATATCGGCGGCCGCCATGCGGTCGATACGCAGCGCCAGAAGCGCCAGCGCTGCGTAGCAGCCGACGGTAATGAGCGCCCAGATGAGGATTTCGCTGCTCATGCTGGCAAACAGGCCGGCGGCCGAAACCGTCAGCACCAGCAAGGGCAGGGCAATGGCGCTGCCGACCATGGCGCGGGCGTGCAGCTTCAGCAGTTCGCGGTCGAAATCGGGATTGCCGCCCTGCTGTGAAAGGCGGTCACGGGTCTTCTTCACCGCGCGCGCGACATCGGTGTTGCGATGGCGCTTCCTGCGGTCCACAATGTTCTTGTCCGCTGTGTTCGAGCGTTGCAGAGACATCAAACTTCAATTCACGCGTGCAGCGGTGTTCGGGCTGTAATCCTCGGCCCCAAACTACGTTCGAATGATTAAGAGACTGTTTGCCATATGAGCCGTTCCTGGTCGCGAAGGCCGCAAAGGCGATATGCGGCCGCACGGCCGCGCGGCCTTGTCCGCCGGCTTTTCGACTACGCTTTGACCTTTGTCCTGCTTGGTTTGCTGATCCTTCTGGCCGCGCGGCTCGATCGCGTGGAAACGAGGAAGGTCCAGAGCGCTACGGCCATTATCAATGACGGCGACTCCCTGACGCTTGGAACCGAGCGCATCCGACTGCGCGGCATCGACGCACCTGAATACAACCAGACATGTCAACGGAACGAGGCAGATTATCCTTGCGGCCGTCAGGCCAGGCAGGCGCTGGCAAGGCTCGTCGCCGGCAAGGCTGTGTCATGCAGTGGATGGCAGCGCGACCGCTATGGCCGCACGCTTGGCGACTGCACCGCCGGCGGCGTTGATCTGAACCGTGCGCAGGTGGAGGCCGGCTGGGCCGTGGCCTACGGTGATTTCGAGGGGTTGGAAGGGACGGCGCGTGCTGCGAAGCTGGGTATCTGGGCCGGCGATTTCGTCAGCCCGCAGGAATGGCGTGCAACGCACAGCGAGTTCGTCGAACGCAAGCATGACACGATGGGAAGTCTGGGCGACGGCTTGCGGGAAATGTTTCGCTTCTGATTGGTTGTGCCTATATTATGAAACAAAATCATAGGCCTCGGAGGAAATTATGAAGCTGTTCGACGGTGGTCGCGCACCCAACCCGCGCCGGGTTCGCGTGTTTTTGGCAGAGAAAGGCATCAAGGTGCCGCTTGTCCCCGTCGATATGGGCGCCATGGAGCACAAGAAGGAGGCGGTTGCGACACGCAACCCGTTGCAGCGCCTGCCGGTGCTGGAACTGGATGACGGCACGATCCTGACGGAGTCGGTCGCGATCTGCCGTTACTTTGAAGAACTGCATCCCGAACCGGCGCTTTTCGGTACCGGAGCGCTCGGCAAGGCCGTCGTGGAGATGTGGCAGCGACGTATAGAGTTCAATCTGTTCGGCGCGGTGGCGTATGCTTTTCGCCATATCCATCCGGCCATGAAGGAATGGGAAGTGCCGCAGGTTCCCGAATGGGGCGAGGCCAACAAGCCGAAGGCGCTCGAATTCCTGCGCATTTTCGACACCGAGCTGGCCGGTCGCGAATTTGCCGCCGGCGACGCTTATTCCATAGCCGACATCACCGGCATGATTGCGATCGATTTCATGAAACCAGCGCGCATCGCCTTGCCGGAAGACTGCGCCAACGTCCAGCGCTGGTACAAATCCTTATCCAGCCGGCCGAGCGCCACTGCCTGAGAATGAGCGAACAACTCGAACGGCTGACGGCAAAGGTTCGCGCTTGCCGCATATGCGTAGAGGAGCCCCTGGGACGTCCGCTGCCGCACGCGCCGCGCCCGGTGCTCCTGCCGTCGTCCACGGCCCGCATCCTGCTGGCAAGCCAGGCGCCGGGAACCAAGGTACACCAGACCGGCATGCCGTTCACCGATGCATCGGGAGACAGGCTGCGCAATTGGCTTGGCGTGACCAGCGAAGAATTCTACGACACAAGCAAGTTCGCCATCGTCCCGATGGGGTTTTGCTTTCCCGGCCAGGACGCCAAGGGTGGCGACCTGCCGCCGCGGGCCGAATGCGCGCCGACCTGGCGCGAACCGTTGATGGCGCTGATGCCGCAGATCGACCTGGTTCTGACCATAGGCATCTATGCGCAGCGCTGGCATATGGGATCGGCGCGGTTGCCGTCGCTCACCGAGACGGTCGCGAGCTGGCGCGACATCTGGGCCAGCCCCGAGGTGCCGAAGGTTCTGCCGCTGCCGCATCCTTCATGGCGCAACACCGGATGGCTGAAGCGGAATCGCTGGTTTGAAATGGATTTGCTGCCCTTTCTGAAAGAGGAAATCCGTAGTCGGATCGGCTAGGGTGCAGAGAAAAACCAACTCGATTCATCCGATATGATCGGAATTTCTTTCTTGTTGATCCCGCTCATAAAGCCGAAGATGGTAGAATAGGTTTCTCCAGGAGTCGCTTTATGGACCGTCTCGATAGAAAAATCCTCCGCTTGTTGCAGGAGGATGCGACGCTCGCTGTCGCCGATGTGGCCAAGAAAGTCGGCCTTTCCACGACGCCGTGCTGGCGGCGCATCCAGAAGCTCGAGGAGGAAGGCGTCATCAAGCGGCGCGTCGCGCTTCTCAACCCGGAGAAGATCAATGTCCGGGTCAACGTCTTCGTGTCGATCCGCACCAACTCGCACAGCCATGAATGGCTGCGGCGGTTTTCCGAGGTCATCCAGGAATTTCCCGAAGTGGTCGAGTTCTACCGCATGAGCGGCGATGTCGATTACCTGCTACGTGTCGTCGTTCCGGATATCGCCGCCTACGATGCTTTCTACAAACGCCTGATCGCCAAGATCGAGATCCGCGAGGTCTCGTCGTCCTTCGCGATGGAGCAGATCAAGTACACCACGGAAATGCCGCTGGACTACATGGTGCTCGACCGGGAGTCGGGCTCCAGCGCCGCCTGATCGGAACCCTCCCGGATTTTCTGACAGGCTGGAAACGCTCTATCTTTCCAGCCGTGCCAGTAGTGAGGACGTATCCCAGCGCTGGCCGCCCATCTGCTGCACATCCTTGTAGAACTGGTCGACAAGAGCCGTCAGCGGCAGAGCCGCGCCATTGCGGTCGGCCTCGGCGAGGCAGATGCCGAGATCCTTGCGCATCCAGTCGACGGCGAAACCGAAATCGTACTTGCCGGCATTCATCGTCTTGTGGCGGTTCTCCATCTGCCAGGAGCCGGCGGCGCCCTTGGAAATGACCTCCACTACCTTCTCGATGTCGAGCCCGGCCTTCTTGCCAAAATGGATGCCTTCCGCCAGGCCCTGGACGATGCCGGCAATGGCGATCTGATTGATCATCTTGGTCAGCTGGCCGGCGCCGGTCGGACCCATCAGGCCGACCATCTTGGCATAGGCGTCGATCACCGGTTGGGCACGGTCGAATGCCGCCTGTTCGCCGCCCACCATGACGGTCAAAGCCGCATTTTCGGCGCCGGCCTGTCCGCCGGAGACAGGGGCGTCGAGGAAAGAAAACCCGCGCGAAGTCGCGGCTTCAGCAAGCTCGCGCGCGACCTCCGCGGAGGCCGTGGTGTTGTCGATGAAGACGGCGCCGGCCTGCATGGACTGGAATGCGCCATCGTCGCCGACCGTCACCTGCCGCAGATCGTCGTCATTGCCGACGCAGGAGAATACGAATTCCTTGCCAGCCGCCGCCTCGGCAGGCGTCCTGGCAAAGGCGCCGCCATGCTCGGCGGCCCATTTTTCCGCCTTTGCGGTGGTGCGGTTGTAGACGGTTACGTCGTGGCCGCCCTTGTGCTTGAGATGAGCTGCCATCGGATAACCCATCACGCCCAAGCCGAGAAACGCCACATTTGCCATCTTCAATCCTTTCAGCACGTTGCAGCGGCATGCTTACGCAATCAATCGCATCGAGGCAACGCGAAGCGACCGTCTTTGATGATGCCAGGATTGGTTTTAGCGCTTGAGATGTATGGTGATGCGCCGCTCGATCCATTCGATGCCGTGGCGCAAAACCTCCACGATCACCAGGTAGATGATCGCCGCCCACAGATAGGTCTGAAAATCGAAGGTGCGTGCATAGGCGAGGCGGGTCACGCCCATAAGGTCATAGACCGTGATGATGGCGACGATGGCCGAGCCCTTGATCATCAGGATGATCTCGTTGCCATAGGGACGCAGCGCGACGATCAACGCCTGCGGCAGGATGATCTTGCGCAGGGTCACCCACCTCGGAAGCCCGAGCGCCGCCGCGCCCTCCCACTGGCCTCGGGAAACGCTGTCGATCGCACCGCGCAGGATCTCGGCCTGATAGGCAGCCGTGTTCAGTGAAAAGGCGAAGATGGCGCAATACCAGGCTTCGCGGAAGAACACCCAGAGCCCGACAGATTCCAGCGCCGGGCGAAACGAGCCGAGGCCGTAATAGATGAGGAATGTCTGGGCCAGCAACGGCGTGCCGCGGAAGAAGTAGACATAGGCGTAGGAAATGGCCGCGAGCACCTTGTTGTTCGACATGCGCGCATAGGCGATCGGCACCGACAGCACCGCGCCGATCGCGACCGAGATGGCCACGAGCAGCAGGGTGACTTTCACGCCATCGACATAAGACGGGGCATACCGCTCGAAAATCTCTGGTTTCCATGCTGTGACCAGGAACCACACCAGCGCCAGCGCCAGCAGCGCCCACAGCGCCAGCAGCGCATATCCGAGCACGCGCTGCCTGGGCCAGCCGCGCGGCGGCGGCGGTGGACGATCGATGATGTCGACCGCGCTCATCGGCGCACCGCCTGTTTGCTGACCGCGCGCTCTATTGCGTTGATGCCGACGGACGAGATGATGGCCAGCGCAAGGTAGATCAGGCCCGCCAGGCCGAAGAACAGGAACGCATGCTTTGTAACGCGCGCGGCGACGCCGACCTGCCGCAGAATGTCGCTCAGCCCGATTGCCGAAACGAGCGCGGTATCCTTGAGCAGGATCAGCCAGAGATTGGCCAGGCCGGGCAGGGCGACGCGGATCAGTTGCGGCAGGATGACGAACCGCATGGTCTGCACGTTCGACAGGCCGATCGAGTACCCGCCTTCATATTGTCCGCGCGGTATGGCGCGGAATGCCGAAAGAAACACTTCGCTGGAGTAGGAGGAGAAGACGACGCCGAGCGCGATCATGCCGGACACGAAGGCGTTGACCTCGACCGTTGCCCCGGGACTGACAAACTGCAGCAGTTTCTGGATGCCGATCTGCGCGCCGTAAAAGACGAGGAACAGCGTCAGCAGTTCAGGCAGGCCCCGGAAGATGGTGGTGTAGACATTGCCGGCGAGCCTCAGCGAAGCCTCTTCGGACTGTTTGGCCAGGGCGACCAGAAAACCGATGGCGAGCCCTACGGGGAGCGTGGCAAGTGCCAGCGATACGGTGATGAACACACCATAGGCGATGTCATCCAGCCAGCCCTCAGGTCCCCAGCTCAGCAGCGTCCATGCGCTTTGCATCCGCCCGCCTGTTTCCCTTCCGTTCAAAAGGTCGAGCCGTGCATCCCCTCACGCACGACCTGTTCATGGACGGCGCGGGTTCGCGCCGTCCATGAACCTGGAATCGATCAGGACTCGCTGCCGTAAACGTCGAACTTGAAGTACTTGTCGTTGATTTCCTTGTACTTTCCGTTGGCGCGAATGGCGTCGATGGCTGCGTTCAGCTTGTTCGCCAGATCGGTCTCGCCCTTGCGGATGGCGACGCCGGCGCCCGGACCAAAGATTTCCACCGGCTGCGGCGAAGGCTGGCCGAGGATCTTGCAGCAGGCGCCGTCCGGCGAGTCCAGCCATTGGGTGAGCACCACAATATCGTCTTCCACGGCGTCGAGGCGGCCGTTGGCGATATCGAGCTGGTATTCCTGGGCGGTCGGATAAGGCTTGACCGTCGCATCCGGGTAATTCTTCGACGCGAAATTGAAGTGGGTTGTGGAGCCCTGCACGCCGATGGTCTTGCCGGCCAGGTCTTCCTTGGCGACGCCCTTGATGGCGCTGTCCTTCGGCACTGCGATGGCGGAAGGCGTATTGTAGTATTTATGGCTGAAATCGACCTGCTCCAGGCGTTCCGGCGTGATCGACATCGACGCGACGATGGCGTCGAACTTGCCGGCCTTCAGCGCCGGGATCATGCCGTCCCAATCCTGGGTGATGAACTCGCACTTCACCTTCATCTCGTCGCAGAGCGCCTGCGCGATGTCGATGTCGAAGCCTTCGAGCTTTCCGTCGGCGGTCAGATTGTTGAAGGGCGGATAAGCGCCTTCGGAGCCGATTTTCAGAACTTTTTCCTGTGCCTGGGCGGCGCCCAGCATCAGCATGGCGGTCGAAGCCGCCGCCAGCGCAATTCGCAGTGAAAGACGCATGAGGTCCTCTCTTTATGATCTAGCCGTGGTTCGACGCGGCTTTCCAGGTGCGTTCCCGTGCACCCACTGATCAGATACTCCCACTCTTTTCGCGCAAAAAGCAACTGCAAAACCGCGGGCCAGGCAGCCATTCGACGCAGGACATTCGTTTAGCTCGATCGCCGAAAACGTCATCTTTCCTTGACGTTACGTCACTTTGTCGATTTTGGACGCAGCCCGATGGTCGCTTCGACGAAATCGCTGATTGCTCCGATGTCGTCGAGGTCGAACACCGGCAGGTTCGAGCCTTCAACGGCGTGATCTGAGGCAATGGCGATGATGCCGGGGTCACTGTCGGAAAGCGGGGCGCGGTCGCGGGCGTCGAGGCGTCTTACTTCGATCTTGCGGTGTGATTCCCGCTTGTAGCCTTCGACGATAACGAGATCGGCAGGGGCCAGCCGCGCCAGCACCGTTTCGAGCGCCGGTTCCTGCTCGCCGCGCAATTCATGCATCAGAGCCCAGCGGCGGTCGGAGACGATGGCGACTTCCGTGGCACCGGCCTTGCGGTGCCGGAAAGAATCCGTGCCGTCCTTGTCGACGTCGAAATCATGATGGGCATGCTTGACGGTCGACACGCGCCAGCCGCGCCGGACCATCTCGGCGACGAGCCTTTCCGTCAGCGTCGTCTTGCCGGAATTCTTCCACCCTGTGATGCCGAGGACGTGGCTCTTCATGGGTCCATGCTTGATGCGATGCGCCGCGCTTCCGCAAGCTCGGCCGGCGTGTTGATGTTGAAGAACGGATCTGCCTGTATTCCGCCCGTGTTGGCGATCGGGAATTCGGCGTCCATGTTCGGATACCGGTTGATGAACGCCGTGACCCGCCGTTCTTCGTCGTCCGTGATGGCGTGCCGAAGCGCATGACGCAGGCCGACCGGCCAGAGAGCCGAGGTCGGGTGCCGCCGCCCGGCCGACGATGCGACCGCTATGGCGTCCTCAGATGCATCGGACAGTGACGCTGCGAGCCTTGCGACGAAATCCGTGGGCAGGAACGGCGTGTCGCCTGCAATGGTCGCCACCTGACTGAAGCCGAGGCCGGCGGCCCACTCCATGGCGGCCAGGATGCCGGCCAGCGGACCGGGGAAATCGGCAAGGCCGTCGGCGACGGTCGTGAGGCCGAGTTGTGCAAAGCGGGCAACATCGCCATTGGCGTTCAGCGCCAATGCCTCCACCTGCGGCACCATGCGCCGGGCAACATGGTGCAGGACCGTCTGGTCGCCGATCATCAACAGGCCCTTGTCGCCGCCACCCATGCGCTGCGACAGCCCTCCCGCCAGAATGGTGCCGGCAATCCCAATCGTCATCGTTCTCCGCCCGAATGCCCGACCTATATGCCGTCGGGTTCCATGGCCGGTCCAGTGCTTTCCGCTGCCGGGCGGCGAGGGCCGACCACTCGTTCCCTGTAGAGCGTGTAAAGCCCGGACATCACGATCACCAGCGCCCCGACGATCATGGCCAGGTCCGGAACGTCGCCGAAGATGACGAGACCGAGCATGATGGACGACAGAAGCGACGTGTAACGGAACGGCGCTATGAAGGAGATTTCACCCATGCGCATGGCCGTGATGATGGCCTGGTAGCCGATCAGCAGCAGAACGGAGGCGAGGGCCAGAAGCCCGAACGACTGGCCCGACATCGGCGTCCAGCCGCCGAAGGGCTGCAGGAGAAGCCCGCCTGTCAGCATGATCACCAGCGTCGTCATGGTCGACACGAGAAGCGTGGGGACGTGCTGCGGTATGCGTTTGGTGGCAAGATCCCGCACCGCGCAGAAGAAAACACTGGCCAGCGCCAGGAGCGAATAGAGGCTGAAACCCTCGAAGCCCGGTCGCACGATGACCAGCACGCCGGCAAAGCCGGCCGCGATTGCCAGCCAGCGTCGCCACCCGACGCCCTCGCCGAAAACCAGCGCCGCACCCATCGTCACCGCCAGCGGCAGCGCCTGCAGGACAGCGGATACGTTGGCGATGGGAAGGTGAGCCAGCGCCGCCAGGAAGGTAACAGTGGCGAAAACCTCCGCCGCGACCCGCAAGCCGACCATTGGCTGAAGCGCCAGCCGCAGATCGGCAAGCGCACCGCGCCGCCAGGCCAGCAACCCGACAAACACGCAGGCGAAAAGGCCGCGCACAAGCATGATCTGCGCCGGGTTCATCTCTTCCGACACGAATTTCGTAATGGCGTCGTTGACCGTGAAGCCGGCCATGGCCACGGTCATATACACGGCGCCTTGCAGATTGGGGGACAGAGACACGGACAGGTCCCATTCGATCAGACTATGAGTTCACGACCTAGCATCCGCTGACGAACCAGCAACGCCAAAGCGATAGGCCAAGGACACCGGGCGCGTCATCATCGGCTGAATAGTTCAGGGTCCGTGCAGGCTGCCGGCGATGCGTCCGACCAACGGATCGTACTTTGCCTTGAGCGACGCGGGATACTCGATGACGATGCCGTGCACGATGTCGGTCGGGCCGAATACGTAGCGTTCGTAGAAGACCTGGTCGCCGTCGTTGCCTGAAAGCACCACCCAGTTTTTTCCCGTTCGGGAATACGTCACCGACCTGTCCTTCTCAGCCTTCGCAGCGGCTTCCCGGGTCTTCGGCGTTTCGTCGAGGACGTTATAGGAGCCGAAGATGGCAAGGCTGGCGCCGTCGTCGGAGAGCCAGCGCAATCCGTCGCCGTTCTCCGGCGGCGCCTGTTCCTGACTGAATATATCGGACGGGAAGGTTGCTGAGGTGCCGAAGCGGTCGTTCTCGTAGGTGAATGGCGCCGCCAAGGCGATCGATGCAACCAGCGTGAAGCCAAAAAGGGCCGAAATTACCGCAAAGCGCTGCATGAAACCTCCAGGACATCTGCCTGGAAACATCTTGCATCATTCCGCTTTGAAAATCAGCCGCCGGTAACACTCATATGGCGTGAAACGGCGGGACGGCTGGTGCGGCGGTCGATGATGAAGTCATGGCCTTTCGGCTTGCGGCCGATCGCTTCGTCGATGGCGGCGGAAAGCAGCTCGTTGCCTTCCGAGGCCCGCAGCGGCTTGCGCAGATCGGCGGCGTCTTCCTGTCCAAGGCACATATAGAGCGTGCCGGTGCAGGTCAGCCGCACCCTGTTGCAGCTTTCGCAGAAATTATGCGTCATCGGCGTGATGAAACCGAGCCTGCCGCCGGTTTCGGCAACCTCGACATAGCGCGCCGGACCGCCGGTCTTGAACGGGATGTCGGCCAGCGTGAATTGCTGCGCAAGCTGGGCGCGCAACAGCGAAAGCGGCAGGTACTGGTCGGTGCGGTCGGCGTCGATCTCGCCCATCGGCATCGTCTCGATCACCGTCATGTCCATGCCGCGGCCATGGGCCCAGCGCAGCATGTGCGGGATTTCAATGTCGTTGAAATCCTTCAGCGCCACGGCGTTGATCTTCACCTTGATGCCCGCCGCCTGTGCCGCGTCGATACCGGCCAGAACCTTGTCGATGTGGCCCCAGCGGGTGATCTGATGGAACTTGTCGGCATCCAGCGTGTCGAGCGACACGTTGATGCGCTTGATGCCGCAATCGGCCAGCTCCGCTGCGAAGCGCGAAAGCTGTGAGCCGTTGGTGGTGAGCGTCAGTTCTTCCAGCGCACCGCTGGCGAGATGGCGCGAAAGCTCGCGCACCAGATGCATGATGTTCTTGCGCACCAGCGGCTCGCCGCCGGTGAGGCGCAATCTCCTGACGCCATTCTCGATGAAGACGGTGCAGAGCCGGTCGAGCTCTTCCAGCGACAGGAGGTCTTTCTTGGGCAGGAACGTCATGTTCTCCGCCATGCAGTAGGTGCAACGGAAGTCGCAGCGGTCGGTGACCGACACCCGCAGGTAGTTGATGGTACGACCGAATGGGTCGATCATGTCCATGCGTTTCCGTTCCCTTGGCCAGCGCGCTGCCCGCGCCGTTATATACCGCTATGTGATACGATCGGGCGCAAGGTTCAAGATAGGATGTCTCGGACTTTGGTTATATCGCGTCTGCGACGCGACGCGTCCTGCCACGGCAGCGCCCGATCTTGATGAAACAGGCCATGACACAGAACATCTATGACGATCCGCGTTTCTTCAAAGGTTATAGCGGCCTGCCGCGCTCGGTCCACGGACTGGCGGGCGCACCGGAATGGCCGTCGCTGCGGGCGTTGCTGCCGCCATTGAGCGGCGCATCGGTCATCGATCTCGGCTGCGGCTTCGGCTGGTTCTGCCGCTGGGCGCGCGAGCAGGGGGCCTTCGATGTCCTGGGGCTCGACGTCTCGCGTAACATGCTGGAGCGGGCGCGGAATGAAACGCAGGACCCAAATATCCGCTACGAAATCGCCGATCTCGAACAGTTGATGCTGCCGGCTGCGTCGTTCGATCTTGTCTACAGCTCGCTCGCCTTCCACTACATCGTCGATCTGGACACCATGCTCAACACCGTACATCGCGCGCTGAAGCCGGGCGGCAGGCTGGTGTTTTCAGCCGAGCATCCGTTGCTGACCGCGCCCTCGCGCCCCGGCTGGACGGTCGATGGCGATGGTCGCAAGGTCTGGCCCGTCGACGATTATCTGGTCGAAGGCCCGCGCACGACCGACTGGCTGGCGTCGGGCGTGGTCAAGCAGCATCGCACCATCGCGACCTATTTCAGGCTTCTCCGTGAGGCTGGCTTCACGCCGGCCCACATCGAGGAATGGGGGCCGACAGACAGCCAGATCGCCGCGGACCCCGCATTGGCTGAGGAACGCCAGCGGCCAACCTTCATGCTGTTTTCCGCGTTCCGGTGACCGCGGAAGCGAAACGCCTAGTTCGCCGCCGGCACCGGACAGCTCATGTCGCCTTCCTCGCAATCGAGGTAGCCCCGGAACGTATCGATGCGGCCCTGCGTGATGCCGTCGAGGCACATCGATACGGTTGCCGGATAGGCGCTTCCCTCAGCCACGCCGGAACTCGAGAAGTCGCATTCGGCGTCGCGGAACCCGATCCACGCCTTTTGCGCCGTGACGAGCAGCTTGCGCGTATCCGCATCGTCCTTGAGCCGGCCTTCGATCTGTTTGTAGAGCTTGTTCAGTTCGGCGTCCGATGCCTGATAGGCCTTGTCGGCGCATTCGTTCGCCGACATCTGGTCCGGCGCCTCCGTGCAGTCCTCAGCCCGGGCTGCTGTCGAGGAGAGGGCCATGAGAGCCAGGGCGGGCAAAGCGAAAAGCAGTGTGCGCATCGTATCTTCCTCACAGGGCATGAATCGGAGCCTGAGCCCACAATGACCAGCTTGCGCAGTCGATGCAATTGTTTGCGGCTTTAACTCGGAGCAAATCCGGCGTAACCGGAAGCGGAGGGAGAGACGTGCATGACTGCGCCCACCGAATTGAGGGTCTCGAAGGACCGCAGACTGCTGACCGTGAGCTTCCCCGGCCATCAGCCGTTCCAGTTGCCGGCGGAACTGCTGCGCGTGCTTTCGCCGTCCGCCGAAGTGCAGGGACATTCGCCGGAGCAGCGGGTAACGGTGCCGGGCAAGCGCGAGGTTGCTATTTTCAAGATCGAGCCGGTCGGGAATTATGCCGTGCGCATAACCTTCGACGACATGCACGACACCGGTATTTTCACCTGGGACTATCTCCACACGCTCGGTCACGAGCATGTAACCCGGTGGAACGACTATCTTGCCGAGCTTGAAGCAAAAGGCTTGAGCCGCGATCGCTAGAACAACGCGCGACGCTTTTCCGGAGTGCCCAATGTCCAGGCCAATGTCCAGGATAGAATCCATCGAGCAGCTCGAAACCCTTTATGGTGTGCCCGGTCAAACGTCGCTGGTGAAGGAACTGGACCACGTCATTCCTGAATATGCCGCCCTCATCGAGGCGTCGCCCTTCGTCGCATTGGCGACGAGCGGACCGGAGGGACTGGATTGCTCGCCGCGTGGCGATCTTGCCGGCTTCATCCGCATTCATGACGAGAAGACGCTGATGATGCCCGATCGCCGCGGCAACAACCGCGCCGACTCGTTGCGCAACATCATCCGCGATCCGCGTGTTGCCCTGCTGTTCCTCGTGCCGGGCTCCGGCACCACGCTGCGGGTCAACGGAAACGCGCACATCACCGCGGACCCGGACCTGTGTTCCTCTTTCACCGTCGAAGGAAAAGCGGCGCGGTCTGTCACAATCGTCAAGATCGATTCGGTCTATTTCCAATGCGCCCGCGCCATTCATCGCTCGGATTTGTGGAACCCCGAAAAGCACGTCGATCCGAAATCGCTGCCGACGCCCGGCCAGATACTGGAAGTCGCCAGCCGCAAGGCGATCGACGGCGATGCCTACGACATTGAATGGCCGGAGCGTGCCCGAAAATCGATGTGGTGAGCGACCGGGCTGTCAGGCGCTATCGAGCGCCTCGGTGATCTTGCGCATTTGTTCGCCGATCAGGTCGCATTGTTCCAGCGTCGATTGACCCATGGCGGTCTCGATCAGCGCCGTATGCACTTTCAGCGCTTTCATCAGAAGGGTTATTCCAGCCTCGGTCAGTTCCAGGCGCAGGATGCGTTTGTCCTTGCCGTCGCTTTCACGGCGAAGCAGGCCGCGCTTTTCAAGCTGCGGCAGAAGCATGGTGATGTTGGATCGTCCGACCAGCAGCTTGCGCGCAAGGTCGTGCTGCGACATGCCGGGGTGGCGGTAAAGGTTCATCAGCACGTCGAGTTGCGCCGGTTTCAGGTCCAGCGGCGCCAGCTTGGCCGTCAGCGTCCGTTCCAGGACATGGCAGGCGCGGGCGACCGCAACCCAGTTGCGGAAGCGCGGATTGTCCCAGGGCAGGTCTTGTTTATTGTTCATGGTTGAACTAACATGTTCATGGTTGAACGATCGGCTTTTGGATTCGGAATATGGCACCATTTGGTTTGAAGGTCATCCGCGGTGCGTTCGGCTTCGGCGAGCGTGTCGCTCCCGCACTCACGGGCAGGGCCGCCTTCGAGCTTTTCTGCCGCACGCCAAGCCCGAAGAAGATGACCGAGGGCGAGCGCCGTGCTGTGACGCGGGCGTCGTCATTCATGAGCGAGGCGCGCCACCATCGGCTGAAAACCAGAAGCGGCTGCATCGTCGCGCATGAGTTCCGGCCGCAGGGCAGGGCGGCCGCGGGCACTGTCCTCGTCATGCATGGTTGGCGGTCGCGCACCGAATATATGCGCAGCCTGATCGAAGGCTACCGCAACGCCGGTTACAAGGTCGTATCGCTGGATCTGCCCGGCCATGGCCAATCGCCGGGACGCCGGCTCAACCTTGTCAGCGCGGTGGAGGCGGCGGCGCAGGTGGGCCAATGGTTTGGTCCTTTCGCGGCCGTCGTCGGCCACTCCTTTGGCGGCGCCGTGGCCGCAAATGCCGCCGCGGGATCGGTCCCGGGAATTCCGCCGCTTGCCACCGAATGCCTTGTTTTGGTCGCCGCGCCCAGCTCGATGCCGGCGGTGTTCGCCGACTTCAGCCGGATGCTCAATGTCGGCCCCCGGTCACAGAAGGCCATGGCGGGCAGGGTGAAACGCATTTCCGGCCGTCCGCTCGACGAATTTATGGGTGAAAGGCAGCTTGCCGAAACTCCCGTGCCAACGCTGGTTGTCCACGCTCCTGACGACAAGGAAGTGCCGGCCTGGCACGCGCAGCGCTATGCCGATGCCGGTCCCCATGTCCGGCTTCACTGGGCCGACGGTCTCGGCCACCGCCGGATCCTGGCCGACCGCGCCGTCGTCACGCGCGCCGTCGATTTCGTCCGCAAACGTCATCTGGTCGTTCACTGAGGCCGAGGGCCTTCTTCGACAAAATATCTTCCGAACGGGCTTCTCTGTCGGGCCGGTGTCATGGCGTGCAAGGGTTTGCTGCATGGCCGGCCGGCCGGCCGGCTCTGCTTGGCGCCCGGCGGCTCACCGTTTTGTGAAACGCTTCTGCAACAACCCTGCGGAAATTTATGGAAGCTTAACGAAATCGGTATGAATCGGTATAGTCGTGTCATACATCCGCCACGCCGCCGGCGAGGCTCGGGCATTGCGGAAGAGGGATCCGGCACTGGCCGGAAGCGGGTGATCCATGAAATGCTTGGACAGAAGAACAGTCGTGCTGCCTTTGGCGGTCGCCGCGACATTGGTTTTCGGTGCGCCACAAGCCGGAGCGCAGGGGTTCTTCGAGTCACTTTTCGGCGGTGGCGTGCGGCATTCGCGCCAGCCGGCCGGAGAATTTCCGCCAGCACCCAAACCGAGAAAGAATACTGCCGCCAGAACCTCCACAAGCGGCGGCGGGGCCGCCAGGATCAGCAGCCCCAGCTATTACACCTACAAGGCGGATTCGCTGGCGCGAGTCGACTTCTCGTCGCTGATCGGCGGCGAACCCGTAACCACCGGGGCAACGGTTCAGAAAGCCGCGTTTGATCCCTCGACCGCCGACGTGGCATTCCGCGAAGCGTTGTCCGGCCTGAACGGCTATGATCTGTTGGCCGAGCGCGACATCGGCAAGGCGCTGCTTGCTTACTATTCCGCCAATCCCGAATTCATCTGGGTGTCAGGCTCCAGCGCCAACGAGCGCGCCAGGGAGGCCGTCCGGGTACTAAGCGAGGCCGCAAGCCATGGGCTGGTTCCGGCCGACTATGCGGTGCAGATTCCAGCGGCAGGAAATCCTGCGGAGGATGCCGGAGCGCGCCTCCAGGAATTGATCCGTTTCGAGATGGCTCTGTCGGCGCGCGTTCTGCGCTACGTTCACGACGCCCGCAGCGGCCGCATCGATCCCAACCGGATTTCGGGCTATTACGACTTCCCGGCCAAGCCGCTCGATATGGTCAGTGTGCTCGATACGCTGGCCCATACGCCGGCGCCGCAAGCCTATCTCGAATCCTGGCATCCGCAGAACGCCGAGTACAAGGCCCTGCGCGCCGAACTGGAGGCACTCGAGGCGACGACCGAAAACGAAATTGTCGTCGATCCGAAGCTTATGCTCAAGCCTGGCCAGACCAGCCCGGAACTGCCGAAGCTGCTGGCGCTGATCGCCCGCGATCTCGATGACGAGATGGGCGGCGAATATGGCGAAACGCTTGTGCGGCTGGCCTCCAGCGAGACATACGTGCCCGAACTGGTCCCGGTGATCGAGGCGGCGCAGAAGAAAGCCGGCGAGAAGGGCGACGGCGTCGTCGGCCCGCGCACCGTTGCCGCGCTTGCTGGCACGTCCAAGGCCGACCGACTCGACAAAGTCCAGTATGCCATGGAGCAGTTGCGTTGGCTGCCGTCCGATCTCGGCAGCCCCCGCGTCTTCATCAATCAGCCTGCCTTTACCGCCAGCTACATCGACGGCGGCGAGGAGAAGCTGAAGATGCGGGCGGTGATCGGCAAGATCACCAACCAGACTTCATTCTTCTACGACGAGATCGAGCAGGTTGACTACAATCCGTATTGGGGCGTGCCGCAGTCCATCATCGTCAACGAGATGCTGCCGCGTCTGCGCCGCGATCCGGGCTACCTGGACCGGGCGGGCTATCAGGTGACCGATTCGCGTGGCAAGCGTATCCCATCGTCCTCGGTAAACTGGGGCGCTTACGGCTCGAAAGTGCCTTACGCGATCCGCCAGGAGCCGAGCGAGGCCAACGCGCTGGGCGAATTGAAGATACTGTTCCCCAACAAGCATGCGATCTACATGCACGACACCCCGCAAAAGGCGTTCTTCCAGCGCGACATGCGTGCGCTCAGCCACGGCTGCGTGCGCCTGCAGGATCCGCGCGGCATGGCCGCCGCCGTGATGAACAAGCCCGTCGACTATATCGCAAAGAAGATCAAGGCCGGCCATTCGGTGGACAAGGTGACACGCAAGATTCCCGTTTACGTATCGTACTTCACCGCCTGGCCGGATATGTCGGGCAAGGTCGAGTATTTCAACGATGTCTATGACAGGGATGCGCGGCTGAAGCAGGCGCTGGAAGCCACCGAGCAGACGCGCGCGCCGTCTGCCTGAGACCGGGGCGGATCGAGCTTAAAGTTCAAGGGAAATGGTGGGCGATGTAGGGATTGAACCTACGACCCCACCCGTGTGAAGGGTGTGCTCTCCCGCTGAGCTAATCGCCCGCCGCGGCCCGAAGGCCTGACGCGCCGCGATATAAGGGAGCGGCCGGGCCTAAGTCAACCACCTGACTGGGCGCTTTATCCGGCTTGCCGCCCGCCGCTGGCGGCATTCATCATGCGCTCGACCAACCCGACCGTCAGCTCATCGAAATGCGAGATGATCGCGGTCGGCTCGAACTCCCGCACATGCCGGTCGGTATAGCCGAAATCGACGGCGACGACCGGGATTCCCGCGGCTTTTGCCGTATCGATGTCGGTTTTGGAATCGCCAACCATGACGGCCCGTTCCGGGTCGCCGTCGGCCAGTCGTATGGTTTCGAAGAGGTGCCGCGGGTCCGGTTTCTTGAAAGGAAAAGTGTCCTGTCCGGCAATGGCGGTAAAATGCCTGGTGAGCCCCAGCGCCTCGATCAGCGTCAGCGAACTGGCCTCGTATTTGTTCGTGCAAACGGCGAGCGCGTAGCCGGCGTCCTCGAGACGGGCAATCGCTTCCAGCACGCCCGGGTAGGGGAGCGACTTGCCGGGGATGTTGCGCGTATAGTGGTCGAGATAGATGTCGAAGAGCCGATCAAGGTCCGTTTCCGATATCGCCTTCTGCCGGTCGGCATAGGCATACTCGATCATCGCCCGGCCACCGTGGCCGATATAGCGCCGGATCGCCATCGGATCGACAGCGGAAATGCCTTCGCCGGCAATGCTGTGATTGAGGCTGTCGAGAAGATCCGGACCGGTGTCGATCAGCGTGCCATCCAGGTCGAAAACAACGATCGGGCGTTTCATGAAGGATCCTGTCTTTTTGCGCTGCCGCAGGCGATAGCCGCTCGCCGCCGATCAGGCAACCGGTGATTGGTCCCTGGGCTACCCTTTGACCCGTCCGCCAAAAATGCTAGGAGCGCCCAACGGGGGCGAACTTTCCATGGATGCCAGGCAGTTGAAGATCGAGGCCGCAAGGGCGGCGCTGGCCCATGTCTCGGATGGCATTCGGCTCGGAATCGGCACCGGCACGACGGCCGAGGAATTCGTCCGCCTGCTGGCGGCCAAGGTCGCCACCGGCTTCCGGGTGCTCGGTGTCGCGACGTCGGAGCGAACGGCGGCCTTGTGCAACGAACTGGGCGTGCCGCTGTCGACGCTGGATGAGACGCCTCAGCTCGACCTGACGATCGATGGCGCCGACGAATTGGACCCCGCCCTGACACTGATCAAGGGTGGCGGCGGCGCACTTCTGCGGGAAAAGATCGTGGCCGTCGCTTCCGCTCGCATGATCGTCATCGCCGACCAGACCAAGATGGTCGGGACGCTCGGCCGTTTTCCGCTGCCCATCGAAGTCAATCGATTCGGCCTCAAAGCCACTGAGATCGCCATCGCCGAAGCGGCAAGCGGGCTCGGCCTGTCTGGCGCCGTTACATTGAGGGTGACGGATCGCCAGCCTTTTGTTACAGACGGCGGGCATTTCATACTCGATGCATCTTTTGGCCGCATTCCGGATACAAGAGCGCTGTCGAATGCTCTTCACGCCATTCCGGGTGTGGTCGAACACGGTCTTTTCATTGGGCTGGCGGATATGGCTATCATAGCCGGCGACGGTGGCATCGAAACCGTCCACGCTGCCCGATAAACCAGGGAGTTTTGTTGAATGACGCTGCATACCCGCATCCGCCGCCTGTCAGCCATGGCGGCGACATCCGCCTTCATCGCCTTTTCTTTCCCGGCCTTCGCACAGGACATCAGCGAAGCGCACTTGAAGGCGGCTCATGCGGCGATCGCATCGATCCACGCCACCGATCAGTTCGACCTGATCCTGCCGCAGGCTGCTGGCGCGCTGCAGCAGCAGCTTATCCAGAAGAACCCCGACATGGGCGACCTGATCACCAAGACCATCAAGGAAAAGACGCTTGCCATGGCGGCGCGGCGCGCCGACCTCGAAAAAGAGGCGGCGACGGCCTACGCCAAGGGCTTCTCCGAGAAAGAGCTTACCGACATTGCTGCGTTCTACAATTCGGAGGCGGGTAAGAAGCTTCTGGAAAGCGGTCCGATCGTTACGCGTGAATTGGGCAAGGCGGCTGAAATCTGGCAGAACGGCGTTGCCCGTGATCTGGCCCAGCAGGTTGGCGAGTCGCTTGCCGCTGCCGTAAATGCCAAGGCGCCTGCGCCTGCGGCGCCAGCAGACGGAGCTGCGCCCGCCGCACCCGCGGGTGGGGCAGCACCAGCGGCTCCCGCCACGCCGGCAGCTCCAAAGCAATAATCCTCGCAGCATGGACACAACCGAAAGCCCGGCTTCTGCCGGGCTTTTCTTTTGCCTTTCCGCAGCCTACCTGTGATTTCGCAATAACGAACTGCAGGAGCATCGCATGGCCGCCTATGATTACGACCTCTTTGTCATCGGTGGCGGTTCCGGCGGGGTGAGGGCGGCAAGGGTCGCCGCGGCGCTCGGCAAGCGGGTTGGCATAGCCGAGGAATACCGCTTCGGCGGCACCTGCGTCATCCGCGGCTGCGTGCCGAAGAAGCTTTTCGTTTACGCCTCCCAGTTCCCTGAACATTTCGAGGATGCGGCCGGCTATGGCTGGACGGTGCCGCAGGCCCGTTTCGACTGGCCGACACTGATCGCCAACAAGGACCGCGAGATCGCCCGCCTCGAGGGCATCTACCGCAATAACGTCCAGGGCGCCGGCGGCGAGACCTTCCAGACGCGCGCCGTACTGGTCGACAGGCATACAGTTCGGCTCGAGGCCGAGGGCCGCACAATAACCGCCGACCAGATTCTCGTCGCCACCGGCGGGCGTCCGGCGCTGCATCCGGCGTTGCCCGGCCACGAGCATTGCATCACCTCCAACGAGGCGTTTCATCTGGCCGAATTGCCGAAGGCGATCATGATCGAGGGCGGTGGCTACATCGCGGTTGAATTTGCCAACATCTTCCACGGCCTCGGCGTCGCCACCACGCTGGTTTACCGCGGCACCGAGATACTCAGCCGCTTCGACATGGATCTTCGCCGAACCCTGCATGAAACCATGGAGACGAAGGGCATCAGGATTCTCTGCCATTCGATTTCCGAGAAGGTCGAAAAACGCCCTGACGGCAGGCTGGACGTGACCGTCACCGGCGGTGAGGTGCTGACGGTCGATCAGGTCATGCTCGCCATCGGTCGTACGCCGAACACCGAGGGGCTTGGACTGGAAGCGGCCGGCATCGAGACTGGCGTGACCGGCGCCATTGAGGTCGATGCCTATTCGCGCACCAATATCGACAACATCTGGGCCATAGGCGACGTGACCAACCGCGTCCAACTGACGCCGGTGGCGATCCACGAGGCAATGTGCTTCATCGAGACGGCCTTCAAGGACAACCCGACCCGTCCCGATCACGAGACGATTGCCACGGCGGTGTTTTCGCAGCCTGAAATCGGCACAGTCGGCCTGTCGGAAGACGAGGCGGTGAAGCGTTTCGACGAGGTCGAGATTTATCGCGCGACGTTCAGGCCGATGCGGCACACGCTTTCGGGCCGTCAGGAAAAAATGCTGATGAAGCTGGTCGTCGACGCCAAGAGCCGCAAGGTGTTGGGCGCTCACATCCTGGGACCCGACGCCGGCGAAATGGCGCAGCTTCTCGGCATTCCAATCAAGGCTGAACTGACCAAGGACGATTTCGACCGCACCATGGCGGTGCACCCCACCGCCGCCGAGGAACTGGTCACCATGTACAAGCCGACCTATCGCGTGAAGAACGGCAAGCGGATCGACTAACTACTTCTGCTTCAGCCTGACGCGTGGGATGCGCAGCCAGCCATCGTCCATGGCAGGCGGACGCGCCAGGATCTTGGTGATCTCGGCCGGCAGGGTGGGCTGCAGCGGCTTCTTGCTCGCCGCGCCGTCGGCGATCGTCAGCACGCTGTGATAGAACTCTTCGCCTGTCAGCGAGCGGGGTGGCACCGGCTCATGCATGACGCTGATGACGGTGACGTTCGGGCAGTTGTCCTTGATCGCCTGATGGAAAGCCGTCTTGCCGTCGGGATCGAGCGCCGCCGTGGCCTCGTCGAGGAACAGCAGGCCGGGCTGCTGGAGGAGAATGCGCCCGACCACCAGCTTCTGTTTCTGGCCGCCTGAAAGCTCCTGGTCCCAGCTCTTGCCCTCGCGGCTGGTTTCGCCGAGGTATTCGATGAATTCACCCAACCCCGCCTTGTGCAGCGCCGATGCGACACGCGTGTCGGAATGGTCTTCCGCCGACCCCGGCAGGCAGACCAGTTCCTTCAGTGAAATCTGGGGCAACTTCACTTCCTGCGCGGCGTAGAATGTCTTCACGCCTTCCGGAAACACGATGGTGCCCTTGCCGTAGGG
Organism: Mesorhizobium sp. BE184; assembly: GCF_031457045.1. NCBI lineage: Bacteria > Pseudomonadati > Pseudomonadota > Alphaproteobacteria > Hyphomicrobiales > Phyllobacteriaceae > Mesorhizobium > Mesorhizobium sp. BE184. The sequence goes on from NZ_JAVDVU010000001.1 coordinate 962,883, forward strand.
CCAAAGGCCGTTGATCGCCTTGATGAGCGAAGTCTTGCCGCAGCCGGACTCGCCTTTCAGGAAGGTCCATTCCCCGCGCCGGAAACGCAACCGCTCGGTGGCGAGGAAAGGGGTCGTTTCGTGACCCTGATGCGTCAGCTCCAGATGCTGGATAGTCAGGCCGAAAACAGGGTTCTGCGTGGCGTAGCGGAAATCCGACTGGCCGGTCTGGCGGTAGAACGCGGCAGGCTGCTGGACGTTCTCGATCGCCTCTGCCAGATCCATAACGCGCTTGGTGTTGGCGCGCAGCGTCGCGATCGCCGGCATGACATGGATGAACCATGAGCACTGGCTGATCAGCGAATTCACCAGTTCCGCGCCGGTTATGTAGCCCTTGAGGTCGATGCGGTGGTTGATGAACGGGATGAGCCCTGGTCCATAGGCGACGATGCGGGCGCCGACGAAATTATAGACCAGTTCGAAAGATGTGTAGCCGGCATGGACCTTGTTCAGCCGCGCCCACGTGCTGTCGATATCGACATAAAGCCGTTCGTGCATTTCTTTCTGCACTCGCTCGCCGCGCGATGCAGCCACATGGAATGACCGGCGCAGGAAGGTCGTCAACTCGCCACGGTAGCTCCCCTCGGCTTTCTGCATGCCGATGGAAAGGCGCTCCAGCAGGCCGCCGAGCTTTATGGCGATCCATGTGTTGACAGGGACATAGATCGCAACGGCGACGAAAGTCAGTACCGCGCTGCCATAGTGGCCGAGGAATTCCAGCCCGGTGACTTCGGTGGAAATGGAAAGCAGCTTCTGACCAACGAAGAAAAGCGAACTTGCGACGGCCATGACGCCCATGGCGAGTCCGATGGCGCCGCCGGTCAGGCCCTTGATCGATTCCTGCACGCGCTGGTCGATGTTGTCGGGTACGGAAGTGTCGGCCCCATGCTGGGCATGGAAATGCGTATGGTTGGAATCGAGCAGCGCTTCGTTGAAGCGGCTATCGAGCCAGCCCCGCCATTTGCGGTGCAACGTCGATGAAACGAACGTGCGCGCGCCTGTAATGCCTGCATCCTTCAACAACACCAGCAGGACCAGCATCCCGGCATTGCCGAGAAGCGAGGCCAGCGGCGTGGTGTTGGCGGCGTCATGGAAGAAGGCGATGGAATTTACCAATTCGCCGGAGGCTTCGGCAAACCAGACGCCGGCTTTGCTCGACAGCGCCGTCAACAGCGCGATCACCAGCGTCAGCGCCCAGGCTTCTTTCCACCGGCTGGAGAACCAGTAGGCCCGCATGAGCCCCCAGAAATTCCTCATCGATGAAACCGGCGTAAGCGGCGCTCGCTTACCCGTGCGGCTAAAAAGACGTGTCAGCATTGATTGGCGCGGTCTTGCGACCCGAATCATATCTTCCGCCCCACAACCCTTCTTATTGTTACGAAGAGTAACACCGCTTGATCAGAGTCCATGAAAAATATCGCCAGAACTGCCGAGTCCGCATGATGGCGTGGTAAGGGAGCCACAGCTTCCCTAACGGAAGGATGAGGTAAATCGGCGAAAATTAACGATGCTTAAACGAAGATGGCGCGCAAGCAGGCGCTTTCGTTTCCTGCCTCAAAATTGAGCGAAGACTTTGCTGGCAAACAATGGCCGTCGCGAATCACTCCGTCACTGACTTGGGGTCATCATCGATGCGTTGTCCTGTAGCGACGCGAGGAGAACGGTCCGTCGCTTTGCGGCCAAATCCGGGCTAGAATAGCCAACTGGCTTCATGTATTGAGCCGCCAACCCCATATGGGGCAGGGCTGCGGGCAATTGTTGCCGCCTGCAAAGCGCGTTGGGTGCCGAAATGACGAAATGGTCGCCGAATTCCTGGAGAGCCAAGCCTATCCAGCAGGTGCCGTCCTATCCGGACCTGAACGCACTCAAGGAAACCGAAGGCCGATTGGCCACCTTCCCGCCGCTGGTCTTTGCCGGCGAGGCGCGCAAGCTGAAGAAGCATCTGGCCGCCGTCGCCGCAGGCGAGGCGTTCCTTCTTCAGGGCGGCGATTGCGCCGAGAGCTTCGCCGAGCATGGCGCCGACAACATCCGCGACTTCTTCCGTGTTTTCCTGCAGATGTCGGTCGTGCTGACCTTCGCCGGCTCGCAGCCGGTGGTGAAGGTCGGCCGCGTCGCCGGTCAGTTCGCCAAGCCGCGTTCTTCCGATACGGAAACCAAGGACGGCGTAGCGCTGCCGAGCTATCGCGGCGACATCATCAACGGCATCGAGTTCGAATCCAGGTCGCGCATTCCCGATCCTGCGAGGCAGGAAATGGCGTACCGTCAATCGGCGGCAACGCTGAACCTTTTGCGCGCCTTCGCGCAGGGCGGCTACGCCAGCCTGGAAAACGTCCATCGCTGGATGCTGAGCTTCGTCGCCGACAGCCCGCAGGCCGACCGCTATGAGGCGCTCGCCAACCGCATCACCGAAACCATGGATTTCATGCGTGCGGTCGGCATCACTTCGGAAACCAACTTCGCACTGCGCGAGACCGATTTCTACACCAGCCACGAAGCCCTCCTGCTGGGCTATGAGGAGGCGTTGACCCGCGTCGATTCCACCTCCGGCGACTGGTATGCGACCTCCGGCCATATGATCTGGATCGGCGACCGCACGCGCCAGCCCGACCATGCCCATATCGAATATTGCCGCGGCATCAAGAACCCGCTCGGCCTGAAGTGCGGTCCGTCGCTGACGCCCGATGGCTTGCTGGAGCTGATCGATCTCCTCAATCCGGAGAATGAGCCAGGCCGCCTGACCCTCATCGCCCGCTTCGGGGCCGACAAGGTCGGCGAACACCTGCCCAAGCTGGTGCGCGCGGTCAAGAAGGCCGGCCGAAGCGTCGTCTGGTCATGCGACCCGATGCACGGGAATACGATTACCGCCGCCGGTTACAAGACGCGTCCGTTCGAGCGCATTCTGACCGAGGTCCAGACTTTCTTCGACGTGCATCATGCCGAGGGCACGCATCCCGGCGGCATCCATATCGAAATGACCGGCAAGAACGTCACCGAATGCACCGGCGGCGCCCGCGCCATCACGGCCGAGGAATTGCAGGATCGCTATCACACGCATTGCGACCCGCGCCTCAATGCAGATCAGGCAATCGAGCTGGCCTTTCTCGTTTCGGACCTGCTCAAGAAGAACCACGTCCGTCCGCAACGGACAGAAGCCGCGGAATAGGCCTGATCGAAATGAAAAATGGCGCCGGAGACGGCGCCATTTTTTGTTGTCGGCATTGGCCGACGGTTCGATCCCTAAATCTCAGTCCTTCTTGTACAGCATCCAGTTCTTGCCGGTGCGCCCGGCCATGACCGAATGCCGCGTGACCTTGTTGCGGCCCTCGACCTTGGAACGATAGAGGGCGCGGTCGGCCTTGGTGTACAGGTCTTCGGGGCTGTCGGCTTCCGAGGCCATGCAAACGCCCATGGAAACGGAGACTTTCCCGTAATTGGCGCCGGTCTGGCTGCTGGAAAACGACGTCTGCTCGATCAGCAGGCGGATACGATCGGCGACCTCGAATGTCATGTCCTCGCTGACGCCCTCGACGATGAGGGCGAATTCCTCGCCGCCGGTGCGCGCCACGAACATGTTGGCGCCGATGCTGGTGCGGAAAATGTCGGCGATCTGCTGCAGGATCTTGTCGCCCACCGGATGGCCGAAGCGGTCGTTGATATCCTTGAAGCGGTCGATATCGGCCAGGATCAGTGCGTTGAACAGGATGCCGCGGTCGCTGTTGTAGATGCGGGCGATTTCCTTGTCGAAAGCCCGCCGGTTCCAGATTTGCGTGAGCGGATCTGTGTCGGCGAGGCGCTTGTATTCCTCCAGCGTCGACTTGACGCTTTCCAGTTCGGCCGTCTTGTCGTGCAGGGTCGCGGCAACATGTTTGCTGTGATCGATGGTCGAAGTGGTTGCCATCGATACGGCGCTGACCACTTTTTGCAGCAAGTCCTTCGAGATCGCGCTGCGGCTGTTCAGCCCATCCGACGTTTCGTCGAGAATCCTGCCGTATTTTTCCATGTGGGTGCGTTCGCTGCGCAGCAGGGATGCGACATCTTCCAGTTCCTGCGCGAGCACGTCGCGCGCCTGTTCGACGACGCTCTGCCCATGATTGTGGGCGAAAAACCTATGGCTGATGGCGTCCAGTTCCTCCTGCGTCGGCCGGTTCCCCAGACCGACGACGGCGAGGCTCAGCTCGGAAGTCGGACCGCTCAGCACTTCGTAGAAGATTTCATAGTTGCGGGGCAGGCCGAGAACGCCCAGTTGGCGCATCGTGGCGACCACGGTGCCGGCAATGTCAGTGGTTACTTCCGGTGACGCGACAGCCGGTTGCATGAAAGACCTATCAATCCCCTCAAACCACCGATGGTTCGCCATTGCCGGGCGGGCAAGTGCAGACCTTACCGTTGGCACATGGCGAAGGGTCGCGTTCCGATTGCGATCTTCGCTTGCATCAAATTAGCCCAGCTCGCGCTAAAGTTTCCTTAATTTGCCGGCTTTCCGGGGCTTTTATTGATCCCGTTTCTACCACAGGGTGTGACGGGGGCCGCCATCCCAGGGCATTCCCGCGCTTGCATGTCGTATTCTCACGCGCCGTCTTGCGCGCTGGCCATATGATCGCTGGATAAGGCTATCGCCGGATAGGAGGACACCATGGCAGCAAATCACACTGGTTCGTGTCTGTGTGGCGCGGTTCGGTTCGTCACCCGAGGCCCTTTGCGTGGCGTCGTCTATTGCCACTGCTCGCAATGCCGCAGGCAGACCGGCCATTATTACGCGGCGACGAATGTCGCCGACGCCGATATCGCCATTGAAGGAGCGGACAATGTAAGCTGGTACGCGGCCTCGGCATTCGCCAGGCGCGGCTTTTGCCGGACCTGCGGCTCGGCGCTGTTCTGGAAGCCAATCGACAACGATTACGTTTCCGTCATGGCCGGCGCCTTCGACAGGCCGAGCGGCTTGAAGGGTGAGAGCCACATCTTTGTCGCCGACAAGGGCGACTATTACGAAATCGGCGACGGCTTGCCGCAATTTGAGAGGTCCTCGCCAACGATCGATGTTGCAGACGGCTGAAAGACGTTAGATAAGCGCGCTTTGCACCGATCTGCCGGGGTGACGACCGAGTCTTCCCCGGTCGGGCTTTCAGGGAACTCGCATGAAGCGGCTGATCGACGCCTTCCATAATTCGGTTAGGGCCTTCCGCAAACTGGCCAGCAGCGAGGCCGCATTCCAGCAGGAACTCATCCTGCTGGCCATCGCCCTGCCGCTCGGCTGGTTCGTCGCCTCGAGCTGGACCATCTATGCCCTGCTGATCGCCTCCATTCTGGTGCTGATCCTGGTCGAGGTGCTGAACACCGGCATCGAGGCTGCCTGCGATGCGATCTCGCGTGAATTCCACATCGACATCCAGCTCGCCAAGGATTGCGGTTCGCTGGCGGTGCTGATTTCCATCGTACTCGCGGCAGGTGTCTGGATCATCGCCATCGTCGAACGGCTGACCGGCCTACCGATCTAGCCGGGCGCATCCTATATGGCGGTTACCAAAGGAGACTGCCATGAACGACGCCCCCCTGCCATTGCTGGAACAGCGCTCCGGCCTGCCGGAAGATCTGCGCTGGCTGGCGGACAGATATCCACGCAATGAATGGCAGGCGCATGAGAACATCCATGGCATGGCTGGATTCTGGCTGCAGCGACACGACATGTTCCGTGACCTGGGCGGTCTGCTCAGCGGGGGTATCGCCGACTATCGCGAGGGCCGTCTCACGGCGCCAGAATTTGCCCGCTGGTTCGCGCCGCGCCTCAATCATTTTCTGGGCAATCTGGATGGCCACCACAATGTCGAGGATCAGCACTATTTCCCGATCTTCGCCAAGGCCGAGAGCCGGCTGAAGCGCGGCTTCGACATTCTGGATGCCGATCATCACACGATCCATGATGCGCTGGAGCGCAACGCGGCGGCGGCCAATGCGTTTGTCAAAGCATTGCAGGAAAGCCAGGACAGGCAGCGTTTCGCAGCCGACGACTATGCCGGCGAGAACGACCGATTGCTGGCGATGCTGACCCGGCACCTGGACGACGAGGAAGACCTCATCATTCCGCTGATCCTCGATCGCGGCGACCGGCAACTCGGCGGCTGATCAAGGCCCGTGCTTGCGCTCCCTCTTGGCGACATGATGCGCCAGCAGGAACGCCGCGACTGCCACCACGAGCCCGACTGCCAGCGCGATCAGCAGCCTTTCATGATGGACCAGAGTGCGTCCGACGACCTGCTCGGCTCCCAGTCCGAACACATAGCCTATGGCGCAGAAAAGCGCCGCCCATATTGCGGACGAGATCACGTTCAAAACCACGAACCTCGGCAACGATATGCCTGAAAGTCCTGCGGCGATCCCGCCCACCAGTCGCATGCCGTAGATGAATCGGTTTCCGAGCACGAAGGCGTTCGGGTGTTGCCGCACGAGGCTGTAGGCATGGCTGAAGCCGGGCCGGTTCCGCATCCTTGTGGTCCACGGATGATCGGCGAAGCTGCGGCCAACCACAAAGAATCCGGTATCGCCGGCGAATGCGCCGAGAAAAGCCGTCGCAAATGCCTGCCATGGAATGAAGACATGCTGATGGGCGAAGAAGCCGGCAAGGATGGCGACGCTTTCGCCCTCGGCAAGGCAGCCGAGGAAAACAGCAATCAGCCCGTACTCCTCGATCAGCTGATGGATCGTATGCGTCATCGCCTTTCGGTTCTCAAAGACCTGAAGACCATTTCGCGGTCATCAGCCGGTCCTCTATGCGTTTCAATCGCTCGGCCACAAGGGCGATGTCGCTGCGGATGTCGGTGATCTGGTCCGGCATGCCGCTCATCTGCGCATGGCGCAATTCGTCCAGCTTCTCGTGCAGCGCCATGATCTCGATTTCGGCCTTCAAGTTCACTGCGTAGTCGTGCGCAGCGTCGATCCGGTCGCGCTGGCTCTGCCGGTTCTGCGACATCATGATGACCGGCGCCTGCAGCGCCGCGATCATCGACAGCACCAGATTCAGGAAGATGAAGGGGTAAGGATCGAACGAGTCGCGGCCCAGCAGCCAGGCATTGGCGATCGCCCACAGGACCAGAAAGGCAAGGAAGCCGAGGATGAACGTCCAGGAGCCGCCGAAGCGCGCTATGCCGTCTGCCACCTTGTCGCCGAAACTCTGATGCGCGGCATAGGCGTCGTTTGGATTGTGCGCAATCGTCTTGCGCTCGATCGTGCTTTGCAAAACCCTGCTTTCCAGCTTGCCCAGCCCTTCGGCGCCGGGCTTCAGCCAGCGTGCGGCAAGGTCCTCGATCGTCTTGTTCATGGCGGCCTCCAAGCATTCCTCCTGCCAGTCCTAAAGGCTGCCCGTGTCCGCAGGAAGTGAAATTGCTGGCGCAGCCGAGGCATACTCTCCAATGGCCCAAGCGTTTGCGGTTGCCGGTTGCGGGCGGCCACGGTAAATCCGCAGGCATGAGCAGAAAAACCGCCCCCGATACGCTTCGCATCGCCGTCGCCCAGTTGAACCCGACCGTCGGCGACATTGCCGGAAATCTCGCCAAGGCGCGCGAGGCGAGGGCGGATGCCGCACGTCAGGGCGCCGACATCGTGTTGTTCACGGAACTCTTCATCGCTGGCTATCCGCCGGAAGACCTTGTGCTGAAGCCGGCCTTCCGCAAGGCGTGCGAGCGGGCCGTCCTCGACTTCGCCGAGGAAACCTCGGATGGCGGCCCGGGTTTCATCATGGGGACGCCGCTGAAACGCGACAGCGGCACGCACAATTCGGTCATCGTTGCAGACAACGGCAAAGTTATTGCCGAGCGCTACAAGGTCGATCTGCCGAATTATGGCGAGTTCGACGAGAAGCGCGTCTTCCAGGCTGGTCCCGAGATTGCCGGGCCGGTGAATTTCCGTGGCGTCAGACTGGGCATCCCCATCTGCGAGGACATCTGGGGAGATCTTGCCGTCTGCGAGACACTGGCCGAGAGCGGCGCCGAACTCTTGCTGGTCCCGAACGGTTCGCCCTACTACCGCGCCAAGATCGACGTGCGCCATCAGGTCGTCATCAGGCAGGTCATCGAATCGGGCCTGCCGATCATCTACGCCAACCAACTCGGCGGCCAGGACGAACTCGTCTTCGACGGCGCATCCTTTGCGATCGCAGCCGACAAGTCGCTGGCGTTCCAGATGAGCCAGTTCGAGGAGACTCTGGCGATCACAACCTGGAGCCGCGGGGGCGAGGGGTGGGTGTGCAGCGCCGGGCCGATGTCGCGGATCCCGGACCGCGAGGAGGCCGACTACCGCGCCTGCATGCTCGGCCTGCGCGACTACGTCAACAAGAACGGCTTCAAGGATGTGGTGCTTGGCCTCTCAGGCGGCATCGATTCGGCCATCTGCGCGGCGCTCGCCGTCGATGCGCTGGGCGAGGAGCGGCTCCGCGCGGTGATGATGCCCTACCGCTATACCTCGAAGGATTCGCTGAAGGACGCCGAGGACTGCGCCCGCGCGCTGGGCTGCCGCTATGACATCGTGCCGATCTTCGAACCTGTGGACGGCTTTTCGAAGGCTTTGAAGCCGCTGTTCGAGGGCACCAAGGAAGGCATCACCGAGGAAAACCTGCAAAGCCGGGCGCGCGGCACGATCCTGATGGCGATATCCAACAAGTTCGGCTCGATGGTCGTCACCACCGGCAACAAGTCGGAAATGTCGGTCGGCTATGCGACGCTCTATGGCGACATGAATGGCGGCTTCAACCCGATCAAGGATCTGTACAAGATGCAGGTCTACGGGCTATCGCGCTGGCGCAACGCGCATGTGCCGCCGACCGCGCTCGGTCCGTCCGGCGAGGTGATTCCGGCAAGTATCATCGACAAGGCGCCGTCGGCCGAGCTACGCGAAAACCAGACGGATCAGGACTCGCTGCCGCCCTATCCGGTGCTGGACGATATTCTCGAATGCCTGGTCGAAAACGAGATGGGCGTCGACGAGATCGTCGCGCGCGGCCACGAGCGGGCGACCGTCACGCGCATCGAGCACCTGCTGTATATAGCCGAATACAAGCGCCGGCAGGCGGCGCCCGGGGTCAAGATAACCAAAAAGAATTTCGGCCGCGACCGCCGCTATCCGATCACCAACCGGTTCCGCGACCGGGGCTGAACCGAGCCGCCCTTGACTGGGGACACGGCGGCTTCCCATGGACGCGGCAATGCCCTATGTCTCGACCGGTGCGCGGGGGCGCGCTTGTCAACGCCGAGAGCATCCTTTACGCCGCGCCCATGACAGTCACAGTCCGCTTTGCCCCATCCCCGACCGGCCGCATTCATATCGGCAATGCGCGCACGGCGCTTTTCAACTGGCTGTTCGCGCAGAAGAACAAGGGCCGTTTCATCCAGCGCTTCGACGATACGGACGTCGCCCGGTCGACGCAGGAATTCGCCGACTCCATCCTCTACGATCTTCACTGGCTGGGCATATTCCCCGACGCGACCGATTATCAGTCGAGGCGTGTCGAAATCTATGACGCCGCCGTCGAGCGGCTGAAGGCGGCCGGCGTCCTCTATGCCTGCTACGAAACCCCGGAGGAACTCGACCTGCGGCGCAAGGTGCGCCGCACGCGCGGACTGCCGCCCGTCTACGGCCGCGAGGCGCTGACGCTGACCGCCGCCCAGATCAACGAATACGAGTCCGATGGCCGCCGGCCGCACTGGCGCTTCCTGCTGCCGAACTTCAGAAGCGACCCTCAGGAACCCGTACGCACGGACGTCCATTGGAACGACCTTGTTCGCGGCGACGAAACGGTCGATCTGGCCTCGCTGTCGGACCCGGTCCTGGTGCGTGAGGACGGCACCTACCTCTACACGCTGCCGTCGGTCGTCGACGACATCGACATGGGGATCAGCCATGTCATTCGCGGCGACGACCACGTCACCAACACCGGCGTCCAGATCGCGCTGTTCAAGGCGCTGGGAGCCGAGCCGCCGGTATTTGGACATCACAATCTGCTCACCACCACATCGGGCGAGGGGCTTTCCAAGCGCAGCGGCTCGCTCTCCATCGAAGGATTGCGCGCGGGCGGCATCGAGCCGATGGCGGTGGCGTCGCTCGCCGTGCTGATCGGCACGTCCGAGAACGTTCATGCCGTGCCCTCCCTGAGCGAGCTTGCGGAGAATTTCGACCCGGCCACCACGTCGAAATCCTCTTCAAAGTTCGACCCTGACGAACTGCTGGTGCTGAACCGGACGTTGTTGCATCACATGCCCTTTGCCGATGCGCAGGACCGCCTCCTCGTGCTCGGCATTTCAGGCGAACGCGCCGAACCTTTCTGGAATGCCGTGCGCGGCAACATCGACCGGTTGAGCGACGCCGTGGCCTGGTGGAACGTCGTCAATGACGGCCCTGCCCAGAAGCCGAAATTCCCCAGGGAAGACCGCGATTTCCTCCGGCAGGCGTTCGATTTGCTGCCCGACGAGCCGTGGGGCGCGACCATATGGAAGCAATGGACCGGTGCGATAAAGGAAGCGACCGGCCGCAAGGGCAAAGCGCTGTTCATGCCGCTCCGGCTAGCGCTTACTGGACTGGAGTCGGGGCCGGAGCTTGCGGATCTGTTGCCGCTGGTGGGACGGGAAGGAACGTTGGCCCGACGACCCTGACTTTGCGGTCCGGATCCGGCGTGTGCGAAATGGCTGGCGTGACGCCCGGCTCTTCGACAGCGCTGGCCCTGGTGGCTTTGGACGGCGCCGGCGCGATGGCTGGCATGGTCATCACCGACGAGCTTTCCGAAACCGGCTGGCCCGCCGTTACGGAGCCGCCTCCGATGATCGAGAACGTTCCCGCCGCGTTGCAGCCGCAGCTGACGGGCCGCTCGACGCCGGGCTTCTTGTAGAGATAGGCGGTCGGCAATTCGCTGTAGGGACGGCCATTGGCGGACGAGGTCATGTTCGCCGAATCTTCGGCAAGCCCGCGCTGGTAGAACACCTGCATCTCGGTGCCCGGGCAGCTCGACTCGCAGTTCTTCTGGTCGCGCTCGAAATCACCAAGCGAGGCGGCATTGGACATCGGGTAGAAATAACCATCGCAGGTACGCACGCACATTGTGCGGTACTCGCCGTTCGGCGAGCCGCTAAACCCGGGTGGACTGATAATGAGGTGCGCGCTTTGCCGAGGCTGGTCCGCGGGGGCGATCTGTTCGATCTGCCGTAACTGATCTTCCGGCGTCTCCTGGAGCGATTCACGAGTGCCCACCCTGGCTTCCGTCCGTTCTACTACGCCTGGCCGGTTGCAGCCATGGGCATCCAGGCGGGATAGGATGCGGTAGCGTTCGGCCCGGCCGCCGCCGCCGCCCGCCAACTGCTCGCGCTTGCGCTGCAGGGCATCGAGATTGCCGTTCATGCGGTCCAGCGTCGCGTTCAGCGAGGCGCATTGCGCGACGCTGCCACCGAAGAGGAAGAAATTGCATCCAGCGCTGCGCGCGCGATCCCGGGCCTTGGCGATCTGGTCGCGCTGCCTGTCGATGGCGTCGTCATATCTGCCGATCTGCCGTGCGCTCCCACCGCCACGCGGCAGGCTGGCCAGTTCGGCTTGCAGTTGACGGCATATGCGGGAGGCGGCCTCAGCTTCGACAGCCGCGGAGGAGGCTGCCATGCCGAACAGCACGGCGACCAATATCAGCCTCCAGCCTTTGCCCTTCATCGGTTTGCCCCACCGGCAGATTCGCAAGACACTAGCCTGCGGCGAGTTAACCTTTTCTTTAGCCTGTTGCCGGACCTGTCTCAGCCATCCGATCCTGAAGCTTCAGCGTGGCCTGCGCCTGTTGGGAAGCCTCGACCACCGCCAGCGCCGTCATGTTGACGACGCCGCGCGATGTAACGGAGGGGGTGAGGATATGGGCAGGTTTTTCCGTTCCCAGCAGGATCGGCCCGACATGCAGCGCATCCAGCATGGTGCGCAGCGCCGTCAACGTGATGTTGGCCGAATCCAGGCTCGGGAACACAAGCAGGTTGGCTTCGCCCTTCAGCCGCGAATGCGGGAACACGCGCTGGCGTAGATGTTCAGAGAGGGCGGAATCAGCGTGCATTTCGCCGTCGCATTCGAGGTCCGGCGCGACGCGGGCCAGGATTTCGGCAGCCTTGCGCATCTTCTGCGCGCTTGGCGCATCGCGTGAGCCGAAATCCGAAAGCGACAGCAGGGCGGCTTTCGGCTCGATGCCGAACCGCCGGATTTCCTCCGCCGCCAGGATCGTCATCTCGGCGATCTCCTCGGCGGTTGGATCGATCGTCACATAGGTGTCGGTCAGGAAAAGCACGCCGCGCTGGGAAATCAGCATGGAAAGCGTCGACAGGTCGCGGTCCTTGATGCCGGCGCGTGCACCGATGATGAGCGTGACGTTTCGAAGGTGCCGGGCAAAGCGTCCCTCCAGCCCACAGATCATCGCGTCGGCGTCGCCGCGCTGGAGCGCGAGGGCGGCGATCACGGTGTTGTCGGTGCGAACCATGGTGCGGGCCGCTTCCGGGGTGACGCCGCGCCGTCCGCCGCGTTCGATCAGCAGATCGACATAGTGCCGGTAGCGCGGATCGTCCTCGGGATTGATGAGGTCGAAGTCGACGCCCTGCTTGATGCGCAGCCCGTAGCGCTTCAGGCGCACCTCGATGACATGCGGCCGGCCGATCAGGATCGGCGAGGCGATGCCTTCCTCGAGCACCACTTGCGCGGCGCGCAGCACGCGCTCGTCCTCGCCGTCGGCATAGATGACGCGCTTGGCGTTCGACGTCTTGGCTGCCGAGAACACTGGCTTCATCACCAGCCCGGAGCGGAAGACGAAGCGGTTCAGCTTGTCGATGTAGGCGGGCATGTCGGCAATGGGCCGCGTCGCAACGCCACTGTCGTTGGCGGCCTTGGCCACGGCCGGTGCGATCCGCAGGATCAGGCGCGGGTCGAAGGGCGAGGGAATCAGGAAATCCGGCCCGAATATCGGCGTTTCGCCTGAATAGGCGCGCGCCGCCACGTCGGAAGGCTCCTCGCGCGCAAGCGCCGCGATGGCGCGCACCGCGGCCATCTTCATTTCTTCGTTGATGGCGCTGGCGCCACAATCCAGCGCACCGCGGAAGATGTAAGGAAAACACAATACGTTGTTGACCTGATTGGGAAAATCGGAACGACCGGTACAGATCATCGCGTCCGGTCGGGCGGCGCGCGCCATTTCCGGCATGATTTCGGGGTTGGGATTGGCAAGCGCTAGGATGAGCGGCTTCGGCGCCATCTCGGCCAGCAATTCCGGTTTCAGCACGCCCGCCGCCGACAGGCCGAGGAAAACATCGGCGCCGGAAATGACATCGGCCAGCACGCGGGCAGGGGTATCCTTGACGTATGGGTCCTTCCAGCGATCCATTTCCTCGGTGCGGCCCTTGTAGGCGACGCCGAAACGGTCGGTGACCCAGATATTCTCGATGCGTGCGCCGAGCGACACCAGAAGGTTTAGGCAAGCCAGCGCCGCCGCCCCCGCGCCGGACGTGACGATCTTGACGTCCTCTATCTTTTTACCCGCCAACTCCAGCCCGTTCAGCACCGCCGCCGCCACGATGATGGCGGTGCCATGCTGGTCGTCGTGGAAGACCGGAATGCCCATGCGCGCCTTCAGCCGTTCCTCGACCTCGAAGCACTCCGGGGCCTTGATGTCCTCCAGATTGATGCCGCCAAAGGTCGGCTCCAGCGCTGAGACGGTTTCCACCATGCGGTCGATTCCCGGCGCGTCGATTTCGATGTCGAAAACGTCGATGCCGGCGAATTTCTTGAACAGGACCGCCTTGCCTTCCATCACCGGCTTGGAGGCCAGCGGGCCGATATTGCCGAGGCCGAGCACAGCGGAGCCGTTGGAGACCACCGCCACCAGATTGGCGCGGCCGGTATAATCGGCGGCGGTCGCCGGATCGTCGCGGATTTCCAGGCAGGGTGCTGCGACGCCGGGAGAATAGGCCAACGCCAGGTCGCGCTGGTTGCCCAGCGGCTTGGTCGCCTGGATCTCGAGTTTTCCCGGTGTCGGGAATTTGTGAAAGAACAGCGCCGCCTCGTCGAGGTCGGATCGCGCAGCTTTTTTGTTCTCGGCGTCCATGCTCGGCCCCGTGGAATCTCTTTTTTGGTTCTCTTACGCCGAAAAGCCGGTCCCGGCCATCAAATGTACGGCAGCCCGGAATCGACCCGGATCGGCGCGGCCCGCTGCGTCTCTCAGTCTAGAAAGCACTGACGTAAAGTCCGCCGTCGACCGGGATATTCTGCCCCGTCAGATAACCGGCATGGATGGAGCAAAGAAACGCGCAGATCTGACCGAATTCCTCCGGCGTTCCGAGCCTTTTGGCCGGGATTTCGGCGCTGATGCGCGCCTTTCGCGCCGCCGCGGCCTCCGGCGATTCGACCGAACCGGGTTCATGCGGACCGCGCAGCCGATCGGTGTCGAGCTTGCCCGGCAGCATGTTGTTGATGGTGACGTTGCGGTCGATCACCGTGCGCGCCACGCCCGCCAGGAACGAGGTGAGGCCCGCGCGTGCTCCCGAAGACAGATCCAGCCCCGCAAGCGGCATATAGACCGAGAGCGAAGTGATGTTGACGATGCGGCCGAAGCCGCGCTCGGCCATGCCGTCGATCACCGCTTTGATCAGCTCGATCGGCGTCACCATGTTCTGGGTGACGCCTTGAAGGATTTTTTCGCGGTCCAGTTCGCGGAAATCGCGAAAGGGCGGTCCGCCATTGTTGTTGACCAGGATGTCCGGGTCGGGGCAGGCGGCGAGCAGGGCCATCTGGACGTCGGGCATCGAGACATCACCTGCAACCTCGGTCACGGCAACGCCATGCCGACGCCTCAGGTCTTCAGCGGTCCGGGCGAGCACATCCGCATCGCGGCCATTGACGATCAGATCGCAACCGGCTTCGGCGAGCGCTGTGGCGCAGCCGCGGCCCAGTCCCTTGCTCGATGCGCATATGATCGCCTTCTTGCCGCGTATTCCCAAATCCACTTTGAAATCCTTTCCTGTTTGCGGGAAGGCTAGCCTTGCTTCGGGGCAAGCCGCAACCGTCATATGTTTGTTGCATGAATCGGGGCATACGCATCGCGAAAGGTGAGGTCGCGATGCCCAGTGCCCAACCCCGCACGTTCCGCAGCATATTCCTGTCCGATATCCATCTCGGCTCGAAGGCGGCCAAGGCGGAATTCCTGATCGATTTCCTGCGCCACCATGACGCCGATATCATCTACCTTGTCGGCGATATCGTCGACGGCTGGCGGCTGCGCCGCTCCTGGCACTGGCCGCAGAGCCACAACGATGTTGTCCAGAAGCTGCTGCGCAAGGCCCGCAAAGGCGCAAGCATCACCTATATCGCTGGCAACCACGACGAATTCGCCCGTGATTTCCAGGGCACCCATTTCGGCGGCATCGTCGTTGCCGACAGGGCGATCCACGAAACCGCCGATGGCAGGCGCTTTCTCGTCATCCATGGCGACCAGTTCGATACGGTGGTCCACAATGTGCGCTGGCTCGCCTATTTCGGCGACTATGCCTATGACGCGGCCATGTTCATCAACCGGGTCGTCGGTCGTATGCGCCGCCTGTTCGGCATGCCCTATTGGTCTTTTTCTTCCTGGGCCAAGACCAGGGTGAAAAAGGCCGTGAATTTCATCGGTTCCTTCCAGGCGGTGCTTGCCGAGGAAGCCCGCCGCTCAGAGGTCGACGGCGTGATCTGCGGCCACATCCACCACGCCGTCATCGACGCCTTTGGCGACGTGGAATACATCAACACTGGAGACTGGGTGGAAAGCTGTACGGCGGTGGTCGAGCATTTCGACGGGCGCATGGAATTGCTGCACTGGGCTCATGTCCTGCCCGCGCCTGCTGAAACGCCGGAGGACCCGATGGTGCCGGTCTTCGCCTTGCCGATCACATCCATGCCCGTCACGCAGGGTCGTGCAAAGAAGGAACCGGCTCACGCGGCCTGACGAAGCGGCCAGGTAATTCATTGGGCCAGCCGGTTTCACCTCGTTTTTCAGCGTGTTAATGGCGCGTAGGCGCAGTCGGACAGGACCGATTCGCCTTCCGGACCGTGTTTGCATGTCCTTGCCGCCGCTGTCGCCAGAACAGAAGGTCAAGCCGCGCTATTTCGAATTGCGCATGGCGGCGATGTTCTTCACCCTGCTCGTGCCGGCCGGCATCTACCTGCCATATTTCCCGCTGTGGCTGGAAGCCAACAATTTCGGCCCGGAAGACATCGCGATGATCCTGTCCGGACCGATCTTCCTGCGGGTTCTCACCACGCCTCTTTTCACCGCGCTGGCCGACAAGGCGCGCGACCGGGCCGATGTCTATATCGCATTGGTGTTGGCTTCCGTTGTGCTTTCTGCCGGATATTTTCTGACGCCCACCTACGCCATCGTGCTGACCGTTTCCCTGGCGCTGACGGTGGTATGGGCACCGCATTCCCCGCTGGCCGACTCGATCGCGCTTTCCGGGGTCCGGCGTTTCGGCGCCAACTACACGGCAATGCGGATCTGGGGCTCCATCTCGTTTCTCGCGGCAAACCTCCTGGGCGGCGTCGTCCTGGCCGGCATGGGCGTTGAAATTGTGCCGGCAATCGTCTTCGCCGCCTTCTGCGTTGCCTTGCTGACAGGTTTGTTCGCCCCACGTCTGGGCAGGCCGCGCGTGTCTTCGCCTTTATCCGTGGTGGATATCCAGCAGTCGGGGCCGAAGCTCGCCACGCCCTATTTCCTTTTCTTCGCCGCCGGCACCGGCATCATCATCGGCAGCCATGGCTTCATGTACGGATTCCTGTCCATCTATCTGAAATCGCTCGGCCTGGACGATTTCGTCATCGGCGTTCTCTGGGCCTTCGGCGTCGTGTGCGAAGTGGTCATGTTCACCGTCTTCAATTCCCTCTTCGGGCGTCTGCCGGTCGTTTCCGTTATGATCCTGGCGGCAGCGGGGGCCGTTATCCGCTGGATACTCTACCCGCTGGTCTGGCCTCTCGGCCTCGGGCTCTCTGGCCTTTTTGCCGTACAGGCGCTGCATGCCTTCTCCACGGCGCTGGTCATCATCGGCGTCCAGAACATGATCGCCGAATCCGTCTCGGATGAACGCACCGGGGCGGCGCAAGGCATCGCCTATTTCGCCAACGGTTTCTGCATGGCCGTCGTGACGCTGGTCTCTGGACCAATGTACGAAAGGTTCGGCAGCGGCGGGTTCTTCGCCATGATCCCGGTGGCGCTGGCGGGGTTGCTGATGATTGTGGTTGCCGGCCGATATCGCCCGGCAGCTTGATTTCAGCCCGCGCCACAAGTCTCCCGCCGTCATCGACCGAAATGACACGCCACGTATATTTCTTGCCGAACAAGGCCTTGCGGCCTTGCAGTCAAATCGACAGGCAGGCCTTGCCGGGATAAACAGGGCGCATGTTGACCCTCGGCAAACGCGATAAGGGCCCCGCTGGCCCCGACTCCGAGCACCAGCCTCAGATCGCCGTCGGCGAGGAAGATGGCGTGCTTGGCTGCGCCTTTTCAGGCATCTGGACCACGCGCACCGTCGCGATGGTCGACAGTGCCATGCGCGAGATCGAAAACAAAAGCGGATTCAAGACGCTGGCGCTCGATCTTTCGAAGATAGAAAAGCTCGATACCGCTGGCGCCTGGCTCATCGACCGCCTGATCAGCGCCAATGAGAAGAAGGGCGTGGAGGTCCAGCTTCAGGGCCACAATGAGATCGCGTCCATACTGCTCCAGGCTGTGGGCGACGCGGCACGGCGCGATGGCGAGGTTCCGCCGCCGCAGCGGCCGAATATCGTCCTGCGCATGCTGGAAGCCATCGGTCGGCGTGTCTACGACATGAAGGACGACTTTTTCGCCTCCATGAACATTCTTGGCGCCACCATACGTGGGGCGCAGATGAAGCTCGGCCGCGGCCATGCCGTGAATCCGGCCGCCATTTTCAACCAGATCGACCGGATGGGCGTCGGCGCCATACCGGTGGTGCTGTTGATGTCGGCCATCGTCGGCGCCATCGTTGCCCAGCAGGGCGCCTATCAGTTGCGCTATTTCGGCGCCGATATCTTCGTCGTCGACCTGGTGGGCGTGCTGGTGCTCAGGGAACTCGGCGTGCTCTTGACCGCCATCATGATCGCCGGGCGCTCGGGCAGCGCCATCACCGCCGAGATTGGCTCCATGAAGATGCGTGAGGAAGTCGATGCCCTCAAGGTCATCGGCCTCAATCCCATCGGCGTGCTTGTCTTTCCGCGCCTTGTGGCGCTGGTGATCGCATTGCCATGCCTGACGATAATGGCCAATTTCGCTTCGCTCGGTGGAGGTATGGTGGCCGCATGGCTCTATTCCGACATTCCGCCGGCGGCATTCATCGAACGGCTTCGCGTCGCCATCGACCTCAGCAGCATTTTCTCGGGCCTGATTAAGGCCCCATTCATGGCCATGATCATCGGCACGATTGCTTCGGTGGAGGGCATGAAGGTGGGCGGCAGCGCGGAATCGCTTGGCCAGCACGTCACCGCGTCGGTGGTGAAGTCGATCTTTGTCGTCATCATCCTCGACGGCTTGTTCGCCATTTTCTACGCCGCGATCGATTTCTGACATGACAGCAGCGATCCAATCAGCGGACGTAAGCGAGGCAGCGCCGGGTCAGGACGATCTGGTTCTGTCGGCGCGCGACATCACCGTCGCGTTCGGCGACAAGCTCATTCTCGACAAGCTGTCGCTGGACATAAGGCGCGGCGAAATTCTGGGTTTCGTCGGCGCGTCGGGAGCCGGCAAGTCGGTATTGCTGCGCACAATCCTCGGCCTCAACAAGAAGCAGGCAGGAACCATCAAGCTCTTCGGCATCGATGTCGATCAGGCGAGCGAGCGCGAGCGCCTTCGCATCGACATGCGTCTTGGCGTGCTGTTCCAGCATGGCGCGCTGTTTTCCGCGCTCACGGTCATGGAAAACGTGCAGGTGCCGATGCGGGAATATCTTGACCTGCCGAAAAAGCTGATGGACGAGTTGGCGATGCTCAAGATCGAGCTTGTCGGTCTGCCGCAGGACGCGGCGCAGAAATTCCCGTCGGAACTGTCCGGCGGCATGATCAAGCGCGCGGCGCTGGCGCGGGCCCTGGCGCTCGATCCGGATATCGTATTCCTTGACGAGCCGACTTCGGGTCTCGATCCCATAGGCGCCGCCGACTTCGACGAACTGGTGGTGAAGCTGCGCGACACGATGGACCTGACCGTCTACATGGTCACCCACGATCTCGATTCGCTCTTTACGGCTTGCGATCGTGTGGCCGTGCTGGGCCAGAAGCGAGTCCTGGTCGAAGGCACGATCGAGGATATGCTTAAAAGCGAGGAGCCGTGGGTCAAATCCTATTTCCGCGGGAAACGCGCGCGGCAGCTTGATCTTGCGGCGCGGGCGTAGGACCTAGGGAAGAGAGCGCATGGAAACCAGAGCCAACTATGTCATTGTCGGCATCTTCACGCTGGCCGCGATCCTGGCGGCCTTCGCGTTTGTCTACTGGACGGCGGCGATCGGCGACAAGGGCGAGACGGCGATCCTGCGCGTTCGTATTCCCGGGTCCGCCTCCGGCCTGAGCCGTGGCAGCTTCGTGCTCTTCAACGGCGTCAAGGTCGGCGATGTGCGCCGTGTCTATATCGACGTGAACAATCCCAACGCGGCCATCGCCGAGACGGAAGTGGACCGGTCGACCCCGATCACCCGGTCGACGCAGGCTGATATCGGTCTGGCCGGCCTGACAGGTCAGGCCAACGTCGAGCTGAAGGGCGCCGATCGTAACGAGCCCAAACTGCTGGATCAGGCGGAGGCTGAAGGCAAGGTGGCCGAGATCGTCGCCAATCCGTCAGCGGTCACCAACCTGCTTCAAACCGCGCAGGACATCTTCACCCGTGCCGACAAGGTGATTTCGGAACTGGAAGGCTTCACCAAGGACGTGCGCGGCCCGCTCACGCAGACCGTGCAGAATGCGCAGACATTCTCGGATGCTCTGGCTCGCAATGCCGATGGCATCGACAAGTTCCTCGCCAGCGTCAGCGCGCTTTCGGTCGAATTGCAGGGCGTATCCGGCAAGCTCGACGGAACCCTCAAGGCTGCGGAAGGTCTGCTCAACGCGGTCGACAAGGATCAGGTCAAGCAGATCGTCGCCAATGTCGAGGTGTTCACCCGGGGCCTGAAAAAGTCGAGCGACCAGTTTGACCAGATCATCCAGGGCGTCAACACGGCTGTGGGATCGATCAACGACTTCGCCCAGAAGACGCAAGGAACGCTGGCCAAGGTCGATGGCGTTCTCGATGGCGTCAATGCCGAGGATGTCCGCAAGGCGCTCACCAACATCCAGCAGGCCAGCGCGAACGCCAACAAGGCCACGCAGGATATCGCCAAGATCACCGACAAGTTCAGCGACCGCGCCGACGACATCGATCAGACCATCCATGACGCCCAGCAGCTTGCCGAACGCCTCAACAACGCGTCGGTCCGTGTCGACGGCATCCTTGTGAAGGTGGACAAGCTGCTTGGATCGGACGAGACCAATGGCGTCATGGCGGACGCCCGCGCGACGTTGAAGTCGTTCAAGCAGGCGGCCGACACACTGAACGCACGGCTCGGCACCATCACCGACAACATCGCCAAGTTCTCCGGTCAGGGCCTGCAGAATGTCGATGCGCTCGTCCAGGATGGCCGCCGCTCGATCAATCGCATCGAAGAGGCGATCACCGACCTGCAGCGCAACCCGCAGCGTATCCTGTCGGGCGGCGACGGCGAGGTTCGGCAGTATGACGGAAGGGCGCGGCGTTGACTTTGCCCGCCATCGAAAGCAAGAAAAGACCGTTGAGGGACGGTAATGGCCCGGCCGGAAGGCCCATGTACGGTGGGATTATCGCGTGAAGTCGATTATATTCAGGTCGGGCGTTGCGTTGCTTGCTCTTGGCATGGCCGGATGTGCGGCCTTGCCCGGCGGCGGCCCGGCTCCGCTCGACACCTTTGAGCTTTCCGCTCCGTCTGTCGAGGTCCGCAGCCATAGCCGGCGTCAGATCCTGATTGCCGAGCCCAGCGCACTCAAAGCGCTCGACGGCCAGAACATCGTCATCAAGACCGGCAACCGCGCCATCCAGTATCTCAAGGGCGCGCAATGGGCCGACCGCCTGCCGCTGATCGTGCAGGCCAGACTGGCGGAGACGTTCCAGCGCTCGGGCAGCTTTGCCGGCGTCGGCAAGCCCGGTGAAGGGTTGGCGATCGACTATCAGGTCATCACGGAAGTCCGCTCGTTCGAAATTCGCGCCGACAGGGGCGAACAGGCGCAGGTCGAACTCTTCGTGCGGCTTTTGAACGACCGCAACGGCGAGGTCCGCGCCTCGCGCACCTTCACGGCCAGTGCGCCCGTTTCTGGCGGCGGCAACCAGGCTTATGTGGCCGCGCTCGACAACGCCTTCGGCCAAGCGGCGCAGGACATCGTGCGCTGGACGGATTCGTCTATCTGAGCTTTCGCACTTCGCAGCAGCTCCCTTATCCGCCTTCACTTCGTTCAGGCACCTTCTCCCGCAAAGGGAGAGGGCGGAGCCTGGCGCATCTATTCTTGCGAACTGCCATGGTGAGAGATTGGCGGCACCGGTCGCGTTGCCTTCTCTCCTTGTGGGGGAAGCTGATCGACCCTGGCTTGATCTGGGGAGGTCCGATAACGGGTTAAATAAAAAGGCGGGAAAATCCCGCCTTTTATTGTCTACCTTGAAATGCAGTTCGGGTCTCGCTCAGCGCAGGCGTCCGCTGGCATGGGCAAGCATGGTGTAGACCTTGCCGGTATCAGACGTCAGGTAGGTCTGCGTCATGATGTTATCGCGGTCGTTACGCGAAACGTCCTTGAGCAGCTTCTCGAAGTCGTCGCAATACCGGTCGACGGCTGCGCGGAACTCGGCCTCCGCCTGGTATTTGCGGCGGATTTCATCAAAGGTCTGCTGGCCCTTGAGCGTGTAGAGGCGGCGTGTGAACACGTCGCGCTCGCCCCGGCGGTAGCGGCCCCACAGTTCGATCGACGCGTCATGGTCGATGGCGCGGGCGATGTCCACCGACAGCGAGTTGAGAGACTCCACGACATGCAGGGGCGACCGCTTCGCCGGTGCGGCCTTCGGCGCTTCCGGCCTTGTGGCAGGCGCGGCGGGCTTGGAAGCCTCTTCCTGGGAGGCCTTCGTCAGCAGATCGCGAACCCATCCACCTTGCGGATTGCGTTCGCCGGCGTCGCGCTGGCGCTGCGTCGTCTCGGCCGGCCGGTCGAGAGTAAGCGGACCACGAAGGGCCGGCTCCGCGGGAGCCTGCGGCTGCCGGCGCTCCTGCGGCGGCTGGGCGGGACGGCTTGGCGCTTCCGGCGTGCGGTTTGCCGTTGGTTGCACCGGCCGGCTTTGCGGCCCGGAGACATCGACTGTACGTCCGGATTTCGCAACGATCTCCGAAAGTTCCTTGAGCGCGTTGATCTGCTCGGAAACGGCGCGGCGAATAGCCGTGGTCGATTCCTTTGCTTCCTCGGGCATCTCGATGACACCCTTCTTCAGTTCCGCGCGGGTAAGGTCGAGTTCGTTCTTGATTGAGCCGGCCGTGCGGCGCATCTCGTCGGTCGCATCGGCGAAGCGCTTGGTCGCCGAGTCGATGACCTCGCTGATGGCCCCACGGATTTTGTTGGCCGATTCCAGCGTCTTGCCTTCCGCGTTCTCCAGCGTCTGGCCGACGAGGTTCTCGAACGAACGCATGACCCGTTCGAGGTCTTCGGATTTCTTGACCAGGCCGACAGCCAGATCTTCCAGCGAGGACTGGCGCTCGAGCGTATGTTCGAGGTTGCTCTGTGCCGAACCCAGCAGTTCCGACGCGCCGGAAAGCAGACGGCTGTGTTCGTCGAAGCGTGTCGCGATCGAAGCCACCTCACGAAGCGTCGCCGAGGACAGTTCGGTCAGACGCGTCGTGTTGGTGTCGACCAGCCGCGCCGAGCTGGCGAAAGTCTGCGCTGCTTTTTCGGTGGTCGCGGCGAAGCTCTGCGTGCTGCCGGAGAGCTTTTCATCGACCGCGCTCAGATTGGTCGCGGCATTCTCGATCAGTTGGTTGAGCTGGGCGCTGGAGGCGGTCATGCGGTTGAGGAGCTCGCTGACATTCTCGGCCAGTGTCGAGCGGGCGCCTTCGACCGCAGACAGCGTTTCCGTTGTCCGGTTGGCCAATGCGTCCAGGAGGACGGCGTTTTCCTGGCGCAGCTTCTCGGTGGCGCGTTCGGTGGCTTCCTCCATGCTTCGCTGCAGTTCGGAACCGCCCTCGGCGAACCGGTCGACCAGCGGCCGTGCGGTTTCGTCGAGGATCTTGGAAATTTCCTCCGAACGGGCCGCCAGCATGGCGTTGAGCTCCCGCGTGTTGGCGCCGATGGTCTTGGCCGCCTCGTTCGTGCTCTGGCCGATGTGCTGGCCAACCGCCGTGAAGGTCTCGGCGATGGTGTTGGCGCGCGAAACGAGCTGGTTCTCGGCTTCCGAAATGTGCTCGCCCAGCTTGTTCCTCATTGTTTCAGCGGAAGAGGTCAGGCGGCTTTCCACATTGGTGATCTGCTCGTCGACCCGGGAGGCCGCGGCAGCCGCGCTGGCTGCCAGTCTTTCGTCGGCGCCGGCAAGCGCCTGCTCGATCTCGCGGGCGTGGATCGCCAGTTCCTGGCCGGTCTGCCGCACCCGCTCGGCAACGCGCTGTTCAGTCTCGGAAAACACACCGACGATGTTGTCGGCATGACCACCGATGGCTGACGAGGTTTCGGCGATCCGGGAGGCGAGGCGCTCGTCCGCTTCCTCGAACACGCGTCCGATTTCGGAGGCGCGCGTGGTCAGGGCTTCCGAGCCTTCGGCGATACGCGCCATCAGCTGCTGGTCGGCGGTATCGAATATACGGCCAAGATCGGAGGCACGGGCGGCCAGCGCTTCCGCCGACTCGCCGATGCGCAGTCCGAGCTGCTGGTCGGCATTTTCGAAATTGCGCAGGATGTCGCCGGCGCGCGCCGCAAGCGACTGCGCCGTTTCCATGGCGCGTGCGACGAGCCTCTGGTCGGCGATGTCGAACCTGCTGGCGATGTCCTCGGCACGGGCGGCCAACTGTTCCGCCGTTTCCTCGGTGCGTGCCAGCAAGGTTTCGGACGTGCTCTGCGCCCTTGCCGCGAGGCGGTTGTCGTTCTCCTCGAAGACGCGGGCAATATCCTCGGCGCGAGCCAGCAAGGCGGCAGAGGTCTGTTCGGCCCGCTCGGCGATCTTGCGATCGGCGTCGGAGAACGCGGCGCCAGCCTGCTCGTGCAGGGCGGACGTCACTTCCATCACCTTCTCACGCAATGCACCGGCAACAAATACGGCGCTCTTTTCGAGCACGCCGCGAATGTTGTCGACACCGGTGGAAAGCGCCCGCTCCATCGTGCCGGCGCGCTCCTCGATGATGCCGGTCTGGCGGTTGAACGCTTCTTCCATCTTCTCGATGTCAGTTGCGATGATGTCGGATATCTGCGTGCTCTTGACGGCGATCTGATCGATATGGCCGGATACGGCGGTATCGATTTCACGGCGCGCCTCCGACAACCGTCCAAGGTCGTCTTCCAGCGCACGGGTCAGCATGTTGCGGCCCTCGGCCAGCTTGCCGACGTGGCCGGCAATGACCTCGTCGATGCCGCCACGGCTTTCCGTGATCTTTTCGAGATCGGATTCGAGCGCGCGCCGCAGGATGTCGCGGCCTTCCGCCAGCTTCTCGACCTGACCGGCGACAAGCCCGTCGATGCTCGACCGGCTTTCGGCGAGCTTGGCAAGGTCTTCTTCCAGCGCACGGCGCAGGATGTCGCGGCCCTCGGCGAGTTTCTCGACCTGGCCGGCGACCAGCCCGTCGATGCTTGACCGGCTGTCTGCCAGCTTGGCCAGATCGTCCTCGAGGGCGCGGGTGAGGGTGGAGCGGTCGGCGGCCAGCCTTTCCATATGGCTGTTCACCAGATCGTTGACGGTGCGCAGGTCGCCTTCGAGCGCCTGTGCGAACTGGTCGCGATCCCCGACCAGCTTCTGCGACTGTTCGGCGATGACATCCCTGATCGTGTTCAGGTCCGATTCCAGCGCGCGGCGCAGGATGTCGCGGCCTTCGGCGAGCTTCTCGACCTGGCCAGCAACCAGACCGTCGATGCTGGAGCGGCTGTCGGCCAGCTTCGCCAGATCGTCTTCCAGCGCCCGGGCGAGGGTGGAGCGGTCCGCTGCAAGACGCTCCATATGCGCGTTGACGAGTTCGTTGACGTTGCGCAAATCGCCTTCGAGGCTGTTTGCGAACGCGGCGCGGTCGGCGCTGAGCTGCTGCGACTGGTCGGCAATGACGCCCTTGATCGTGTTGAGATCGGATTCCAGCGCGCGGCGCAGGATATCGCGGCCTTCGGCGAGCTTCTCGACCTGTCCGGCGACCAGCCCGTCGATGCTCGACCGGCTTTCGGCCAGCTTGGCGAGGTCGGATTCCAGCGTCTGCGACAGCAGTCCGCGTTCCTCCACGAGCCTGCCGGAATGATCAGCGACCATCTGGCGAATGCTTGAAAGATCTGTATCCAGGCTCTGCCCGAGCAGGTTGCGGTCGTCGGCCAACTTGAGAGAGTGATCCTCCATCAGGTTCTTGAGGCTGTTGACATCGGCTTCAAGGGCCTTGGCCAACAGCGCGCGACCCTCGGCAATCTTCTCGACCTGAGCGGTGACAAGACCGTCAATGTCGGCGCGGCTATCGGCCAACTTGTTCAGGTCGGCCTCCAGGGCGCGCGAAAGGATGCTGCGGCCATCGGCCAGTTTTCCGACGTGTCCTGCAACCATTTCATCAATGATCGTACGAGCTTGCACAAGTTTATCAGAGTCTTGGTTCAGCGCATGGGCCAACCGTGCGCGGCCTTCTTCCAGTCGTTCCAGATGGCCGCCGAGCGAGGCGTCGATGGCGGCGCGGGATTCGTTGACCTTGCGCAGATCCTCTTCGAGCGCACGCGAGATGAGGTTGCGGCCCTCGGCAAGCTGCTGCACCTGGCCGGCGACCGCGGCGTCGATGCCCGCCCGGTCTTCGGCCAGCCGGTCGATGTCGGCGTGCATGGCAGCGGCCATGCGTTCGCGGCTCTCGGCCAGTTTGCGGCTGTGGTTTTCCACCGCTTCTTCGATGCCGGCGCGCGCCTCTGCGAGCCGCTCGATGTCGGCGTCGAAGGAGCGCGACACCGAATGACGGGCGGCTTCCATGCGGCCGGCAAAATCCCCGGCCCGTGCTTCCAGCATGGTCGACGTCGAGGAGATGATGTCGGCCATGTCGGCGCCGATCTGGGTGCGGCCCTGATCGATCATCGCTGACAGCGTGTCCTTGCCTTCGGTGAAGGTGGTAGCGATCTCGCGGGCCCGCTCGACCAGCGTCTCATTGATCTGACGGGCGCGCGCTTCCAGCGCCGCGTTGAGCTTCTGCGTACCGGTGTCGAGGGCTTCGGCGCGCGTTTGGAATTCGCTGATGAGCGCCTGTCCGCGTTCGGCAAGCGTGCGTTCGATGCCGTTGAGGCTGGTTTCGAACTCGGAACTGAGCGTACGTGCAGCGCCGCCGAGCAGAGAGACCATGCCAGCGGTGCGGTCGTCGAGCAGATCGGTCAGCGACCGGGTCAAGCCGTCGGTGCTGTCGGTCAGCTTGGCGATGCGCGTATCGAGGAGGGAGGCGAAGGCCTCGCCTGAGGTCGAAAGCCGATCCGTGATGGTGTCCAGCCGGGTCTCGACCGAATCGAAAATGGACATCGAGCTTTCGTTGATGCGGTCGATCAGCGTATCGCCCGAATTGGTGATGGTCATCGACAGCTTGGTCGATGCGCCGAGGATATTTTCACGGATGATGTCGCTGGCCGAATTGATCTCGTCGCGCAGCGTCTCATGCGCGCCGGAGATCGACGCCCGCACGCGTTCGGCATGGCCGACAACAGCTTCCCGCTCATTCCCCAATCCATCGACCAGAAGACGGATTCGTGCTTCGTTCTCGGAATAGGAGCGTTCGATCTGGTTGACTTCGCTGTGGACGAGCGTTTCGAGCTCGACGGCGCGCGCCAGCGTGCGTTCGATGCCTTCACCCATGGCCGCAACCTCGCGGCGCACGGCCTGGCCGATCATCATCACACGGTCCTGTGCAAGGTTTTCCGGCTCTGCGAGGCGGAAGGCGACTTCCGTCATCGACTGGGCGGCAAGACGCATGTCCTGCGCGCGGCGGATCATCACGGCGAAGGCCCAGAAGAGCACGATCGGAACGACGGTGGCGACAGCCATGCCGATGAGTTCTGGACGGGCCAGCAACTGCTCGACCGTGCTGATGCTCCAGATCGAGGGGCCGAAAAGCAGATTGGCCAGCGCGGCGGCGCCGGCAACCCAGGCAATCGAAAGAAATGCAACGACCCAATAGACGGTGTTCGAACCGCGGCGGTTGAGACCGTTCATCAGCGACCGGAAATCCTTTTGCCGGTCGTCATTGGCGGGCGCGAAGGGCTGGGATCCATTCGCTGGTTCGATCGGCCGCAGTTCGGCGGGCTTCGGCTGCGAAGTTGGCTTGCCTGCCTGATGCGCGGCC
The DNA here is from genome assembly GCF_031457045.1 of Mesorhizobium sp. BE184. Classification (NCBI taxonomy): domain Bacteria; kingdom Pseudomonadati; phylum Pseudomonadota; class Alphaproteobacteria; order Hyphomicrobiales; family Phyllobacteriaceae; genus Mesorhizobium; species Mesorhizobium sp. BE184. Next base: position 990,512 of record NZ_JAVDVU010000001.1, read on the forward strand.
GGCTTGGCCGCTGCGGGCGTCTGCGTCCTGGCTGCCTGCGGCGCGTTGACGGGGGGATGTTCGGCCCTCCCGGCGCGCGCCAGCTCGTCGGCCGCCTGCGATATCTGGGCTTCCAAATCCTCCATCGAGGCGGCCATATCGAGGCCGCCTTCGTCGTCGCCGGAAAAGTCCAGGTCGAGTGCCTGTTCCAGTTCCTTGGCTACGTCACTGTCGAGCGACTTGGTTGTCGTTGTTTTCTTCGCCATGCCTTCGCTACCCTGTACTAGCTGCCGCGGGACCTGTTATTTGTCTTGTGGTGCCCGCGCACGAGGCTGAATTTCGACCCCTCGTATCGTAATGACACAGGGGGGTAAAGAAAACATGCATTCCGGCACATACGTAAAACTTTAAATATAAGGTTAACAAAGGCGTGAGTCCGGCGCCGTTTTTCGGCCCTTTTTTCAGGCTTTCCGTTAACTCGATATCCACGAGGGCGGCGCTAACGTCGTGCCGCCTTTGATTTGCGTGAGGTAAGAGTGATGCGTGGCGACTTCGGTGTGGCGTTTTCCATGCCCGGTGGCGAGACCTGCGGTAAGGCAAGGTCCCGACCTGTCGATCTGGTCCATCTGGCGCGCCAGACGCTGGGAGACCGCGAGGTGGAGCGTGAGGTGCTCGACCTTTTTATTCACCAGGCTGTCTCGGTTCGGGAAAAGATCATGTCCGCGGACACTAAGCAGCGCCTGTTCATGGCGCACGGACTCAAGGGTTCGGCGCGCGGCATCGGCGCCTTTGCCATAGCCGATTGCGCTGCTGTCATCGAAAAAGATCCAGAAGACGTCCATGCCTTGAAGCGGCTGGGCGTGCTCATCGACGAAGTCCGCGATTTCATCGCCGCTATCAGCCGTTGAACCCGCGCAGCCGCCGGTTGTCCCTTGCCGGCGAATGGCGACGGGCCGCGCAGCCGCCTGTTGACTTGTGCCGAAGAGCCGTTATTCGGGCAGAGACTTCCCTTCAGGTGACAAATGGCCAAACTGACCTTCATTGCCCTTGACGGCACGCATTTCGATGTACAGGCCGACAACGGCTCGACAGTCATGGAAAACGCCGTCCGCAACGCTGTGCCGGGCATCGAAGCCGAATGCGGCGGCGCCTGCGCCTGCGCCACATGCCATGTCTATGTCGACGAAGCCTGGACAGCGGTCGTCGGCGAACCCGAGAGCACCGAGGAGGATATGCTGGACTTCGCCTATGACGTTCAGCCCAACTCACGCCTGTCCTGCCAGATCAGGGTGCGCCCCGAGCTGGATGGCCTCGTCGTCAGGGTTCCCGCGCGTCAAAGCTGACGATCGCTGGTCGTCGAGCCGCCTCGGTCCGCCGGAATACGGCGCTCAGCCGGGCAAACGCCCGTTGTCGATGCGCTCCATCCTGTAGCGAAGCAGCCGCAGGATGCGGCGTTCGAAATTGACCCCTTCCACACGGTCGAACTGCAACTGCGCCTGATCGTGCTTTTCCAGGATTTTGGCGGTGATTTCCTTCGCCTTGGCCGTGGCCTGCGCGCAGGTCTTCTGCGCCGCGCTGGATTTGAGGGCATCCTCCAGTTCGCGCGCATGGTTCTTGGCGATGACGACGTGGCTTTCCTCGTGACGCTTGATGTCGGAGGAAAGCGTATCCCAGAACACCCGCGTCTCGGCATCCGCCTTCGCGCGCTGCCGCCAGCGCGGCAGGATCACATGCGTCTTCACCGTCACCGTCGCCGCCATGATGCGGCACGAGCCATCCTTCTCGCCGTAGCCGATGCGGCTGGTAAACACCATGCGGGTCGCGCCAGGATGCCGGTTGCCGGTCGTCTTGACCTGCGGCCCGCGCTTCGAAAGCTCCTTTTCGATTTCCTCCAGCGTCCGCCCGCCCACGCTGAAATAGCTGTAGGTTTTGACGAGGTTCGCCGCACCGGCCGGAACAACCAGTCCGGCGAGGATAAGCGCGCTGATAAAAAGGCGATTCATCATGTTGTCTCCGCGTCCACCTTGCTTTAGGGCCGGTTGCGGCGCAACGGAAAACCTTCCGCTTGCAGGTGGCAAGGTCGTGGACTCGTGCCGATGACGCAGAAACGGTGGCAGTTGGCGCATGGGCGTCATCTTGACCTTGGCGATAGAGCCGTGGTCATGGGCGTCCTCAATGTGACGCCTGACAGTTTTTCCGATGGCGGCCTGTTCATCGAGCCGGGTCCAGCACTGGCGCAGGCGCGCCGCATGACAGGCGAGGGCGCCGGCATCATCGATGTCGGCGGCGAATCGACCCGTCCGGGCGCCGCGGCGATTGGCGCACAGGAAGAGCAGGCGCGCGTCCTGCCCGTCATCGAAAACATCGCGGCCAGCGAGGAAACGCTGATCTCCGTCGACACCTACCGCGCCGAGACCGCGCGCCGGGCCGTTCAGGCTGGCGCCCATATCGTCAACGATGTCTGGGGCTTGCAGCGGGAACCGGATCTGGCGCGCGTCGCTGCCGAGACGGGCGCGGGCCTCGTCGTCATGCATACCGGGCGCGACAGGCAGAAGCTCGCCGACGCCATAGCAGACCAGTTGCAGTTCTTCGAAAAGTCGCTGGGAATTGCACGGCGCGAGGGTGTTCGGGACGACCAGGTCGTGCTCGATCCGGGTTTCGGCTTCGCCAAGGAGACGGCCGAGGAAAACCTCGACCTTATGGCGCGGTTTTCCGAGCTGCTGGCGCTCGGCTTTCCGCTCATGGTCGGCACCTCGCGCAAGCGCTTCATCGGCACGGTGACGGGCCGGGACGCCGCCGAGCGGGCCGCCGGCACCGCCGCCACCAGCGTTATTCTGCGCTTGAAGGGCGCGCATCTGTTTCGCGTCCACGATGTCGCAATCAACGTGGACGCGCTGGCCATGACGGATGCTATGCTGGCGCGCGAAGCGACGCGGAAAGGCGCAGGCTGATGTACCTCATACGCATGAAGAACTGCGCCTTCTTCGCCCGCCACGGCGTGCTGGACGAGGAGGAGACGCTAGGACAGCGGTTCTACGTCGACGCCGTGTTGACGGTGGACCCCGCGCAGCCGCTCGATGCGGACGCAATCGACAGCACCGTCGACTACGGCGTCGCCTTCACCGTCATCGAGAAAATCGTCACCGGGGAGCGGCGTTTCCTGATCGAGGCGCTGGCGCTCGAGGTCGGCAAGGCGCTGACGGCGCGCTTTCCGCAGATAAAAAAGGCCGAGATCACCGTCCGGAAGCCCAACGCCCCGGTTCCCGGCGTTCTCGATCATGTCGAGGTGGTCGTTGTCTGGCCGCAATAGCGCCGCCTGGCTCAGCCTGGGAGGCAATCTCGGCGATCCGGCCAAATCCATGGCCGCCGCGCTGCGCATTCTCGATGCGGACGACCGGACGCGCGTGGTTGCGGTGTCATCGCTCTACCGGACGCCACCCTGGGGCAAGACCGACCAGCCCGACTTTCTCAACGCAGCGGCGCAACTGGACACCCGGCTATCGCCGCGCGACCTGTTGGAACTGTGCCTGGAAGCCGAGCACAGATTGAAGCGCATCCGCGCCGAGCGCTGGGGACCTCGGCTGATAGACATCGACATTTTGCTGTTCGAGGACATGGCGGTGCATGAGCCGGGACTGGAAATCCCGCACCCGCGCCTGACCGAGCGCGCCTTCGTGCTGGCGCCGCTTGCTGAAATCGCCCCGTCACTGGATATCGACGGATTGTCGGCATCCGAAAGGCTGGCAATACTTGAAACTGCCGGTATCGAACGGCTACCGTCAGAGCCGGATTGGTGGAAAGCTTGATCTGATACAAGCGTCGGGGCAACTGCATAGGAGCAACATGTCCAGATTTGCGGCGAAGAACGATCTGGCCCGGGAGAGGGTGCCCGGCGAAGAAACCCGGGTCGAATATGTCGAACTGTTTTTCGACCTCGTGTTCGTATTCGCAGTCACCCAGATATCCCACACCTTGTTGAAGCATCTGACGGTGTCGGGTGCCTTTCAGGCCGCGTTTCTGCTCATGGCGGTCTGGTGGGTGTGGGTCTACACGTCCTGGGTTACCAACTGGCTGGACCCGCGCCGCAATGCGGTGCGGCTGATGTTGTTCGTCCTGATGCTGGCTGGGCTGATCCTTTCGACGTCGATCCCGGAGGCGTTCGAAACCCGCGCGCCGGTCTTCGTCGGCGCTTACATCTTCATGCAGCTTAGCAGGACCGCGTTCATCGTCTGGGCCCAGCGGGATTTCAACGCCCGCAATTTCCGGAACATGTCGCGGGTGCTGGCCTGGTTTGTGCTTTCCAGCGTGTTCTGGATTGCCGGGGCTTTTGCCGAGCACGAAACCCGCTTCGCTATCTGGATCGTGGCGCTGTTGATCGAGTACGTCTCGCCGGCAGCGCGCTTCTGGACGCCGTGGTCTGGAGCGTCCTCGACGGCGGATTGGGATATTGATGGCGGCCACATGGCCGAACGCAGCGCCCTTTTCATCATCATCGCGCTTGGTGAATCTGTGCTGGTAACTGGCGCGACGATTGCGGAGGCGGACCTGACATTTGGCGCGGTGGCGGCATTTCTGGCGGCATTCGTCACTACGCTTGCCATGTGGTGGATCTACTTCAACGCCGGCGCCGAAATGGGCAGGCACAGCATCGAGGCCGCGAACGATCCCGGAAGGTTGGCGCGGATCGCCTATACCTACATGCCCGTGCTGCTGGTTGCCGGCATTATCGTTACGGCCGTCGGCGATGAACTTGCGCTCGCACATCCAACCGGCCATCACGCTGAACTGGCGACAGTGCTCGTTCTCACCGGAGGCCCGGCGCTCTATATCTTCGGAAACATCATGTTCAAATGGACGGTATCGGGCGCCGTCCCGCGATCGCACGTCGTCGGCCTGCTTTTATTGCTGCTTGCCGGCGTCTTCGGTCACAACTTCGATCCCATGCCTCTCAGCGCGATCACGAGTGTGATTCTTTTGATTGTCGCCTATTGGGAGCACCGCCTGAAGGAAGCTCGCACGATCGTGCAGAACGCCTAGCCGGCGAAGCCACCGGCGTCGAGGAACGCTTGTTCCTCGGAGGTCGTCACCCGTCCCAGTGCCTGATTGCGATGCGGGAATCTGCCAAAACGCGAAATGATATCAAGGTGTTCGACGGCGTATTTCAGGTATTCTGGGCAATTCATCTCGCATAGCTTCACCGACCGTTGCTGATCGGTGATCAATTCGGAGTGCTCGAACGGCAGATAGAGAAATACCCGCAATTTTTCATCGATCGCCAGGTCGTGACCGCGTTCGATCGCCTTGTCGGCGAGGTGGCGCGCCAACGGGTCGGTGGCAAACATATGCGCGGTTCGGCGAAAGCAGTTGCGCGGGAACTGGTCGAGCAGGATCATCAGCGCCAGCGAACCCTCGGCGCTTTCCGCCCAGGCGTCGCACTGACGGCTTGCTGCCGAGTAGTGCAGGTCGAGGAACCGTTCCTTGAACATTGCGTCGAACGCTTCATCCTTGCGGAACCATGCGTCCGGCCCGGCATCGCGCCAGAATTTCGTCACCGCAAACGCGCGTTCGTCCAGTTTCGTCATAGGTTCTCCGTTCCGCCTGCTGATCAGGATGCCGGCTGTTCGCTTGCCGGTTTCTTGGCCAGCACGCCGGCGGTTTCCTCGTTGAGCGCCTGTCCCGGCCGGCGCGGTGTCGTCACCGGCGCCGGAACCGGCGTGGCGATGTTGCCCTTCATGAAATTGCGGCCGTCGCGGATATCGCCCGCCAGTTGCAGATCGAGCCGCTGTGCGTCGCGCACCCGGACATCCTCGATCACCTCGGCGACTTCCTCGGGATCGACGCCGAGGGCTTCCAGCGTCGAGCCGCCGAAGACAAGAGCCGATTCGAACGTCTCGCGCAGCTGATAGTCGACGCCGGCATGGATGAGTTGCAGGGCCGTGCCGCGGTCGAAGGCGCGCGCCAGCACCGTCACCAGCGGGAACTCAGCCTTGGTCAGCTCGGTGATGCGCACCGCCACATCCGGCTTGTCGACACAGATCAGCACCGCGCGGGCGCGGCCTGCACCTGCCGCGTGGAGAATGTCCAGCCGTGTGCCGTCGCCGTAGTAGACTTTGAAGCCGAAATCCGCCGCCGCCTGGATCATCTCGACGTCATTGTCGATGATGGAGACGTCGATGCCGCGCAGAAGCAGCGGCTGGCTGGCGATCTGCCCGAACCGGCCGAAGCCGATGATGAGCACGCTGCCGCTCAGGCTGTCGGCTACGTCGACGCCGTCTAGCGAAAGCGTGTCGCGCGGGGTGATGGCGCGTAGCCCCAGCATTGCCAGCGGCGTCAGCACCATGGAGATGATGATGATGGCGGTCAGCATGGCGTTGGCCTGGCTGTCGATGATGCCGACCGCCGCCGCCGCCGAATAGAGCACGAAGGCGAATTCGCCGCCCTGCGCCATGACGACGGCGCGCTCCAGGGCGTCCTTGTGCGAGGCGCGCAGGAAACGCGCGACGAGATAGATGCCGAGCGCCTTCATGATCATGTAGGCGACGACATAGACGGCGATCAGCTGCCAGTTGGCCGCGACGACCGTCAGGTCGAGCGACATGCCGACGGCCAGGAAGAACAGACCGAGCAGAATGCCACGGAACGGCTCGACATCGGCCTCGAGCTGGTGCCGGAAGGTCGATTCCGACAGAAGCACGCCGGCCAGGAAGGCGCCCATCGCCATGGAGAGACCGCTAAGCTGCATGACGAGCGCCGAACCCAGCACGACAAGCAGCGCGGCGGCCGTCATCACCTCACGGGCCCGGGCGTCGGCCAGGATGCGGAAGAACGGGTTGAGCAGATAGCGGCCTGCGATGACCAGGCCGACGATTGCGCCGATTCCGATGCCGATTTCCGCAAACCGCTCGGAGAGCGTGGTTTCCGTGCCGCCCGGCGCCAGAAAAGCCACCAGCGCCAGCAAGGGCACGATCATCAAGTCCTCGAACAGGAGGATGGACACCATGCGCTGGCCGCTCGGCGAGGACATGTCGCCGCGCTCCTCCAGGATCTGCATGACGATGGCGGTCGATGTCAGGACGAAGCCGGCGCCGGCGACAAAGGATTGCGCGATGGGAAAGCCGCCGAGCAGACCGACGCCGGTGAGCAGCAGCGCGCACAGCCCGACCTGCAAGGCGCCCAGTCCGAAGATTTGCCGCCGCAGGCTCCAGAGCCGCGATGGCTGCATCTCCAGTCCGATGATGAACAGGAACATGACCACGCCGAGTTCGGCCACATGCAGGATGGCCTCCGATTCGGCGAAGATCTTCAGCCCGAACGGGCCGATGACGACGCCTGCGGCCAGATAACCGAGAATCGAGCCAAGGCCGATTCGCTTGAAGATGGGCACGGCGATCACTCCGGCCGCCAGAAGCGCGACCACCTGCACCAGATCGCTGCCAGATGCCTCTACCGCCATGCGTGCTTTCCACTGTCGCCGTGTTCTGGGCGGTAGGTTAAACCGCCTCTATCCGGGCGAGGATAGGGGGTTCGCAGCCGATAGAACAGCCCTCAATCCGGTTAGATGGACTGACAAGAAGGCGCCGGCGACCAGTCGAATCCACTACCTCGGCATGACGGTGGAACCGTCTTGGCGGAAGGGCTTGCAAAAATTGGAGCGATCGATTGCCCGTTGTCATGAACCTGCGCTAAGGAGCTTGCGGCCTTTGGCCAGCGAGGGGCTTGAGCGGCCTGCGGAATTGACCACAGCCGGTTCAAGGAGAGGATTGATAATGAAGAGATTTTTGATGCTTGCGGCTTGCGCCGCGGCACTCGCGGGATCGGCGTGTTCGAAAGCGCCGGAATGCACCAGCGAGCAATTGACCAAAAAAGCGCAGGAGATGACGACGGCGCTTCAGGAGGCGGTGACCAAGGAGCCGGCCAAGGCGGCGGAACTGAGCGTCAAGGTTCAGGAAGTGGTGGGCAAATACCAGGGCGCGACGACTGCGGCTGAAGCCTGCAAGGCCTATGACGAAGTGATCGCGGCCATCAAGGGCTGATCATTGTCTGAAAGCATGGGCGGCAGCCATTGGCTGCCGCTTTTGTTTGCTTGGTCAATTCTTGGCGATTGCCCCGACCTGGACGTCGTCGACGCGTTTCAAATTCATGCCGATGACCGGCACAAGCTGTTTGTCGACGCGCACCGAAACCGTCACCACCATGGCGTCGTCGTTGGGGATACGAGCCTGCATGACGCCGCGCAACTGGTTGCGGTTTATCGCGAAAATGACTTTGCGCGCATCGACCACATTGCCGGAAATGATATCCAGTCCGGATCCAGCGGCGCCACCCATGAAGCTGCCTTTGTAGCCCTCGCGGCCTTTGTGCTCGACGGTGGCCGACATCTTCTGCGTGAAAACGCCGACGCGGCAACCGCCATCCAGGCTCATGCCGATCTTGCCTTCGGGTGTCGAACCGACGAACGTGCAGTTGAATTTCGTACCCTTGTATTTTCCGGCGACGATTTCGCCCGGTCCGACCCAATTGCCTTCGACGGACTGGAAGAACTGTTTGTCGCGGTCGGCGGAGACGGCTTGACCGGTCAGGCCGGCAAGCATCGAAACCGTCAGGGCCAAAGGCATTACGGCAGTCGAAAGCATGCTTTTCATCAGGTAACACCCGGCAACGGAACTGTGGGAAGACGTTGGTTAACCATGACCAGGATTGGTTAATGCTTCGTCACCCGGCGCTTGTCCGGCGCGAAAAAACAGGGCGATTCAGCCGCCGTTTGTACCGGGTTCATTGGCCTTGCTCGTTGCAAATGACGTCAGCGCCGCGAGGAAATCGCCCATGCCCGGCCGCTTCGCCGCCGTAAAGGGCAGGGGCCGCGCCGTCTCCATCGCGGCCATGCCGATTCGCGCCGTCATCATGCCGTTGACCACGCCTTCGCCGAGTTTGGCCGACAGCCGCGCCGCCAGCCCGTGACCAACGATCTGCTGGACGAAACTGTCGCCCACCGCGATCGAGCCGGTCACGGCCAGATGCGCGAGCACGCTGCGGGCAAGCCTGAAGAAACCCAGCGTGCCGGGCCGTCCGCCATAGAGTTCCGAAAGCCGCCGGATCAGCCGGCCGGCTTCGAAGACGACATAGGCGACATCGACGAGAGCGCGGGGGCTGACCGCCGTGACCAGCGAAACGCGCTTGGCGGCGTCAAGGATCATTGTCTTGGCCTGCGCATCCAACGGCCCGAGAATCTCGATCTCGGCGAGCTTGACGAGGTCCGCGCCGTCGATGATCTCATGCCGGAGGTCAGCCAGCGCCCGCCGACCCGCCGCCGTCTGCGGCTTGGCGGCGACGAAGGCCGACAGTTCGTCGACCACGGAACGCGCCGCCTTGGGATCGTTGCGGCCGATAGCGTCCAGCGCCCGTTTCTGCAGCTTCTCCACTTCCGCGAGGCGGCTGATGGCGAGGAATTCCCGCGCGAGGATGACCAGCAGCGCCACCACGGCGACGACAGCAACGCCGGCTGCCAGCCAGCCCAGCCACTGCGCGCGTTCGAACAATTCGCGAATCAGGCTGTCGGTCCACAGGCCGACCGCGAGGGATACCAGGATGCCCAGCGCGCCGATGAAGATACCGCCGAGCATGGAACGGCGGCGCGGCGCCGTAGCTGGAGGCGGGGTCGCGGTGACAATCTCCGGCACGTCGAAGACATCGATTTCCGCCGGAACGACGACAGCATTGGCTTTTACGGAACGGGGCCGGCGCCCCGTCGCTGTCTCAACTGGCTTTGGCGCGGCCTTGCTTGCCGTCTCCTGCGGCTCGATCCGGAAGGCGGCCGGTTTGCGAACCGTCATGCCAGTCTGTCTCCCATCAGGAATTGTAGCGCCCGGTCGAGTCGGATGTGTGGCAGCGAAAGGGTGAGCCCCTCAGCCGTGCGCTCCAGCTTCGGCGGTCGAAAACGCACGAACCGGATGGTGGCATCCTCGCTTGAGTCGGAACGACAGTCCTCGAAAACGGAATTAATATCGGACGGTAAGTCACCGGGAAATATTGCAGTTTCCGTCTTTCCGTCGAACCGGTCGTTGCCGATTTTCTCGCCCGACAAGGGCGTGCCGATGATGACCGGCAAGGTCTCCCGGCCCTGCTTGACTGTGCCTTCTCGGGTGGCGCGCACAGCTGCCATCGCCACCACATCGACATCGGCGCCGCTGAAGCTGGCGCGGGCGATCGCCCGGTCGGCCAGTCTGCGCACGATGGCCTGCAGCCGGTCATGGCTTTCATGGTGAAGATGATCCGCCTTGGTGGCGGCGATCAGGATGCGGTCGATGCGCCGGGCGAAGAAATCCGTGAGAAAGCTGCCCTGGCCGAGGCGGAAGCAGGCGAGGATCTCCGTCAGCGCCCTTTCAAGATCCGCCACCGCGCCGGCACCGGCATTCAGCGCCTGCATGGCGTCGATCAGCACGATCTGCCGATCGAGCCGGGTGATGTGCTCGCGGAAGAACGGCTTCACCACATGCGTCTTGTAGGCCTCGTAGCGGCGTTCCATCATCGCCTGCAGCGACCCGGAGCGGGCGCGCTTGTCGCCGAGGTCCGGCAGGGGCGCGAATGTCAGCGCCGGCGAGCCTTCCATGTCTCCCGGCATCAGGAAACGGCCTGGCGGCAATGTCGACAGCGCCCGCTCATCCAGCTTGCAGGCCTTGAGATAGGCGGTGAAGCTCTCGGCCAGCCGCCGCGCCGTCATCTCGTCCGCGTCTGCATTCGGATCGGTGGCGGCGGCCAGCGCCAGCCAGTCTTTCGACAGATCGGTGCGAACCGGCAGCAGCGCCATTTCCCTGGCGTCGTGAGAAAACTCGGCAAAGGATTTGCCAAGCAGCGGCAGGTCGAGAAGCCATTCGCCGGGATAATCGACGATGTCGACGGACAGTTTGCCGGCGGAAAACATGCGGTTCCAGGCCGAAGCGGACTCGTACTCGATGGTCAGCCGCAGTTCGGAAACCGCGCGTGTCGAATCCGGCCATATGCGGTCGTCAACCAGCGCGTTGATATGGTCCTCGTACTGGAAGCGCGGCACGTTGTCGTCCGGCTGCTCCTCGAGAAAGGCGCGAGCGATGCGGCCGGATTTCTGCGCTTCGAACAGCGGCAGTCGCCCGCCATGGATAAGGTTGTGCACCAGCGCCGAGATGAACACGGTCTTGCCGGCGCGCGACAGCCCGGTAACGCCGAGCCGCAGGCCGGGAGAAAACAGCCCGGAAGCACGGCCCGCCATGGTTTCGAGCGCGATGCGTGCTTCGTCGGACAAGGTGGTCAGGGATGACGCCAATCGGATTCCCTTGAAGTGTGGCAACCCGATATAGGTTGGCTTGGCCGCCTTTGAAATGGGCTCAGGCGCCGGAAGGTGTCAGGAAGGCCCGCAATCGGCCTGCTCCCGGCGCCGCCTTGGCAAGCCCGCCATCGAAATCGATGACCGCCAGTCCGGAGGTCGGAAACCCGGAGCCGAGTGCGCCGAGCGCCTCCGTTTCGCCGTCGCCAGAGACGGCAACAGCCAAATCTTCCATCATCGGGTTGTGGCCGATCACCAGCACGGAACGGGAAGCTCCATGCTCCCGGATCGAGTTGAGGTATCCGGTCGCATCGTCGGAATAGAGCGTGTCGAGGAACAGCACGCGGCCCGTGTCGGCGTGGCCTGCAATGCCCTCTAGCGTTTGCCTCGCCCTGACAGCCGTGGAGCAGAGCGTCAGGTCGGGCACGTAGCCGCGGGTATGCATGGCCATGCCCATTTTCTCGGCATCGGCTTGGCCGGAGGCGTCGAGCGTTCGGTCGAAGTCACGCGTTCCGGGCTGGGCCCATCCTGCTTTCGCGTGCCGGAGAAGATAAAGCCTGCTCAATTGGGGCCTATAAGAGTTGCGCTGCAGCCGGGTCGGCAACATTCCGCCTACACGCAAAACCGTCGGCTGGCCACCGTGTCAGCCAGCAGGCAGCCATTCCTCGAGGGTCACTTCGAAGGTGATGCAGACAATATTGGCGCCGGCCACGAATGGCCCGCCATAGACGTTGCCGTCCGTATCCGACACAACGCCGGACAACGCCGCCGCCAGGGAGCCGTCCGGCTTGCTGCGGACCTCGCCGGCGATGCTGACGACCTCGACCGCCGGCCCGGCGACATGAACGATCTTGCCGTTCGTCGAGCCTAGGCAGGCATCCACCAGGCTGCCCAGCGCGCCCCGCACGAAGGCATTGCGGAAGCCGTGGGCAAGGCAAAGCTTTTCCAGGCCCTGGACCAGATCCTCGTTCGGCGCGATCCGGCCATAGGCCACGCGCCCCATCGATCCCTCTTCGACGAGTGCCAAGTCAGCCATGGAGCGCGACCTTTCGGGGCTGGAGGAGCAGCATGTTGGTTTCAGGATCATGCGCCTGACGCAGTTCGAAGCCGGCAAGACAGGTTACCAGAACAGGGATCGGAGCCTGCCCGACGACGCACCGCTCGGTGATGAGATGCCCGCCCTTGACCGTTCCGTCCTCGGTCCTGATCGCAGCATGGCAATGCACCAGCGGCGCGCCATCGACCGCCTTGCCGAGTGTCGCGTTGCCAAAGATCATGAAGGCGCGGCCGGCCTGCAACGGCTTGCCGTAGGCGATCACCGACTTTCCGCTCAGATCGGGCGGCGCGACGCAATAGGTCAGCGCATCGAAGCTGCCGCCGAGGATCGTGGTGGATGCGCTGGCGATGCCGTTTTCCGATAATGGACCCACCAGCGCATCGAACAGGCTTTTGCCCGGTTCGAGCAGGAGCCTGATATGGCGGGCCTGTTGCGCATCCAGACTCTGGATACGGACGGGATTGAAGCGTCCCGGATGCACGAGCGTCCGCGGGCGCGGGAAGGGCGTGTCGGAATAGGTGCTCATCTTCGTCATTGGAGCAGAACGATATTACGTCGTCGGCGGCAAATCTTTTCAAAGACCAACGAAGTAAGTCCAAACGAGAAAGAAACGTTCCCGTATCAGCCTCATTTGCGAAAGAGTACGCAGGCTGGCAAACCCGCCCTCTGGCCCCTTGTATTTGGCAGACTCGGATGTCTCGCCTTGCGCCCGTTTCAGAGCTGAGAAGCCCGCCTTTCAGCGCGACAGGTCGAGCATCTTGTTTTCGAACAGCCGGTTGCGCGATCCCTCGAGATGCTCGCGCATGCGCTCGCGCGCCAGCTCGGCCTCACCATTGGCGATAGCCTCGCAGATATCGCGATGCTCCTCGTAGACCTGTTCGAGCTTAACCAGCGGTCCCATCAGCGACAGGCCATGCAGGTTCATGCCGACGGCGATGTGCTGCCGCAAGGCGTCGAGACAGGCCGTGTAATAGTGGTTGTTGGCGGATTCTGCGACTGCCCTGTGGAACAGGAAATCGACGTCCGAGCGGTGGGTCTGGTCCCGCGTCGCCTCCCGCAATTCCGAAAGCGCGGCCCGGATGTTGCGCAGCGCGCCGTCATCGCGGCGCAGCGCGCCGAAGAAAGCGGCATCCGGTTCGATGGTCAGCCGGAACTCGTAGCAGCGTTGGATATCGGCGATCGACTTGACTGGCGAAAAGCCTAGCGATGTCCGCTGCGCATCGAAAACGCGAACGAAGGTTCCCGAACCCTGGCGGGAATAGACCAGCCCGACCTCGCGCAGGCGGCCAAGCGCGTCCCGCACCACCGGTCGCGAAACGCCGAGCAGGGTGGCGAGATCGTGCTCTCCCGGCAGTTTGGAGCCGGACGGGAACTCGCCGGAGACGATGCGCTCCTGCAACTGGCCGAAAACCTTGTCGACGAGCTTCGGCGCCTTGGAGGCCATCCTGCCGGAAGGCTGGTCCATCTGGCCGCTGCCAGGCTCGGCATCCGACTGGTTCTGATGCATCTCGGTCGTCATCAGCACTCCGCTCGCTCGCTGACCGGCTCCCTCAACAGTTCGGAAAGAACGTCGATGGTGCCGAATCCGCCTGATTTCACCACACAGCGCAGCTTTTTGCCATTCGGCATCGCGATTTCGAACCATGGCAGGCCAGGGGCAGCTTCGCCGCGCGGAAACAACACATCAGCGCCGAGTGCCGACAGGATGGCAAGCGCCGTATCGCCGCCGCCCATGACCAGCGTTGCCGGCTGAAGCAGTTTGACGGCCGCCGCGATGGCTGAGCCGAAACGGGCGGCAACGAGCGCCGGTTCCGTGTCCATATCGCCGGTGCAATGCACCGCCAGCGGCAGACGATAATTGCTGGCCGCCTTAAACCGGCCTGCCTGGGCATTGCACAAGACAAGCGAACTGCGATCTTCGGCAAGACGGGCAATCTGGCGCTCGGTGATCGGGTCGCGCGAGCCGAAAGCGAACAATGTTGCCTGTGTCGACCGCAACGGCTCGTCGGGGGCAGCCTTTTCGGTTGCCAGACTGCGAGCCAGGGCGAGGCCGATTCCGCGCGCGCCGACGGCAAGTGTGTCCTGCCAATCGCGCTGCTGCGCGACGATCCGGTCGAGATCGGCATCGGATTTGGCATCCGCCACTTCCACAGCAAGGCCGAGCGCGGCAAAAAGCGGTCGGATGGCAAGCGGTGCGTCAACGCCTCTGCCGGCGACCGCGCCATCCTTCACGATGCGGCCCTGATCCGGCACGGCGGCCGCGACGAGGATACTTGTTCGCCCGGTGCGTTCCGCCAAGGCCGCCGTTTCCACTCCAATGTTCCCCTTCAGCCGGGAATCGATCTTCTTCAGAACGATCTTCGGTAGAAAAGGCGTGAAGCCTGCCGCGGCCTGTGCGACGCAGGCCGCTGCTTCCTCGGCAGGCAGCGCGCGCGACGCGGTGTTCACCGCCAGCACGTCAGGGCCACCTGCAACAGCCCGGTTCACGGCTTCAGGCGTCATCGCCACCGCCACTGTCAGGCCAGCTGCGACCAAGGGCGCCGATGTGTCGAGCGCACCTGTCAGATCGTCGGCGACAATGGCGAGTTTGAGCGTCATCCCGGCGCCACGGCTCCAACCGCGTGGCAGGCGACATGGTGGCCGGCCCCGACATCGCGCCATTCCGGCACGACCCTGCGGCAGACATCCATGGCGATCGGGCAGCGCGTGTTGAACCGGCACCCGCTGGGCGGATCGAGCGGGCTCGGCACGTCGCCGGTGAGAATCTGGCGGCGGCGCGTTTTCTCGATGATCGGATCGGCTTCCGGTACCGCCGACAGCAGCGCCCTCGTGTAGGGGTGCAGCGGATTGGAGAAGAGCTGCTCGCGCGTCGCCAGTTCGGCGAGCCGCCCGAGATACATGACGCCGACCCGGTCGCTGATATGGCGCACGACCGCCAGATCATGGGCGATGAACAGATAGGTCAGCCGGTATTTCTGCTGCAGGTCGAGCAGCAGATTGATGATCTGCGCCTGGATGGAGACGTCGAGCGCCGAGATCGCCTCGTCGCAGACGATGAATTTCGGCTCGCAGGCGAGCGCGCGGGCGATCGCCACGCGCTGGCGCTGGCCGCCGGAGAGTTCATGCGGATAGCGCGAGGCAAAACGCGCCGGCAGGCCGACATCGCCGAGCAGCCGCGCCACGCGTTCCGGCAGCTCCGCCTTCGTCGCCAGCCTGTGGAACAGGATCGGCTCGCCCACCGCTTCGCCCACCGTCATGCGCGGGTTCAGCGTGGAGTAGGGGTCCTGGAAGACGATCTGCAACTGCCGGCGGTAGGGCCGCATCCGCTTTTCATCGAGCGAGACGATGTTCTCGCCCTCGAACATCACTTTGCCGGAGGTCGCCTTGTGCAGGTTGAGCAGGGTGAAGCCGGTGGTCGACTTGCCGCAACCGGATTCGCCGACCAGGCTCAGCGTCTCGCCTTCCATGATGTCGAAATTGACATCGTCCAGCGCGTATACCGTTGCGCCGACCTCGCCGAAAGCGCCCAGGCGAACGACGAAATGCTTGACCAGGTTCTCGACGCGGATCAGGGGTTCTGCCGCAGCCATCATGCCGCCTCCCTGATTTGCCGCTGCGCTACCCAGCAGGCGACGCGATGCGTCGGCGTGCCAAGCGGCTCAAGCGCGGGCACCCGTTCGTGGCAGATCGCTTCGCTCAGCGTGCAGCGCGGCGCGAACGGGCAGCCGGCGGGCCGCCGTCCGGGTTCCGGCGGCGTGCCGCCGATGGAGGCCAGCCTCGCCGTGCGCTCGTCGGTCAGCTTCGGGATCGATGCCAGCAGGCCGCGCGTATAGGGATGGCCGGGCCGCGCGAAAAGCTCGTCAACCGGCGCGTCCTCGACGACGGTTCCCGCGTAGAGGACGGCAACGCGGTCAGCCAGCCCGGCGATCAGGGCGAGATCGTGAGTGATCCACACCACCGACATGCCGAGTTTGGCGCGCAGCTCCCTTACCAGATCGACGATCTGCGCCTGGATCGTCACGTCCAGCGCCGTAGTCGGTTCGTCGGCGATCAGCAGTTCGGGATCGCAGGCGAGCCCAATGGCGATCATGACCCGCTGGCGCATGCCGCCCGACAGTTCGTGAGGATAGGCGGCAATGCGCTTTTCCGGCGCCGGGATGCCGACAAGGCGCAGGAGTTCGATCGCCTTGTCCTTCGCTTCGGCCTTGGACAGGTTTCGATGGTAGATGAGCGGCTCGGCAAGCTGATCGCCGATGCGCATGACGGGATTGAGCGAGGTCATCGGGTCCTGGAACACGAAACCGACCTTGCCGCCGCGCACTTCGCGCAATTCCGCCTTCGACATCTTGAGCAGGTCGCGCCCGGCGAAATCGGCGGTGCCGGATTTCACCCGGATCTTGTTGGGTAGGAGGCGCACCAGCGACAGCATCGTCAGGCTCTTGCCGCAGCCGGATTCGCCGACCACGCCGAGCGTCTCGCCCTTGGCGACCGTCAGGTCGATGCCGTCGACGATGATCGCCGGGCCGCGGCGCGAGTCGATCTCGATGGTGAGGCCGCGAACGTCGAGAAGCGGCTTGTCCTGTGCCGGCGCGGTCATTTGCTGCCTTTCGGGTTGAGCGCGTCGTTGAGACCGTCGCCGAGGAAGGAAAAGGCGGCTGTGGCGAGGCCAAGCACCGCTGCCGGTGCGGCCAGAAGGTGCGGATAGTGTTGCCAGACGCGCAGTCCGTCGGAGATCATGTTGCCCCAGGACGGCGTTGGCGGGTTGACGCCCACACCAAGGAAGGAGAAGGCGCTTTCCAGCACCATCGCCGTGCCAAGGCCGGCGCTGACCGAGACGATCAGCGGCCCGAGCGCATTCGGCACCACATAGCGCGTCAGGATCAGACGATTGGTCAGGCCGAGCGCTCGCGCCGCCGTCACGTATGGCCGTCCACGGATCGACAGCACCTGCGCCCTGACCAGCCGCGCATAGGGCGGCCACGAAATCAGCGCCATCGAGCCGAACACCAGCAGGAAATCGACCCAGACGGTCTCACGGTAGAACGGATTGAGCGTTTCGAGATAACGCGCCTCCATCCAGGCCATGGCCGGACCTTTCAGAGACGCATTGATGACCACGACCAGCAAAAGGTTCGGCACCGACATGGTCATGTCGGTCAGCCACATGACGATGCGGTCGAACCAGCCGCCGAAGAACCCCGCCATGGCGCCCAGCGTCACGCCGATGACGACGGCGACGGCGGTCACCACCACCGCCACGACGAAGGCCGTCCGGGTGCCGTAGATGACGCGCGAAAGCACATCGCGGCCAAGGTCGTCGGTGCCGAACAGATGCGCGAGCGAGGGCAATTGGTTGCGGGCGTTCAGGTCCTGGGACAGGAAGTCGTAAGGCGTCAGCCACGGTCCGAAGACGGCGACGAAGGCCAGCAGCACCACGATGACAAGGCCCGCCACGGCAAGCCGGTTGCGCAGCAACCGATGCCAGGCGTCGCGCCACAGGCTGACGGGCGGTTCGTCATCGACCAGCGGCACGGTCATGGGCTGCACGGAGGGCTGCATGGACATGCTAGCGGCTCCTCATCTGGTCGGCGGCGCGCGGGTCGAGCAACGGATAGAGGACGTCCACCAGAAGGTTGGAGAGCATGACCAGGAACGAGCCGATCAGCGTGATGGCGAGGATCACCGGATAGTCCGAATTGGTCAGCGCCTGCACGGTCAGGCGGCCGAGGCCGGGCAGGCCGAAGACCAGTTCCACGAAGATCGCGCCGTTGACGATGGTGATCATGATCAGGCCGAGCTGGGTGACGACCGGCGTCAGCACCGGCCGCAAGATGTGCTTCACCGCCACCGCCATTTCCGGCACGCCCTTGGCGCGCGCGGTGCGGACGAAATCCTCCGACAGCACTTCGATAACGGCCGCGCGTGTCTGACGCACGATCAGCGCGATCGGCTGGAACGACAGGACGATCAGCGGCAGGAGGATGCGCACGTCGAAGATGCCGCCCCAGCCATAGGGCACGCTGCCGCTGGGCAGGATGAGGATGAGCAGCACCATCAGCAGCGGTCCGGCGACGTAGGGGGGTATCGCCCACAGAAACAGCGCCGAGCCGAGAATAGCGTAGTCGGTTTTGGTGTTCTGGTTCATCGCTGCGATCATGCCGAGCGGAATGGCGATGACCGCCGTCAGGATGATGGCGCAGAGCCCGAGTTTGAACGAGACCGGCGCGGCTGCCGAGATCATCGCCCAGACCGAGCGGCCCGAGGTCAGTGAATTGCCGAAATTGCCCTGGACGAGGTTGAGTATGTAACTGCCGAACTGGATGAGGAACGGCCGGTCGAGGCCGGCGGCCTGCCGGATCGCCTCGATCCGCTCGGGATTGTAGGCGACATCGCCCGGCGCCCGCAGGAAGATCAGCTTGATAGGGTCGCCGGCGCCATAGAATGCCATGGCATAGACCGCCAGCATCACCAGAAGAACCGAAGGAATCCACAGCAGCAGCCGTGTCGCGACATAGCGCAGCATGCGGGCCTCCTACCGTTCAACCCGTGTCTTGTGAAAGATAACACGGGGACGGCCCAACCGTCCCCGTGCGCGAACCGGCGTCAGCCGATTTCGATGTTCCATGGCGCCACGACCTGCCAGTCGAGGTTCTTTTCCATGCCCTTGACGTTGGCGTTGGCCCAGCGCGACATCGCCTGCGCATACCAGGGGATGAACGGCCAGTCCTCGCGGAACAGCTTCTGCGCCTCCTGCGCCAGCGCGATGCGCTGCGGGTCGTCCGCAGCCTTGGATGCAGCCTCGGTCAGAAGCGCATCGACCTTCTCGTTCTTGTAGCCGCCGAGCTTGTTTTGGGCATTGGAAGAGGTCGAGGCTATGGACCCGGCCAGATAGCTCGCCGCATCCGGCACCCGGGTGCCGACGTCATCGCGGAATATCTGCACCGAGTTCTGGTCCGGACCGGCGTAATTGTCCTGCTGCGGCTTCATGTCGACGGCGGTGATGCCGAGGTTCTGGCGCCACTGTTCGGCGATGAACTGCGCCGCAGCCTCGTTGGCCGGCGAGGAAATGCCGACGAACAGGATTTTCGGCAGCCGTTCCGGCCCGCCATATTTGGATTCCTTCAGCGCTTTCTTGGCGGCCTCAGGATCGTAGGGGTAGGGCTCGAAGCCGGAATTTTCCGCACCCGGCACCGAATTGAGGATTTGATCCGTCTTTTTGTGGGGTCCGTCGGGGAAGGAGGCCTTCATCAGGCCATCGCGATCCACCGCCATGATCAGCGCCTGGCGCACCTTGGGATCGTCCATCGGCGCGCGCGAGGCATTGAACCAGAAATGCTGGCTGGTCGGGATGATCGGCCCGGCGGCGAATTCGGCGCCCAGATCCTGCACGATCGTCGATGTAACCAGTTCCGTGTGGGCATTGTATTCGCCAGACTTCAGCATCGAGGTGGCGGTCACGTTGTCCTCCACCGAGGTGATCTCGATGCGCGCCAGCTTCGGCTTCGGCCCGAAGAAGTTCTCGTTCGGCTCGAACACCAGCTTGCCCTGGTCGATATCGATCGATGTCAGCTTGAACGGGCCGGAATAGACGGCGCCCGCGTCCGGCGTGAACCAGTCGGCGATCTCGTTGCCGTCGGACCCGCGCGACTGCGACGCCTTGGTGATCGGAATGATGTGATTGGCAACGCGCATGAAGAAGATCGGATCGGATTCCGTCAACGTCACCACAACGGTCCCTTCGTCTGGAGCCGTGGCGCCGGAAATTTCCGTTGCGCTGCCGCCGGTCAGTTCGGCGAAGCCTGTGACCTTGGCCAGAACCTGGTCGGCGCGCTGGCTCTTGCTGGACGGCATCGCAGCCACGTTCCATGAGCCGATGACGTCGGCCGCGGTGATCTTGCTGCCGTCGGAGAAGACCGCCTTCGGGTCAAGCTTGAAGGTCCAGGTCTTGCTGTCGGCGGAAGCTTCCCAACTCGCGAACACATAGGGATGGAGCTTGCCGTCGGCGTCGAAATACATCGGTGAAGCCCACCATGCGGAATTCCACCGGTAAGGCACGCCGCCGCCGCGCAGCGGCGACCAGTCCTGGTTGAATGCGGGGTTGATGACCTTCAGAACCTGGCCTTCCTGCGCCACGACAATCCGCGCGCTGAGACCGAACAGCGTCAGGCCCACGCTCGTGCCGAGACCGAGCTTCAATGCGTCGCGCCGCGAAAGACCGGCCCGCTCGTTCACTTCAGACATAGATACCTCCCTTGGAAATCCTATCCGTGCCGGCCGCCAATGTTTAGCGCTCTCACCGTGCCAGGCGCGCCAACATGGCATTATTTGTAAACATGTCAATAGATGAATCGACTGCCATATCCAACTGGAATACGCGGTCGGAACCAGTGCAGCGGCACAGGAATCCGGTTTATTGTGGAAATCCATAGCTTTGTGAGTTTGACGCGCATCGGTGCGAAAGCCTCGGACATAAATAGCAACTTGACAAGTTATGCCGGATGCATAAACCTCGCCTCGATCGTTGGGCGGCATTGCCGGCCATGTTTCCTTCCAACGGACTTAGGGCGCATGACTGACCTCAGCCGCAAGATCGGCATTACAATGGGTGATCCTGCCGGTGTCGGTCCGGAGATCATCTGCAAGTCGCTGGCGGCCATGAACCCCGCTGACCGCCGCTCGGTGCGGGTATTCGGCGACCGGCGCAGCCTGGAGGCTGCTGCTACAATCGTGGGCGCGCCGCTGATCTTCGGCGAACCGGGCGAGGGCGGCGACGCGGTCGCCGTGGACCATATCGAGATCGCTGGCGGCATGATTCCGTTCGGCAAGGTCGATCCCCGCGCCGGAGATGCCTGCTTTCATTTCATCGCGCGCGCCGTCGAGGCGGCGCAGGCCGGCGAGATCGGCTGCATCGTCACCGCGCCGATCAACAAGGAGGCGCTCAACCTTGCCGGCCATCACTATGACGGCCATACGGGGATGCTGGCGCACCTCACCGGTTCGAAATCATCCTGGATGCTTCTGGCTTCCGAGCGCATGTCGGTCATCCACGTCTCGACGCATGTCTCGCTGTCTGAAGCCATCGCCCGGGTCAAGCCACCGCGCATTCTTGAAACCATCCGCACCGGCTATCGGCATATGCGCCGGCTGGGCCTCGATGCTCCGCGCATCGCCGTCGCCGGGCTCAATCCGCATTGCGGCGAGAACGGTCTCTTCGGTCATGAGGATGACGAGCAGATCGCTCCCGCCGTCGCCGCGGCCCGCGCCGAAGGCATCGACGCCGTCGGGCCGATCCCGCCGGACACCGTCTTCCATCGCGCTTACAACGGCGCGTTCGACCTCGTCGTGGCGCAGTATCACGACCAGGGCCATATCCCGATGAAGCTGGTCGCGTTCGATTCCGGCGTCAACATCTCGCTCGGCCTGCCCATCGACCGTACCTCGGTCGATCACGGAACCGCCTTCGACATCGCCGGCACAGGCAAGGCCAAGCACATCAACATGGATTCGGCGATCGCCTATGCGCGCAAGCTCGCCGCGACGCCGCGGGTGACATCATGAGCAAATTCGCAGTCAGCGGCGTCTTCAGCGCCGCCGCCACGCCCCTCAACGCCGACCTTTCGGTCGATCACGCGCGCTTCGCCAACCATTGCCGGCGGCTGCTCGATGCCGGCTGCCATAGCGTAGCGCTTCTCGGCACCACGGGTGAGGCGAACTCCTTCTCCGTGGCCGAGCGCAAGGAAATATTGGACCGGGTGATTGCGGCGGGCATCGATCCGGATGCGCTGATGCCGGGAACCGGCGTCGCCGCGATTCCCGAAACGGTCGATCTCACCCGCCACGCGCTGTCGGCCGGGGTGCGCAAGGTCGTCATGCTGCCGCCCTTCTACTACAAGGGCGTTTCCGACGACGGGTTGTTCGCCGCCTACGCCCGCACGCTGGATGCCATCGCCGACGACCGGCTGAGGGTGGTGCTCTATCACATTCCGCAGGTTTCCGGCATTCCGCTGTCCGTCGATCTGGTCAGCCGGCTGGTCACGGCCTATCCCGGCATTGTCGTCGGGGTGAAGGAATCCAGAGGCGATTTCGCCAATATGCAGGCGCTGATCAAGGCCTGTCCGAACCTCGCGGTCTTCCCGGGCGCCGACCCGCTGATGCTGCCTTTGCTGAAAGAGGGCGGCGCCGGCTGCATCACGGCGACCTCCAATCTGATCGCCGATTCGCTGCGCACCGTGTTCGACGGCTACGCCGATCCTTCGGCGGTAGCGCAGGTAGAGGCCGCGCAGGCGCGCATCGACGCTTGGCGTACGCTGTCCAATTCCTATGCCCAGATCCCGACCATCAAGGCGATGATCGGCATCGAGAATGGCGAGACCGGGTGGGAACGGCTGCGCCCGCCGCTGATGCCCCTGTCGCCGTCCGAAATCGCCGATCTCGCGCCGCGCATCGCCGCGTTGCCCTGAGGATATGCCGATGTCCGCGAAACCCGCACTGGCTGGACAGCAAACTGAGCCGCTCACGCATGAAGCCGTGGCGGCTCGCATGGACGGACGCATCGCGCCCGTTGCGCCGGACCGTTCGGAAGCGTTCCTGCCGTCGCCCTGCATCCAGAACCATGCCGCGAATTTGGCCCGGCTTGCCGACGGTTCGCTCGCCTGTGTCTGGTTCGGCGGCACGATGGAGGGCATGGGCGACATTTCCATCTATCTGTCGCGGCTGGCGGCGGGCTCGGATCGCTGGTCGGCGCCGGAAAAGCTCTCCGACGATCCGGACAAATCCGAGCAGAATCCGCTGCTGTTCACCGCGCCGGACCACAAGGTCTGGCTGCTCTACACCTCGCAGACATCCGGCAACCAGGACGGCGCGGTGGTGAAGCGGCGTGTCTCGGTCGATGGCGGCAGGACGTTCGGGCCGGTCTCTACGCTTTGCGATGTCCCCGGCACCTTCGTGCGTCAGCCGATCGTCGTCAACAGGGCTGGCCACTGGCTGCTGCCGGTCTTCCGCTGCATCGGCATTCCGGGCACCCGCTGGACAGGCGACGCTGATACCGCCGCGGTGCTGATATCGAGTGACAGCGGCGAAAGCTGGACGATGCACGACGTGCCGGACAGCATCGGCGCTGTACACATGAACATCGTGCCGCTCGGCGGCGACCGCATGGCGGCCTTCTACCGCAACCGTTTCGCCGAGCAGGTGCTGCGCAGCGAATCGCAGGATGGCGGCCGCAGCTGGAGTGCGCCGGAGCCTACCGATCTGCCGAACAACAATTCTTCCGTGCAGACGGTGGCGCTTGGGGATGGGCGCATCGCCATCGTCTACAACCATTCCAATGCCGGCATGTCGGACGCGCGACGGCTTTCGCTCTATGACGAGATCGAAGCGGACGGCGACGAGGCTCAAGCGCAGACCGCTGCCCGATGCGGCCCCGCCGCCATCTGGGGCGTGCCGCGCGCGCCCCTGAGCCTCGCGATCTCCGACGATGGCGGGCTGAGCTTTCCCGACCGCCGCGATCTGGAAACCGGCGACGGCTACTGCCTCAGCAACAATTCCAAAGACGGGTTGAACCGCGAGTTTTCCTATCCGTCCATCGTCGGGGAAGGCGGCACGCTGCACATCGCCTTCACCTATTACCGCCGCGCAATCAAATACATCCGCCTGGACCTGGAGCTGCGGCCATGAACGACTTGAACACGCCGATCTCGCTGGTTCGGCCGCCGCTCATCGAATTTGGCCCAGGCACCGCTTCACGGCTTTCCGGCTGGATTCGCGCGCGTGGTTTGCGCAAGGCGCTGGTGGTGGCGGACGCCTTCAATGCGCGCCGCATCGACACCCTCCAACTCGGCATCGAAACCGTGGTGTTTGGGGACGTGCGGCCTGAGCCCGATCTGCCGAACCTCGAAGCGCTGATCGAAATGGCCGACCGAAGCGCCGCCGATCTCGTCATCGGCTTCGGCGGCGGCAGCGCCATGGATTTGGCCAAGCTCGCATCGGTCATGACCGGAACCGGACAGCGGCTCGCCGAGCTGGTCGGCGTCGGCAAGGCCGGCAAGCGCAAGATCGCGCTGGCGCAGGTGCCGACCACCTCCGGCACCGGCAGCGAGGCCGGCACGCGCGCGCTGGTGACAGACCCGGCGACGCAGGCAAAGCTTGCCGTCGAAAGCATGGAAATGCTGGCCGATATCGCCGTGATCGACCCGGCCTTGACGGTGACGGTGCCGCCCGCCGTCACCGCCGCCACCGGCGTCGATGCGATGGCGCATTGCGTCGAGGCCTACACCAGCAGGAAGGCGCATCCGCTGGTCGATCTCTATGCTCTCGAAGGCATTCGTCTGGTTGGCCGCTATCTCGCGCGCGCCGTCCGCGACGGCAGCGATATCGAGGCGCGGTCAGGCTTGTCGCTGGCCTCCCTCTATGGCGGCTTCTGCCTCGGTCCGGTCAACACGGCCGGCGGCCATGCGCTCGCCTATCCGCTCGGCACCCGCTGGCACATCGCCCACGGCGCCGCCAACGCGCTGATCTTCCCGCATGTGCTGGCCTTTAACGTGCCGGCTGCCGGCGACAAGACCGCGCGCATTATCGAGGCGCTGGGCCTGGGCGGAGCAGCGAACGGCCGGGATGTGCTGAAATCCACCTACGATTATTGCGGGTCGCTCGGCATCGAGATGCGGTTGTCTAAGCTCGGCGTGCCCGAATCCGATCTGGGCGTCATGGCCGACGATGCCTACGCCATCCGACGGCTTCTCGACAACAATCCGCGCGATCTCACGCGGGAAGACATTCTGTCGATCTACCGGGCTGCTTATTGAGCGCGGGGCGGACTGAAGCAGTCAGCACCTGCGCTTCCGGGCCTCGTGGATTGCTGCTTCTTCCGCCTGCAATCGTTCGATCCGCGCCGTTTGCCGACTGGTGACGGCGCCGACCGCGCGCGTTCCGCCGAGCAGCCAGTTTGGGACGGAAAGTTTCTCGACCTTGCCGCGGCTGATCGCGGTCTTGGAGAGGTCGGATGCCTTTTCCCCCATCGCGACATTGAGGTCCTCGCAGCTCATCGCCTCATATTGAGCCGTATCGACGCCGCCTGTGGCCACCGCCGAAGCGCATCCGCTGATCGCAGCCAGGCCGACAAGAAGAGCGGTCGCGCGGAGTGCTGGAATCACCATCGAAGGCCTCGCATAAGCATTTCTGTCCCGCCACGGCCATGGTGGACAGGCAGGCTGCAAGTGTCAATTGCCGTTGCGTGTCAAAAGCCTAGCGGCCGGTCTTCTTGCGCCACGCGGCATAATCGGACTGCGCCTTGTCCGACGTCGGCGGATAGAGGCCGATGATCGCCGCGCCGTCCTTGACCTGTTCGAGCACGAAGTCTTCGAACGTTTCCATGCCGGTGCATTCTTTGGCGATCTCGTCGGCGAGATGCGCCGGGATCACCATGACGCCGTCGCCGTCGCCCACCAGCACGTCGCCGGGGAAGACCGCCGCGTCGCCGCAGGAAATCGGCACGTTGATGTCGAGCGCCTCATGCAGCGTCAGATTGGTTGGGGCGGACGGACGCTTGTGATAGGCCGGCATGTCGAGCTTGCCGATGCCCTCGGCATCGCGGAAGCCGCCGTCCGAAACGATGCCGGCGCAGCCGCGCATGGCAAGCCGTGTCACCAGGATCGAGCCTGCGGACGCGGCGCGCGGGTCCTTGCGGCTGTCCATGACCAGCACATGGCCGGGCGGGCAGGTTTCCACCGCGACGCGCTGTGGATGACCCGCGTTGCGGAATACTTCAATCGGGTTGCGGTCCTCGCGCGCCGGAATGTAGCGCAGCGTGAATGCCTGGCCGACCATGTTGCGGCCCTTCCAGTTCACCGGCGAGACCCCCTGGATGAACTGGTTGCGCAGGCCGCGCTTGTAGAGCGCGGTGGCGACCGAAGCGGTTGAAACCTGCATCAGCAGGTCGCGGGTTTCGTCGCTCAGGGTAAAATCGGTCATGGAAGCATCCTCGTATCGATCGCAGCCGGCTCGGGCCGGTATCGTTCAGAATATGACGGGCTCGCTCACCGGCGCGCCGAATTCCGCTTTCAGGAAATCGAAGTCGCAGCCCTTGTCGGCCTGTTCGATGTGTTTGGAGAACATGTAGCCGTAGCCGCGCTCGTAGCGCGGCGCGGGCGGCGTCCATGCAGCCCTGCGCGCCGTCAATTCCGCTTCGTCCACCAGCATGTTCAGGCTTCTGTTGGGAATATCGAGTTCGACCATGTCGCCATTTTGCAGCAGCGCCAGCGGGCCGCCGACATAGGCTTCGGGCGCGACATGCAGCACGCAGGCGCCGAACGAAGTGCCCGACATGCGCGCATCGGAAAGCCGCACCATGTCGCGCAGGCCGAGCTTCAGCAGCGTCTTGGGCATCGGGATCATGCCCCATTCAGGCATCCCCGGTCCGCCCTGCGGTCCGGCATTGCGCAGCACCAGCACGGTGTCGGGCGTCATCGGATAATCAGGGTCGTCGATGATCTTTTTCAGTTCCGGATAGCTGTCGGCGATCAGCGCCGGCCCGGTGTGCCGGTGGAATTTCGGATCGCACGCCGCCGGCTTGATCACCGCGCCATCCGGGCAGAGATTGCCTTTCAGTACCGCCAGCGATCCCTCATGGTAGACCGGGTTCGACAGCGGGCGGATGACATCGTCGTTCCACAGCTTGACCTGGTCCAGCCCGTCGGTCAGCGGCTTGCCGGTCACGGTGATGGCGGTATCGTCGAGCTTGTCGCCGAGCTGCTTCATGAGCGCGCGCAGGCCGCCGGCATAGTAGAAATCCTCCATCAGATAGGTCGTGCCGGAAGGCCTGATGTTGGCGATCACCGGCGTCGTGCGGCCGATGCGGTCGAGATCGTCGAGTTCCAGCGGAATGCCGGCGCGGCGCGCCATGGCGATCAGGTGGATGATCGCATTGGTCGAGCAGCCGGTCGCCATCGCCACGGTGACGGCGTTTTCCACCGCTGCCGGCGTCAGGATCTTGTTCGGCGTCAGGTCCTCCCACACCATCTCGACAATGCGGCGTCCGCATTGCGTCGACATGCGCTGGTGGCCGGCATCCGCGGCCGGGATCGAGGAGGCGCCGGGCAGGGTCAGGCCCATCGCCTCGGCGATGGCCGTCATGGTGCTGGCGGTGCCCATCGTCATGCAGTGGCCGTAGGAGCGGGCGATGCCGCCTTCGATACCTTGCCACTCCTCCTTTGTGATAGTGCCGGCGCGCCGCTCGTCCCAATATTTGAAACCGTCGGTGCCGGAGCCGAGATACTTGCCGGCGTAGTTGCCGCGCAGCATCGGCCCCGCCGGCAGGAAGATGAAGGGCAGCCCCATCGTCGTCGCGCCCATCACGAGGCCCGGCGTGGTCTTGTCGCAGCCGCCCATCAGCACCGCGCCATCGACCGGGTGGCTGCGCAGCAGTTCCTCGGTCTCCATCGCCAGCATGTTGCGGTAGAGCATGGTGGTCGGCTTGACGAAGTTTTCCGACAGCGACAGCGCCGGCAGTTCCATCGGGAAGCCGCCGGCCTGCAATATGCCGCGCTTCACCCACTCGACCCGGTCCTTGAAATGCATGTGGCAGGGCTGCGCATCCGACCAGGTGTTGATGACCGCGATGATCGGCCGGCCCTCCCAATCGACCGGATCGTAACCCATCTGCATGGTGCGCGAGCGGTGGCCGAAGGAGCGCTGGTCGTCCGGCACCATCCAGCGGGCGGATCGGAGGTCTTGGTAGCTTTTGCGGGTCATGGGCGTACCTCTGGAGAATTAGGCGCTTCGGTGACCGAAAGCGTCATCGTGCCGGACAGCATCTCGCCCGGCTGCAATACATCCATCGCGCAATCGGCGCCCAGTTCAGGGCGGTTGATCGCGTCTGGCAGATGGCTCACCGGCTCGGCGCAGACGATTGGCCGGTTATCGGGAACGAAGACATGGAGATGCCGCAGGGCGCCATCGGCGGTGAGAGTCAGCGAAGCCTGGTGTTCAAGCCAGCAAATGATCGCGCTGCGCAGGCTCCAGTTCTTGAAACAGCCGTCGAACCAGGGATGCTGGCCAAGCGCGGCGGGGTGAGCCGGGTCGAATTCCGGCCGCTGCGTCAACGGCGCGACTGGCAGGCCGCGCGCATCGCGGGCATATACGCCGGCGGAGCGGAAGGCGAGGGTGGTCTGCGCGGTCTTGGGAAACCAGGGATGCAGCCCGATGCCGAAGGGCATCGCGGCATTACCCTCGTTTCGAACTGAAATCGCTACACGAATTCCGGCCTTGGAAAGACCGATTTCCTGCGTTGCCCGGTAACGATAGGGATTGCCGTCTGCTTCGAATATCTGGGTCAGCACGACCCTGTCGCCGGTCTGCTCCCCCACCTGCCACGGTCGCTCGCGCGAAAAACCATGGACGGCCATGTCCTCCTCCGGATGATTCACCGGAAACTGGAATGTCTGGCCGCCGAAGCTGAAACGCCCGTGGTTGATACGGTTGGCGAACGGGATCATGGGGAAACAGCCCGCCCTGAAAGGCGCCAGCGCTTCGGTCCTCGGCTCCAGCACCGGCAACGCCGAACCGTCCGGGCGGGTCCACTCCGCTGTAAGGACGGCGCCGCCGACATCGGGGTCAATCCGCACCCGGTAGCCACTGCTTGAGAGATCCACAACCATGACGGCCTCAATCGTCCCGCGAATAGCCGTCGGACGCGAATGCGCCGCCCTGGAAGCGTTGGGCGATGGCGTCGCCCGGCTCCGGCAGCAGCCCGAAACGGGATGCATCGTCCTGCGGCACGTAGCCGATGCGCGCCGCATCGTCTTCGCCCCACCAGGAGGCCGCATTCGCCGAGACGCCCCAGACGATCGCATGGCCGGTTTCCGGGGCCTCGATAGCCGCGATCAGCAGCCGTTCGAGATCGTCATGCGACAGCCAGGTCGACAGATGCCGCGCCTCGGTTGGCGCTGGCAGGCACGAGCCTATCCGCACATGCACGCTTTCCAGCCCATGCTTGTCGAACATCATGCGGCCGAGCAGTTCGCCATAGGCCTTCGACAGGCCGTAATAGCCGTCCGGCCGCATCGGGTCACGGGTGTCGAGCGTACGGCCTCGTTCGTAGTAGCCGATGGCGTGGTTTGAGCTGGCGAAGACTACGCGCTGCCCACCCTGGCGCGCCGCCTCGAAAATATGCGTCAGCCCGAGAATATTGGCTTCGATGACTGGACGGAATGGCTGCTCGGCGCTGATGCCGCCGAAATGGATGATTGCATCGGCTCCGGCCACGATCCCGCTCACCGCCGCCCCGTCAGCCAGATCGGCTTGAACGAACGAAGCGCCTTCGGGGATTGGATCTGGAAAAGGCTTCACATCGGAGAGCCGCAGCCGATAGCCAGCGGCGCTCAGGCGCGGCGCGACAACACGCCCCAGAGTGCCTGAAGCGCCGGTCAGAAGTATATGTTTTTGCATCTCAAACGCCCCGCATACGCACGACCGGTGCGCCGGCGACGGGCGCCTCCGCCAGAAACACGCCGCCGGCCTGCGGCGCGGCTTCCAGCGCCGCTTCGTCGATCGCGCGGTGCGTTGTGACTGCAATTTGCCGCAGGCCGGGACCGCAGAAGCACGGCATGGTCGGCGTCGGCACTGGCAAAGGGTAGCGTTCGCGCAATTTTCCATCAGGCGTGATGCGGTTGAGGACGCCGGCGGAAACCCCGGCGCTCCAATAATCGCCTTCCGCATCGCAGGCGCCGCCATCGGGGCGGCCCGTCGCCTCGTCGAGATCATAGAGCCGCTTGCGGCCGCTAATACCACCGGTCGCGGCGTCGAAATAGTAGCGATCGACCCACGGGCCGCGCGAATCGGTGTGGTACATGACAGTGCCGTCGGCCGACCAGGCAAGACCGTTCGAGACGCAAAAACCCTCTGCCGCCACGGTGGCAGTGCCGTCCGCCGTCACGCGGTAAAGCTTGCCGACGGGCTGGCGGTCGGGGCGCATATCCATGCTGCCGACCCAGAACGCGCCGTCCGGCCCGACCTTGCCGTCATTGAGGCGCGAGGTCTCGGCCTCGTCGTAGCCGGTCCACAAATCCCGGCGGTTTCCGGTCTCCGGGTCGAACACGATCACCTTGCGCTGCAGAGAGACGACAAGCGCGCCGCGTTCGCCAAGGCCGAGCGCGGTCACCGCGGTTTCGAATGGCCAGCGTCGGCGCAAGCCATCCTCGAGGCCGATCTCAAGCAGTTCGTGGCCGGGAATGTCGCAAACGAACAGCGTCCCGCGCCGCTCGTCCCAAACCGGGCTTTCCAGCAATTTGCCGCGGATGTCGGCGATGCAGCGAAACGGACCCATCATTCGGCTCCGGTGCTGCGACGGACGACTTCCGGGTGGTCGAGCACAAAATCGGACAATTCGAGGCCGAGGCCCGCGCCTTCGAAGGGATGGATTTGTCCGTTTTCGATACGCGGCATGACGGTCACCAGATCACGATACCACGAGGTGTAATAGGCGCGCACCGATTCCTGGAAGACGGCGTTCGGCAGATTGAGCGACAGGTGGATCGAAGCCGCGAAGATAACCGGCCCGGTGCAGTCGTGCGGCGCGACCGGGCGCTGGAAGGTTTCGGCCATGGTGGCGATCTTCTTGGCTTCCGACAGGCCGCCGCACCAGGAAACATCCAGCATCACGTAGTCGGTGGCGTCGGCGCGCAGCACGTCGAGGAACTGCGACCGCGTCGCCAGCGTCTCGCTCGCGCAGACGGGTATGCCCGCCTGGCGCGCATAAATGGCGAGCGATTGCGGGTTGACCATCTTGACCGGGTCTTCCGCCCAGAACGGATCGAACTCGCGCAGGCCCCGCGCAATCGTCAGCGCCGATGTCAGGTCCCACATCGAGTGCAGCTCGACCATGACCTCCATCTGGTTGCCGACCGCGTCGCGGATCTGGCGGAACGGCACCAGCGCCTTGTCGAGGTCGCTGGCATGGATGAAGTTGCCGCCGTTCTGCACCGCGAAGGGGTCGAACGGCCAGATCTTCATCGCGGTGATGCCTTCCGACAGAAGGCTTTGCGCCAGCGCGCCGGCGTCGCGATGGAAGGCAAGCTGGTCTTCGTACGGGCCTTCCTTGGCCTCTTCGGAATCGCCGATGTAACGGCGCGCCCCGCTCTTGTTGTAGGTATAGCCGGCGCAGGTGTTGTAGGTGCGGATCGACGGCCGCGACAGTCCGCCGAGGAGTTGATGGATCGGCTGGTTCACCGCCTTGCCGAATATGTCCCACAAGGCGACATCGACGGCCGAGGCCGCGCGGATTTCCACGCCGGAAGACCGGAAACCCACGTAAGGCGACAGGAGCAGGCTGGAAATGCGGTCGATTTCGAGCGGGTTCTTGCCGACCAGTTGCGGCGCGATATCGCTGTGGATATAGGCTGCCACCGCATTGGCGCCGCGGAACGTCTCGCCAAGCCCGACGATGCCTTCGTCGGTATGCACCCGCACCCACAATATGTTGTTGAGGTGCGGAAGCTGGATGGTTTCGACGGCGGTGATCTTCATGGAATTTTCCGTAGGCGTATGACGGGAGGAGGCGGCTGTCGCCGCCTCCAGCTATTAGTGCGCGGATGCCGGTCGGCCCCGCGCCACGATCTGCGTCGGGTTGACGAAGCGCAGCGCGATCAGCAGCCAGACCAGCGAGGTGACCATGTAGATCACCGCCATGGCGTCGATCGATTGAACGGAGCGTACGCCGGCCGCGAACACCGAGTAATACAGCGCCACGACGAGCGTCTGGCTTGTCGGGCCGGCGGTGAGGAAGGTCAATTCGAACATGCCGACGGTGCGCACCAGCACCAGCAGCATCGACGCGAGGATGCCGGGCAGCAGCATTGGCAAAAGTACGTAGCGGAACAGCCTGAACGTGCCGGCGCCGAACACGCGCGCCGCCGCCTCCACTTTCGGGTCGATCTGCTCGATGAAAGGCACCATGACTAGGATCACGAACGGCACGGTTGGCACCAGATTGGCCAGCACCACGCCCCAGAAGGTGCCGCCGACGCCGAACTTGTAGAGCACGGTCGTAAGCGGAATGCCGAAGGTGATCGGCGGCACCAGCAGTGGCAGCAGGAAGATCAGCAGCACCAGCTTCTTGCCCGGAAAGTCGCGCCGCGCCATCGCATAGGCGGCAGTGACGCCGAGTATGCCGGAGAGCAGCACGACGGTGAGCACGATCTGGAACGTCACGACAAGGACATGGTCGAGCTGGAATTCAGCCCATGAGGCGGCATACCATTTCGTCGTGAAGCCTTCCGGCAGCCATGTGCCGAGCCAGCGCGTTCCGAACGAGGAAACGACCACCGCCGCGATGACGGCGAGTACGTTGAGAATGAAGAACCCCGTCACCACCCAGACGACGGCGATCCAGAGTTTTGCAAGCGGAGAGGTATCGCGGATCATCTGTCAGCCTTTCCCGCCCGCCGTGGAGCCGCGGTAGAAGAAGGAACGGAAACCGAGCAGCGCGGCAACCACCAGAAGCTGTACGGCGGCCATGATCATGGCGATGGCCGAGGCCATCGAGTCGTCATACTGCTCGAAGGCGGCCTGGGCCGCGGCAATCGAAATGACACGCGTCGGACCTGAAGGCGCGCCGAGCAGCACCGCCGAGGGGAACACCGCGAAGGCCTGCACGAAGGTCAGGCAGCAGGCGACCACCAGTCCGGGGACCAGCAGCGGCAGCATCACATGGCGGAAGCGCTGCCAGCCGCTTGCGCCGTGTGTAGCCGCGGCGCGCTCGAGCGCTGGATCGATGCCGGTGATGTAGGAAAGCGTCAGCAGGAAAGTGAACGGGAAAACCGTGATGATCAGCGACGCCAGCACGCCCCAGTAATTGTTCACCAGCCGGACCGGACCGTCGATCAGCCCCAGGGTGATCAGCGTGCGGTTGAACCAGCCTTGCGGGCCGAGATAGTTGAGCAGCCCTTCGGCCACCAGCACGGTGCCGAGCGTCACCGGCAGGACCAGCAGCGTTGTCAGCAGCCGCTGGTACTTCATCAGCCGCACCCGCATCGCGATCGGCACCGCCAGCAGGATACTCACGATCGTCACCGGCACGGCGAGCCAAAGCGTGGCGCCGATGGTGCGGTAGAGATAAGGATCGGAGAAGAACTTGCTGTAGTTCGCCAGCGCGCCGCCGCCCTCGATCGGGTTGAACGACAGCACCAGGCCGTACAAAAACGGATAGATGAAGACAAGGATCACGAACAGGAATGCGGGCAGGATCAGCAGCGTGACGCCGTCGATGCCGCGATTGGCCAGGCGCTGGCGCAGGCTCGGCGTCGGCAGTTTGTGATCAAGGACAGCAGTTGACATCGCCTAAACCTCCGCAGCGAAGACCAGCGCACGGCCGGCCTCGATCTGCAGCGTGATGGCGCTGCCGAGATCGGCCTTGCGCGAGCCGTGGAAGACCAGTTCCATGCCATTGCCAGTCAGTGCGGTGCCTACATATTCGCGGCCGCGATATTCGATGGTCTCGACCTTGGCCGACAGGGTGTTTTTTCCCTTCTTGCCTTCGATCACGTCGTCACCGCGCGCCGCCAGAACAGCTTCGTCTCCCACCTTGAGATCGCCCATGGCGCGCCCGGTCAATTCGGAGCCGGCCGCGGCAATGGTCGCCTTGCCATCGTCGATGCGCACCACCTTGCCGACAACCTTGTTGCGGAAGCCCATGAATTCGGCGACGTCGAGATAGAGCGGGCTCTCATAGAGGTCGTGCGGCGCGCCGACCTGTCTTATCGACCCGTCGCGCAGAACGACGATACGGTCGGCCAGCGACAGAGCCTCGTCCTGGTCGTGGGTGACGTAGATGGTGGTCGCGCCGAGCTGGTTGTGGATGCGGCGGATTTCAGCGCGCATCTCCAGCCGCAGCTTTGCGTCGAGATTGGACAGCGGTTCGTCCATCAGGACCAGCGGCGGCTCGATGACGATGGCGCGGGCGATGGCGACGCGTTGCTGCTGACCGCCGGAAAGCTGGCCGGGCAGCTTGTGGCCCTGGCCCTGCAATCGCACCAGCGACAGCGCCGCATCGGCGCGCTTGTCGATCTCGGCGCGCGAGAGGCCCCGCATCTTCAGGCCGAAACCGACATTCTGCAGAACGGTCATATGGGGGAACAGCGCGTAGTTCTGGAACACCATGCCGAAGCCGCGATCCTCGGGCTTGAGCTGGTCGATGCGCTTGCCGTCGAGATAGATGCCGCCGCCCGTCGTGCCGAGCAGGCCGGCAATGCAGTTCAGCGCCGTCGACTTGCCGCAGCCGGAAGGGCCGAGCAGGGCGACGAACTCGCCCTTGCCGATGGTCAGGTTGATTTCGTTCAGCGCATTGAAATTGCCGAAAGCACGGCTCATGCGGTCGAGCCGCAGTTCATTGAAGGACGTTGAGGCGAGCGGCATAGCCGAAATTCCATCTGCGGACGTGAGAAAGGGGAGGCTGCCGCGGACGAGATCGCCCGCAGCAACCGATTTGTGTCGGATCGGCGTTTAGCCGGCCGCGACCTCTTCGTCCCAGCGGCGGAACGCGGTCACCAGGGCTTCCGGCTCGAGCGGCAGCTCGATCGGATTGTTGCCGATCCAGTCCGCATAGTCGGGACGCCCGAACTCGGCGATGATGTCCTGGCTCTTCTGCGGCGCCATCGTCAGCGGAACGTCTTTGACCGCCGGGCCCGGATAGAAATAGCCGGCGTCATAGGAGTAGGCCTGCTGTTCCGGCTGCAGCGCGAACTTGATGAACTCCATCATCACCGCGATCTTGTCTTCCGACACGCCCTTGGGGATGGAGAAGTAGTGTGCGTCGCAAACCCAGTGGAAGCCCGTCAGCTTGCCGACGGCGGCTTCCTTGGGCACCACGCCGAGCGCGCGTGGGTTGATGTCCCAGCCGGTGGTGGTCACGGTCATGTCGCGCGTGCCTTCGCCGAACTCCTTCATCAGGGCACCGGTGCCGGCGGGATAGTATTCGATGTTCTTGTGCAGTTCCTTGAGATACGCCCAGGTTTTGTCCCAGCCCTTGGCCGGATCCTTCGGATCGGTGTCGCCGAGCAGATAGGGCAGGCCCATCAGGAAGGTGCGGCCGGGACCGGAATTGGCAGGACGGGCATAGATGAACTTGTTCTTGTTCTCTTTCGCCCAGGCAAGCAATTCCTCAGCCGTCGTCGGCACCTTCTGCACCTTGGCCGGCATGTATTCGATCAGCGGGCCGGACGGGTAGTAGGAGACGACCACGCCCTTGCCCTTGGACAGGCCCTGCATGCGCCAAGCTGGATCGAGATAGATCTTCTGCAGGTCCGGCAGCCCGGAATCCGGCATCGCGATGATGTCGGTCCAGATGTCGTCGGCGAGACCGGCCGAAAGAGCGTCGGGGCCGATGATGACCATGTCGATATCGATGCGGTTGGCGCGCTGCTGCGCCTTGATCTTGCCCGGCAGTTCGGGCGAGGGCGCCTTGTTGAAGGTGAAGCGCGACACGAGATTCGGGTTCTTCGCGGCGAAATTGTCGAAGATCGGCTGCGTCAGCGCCAGATTGCCGGCTGCGTCGATGACGTTCAGCGCGACTGGCGACGACGGCAGTTTGGCCGACTGGGCGAAAGCCCCGCGCGGCGCGATGATGGCCCCGCCGGCAGCGAGGCTCGCTGCGGCCAGGAAGTGACGACGTGAAAGGTCTTTGGTCATTCCATTTCTCCTCCGTTTTTCACTGATTTTCCAAGCGCTTCCTCCCAGAAGCGAATGGTCTTTCCATTGCTAGACAAGTCCGTCCTGGCTCCATTGGGCGAGGACGGTTCCGAGGGCCTTGCGGTCCCCATCTTCGAGTTCGGGCAGGCCGGGCAGGCGCACCGGGCCGACGTCGTGGCCGCGCAGGCGCAGCGCCTCCTTGACGACGGTGACGTTGGCGCCGTTGCGATGTTTGGTGCGCATGGTCTCGAAAGGCGCGATGCTGTCGATGATGGCGCGGGCGCGCGCATAATCGCCGGCTTCCAGCGCGTGCCAGACGGCAAGCGAGCGTTCCGGCGCGACATTGACCAGGCCCGAGGTGAAGCCCTTGGCGCCCAGCGCATAGAAGGGCAGAGCCCAGCTTTCGGCCAGTCCGCATATCCAGGTCGCCTTGGTGCCTTTCGTGGCGCGCACGCAATCGGCGAAGAGTGCGGTATTGGTGGAGGCGAATTTCACGCCGGCAACGCGCGGATGGGTGCCGAGCCGGACCATCTCGTCCAGCGGGATCAGGTCGGAACGGATATAGGCGACCAGCGGCAGATCGGTCGCCTCGGCGATGGCGACGAAATAGTCCACCTGCGAATGCGGAGCGGCGAACGGGTCGAGCGGATGATGCACCATGACGCCGTCCGCGCCTTCACGCTGGGCGGCGCGTGACACCGCGATCGCCTCGCGTACGGACCGTCCGGCGGCGGCTGTAACGGCGGCGCGCCCATCAACGGCTGCGACAGCCACGGCCTGCAGGCGGATGACTTCATCGGCGGTCATGCTGTAGAATTCGCCGGTATTGCCACCGGACACGATGTTATGGACGCCGGCCGCCGCGATGTCGGACACGATGCGGCCGGTCAGACCCGGTTCGATCTCGCCGTCTCCATCGTAAGCGGTCACATGAACGCCTGAAATGCCCTGCAGCACCTGGCGGTAGGCGTCGAATTCCATCTGTCGTTTCTCCCTGCGAGCGGTTCTAGAAAACCAGCTCGATATGCGTGTTTCCGGCCAGAACGATGTGCTCGCGCATCAGCCGTTCAGCCCTGTCGGTATCCCGCGTCACGATCGCCTGCATGATCGCCTCGTGCTCGAGGAATGAGGCGCGGCGCACTTCCTCGCGCGAAAGCACGGTCACCCTTGCGGCGTGGTCGTACATGCGCTGGGCGTTCTGCAGCCGGCGCAGATACTCGCAGCCGGACGCCTCGTGGATGGCGTCGTGGAATTTCTCGTTGAGGACGATGAGATCCTGCACGTCGCCCGAAGCCAGGGCGGTGCGCATTTCCTCGATGATGCTGCGCAGCCCGTCGAAAGCGTCTTCGGCGCCATGCTTGGCGGCTTGCCGGGCGATGATGCTTTCGAGCGCCGCGCGGGCCAGGGTCATCTCCTCGGCCTGCCGCGCTGAAAAGGTGACGAAGGTGCCGCGCCGCGCTTCGGTGCGCACCAGGCCTTCGCTTTCCAGCTGCCGCAGGGCTTCCTTCAACGGGCTGGTGGAGATGCCGAGTTCGGAGGCGAGCTGTCGTTCGTTGAGGCGCATACCGGCCTTGAGACGGCCGGCGATGATCGCCTGGCGCAGGCTGTCATGGACGTGCTCGCGCAAGCTCTTGAGCTTGATCGGCTCAAGCGTGTGCGTCGGCCGCGTTTCGACGGCGTCTGCCGGCGAACCATCCATGAATTGCTCCTCCTGCTCTTCCCGGTCGCTTCGTCGCATCCCTGATTTGATATGTCAACATCTGATACATCAGATTTCACAGTGCACGTTTCGGGGCAAGATTGACCGCGTTCATGACTGACGATTTGTGATCGCCGGCCTGCAGAAGATCGCTTGAATAAGTAATACTATACGACTATACGGAACCTCGACGACTGCGGAGGAGCCTCGGTCGGTTCTATTTTGGGAGGTAATTTTTGATGTCCAGATTCCTGAAATCCATGCTGCTCGGTTCGGCGACCGCCTTGGCGTTCGGCGGTGCAGCCATCGCCGCCGACCTGACGGTCGGTTTTTCTCAGATCGGTTCGGAGTCCGGCTGGCGTGCCGCCGAAACCAGCGTCACCAAGCAGGAAGCTGAAAAGCGCGGCGTCGACCTGAAGTTCGCCGATGCGCAGCAGAAGCAGGAAAACCAGATCAAGGCGATCCGCGGCTTCGTCGCCCAGGGCGTCGATGCGATCTTCGTCGCTCCCGTCGTCGCCACCGGTTGGGATGCGGTGCTCAAGGAAGCCAAGGACGCCGAAATCCCGGTCATCCTGCTTGACCGTGGCATCGAAGGTTCGCCCGACCTCTATATGACCATGGTCGCCTCCGATCAGGTTCTGGAAGGCAAGGTTGCCGGCGATTGGCTGGTCAAGGATGCAGCCGGCAAGGAATGCAACGTCGTCGAGTTGCAGGGTACCACCGGTTCGTCGCCCGCCATCAACCGCAAGAAGGGTTTTGAGGATGCGATCGCCGGCACGCCGACGATCAAGATCATCCGCAGCCAGACCGGCGACTTCACCCGCGCCAAGGGCAAGGAAGTCATGGAAGGCTTCCTGAAGGCGGAGAATGGCGGCAAGAACATCTGCGCGCTATACGCCCACAATGACGACATGGCCGTCGGCGCCATCCAGGCGATCAAGGAAGCCGGCCTCAAGCCCGGCACCGACATCAAGGTCGTTTCCATCGACGCCGTGCCGGACATCTTCAAGGCAATGGCCGATGGCGAGGCCAATGCCACGGTCGAGCTGACGCCGAACATGGCTGGCCCGGCTTTCGACGCGCTGGCCAAGTTCAAGGCCGACGGCACTTTGCCGCCCAAGACCATCATCACCGAATCGAAGCTCTACACGCAGGCTGACGATCCGATGAAGGTTTATGAGGAAAAGAAGGGCCTCGGCTACTGATCTTCCTGCGGGCCGGTTCCTGTAACCGGCCCGCTCCTTTATCCTGACGGTCATCTTTGGGAGACGACCAGTGAGCGAGCCCAGCCTCCTGCTCAGCGCGACTGATATGTGCAAGTCGTTCCTTGGCTTCAAAGCCCTGGATGGCGTCGACTTCAATATGCGCGCCGGCGAAATCCATGCTTTGCTGGGCGAGAACGGTGCCGGCAAGTCGACACTGATAAAGGTCCTGACCGGGGTTCATCGCGCTGATAGCGGCATCGTCACGCTCAAGGGCGAGCCGGTCGTGGTGCGTGATACGCTGCACGCCCAGCAGCTTGGCATCGGCACGGTCTATCAGGAAGTCAATCTGCTGCCGAACCTGACGGTGGCCGAAAACCTTTACATCGGCCGCCAGCCGAAGCGGTTCGGCCTGGTCGATACCCGCACCATGCAAAAAGAGGCAAAGGCGCTGCTGGCGCAATACGACATTCATATTGATGTCGGCGCGCAGCTTTCCTCGTTTTCCGTCGCTGTTCAGCAGCTGATCGCGATTGCCCGCGCCGTCGATATGTCCGGCTCGGTGCTGATCCTCGACGAGCCGACCGCAAGTCTCGACCGGCATGAGGTCGAACTGCTGTTCGGCGTCATGCGCAAGCTGCGCGACCGCGGCCTCGGCATCGTTTTCATCACCCATTTCCTCGATCAGGTCTATGCCGTCAGCGACCGCATAACGGTGCTGCGCAACGGCAAGCTGATGGGGACACGCAACACGAAAGAATTTCCCAAGGTCGATCTGGTGTCGATGATGCTGGGCCGCTCGCTCGTCGCGGCGACGGAGCAGGGGCGGAGGCAGGCGCCGCCGCCTTCCGACCGCAAAATCACCTTTTCGCAATTTGGCCGCGACCGATCGATCGAACCCTTCGACCTGACGATTTCCGCCGGCGAAGTCGTCGGCGTCGCCGGTCTGCTCGGCTCCGGCCGCACCGAGACGGCGCGGCTGATGTTCGGCATCGACATGCCCGACAAGGGCGCCATGACCATCGACGGCAAGCCGGCCAGGATCGCCTCGCCGCGCGATGCGGTCCGGCTCGGCTTCGGCCTCTGCCCGGAAGACCGCAAGGCCGATGGCATCA
This sequence comes from Mesorhizobium sp. BE184, assembly GCF_031457045.1. Taxonomy (NCBI): domain Bacteria; kingdom Pseudomonadati; phylum Pseudomonadota; class Alphaproteobacteria; order Hyphomicrobiales; family Phyllobacteriaceae; genus Mesorhizobium; species Mesorhizobium sp. BE184. The sequence continues at coordinate 1,030,536 of NZ_JAVDVU010000001.1, forward strand.
TCGGCGACCTTTCCGTACGCGAGAACATCGCGCTGGCGCTGCAGGCGCGGCGCGGCTGGCTGCGCCGCATGTCGACGCGTGAGCAGACCGAGCTGGCGAACCGCTTCGTCAAGGCGCTCGATATCCGCACCACCGACATCGACAAGCCGGTTAAGCTGTTGTCCGGCGGCAATCAGCAGAAGGTGATCCTCGCCCGCTGGCTGGCGACGCAACCGCGTTTCCTCATCCTCGACGAGCCGACGCGCGGCATCGATGTCGGGGCCCATGCCGAGATTATCGAACTCATCAACAAACTCTGTGACGACGGCCTGGCGCTGCTGGTGATTTCCTCCGAGATCGAGGAGATCGTCGCCTATTCGACACGGGTGCGGGTGCTGCGTGACCGCGTGCATATCGGCGAGCTTTCCGGCAACGAGATCGGCACCGGCAACATCATGCGCGCCATCGCAGGCGAAGGCGGGGCTGTGCAATGACGATGCTTGTTTCAGGCCTGCGCCGCGCGGCCCCGCAGCTCATCTGCCTTGCCGTCATCCTGTTCTTCAACTGGCTGGCCTTCCCGGGCTTCTTCAATCTCCGCATCCAGGACGGCCGGCTTTTCGGCAGCCTGATCGACGTGCTGAACCGCGGCGCGCCTGTCGCCATCCTCGCTGTCGGCATGACGGCGGTCATTGCCTCGAAGGGCGTGGATCTTTCCGTCGGCGCCGTCATGGCGATGGCAGGAGCCGTGGCAGCGACCATGACGGTGGCGGACTATTCCTTGCCGGTGGTCATTTTGTCGGCGCTGGCGGTCGGCCTTGCCTGCGGCCTGCTCAACGGCTTTCTCGTCGCCGTCCTCGAATTGCAGCCGATCGTCGCAACCTTGATCCTCATGGTTGCCGGACGTGGCATCGCGCAGCTCATCACCGAAGGCGTCATCGTAACCTTCGTCGAGCCCGGTCTCATCTTTTTCGGCACCGGCTCATTCCTGGGCATACCCATGCCGGTAATCATCGCGGCGGTGCTGGCGCTGGTCACGGTGTTCATCGTGCGGCGCACGGCGCTCGGGCTGCTGATCGAATCGATCGGCGTCAATCGTGAAGCCTCGACCTATGCGGGCATCAACAGCCGCCTGCTGATTGTCCTTGCCTATACGTTCTGTGGGTTTTGTGCCGCACTGGCGGGCATCATCGTCGCCGCCGACATTCGCGGCGCCGACGCCAACAATGCCGGCCTGTGGCTCGAACTCGACGCCATACTCGCGGTGGTGATCGGCGGCACGTCGCTGCTCGGCGGGCGGTTCTCGATCCTGATGTCAGTTCTCGGCGCCATCATCATCCAGGCAATGAACACCGGCATCCTGATCTCAGGCTTCCCGCCGGAATACAACCTCATCGTCAAGGCCGCCGTCATCATCCTGATCCTGTTGGCCCAGTCAGCCTCGCTTGTCGGCTTCCGTTTGCCGAAAACCAGCACGGTTGCGGTCAGGAAAGTCGAAGCGCCATGACGTCCTCACGCCTTCTGCCGTTCTATGCCACGCTGGTCATTTTCGTGCTGGCTTACGCGGTCTGCGTCATCCAGTTTCCCAACATGCTGTCGACGCGCGTGCTCGGTAACCTTTTGACCGACAACGCCTTCCTCGGCGTCGCCGCGGTCGGCATGACGTTCGTGATCATCTCCGGCGGCATCGATCTTTCGGTTGGTTCGGTCATAGGCTTCACCACCGTGCTGATCGCCGTGCTGATCGGCTGGTACGGCTTTCACCCGCTCGCCGCTTTTGTCGTGGCATTGGTCATCAGCACGCTTTTCGGCGCCGCCATGGGCGCGGTCATCCATTATCTCGACGTTCCCGCCTTCATCGTCACGCTGGCCGGCATGTTTCTGGCGCGCGGCATGGCTTTCGTCATCACCACGGATTCCATTCCGGTCACGCATGAATTTTACACGACGCTGCAGGAGCTTTATGTCCGCATGCCGGGCGGTGGACGGCTGACGCTGATCGGCGGCCTGATGGTCCTCGTCTTCCTCGGTGGCATCGTGCTGGCCCATTTCACGCGCTTCGGCTCCTACGTCTATGCACTGGGCGGCAACCGCACCTCGGCCGAACTGATGGGCGTCCCGGTGGCGCGCACGACGGTCGGCATCTACGCCCTGTCAGGCTTCCTGTCCGGGCTCGCCGGTGTGGTCTTCTCGCTCTACACCTCGGCCGGCTATTCGTTGTCGGCCGTCGGCGTGGAGCTCGACACCATCGCCGCCGTGGTGATCGGCGGCACGCTGCTGACCGGCGGCGCAGGGCTGGTGGCCGGGACTTTTGTCGGCGTCATCATCCAGGGCCTGATCCAGACCTACATCGTCTTCGACGGCACGCTTTCGAGCTGGTGGACGAAAATCGTCGTCGGCCTTTTGCTCTTTGCCTTCATTGCCCTTCAGCGGCTATTGGTTGTCCTGTCCGCGCGCAAGCGGAAGTCCGGGGGGGCACCTGCATGAATTCCGTCCAGTCGGGTCTCAGCCGCACGCTTGCGCCAAAGGGTATCCATGGCCATGTCATGGGCGACCTCGGACGCGGTATCGTTTCGGGCGCGCTCCCCGAAAACTCCATCCTTCCGCGCGATGCTGAATTGCAGCAGCGCTACGGTGTTTCGCGCACAGTGCTGCGCGAAGCGCTCAAGACGCTTGCCGCCAAGGGCCTGATCCAGCCGAAGGCCAAGATCGGCACGCGCGTGGTTCCGCGCGACGGCTGGAACCTGTTCGACCCCGATATATTGCAGTGGCATGCCGATACCGGCGTCGTCGATGCGCAGTTCCTCTTCAATCTTCAGGAAATGCGGCTGGCGCTGGAGCCGGAAGCCGCGGCGCTGGCGGCGCTTCGGCGTACCGATGCACAGGTGGGGGAACTCTATCACTGGGTCGACCTGATGGGCGCCGCCGGCATCACCGGCAATGACTTTGTCCAGCACGACCTCCACCTCCACATCTGCGTCGCCGAGGCTTCGGGCAACCCGTTCATGAGGGCGATCAGCGCCCTGATCGAAGTGGCGCTGGTTGCGACCTTCACCGTCAGTTCGCCGATCCCCAACACCGAACGCCACAAGCTGTCCGTGCAGCGCCACCGTGACATCGCCCGGGCGATCGAGGATCGGGACCCACAAGCGGCAAGGACGGCGATGCGCCGGGTAATCCAGGAAGGCATCGACCGCGTTTCCGTGGAAACAGGCAGGAAGCCTGAGGACAGATCATGACAGACAGTGCCGGGCGCAAGGGCGCCAGATTCACGCCGGCCGAGTGGCCGCGCAAGCTGCGCTCGCAGGAATGGTATGGCGGCACGTCGCGCGACAATATCTACCACCGGGGCTGGCTCAAGAATCAGGGCTATCCGCACGATCTCTTCGATGGACGCCCGGTAATCGGCATTCTCAACACCTGGTCGGACCTGACACCCTGCAACGGTCATCTGCGCGAGCTTGCCGAAAAGGTCAAAGCCGGCGTCTGGGAAGCTGGCGGGTTCCCGCTGGAGGTCCCGGTCTTCTCGGCTTCCGAAAACACCTACCGCCCGACGGCGATGATGTACCGCAACCTCGCCGCGCTGGCGGTAGAGGAGACGATGCGCGCGCAGCCGATCGACGGCGCGGTGCTGCTGGTCGGATGCGACAAGACCACGCCCTCGCTGATGATGGGCGCGGCATCTACGGACCTGCCTTCGATTGTCGTCACCGGCGGGCCGATGCTGAACGGCTGGTTCCGCGGCGAGCGTGTCGGGTCCGGCACCGCGCTGTGGCAGATGTCGGAGGCCATCAAGGCCGGCACGATGAGCAGGGAAGACTTTCTGGACGCCGAGCAGGCGATGAGCCGGTCTTCCGGCACCTGCAACACGATGGGCACAGCCTCCACCATGGCGTCCATGGCGGAAGCGCTCGGTATGGCGCTGTCCGGCAACGCCGCCATCCCGGCTGTCGACAGCCGCCGCCGCGTCATGGCGCAGATGACAGGCCGCCGCATCGTGCAGATGGTCAAGGACGATCTCAAGCCGTCCGACGTTCTGACCAAGAAAGCCTTCGAAAACGCCATCCGCACCAATGGCGCCATCGGCGGCTCCACCAATGCTGTCGTGCATCTGCTGGCGCTGGCCGGCCGTGTGGGAATCGACCTGACGCTGGACGATTGGGACCGGCTCGGTCGCGAGGTGCCAACGATCGTCAACCTGATGCCGTCCGGCAAATATCTGATGGAGGAATTCTTCTACGCCGGCGGCCTGCCCGTCGTGCTCAAGCGGCTGGGTGAGGCCGGTCTCCTGCACAAGGATGCGCTCACCGTTTCCGGCGAAACCCAGTGGGATCAGGTCAAGGATGTCGTCAACTGGAACGAGGACGTCATCCTGCCCATGGACAAGCCGCTGCGGCCGCAGGGTGGCATGGCCGTCCTGCGCGGCAATCTGGCGCCTAGGGGAGCCGTGCTGAAACCGTCCGCCGCATCGCCATCGCTCATGGTTCATCGTGGTCGCGCTGTCGTCTTCACCGACATCGACGACTACAAGCGCAAGATCGCCGACCCTGATCTCGACATCGACGAGACCTGCATCATGGTCCTGCAGAACTGCGGGCCGCGCGGCTATCCGGGCATGGCCGAGGTCGGCAATATGGGCTTGCCGCCGAAGGTGCTGAAGAAGGGCATCACGGACATGATTCGAATTTCCGATGCGCGCATGTCCGGCACGGCCTATGGCACCGTGATCCTGCATGTCAGCCCGGAAGCTGCCGCCGGTGGACCATTGGCAATCGTGCGCGACGGCGATTTCATTGAAGTCGACGTGCCTAACCGGCGTCTTCACCTCGACGTTTCGGACGAAGAGATTGAACGCCGGCTTCAAGCCTGGAAAAACCCGATGAGCCGTCCGCAGAGCGGCTATGCCATGCTCTATCACGACCACGTTACCGGCGCGGACACTGGCGCCGATTTCGATTTTCTGAAAGGTATGCGCGGCAACGCCGTGCCCAAGGATTCCCACTGATCCTTTCTGATTCTCGATTGGACTAAGCCATGCCATTGCCCAAAAAACTCACCGGCATTCTGCCTGTCGCGCCTACCCCTTTCCACGCCGACGGGCGCGTCGACGAGGAGGGTATGCGCCGCGTCATCGACTGTATGATCGACCAGGGCGTCGACGCCATCTGCATCCTCGCCAACTATTCGGAGCAGTTCCTGCTTTCGGACGAGGAGCGCGCCACGCTGACGCGGCTGTCGCTGGAGCACGCGGCGGGCCGGGTGCCCGTCATCGTCACCATCAGTCATTTTTCCACGGACATCGCCACGCAGCGCGCGAAATTCGCCCAGGACCTCGGCGCTTCCATGGTCATGATGATGCCGCCCTATCACGGCTCGGGCCTGTTTCCCGCGCCGGCCGGCATCTACGAGCATTTCCAGACTGTCAACGACGCCGTCCGCATCCCGATCATGGTCCAGGATGCGCCGCTTTCCGGCGTTGCGCTCTCCGTCGATCTACTCGCCAAAATGGCGCGCGAGCTTGAAAACGTTTCCTATTTCAAGATCGAATGCCCATTTGCCGCCGACAAGCTGGCAGCGCTGATCGAGGCTGCCGGCGATCACATAGACGGGCCGTTCGACGGCGAGGAGGCCGCGACCCTGCTGGCCGATCTCGACGCCGGCGCGACCGGAACCATGACCTCGGCAATGTTCCCGGAGCAGATCCGGCCCATCGTCGTCGATTACCTGGCGGGAAACACCGATGCGGCCTTGGCGCAGTGGAAAAAGTGCCTACCTCTCATCAACCATGAGAACCGCCAGTGCGGCCTGCGCGCCTGTAAAGTTGTTTTCGCAGCCGGTGGCGTCATCCGTTCCGATGCGGTAAGGCACCCGCTCAAACCCATGAGCGAGCGAACCAGGACCCGGCTGCTCGAACTTGCACGCGATCTCGACGTGCTGGCGCTGCGCTGGGGCAAGTAGCGACTGAAAGGACGACCAGAATGCTGACAGGCAAACATCTCATCGCTGGCGAATGGGTGGGCGACGAACACACGTTCAAATCCGAGCCTTCCAGCGGCGAGGCGCATGATTTCGCCGTCGGCACCCCGGCGCATGTCGACCGCGCTGCCAGGGCCGCCGAGGAGGCCTACTGGAGCTACGCGGCCCTGTCGCGCGCCGAGCGTGCCGCCTTCCTGCGCTCCATTGCCGAGGAGATCGACAAGCTCGGCGATGAGATCACCGCGATCGGTACGCAGGAAACCGGCCTGCCGGCGGCGCGCCTGACCGGCGAGCGCGGCCGCACCACCGGCCAGCTGAAACTGTTCGCCTCCCACATCGAGGACGGCGCCTATCTCGACCGCCGCCATGATGTGGCGCTGCCCGACCGGCAGCCGCTGCCGCGCCCCGACATCCGCCTGATCCAACGGCCCATCGGCCCGGTCGCCGTGTTCGGCGCCTCGAACTTCCCGCTCGCCTTCTCGACCGCCGGCGGCGACACCGCTTCGGCGCTGGCCGCCGGCTGCCCCGTCGTGGTCAAGGGCCATTCCGCCCATCCCGGCACTGGGGAACTGGTGGCGAAGGCGATCGATGCGGCGATCCGCAAGCACAAGCTCCATCCCGGCGTCTTCTCGCTGGTGCAGGGCGGCAACCGCGATGTCGGCGAGGCGCTGGTCAAGCATCCGCTGATCAAGGCGGTCGGGTTCACCGGCTCGCTGCGCGGCGGCCGCGCGCTGTTCGACTTGTGCGCGGCGCGACCGGAGCCGATCCCCTTCTTTGGCGAACTTGGCTCGGTCAACCCGATGTTCGTCATGCCGGCTGCGGTGAAGGCGCGCGGCGAGGCCATAGCCAAGGGCTGGGCCGGCTCGCTCACCATGGGGGCAGGGCAGTTCTGCACCAATCCCGGCGTCGCGGTGGTCGTCGACGGGCCGGACGTGGAGGCGTTCCGCTCGAGCGCCATCGAGGCGCTTGGGCAGGTCTTGGCGCAGACCATGCTGACCGACGGCATCGCCGACGCCTACCGCGCCGGCGTCAGCCGCATGCAGAACACCGGCAAGGTGGCGGAACTCGTGGGCACGGGCACCAACACCCGCGCCGCGTCGCCCTACCTGTTCGAGACGGACGGCGACACTTTCCTCGCCCACGAGGAACTGGCCGAGGAAGTGTTCGGCCCGCTCGGCGTGCTGGTGAAGGCGAAAAATGTCGGGCAGATGGAAGAGATCGCCAAGGGGCTGCACGGCCAGCTGACCTGCACCCTGCAGGTCGACGAGGCCGATTATGGCGAAGCCCGCAAGCTGCTGCCGATCCTCGAGCGCAAGGCCGGCCGTATCCTCGCCAACGGTTTCCCGACCGGCGTCGAAGTCAGTGACGCCATGGTCCATGGCGGGCCTTACCCGGCCTCGACCAATTTCGGCGCCACCTCCGTCGGCACCATGGCGATCCGCCGCTTCCTGCGCCCGGTGGCGTTCCAGGACATGCCGGTAGCGGTGCTGCCGGAGGATTTGCGGTAAAGGCGAATAGGCCGGGAGCCGGCTTCCGGTAGCGTCTGTCAGAAAGCCCGCCGCTCACCCGGCGGGTTTTTTTCAATCTAGCCGAGCGGCATGCGAAACGTGAACCGCGTCGCACTGTCATTTGAGGTTGCCTCCAGGCTGCCGCCGTGGACGCGCGCTATCTCATGCGCAATGTAGAGACCGAGACCCAATCCCTGCTGGCTCGGTCTCACCTTGCCGCGAAAGAACGGCTGGAACAGGTTTTTCAATATTTCCTCGGGAATAGGCTTGCCTTCGTTCTCCACCCACAGTTCGAACTGGCCGTCGTCTGTGGACGCCCCAACCCGCACCGGCTTTTGTTTCGCACCATGGATAATGGCGTTGCCGAGCAAATTGGAAAACATCTGACCGATGCGCTCGTGGTCGACGGCAACCAACTTTGTCAGCTTGAGATCTGCAATGATTTCGAGCTCGACATTCACGGTCCGGAGTTCCGCGATGACCTGCTCGAGTACCGGCTCCAACGGCTGCTCGGCATCGATCTCCAAATCCAGGCCGTCGCCGAGACGCGCGCGCGCGAAGTCCAGCACGTTGTCGATCAGCCCGCGCATTCGCATCAGGCTGCCCTGCATCAGCTTGACGATGCTCAGATGCTTGTCGTCCAGGGAAGAGCGCAAAAGCATGTTGGTGCCGCTCTCGACCGAAGCAACCGGGTTGCGAAGGTCATGACCCAGCACGGCTATGAACTGCTCGCGCAGTTCCGACATCTCACGTTCCTTCTTCAGATCCGATTGGGCTCTTGATAAATCCGCGTCGGCGTCCAGATGAGCGGCGATCAGCTCGGCGAAGAGCTTGAACATGCCGGTGATCTTGGAATTCCTCAGTTGAGCCGGGGCCGGATCAATCGCACAAAGAGTGCCGAAGAACTCTCCGTTTCTTCGTATGATCGGCATCGAAATATAGCTTTGAAAGCCATACATTGCCGGCGTCGGATGAGCGCGATATGCCTCGTCCTCGGTAACCTGGTCGATGATGACTGGCTCCAGGCTTTGCCTGATTTGGTCGCAGATGGTTGTCTCGACCTTCAACTCGTCTCCCGGCTTCAACCCGAAATCGATGTTGTCGAGACTATCGCATGTCACCCATCTGCTTTCGGTGACGCGAGCGACGGCTGCAAACCGCATGCCTGTGGTTTGGCAGATAACGTCGAGAATGATCGGGATCGCAGCGATGCGTCCGATGGCATCAATATCGGCTTGGAAGTCGTGCGGCACGTACTGGATCCCAGGAGTTTTCCAGATACACTATTCGCGACCGATTTCCTTGTCATCCATCATATGGACGGCCCTTGCATGACCTTGGCAGCAATGGTGAGAAATCACATGCTTATAAGGAACACCTGGCAAGCGACTGCTTTTTCTGAAGAACAAGATGGCTGGGGAACCTGGATTCGAACCAGGACTAACGGAGTCAGAGTCCGTGGGTCTACCGTTAACCTATTCCCCAAAAGCACCGGATCGGTGGCTTGGTCTGAAATGGGCTGCGCGTAAGCGACCTTGGCGGCTCGGTTTGCCGCTCCCGTTTCTGCGCTGCCTTGTAGCCGCACGCTGGAAATAGTCAAGCCTTTGGCGCGTTTCAATTCCGACCGCATCCAGGGTCCTCAAATTCAGCCTGCGTAGGCGGGACCGGCTGTGAAACCGGAAACGAACACCGTCGTCAGCCGCGAAACTTTGTGCCCGAGCGCCCGTCGCGGCAAAGGGACCGGCTATCGGTAGTGGTCCTCTCGAACCTCGCCGGCGCGCCACCCCTTGCACCCGTCCGACCTTGAGTTTCGGCGATCGGCTTCCGCGATGGCATCAACTCCAAATATCCCGCCTTTACGCTTGGTGATCGGGCGCGGCGCTGCTAATCTGGCGGCAACTTGAAACCAATGCGCATGCTGCGTCCGGTCCGCCGGCTCGCGCGGTGCTGGAAGGAAACGACAGTGGAAGACCGCGAAGCTGGCGCCGATGCGCCGGGAGCGGCCTTGTCCCGGGGGCTCGCGGCGCCAGGCAGCGTCGAGGTCCCAGCAGCCAGCCGGCAATCACCGGGCGTCGAGGCGGCGTGGCCGGCAAGCGCCGGGCCGGGGGACGGCGGTCCGCAGCAGCCAAATCCGAATGCCCCGCAGGGCAAGGGCCGGAAACGGCGTAAGCGCAAACGCGGCCGCAAGGTTTTCGCTCGGGACGGTGTCGGGCAGAGACCTGAAATTCAGGGTCGAGAGATTTCGGGCAACGGCAACGCCAGCGTAAAGCCTGCCGTCTCAATCAAAGTGGACGCCGAGGCCACTGTGCAAACCGGTTCGGCTAACCCGTCCGCAACGCAGCCATCGTTGCGTCCGCTCCACCGGGAACTGCCGGTGTTCGCCGCCCTTGATCTCGGCACCAACAATTGCCGACTGCTGGTTGCGATCCCACAGCGTCACGGCCAGTTCCGGGTCATCGATGCGTTTTCACGTATCGTGCGGCTGGGTGAGGGGCTTTCCGCCAGCGGCCGGCTCAGCGATGCGGCCATGGACAGGGCAGTCGAAGCGCTGAAGATTTGCGGCGACAAGCTGCGCAACCGCAAGATCCGCCGCGCCCGCCTCATTGCCACAGAAGCCTGCCGTTCGGCCGTCAATGGCCAGGAGTTCCTTGAACGGGTCGAGCGCGAAGCCGGCCTGAAGCTCGAGATCATCGACCGCCAGACCGAGGCGCGCCTGGCGGTTTCCGGTTGCGGTTCGCTGGTGGACCGCAGCACCAGGGGCGTGGTCTTGTTCGACATTGGTGGCGGCTCGTCCGAAATCGCCCTGATCGATGTCAGCGGACGCCGCTCGCCGCGGCTTGCCAATCACATCGTTTCCTGGACGTCCTTGCCGGTCGGCGTCGTTTCGCTGGCTGAGCGCTATGGCGGCCGCACCGTCTCGCGCCAGACTTTTCAGGCGATGGTCGACGATGTCGCCGCGCGCCTGGCCGATTTCGAAGGCCGCGACCGGCTGGATCATCTTGTCGCCGGCCACGATTTCCACCTGCTCGGCACCTCCGGCACCGTCACGACGCTGGCGGGCGTTCATCTCGATCTCGAGCGCTATGACCGGCGGCGGGTCGATGGTTTGTGGATGGACAATGGCAGCGTCGATCTGATGATCGAGAAATTGATCGGCTGGGACTTCGAGCAGCGCGTCGCCAACCCCTGCATCGGGGCTGATCGCGCCGATCTTGTCCTCGCTGGCTGCGCCATTCTGCAGGCCATTCGCGGTGTGTGGCCGTCGGAGCGGCTGCGCGTTGCCGACCGGGGATTGCGCGAGGGCATATTGAGCGAACTGATGGCCGACGAAGGCATGTGGCGTGGAGACCGGCAATGACGCAGAAGCCGACGAAGCCGGGGACTGCCGGCATCCGCGTGCTGCGGACCAAGGTCAAGAAAAAGCGAGGCCTGAAGGAATCGTCGCGCCGCTGGCTGGAACGCCATTTGAACGACCCCTATGTCCAGCGCTCGAAGGCCGACGGCTACCGGTCGCGCGCAGCCTACAAGCTGATCGAGATCGATGACAGGCACCATTTGCTCAAGCCGGGCCTGAAGGTGATCGATCTTGGCGCGGCGCCAGGCGGCTGGTGCCAGGTCGCCGCGGCGCGGACCAAATCCTCGGCGGAAAATCCGCATGTTGTCGGCATCGACTATCTTGAGATGGATCCTGTGCCTGGCGCGGTCGTTCTGCTGATGGATTTTCTCGACGATGATGCCCCGGCCAAGCTTGCCGAAGCGCTCGGTGGCGATCCCGACATCGTCCTGTCTGATATGGCCGCACCCACCACCGGCCATCGACGGACCGACCATATACGGACCATGCATCTGTGCGAGGTTGCCGCCGATTTCGCCATGTCGGTGCTGAGGCCGGGCGGGCATTTCCTCGCCAAGACGTTCCAGGGTGGCACGGAAGGCAGCCTTCTGGACGCGTTGAAACGCAATTTCCGTTCTGTGCATCACGTCAAGCCGCCGGCATCGCGCGATGAATCGGTCGAGCTTTACCTGCTTGCCAAGGATTTCAAGGGACGCGAGCCGCCGGCGGATTAGCCGGCCGAGGAAATGCTGTCGACCGTCTTGGCGCCGATGCCCTTGTGTCCGGAAACAGATGCGCCGGCATCCGGTGGAAGGCGCACGAACCAGAACATTGCCGCCGCCGAAACCAGAGCGACAACAAAGAAGGCGATGTGAAAATCGCCCAGCACCAGCGGGCCGCCATGCCAGGCGGTTTGCAATTCGAGGATGCCGCCCGCAAAGGCAACTCCCAGAGCGATGCAAAGCTGCTGGGCCACGGCTGCGATGGGCGTCGCCTTGCTGACGTCTTCGGAAGAAATATCCGCATAGGCCAGCGCATTGATGCCGGTGAAGAACATCGACCGGATGAATCCGCCCAGGAAAATGGCGGCGATCATCAGAATGTAAGGCGTTGCCGGGGTGAAAAGGCCGTTGACCGCCACTGTGACCGCCGAAATCAACGATCCACCGATCAGCACGCGCCGGAACCCGACGGCCCGGAAAAGCCAGGTGGCGACGACCTTCATGCCGATTGCACCAAGAGCGCTGACGAAGGTTATCATGCCTGACTGGAACGGGGTCAGGCCGAATGCCAATTGGAACATCAACGGCAGCAGGAACGGCACCGCGCCGATGCCGATGCGGAAGAGACCGCCTCCGAGCACGGATGCGCGGAACATCTGGTCTTTGAACAGGTCGAGCGCCAGTAACGGGTTCCGGGCGCGGCGGGCGTGGAGCAGATAGATCAGCCCGGCGGCAATTCCGATCGCCACGGTGAGGCCGCCGACGATGGGCGGAAGCGCCGGAAGACTGACGATGGAAAGGCCGAAAACGACACCCGAGGCGGCCAGTCCGCTCAGGATGAAGCCAGGGTAGTCGAGCGGCGGCGTTTCTGTTGGCGGCATTTCGGGCAGATACCGGCTGGCAAGCAATATGCCGAGAATGCCGATGGGCACATTGATCAGGAAGATCCAGTGCCAGCTGAAATAGGTGGTGATGAAACCTCCGATGGGAGGTCCGACAAGAGGACCAACCAGCGCCGGTATCGTCAGCCAGGACATCGCGGTGACCAGATCGCTCTTTGGCGTCGAGCGCACCAGAACCAGCCGTCCGACAGGCGTCATCATCGCGCCGCCGACCCCTTGCATGAATCGTGAAATCACGAACGCGCCGAGTGAATTGGCGAATGCGCAAGCGACAGAACCGACGATAAACACGCCAATCGCCAGCCGGAAGATCGTCTTGGCGCCGAACCGGTCGGCCATCCAGCCGCTGATCGGGATGAAGATTGCTAGTGAAACGAGATAGGCCGTCAGCGCCAGTTTCAGGGCGATTGGACTGGTCTGGATGTCGATCGCAATCGCCGGCAGCGACGTCGCGATGATCGTCGAGTCCATATTCTCCATGAAGAGGGCGACCGCGAGGATAAGCGGAACGATGCGATTCACGATAGATCCAGTCAGATTCAGCAGCTTTGGAGGCTGTGGGATTGGCGCCGGGTATCATGCCTTGCGCCTGATGTCGCGCGATTTCATGCCGGTTTCGGATGGTGGAACAACGCGGATCGAAACGACTTTGATCCGTTCAGCCCGTAGACGCTGGTCGGAATATGCGGGCATTGAAAAAAGCTGCGCTGTCTTCACTTTTCATCCTGGGCGGGACGTGTTACCAGCCACCGCCAATCCTGCAGAGGAAGAGACGAGTCGGCGCTGCCCGTATGGTTCCAGCGCCTTTCCTGCATTTCCGGGGGTGGCCCATGTCCAAGATCATTGAAATGTCGACCGGCGCCATGGCGCTCACCTTCGACGACGTTCTGCTTCAGCCCGGCCATTCCGAAGTGATGCCTGGCGAAACCAACATAAGCACCCGCATCGCCAGGGACATCGACCTCAACGTGCCGATCCTTTCGGCCGCCATGGATACGGTCACCGAGGCCCGGCTTGCCATCGCCATGGCGCAGGCGGGCGGCATCGGCGTCATCCACCGGAATTTCACCCCGGTCGAGCAGGCCGAACAGGTGCGCCAGGTCAAGAAGTTCGAATCCGGCATGGTGGTCAACCCAGTGACCATCGGTCCCGAAGCGACATTGGCCGACGCCCTCGGCCTGATGAAATCGTACAGCATTTCCGGCATTCCGGTGGTGGAGAACGGCGGCAATGGCGGCCAGAAGACCGGCAAGCTCGTCGGCATCCTGACCAACCGTGACGTCCGCTTCGCCTCCAATCCAAACCAGAAGGTTCGTGAGTTGATGACTCACGAAAACCTCATCACCGTCAACGAAACGGTCGACCAGGACGAGGCCAAGCGCCTCTTGCATCGGCATCGCATCGAGAAACTGCTGGTCGTCGACAGCCAGGGTAACTGTGTCGGCCTTATTACGGTCAAGGACATCGAAAAGTCGCAGCTCAATCCCCACGCGTCAAAAGACAGCCAGGGCAGGCTGCGCGCGGCTGCCGCCACCACGGTCGGCGATGACGGCTTCGAGCGGGCGGAACGGCTGATTGATGCCGGCGTCGATCTTCTCGTCATCGATACCGCGCACGGTCATTCCCAACGCGTCCTCGACGCTGTCACCCGTGTGAAGAAGATGTCCAACTCCGTGCGCATCATGGCTGGCAATATCGCCACAGCCGAGGCGACCAGGGCGTTGATCGATGCCGGCGCCGACGCGGTCAAGGTCGGCATCGGACCGGGCTCCATTTGTACCACACGTATTGTCGCTGGCGTCGGCGTCCCGCAATTGTCGGCCATCATGGCGGCTGTGGAGACCGCCGAAAAATCCGGCGTTTCCGTCATCGCCGATGGCGGCATCAAATATTCCGGCGATCTGGCGAAAGCGCTTGCGGCCGGATCGACCGCCGCGATGATCGGTTCGCTGCTTGCCGGCACGGATGAGAGCCCGGGCGAGGTGTATCTGCATCAGGGCCGGTCGTTCAAAGCCTATCGCGGCATGGGCTCGGTGGGCGCCATGGCGCGTGGGTCCGCCGATCGCTATTTCCAGGCCGAGGTTCGCGACACGCTGAAACTTGTTCCGGAAGGCATCGAGGGGCAGGTGCCTTACAAGGGACCTGTGGCCGGCGTACTGCACCAGCTTGCGGGCGGCCTGAAAGCCGCTATGGGTTATGTTGGTGGCCGCGACCTTGCCGATTTCCGCGAACGTGCCACTTTTGTACGCATATCCAATGCCGGACTTCGTGAAAGCCACGCCCATGACGTCACGATCACCCGCGAAAGCCCCAACTACCCGGGAGCAATCTGACCGGCTGGCCGCCGAAACCGGCGCCATGGTCGAGTTTGTCCTTGGTTTGCAGCGGCACGCAGCCGCCCTCTGCATTGCGACGGCTTGCCTGTTCCTGGCCATGACGGGCCTTGAATTCCTGTATTTCCAGCAGCTTAGCGGTGGCTTGCCGTCGCTCGACCTGCGGTTTTTCGGCTTTACGCCGGATGAAGCGATGGTTTGGCTGACCGCCCTTGGCCGGCGCGGCAGCGAAATCATCATCGTATGGCACTATCTCACCTTCGATCTCGTGTTCCCCGCGCTCTTCTCGCTGGCGCTGATGAGCCTGCTGCTGGTGAGCGGAAACGCATTGCCGCGCTTCGCTGCAGTCCCCGAGCGAATGCAGGCGGTTTTTGCACTTGTCCTGGTTCTGCCCTACACGCTGTTTGACTATGCGCAGAACATTGCCGTCGTGCGTCTCCTGTCGGATTTCCTCTCTGCGAACCCGGATTCTCTGGCTTTTGCCTCCACGCTGATCGTCTGCAAGTTCGTTTTCGGTGTCATTCCCGTGATCGTGATCGCCGCTTTCCTGCTTGCAGGCCGGAAGAAGCAGTAAATTCGCCGCATCCTAGGAGCTTGGATGAGCCCGACCGCGATATTATGGCCCATGCTGGCGCATGTGCTGCTCGTCTACATGGCCTATCTGGTGCTGGGTGTGCGAAGGCGCAGAACGGTAATGACCGGCGCGACCAAGGTCGGGCAGTTCAAGGTTCGTTCGCAGGAACCGGAAATCAGCGCGACCGCCGCCGCCAACGTCATGAACCAGTTCGAACTGCCGGTGCTGCTTTATGCGCTGTGCCTGGCGCTCTATGTCACCGATGGCGTGTCATACATCACGCTGGCGCTGACGTGGATTTTCGTGGCGATCCGCTATTTCCACGCCTGGGTTCATCTGACCAGCAACGATCTGCGGCTGCGCAGCGGGTCTTTTGCCCTTGGCTTCCTTGTCCTCGGCCTGGGTTGGATATGGCTTGCGCTGCATATCCTGGGCATCGTCTGAAGACCGACCGCGCCGCCGTCAGGCCTCGATGTCGAACACTGCGATCTTGCGCTTTTCGAACTTGATGCCGATTTCGCCGCGCACCAGACGAAGCGCCTTCTCACCAAACACGGTACGGCGCCAGCCTTGCAGGGCAGGGACTTCGGCAGCGTCGCCTTCACCCGCGATTCGGTCGATATCGTCGCTGGAGGCGAGGACTTTCGTGGCGACGCCTTCCTGTTCGGCCACGATGCGCAGCAGCACCTTCAGCAATTCCGCCGCGGCGCTGGTGCCTTCCGGTGGCTGGAAGTTTTTCGGAAGCTTCGGCATCTCCTCTTTCGGCAGATCGAGAGCGGAATTGATGATGCCGAGCAGGGCGCTGGCCGTCGCAGACCGCTCCCAGCCCTTTGGTGTCGTCCGCAGCCGGCCGAGCGCCGTCACGTCGCGCGGCGCCTGCTGGGCGATCTCATAGATGGCGTCGTCCTTGAGCACCCGGCCGCGCGGCACATCGCGTTCGCGCGCCTCGCGCTCCCGCCATGCGGCGACAGCCTGCACCACCGCCAGTTCCTGCGGTTTGCGCAGCCGCATCTTCAGGCGTTTCCAGGCGTCTTCGGGATGTGGATCGTAGGTCGCCCGGGAGGTCAGGACCTCCATTTCCTCGTTGAGCCAATGCGCGCGATCTTCGCGCTCCAGCTCGGCGCTGAGATACTGGTAGACGTCGATCAGGTGGGTGACGTCGGCAAGCGCATAGTCGAGCTGCTTGTCGGACAGGGGCCGATGCCGCCAGTCGGTGAAACGCGACGACTTGTCGAGTCGCTCGCCGGTGACCTTCTGCACCAATTGATCGTAGGAAACGCTGTCGCCGAAGCCGCACACCATCGCTGCCACCTGCGTGTCGAACACCGGATGCGGGACGAGGTCGCCGAGATGGACGACGATTTCGATGTCCTGGCGAGCGGCGTGGAAAACCTTGGTGACGGCCTCGTTGGCCATCAGCTTGAAGAACGGCTTGAGGTCGATCCCGGGCGCCAGCGGGTCTATCAGCGCGGTGACACCGGGCGCGGCCAACTGGATGAGACACAGCACCGGCCAGAATGTCGTTTCGCGGATAAACTCTGTGTCGACGGTGACGAATTTCGACTTTTCGAGTGCGGTGACGGCTGTTTCAAGCTCGTCCTGAGTGGTAATGACGTGCATCAAATCGCTTTTTTGCCAGGAAGTTCTCTTTCCATTTCAGTCGATGGCGCTTTCGTCAAGTCAAGCAGCGGCTTGAGTGCCCCACTTGGCAATTTTAGTAGACCACAACGCTTCGGATCGACTTGCCTTCGTGCATGAGGTCGAACCCGCGATTGATCTCTTCCAGCTTCAGCGTATGGGTGATCATCGGATCGATCTCGATCTTTCCTTCCATGTACCAGTCGACGATCTTGGGCACGTCGGTGCGGCCGCGCGCGCCGCCGAAAGCCGTTCCCATCCATGTGCGGCCGGTGACCAGCTGGAACGGCCTTGTGGTGATTTCCTGCCCGGCTCCGGCAACACCGATGACAACGGATTTGCCCCAGCCGCGATGAGACGATTCAAGGGCTTGTCGCATCACCTTCACGTTTCCGGTACAGTCGAACGTATAATCGGCGCCGCCGATCTGGTCGGCGCCGCGCTTGGTCAAATTGATGAGATAGGGCACGATGTCGCCCTCGACCTCCTTCGGATTGACGAAATGCGTCATGCCGAAGCGCTCGCCCCATTCTCGTCTGTCGTTGTTCAGATCGACGCCGATGATCATGTCGGCGCCGGCCAGCCGCAGGCCCTGTATGACGTTGAGGCCGATGCCGCCCAGCCCGAAAACCACCGCCGTGGCGCCAACCTCGACCTTGGCTGTGTTGATGACCGCGCCGATGCCGGTCGTCACGCCGCAGCCGATGTAGCAGATCTTGTCGAACGGCGCGTCCGGATTGACCTTGGCCAGCGCGATCTCCGGCAGCACGGTGAAATTGGAAAAGGTCGAGCAGCCCATGTAGTGGAAGATCTTGTCCTTGCCGATCGAGAAGCGCGACGAGCCGTCCGGCATGACGCCTTGCCCCTGCGTGGCGCGGATCGCAGTGCACAGATTGGTCTTGCGCGACAGGCAGGACGGGCACTGGCGGCATTCCGGCGTATAGAGCGGGATGACGTGATCGCCCTTCCTGAGTGAAGTCACGCCCTTGCCGACATCGACCACGATGCCTGCGCCCTCATGGCCGAGAATAGCCGGGAAGATGCCCTCCGGATCGGCGCCGGACAGGGTGAATTCGTCGGTGTGGCAGATGCCGGTCGCCTTGATCTCGACCAGCACCTCTCCTTCACGCGGTCCTTCGAGATCGACCTCCACGATTTCGAGTGGTTTTCCGGCTCCAACGGCGACGGCGGCGCGGGTTTTCATTGCAGATGCTTCTCCTGCTCATAAATCAAACTCAAACGTCGAGAATTTCACGATCATTCCAATCGTTCCGTAGATCGCCTCTGCGATACCGGCGAAGAAGACAGAAACCTGCAATGCCGGTAACGAACGGAATGACGGCACCACTGTAAACCCACGGCTTTGCTGCCTCCGCATCACCGTTGAAATAGGAATTAACCAACCAGACGGTGGCGACGGTAGCGAGGATCGATAGCAACAAATCGACCAGATAGATTGCAGTGAAGACCAGGAATCTTGGCCAAAATCCCGTGCGAGGCGCCGCCGCTGCTACAAGGATCGAGACGAAGAACCCTCGGATAAACGGCGCGATTGGAATTGCGCCCGTCTGAATTTCGTACACATGGATAACCTGAGTGGTTGCGACGGCACCTATGCCGGCCGCTAGAGCAAGAGCTATAATGTTCAGCGAGAGCCTTTTGGCCCAAACCATGTGTCGTTCCGTTCTGAACGGCGTTTAAAGCATAGCGATCAAACATTAGCTTCATCGACAAGCTGAAGCCACAGTGTCTTTTCCAGATTCCAGAGATCGGCCGAATGTGTGAGGTGTTCGACGCCAGCATGACGCTTGAGCAGGGCCGCCTAACTCCATAGAAAGGTATGCACGCCGGAGGAACGACGTCTCGATGTTCAAGAAAATCCTGATCGCCAATCGCGGTGAAATTGCTTGCCGCGTCATCAAGACCGCAAAACGCATGGGCATCGCGACGGTGGCCGTGTATTCCGACGCGGACCGTGACGCGGTTCATGTCGAAATGGCGGACGAGGCAGTGCATATCGGCCCGTCGCCGGCGGCGCAAAGCTATCTCATGGCGGAAAAGATCATCGAGGCCTGCAGGCAGACCGGCGCCGAAGCCGTCCATCCCGGTTACGGCTTCCTGTCCGAGCGCGCCTCTTTCTGCGCCGCGCTGGAAGAGCAGGGCATCGTCTTCATCGGCCCCAAGCCGAAGGCCATCGAGGCGATGGGCGACAAGATCGAATCGAAGAAGTTCGCCAACGCCGCACAAGTGAGCACCGTGCCGGGCTATCTCGGGGTCATAGAGGACGCCGACCATGCCGAAAAGATTGCCGGCGAGATCGGCTATCCGGTGATGATCAAGGCCTCCGCCGGCGGCGGCGGAAAGGGTATGCGCATTGCGTGGTCTGAGGCCGAGGTGCGGGACGGCTTCGACCGCGCCCGATCGGAAGCGAAAAGCTCCTTCGGCGACGACCGCGTCTTCATTGAGAAATTCGTCGTCGAGCCGCGCCACATCGAGATCCAGGTGCTGGGCGATGCCCACGGCAACGCCATCTATCTCGGCGAGCGCGAATGTTCGATCCAGCGGCGCAACCAGAAGGTCGTCGAGGAGGCTCCTTCGCCTTTCCTGGATGAGAAGACGCGGGCGGCGATGGGCGAGCAGGCGGTGGCGCTGGCGAAAGCCGTCGATTACCAGAGCGCCGGCACCGTGGAGTTCATCGTCGACAAGGCGAAAAACTTCTACTTTCTTGAAATGAATACCCGATTGCAGGTCGAGCACCCGGTGACCGAACTGATCACCGGGGTCGATCTGGTCGAACAGATGATCCGCATCGCCGCCGGCGAGAAGCTTGAGATCAAGCAATCCGACGTAAAACTGAAAGGCTGGGCGGTGGAGAGCCGCCTCTACGCCGAGGACCCGTACCGGAATTTCCTGCCGTCCATCGGACGGCTGACCCGTTATCGGCCGCCGGAGGAGAGCACATTCGGAAACGTGACGGTCCGTAACGATACCGGTGTGACCGAGGGATCGGAAATCTCGACCTACTACGATCCGATGATTGCCAAGCTCTGCACCTGGGCGCCGACGCGCCCGGAGGCGATAGATGCCATGTCGGAGGCGCTGGACAATTTCGTCGTCGAGGGCATCGAGCACAACATCCCGTTCCTCGCCGCGCTCATGCAACATCCGCGATGGCGGGAAGGGCGGCTTTCCACCGGCTTCATCGCCGAGGAATATCCGGATGGATTCGCGCCGCGGGAGCCGGCGGAAGAGGAGAAGACAGTTCTGGCTGCCGTGGCGGTAGCGATCGAGCTTCTGCGCCGCGACCGGCTCGACCGCCTGTCCGGTCGGCTGGCGCCGCATTCAGGCGCAATCAAGGCCGAATGGGTGGTGCGGCTGGGCGACGACTATATCGATGTGACGATGACCGAAGGCATGATCGGCGTGCCGTTCGAAGCAGATCTGGCGATCGGCAGCGCGAAGCCCGTCACCGTCGTGTCCGATTGGCGGCCGGGCGATCCGGTCTGGGTCGGCGTGGTCGGCGGAACGCCGGTTTCGGTGCAGGTCAGACCGGCCCCCAACGGGGTCCGGCTCGCTTGGAAAGGCCTGTCGGCGATGGCGCGCACCATGTCGCCGCGCATCGCTGAACTCGACCGGCTGATGCCCGTCAAGCTGCCGCCGGACACCTCCAGGATGCTGCTTTGCCCGATGCCCGGCCTCGTCATGTCGATCGCCGTCACGGAAGGGCAGGAGGTCAAGGCCGGCGAAACGCTTGCCGTCGTCGAGGCGATGAAGATGGAGAACGTGCTGCGCGCCGAACGCGACCTGACGGTGTCCAAATTGAACGCCAAGCCCGGTGACAGCCTTGCCGTCGATGCCGTCATCATGGAATTCGCCTGAATGGGGCGATGTGATCGCAACCGCGCTGGACTTGCCAGGCGTGGTCCGGGACAATGCGTCATCATCGAATTGAGTCCCTTGAACAGCACGATACCCCATGGCGGATGACAGACTTCCACGCGACCCGCTGATGCGTGAGGCGGCGATGCGCGCGGCGCGTCCCGAACGGCCCGACCGCGCCTTCGTGCATCTGCGCGTCCACTCCGCCTATTCGCTGCTGGAAGGCGCGTTGCCACTGGGAAAGATCGTCGGCCACGCCATCAAGGATGAAACCCCCGCAATCGCCGTCACCGACACCAACAACCTTTTCGGCGCGTTGGAATTCGCGCAAAAGGCGGTCAAGGACGGCATTCAGCCGATCATCGGCTGCCAGGTCGACCTGGTGTTCTCGGGCGAATCGAACGAGGGCCAGCGCGACCGCCGCCGGCAGGGCGCGGACATGCATCCGGTGGTCATTCTCGCTGCGACCGAGGCGGGTTATGCCAATCTCGTCAGGTTGGTGAGCCGCGTCTATCTCGACACGCCGCCGGGCGAGGCCATCCATCTCAGCACCGGGATGCTGGAAAAAAATACCGATGGCCTCATCTGTCTGACCGGCGGCCCGCGGGGGCCGATCGGCACGGCGCTCAAGCAGGACCATCGCGATCTCGCCGAAACGCGGCTGTTGATCCTCAAGGCGATGTTCGGCGACCGCCTCTATGTGGAACTGGAGCGCGTCTCGGGCTACGACCGCCGCGTCGAGCAGGCGGCCATCGACCTTGCCTACCGCCACGAACTGCCGCTGGTTGCGACCAACGAGGCGTTCTTTCCGGCGCGCGACGACTATGAGGCCCATGACGCCCTGATCGCCATCGCCGAAGGCGCGGTCGTCGCTTCGGACAACAGGCGGCGGCTTTCGCCAGACAATCACCTGAAAAGCCAGGCCGAAATGGCCAGGCTGTTCGCGGATTTGCCGGAAGCGATCGACAACACCGTCGAGATCGCCTTGCGCTGTTCCTACTATCCGAAGAATCGGAATCCGATCCTGCCGCGCTTCACGGGCGGCGATATCGCCGATGCCGAAACGGGCGTGAAGGCGGAAGCGGAGGAACTGGCGCGGCAGGCGCGCGAAGGCCTGGAGGCGCGGCTTGCGGCGCATGGCCCGACGCCGGGACATACGGTCGAAGACTATCAAAAGAGGCTGGACTACGAACTCGGCATCATCGAGCGGATGAAGTATCCGGGCTACTTCCTCATCGTTGCCGACTTCATCAAATGGGCGAAGGCGCAAGGCATTCCCGTCGGTCCCGGCCGCGGTTCGGGCGCTGGATCGCTTGTCGCCTACGCCACCACCATCACCGACATCGACCCGCTGCGCTTCTCGCTGCTGTTCGAGCGCTTCCTCAATCCTGACCGCGTCTCGATGCCCGACTTCGACATCGATTTCTGCCAGGACCGGCGCGAAGAGGTCATCCGCTATGTCCAGGCCAAATATGGCCGCGACCAAGTCGGCCAGATCATCACGTTTGGAACGCTGCAGGCGCGGGCGGTACTGCGCGATGTCGGGCGCGTGCTGCAGATGCCGTACGGCCAGGTCGATCGCCTGTGCAAGATGGTGCCGCAGAACCCGGCCAACCCGGTCAAGCTGGCGGATGCCATCGCCGCCGAGCCACGCTTCGCCGAGGAGGCCGAGAAGGAGCCCATCGTCCAGACGTTGCTCGACATTGCGCAGAAGCTGGAAGGGCTCTACCGGCACGCCTCGACCCACGCCGCCGGCATCGTCATTGGCGACCGGCCGCTGTCCGAACTGGTGCCGATGTACCGCGATCCGCGTTCGGACATGCCGGTGACGCAGTTCAACATGAAAAAGGTCGAGGACGCCGGCCTGGTAAAGTTCGATTTCCTCGGCCTCAAGACGCTGACGGTGCTTGAAACGGCGGTGAAGCTCATCCGCCGGCGTAGCATCGACATCGACCTAGCCGATATTCCCCTCGACGACCCTGAGACCTACGCCATGCTGTCGCGCGGCGAGGTGGTCGGCGTGTTCCAGGTAGAAAGTGCGGGCATGCGCAAGGCGCTGATCGGCATGAAGCCGGACCGCATCGAGGACATCATCGCGCTGGTGGCGCTCTATCGCCCCGGTCCGATGGAGAACATCCCGACCTACAACGCCCGCAAGCACGGCGAAGAGGAGATGACCTCGATCCATCCCAAGATCGACCATCTGGTGAAGGAGACGCAAGGCGTCATCGTCTATCAGGAACAGGTCATGCAGATCGCGCAGGAGCTGTCGGGCTATTCGCTCGGCGAAGCCGATCTGCTGCGCCGCGCCATGGGCAAGAAAATCCGCGCCGAAATGGACAAGCAGCGTGAGCGCTTCGTCACCGGCGCGGTCGAACGTGGCGTTGGCAAACCGCAGGCGGATTTCATTTTCGATCTGCTGGCCAAGTTCGCCGATTACGGCTTCAACAAGTCGCATGCCGCCGCCTATGCGGTCGTGTCCTACCAGACAGCCTATCTCAAGGCGCATTATCCGGTCGAATTCCTGGCTGCCTCGATGACGCTGGACATGTCGAACACCGACAAGCTCGCCGATTTCCGCCAGGACGCCATGCGGCTTGGCATCGAGGTCGTCGCCCCGTCGGTGAGGAGCAGCTTCCGCGATTTCGAAGTCGGCGAGAACAAGATCTTCTACGCCCTTGCCGCCATCAAGGGCATCGGCGATGCCGCCGTCGAACATATCGTCGAGCGGCGCAAGGAACGCCAGTTCACCAGCCTGGATGATTTCGTCCAGCGGGTCGATCCGCGCATCGTCGGCAAGCGCGTGTTCGAAAGCTTGATCATGGCCGGCGCGCTGGATTGTTTCGGCCGGGACCGCGCCTCCATGATGGCCGGTGTCGAGGCCATCATGAATGCCGCGGCTTTCGCCCAGGCCAGCGCTACCAGCGACCAGATCGACATTTTCGGCGCCGGTGGCGCCGCGGCGAAACCGGAAGCCATTCGCCTGCCTCCCGTCGATCCATGGCTGGCCGCCGACCGGCTGCACCGCGAGTTTCAGGTCGTCGGCTTCTACCTCTCGGCGCACCCGCTGGATGAATACAAGGCGGCGCTTGAGAAGATGCGCGTCCAGAACTGGGGGGATTTTTCGGCGGCGGTGAAGCGCGGCGCCACTGCCGGACGGCTAGCCGGCACGGTCACCTCCAAGCAGGAGCGCAAGACGCGCACCGGCAACAAGATGGGCGTCATCACCTTTTCGGACACCAGCGGCCAGTATGAGGCAGTGCTGTTTTCAGAGACGCTGGCGCAATACCGCGACCTGCTGGAACCCGGCAAATCGGTGGTGATCGAGGTCGGTGCCGAAGACCGGCCTGAAGGCGTCAATCTGCGCATCAACAAGGTGCAGTCTCTGGAAGACGAGGCGAGCCGGGTGCAGAAATCGCTCCGCATTTTCGTGCGCGACGCCGCTCCGCTAAACACTCTGGCCAGCCAGCTCGGCGTCAGGGGCGAGGGCCAGGTGAGCTTCGTGCTGCTCAAGGGCGAGGCGCAGGGCGAGGTCGAGATCGCACTGCCGGAGCGCTACAGGATTTCCCCGCAGGTCGCCTCGGCCATGCGCGCCATCCCGGGCGTCGTGGAAGTGGAACTGGTCTAGGTGCTGGGGCTGGACAAATCGGCCCGACATGCACTGAAAGGCCGCCCTGTCGCCGTTCTCTGCGTGCTGGACCTTTCGCACTTCCGGCGCTATCGGCATTGGCATGACCTCTGAAGACAAGGACATCGAACAGGACGCCTCCGCGTTCGGGCGGCTGCGCGATACGCTGCGGCGGCTTTATCACGGCACAACACCCGCGGCCTTCCGCTTCCAGATCGCCGCCGTGCTTGTGGACCTCGCCATCATCGGCTTTTTCGTCGCGACGCCGGTGCTGCAGGAGACCCGTGCCTTCCTGTGGCTGGATTATGCCGTGGCGGCGCTGGTCGCAGCCGATATCGGCGCCCGCCTTCTCGCGTCCAACGACGTCCTGCGCCAGTTCAGGCAGCCGACAACCTGGGTCGACATTTTCATCCTGCTGACGCTGCTGTTTCCTACCGCTCTCGCCAATCTCGGCTTCCTGCGCATCCTGCGGCTGTGGTCGCTGTCGCGCAGCGGCGGATTGTGGCGTCATTTCCGCGATCCGCATCTGCGCGAATGGCGCGACGCCAGCCATGCGGTCATCAACCTGCTGACCTTCCTGCTGGTCGTTACCGGTTTCGTCTACACCTTCTTCTTCCGCGACGGGGCAGGGCTCGCCGGGTATGTCGATGCGCTCTACTTCACCGTTGCGACCGTCACGACGACCGGTTTCGGCGACATCGTGCTACCGGGCATGGCGGGAAAGCTCACAGCCATCGTCACCATGATAATCGGCATCTCACTGTTCGTGCGGCTGGCGCAGGCGATCTTCCGGCCGGCCAAGGTCTACTTCCCTTGCCCGCAATGCGGCCTGTCCCGCCACGAACCGGATGCGGTGCATTGCAAGGCCTGCGGACATATCCTGAATATACCCGACGAGGGAAACTGACGGGAACAAGGCCGCGATGTCAGCTCGCGGCGACCTCTGCCGGCTTCGGCGCGCGCCGCTGGATGTTGAGGAGATTGCCGGCCAGGATCAGCGCCGCGCCGCCGGCGGTGAAAATGTCGATCTGTTCCTGGTAGAGCAACCAGCCGATCAGCGCCGAAAGCGGCACCCGCAGGAAATCCATCGGCGAAATCACCATGGCGTCGGCATGCGAAAGCGCCCGCGCCATGCAGAAATGCGATGACATGCCGGTGAAGGCGATGACGATGATCCATGGCCACAGTTCGAGCGGCGGATTGCGCCATTCCATCAGCGCAGGACCCAGTCCGAGCACGGACTGAACGACCAGCATCCAGAAGATGATGCGCACGACGCTTTCGGTGCGGGTCAAGGATTTGACCATAGCCACCGAAATGCCGAAGCACACGGCGGCGCCAAGAACGATCAGATGCCCCGGATCGACCGAATCGGTCGCAGGACGCACGATGACGATCACGCCGACAAGGCCAAGCACGATCGAGATGATACGGTTGCGGCTCAGCTTCTCGCCCAAGAAGGCGACGGCGAGCAGGGCTGTCCAGATCGGCGTGGTGAATTCGATGGAAATCAGTACTGCCAGCGGGATCAAGGTCAGTGCGTAGAGCCACGCACCCTGGCCGACATAGTGTACGACGTTGCGGGCGACATGCACGCCCAGACGCTCGGATCGCATGGCGGAAAAACCGCCATTGGTCATCACCAGCGGCAGCAGGATGAACCAGCCGATCACCGAACGCATCTCAAGCACCTGGAAAACGCCGAGCACGCTCGTGGTTTCCCTCCCGGCGATCGACATCGCCAGGAAGGATGCTATCGAAAGCACCATCCAGAAAGCGGCTTTTGGGACAGAAGGTTCGGATGCCATGGCCGCTATGTCGCAAGCCACGGCATCGCCCGCAACCGCTAGGCTAACGCTTTCGCATGGGCCAGCTCTGACCTGTTATTTAGATGATCCTAAAATACGGCCAGGTATTTCAGCAGCGAGATGATGCCGATGATGATGACGACGATCTGGGCGATCTGTTTCATCCGACCGTCGAGCGGCAGGCGCTGGACGAGCCAGAGCACGAGGATGATCACCAGGAAGGTGATCAGGATGCTGATAAGTGCAGAAGAAGCCATTTTCCCTCACAAATGAAAAGTAACAAACAAGGCGCATAACGCGCTGATCCCGTTGGTGGTTCCACCGCAGACGTGCAGGGCGGCCAACTTGTTGTGGACAGCTCCTGGGGAAACACCGACGGCTCAATCGTCCAACGGTTCGGGTGGGTGCGCGTTGCGTCCCTTGCCGAACGTGTAGCCGGTCTCGACCGCCTTGCGGCCGAACTTGTCGCGTAGCGTATCGATCGCGCCTTCGGCCATGGCGCGCTTGCGAGACTGCACATCGACAAGATCGGGCGGGTCGGCTTTTCCATCATCGGAAAGGTCGCTGACACCGATGCCAAGCAGGCGAAACCGGGTCCCATCGGTCTCCCGCCGCAGGAGTTCCAATCCTGTGGAGAAGATGCGGTCGGCCAGCCGAGTCGGATCGCCGAGCTGGCGGTTTCGGGTCCGGGTCTTGAAGTCCTGGGTTTTCAGTTTCAGCACTACGGTGCGCCCGGCGATTCCCGCCTTCTTCAGCCTTGCGGACACCTTTTCGGATAACGCCCGCAACACAGGCACCAGGTCCGGCAGCGTCGCCAGGTCGGTGTCGAAAGTGGTTTCCGCCGAAACGCTTTTTGCGTCATGATCTGGGTGAACGCGGCGGTCGTCCTCGCCCCGCGCCAGCCGGTAGAGCCTGTCGCCCATCACGCCATAGCGCCGCAGCAGGTCGCCATGTTCCATCTTTTGCAATTGGCCAATGGTGCGGATGCCGTCGCGCTGAAGCGTCGATTCGAAAGCCTTGCCGACCCCCCAGATGAGCGTCACCGGCTGCTCGGCGAGGAAGGAGACGGCTTCCGCCTCGCCGATGATCGAGAACCCGCGCGGCTTGCGGAAATCGGAGGCGACCTTGGCGAGGAACTTGCAGTAGGAAAGGCCGGCGGAGACGGTGATGCCGATGTCCTTTTCGACGCTCTGCGCAAAGCGCGCCAGCACAAGCGCCGGTGGCAGGCCATGCAGCCTCTCGGTGCCGGAAAGATCGAGGAAGGCTTCATCGATGGAAATCGGCTCGACCAGCGGCGTCAGCGCCTGCATCATTGCCCGCACCTCGCGGCCGACCCGCACGTATTTTTCCATGTCCGGCTTGATGACGATGGCTTCAGGGCAGGCGGCAAGCGCCTTGAACATCGGCATGGCCGAACGGACGCCCTGGATACGGGCGATGTAGCAGGCCGTCGAGACGACGCCGCGCTTGCCACCACCGATAATGACCGGCTTGTCCTTCAGGGCAGGGTTGTCGCGCTTTTCCACCGCGGCATAGAAGGCGTCGCAATCGATAT
Source organism: Mesorhizobium sp. BE184 (assembly GCF_031457045.1). Lineage (NCBI taxonomy): Bacteria > Pseudomonadati > Pseudomonadota > Alphaproteobacteria > Hyphomicrobiales > Phyllobacteriaceae > Mesorhizobium > Mesorhizobium sp. BE184. The sequence continues at coordinate 1,058,369 of NZ_JAVDVU010000001.1, forward strand.
GAGCGAGATGCAGGCGGTAAAGCTCGGCGTGGCGCGACAATCGCGGACTGCCGCAGCGCTCGCAGCGCTGGGCGGCGCCGCTTTGCAGCGTCAGGCAGTCACGGCAGAATCCATGTTCGGGATCGTTGACGGTATACGCCATCGCTGGAACTCGAGCGGAGCAACGGGAATCTCATAGCACCCTGAACCGGCCAAGGCGACGGAGTCTAGAGGCCGAGGGCTGCCGCGATCTTCGGGCCGGCCTCGCGCCAGTCCTCGACCATGACGATGTCGTCCGGCAGCTGCGGCAACAGGTGCCGCAGCGCATTGTCGCTCATCAGGTGAAAGAGATGGATGTCGGGAAGCGTTTCCCGTGCCGACAAAAGGTTGCTGGGCTGATCATCGACGAAAGCGACCGGCCTTTGTGTCTGGCCACGCAAACGGGCGATCGCCGGGCCCTTGGCCATATCCGTGGTCAGCACCGGATAATGAAGGCCGAGCGCAGCCAGATGGTCGCGGCGGATGGCGCGATGCTTGTGCGGCATCATCGTCAACAGCACGATTTCGGCGCGGCCATGGAACTCTGCAAGCGCCTCCGCCGCGCCGTCGGTGACGCTCTGCCACTCCGCCTGTCCGTCGAAGAATTCGGCGAGCAGGGCGGTCACTTCAGGCTGTTCGATAACCCTGCCGCTTGCCCTTTCCGCGATATTGCCGGTCAGGCGCAGCGACCGCATGCTGACATCGAAGCCGCGTTGATCGAGAAACTTCGGGAACGGCCGGCTGAACTCGAGCACCACGTCATCGACGTCGAGCACCAGCAAGGGGCGGTCGTCGTCGGCCAGTTCCTCGATCTGGCGCAGCGTTTCGGGATCTTCGCTCATATGGATCGCTCATGATTGTCGTCGCCGAGTGGCAAGGCCTTGAATGCCTTGCCGACGGCCTCGGGCGGCGTGCCGGTTTCTTCCGCGAATCGCATCAGGGTCGGTTCGTGCGCCAGGATGAATTGCAGCACGCCGGCCATGAAACCCGGTTCGCGCGCGGCGCGGCGGATGGAATTCGCGTTGATGCCGGTAATCGCCAGGAAGCGCGGCAGCAGTTCGGGATCGGCGGCGATGAAGCCCAGCGCGCGAACGGCTATCGCTTCGGCCTCCTCGCGCATTGACGCTTGATCTTTCATCGTTACCTTTGCTTCGTGCGCTGTGAGAGTCTCGCGCTCCGAAGTAGCTGGTGAAGTCGCCGGGGACAAGTCGCAGGCTTTGCCTGATTGCCGCACGTAAAAACTGAATGGCTTTTGCTGCGGCGGATTTGCCTTTCATCAATGTTCTTGTTGTAGCCTGAATACGGGTAAGGTGCGTTTGCGGTCGTGAACGCATAGCGGCTCCTTTTCAGGAAGGATGCCGGATTGGGGATTTGATGCCTAAGAAAGTGATGATCGTCGAAGACAACGAGCTCAACATGAAGCTCTTTCGCGACCTCATCGAGGCGAGCGGCTACGAGACCGTGCGCACCCGCAACGGGCTGGAGGCGCTGGACCTGGCGCGCAAGCACAGGCCCGATCTCATCCTCATGGATATCCAGCTTCCCGAAGTCTCGGGGCTGGAGGTAACGAAATGGCTGAAGGAGGATGACGATCTCCACGTCATTCCCGTCATCGCCGTCACCGCCTTCGCCATGAAGGGCGATGAGGAACGTATCCGCCAGGGCGGCTGCGAGGCCTACATTTCGAAGCCCATCTCCGTGCCGCGCTTCATCGAAACCATAAAATCCTATCTGGGCGATGCATGACGTGGCCCGTTCAGACCACCTGGAGCAGTAATCGATGACCGCGCGGATACTTGTCGTAGACGACGTGCCGGCCAATGTGCGGCTCCTGGAGGTTCGCCTGCTGGCCGAATATTTCGAGGTCCTGACCGCCTCGAATGGCCCCGACGCCATAGAGACCTGCGAGAACGGCAAGGTCGATGTCGTGCTGCTCGACGTCATGATGCCGGACATGGACGGGTTCGAGGTCTGCCGGCGCCTGAAGCGCGATCCGGCGACCGCGCATATTCCCGTAGTCATGGTCACCGCGCTGGATCAGGTTTCGGACAGGGTGCGCGGTCTTGAGGCCGGCGCCGATGATTTTCTCACCAAGCCGGTCAACGACTTGCAGTTGATGACGCGGGTGAAGAGCCTCGTGCGCTTGAAGACATTGACGGACGAATTGCGGCTGCGCGCCTCGACCACCCGTAACATCGGCATCGAGGAGTTGCTCAGCCGCACCTTCAACGCCGAGGAGACCACGCCGAAGGTGCTGCTCATCGACGAACGGAAATCGTCCTTCGAGCGCATCCGCAAGATTCTTGGGCCAACCGCCGAGATCGACGTCGCGACCGATCCGCATGCCGGCTTCTTCCAGGCAGCGGAAAATGCCTATGAATGCGTACTGATCTCGACCGGCTTTGCCGATTTCGATCCGTTGCGTCTGTGTTCCCAGCTGCGCTCCCTCGACCGCACGCGTTTCCTGCCGATCATTCTGCTGGCGGACGAGGGGGAGGAGGAACGGATCATCCGCGGGCTGGAATTGGGCATCAATGATTATCTGACGCGCCCCATCGATCCGCACGAGTTGACGGCGCGGCTGCGCACCCAGGTCCGCCGCAAGCGCTACAACGACCAGCTGCGCGCCAGCGTCACGCAGACGATCGAGATGGCGGTGACCGACGGGCTGACCGGCCTGCACAACCGCCGTTACCTCGACAGCCATCTCCAGACGTTGTTCGAGCGGGCCGTGGCGCGCCGGCGTCCGCTGTCGGTCATGATCACCGACATCGACCGCTTCAAGTCGGTCAACGACACGCACGGACATGACGGCGGCGATGATGTGCTGCGCGAATTCGCCCGTCGCCTGCGCAAGAATGTGCGCGGCATCGATCTGGCCTGCCGGTTCGGCGGCGAGGAGTTCGTCGTCGTGATGCCGGATACCGAAGGTCATGTGGCGGAAAAGGTGGCTGAGCGCATCCGGGCCGAGATCGCCAAGGAGCAATTCGCCATCGGCCACGACGGCAAGACCATCGCGGTGACCGTCAGCGTCGGCGTCTCGTCGCTGCTCAAAGGGCTGGATTCGGTCGAGGCGATGATGAAGCGCGCCGACCTCGCGCTCTATGAGGCCAAGAGCGGCGGTCGCAACCGCGTCGTTGCCAAGGCGGCCTAGGAATCAGCCGACCGCCCGGATCCGGGCCTGTCGTGCCGTCAAGATGGCATGGTTACGAATTTACCTTAATCCAAGCGATTCGCGAGCGTTGGTTAAGAAACTATTGATTTCGATCACCTCTTGCGCAAATGTGCGGGCAACGGGATGGCGTTGGCGCGGGGGGATGGCCACAGCATCCAGGAATACCCCATGATGCTCAGGTCCGCCGCATCTCCTGGGTCCGTGGGGTCGGCCGGCCGGCGCTGGCGTATAGTGGCCTCCTCGTACCGCTGCCAGATTGCCGACCGGCCCCCTTTGTTTAATGCCGCACAAGAAGATCAGCGGATAACCCCAGCTGGCCTAGAGTTTTTTCAACCTGAGAAACAAAAAAGCCGCCCGAAAGGGCGGCTTTTTTTCGTCCGTAGGAAACCCGGATTACTTGATCTTGGTTTCCTTGAATTCGACGTGCTTCTTGGCGACCGGGTCGTACTTGCGGAACGACAGCTTGTCGGTCTTGGTGCGGCTGTTCTTGCTCGTCACGTAGAAGAAGCCGGTATCGGCGGTCGAAAGAAGCTTGATCTTGATGTTTGCGGCTTTGGCCATGGTGATCGTCCGTTGATGTCTTGGAGTTAGAGCCGCAAGTGCCTCGGAATGTTCCGGACGCGGAAAACTTGGCGGGACACATAAAGAAAGCGCCCGGAAAGTCAAGCCTCGGCCCAAGTTGCGGGCAACGACAGATCGAAGCGGTAACTTACCACCCGTCTGCGTGAAGCTGGACGCCGCTCATGTCGTATGCCCGTTCGGCTTTTCGACGGTTTCAGGGAAGAAATCGGACGCCGCTTTGCGCTTGCCGAACATCATGTCGTACTGGATGAAGCGGAAGTCGCGGATTTCCGGGTCGATATCCTTCGCGCGCGCCCAGTCCGGCGTCGCGTCGCCATTCGCCGACAGCAGCAGGTTGCGATCGACGACGCTGTACTGCTTGCGCATTTCACCAAGGAAGCCCGTGTAATAGGGATGCGTAATGCCAGCTGTCTTGAGGATGTGGTATGGCAGGAACGCCGGGCTGACGGCGCCCATGTCTTTCACTGGACCGGTCTTGTTCGACCACACGACCAGCGGCGTCTGGTGATGCAGCAGCATCTGGTCCGGCGATTCCTTGCGCGGCGCGACGGGCTCCTTGAGGAAGCCGGTTTCAACATAGACGGGTCCTAGCGGCGGCAGGTGGTCGCCGAAGAAGGCGATGACGGTCGGCCGCTCGCGCTTGTTCGCCCATTCGATCAGCTTCTGAAGACCCTTGTCGGCATCCGAGGCGCCTTCGGTGAAGCTCAGCAGCGAATCCTGCGCCCATTGGCTGGTCGAAGCCTGCACCTTGTGAGTCGGATCCGGATAGCGATGCGGCTCGTAAGGCCCGTGGTTCTGCAGACTGACGGCGAAGAAGAAGAACGGGTCGTCGGTGGCGTCGGCCTCCTTGATGATCTCCTCGGTCATCGAGGCATCCGAAGCCAGCGGACCGCGCTTTTGCATGTTCGGAAGGTTCTCTTCCGACTTGAAGTCGTCGAAGCCGAAATCCTTGTAGACCGGGCTGCGATTCCAGAACCAGTTCGTACCGGGGTGGATGGCGCGCGTCGCATAGCCTTCGCTTTTCAGGAAGGTGGCGACGGACGGAATCGGCGCCCGCACATATTGCTGGTAGGGGATGCTGCCGGCCGGCAGGAAAGCATTGGAAAAGCCGGTCAACGCCTCGAATTCGATATTAGCGGTCATGCCCCCGAATTCAGGCGAAAACATATGACCTGACTGCAGCCCGCGCACCGTCGGGATCGGGTCAGGCGTGATCTTCACGTTAGGCAGCCGGCTCGGATCCCAGAAAGATTCGCTCATCACCACGATGATGTCCGGCTTTTGCGGCGGCATCGAAATCGCGGCATCAGGCTTGGCGATCGCGGCAATTGCCTTCTCCGAATAGCCGGCAGGCGCCGAGACATGCGCCATCGGCACGTTCAGCGCGAACGCGAGGGCAAAGCCGTTCGAATTGTAGTTTTCCTTCTGGTCCCACATCATCGGGATGATCTGCAGCCGATCGCGGCTCCAGGAGAAGGTCGCGTAGTCCATGATCGACACGAAGAAAGCCAGCAGCGGCACGCTGATGATCAGCCGCGCCAGACGGCCCGTGTAGGGAATCGCCGGGGCGCGGCGGCGCCATGTACGCCAGGCATAGATCAGCAACGCCAGCCCGGCGATAATTCCAACCGCCATCGCGACACCGGCAAACGGCCTGTCGCGCAACAGCAGCGGCATCAGTTCGACGATCTGCCGTGCGTAGAGAAAATCGGTCGGGTAGAGCGGATCGCCCAGATAAAGCGATTTCTGGTGACCAATGAAAGCAAGCGCCAAGATAAGCGGCGCTACCACGAGCAGGCTGAGATGCCGTCGGCCGAGCACGGCGTCGAGCGCAACCAGGATCAGCGCAAACAGGATAACCGTGGTCCAGCCCGGCTTGAACGGTTGCAGGAAAAACTCGACGGTGGCCAGGAAATCGCCCCGGAAAATCAGTTCGACGGAAAAAACTAGCGCAGCCGACGCCAGCAAGGACACCAAGACGCAACGCAGGGCCGGCCAAAAAGCACGGTTCTGAGCCACAATTTGCGATTTGAAATCACCAGATGCCGCCGCCGCGACCGCCTGGCCTGTCACACTAGCTGTCACTTTGAACCCCGACCGCGAACGTCATGCAATTGTCACTAAACCGTCACCCAGACCTAAAGGTTGCGGCGGAATTGAGAAGAGCTGGCAAACAAATCGTGTTCGGTTTTAACCGAGTGTGATCCGGAAAAACCCCGCGAGGCCAGACAGTTGGCGGCAATTCGATTAGACAGGATCGTGCGCCGGCTCAAGTCCAAATCGCATGGAATTCAGGCCCGGAACGAAAAACGAAAGCTTCGATTCCCGTTGTCTCGTTTTTGACGAACGGCCGAACCGAGAGGGCGTGTCTCACATTGAATTTCTGCTAATGCTGGGAAGCAATCGCCCGCGATGTCACCGACTCCCGGCGTGCGGGACGTGCAACGGGCTGATGGCTCTTGCTTTTCGAGGGCTCTCGTCTTGAGGGAGAAGCGCTGGGATGACCACCGACCGAGACACCGTGCGGTCCTATGATTCGGTCGCGGCCGAATACGCTGCCGAGGCCGCGGCGATGCCCGGATGGGTCGCGACAGAAATCGATGCGTTCGTGGCCGATCTGGGTGGCTCGGGCAGAGTGCTCGAGATCGGCAGCGGTGGTGGGCGAGATGCGCTTGAGCTTGAGAACCGGGGCATCAGCGTCCGGCGCACTGACATTTCGAAGGGTTTCGTCGACCTGCTTCGCCAGAGTGGCTTCGAGGCCGACCTGTTGGACCCGCTGACCGACGAGTTGGCCGATCCACAGCGTCCCGATGCGCCGTACGACGGAATCTGGGCCTGCGCCTGCCTGATTCACGCCGCGCGCAAGGATTTTGGAACGGTAGTTGGGCGGCTTGCCGAGGCGACCCGGATTGGCGGGCGGCTACATGCTTCTGTTAGAGAGGGCGATGGCGAGGACGTGTCCACACACGGCAGCGCTGCAGCGCCTCGACGTTACGTCGAGACATACTGGCGCGAGCCTGCCCTGCGGTCCGCGCTCGCAGACGCTGGCTGGCTCGTCAGCGAGGTGCGCCGGTACGTTGGAAAGCCCGATGATCGGTGGCTGAGCATTCGGGCGAGTCGGTCATGACTCAAACAAGGTTCTGAACCCGGATGGAGGCAGCGTGTCATGTCCGAATGCGGCGCCAAGCGGGGTAGATCGGGCATCCGTTCGGGGTCGATAGCCGAAATTCAAACTGAGACACGACCGCCGCACCGACGCGAGGCGAGGCTTGACTTCCAGGCCCGGCTTGGCGCAACAGGCTGGCGAGAGCAACGATGAGGCTGCAAATGGCGATTGCGTTCACCTTTCCGGGCCAGGGCAGCCAGGCTGTCGGCATGGGCAAGGATCTTGCGGAGCATTTCCCGGAGGCGCGCCGTGTCTTTCAGGAGGTCGATGATGCTCTCGGCCAGAAGCTTTCGACGCTGATCTGGGAAGGCCCTGAGGAAACGCTGACGCTGACAGCAAATGCACAGCCGGCGCTGATGGCCGTTTCGCTTGCGGCGATTCGGGCATTGGAATCACGTGGGTTTTCGATGCGGGACAAGGTCGGTTACGTGGCCGGTCATTCTCTCGGTGAATATTCGGCGCTGGCCGCTGCGGGATTTGTCTCGGTCGCAGATGCGGCGAAACTCCTGCGCATCCGCGGCGACGCCATGCAGTCGGCGGTGCCGGTTGGCGAGGGCGCGATGGCAGCCATCATCGGCCTCGAACAGGCAGACATCGAGGCGGCCTGCGCTGAAGCGGGTAAAGGCTCGGTCTGCCAGGTGGCCAACGACAATGGCGGCGGCCAGCTGGTGATCTCGGGCGCAAAGCCGGCGGTGGAAAAAGCCGCCGCCATCTGTACCGAAAAGGGCGCCAAGCTGGTGCGGATGCTGCAGGTCTCGGCGCCGTTCCATTCGGCGCTGATGGCGCCAGCGGCGGAAGCCATGCGCGAGGCGCTGGCCAATGTGACAAAGGCCGCTCCCTCGGTTCCTGTCATCTCCAATGTCACCGTCACGCCGACAACCGATCCGGACGCCATTGCCAAACGCCTCGTCGAGCAGGTCACCGGCCGCGTCCGCTGGCGTGAGACAGTTGAGTGGTTCGGCGCCAACGGCGTCACCACGCTTTATGAGATTGGTTCCGGCAAGGTTCTTTCCGGTCTTGCCCGCCGCATCAACCGGGACATCGCAACTGCCAATATCGGCAATCCGGCCGACATCGAGGCCGCGCTCGCGGCGCTTGGATGATTGCAACTCGACCACGCCCTTGCCAAGGGAGTGCTCTACGGAGGGGAACATGTTCGATCTGACCGGCCGCAAGGCGCTTGTTACGGGCGCATCGGGTGGAATTGGCGAAGCGATCGCGCGGCTCCTGCACGCGCAAGGCGTTGTCGTCGGCTTGCATGGGACGCGTGTCGAGAAGCTGGAGGCGCTGGCCGCCGAACTCGGCGACCGGGTCAAGCTCTTCCCGGCGAACCTGTCCGACCGCGACGAGGTGAAAGCGCTTGGCCAGAAGGTGGAAGCCGACCTCGAAGGCGTCGATATCCTGGTCAACAATGCCGGCATCACCAAGGACGGCCTGTTCGTGCGCATGTCGGACGCCGACTGGGATTCGGTGATGGAGGTCAATCTGACCGCCGTGTTTCGCCTCACCCGCGAACTCACGCACCCAATGATGCGTCGCCGTCATGGCCGCATCATCAACATCACCTCGGTGGTCGGCGTCACCGGCAATCCGGGACAGGCGAATTACTGCGCCTCGAAGGCCGGCATGATCGGTCTGTCCAAGTCGCTTGCGCAGGAAATCGCCACCCGCAACATTACCGTGAATTGTGTGGCCCCGGGCTTCATCGAATCGGCGATGACCGAAAAGTTGAATGACAAGCAGAAGGAAGCGATCATGGGCGCTATCCCGGCCAAGCGGATGGGTACGTCCGCCGAGGTCGCTTCCGCCGTCGTTTACCTTGCCTCGGACGAGGCGTCCTACGTCACCGGCCAGACGCTGCACGTCAATGGCGGCATGGCGATGATCTGATCGATTGAATTCGCATCGAGAAAAAGGCCGTTGCGCCTTGGAGCCATGGCCTTTTTGGTGTAATGCGGCCCGCAACCCGGCGGTTCGGGCAAAAACCGACCTGTCCGTTGTTGCATTTCGGCAGGACTATCTTTGAGCTTGATTAGCGGCAATCGGCCCGCTAACGAAGACAGACAAACATGAAGACGAGGATGCCCACATGAGTGACACCGCAGAGCGCGTCAAGAAGATCGTTATCGAACATCTTGGTGTGGAAGCCGACAAAGTGACCGAACAGGCGAGCTTCATCGACGATCTGGGCGCGGACAGTCTGGACACGGTCGAACTCGTCATGGCGTTCGAAGAAGAATTCGGCGTCGAGATTCCTGATGACGCCGCCGAGACCATCCTCACGGTTGGTGATGCGGTGAAGTACATCGATAAGGCTTCGGCCTGACGATTTCTCTACGCATTGGCTGGGAGGGCGCGCGATGAGGCGTGTCGTGGTCACAGGCCTCGGCTTGCTTTCGCCGTTCGGCTACGGAACCGAGCATAGCTGGAAGAACCTGCTGACTGGCCGCAGCGCGGCCAGTCGCGTCACGACCTTCGAGGTCGATGACCTGCCCTGCAAGATCGCCCATGTCATCCCGCGTGGCGATGGCGCCAACGGCACCTTCAATCCGGAAGCCCTTCTGGAGCCGAAGGAACTGCGCAAGATCGGCGACTTCATCCTCTACGGCATCGCGGCGGCTGACGAAGCGCTTAAGGATTCCGGCTGGGAACCGAAGACGCATGCGGAGCAATGCGCCACCGGCGTGATGATCGGTTCGGGCATTGGCGGCATTGAAGGCATCGCCGAGAACGCCATCATCCTCAAGGAACGCGGTCCGCGCCGCATCACGCCATTCTTTATCCCCGGCCAGATCATCAACCTCGTCTCCGGCCAGGTCTCGATCCGGCACGGGCTCAAGGGCCCGAACCACGCAGTCGTCACTGCGTGCTCGACCGGCGCGCACGCCATCGGCGATGCCGCCCGATTGATCCAGTATGGCGATGCCGACGTGATGCTGGCCGGCGGCGCCGAAGCGCCCGTCACGCGGCTTTCCCTTGCCGGCTTCGCGGCGTGCCGGGCTCTTTCCACTGACCGCAACGACACCCCTGAAAAGGCATCGCGTCCTTACGACCGGGATCGTGACGGCTTCGTCATGGGCGAGGGCGCCGGCGTCGTGGTTCTGGAAGAACTGGAACATGCCAAGGCGCGTGGCGCCAGGATTTACGGCGAGGTGGTTGGCTACGGCCTGACGGGCGATGCCTATCACATCACTGCCCCCGCCGAAGATGGCGACGGTGCATTCCGTTGCATGACGGCGGCGCTGAAGCGCGCGAAGCTTACGCCGGCTGACGTCGATTACATCAACGCGCATGGCACTTCGACCATGGCAGACACGATCGAACTCGGTGCGGTCGAACGGCTCGTCGGCAACGCCGCCTCCAAGATATCGATGTCTTCGACAAAATCGTCGATCGGGCATCTGCTCGGTGCGGCGGGCGCAGCCGAAGCAATCTTCTCCATCCTCGCCATCCGCGACAACATCGCGCCGGCGACAATCAACCTGGACAATCCAGAGCGCGAAACCGCCATCGACCTCGTGCCGCACAAGCCACGCAAGCGCCAGATCGATATCGCGCTTTCCAATTCGTTTGGATTCGGCGGCACCAATGCGTCGCTGGTTTTCCAGCGCTATAACGGTTGAGATCGAGACAGCGTCCGTAGCTGCGGAACGCTGCCAATTTTGCCATATTCGCTCCTACGCTGCCGGAGGGGATTCTTTGAAAGATCGAAGGTAGGTGCCATGAACACCAGTCCGGCCAATGGAGAGTTCGGTCAAAAACCGGCCGGACCGATCGTGCCGAAAACGGCCAACGAAGCACTGCGCCCCGAGGCCGGCACGCCGCCGCCGAGCAAGCGGTCGCGCGCTTCCCGCAGCCAGATCGTGGTTTTCCTGAATTTCGTCGTCTCCTGCATCCTCCTGGCGGTGCTGGCAGCGGGTGTGGCGCTCTATTTCGGCAAGCAGGAATTCAACGGACCCGGACCCTCGGCCAGTGGCGACACCTTCCTGGTGAGGCCCAATACCGGCGTTCAGGAAATAGCCGACCAACTCGAGCGGCGCGGTCTGATCAGCGACGCGCGGGTCTTCCGGCTCGGCGTGCGCGCCTATGGCAATGATTCCGCCATTAAGGCCGGCGAATACCAGATCAAGCCGAACGCCTCCATGCACGAGATCATGGAACTCCTGAAAAGCGGTAAGTCGGTGATGTATTCGCTGACCATTCCCGAGGGCTTGACGGTCGAGCAGGCGTTCCAGCGCGTTGCCCAGCAGGAAGCCCTGACCGGCGAAATGCCTGCGTCGCTGCCGCCCGAAGGCACTGTTGCCACGGACACGCTGCGCTTCACCCGCGGCGCCACGCGCCAGCAGATGATCGACAAGCTGATGGCCGACCAGAAGCAGCTGGTGGACGAGGTCTGGGCGCGCCGTGCGCCGGATCTGCCTATCGCCAACATCGACGAATTCGTGACGCTGGCTTCCATCGTCGAGAAAGAAACCGGCAAGAGCGACGAGCGTTCACGTGTCGCCGCTGTTTTCCTGAACCGCCTTGAAAAGGGCATGCGGCTGCAATCCGATCCAACCATTATCTATGGCCTGTTCGGCGGCAAGGGTAAGCCGGCCGACCGCCCGATTTATCAGTCGGATCTGACCAAGCAGACGCCGTACAACACCTATGTCATCAGCGGCCTGCCGCCGACGCCGATCGCCAATCCCGGCCGCGCGGCCCTCGAAGCTGTCGCCAACCCATCCAAGACGAAAGACCTTTATTTCGTCGCCGATGGCAGCGGCGGCCATGTTTTCGCGGCCACGCTGGAGGAGCACAACGAAAACGTGGCACGCTACCGCGCATTCCAGAAGAAGCAGGCCGACGAGGCCGCCAAGGCCGGCGCCGCGCCGGCGGCGGCTCCGGCGACCGGCGGAGCGGCGCAATAAGCCGCGTTGAGAGGCCGATCGGGGCCGCATTGGGGGATATGAGGAATTGAGCCTGCAGAGCATGACGGGTTTTGCCCGTGCTGTCGCCGAGCATGACGGGACGGCCATCGCCTGGGAGGTGAAATCCGTCAACGGCAAGAGCGTCGAGGTCCGCCTGCGGCTGCCTTCAGGCTTCGAACGGCTCGAGCCGGCGACGCGTCAGGCCGTGCAGAAGCGCTTTGCCCGCGGCAATTTCCAGGCGACTCTTGCCATCGCGCATCCGGGCGCCATTCAGGCGCAACCGGTGGTCAACGAGGCCTTCCTCAAGGACTTGGCCGGATTGGCGCGCCGGCTCCAGGAACAGTTCGGCGCCACCCCGGCGACAGCCGATGGCCTTCTGTCGCTGCGTGGCGTGCTCGAACTGCCGGAAGCCATCGAGACCGACGAAGCCCGGGCAGCGATCGACCAGGCGATCGAGGCCACCCTTGCCCAGGCGCTGACCGGGCTGGAGGAGGCGCGCCGCGCCGAAGGGCAGGCGCTCGGTTCAGTGCTTTCCGGCCACCTCGATTCAATCGAAGTGCTGACCGCCAGGGCCGAAGCGGATCCGTCGCGCGAACCGGCAACCATCCGCGAAAAGATCGCCGAACAGGTGCGTCTTTTGATGGACAATTCGGCAAATCTCGATGAGAACCGCCTCCATCAGGAGGCCGCTTTTCTCGCCACCAAGGCGGATATCCGCGAGGAGATCGACCGGCTCAAGACGCATGTGGCGTCGGGCAGGGCGCTTTTGGCGGCAGGCGGCGCTATCGGCCGCAAGCTCGATTTTCTGGCGCAGGAATTCAATCGCGAATCGAATACTCTGTGCTCCAAGTCGAATGCCGCCTCGGTCACCGCTATCGGACTGGAGCTCAAGGCGGTGGTCGATCAGTTTCGCGAACAGGTCCAGAATCTGGAGTGACAGATGGTGCCCACGGACACCGCATCCCGCATCCGCCGCCGGGGCTTGATGCTCGTGCTGTCGTCACCCTCGGGTGCCGGCAAATCGACCATTGCGCGCAACCTCATCGAAAGCGATCAGGGGTTCGAGCTGTCAGTCAGTGTGACGACGCGTCCGCGCCGGGGCAGCGAGATAGATGGCATTCACTACCATTTCCGCTCCAAGCGGGAATTCGAGATTCTGCGCGACAATGACGAACTGCTGGAATCGGCGGAAGTTCACGGCAATTTTTACGCCACGCCGCGCGAGCCGGCGGAACGCGCCATGGCCGAAGGCCGCGACATGCTGTTCGACATCGACTGGCAAGGCGCCAAGCAGCTCAAGGAAAAGATGCGTGGCGACATCGTTTCGGTCTTCATTCTGCCGCCGTCGATGAGCGAGCTGAAAGCCAGGCTCAAGCGCCGCGCCGAGGACCAGGAAAAGGTCATCGAGACGCGGCTGAAGAATGCGCGCGAGGAAATCGAGCATTGGACCGAATACGATTTCGTCGTCATCAACGACGATCTGGACAGGGCCTTTGCCGAAGTTCGCGCCATCGTCGTCGCGGAGCGGCTGCGCCGTGACCGGCGTCCGGGACTGTTCGATTTCGTTTCGGGCCTGCTGGACGAAAAGACCGGTTGAGTCCGAAGCCTCAGATCAAATTGGCGAGCCGGACGAATTCCTCGACGTCCAGCGTTTCGGCCCGGCGCGTCGGGTCGATGCCCGCTTTCGTCAGCAACGCTTCACCGCCAAGGCTTTTCAGGCTCTGCCGCAGCATCTTGCGTCTCTGCCCGAAGGCGGCTTCCGTGACCCGCGCGAGCTTCGTCACATCGGCCGGCAGGGGCGACGAACGCGGCACGAGATGTACGACCGAAGACGTGACTTTCGGCGGCGGCGTAAACGCCTGCGGTGGCAGATCGAAGACGATCTTCGCCTCGGTGCGCCAGCCGGCCAGGACGCCAAGCCGCCCGTAGCCGTCGCTGCCCGGCTTGGCGACGATGCGTTCGGCTACCTCGCGCTGGAACATCAGCGTCATGGACCGGTAGAAAGGCGGCCAGTCTTTCGATATCAGCCAGCGCACCAGCAATTCGGTGCCGATATTGTAAGGCAAATTGGCGACGATCTTGGTCGGTCCGTCGGCCACTGCAGCGAAATCGGCCTTGAGCGCGTCGCCGGCAATAATTTCAAGCCGGTTCGGATAGTGGCCGGCAATTTCGGCCAGCGCCGCGAGGCAGCGTTCGTCGCGTTCGATGGCGACAACGCGCTTGGCGCCGTGCATGAGCAACGCCCGTGTCAGGCCTCCCGGGCCGGGACCCACTTCTATGACCGTGACGTCCTTTAACTCGCCTGCCGCGCGCGCGACCTTGCCGGTCAGGTTGAGGTCGAGCAGGAAATTCTGGCCGAGCGACTTCTTCGCCTGCAAACCATGCTTCTCGATGACCTCCCTCAGTGGCGGCAGGCCGTCCGCGCTCATGCCGGCTTTCCAGCAGCAAGATGCCGCGCCAGCTTCAGCGCTGCGATCAGGCTGTCAGGCCGGGCGATGCCCTTGCCGGCGATGTCGAAAGCCGTGCCATGGTCTGGCGATGTCCGCACGAAAGGCAGGCCCAGCGTCACATTCACCGCTTCGTCGAAAGCCAGCGCCTTGGCCGGGATCAGCGCCTGGTCGTGATACATGCACAGCGCCGCGTCATAGGTGGCCCGCGCCCGCGGATGGAACATCGTATCGGCCGGCAACGGGCCGACGGCATCGATACCCTCGCTGCGAAGCAGCTCGACGGCAGGCCGCACGATCCGGTCATCCTCCAGTCCCATCGATCCGCCTTCGCCGGCATGCGGGTTGAGCCCGGCAATGGCCAGTCTCGGGCTTTGTATGCCGAATCGTTCATTCAGATCACGTGCCGTGATACGCCCGATCGCGGCGATCAACTCGGTGGTCAGCATCCTGGGCACATCCGACAGCGGGACATGGATCGTCACCGGCACGGTCCGCAGGTCGGGTCCGGCCAGCATCATCACCGGCGTGACCACTTCGCCGAGATGTCGGGAGGCAAGGTGGGCCAGATATTCCGTATGGCCGGGAAAACCGAAACCGGCGTCGTAAAGCGGCTTCTTGGCAATCGGGCAGGTGACGACGGCCGCGGCGACTCCTGTCAGCGTGTCGGCCACGGCTTTTTCTATGGCCTCTATCGTGCCTGCGGCGTTCGCAATATCTGGCTGCCCGGGCGTATTGGTGAAACGGGCTGCAAGCGGCAGAATCGGCAGCGCGTTATGAAATGCCGCCATAGCCTGGCTGGGATCGGCCTCGATGATTGGAACGTCGACGCCAAGCGCTTTTGCACGCGCAGCAACCAGCGCGGGATCGGCAAGCAAGTAGAAGGGGGGAACGCCGTTCTCCGCACGTCTACGCCATGCTTCTATCGCGATTTCAGGCCCGATGCCTGAGGGGTCACCGACGCTGAGAGCCAGCGGAAGGCCAGCGTGCAGCACGTCGGCTCAGCGCTTGACGATGCGGGCTTTGGCCCTGATCTCTTCGAGGTACTTCTTGCTGAGTTCCTCGGAACCGCCTGACGCACCCTCGCTTTCGAACATCATCTTGGCGACCTTGTCGTCGGACACCTCGCGCGAGCTGCAGATGCCGATGAACTCGACGCCGCGTTCCGTCTCCCGCACGCCCGTCGCCCCGCCAACATTGGTTTTCTTGATCTGCTCTGCCCACTCTGTAGGCAGTTCCGGCGTTAGCACCCGACCGAGATCGCGCACGGTCACGTCGATCAGTCCCTTGGCGAATTCGCGGCTGGTGGCGCAGCCGTTGAAGCGGGCGCGCATGGCTTCCGCCTCGCGCTTGCGCTTGCCGAGGATGGCGCCGCGTTCGCTGGCTGGAACGACGAAGATGACCTGCTGCAGCATGTATTCGGTGGCGGTCGGCTTGTTTCCGTTCTTGTCGAGCATCTTCCGCACAAGGTCCTGCTGGCTTGACCCGCCGCTTTCCGACCGCGACCGTGCCGAGAGCGCCTGGTTCCACGCCATCTGCGTGCGAATGAACTCCTTGAAGTGTTCCTTGGTCACGCCCGACTGCGCCATGACGCCGTCAAGCTGCTGCAACTGCATCTTGTTGGACGAGGCGAAGCGCGCATACGCATCATTGACCTGCTTGTCGCTGATGCGCACGCCGATGCGGCGCGCTTCGGCCAGTTTCAGCGCCTGCTCGACCATTTCGTCTTCGGCATTGCCCTTCCTGCGCTGCAGCTTCAGAAAAGCCGCGCGGTGTTGGATGTCACCCGTGGTGACGGCGATGTCGTTGATGACGTATTTGATGGAACTCGCAAAAGCCGGCGGCGTCGGAACAATCACCAAAACGGATGTTGCCATCACAAGCAACGCGAAGCTCGCGGAAAAAAGAAAACGTCTCATCGAAAGCACTCGTTCTGGTTTCGGCCTTAGCTGCTACCTGGGGATATGAAGGATTTCGTGCATGCATTATGCGGCGAAACCATGTCCCGGCAGGACTATTCGAAGGCCGACGTCGCCGACCCGAAATCGCCCAGCGTGCGGAACGAGATGTTGAAGCCGACGCTCTGCGATACTTCCTTCGTGGTCTGGCTGCGCGTTTCGGAGAACGTCATCAGATAGGAGAAGCATTCGTCGTCATAGGCGAAGCCGATGCCGTCCTTGATCAGGACGCTGTTCTCAAGGTCATAGGTTCCCGCGCTGAAGACGCGCCAGTTCTCCGCGAAGCGGGCGGAGCCGGCAAGCGTGATTTCATGGCGATCTGTCGTGAAGCCGTAGAGCGGCTGCGCCTGGATATAGGCGTATTTCGCCGAAACGCTGATCGGCGAGGCGCCGCTATAGGCCATCTTGACCTCGCCGCGGCGCATTTCGAGCGTGTTCTCATCGAACCGGCCGCTGAGCGAAGACGAGAAGCCTACGGGACTGGACACGCCGATCAGGCCGACGAAATCCGACACGTCGGTCTCAAGGCCGGAATAGGCGCCGACATTCACGAGGTCCGGGCTGTCGAAGGAATTGCGGCCACCCAACTGGTAGGACTGGCCGAACAGCGCGTTCGTACCCCAGCCATTGTCGTAGCTGCCCGAATAGCGGAAGCCGAGATTGGCGCGGCTGCCGCCTTCGATGCGGTCGTAGCCGGAGAACTTGTCACGCTCGAACAGGGTGCTGGCATCGAAGACGAAGCTCTGCGCATCCTCGTTCGGAACCGCGAGACCGCCGACATACTGCTCGTTCGGGCGCACGAACAGCTGCGCAACGGGTTCGATGACATGCGAGGAGCCAACACCTGAGAACAGTACCGGCCAGCGCATCTCGAGACCCAGCGTCGCCATCGCCCGGAAGAAGGAAGACTGCGTGTCCTCGGTGGTACCGAGCCGAGTGGCCATCTCATTGATTGCGTTCAACGAATCCTGTGACGCGTTCAGGTAGTTGGCGTCTGCCTGGAAAGCCAGCAGCGGCGTGAACACCAGGCCGCCATCCGTGATGATGTCTTTTTTCCACTCGGCTTGGCCGGTCAGGCGGCCGGAATCGCCTTCGACGCCGGGAACGCGAAACACGCCGTTAAGAGGAGGGGCAGCAGGAGGATCGGGCAAGAATCCGCTCGAGGAATCAAGGTCGTCCCGCCGCAGCGCGCGCGCATTCACGTTGAGCGAGAGTTGCCCGCCATAAAGCGGCGTGTCTGGGATATAGGCGTAGTCCAGCGACGGCAGCACCCAGGGTTGCTCGGCATCGCGGGCCGAAGGGTGGGTGTCCAGAAGATTTTCCTGAACGTCGAAATGCATGCCGCGCAGGTCGAAATAATTCCGGTCGTTCAGTCCCGTCAGGTAAACCTCGGAGCGGATCACAGAGTCCTGGAAGCCGCCAATGCCATAGGTCTTGGAAAAATTCTTGTCCGACTGAACCAAGATGTTCCAGCCGAAATCCCAACGTTCATTGATGGCGAACTGGCCCTTGCTGCCCATCATCCCGCGCAGCTTGTTGGGATCACCCTTGGGTCCTGCGTCCACGGTATTCGGATCGAAGGCGCTCGGATCGTTCTGGCTGATACCAGCCATCTTCAGCGTGTATTCGCCATTGTTGAATTTCTGGCGCCACTCGGCCTCGCCAAGGAAGCCCTGCTTGGTGAAGCCGGTGCCCGTCACCGTCAGGTCATAGGTGGGCGACAGGGCGAAATAGTAAGGCACCCTCACGCCGACGCCCAGCGTGTCCTTGTAGGTGATGCCGGGAATCAGGAAACCGCTTTTGCGCTTGACCGTCGGGTCGGCGATCTCGAAGGCAGGAAGATAGGCGATCGGGAAGCCGAAGAACTCGAAATTGGAATTCTCGAAGCGAACCGTTTTCTTTTCGCCGTTCCAGATGATCTTGCGCGCCTTGATGCGCCAGACCGGAGCCTTGTCGGGCTGTTCCTCGCAGGGTTCGCAAGCCGTGTAGACGCCATTGTTGAACGTGGTGAGGACGCCGCCCTGGCGCTCCGCGCTCTCGGCAGCGAAATAAGTCTTATCGACCGTCTCGACCCGCAGCGCGTTGACGAAACCGTCGGCGAAATCATCGGTGATGTCGATATGGTCGGAACTGATCTTGGTGCCGTCGCTGTTGACCAGCTCGACATTGCCGCTGGCGACGAGACGCTGGGTCTTGCGGTTGTATTCGACGCGCTGAGCGACCAGGTGGTTGCCGCCATATTCGATCTGCACGCCGCCGACAGCCGTCACCGTCTGGCCGTCATTGTCGTAGACCAGCGTATCGGCCTCGAGCAGCATCTGCGAGCCGGCAGGCACGCTTGCGGACGCCAGATCGCCGACTTCCTGAGCCAACGCCGGGCCGGCGATCAGGGAGCAGCCGATCAGGCACGCCAAGGCGCTGACACCGCTCAGGAGCGTCAACCTTGTTGGCCTACGGTTTTGCAGAACCGCCCCCTCCACTAGCCATCTTCCTTATACAGCAGGAACGTTATCCCGAAGAACATCGCGACGACAACGGGAAACCATGCCGCTACAACAGTTGGTACGAATCCCGCAACCCCAAAAGCCTTCACGAGAACCGAAACGACATAAAGCAGAAAGCCGGCCAATATGCCACCCAGAATCATCGTAGCCGACTGCCCCATCCGCGCAAAACGCATCGATACTGTAGCGGCGATCAGTGTCATGGCGACTAGCAGGAAAGGCATGGCCACCAGAGAATCAAATTGCATCGCGAATGCATTGGCCTTGAGGCCGAACGAGCGGGCGACCTCGATCTTCGCCGGCAGCTCGTAAAAGGGGATCGTTTCCGGTCGGGCAAGACGTTCCTGTACAAATTCCGGCTTGAGATTGGTGGGGATTCTGTCGGTCTGTTTCGTCACCAGCGCATCGGCGCCTTTCATGATCCTGACGTTCTGAAGCTCCCAGTAACCATCGCGCAGGAAAACGCGCTTGGCGTCCTTTCTTTCGACGATATCGCCCTCGCGATCGAGGATGAAGAAAGAGGCGTCGGCCATTTCCAGGCCCTGATTGAGGATAGCCCGGGCGCCGATGATCGTATCGCCGGAATCGGTCTTCTGACGGAGCCATGGGGCGGCGTTGGCGGAAACCGCGTTGGATTTCCCGGAACGCAACTGGCTCTCGATCTGCTCGGAATGAGAAAACCCGGCAGCCGCCAGAGGGTTGAGAACGCCCACGGCCAGTATGCCGAACAGAAGCGCGCCGACGCAGGCGGGCAGCAGGAACTGCCACGCGGATATGCCCGCTGCACGGGCAATCACCAGCTCATAGCGCCGGTTCAGCGAAACCAGCATCGCCATGGCCGAGAAAAGCCCCACGAACGGTATCGTCTGCAGCATGATCATCGGCACGCGCAGAGCGGAGATTGCGAGACCGATCTGGTAGGAGAATCCGGGCAGGCGTGCCGTGCGGCTGGTCAATTCCGTGAAATCGATCAGGAAGACGAGCGCAAACAAGCCAAGGAAGAACCACAGCGTAATGGTGACGTAACGGATGAAGAAGTATCGGCCGAGAGTCCAACCCATCAGGCGGCTCCCTTCGGTGCCGGTCCGCCAAAGATTCGGTTCCGGATCGCCGTGAGATAGGCGAGCGCGCGCCGGCCGAACCCGGACAGCGTTTCCGCCCAACTTACCGGCAGGCTCATGGTGCGATGAGTCCTGATGAACCATATCGCAACCAGCGAGATGACGATCGGCGCCAGATACATTACATAGATGAACGACGGCTGTATCCGGGCGCGGCCTTCGGCGAAGAAGCAGATCCACCGCACGATCAGGGCGATGCTGACCGCCGTTATCAGCGGATTGACGCGAGCCTCGCGATGCGACCGTGCGTCACCCGCCACCGCGAGCGCAATGAAGGCGAAGGCCAGCGGCAGAAGCCATTCCGAGAATCGTTTCGCCAGTTCCGTCCTGTAGAGATTGGGATTTTTCTTCGAGATCGAATCATTCGGGCTCGGGTTGAGCAGATATTGTGTGGTCTGGTCCTTGGGCAGCAGCCGCACTCCCGACACGTCATCGTCGAATGCCGAGAGATCGAAGGCATAGGAGGTGAAGGTGATGACCGAAACGTCTCCGGACGGCGTTTTGCGGTGAACGACGCCGTCGTTCATCACCAGAACCTTCTCGCCCTGGCGTTCCACGATGGCTCCAGTCTTGGCGTAGTAGACGAGATCGATGCCCTCCTGGCGGGAGTCGGCGACGAATATCTGGCCAAGGCGATTGTCAGCGAAGCGCTCGCCGATCTGGACGAACAAGCCATCATCGACCTTGCGGAAGGTGCCTTCCTGAATGATGACAGAGAGGAAGTCGGCGCGCGAATCGGCAACCAGCTCGCGATTGCGCTGACGGGCGTAGGGGTCGACGCCATTCTGGACGACGAAACACAGGACACTGGCGCCGAGTGCCAGCAGGATGATCGGACGTATCACCGCGAGTCGCGACGCGCCGGCAGCGTTGATGACTACCAATTCCGAATCGGAATTCATCGCGCTCAGCGTCTGCGCGACGGCTAGGATCAGCGCAAAGGGCACGACGATGGTCAGCACGGAAGGCAGGATCAGCGTGGCGACTTCGAAGAACACCAGCGCCGATTGGCCGTTGTCGGTGACGAGGTCGATGCGCGCAAGCACCTGGGTGGTCCACACGATCGCCATCGTCCACGCCAGCGCCCCGACAAAGAGCGTGAAAGCGCGACGCATAATGTAGCGCTCGACTACCTTCATTCAGGCTCGCTCTTCTCGATTGGAACTTTCAGACATCGTACTCCGGACAAAGCTACCCGCCCGGTGACGCCCACACAACCGGTGCGACCTGGTTCCCGTCCCACATCGTGCTTGCCGGCGAGGGGGAGTCTCGACGCTAAGGGATAAAAAAGGACGAAAAGAGATGGTTAACAGACTGTTGTAGGGCAAATCCATGGCCAGGCGCGACCAATCGTCCGGGCTGGCGACGATGTTTTGGGGGGGCCGGAACCGGCAGCGGGTTGCCAACCGGCGCAAAACCGCGAAATGTCGCGCATTATCCGATATGTCCCGAAAGCAGGTTTCAGTGGCTTCAATACCCGCAATTTCCTTCGCAAAACCGTCAACGCCGTCCAGGGGAACAGTCTTTCTTTTTGCCAGGGAAAGTCAGGGCCTGACCGAAGTCGCCAGAAGCTGTGACCCCGCCGGAGTGCTCGACCGCGCCTTTTCCGTCGCGGATTTTTCTGGCCAGTTCGGCGTTTCCGTCAATCTGCTCGCCCCTGAAGGCACTTCGCTCGACCGCCTTGTCGCCATCGGCGCCGGCAAGGAGGAATTGACGGAATACGCCTGGATGAAACTCGGCGGCATCATCGGCGCGGCCATCCGGACGGCGCAGGACGTCTCCATCGTGTTGGATATTGCCGATGCCGAGGCAGGCGCTTCGGCTGCGGCAAATCTCGCCGCCGGCCTGATGCTCAGGACATATGCTTTCGACAAATACAAGACCAGGAAAGACAATGGCGATAAATCGCCCCGGAAGCCGGCGAAAATTGCCATCCACACCGCCGACCCGGCCGCTGCCAGGAAAGCGTTCGCCGATGCGAAGGCCGTCGTTAGCGGCGTGCTGCTGGCGCGCGACCTCGTCAACGAGCCCGCCAATATCCTCGGGCCGCTGGAGTTCGCAGCGGAGGCAGCGAAGCTCGCCGACGTTGGCGTCAAGGTGGACGTGCTGACCGAGAAGGAGATGAAGAAGCTCGGCATGGGCGCGCTGCTCGGCGTCGCGCAAGGCTCCCCCCGCGGCGCCCGCGTTGTCGTCATGCAGTGGAATGGTGGCAAGGCTAAGGACAAGCCCGTCGCCTTCATCGGCAAGGGCGTGACTTTCGATACCGGCGGCAACTCCATCAAATCGGCTTCCGGCATGGAGGAGATGAAGGGCGACATGGGTGGCGCCGCGGCGGTAGTCGGGCTCATCCATGCCCTGGCGACCCGTAAAGCCAAGGTCAATGTGGTCGGCGTCATCGGCCTGGTGGAAAACGCGGTGGACGGTCACGCCCAGCGCCCGGGCGACATCGTCACGTCCATGTCGGGCCAGACGATCGAAGTGCTGAACACCGACGCCGAAGGCCGTCTCGTTCTTGCTGACGCCATCTGGTACTGCAATGACAGGTTCCAGCCGAAGGCGATGGTCAATCTGGCAACACTGACCGGCGCCATCATGATCGCGCTCGGCCAGCATTATGCCGGATTGTTCTCCAACAATGACGAACTGGCCGGCTGGATGATCGACGCCGGCGCGGCAACGCATGAGCGGCTGTGGCGGATGCCGCTCGGCCCGGAATTCGACAAGCTGATCGATTCGAAGAACGCCGATATGAAGAACATTGGCGGGCGTTATGGCTCGGCCATCGTCGCGGCTCAGTTCATCCAGCGCTTCGTCAAGGATACGCCCTGGGCGCATCTTGATATCGCCGGCACGGCGATGGGGGCGCCGGGAAGTGAAATCAACCAGTCATGGGGCTCGGGCTTCGGCGTGCGATTGCTCGACCGTCTCGTTCGGGATCACTATGAGGGATAGTCCGCCTGCACCCCAGATCGTTCCGCTGAAGCCATGACCGAAGTCCTGTTCTATCACCTCACCGAATCGACGCTGGAGGACGCGCTGCCGGGCCTGCTCGAACGCAGTGTCGGGCGAGGGTGGCGGGCGATCGTGCAGACCGGCACCGAGGAACGCCGCGACGCGCTCGACCAGCATTTGTGGACGTTCCGCGACGATGCGTTCCTGGCGCACGCCAGATCGAATGAACCCTATCCCGCCGAGCAGCCGATCCTGCTGACGACGGACGACGACAACCCCAACCAGGCCAACATACGCTTCCTCGTCGATGGTGCATCGCCGCCAGATCTCGGTGCTTATGAGCGTGCCGTCTTCCTGTTCGACGGCCACGATGCGGGACAGGTCGATGCGGCGCGCGAGCATTGGAAGGTCATGAAATCGGCCGGTCACGACGTCACCTATTGGCACCAGACACCCGATCGCCGCTGGGAGCGCAAGGCGTGAAGGCCGCACTCGCGCTCGGCAACTGGCGACCCTGAGAGAGACAGAATGCGTTTTCTTTTTCTGCTGATATTCCTGGCCGGCGGCGGCATGGCGGCCTATCCCTGGCTGTCGGCCAACATGCTTGAGCATGAGGTCGGCAAGTGGCGCGTCTACGACGCCGCCGGCGGCTATGTGCCGGCGCAACCGAGGTTGAAGGAAGCGGACGCGCCGCTCAAGATTATGGTCGATCTGGCCACCACCGGCATCGGCAAACTGCCGCCGGACTCGGCTATCCTCACCCTGACCGCCTCGGTAAACGGCAAGACCGTGCTGGCCAAGGCCATGACCTTCGCCGACGCCACCGCGACCGACACCAACCCGCAGATGCAGGCGCGGGTTTATCGCGCCCGCGCCGGCGTGATCGACCCTGTCGAAGACGGTGCCTATCTCTTCACCGTCGGCAAGGGCGATGCCGAGACGGTGCCCATTCAATCGGTGGACCTGATCCTCGCTACCGCCGGGCCTTTCCCGGGTTCCCGCGTGCAGCCGCTGGGCTTCGCCGCCATGGCCATCGGCTTCATCGGCCTGGTGCTTGCCTTTCGGGGCGGCCGCGGCGGACAGCCCGAAAACCCGAACTCGCAGCCTCCGCCACCGCGCTGGGGCAGGGGCGGCTCGGTCTCCTGATGAACTACCGCCACGCCTATCACGCCGGGAATTTCGCCGATGTGGTCAAGCACGCCGTGCTGGCGCGGCTGGTCGAGTATCTGAAGCAGAAGGACAAGGCGTTCAGGGTCATCGATACCCATGCCGGCATCGGGCTTTACGACCTGTCCGCTGCGGCGGCCGCCAAGACCGGCGAGTGGAAGGGCGGCATCGGCAGGCTGATCGACGCCCGACTGGGACCGGCCGGCACGCCATTGCTGGCGGGCTATCTGGACGCAGTCCGCGCAGCCAATCCGAAGGGCGGCCTGAAACGTTACCCGGGTTCCCCGGCGATCGTCAGGCATCTCCTGCGCAAGCAGGACAGGCTCTCGGCGATCGAACTGCATCCGCAGGACGCGGCGCGGTTGAAAGCGCTGTTCGACGGCGATTTCCAGGTGCGGGTCATGCAGCTCGACGGCTGGCTGGCGCTCGGAGCGCATCTGCCGCCGAAGGAAAAGCGCGGACTTGTGCTCATCGATCCACCTTTCGAGGAGGGTGGGGAGTTCCTGCGCCTGACGGAAGGGCTCACCAAGGCACACCGGCGCTGGCCAAGCGGGATCTACGCGCTGTGGTATCCGATCAAGGACCGGGTGGCGGTTGCGGGGTTCCGCAAGGGATTGGTCAATTCCGGCATCGCCAATATTCTGGACGTGACCCTTGATGTCAGGACGTCATCTGGCGAGCCGAAACTGGACGGGACCGGCATGATCGTCGTCAATCCGCCGTTTACGCTGGAACGCGAATTGCGTGTCATCCTGCCCGAACTGTGCGCCATCATGGCCGTTGACGATGGCTCGGCGTGGAAACTGGAATGGCTTGCCGGTGAAGCGCCTGCCGCCAAATCCGACGGCGCCCCACAATTCGACGGCGCTTGACCGCGACCGGACGAAACCTCACAGTGCTTTCAGATTTTCCAAGAGGCCGACATGACTCGTTTCGTCAAAACCCTGCTTGCCCTGCTGACCGGCCTGGCATCGCCGCTGGCTGCCGTTCCGATGGCCTCGTCCGCCGATCTGCAATCCTCCGTCTATGAGAGCGATCCGGGCGTGTGCGGCGAAGCCTGGGTTCTCAACAAGATCACCAGCCGCTTCCGTTATCAAGTCACCCATGTTCCGCATCTGGGCGATGTGAACATTGTCGACTTCCGCAGGATTCACGAGCGCCGCTATCTGCCGGCGCGCGAGGATCGCCCGATTGGCCGCCGCTACTGCGGCGCGACCGTCGCGCTTTCGGACGGTCACGATCGCACCGTCTGGTATCTTATCGAGGAAGGCCAGGGCTTCGCGTCCATCGGCAACAATGTCGAATTCTGCGTCGCGGGCTTCGATCGCTGGCTGGTTTACAACGGCCGTTGTCGCATTCTGCGCTAGGACGGAAGTTTCCGATGTCGGGGTTGCGCCGGAGATTGCTGCCGGCGGTTCTGGCGTCGCTTGCCCTGCTGGCGGTAGCCTGCGCTCCGGCCGATGACGGGAAACCGCGGGAAAAAAACGCTCCTGCTGGACCCGGGCAAAAGACATCGTCGAAAGAGCAAGCACCAGTCAAAGGGGAGAGCATCCCAGCCGGCAGCGGTTTCGATTTCTACGTGCTGTCGCTGTCCTGGTCGCCGAGCTACTGCGAGGCCGAAGGCGCCGACGCCAACCGTCAGCAATGCGGCGCGGCGCGTCCCTATGCGTTCATCGTGCATGGTCTGTGGCCGCAATTCGAACGCGGCTTTCCGCAGGATTGCCCCACCGACCGTTCCAAGGTGCCGGATGCAACGGTGCGTAGTCTTTACGACCTGATGCCCTCGGCTGGATTGATCCGTCACGAATGGCAGACGCATGGCACTTGCAGCGGCCTCGGCCAGCAGGATTATTTCCGGGTGTTGCGCGCCGCCCGCGAAAAGGTCGCCATACCGCCGGCTTTTCGCCGGCTTAACGACTATCGCACGCTTTCGCCGCAGGACGCCGAAACGGCTTTTCAGGAATCGAACCCCGACCTGCCGCCCGACGCGATCGCCGTTACCTGCGACCGCCGCTATCTGCGTGAGGTCCGCATCTGCCTGACCAGAAACCTCGAGTTCCGCGCCTGCCCGGAAATCGATCGCAAGGCCTGCCGGGCGTCTAAGGTTGTAATGCCACCGGTGCGTGCGTCATCGAACACCCGGTAATGTGCGAACAATGATTGCGCCGATCCGGCTGTTGCCTTCGGTACGCCGCACCGTACAGTGCCGCCAACCAAAAACAGGATGCTCCCATGCCTAGACTGCTCTACGCTTCCGCGTCGCCCTACAGCGCAAAGGTGCGCATGGCGGCGCTCTATGCCGGCATCGCCATCGAGGCCGTTCCGGTGAAAACGGATGACGAACCTTCCTTGCTCATCGACGCCAACCCGCTGGGAAAAATACCGACCCTGATTCTGGACGATGGACGCGCTGTCTATGACAGCAGGGCGATCACCCAGTATCTCGGCCGGCTTTCAAGGAACGTGCTGTTTCCACGCAATCCGGAAAAACGGCTGGACGCCGAAGTTCTCGAGGCGCTTGCGGACGGCATCTGCGACAGCGCTTTGTCGATGGTCTATGAGCGGCGTCTCCGTTCCGAAGACAAGATTTCGGAAGAATGGCTTGAAAAGCAGTGGTCGAAGATCACCCGGGGCCTGGATGTGTTCAACGCCAACCCGCCGAAACTGCCGGCCAGGATAACCGTCGGCCAGATCGCGCTGCGGGCGACGCTCGGCTATCTGGCGCTGCGGTTTCCGGGAAAGTGGGAGAAGGGCCGGTCGCGGCTGGTTCGATGGGCTGCGCGCTTCGACGAAAAATTCCCGCAGCTCAAGCCAGCCATACCGTCCTGATCGGCAGGCAATAAAAAAGCCGGGCGCGAAGCCCGGCTTTTCTTTTCGTCCGATCGTCAGATCAGAACTTCATACCCACGCCGAAGTTGACGCGGTTGTCGCTCGACTCGACGTTGCCGGCATTCGAGAAGTCCTTGTCGCCGTAATCGGTGTAGCGATACTCGACACGACCGAAGACCTGCTCGGTGATCTTGATGTCCGTACCCACGCCGGCCGTCCAGCCAAGCATGGTGTTGGTGTCGCGACCAGCTGCGTTGGAGACCTTCAGCCTCTGTGCAGCGCCACCGGCGGTGCCATAGACGAGGATGTCCGGGCTGACAGCGTAACCGAGACGGGCACGTAGCGATCCGTCGACGCCCGACTTGGAGTTTTCGCCGGCATTGCTGCCTTTTTCGCCGTTGTAGCCGACATCGCCTTCAACGCCGTAGACGAAGTTGTCGGACTGCCAGTTATAACCGGCGAACGCGCCACCGAGGAATCCATCGGTATCGATGTCGTTGCCCGGCGTATGCGTGGTGCCTGCAAAGCCGTAGCCAACGGTCAGACCGGCATAGGGGCCAGCCCAGGAGGCAACCGGCAGCTCAGCAATGGGAGCCGGAGCCGGGGGCTCTTCCGAGACCACGTCGGCGGCGAAAGCAGGCATCGCGGTAGCAAGGGCGAGAATTCCAAGCGCCGCTGCAGTCGGCCTCGCAAATTTGAGGTTCGTTTTCATTCTTTTACTCCTTAAGCCACAGCACATGGGCTCGTTGTCATGAACACCTCCGACCCGTCCGAGGGGAGTAACGGATCCGGCGTTCATCTGTTCCGGAATGTGGTGGCCAAATGCGGCTGAAGCGAACCTGAACTTGGGTCATTCCCCGGCGCGAATGAGGCGGAAAATGGACGTTGCATCTGTGCAACATGTTTTGTCAGCAGACTGGAGGATGGGGGTCGCAAGCCGGCTTGGAGCAAGGCGTCCGAAAGCCTATATTGGGTTTCAGCCTGCCGAATCCTTCAGCGGATTCGAGCGTTTCGAGTGCCCTTTGCCACAATGCTGCCCAAGGTAAGAACGGCAATTAACGGTTGGCCGGTCAAATTTGGCCGAACCGGGCTTTTGCGGGACAAAACAAGGATTGACAGATGAAGGAAGCCGCCGGAACGGCGCTGGTAACGGGAGGATCGAAGCGGCTTGGCAGGGCGATTGTCGAGGATTTGGCGGCGCACGGCTTTGCCGTCGCGATTCATGCGAACATCTCTCTGGATACGGCCGAGGCTCTGGCCGCGGACATCAACCTTGCAGGTGGCCGCGCCGCCGCAATCGGCGCCGATCTGACCGACATGGCCGCCGCTGCGGGGCTCATCGACCGAGCCACCCGCCAGCTCGGGCCGATTTCGCTTCTCGTCAACAACGCGTCGATCTTCGAAAATGATTCCGTTCTGGATTTCGATTGGCAAAATTGGGACAGGCACTTCGCCATCCATGTGAAAGCGCCGGCCATCCTGACGCAGACCTTCGCCAAGGCGTTGCCGGCGGCTTTGGACGGGCTTGTCGTCAACATTGTCGATCAGCGCGTCTGGCGGCCGACGCCACACTATTTCTCGTATACGCTTTCCAAATCGGCACTGTGGGCGGCGACCCGGACAATGGCGCAAGCGCTGGCGCCGCGCATCCGGGTCAACGCTATCGGCCCGGGCCCGTCACTGCGCAGTGCGCGCCAGTCGGATCAGGACTTCCAGCACCAGGTCGACAATCTGATGTTGAGGCGTGGCCCGGAATTGCCCGAATTCGGCGCAACGATCCGCTATCTCTGGGAGGCGCGCTCGATCACCGGCCAGATGATCGCCCTCGACGGCGGCCAGCATCTTGCCTGGCAGACGCCGGATGTGACAGGCATGGTGGAATGAGTCCTGCAAACGTCAGAAGTGGAGCGCGTGGCCTGACCGCGGCGGACGATCTTCCCGAGGTCGATGCCATTGACGATGAAATAGTCGAAGCACCAGTTTCGTCCGGCCCCGATATCGCTTTCACGGCCATAGACTGGACGCCGCATGCCGGCGATGCCGACGGCATGATCGGCGCCGAGGTGATCCAGACGCTGGTGAAGCGCCTCCCCAATGCGCCGGGCGTCTACCGGATGATGAATGCGACCGGCGACGTGCTCTATGTCGGCAAGGCGCGCAGCCTGAAGAAGCGCGTCACGCAGTATGCGCAGGGACGGTTCCACACCAACCGCATCGGCCGGATGGTGCGCGAAACATCGACGATGGAGTTCGTCGTCACCCGGACCGAAATCGAAGCGCTTCTTCTGGAGGCCAATCTTATCAAACGCTTGCGTCCGCGTTTCAACGTGTTGATGCGGGATGACAAGTCGTTCCCCTACATCCTTCTGACCGGCGACCATGCGTCTCCGGGCATCTACAAGCATCGCGGCGCCCGTTCGCGTAAAGGCGAGTACTTCGGCCCGTTCGCCTCAGCGCAGGCGGTCGGGCGTACCATCAATGCATTGCAGCGCGCTTTCCTGCTGCGCAGCTGTACCGATTCTTTTTTCGAAAACCGCACGCGGCCGTGCCTGCTCTACCAGATCAAGCGATGCGCCGGCCCCTGTACCGGTGAGATTTCTCACACTGCCTACGCAGAACTGGTCGGCGAGGCGAAGGGCTTCCTTTCCGGCCGCAGCCAGAAAGTGAAGACGGAAATGTCGTCCGCCATGCAGGAAGCGTCGGCAGACCTCGATTTCGAGCGCGCCGCCGTTTATCGCGACCGGCTGGCGGCCCTGGCGCATGTGCAAAGCCATCAGGGCATCAACCCGCAATCCGTCGAGGAGGCGGATGTCTTCGCCATCCATCAGGAGGGCGGGCAGGTGTGCATCCAGGTGTTCTTTTTCCGGACAGGACAGAACTGGGGCAACCGCGCCTATTTCCCCAAGGCCGATCCGGCGCTGGAAGCATCGGAGGTGCTGGGTTCCTTCCTGGCGCAGTTCTATGACGACAAGCCGACGCCTCGTTCCGTGTTGTTGTCGCAGGAAGTGCAGGATCAGGAATTGCTCGTCGAAGCGCTTTCGACGCGGGCAGGGCGCAGGGTGTCCATCAATGTCCCGCAGCGTGGCGAGAAGAAGGATCTGACCGACCATGCGCTGCAGAATGCCCGGGAAGCGTTGGGCCGCCGGCTGGCCGAGACGTCGACGCAGGCCCGCCTGTTGACCGGCTTCGCCGAAACCTTCGGCACCGAAAAGCCGCCCGTACGCATCGAGGTCTATGACAACTCCCACATCATGGGCACGAACGCTGTCGGCGCCATGATCGTCTCGGGGCCGGAAGGGTTCGTGAAGAACCAGTATCGAAAATTCAACATCCGCTCGACCGACATCACGCCGGGCGACGATTTCGGCATGATGCGCGAGGTCATGGAACGGCGGTTTTCAAGGCTGCTGAAGGAGCATGGCGAGGAGACCGGCGCTGGCTCGGACAGCGACGATGTCTCCGCCTCCTTCCCGGCCTGGCCCGACGTCATCCTGATCGATGGCGGGCAGGGCCAGATGTCGGCTGTCCGCAAGATCCTGTCCGATCTTGGCATCGAGGACCGGGTCGTCGCCATCGGCGTCGCCAAGGGCCAGGACAGGGAAGCCGGGCGCGAGCGGTTCTTTGTCG
The DNA here is from genome assembly GCF_031457045.1 of Mesorhizobium sp. BE184. Taxonomy (NCBI): domain Bacteria; kingdom Pseudomonadati; phylum Pseudomonadota; class Alphaproteobacteria; order Hyphomicrobiales; family Phyllobacteriaceae; genus Mesorhizobium; species Mesorhizobium sp. BE184. The sequence continues at coordinate 1,088,825 of NZ_JAVDVU010000001.1, forward strand.
AGGGCAAGCCGTCCTTCTCGCTGCCAGTTCGCGACCCGGTGCTTTATTTCGTCCAGCGGCTGCGCGACGAAGCCCATCGCTTTGCCATCGGTTCGCACCGCGCCCGGCGCAAGAAAGAGATGATAAAGAGCCCATTGGACGAAATCAGCGGAATTGGCCCGGGCCGCAAGCGCGCCTTGCTCCTGCACTTTGGCACGGCCAAGGCTGTTGGTCGCGCGGCGATGGAGGATCTGATGAGCGTCGATGGAATTTCCGAATCCGTCGCGCGGCTGGTGTACAACCATTTCCATGAAACATGAGGGGATGCGGTCATGAATGCGACACATCGCTCTCGCCACAATTGACGGACGGCTGTCTGTTTCGTCTGGTCAGCCGAATTTCGCCAGTTGACCCGCTACATGCGCTTCTGATTTGAGTACCGAGGCGGAAGAAAGATCAGGAACCCATGGCCAAACGCGCATTCAATCTTCCCAACATGCTGACCTATGCCCGGATCGTGGCGGTGCCGCTGGTGGTGCTGTGCTTTTTCCTCGAAGGGCACTTGAAGTCCAGCGACTTCGCCCGCTGGTTGGCGCTGTTGATCTTCCTGCTCGCTTCCGTGACCGACTATCTTGACGGCTACCTGGCGCGGGCCTGGCAGCAGACGTCCAACATAGGCAGGATGCTGGACCCGATCGCCGACAAGCTGCTGGTCGCTACATGCCTGCTGCTTCTCGCCGCGGATACCGACCGCCATGCCGGGATAGCCGGCTGGTCTCTATGGGCTGCGATCATCATCCTGTGCCGGGAAATCCTGGTGTCGGGGCTGCGCGAATATCTGGCGGCGCTCAAAGTCTCTGTGCCGGTCACGCAATTGGCCAAGTGGAAGACAGCCATCCAGATGGTCGCCATCGCCTTCCTGCTCGCCGGTCCGGCTGGCGACAAGATCTTCCCGCTCACGACACAGATCGGACTGGTGCTGCTTTGGATCGCCGCCGTGGTCACCCTATATACGGGCTACGATTATTTCCGTGCCGGTCTGAAGCACATTGTCGACGAATAGACGGTCATGAAACTGATCTATTTTGCCTGGGTCCGGGAACGGATCGGTAAGCCGGAAGAGGAAGTCGATCTTCCCGCCGGTATCGAAACCGTGTCCGATCTCCTGCGCTGGCTGCGCGGGCAGGGGGACGAATACGAGCACGCTTTGCAGTTTCCCGAAGTGATCCGCGTCGCCATCGACCAGGAGCACGTCGATCATCGCGAGAAGATCGGCGGCGCCCGCGAGATCGCGCTGTTTCCGCCGATGACGGGCGGCTGACGCCATGACCGCTCCGGTCTTGCCGAGCGTGCGCATCCAGGCCGAGGATTTCGACCTTGCCGCGGAGATGGCCCGCGTCGCGGCCGGCCGCAAAGACATTGGCGCCATCGTTACCTTTTCGGGGCTTTGCCGCGACGAGGCCGGCGCGCTGGCTGCGCTTGAGCTGGAACACTACCCGGGCATGGCCGAGGCCGAGATCGGACGCATCGCTATGGAAGCTATGGCGCGCTGGCCGCTGCAAGGCCTGACGGCGATCCACCGCTACGGCAAGGTCAGGCCGGGCGAGAATATCGTTCTTGTGATTGCGGCTTCCGCGCATCGTCAGGCGGCTTTCGAGGCCGCCAGTTTCCTGATGGATTATTTGAAATCGCGCGCGCCCTTCTGGAAGAAAGAGCATCGTGTCGACGGAACGCAGGGCGCGTGGATCGACGCCAAGGAGGCGGATGAACGGGCTACAGCGCGTTGGGACAGGACTTCCCCACTGGACAGGAAGGCGTAGAACGGCGGGAACGCCGTTCTCGAACATACCCGAAGAACGCCGCCGGCCCGCCTTGGATTGTCCGCATTCCTTCTGCCATCTAGTGGCAAAGGAGAACCTCAATGCTGGACCGGATCGCGGAATTCTTCATCTTCGGATTTGCGCCACTCGCCGTCGGCATGCTGGCGACGCCGGATTTCTCCATGGCCGCCGAACAGACGCTGACCGGCGAGGCCACATATCGCGAACGGATCGCATTGCCGCCGAATGCCGTGCTTACCGTCCAGCTTGCCGATGTCTCACTGGCGGATGCGCCTGCCGCCGTGGTAGCTGAACGGGAGTTTCGTCCGGCCGGCCAGGTGCCGGTCAAATTCGAGCTGAAGTTCGATTCTTCCGCCATCCAGCCCAAAATGACTTATGCCCTGCAGGCCCGCATCACCGTCGACGACAAGCTGATGTTCATCAACGATGAGCGCCTGCAGGTCGATCCGCTCACGGCCGGGCCACAGAAGATCATGTTGAAGATGGTGAAAAACTGATCGCAGCGAACGACGGACAACAAAAAAGCCGGGCAGAAGCCCGGCTTTTTTGTTGAACGTTTGCGACCTTAGCCGACGACTTCCGTGTCGGAGAACCAGTACTTGATTTCCTGCGCGGCGGTCTCCGGCGCATCGGAGCCGTGGACCGAGTTCTCGCCGATGGAAACCGCGTGGACCTTGCGGATGGTGCCTTCGTCGGCATTGGCCGGATTGGTGGCTCCCATTACTTCGCGGTTCTTGGCGATGGCGTTCTCGCCTTCGAGAACCTGTACCACGGTCGGGCCGGACGACATGGACTCGACCAGTTCTTCGAAGAAGGGCCGGCCCTTGTGCACGGCGTAAAAACCTTCCGCCTCGCGACGGCTCATCCACACGCGCCTTGAAGCCACAACGCGCAGGCCGGCATCTTCCAGCATCTTGGTGATTGCGCCGGTCAGGTTGCGCCGGGTCGCGTCCGGCTTGATCATCGAAAAGGTGCGTTCGAGCGCCATGGTCTGTCCTTGTGCGGATAGGAATTGCTGAGTGGCGCGCTCTATACAAGCCGCCCGGCCCATTGCCAAGGCCTCGATTCCCTCACGCGGCGGCCGCGACCCTTCGCCCCAGTCCATCGAAAAGATCGAGACAGCGCTCGAACCAGGCATTCACCGGATCGCCGTCCTCCAGTAACGGATACGAGGTCGAGACGCGCGCCCACTGCAACGCGCCGAAAACGATGTAGTCGGTAAAGAGTGGCGACGATCCGCCGATATAAGGTTGATATTTGAGCGTTTCGCGCACGGGATCCAGCCGCTTGCGGAATGCCGGCAGATGTTCGTCGCGTTCGGCATCCACTTGCTCGAGCGGCTTGCCGTAGCGCGCTTCGCGGCTTTGGCGGAAGTAGACCATGTTTTCCGCATCCTGCAGGCGGTAGATATCCATCAGCGCAACCGATCCCAGGAAGGGGTGAAGCTGCGTCTGCGACCAGCGTTCGATGAAACGCGCCGAGGCCTTGCCGCCTTCTCCGCCGAAAAGCGTTGGCCGTTCGGGATAGGCGTCATCCAGATAGACGGCGATGGCGAACGAATCGGCTACTATCTTGTCGCCGTCGCGGATGACGGGAACGATCTTGGCTCCGCCTTCGACATGAGGAACCTCAAGGAACCGGGTCGGCACTGCTGTGAAGTCGAGCCCCTTGTGCGCGAGCGCCATTCTTGCCTTCCAGCAATGCGGACTGAAAGGGCGCGACACGTTCTTGCCGACGAGGTCATAGAGTAAAATGGTCATTGGCGTTCCTGACTGCCGAGGCTAGGTAGTGCGCCGAAGCGCCAGCCTGCGAGGGACAAACGGTGAAACAGCATTTCATGATGCTTGCGGCCTATAATCAATGGGCCAACAACAGGATATACGATGCTGCCGCCGAGCTGACCGACGAGGAGTTCAGCCGCGATGTCGGCGCGTTCTTCGGTTCGATGATGGGCACGCTCAACCACCTCCTGGTGACTGACCGCATCTGGATGAAGCGGTTTACGGGCGAGGGGGACGCCCCGTCCCGGCTGGATGCGATCCTGCACAAGGCATTCCCGGTCCTGCGCACCATGCGCGAAAACGAGGATCGCCGCATCCTCGACTGGGTCGATTCCCTCGATGCCAAGGCGCTTGCAGGCCGCTTCACCTATATGACGGCGACCGACATGCGGACCATCTCGCAACGGCTGTCACCAGCGCTCGACCACCTTTTCAATCATCAGACGCATCATCGTGGCCAGGCCCATATGATCCTGACCGTCCTTGGAAAGTCCTCCGTCCAGCTGGACCTGATTTATTTCCAGCGGACCGAAGACGGTCGCGCATTCGCTTGATAAGGTCGACGGTCATATAGACTTATATGCAGGGTGACCTTGTCTTTGGACAGAATGATTCAAATTAAATATATGTTAAATATAAGTTTACGGCATTCGTAAAACCGCAAAAAACCAAGAACCAGCAATTAGACTTCTAAGAAGAAACCAAAAGTATTCTTTATTCGTAGTCAAATGTGCGAGGGGCCATCGCTCGTCGTGATTTTGAGGCAACCTATGGAGAATATCATGGCAAACGTCATCCAAAGACTAGCCGGTACGCTGGCGGCGGGAGTGATTGTCGCTGCGGTTTCTATTCCGGCCTATGCAATCGACATCGGCAACCGCGACGGAGGTTTCGGTGTGTCTGTCGGTATAGGCGGTTCCAACGGCCTCGGCGTCGATGTAGGCGCCACGGTAGGAAGCCGGACGAACGGCATCAATGTCGATTCCAACACCAAGGTGGGTAGCAGCTCGGGTCTGGCCGTCTCCCGTACGACCGCCTCTGTTGGCGGCGCCAACGGCATCAACGCCAAGGCAAACGCCGATGTCGCCACCAGCAAGGGTCTGGCGGATGCAGACGTCACCGCTTCGATCGGCGGCACCAATGGCATCAATGCCAATGTCAATGCCAATGTCGGCGGACCGAAGACCGTCGATCTGGGTATCGATATAGGCATCGGCGGCCCCACCGGCCCTGGCGGACCTGGTGGACCTGGTGGCCCCGGAGGTCCTGGCGGCCCTGGCGGTCCTGGTGGGCCGGGTGTGAACCCGAACACCCCGAGTGTCATTGCCGATCTCTCTGCCGGCGAGGTGACGAGGCTGAAGCGCCGCTGTGTCGACGTGCTGAGCGGTGGCGGCGGCTACGATCCCAGCCTGCGCCAGCTCTGCATGATGCTGCGGCAGCTCCGCTAACGCTGAACCCCTCGGTTCACAGTGAACATCCTGAAACGGCCCGCTTCGGCGGGCCGATTTCTTTCGTGGCGCACAGTCTTGCGCAATGCGGCCTCGCCGTGCAAAACCGCCGCGCCATGCTTGCAATCAACGATCTTTCACTCCGCATCGCCGGACGCCTTCTCCTCGACCATGCTTCCTTGACGCTGCCTGCGGGCACCAAGGCAGGCCTTGTCGGCCGCAACGGCACCGGCAAGACGACGCTGTTTCGCGCCATAACCGGAGACCTGTCATCCGAGACTGGTTCCGTCAGCATCCCGAAAAATACCCGAATCGGACAGGTGGCCCAGGAAGCGCCGGGAACCGAAGAGCCGCTTATCGAGATCGTGCTCAAGGCCGACAAGGAACGGGCATCCTTGCTGGAAGAGGAAAAAACAGCGACAGACCCCGACCGCATCGCCGAGATCCATATCCGGCTGGCCGATATTGATGCGCATTCGGCCGAATCCCGCGCCGCCACCATTCTGGCTGGCCTCGGATTCGACGATGACGCGCAGAAACGACCGGCGGCGTCCTTTTCGGGCGGCTGGCGCATGCGCGTCGCGCTCGCCGCGGTGCTGTTTTCCGAGCCGGACTTGCTGCTGCTCGACGAGCCGACCAACTATCTGGATCTCGAAGGCACGCTGTGGCTGGAAAACTATGTGGCGAAATATCCGCATACGGTTCTGCTGATCTCGCACGACCGCGATCTTCTCAACCGCGCCGTCAATTCGATCGTTCATCTCGACCAGAAGAAACTGACCTTCTGGCGCGGCGGCTACGACCAGTTCGAGCGGCAGCTTTCCGAACAGCGCGAGCTGCAGGAGAAGGGCCGCGTCAAGCAGGAGGCGCACCGCAAGCACCTGCAATCCTTCATCGATCGTTTCCGGGCAAAGGCCTCCAAGGCGCGGCAGGCGCAGTCGCGCATCAAGGCGCTGGAGAAGATGAAGCCCATCGGCGCGATTCTCGACGACAATGTGCGCCCGTTTTCATTTCCGGAGCCGGTCAAGACCGTGGCGTCGCCGATCGTCGCGCTGTCCGGCGTTGATGTCGGCTATGCGCCGGGACAGGCCATTTTGAAGAAGATGACGCTGCGAATCGACGCCGACGACCGCATCGCCTTGCTCGGCGCCAACGGCAACGGCAAGTCCACCTTCGCCAAGCTTTTGGCAGGGAGGCTGAAGGCCGGTACGGGAACGATGACCGTAGCCCCCGGGCTGAAGGTCGCAATCTTCGCCCAGCACCAGCTCGATGACCTGCGCCCCGAGGAAAACGCCTACGAGCATGTTCGCCGGCTGATGCCGGAGGCGCCGGAATCAAAAGTGCGGGCCAAGGTCGCCAATTTTGGCCTTCCCACCGAGAAGATGAACACCGCCGCAAAGGATTTGTCCGGCGGCGAGAAGGCCCGGCTTTTGATGGGATTGGCAGCCTTCGATGGACCGAACCTGTTCATCCTCGACGAGCCGACCAACCACCTCGACATCGATTCACGCGAGGCGCTGGTCCATGCGCTGAACGATTTTCCCGGTGCTGTCATCCTGATTTCGCATGACCGCCACTTGCTGGAAGCCACCGCCGACAGGCTCTGGCTGGTCAAGGACGGTGCGGTCCATCCCTATGACGGCGATCTCGACGATTACAAGACGCTGGTCACCGGAGTCTCCTCCAACAGCCGCGAGAAGCGCGAGGCGGACAAAGCGTCCAAGGCCGACCGGCGTCGCGAAGCCGCCGCCCGCCGCGCCGCACTGGAGCCGCTGGCCAAGGAAATCCGCGCCACCGAAGGGCTGATGGATCGGCTGCGCAAGCGCCTCGACAGCATCGAGGACGAGCTGGCCAATCCAGCGCTCTATGAGAAGGACCCGGTCGGCGCCACAAGGCTCGCCAAGGAGCGCTCGCAGCTATCGTCACAGCTCGCCGGGCATGAGGAACGCTGGCTGTCGATGAGCGCTGAGTATGAAGAGGGGATAGCCGAATAGGCTTTCGGGTCGGGGCAACGCTGCCTCGCCCGAAAACCCTTCCTCCCGTGGACCGCCGGAGAGATGTGGGACAGTTTCGTCTACCTCCTTCCGTCACGGGCTCAACGGCTTAAACGGCTTCCGCCGGTTCTCGTGCAATCCTTTCAAACAGCAGTTTCGCCGCCGTTTTTGCACCATCGGCATTCATGGTGAGCGCGACGGCGCTGGCGCGTGCGCGCGTCCGGGGTGCCAGCGCCTTTGCAAGCGCTGCCGACAGGGATTCGAGCGTCGGCACCGCGCCGTCATGCGCGACCCCCACCCCCAGCGCGGCCACCTGCGTCGCCCAATAGGGCTGATCGACGATCTGCGGCACGATCACCTGCGGGTTGCCCGACCGCGTCGCCGTTGTCGTCGTCCCCGCGCCGCCATGGTGGATAATCGCGGCGACCCGGCGAAACAGCGCCTGCTGGTTGACCTCGCCGACGAGAAAACAGTCGTCGCCGTCGTCGAGCAGGGCCGCGTTGGCCCAGCCGCGCGCCACGACCGCACGATGGCCCTGTGCACGCACGGCTTGTATCGCGGTGTGCGCCGCATCCCTCGTGGTCGGCAAGGCGATGCTGCCGAAACCCACATAGACGGGCGGGCTGTCCTTTTCCAGGAAAGCGTCAAGATCGGCTGGCAGCGGGCGTTCGTCCCGCAGTACCCACGCGCCGGTCTGTATCGCGGCGCACAGGTCCGTCGGCTGCCAGGGCCAGAGGACTGGATCGGAAGCCAGCAGCGGCCGATCGGTGAAAACATGGTCGCGGACGTTATCGATTTCAGGCAGGCCGATCGCGGCACGGTGGGCGTTTACAGCGCCGCTGAACCGCGCGTTCATGGCGCTGGCGTTCAGATCCCACAGCGCTCGCGGGTCGTTGACCTCGGGCGGCAGCGGGTCGCCTGGATAGCGGTAAGGCCGATGATGATGCGACGGCAGGAACAGCGGGCAGAAGCTGGCGTGGAAATAAGGAACGCCCATTTTTTCGGCCACGCATTGCGCCGCCGCCGCCGACGGCATCAGGCCGGTCGCCAAGATGGCGTCGCATCCCTCGGCCGCCGCGCCTACCGCCTCATACTGTCCGGCGATCATTTCCGTCGCCAGCTGGTTGAAATCCGCCGGCGCCGATGGTTTTGCCTTGTCCTTGATCCAGGTGCGGACCGAGGTGAAGGCAGGCGCCAGAGGGACGCCGGCGCGCGCCAGAAGGTCGACGAACTCATCGTCGGGCGGCGCCGAAACCACGGCCTCGACGCCCAGTGCCTGCAAGGCGACGCCCAGCCCGGCCAACGGCTCGGTGTCGCCGCGCGATCCATATGTCGAAAGCAATACACGCATTCGCTATCCCTTCTTTCCGGTTCAGGGACGCGTTCATACAGCCGGGCATGGGTCTTGCCGCAAGTCCCCACTGCGCCATATCTATGGCATGGAGGGGAGAATATCGGCTGGATGGCCGTCCCGACTCCGGCAAGCAACGAATTTGGCGCAGACGCTGGCTCTACCCGTTGCGCTTATTTCCCGCTAGTTTCGATGCATGAACCAGCATGCTCCGCTCCGCATCGGCCACTCCGCCTGTCCGCACGACTGTCCATCGACCTGCGCGCTCGATGTCGAGCTGCTCGGGCCTGACCGCATCGGCCGCGTCCACGGCGCCAGGGACAACAGCTACACGGCCGGTGTCGTCTGCGCCAAGGTCGCCCGCTATGCCGACCGCATCCATCATCCCGACCGCCTGCTGAAACCGCTGATACGCGCCGGAAGCAAGGGCGAGGGCGTCTGGAAGGAGGCGAGTTGGGAAGCGGCGCTCGATCTCGTCGCCGAAAAGTTCGACGCCGCGGAAGCCAACTACGGCTCGGAAACGGTGTGGCCCTATTTCTATGCCGGCACCATGGGGCTGGTGCAGCGCGACGGCATCGAAAGGCTGCGGCACGCCAAGAAATATTCCGGCTTCTTCGATTCGATCTGCACCAATCTCGCCTGGACCGGCTGGTTCATGGGGGCAGGGGCGCTGCGCGGCGCCGACCCGCGCGAGATGGCGAAATCGGACTGCGTCGTGATCTGGGGCACCAACGCCGTCGTCACACAGGTCAATGTGATGACCCACGCGATCAGGGCCCGCAAGGAGCGCGGCGCCAGGATCGTCGTCATCGACATTTATGAGAACGCCACGGTCAAACAGGCTGACATCGGCCTCGTGCTCAAGCCCGGCACCGATGGCGCGCTGGCCTGCGCGGTCATGCACATCCTGTTCCGCGACAATCTTGCCGACCGTGCCTATCTGGAAAAATACACCGACGACCCGAAAGGCCTGGAAGCGCATCTGCGGGACAGAACGCCCGAATGGGCGGCGGCGATCACCGGCCTGCCGGTGGAGGAGATCGAGGCCTTCGCCCGGCTGGTCGGCACCACCAAGCGAACCTTCTTCCGCCTCGGTTATGGCTTCGCGCGCCAGCGCAACGGCTCGGTGAACATGCATGCCGCCCTGTCCGTCGCCGCCGTCACCGGCTGCTGGCAGTATGAGGGCGGCGGTGCCTTCCATTCCAACTCCGGCGTGCTCAAGCTGCACAGCGACGTCGTCAAGGGTGCGCGGCTGCGCGATCCCGGTATCCGCTATCTCGACCATTCACGCATCGGCCCTGTGCTCACCAACGCGCCAGACGCGCTCTATGGCGGCCCGCCGGTCACGGCCATGCTGATCCAGAACACCAATCCGGCGAATGTCGCGCCGGAACAGCGGCTGGTGAAGCAGGGTTTCCTGCGCGAGGACCTGTTCACCTGCGTGCACGAGCAGTTCATGACCGATACGGCCAGGCTCGCCGATGTCGTACTGCCGGCGACGATGTTTCTGGAGCACGACGATATCTACAAAGCCGGCGGCAACCAGCACATCATCCTGGGTCCCAGGCTGATCGACCCTCCGGAAGGGCCGCGCCCCAACCATTACGTCATCGAGGAACTGGCCAAACGGCTGGGCGTCGCGCATATGCCCGGCTTCGGGCTGACCGAACGCCAGCACATCGACATCATGCTGGAAAGCCGCGGCCTTGGAACCTTCGAGACGTTCAGGGAAGGGCGATGGGCCGATCTGCAGCCGGATTTCGACACGGCGCATTTCCTGGACGGCTTTGGTCATCCCGACGGCAAGTTCCGCTTCAAGCCGCAATGGGTTGGCGGCGCGGCCCCTAACAAGCCGCCCAGCAACATGGGCGTCGCCTTCGGCCCCTATGACCGACTGCCGGAATTTCCGGACCATGTCGATCTGATCGAGGTCGCGGACGCGGTGCATCCGTTCCGGCTGGCGACCTCGCCGGCGCGGAACTTCCTCAATTCCACCTTTGCCGAAACACCCGTTTCGAAAGCCAAGGAAGGCAGGCCGGAATTGCTGATCCACCCGCTGGACGCCTCGGCCCTTTCAATAGGGGAAGGCGACCGCGTCGAAATCGGCAACACACGCGGTGAAGTCGTGCTGCACGCCAGGCTTTTCGACGGTGTGCGGCGCGGCGTCGTCATTGCCGAAGGCATCTGGCCGAACAGCGCGCATGAGCGCGGCGAAGGCATCAACGTGCTGACTGGCGCCGACGCGCCCGCGCCCTATGGCGGCGCGGCTGTCCACGACAACAAGGTGTGGGTGAGGGCGCTTGCATAAATCCGCCCACGGAATCCTCAGGACGCCATGGGCGGTGTTGTCATGCCGCTTGCAGCGCCTTTTCGATGTCCTGCAGCGAGTGTCCGGTCAGGTCCTTGGCGATTTCGCCGATCAGGGCAGCCTGTAGCTGTTTATGATAATTTTTACGCAGCTCGCCCAGCGTGCGCGGTGCGGCGATCACCACGACAGCGTCTGCCTTGTTCTGCAACACCCGCTTGTTGAGCAGGTCGGCGATGCCGGCGGCAAACCCATCTTCCTCGCCTTGGCTGGCGTCCGGATTGGCCGAACTGCTCTGGTGGCGCGCGCCGCCACTCTTGTTGTCAGTATCGACTTCACCGACCGGGACAGCCTTTAGCGCGAGGTTGGCTTCGTCGCCTGTATTCCGGAACAGATTCAGTTTCTCGCCGTCGGCAACCGCGACAAGAGCGCCATTTGGAAGCAGCATTTGCATCTCCGGTGTTAGGGTGATGCAGCGACAACGCTTCAGGGCCTGTTTGGATGCAGGAGGCAACTGCTACGGCGTGATCCGCGCCAGTTGCTCGAGATTGAAATCGTCCCGCAGCGGGCGCGGGGCCATGATCGACACCATGGCATTGTCTCTGTCGTCCGATACGCCCGGGAACACAGCGCGTCCTTGCTGCATGGCCACCTTGCCTTCGGCCACCAGACGCAACGCCAGCGGGTAGAGGTGATGCTCCGCCTTGAGCACCCGGGCGGCGAGCGCTGCCTCGTCGTCATCGATCATGACCGGCACCGCCGCCTGGGCAATGATCGGGCCGTCATCCATCTCGGGCGTGACGAAGTGAACGGTGCAGCCATGGATACGAAGTCCGGCATCCAGCGCCTGCCTGTGGGTGTCGAGCCCCTTGAAGGCCGGCAGCAGGGCAGGGTGGATGTTGATCATCCGGCCTTGCCATTTTTCGACGAAGGACGCAGTCAGAAGCCGCATATAACCGGCCAGTGCGACGATCTCGGCGTCAAGCGTCGCAAGCGCTGTGTCGATCGCCGCGTCATGCGCTTCCTTGCTGGCATGATCCTTCCGGGCGACCACCTGCGTGGGGATGCCCCGCGCGATGGCTATGCCCAGACCCGCGGCATCGGCCTTGTCGGAAATGACGCCGACGATCTCGGCCGGGAAGGCCGGATCGGACGCGGCGGCAATCAGCGCCGTCATGTTGGAGCCGCGGCCGGAGATCAGGATGGCTGTGCGTTTGCGCGTCATAGATCGATCCTGCCCCGGTAGATGACACCGGCGTCGCGGCGCGGCACGATCTGGCCGATCGGCGTCACGGTTTCACCGGCTTCCTGCAACACGGCCGCGACCTGCGCGGCCTGGCCGGAGGCGACGACCACGATCATGCCGACGCCGCAATTGAAGGTCCGCATCATTTCCTCGGGCGACACCCCGCCGGTCCTGGCCAGCCAGGAGAACACCGGCGGCACGTCGATGGCGTCGAGGTCGAGTTCAGCCGAGAAATCCTTCGGCAGGACGCGCGGGATGTTTTCCGGGAAACCACCGCCGGTGATGTGCGCCAGGGCCTTCAGCCCATGCGTGTTGCGGACCGCTTTGAGCACCGATTTGACATAGATGCGCGTCGGTTCGAGCAGCGCTTCGCCGAGCGTCCGATCCTTGTCGAACGGCGCCGGCGCATCCCATTTCAGACCGCTGACCTCGACGATACGTCGCACCAGCGAAAAGCCGTTGGAATGAAGGCCCGACGAGGCGAGGCCGAGCAGCACGTCGCCCTCGACAATGTCGTCGGTGGGTAAAAGCTGCCCGCGCTCGGCCGCGCCCACGGCAAAGCCGGCGAGATCGTAGTCTTTCTCCTGATAGAGGCCGGGCATCTCGGCGGTCTCGCCGCCGATCAGCGCGCATCCGGCCATCTTGCAGCCCTTGGCGATGCCGCCGACGATGGCTGCGCCCTGGTCAGGATCGAGCTTGCCGGTGGCGAAATAATCCAGGAAGAAAAGCGGCTCGGCGCCCTGCACGACGAGGTCGTTGACACACATTGCCACAAGGTCGATGCCGATCGTGTCGTGCTTGCCGGCGTCTATGGCGATCTTGAGCTTGGTGCCGACGCCGTCATTGGCGGCTACCAGAACCGGATCCGAAAAGCCAGCCGCCCTGAGGTCGAACAATCCGCCAAAACCGCCGATCTCGCCGTCAGCTCCCGGCCGGCGCGTGGCGCGCACCAGAGGCTTGATCTTCTCGACCATCAGATTGCCGGCATCGATATCGACGCCCGCCTCAGCGTATGTGAGCCCGTTCTTCTGCTCGCTCATCATTGTTCCTGCTTGAAGGCCTTCAATTGGCGCTATTCGCATGAACCGTCCGGCCCCGCAACAGGAAGGGTCCATTGCGACATTGCACACGCTACAAAACCGTGGATAGCGCGCATCCTTGTCTGAGCCATTGCGATGGCCGAGACTTCCGCCCATCTAATCGGAAAGCAGCTTGTCGTCGAAAAGAACCTAGCCCTGAACCTCGTGGTCACGATACCGAACCTTATAACGATCCTGCGCTTCGTGCTGGTGCCCGCGGTCGTGCTCGCCATGCTTCAATCCCGTTGGGACTGGGCCTTCGCCGGCTTCGTGGTGGCGGGCGTCTCGGATGGCGTCGACGGCTTCATCGCCCGCCAGTTCAATCAGCGTTCGCAACTCGGCGCCTATCTCGACCCGGTCGCCGACAAATTGCTGCTGGTCAGTGTTTTCGTCGTGCTGGGCATCATCGGCCAGCTGCCGCTGTGGCTGGTGGTGGCGATGGTTTCGCGCGACGGACTGATCATCTGCGCAGTGCTTCTTTCGTCCGTCATGGGGCATCCCGTGGAAATGAAGCCGCTGATGGTTTCGAAGGTCAACACGACCTTCCAGATCATACTGGCCGCGGAAGTCTTGGCCGAGTTGGCGTTCACGGCGGACTTCGGCCCGCTGCGGGAGGCGCTGATAATCCTGTGCGGCCTCTTGACCGTGGCTTCGGCCGCGGCCTATCTCGTGGCTTGGCTGAGGCATATGAGTGGTTATGGCGAAGGCACCCCGGGTACCTGACGGCAGCGAAGCCGAGGCGGCAATGTCTACCGCTTTCCGCCGGCAAGTCTTCTTCTGGCTGGTAAGCGCTTTCGGTCTGGCGCTTTTCCTCTATGTTTTCAGCGACGTACTGCTTCCGTTCGTCGCCGGCATGGTGCTGGCCTATTTCCTAGATCCGGTCGCCGACCGGTTGGAACGGCTTGGGCTGTCGCGTCTGTGGGCGACGGTCGTCATCCTGTTTGCCTTCATCATCGTCCTGGTTCTGGCGTTCGTCATCCTGGTGCCGGTGCTGGCCTCGCAGATGGCGGACTTCGCCGCCAAGTTGCCGGAGTATCTGACCCGTCTCCAGCAACTGATAACCAGCTATGACCCGCAATGGCTGAAGCAACGCTTCGGCGTCGATGCCAACGGGTTGCGTGAGGGGCTGAACTCGCTCCTGACCTCCGGGTTCGGCCTGCTGACGACGGTCTTCACCTCGATCTGGAGCTCCGGCGTCGCGCTGGTGTCGGTCATCAGCCTCTTCGTCGTCACGCCGGTCGTCGCTTTCTACATGCTGCTCGACTGGGACCGCATGGTCGCCGTCGTCGACAGCTGGGTGCCACGCGACCATGTGCGCACCGTCCGGCAGATCGCCGCCGACATCAATTCGGCGACTGCGGGCTTCGTGCGCGGGCAGGGCACGCTCTGCCTCATCCTGGGCACTATCTACGCCGTCGGCCTGACGATCACTGGGTTGAATTTCGCCATCCTGATCGGCCTGTTCGCCGGGCTGATCAGCTTCATTCCCTATGTCGGATCGCTGACCGGCTTGGTGCTGGCGGTGGGCGTCGCCTTCGTCCAGTTCTGGCCGGACTGGACCATGATTGTGGCCGTCGCCGCCGTCTTCTTCGTCGGCCAGTTCATCGAAGGCAACATCCTTGCGCCGAAGCTGGTGGGCAAGAGCGTCGGCCTGCATCCTGTGTGGCTGATGTTTTCGCTGTTTGCGTTTGGCGCTTTGTTCGGCTTCGTCGGCCTGCTGATCGCGGTTCCGGCAGCGGCCGCTGTCGGCGTTCTCGTCCGCTTCGCCATCGGCCGCTATCTGGAATCGCCGCTCTACAAGGGAAATTCCACCGAACCGCCGCCGCCCCTGCAGCCGCGCCGCAAGGGACAGCGGGTCGCCAGCCGTTGACACGGACAATGGAAAAACCGCGCCAGTTGCCGCTCGAACTCAGTCATGGCACCGGCTATTCGCGCGATGACCTGATCACCTCGCCGGCGAATGAAGAGGCGGTGGCGCTCATCGACCGCTGGCCGGACTGGCCGTCGCCGGTCGTGGTGTTCGCCGGACCGCCCGGCTGCGGCAAGACGCATCTGGCGTCGATCTGGCGCGAAGAGACAGGCGCTGTCCAATTTAACGGGGCGAGCATCGGCAGCGGCGCGGCAAAACTCGGCGCCGGCCCGGTTCTCATCGACAACATCGACGCGGCGCCTGTCGATGAAGCAGGCCTGTTCCATCTGATCAACGCGGTGCGCGGCGCCGGCACGCAGCTTCTGATCACCGCCCGCCGTTTTCCCGCGGCATGGGGGATAACTTTGCCGGACCTCGAATCGCGGCTGAAAGCTGCCGCTACGGTCGAGATCCATGAGCCGGACGATCTGCTGCTCACAGGCGTGGTGACAAAACTGTTCGCCGACCGGCAGATCGAGGTCGAGCCGCATGTCGTGCAGTACATAGTCCGGCGTATCGAACGGTCGCTTTCGACGGCGATACACGTCGTCGATCGGCTCGACCGCAAGGCGATGGAGCTCAAGACACGCATTACGCGCGCGCTCGCCGCCGAAACCATCAGCGCCCTCGACGAAGGCCAGTGGGATTTCGATATTTAGGCAAGGCTGGATGAGGAAGGATTGGTCGGAGTGGAGAGATTCGAACTCCCGACCCTCTGGTCCCAAACCAGATGCGCTACCAGGCTGCGCTACACTCCGAGGCCGCGTTGTGCCTATTGATTTCGGTGCGACATGGCAAGGGCAAAAAGAGCTGTCGGCTTGCCGTTCCCGCAATTGCACAGTAAGCACGGTCCAACGGCGTCACCGCCGGTCATCGATGAGGTTTGCCATGTCCGCCCGCATTTTCAGCCCCGCCAAGACCGCCATGCAGTCCGGCAAGGCCAAGACCGGCTACTGGGTCCTGGAATTCGACCCCGAAACGCCGCGGAAAATCGATCCGCTGATGGGCTACACGACGTCCAGGGACATGAAGAGCCAGATACGGCTGTCCTTCGAGACAAAGGAAGAGGCGATCGCCTATGCCGAGAAGCAGGGTATCGCCTATCGCGTTGATGAACCGAAGGAAGCCAAGCGGCGCCAGATGTCCTACGCGGAGAATTTCCGCTATGACCGCCGCACGCCCTGGACGCATTGACAGCGTTCATCGAAGTCACGCCGGCACGTCCGGCCAGCGGTCCCGTAGCTCAGCCGGATAGAGCACCGGCCTTCTAAGCCGATGGTCGCAGGTTCGAATCCTGCCGGGATCGCCATCCAATTTTTAAGATACTGATTTGACTGCTTTATTTTATCTCAAAGTCGCACCATATAAAAGGTGCGACTAGACGTTGTTCGCAATTCGTTCAGCCGCGCCTCTTGCCAGCCGCCGCTTATCCGATTCGCGCGTGTACACTTCGGCCATCGAACTCTTTGACCAACCGTACATCGCCATCAGCTCATGAACGGTCGCGCCGTTATCTGCGGCAATCGTCGCTCCTGCCTTCCTCAAGCCGTGCGCGCGGCACTCGATAGGCAAGAAAGCCTCATTGCAGCGATCCCGGAACCAGTTGCCGAACGACGCGGCAGACTTGAATGGCTGTCCCCAATCCGTGGTCAGGAAAGCCAGATCGCCGGTTTCCGTGGCGTCTATCGATTTTTGCAAGGCGCTGAACACTGCGACGTGAACCCATGATCCGGTCTTCTCTGTCCTAATCGAGATGACGCCGTTCTTCATGTGCTGTTTGCCGACCCGAACCACGTCCGAGCGACGAAGCCCGACGAATAGCAGTAGATCGAGCGCCAGTCGGGCCTTGGTCCCCACTGCATGCTTTTTCCGGTATTTCTCCACCTGCTCGATGGTCCATGTGTGATGCCCGTCAGTCTGCGCCTTCACGGGATCGACGGAATCGCATGGGTTGATGGCAAGTAGTTCCTGCTTGACCGCCCATTGAAACACCCTCGACATGATCTTGCGGAAATTGTTCGCGGCATGGGGCTTCCGCCTCCCCATGGCTTCTTCAATATGCTTCCGGGTGATCTTGGCAAAGCTGTTCTTGCCGGCGTTTTCGCAGGCCGCTTTCAGCACATTGTCGCGCATCCGCCGCGTTGAGGGCCGCAGGCTCTTGAAATCGTTGCTTTCCTTGTACCGGCCCACAAGCCACGCCAGAGACGACGATGCAGGTTCTATTTTCAGCGGCTTTTCGCCCGTCAGGCAGACGGCGTAAGCTTCGTTGAACTCTTTCGATCCGTACTCGTCGGGGAGCCTAACGCGCTTTCCCGCCCGCTTGAAATACCAGACATGCCGACCGTGGCGGGTCTTCTCGCGCGACAGGAACGGGGGCCGTTTGCGGGGCATGTCCTCATTCAAAGGCGAATGTCCTCGTCTTCGTCAACAGCGGGCCTGCGCCTGGACACAAGAATAGCGTGGTCTTCGGGGATAAGCTGGACAACAGCCCCATCGATTTCGATCACCGGAACGTACCCAGCCGCCTTTGCGCCTTTGCAAATGGCCGTGACTTGGTTCTGGCGGAGTTTGAGCGGTCTGCTCATCCTGCACCGTCCTTGGCTTCGCCGGGCAGATTAAACAGGAACTCCACAGGCTGTGCACGGACTGGACAGCCGGCAGTGATCTTGCCGTAGGCGTGGCCTTTGTCGGCTGGCGGGCAGGTGCAGAGTAATGCGCTGTCCTTCGCAACCGTGCGACAGCGTGTGAGCCATGCATCGACTGGGTTGCGAACCCACCTGCGGGCCAGCAATTCGCAACCAGTGCTCATGCAGCAGCCATCCGCCATCATCATGTGGGTGGCGCGCTTGCCGCCGATGAGTCATACGCGTCGTGTGCCGCTTCCAGTCCCTTCTCATCCAGATCAGCCATGGTGGGCCTCACTGGTGTTGAGGGTTGCGAGGGTTTCGCCAGAACGATCATGTTCAATGGCTTGGTCTTCCGACATGGTGCGCCAGTCGGGCCATGTCCGAGCCATGTTCTTCTGCTGTTTGGCGAGCAGGCGCGGCATCAGGTCAGCAGCGCTGCCGCCGTGCCGCCAGAAGCCATCCATCGCCAGAATGATGACATCGACCCATTCGGACAGATCGTGCGGGTCGGCCTCGATCTCTTTGAGTTCCTTGCGGATGTGGTCGAGAACGCCGTTTGTGCGAAGGGCAGGGCCGAACGTCTCGCGCGACCATTTGATCTGTCGGGCGTAGTAATCCTCGATTGCTGTCGCCTCCAGCTTCTCCCTTGCTGCTTCGGAAGCAGTGAGGCTGTCGTATTCTGCCCATACTTCGCAACAGGCGCAGCCCTCGGCAGTTTCAGGGCAGCGCTCTCCAAATGCTTCGACTATGGCTTCTTCAATCAAGGTCACAGCACTTCTCCTGTCCGCCGGTCGATGACAGAGCCGTCGATGCGCTTCTTGCGCCAATCGTCTCTGGAGCCAGCAAATCGTGATTTCTTTTTCAGGACGCGCTTGATGCGATTGCGATTAATCTTCGCCCGCACCGTCGCCTCCGCTTTGGTCTTCCGGGAATGCGCGGAAGGATGAAGGGCCTGCAAGTTTGACTCGCAGTTACGGCCTCCAAGCCAGAGCGGGACGATATGATCGAACTCGACGCCCTTGGCATCGAGGATGACGCCAGAAGCGGCACACTTCCATTCCTGACGATCCAGGATGCGGAGCTTGCAGCTATCGGGCGGAACGCTATCGTCCGAGCGTCCGATCCATTCGGTGACAGAGCGCATCTCAGCCTCCTGCCTTCCGGCCTGCGAGACCGGCATGGATGATCGAACGGGCACGGCGGTCCAGATCGGCAACGCCCTTCTTGTGAGCCTTGCGGCGGGCTTCCCGCTGGCGGTCAATCTCGACCAGATCAGGGAACTCGCGCCGGATAGCCTTGTGGGCACGCCAGAGAAGCCATTTGGTAACAGTGCGGCGGATGGTTGCGGAGAGGGTCATGCTGCCGACCTCGACGTTTCGCCGCGGCTCACGCCCAACATGTCGTCAAGCTGATCCAGAACGGCTTGCTTCGATTCCTGAAACCGTTTAGCGCCCATGGCCTTCATGGACTGGCTCTGCGCAGTGAAGACGCGCACCACAGCCTCGCGGGCGGTTACGATGGCATATTCATCGACCGGGCGAATGAACGCGGCCATACGCTCGGCCTCTGCTTTTGAGGCGCAGACGATTGACCTCTCATCGGCGTATCCGGCGCGGACGAGTAATTTCTTGCGCATATGCTCGACGGTCGGGAACTGATCCCGCATGGCGTCAGGCATGTTGTCGAAACCGCTCTGGAGCGCGGCGAAGTAATGATTGTGCGATGCCTGGCTGCGTTCCTCGAACGTAATCAGGCGATAGACCTCACCAACGACATAGGACAGGTCCGCGCGCCGGCCCCAGTATGGCGTTGCCGGCTTGAACTCCCCTTCGCCTTCGTATCGGAAAAGCAGAGGTACGGTTCCCATGGTCAGCCTGCCATGATCATCTTGACGGCCTCCGGGATTTCCTCCCGAAGGTGTCGTCGCGCGAAACCGAGATAGTCTGCCGCCAGTTTTTCGCAATCGTCATGCAGTTCGGGATATCGGCAGGCGCGAAGAACCTGCGGTGCGGCCACGCTGTAGACCTTTTCCTCAAGCTCTTTCAGGACGAAGACATTCCAACGGAACTCATCGGCACCGAACAGGTCGAGGTAGAACTTCCATTGACAGCCGTTGAGATAGCGTTCTGGGTCGAACTTGCCCGTGGTTTTGTGGTCAAATACAATTCTGCCCTCGACCGCATCCACTTGGCCCGTGACGGTCAACCCGCCGTACTCACCGAAAGCCCGCATCTCACGGATAGAAGGCAATTCGATCTCAGCATCCGGCAGGATAAATCGGTAGCCGTTCGCCTCGAATGTGTCGTGCGAGCCGTCCGGCGCAAGTTCCATCGCCCTGTGAAAGGCCGTCCCGGCCTTCATGGCCTCGGACGGCTCATCAACAGTGATGAACCGCACCAAGTCTTCGACGGTGGGTTCGTCCTGGCCCTCAAAGAGAGGCTGCCAGTTCACCCACTGCCGATAGGCTTCGATGTTCGATACGCGGGCCAGCATCACGCGGCTTCCTGCTGACGCTCGACGTAAGCGCCGGCGGTTTTGTCGAATGCCAAGGTGAGTTCGGTGGCGCGCTTGTGCAGCAGACCCTTGCAGACGGTTCCGCCATCGCTGGCACGGTCGAGAAGACCGTTGATGCCTTCGGCGTCGGTCACTTTCGGCAGTGTATCGCGGAACCACTGCTGCTCCGCCATGGCTTCGCGCTGTTCCTCGGTGAGTTCGTTGAGGCGATCCTTTATCTGCTCAATGACTGAAGCCAGGAACCCATCGAACTCGGCCGCTGCCATGTCCGGCACTTCCAGCGGCTCAAGCTGGCCGGGATTCTTGCCGAACGCAGCATCTGTTGGAGAGAACCGGAGCCAGCGCTTGTTGTTGGCGATGACCAGACGGCCCATTGCGTCGGCGGCCTTGTAGATTTCCCCCTTCGATCCACCCTGCACGTCAAGGCGCTCGATAATGTCGTCGCCGTTCCGCTGCTCATCCATATGAGCGATCAGAACAACGTCCTTGCCGAAGCTGTTCAAGAGTTTGAGAAAGGACGTGAACCGGCTCTTGAGTTCACCATAGCCCTGCAAGGTGAGGGCGCCACCACGACCATGCTTCGGATTGACCCGGATAATGTCGGCGGTGAGAATGTCGAGCGCGCGGCCAGCGGTATCGACCACGACCGTCTTGAAGGGGACGAGATCGTCTGCGGTGATGCCGGCAACATCTGACCAATCCGAAATCCGCACAGTGTCCTTGCGGTTGGCTGCGCGATGCGACCCCTGATCGAAGTCCAGGAGAAGGGGCGCGTCGGCAGTGAACGCGAGCGACGACTTGCCGAGACCGGGCGGGCCATAGATGACGGTGTTAAGGCGCTCGACAGTGATAGGCTCGGAAGCTTTGGTGATCTTGAGAGGCATTGGATTTCTCCTTTTCAGAGGCTTTCGTATTCGCGACGGGCGTGGATCAGCGCATCCTTTGCGCTCACCCAAGAGCGGTCTGATTGCTGGCGGTAATGCCGGTATTTGGGGAGGTTGCCGGAAAGCTCGTATTCCAGTGCCCAACGCTTGTACTCATGGGCGCGGCGGCGGCAGCCCTTGGCATGGATAAGCCAAGCCTGCATCCGGTCACGAACCGCTTGACGGGCGTCCCGATGAAGTTCCCCGCAAAGCGCTAACTCAGCCGCGCGGGTCTGCTCTTGCGCTGTTGGCTGCCACAGTTGGCGTCCCGCCTCTGCTGGTATGGCGGTCATGGCTGGGGCTCCATCGCCTTGTCAGCCTCTTCCTTGTCGCGGGACCAGTCGTATTCTTTGTAGGCTTCGACAGCCTCTATGATTTCGTCTCTGTCGGACGCGTCCTTGATCTGCTGGAATAGATCGCCAAGCCCGTAGAGCATGGAGCGGGCCGCGCGCTTGTCATCTGCCGCCTGTTTCAGAGCGGCGTTCTCAAGCTGGTAATCGCAAACCCGAAGCGTCTTGTCGTAGAGTTTCGCAACCCAATCGACACTGACGTTCTGCCCGTCTGCGATGGCCTGTGCCGCCGCCGTGGCCTCATCCTCCGAAGGGAACAGCCGCGCCTCGTCATAAACTGAACCGCCACCGATGCCGGTCTCAAGGCACATATACCGCGCGCCTTCGTCGTAAGCGCCCTTGGCGGTATTGACCTGAATGCTGCCGATTGTCAGCTTCTGCACGTACGGCACGAAAGCCGAGTAATCGAGCATCAGGTCACGATCAGAATTGTACTGCGCTGCGCACCTAGGACAGGCGAACTCATATTCACCACCAGCCGGCGAAGTCGCCTTCCACTTCGTAGTACCCAAACAATCGGGGCAAGGGTGGCGCTTCTTCTCCGAGGTAGTGCTCGCGTGGTAGACAACATCGCCAACGGAATATTTCGTGGTCAGGGTCGCCATCACATTCCCCCGATACGCAGGCCGGCAAAGATGCAGGCGAGCAAGGTTGCGAACGGGTGTTTCCCGAACAAGAAGTTGGTGAGGTGGTAGGGGGTGCGGTCCATCGTTCTCGTCCTCTATGGAATGTCAGGCTGGCCGGGAATAGGACGCGGTGTGACGCGCCCACATACGGGCATCGATCCGCTCGTCACGAAGCCGCTCGGCAATGTCGTCCGGGCATTCGATGAAGTCGTCCGTCACATCGCGGGACATTTCATCAGGCGTGACGCGCCAGACCTTGAGGCCGGCAACCGATCCGAACTGGTCGATGACTTCGCGGGTTTCTGCCTCACCGAAGCACAAGCTGGAATGAAGCCTGTCTTCTGGATCGAAGACGAGAAACTGATCGGGTGAGAACTGGCTGGAGGCGGTCATGTCATCAATCCCTGTATGGACATTCGAAGTCGCAGAACTCTGTTCCTGCGAGGGCGCAAGAACGTCCAAGTCTGCCGTTGTCCCACCGACCGCACTCGTCGCCGGGGTCGTATTCGTCTTCCATGTTGTCGGGGTAATCGTAGACTTCGAGGCCTTGGTCGCTCTTGCTGGAGGCGGTCATGTCAGGCCTCCGCTTTGGCGATGGCGGCGCGGGCTGCTTCCATATCCGCACGCGCCTTGGCGCTTTCACGCTCTGAAGCCCGCTGATCAAGAATGGCGCGTTCAGCCCATGTGAAATTGCCGTGATCCGGCACACCATCAATTGCCGCGAAGAGGTTGTCGCGGGAACGTGCGGCGAGGTTGCGGGCATTGTTCGCTCGCCACACCGCATCTGCGATAATGCGGGCTACTTCCGCCGTATGCGCCATCGTCGTATCGGTCTTACTGGAGGCGGTCATGATGCCGCTCCAGTGGCTTTGGCGATGGCGGCGCATCGCACACAGCAATCCGAGTTAATTGCAGGCGTCGGTGTGATGGTCAGCCAGTCGCCGCAGCGAACGCCGCAAAGCGTGGCGATGCTGGTATCGGCAAGATGCCATACATCCCGTTTCCACCATTGATTGCCCTTTGGGCCTTTCTGGACAGATGGACGCGGCCGATTTGAGCAGACGGCTCGCAGCCCCGGCGTATGCGTCTGCTTTTCATTGCTGGAGGCGGTCATGGTCATGCCTCCGCCAATTCGGACACAGAGACCTCAACTGCGGTCATTTCGTCCTGCCGCCAATTGTACTGCATGCAGTCGCCGGCACGTCTCGGTTCCGCAGATGCCCGGAGTTGTTTCGCTACCTCGGATTTGGCGATCTCTGCGTCCGGCGATGCCATAAGCACCGACATCGTGTAGCCATCGACCGGAACCTTGACTTCGAACAGTTTGATCATCGTCTCTCTCCATCAGGGGCAGCGCCCGTTTGATGGAGTAGTTGTCACACATGGCGTGACAGAAGTCAACAGCTTGTAACGCTTAACGTGACATTATTTTTGACAGCGTGGTCCGTCTGTGCGAATCATGGGCATGAAAAAGCCCGCGCTAGGCGGGCTGGAGAGTGGCTATGGAAAAAGATGGCGGCGCGGTTACTGTATCGTGCGACCCGTCAATTGCCGAGCCTCGTTCATCATGGCGTCAAGCGCCGCAAACTGGCTCGGTGCAAATTGCAGAACAACTTGCACCCCGCTGTTTAATTCGATCATCCAGCCCAAATCGCCGGCTGGATTCATCGACACGCTCATGGTCCGCACCTCCAGAGCCTGAATCGGCAACGTCTCTGGTTGAGGTAGGCTGGCGCGAAGTTCATTGGAATGGGCCGATATGGTCGCGATCATCGGTGGAATGACGGCGGGGTCCAGTTCAATTGCGTAGCGCTGACCGTCTTGTCCTATGAAAAGCAGATCGACGGACCGTCCTTTGATATTGGCGTGACTGCCGTCAATTGCGACAAATCGAGCGGCCTTCTTAACGTTTAGCGCCATCACGCATTCCCCTCCGGCTCGGCGTCCTCAAGCTCTATCTCCCGTCGGATGCCGACAAGCTGGCGCAGTGTGCCGATGGCCTCTGCCGCCTCCAACATCATCGCCGCCATTTCCTTCTTTGTGAACAGTTCCGGGTGCGCGGCCATGTAGGCTAGCTCGGTGATGAGGTCGGGATCGTCGGTCATGTTCCCTATCCGTTCTTGACTCTCAAGCTAGGAACTGCTTCCTACATTCTTTGGAGGTTGGGCGCATGGCGATTGAGCACCGCATTAGGCCGAAATACAAGACCAGGAACGAAGCGATTGTTGCCCGGCTGCGGGAGGATGCGGGAGCCGGGGCACCCATCGATCCGGCCATGAGGATAAAGCGCCTAACCGCAGAAACAGCTATTCAGATGGCGCTTTTGCACGGCGGCGACTGGCGAGTTCAGATTGATCATGAAATCGGTCTTGTGGTTGTGGCTCGTCGGCGTCAGAAACGAATCCGCTGATTGCCCTCATCACGGCGGGCAAGTCTTCACCATCTATTCCGTAGGCCAGTAGCGCTGATCGAAGCTGCCGATCCGGTGCGCTTTCGGCAGAGGTAGTGGGATCTACGGTAAGAAGATCGACCACAGAGCATTTCAGCACAGTCGCCGCAGCTTCCATAATCTCTTGGGAGTATGGCTGCTGCATGTTCTCGATGCGCCCTATGTTCGCATGGGAGGTCGAGGGGACCATGGCGCTCGCGAGCTTGCGCAGAGATAAGCCCTGATGCTCGCGCCATTGCTTCAAGAAATGAGTGCCAAGAGGTCGTTCGCCCATTCGGTCAATGTAGCAGCAGATTGTCACGGCGTGGTCACGCCAGACGTGACAGATTTCGCTTGATTGTTGTCACGCCAAGCGTTACAACGGGCTATGGAACAGCATCCGCTCGCTAAATTTTCGTCGGAAACGAACGTGTCAATCGCCGCCATCGCTGAGAAAGCTGGCGTCAGTCGCATGACGCTCTATCGGCTGATGAAGGGTGAGCAGAACGCGACAATCGACTTGCTCTCGCGAGTGAGTTCCGCAACTGGTGGAGCCGTTCCGGTCAGTGAGTTGCTTCCGCGCGCCCCCTCCGAAGGGGAAGCAGCATGAGCCGGGACATTCGCGTCATCTATCCTGAACCGCAAGTTCGGACCAACGTCGATGTGGACATCAAGAGCTTGGTCTACAGGCTCCTTGCTGTCGAAGATCGTATCGACGCCGAGAACAAGATGAAGTCGCTGATCTTCGCAGAAGCGAAGCTGGCGAATGTCGATATTGGTGCTCTCAAGGCAGCGATCCGGGCAATACGCTACATGCCGCAGAGCAATTCGGACAGCCTTTCCGACCACAGCACTACGGTCAAGCGGTATCTCGATATCGCCGTTCCTCACCGGAAGGGCGAATAGATGACCATCACCGCCCAATTCCTCAAAAACATCATGGCCGAAGCGCGCCCGATCATCGAGCGCCAGATGAATGACGCCGCGATCATCGCCGGACTCCGCACTGTCGTTGCAAACGCCGGTGGCGACTGGGGCGCGCTCAAAGCTCTCATCAAGGCTCACGTCGAAGACGAGAACGACGAGACGGGCGAGGGCAAGCGCGTTCAGAAAATCCGCGAAAAGGCGGATAGTACTTCTGCCTACGCCGACATGCTCGGTCTGGCGAATATGAACGAGAAAAATTTTTCTGCCGAAACAGGCGAGATAACCGAACAGCCGGAAACGGCGAACCGATTCCAAGCGAAAACCTCCGAAGACAACGGCAGGATCACCGGCGGGGCCGGCCCTGTGGCGGGAGAGGTGAGTAGGCTCGCATCCGGGCGAACGGATGCAGGGGGGGCGGCTTCGGCTGACCTCCCCACCATTTCCAATCCGCAACCGACCTCCTCCCCGGAAGCGGAAAAGGCCGATCTGGCGCCCATGCGCACGGAACCCGCTGGATCGGCCACCATTCCCGACGATGACTTCACGCCTCCTGCTTTCGTAGCCAAGGATCGGCCAGAACGGAATGAGCGATGCGAAAAGCCGCTCACCTGTCAGTTCGGTCATCATCCGCAAAAGGTCACCTGCTCGACATGCACGACGGCTTGGCAGATCGCCCGACGCAAGGCGGTGGCAGCATGAGCAACCTGTCCATTCTTCAGCGCAATATCATCGAGGGGCTTGATTGCGAGATCGCGGCGAAGGCGTTTCTTCGCGCGTGCGACCGGACTAGCGTTCTGGCGGCGGAAGACTTCGCCTACGAAGTGCGAAGACTGGTTGTTTTTCATTCCTTTGCACTGCCGTTAGCCGCAAGTGGCCATGGTCTCGAACAAGTACCAGACGGACTGCTCCCCTTCATTCTGGAACGGCACTGGCATTCTCGGTTCGGCCAACAGGCGGTGGCAGCATGACCCCCTCCGACGCATGGACATGGACTGAGATAGCTCCGTACCTCGCCATGGCTGTTCCGCTCATCTTCTGGATACGGGGGCGGGGATAATGGAGCGCGTTGATCCGTGGATTGGCAAGGCCGTCACAAGCGCCGCAGTTGGTAAGCAGCCTGCATTCGATGGCTGTGTCCTCCATCGCCATCCAGGGCATCTTCTGGCCTACGTGGTCGAGGATGTCGCGACCGGCAAAGCGTTGGCATCGGGAGCCGTCCGAGCTTTGCCTTCGCGCGGAGAAATCCGCATGACCATCATCATTCAAAGCGGCTGGACGAAGGGACGAGGGCGTTACGCCCAGCCGCAGCGCCACCATGGCGCATCTCAATTTCACGGATCGACGCGCGTTGCTCGCACAGCATCGAGAATTGCCGGTTATCGTGTCCGCGTCCGGTTGCAGGCAGGCGATAGCCAATGTGTTCGGCCCCTCTCCGGGCACCCGGCGCGTAACTGGGAAAACAACCTGCCTGCTATCCAATCCGCCATGTTGCACCCTCTCCATGGCGTGATCGCTGACGTGTCCTCCCTCGTCGGCGTAGTTGCCGGGAGTCTGCTGCGATTTACGCGCGGCTCCCGGCATTTTCTTCAATTTCTCGGAGCCGTTTTGAGGCTGCTCCGAAGCCTTATCCCTGTTCTCGTCCATAGCGCGCCTACAGTTCGCCAAAACTCTGCGCATCGGATTATCGAACAGTCTTTCCATAGTGTTTCGTCGCTCCTTCCTGATGTGGGGAACCATGTCAGAAGGATTAGACAAAGTGCTGTCAAACGATGACAAGAGTAAGTCAATGAGTGACACGACATTCATGCAGAATAACTTGCCGGAGGTGTTCTCGCCTCGACGGTATGGGAGCGTCAAAGCTGCGCAGATCGCTGCTTATGACTTCATGAAGGGGCGCGTAAACAAAGACCTGAAACTACGCCGCATCCGTCAACTGTGGGAAGGCAGAGCCACCCGTGTTGATGGGGAAGAAAAGGATGCGTTGCGGCAAGCACAAATCGAGGAAGCCCGGAATGAATATGAAGCCCTTCGCAGTCGCCTTGCGCGGCTTGAGACCTTTCTTGCCGTGGCCGATCAGGCGGCTTCTGGCGCGTCATTGGATCGCGGTCGGTAAGCGCCGCGCCGGATGGGCTGAGGCAATTGCGCCAGAGCTGAGAGGTGAGTGATGGCTGAAAATAGCAAGATCGAATGGACCGATCACACGTTCAATCCGTGGATTGGCTGCATGAAGGTCGGGCCAGGATGCGATGGCTGCTACGCCGAAGCGATGATGGATCACCGCTATGGCCGTGCCCGGTGGGGCGCTGGCGAACCGCGTGTACGCACAAGTGCCGGGAACTGGCAGAAGCCGCACCAGTGGAACAGAATGGCTCTTGGCAAAGCCGACCGACCCTTCGTGTTCTGCGCCTCTCTGGCAGATGTGTTTGACAACGAGGTCGATCCACTCTGGCGCGCCGACCTGTTTGCACTGATCGAAGCTACGCCGAGCCTGGTCTGGCTGCTGCTGACCAAGCGCATCGGCAACGTCATGAAGATGGTGACGAAGCTGCCGCGCAATGCCGCCATCGGCGCGACGATGGTCACACAAGAGGAATACGACCGTGACCGCATGAAGTTGGCTGCGGTCAAGGTATCTCTGTCTCCAGCTTTCACTTTCGGCAGTTTTGAACCGCTGCTTGGTCCTATCATCCTCGACAAGAACGCTCCGGACTGGATCATCGTCGGCGGTGAAACTGATCAGGGTCAGCACAAGGCCCGCATGGCCGATCCGGACTGGTTCCGGTCTATCCGCAACCAGTGCGTTCGTCTCGACCGAAAGTTCTTCATGAAGCAGATGACCCGCAAGGCGGCGATTCCGGCTGACTTGCTGGTCCGTCAATGGCCGGAGGCAGCATAGATGCGCTCCCCCATCTTCGACAACGATCCTGACTTCGATCCCTATGCAGGCCTTCCTGAGCCTTCCACCTTCGTGAAGGTGCTGGTCTGGTCCGCCACCATCGTAATCGCCCTGCTGGTGCTTCTGGCGGTCGTGGCGGCGTTCATGCGCGTGACGGGTGCGTGATGAACGCTATCCGCAAAGAGATCGTCATAGGCGATTGCCGGCTGATCCTGGGCGATGCGATGGCGATCCTTCCGTCGCTGCCAAGTGCCGATCTGATCGTCTCGGATGTGCCTTATGCGCTGACGACCGGCGGCGTCTCGAAATCCTCGAAAACGATGTCGGGGATCTTCGCCTCGCACAACTACCGTAACGACGGCCAGCTCATCATGGCCACGGTCCCGTTCCCGGAGATGATGGCGGTTTTCCATGGCGCGCTGGTCGAGGACGCCGACTGCTATGTCATGGCCAACGACAAGAACGTTCATCCCCTGATGGACGCCGCGTTTGGCGCCGGCTTCAGTCTTCACAACCTTCTGGTCTGGGACAAGGTAACCCCGACTGCGAACCGCTGGTACATGAAGAACGTCGAGTTCACGCTGTACCTCTGGAAGGGCAGGGCGCGGACGATCAATGATCCGTCCTCCAAGCAATTGCTGCGCGGCGGGATCGACAAAGCCACCGAACATCCTACCGAAAAGCCTGTTCATCTCATGGCCGAATACGTGCGCAATTCATCCAAGCGTGGCGAGACGGTCCTTGACCCGTTTATGGGATCGGGAACGACTGGCGTTGCGGCGGCTCATTTGGGCCGCAAGTTCGTTGGCATCGAGCTTCACGAGCCATTCTTTGACATGGCAGTCGCTCGCATTCGAGCCGCCCATGAGCGTCCCGACATGTTCGCCTCCACATCGGAGGTCGCCGCCTGATGGAAAGACTAAGCGCAGCTCAGGCGATCGACCTTCCGTGGCCCTCGCGGACGCTGCATCCGAATGCGCGGCCCCACTGGGCTAAGAAAGCATCCGCGCTGAAGGCGGCGCGGTCTGCTGCAAGCCTGATGGCCAAGCCTATCGGTAAGATTGAGGCGTCCAGCGTCAAGGTGACGTGCATCTTCTCGCCGCCGCCGCCGCCGCGCAACCGCGATCTCGACGGGCTTCTATCAAGCTGCAAAGCATATTTCGATGGCATCGCAGACGCCATAGGGATCGATGACAGCCGATTCCAGCATCAGGCTCCTGTGTGGGGCATCCCGCGTCCAGGCGGCAACGTGCGCATCGTTCTAGAGCCTGTCGATACATGGGAGCATATCAGCAAGCCAGTTTCGCGCATCCTGAGCACCATTCCTTTTCCAAAGCGTGGTGCAGCATGACAGCCCTGCCGAATGCAGAAAGCTTCGTTGTCGAGATCGAGCAAGACTTGCTCGGCTCCATCATGCAATCCGGTGAACTGTCGCGAGTGTCGGGCATTATCCGACCGGATCATTTCATAGAGCCTATCCATGCGCTTCTGTACGGCTATATCCAGTCAGCTTCGGAGCGGTATGGATCGGTCAAGCCGGTTGTCGTCTACAAACTTATTCCCGAGGACGACAGGCGCGCGATTGAGGCCCGTCACGAGATCAACCTGTCCGCCTATCTGGCGAGCCTGATCGCCGGCTGCATGTCCGGTGGCAAGTTCATCGAGAGAAGCGCCAGGAAGGTTGTCGAGCAATGGGGACGCCTCAAGATTGGCGACGAGGCCAAGCGCCTCGCTGAGGCTGCAAACGATCCGAACAGCGATCCGATGACGCTGATCAACTCATGCGGGCGGGCCTTTGATGATATCGCCTCCGATGTGAAGGCCGGACCAAAGCGCAAGACGCGTATCGCCTTCTCGGAAGCCGCCGGAAATGCCTTTGCCGCCGCTGAAGCGGCCCGCCAGCGCGGTTCGGGACTTACCGGCATCACGTGGGGCCTGACGGACGTAAACCGCCTCACTGGCGGCATCCAGCGCCGTGACCTGACATTGATTGGTGCGCGCCCGTCCATGGGCAAGACAACGCTTGGTCTGTCCGTTGGGATCAGCGCAGCACGGTCGAAGACCGGCGTCGGCTTCATCTCTCTCGAAATGGACGCCGACAAGCTGGCGGCTAGAGGTATTTCCGACCTCGCATTTAACCGCGGCATTGCTGTTCCTTACGCCGACATCATTCGCGGCAAGGTCGATGATCAAATCCTGTCATCGCTAGACGCTGCGACCGAAGACATGCGCCATCTTCCTTTGATGATCGAGGATCAGTCTGGCCTTTCCATCACGGACATTCGTATCAAGACGGAAATCATGATGGAACAGTGCCAGCAGGCGGGAAACCCGCTTGGCGCGCTGTTCATCGACCATCTCGGCTTGATCCGGGCATCGTCCAGATATTCGGGCAACCGCGTTCATGAAGTCACAGAAATGACCGGACTGCTCAAGGGGCTAGCCCGCGAGTACGACATTGCTGTTGTCCTGCTATCGCAGCTCAATCGTGCCGTGGAGGGCCGGGACAACAAACGCCCGCAGCTCTCCGATCTTCGCGATTCCGGTTCGATTGAGCAGGACGCCGACACGATCATCTTTCTCTACCGGGAAGCCTATTACATGGAGCGGGAAAAGGGCGGTTCAGTTGAGGCCCAGGCTGATCGGACGAGCAAACTGATCGACTGCCAAAACAAGCTCGAATTTATCATCGCAAAGCAGCGCAACGGCCCGCTGGCGACAATCGATCTGTTCGCGGACATGGCCTGCGCCGCTGTCAGGAATGGAGTTCAGAGATGAGCAAGTTGCAGTGGTTTCGACTGTATCACCGGATCATTGATGACGAGAAGATCAGGCTACTCGCGTTTGAGGATCGGTGGCACTTCATCGCCCTATGCAGCCTGAAGGCCGACGGCCTTCTTGACGAGCCTGAGAGCAGCCTGAAAGAGCGCAAGATTGCCGTCAAGATCGGAGTGCAAACCCGAGAGCTTGACGAGATCAGAAGACGCCTGTTCGAGGTCGGCTTGATCGATGAAAACATGCACCCGGTCGCATGGGACGCGCTCCAATACACCAGCGACACCAGCACCGAGCGCGTTCGGAAACATCGCGAGAAATCAAAGGCTTCACAAGAGAAACAGGAACGAAACGTTTCTGTAACGCCCCCAGATACAGATACAGATACAGAGGTAGCAGCCGCGCGCGGGAAATCCGATCTCGAAAGCATGAGCGACAAGTTGCGCGAAGCTGCCGGGGACAAAATCCAGCCCCATGGCTCCATCGTCCTTGCCCCTATCCTCGGGTTGATCGATGCCGGCTGCGATCTCGAAACGGATATTCTTCCGACGATCCGGGCGCGAGCGGCGAAACTGACGCGCCCTGCAGGCTCATGGGCCTATTTCGTCCAGCCAATCAGGGAAGCCTACGAGGCGAGGATTGCCGCCGGTACGGGGCTCTCCAAGCCAAAGGCATCCAAGACCGACAGCGACAGAACGCCAGAGGAACTGGAGCACCATTGGCGGGGGCGCCTCAATCTATGCCGGCGCAGTGCCCAGGACTGGCTAACCCACGCATGGGGGCCGATGCCGGGGAAGCCCGGATGCCGCGTTCCCGAGCATCTTCTTCAACCGAGCGACGGCCAAGGCTGGCGCGAATGGAAACCGGAGGCAGCGTAAATGTTTGCAGTGTGTGGCCGCGCTACAGAGCGGGGCATCAGAGAAAGAAATCAGCCGCTGTTCTTCGAGCGTGCTCCTGCAAAGGAATCGAAGCGGGACAGGCTGATCGCTGCGTCTATCCGATGGCAGCGACAGCGGGCGGAGAAGCTTAGGGCTGACCTGGCACGCAAGGAAAAGATTCGAGCCGCCGTTGCCGCCGAAAAGGCCCGGTGGGATGCGAAGCTGGAAGCGATCAAAGCTGCAAAGCCAGAGCGAAGGCATCATCAGGAAATTATTTCCATGGTGGGCGCATGGCACGGGGTTTCGTACGAGGAGATCATGTCTCCTAGCCGTACGAACCGGATAACGGCGGCAAGACACGATGCCATCGTTGCCGTTTGGGAAAACTGCCGCCTTGAAGGTCGCCGTCCCAACTGGTGTTCGATGGGTCGTGCGTTCAAACGCGACCATACAGTCATCCTCTACGCGATGCGCCGCCGCAGCATCGCCCTTGATAAGGGGAGGGGCGAATGAGCGTTCGTCTTTTCATCGACACGGAGTTCAACGGGTTTGGTGGCGAACTGATGTCCATGGCTCTCGTCAGTGATGACGGGCGAGAGTGGTACAAGGTGCTTCCAGAACCCAGGATTTACGACAAATGGGTATTCGAGAACGTACTCCCGATATTGGATGCCGAGCCGGTTTCGAAAGAGGAGTTCCATCTCTCCCTAAAGGTCTTCCTTGAGCAGTTTGACCAGCCGACGATTTACGCGGATTGGTACACTGATCTAGCCCACTTCTTCAATGCGATGGCCGGCAGCGACCACTTGCATAGCTTCAGTAAGCCGTGCACAGCAATTCTGCTCGATGATGTGCCGGAGCTAGAAAATCCACGTCGGCACAACGCGTTAGCCGACGCCCGCGCTCTTCGCGACTGGTTTATGGCTGAACGGCGCTGGCACGACTCCGCTCTCTCCGAAGGGGAGGAAAGGGGATGAGCTACGGCGAGAGATTGGCGCGGCATGTCTACTGGGGGATTGTGATATTTGGCCTCCTCACTGTCATCATCTGGCTTTTCGAGGTTGGGAAGGACCCTACAGACCCACCACATGGACGGTCCGGGCTTGGCCTGTACACCGATAGCGGCACCGGATGCCAATACCTCAAGGCTGGCCTGTTCGGCGGGATAACGCCTCGCCTGCGAAAAGACGGAACCCCTTTTTGCGGAGCCATTGAGTGAACACCTTCCTCATCCGCTATTCCCGTGAAGGAACACGATACCGGGGCGAGTACCGCCTCGCACATTGGTCGGGATGCAAGGCTGTCATGGACGACCGCGGAACACCAATCCTGTTCGCTCATCCCATGGATGCACATATCGCGGCGACAAACGAGTTCCTGAAGCTTTTGAACAGCGTACCGGCATTCACCGGGTTGATGAACAGCGATAGCGCCAAAGCTGTTGCTGAATCTCATTTCACGAGGAAACCAGATGGGCAAGGCGAAGAAACGAAACCCGCTGACGTTCGGCAAGGTCGAGCTTCAATCGATGTATGTTGATAATCCATACTGGCGGCCTGATTTGGAGGGCGATCTCAAGAGCGTTCCGAGGAAAATTGCCGCTCAGGTCAATGTCCGGGAGAGCGCCGTTGCGACACTGGCATCGCGCAAGTTGATCGACGCATCTCAAGCCGAGGCGGCCACGCGTTTCCGGCGCCATTGGGAAGCCACCGGCGGTGCCGGAGCGCAGGCCATCGACTACAGCCGCGACAAGGTAGACGGCGGACAGATTGCCGATCCCATCGACATCGCGCAGATGAAGGCAGCTCGGAAGCTGGCAGAGGCAGAGCATACCCTCGGGGCCAGGAACTATGAGTTGGTCCGCAGGGTGTGTGGGGAAGGGTCCGCCATGACGGAGTTGTATCAGGAGAAGCGCGACAGGCTGACGGCAACGGACAACCTGAGGGCGTCGTTGGATGACCTAGCCAGGATATGGGGGATCGCCGCGACCGCTTCTGACAGGCGTTCCCGGAACTATGACAGGCCAAAGAAGCACGAACAGCCGCTCTATACACAGCGCACAACGAAAGGCGAGCGTCGTGCAAAAAGCGGTTGACCACGGTAACCGTAAATGCCATACCTTTGGTATGGTGCTGATTTGCGCCTCAAGGCTGCTTCGGTGGCCTTTGTGATTCCAATCCGGCGTGTTTTTCCGAGCGCCGTACAAAGAGTGAAGCCTCAAGCGGGCAACATCGGAATCCAGTTTCCGCAAAAAGCGAACCCGCCGAGCGTTACGAGCGCTGCGACGGGGTCTAACCAATCCAACCTGTACGAGAGGTCGAAATGACTAATTCCAGAGTATGCTCTATTCCTGGCTGCGGCAAGCCGACAAAGACACGCGGCCTATGTTCCGCCCATTATCATCGATTACAGCGGCACGGTGACCCTCTGGCGGGAAGGATTGCTGATGGAGTGCCCATAGAGCACTTACGTGCGGTGCTTAGGGACAGATCGAGCGAAGGCTGTGTGATCTGGCCGTATGGTAGGGACAGCGATGGCTACGGCCAAATCTGGATAGACGGCCGCGTCCATCGGGTTCACCGCATCGTTTGTGAGGAGGCAAACGGGGCTCCCACAACACCAGAACTCCAAGCCGCACATTCTTGCGGGAATGGACACCTCGGGTGCTGCAATCCCTCACATCTTCGTTGGGCAACGCCCGCTGAGAACCAGGCGGATCGGCTTGTTCACGGAACGAGCTACCGGGGCAGGAGAAATGGCCCGTCAAAACTAGCTCGGACACGCGCTGTGCTTGACGAAAGCGCGGTACGCGTCATCAGGCAGAAGTTAGCTGACGGAAACTCATGCAGAAGTCTTGCCAATGTGTACGGTGTTTCCAGCATGACTATATCCAAGATTGGCCGCAGGGTGCTGTGGGCGCACGTCAAAGGGTAGCGCTGCCCGTCCTGCGTTCCATTCATTCACCGTCCATGACGGTACACAGATGCGCCGGTCTTAGGATGACGGCAGGCGGAAGCCACTGAGCGGGGCAGCAGCATGCCAGGCGGCGCGGCCCGATCCCCGTAGCGCCATTTATACGAGAAACCCGCTATAAACGGGTAAACCAATGCGAGGCGAGGCGAACGCGGTCGGGATATTCCGCCGCAACAGTCGGTTTCAGTCCGGCGAACCGCCTCGCAGCCCCTTCCACCGCATAGAGGCTAGAGCTTCTGCGGTGACTCATCACATCGGAGAAACTGACATGACACTCGCTGAGTTCAAGGCTTGGTTCGAGGGCTTCACTGAGGCCATGGACGGCCCGCCTGATGCAAAGGCATGGAAGCGGATCAAGGCCCGCGTGGCTGAGATCGACGGCACCGCGATCACCAAGGAAGTCATCTACCGTGATCGCTACTGGCCTACCCTCATCAATCGCCCGGTTGAGCCATACATTTCCTGGGGAGCGGTAGGCGGCACTGGCGTCGGCGCTTCATGTGCATCGACGGTTGCGGCCAACGCAGGACTGATCGATCTCGGCAAAGCAGAATATTCCGCGATGCACACTTCCTAACCCCCGGAGTAGAGCATGGCTGAGCGGGGAAGACGGCCCGGATTTCGAATGTCGAATGACCACCGGGTTAAAATCCAGAACAGCAATATTCTCAATGCGCTGATCGAGCACGTCGAAGGCATTAGAGAAATGTCAGCCACACAGGTATCTGCCGGCCTTGGCCTTCTGAAGAAAATCCTCCCCGATCTGGCTGCCTCTGCCGATGCAGGACAGGACGGTGAGCTGACGCCCGTCAACAGGATGACCGATGAAGAGCTTGAGGCCATCGCAGCGGGCCGCAGCAATCGAGCTGCTGCGGAGACGGAAAGCCCGCGCCAGCTTAACTGAGTACGCCCGGTACATTGAAGTTCCCGGCGCACCACTTACGGACGAGGAAGACGAAGAGCGCTTCAAGCCGGTAGAGACGGTTCTCGCCGCGCACCACGAGATCATATGCGCAGCAACACAGCGGTGCATTGAGCGGAGAAGCGGGCGGACTATGCTCTTCCTTCCTCCAGGCAGCGCAAAATCCACCTATGCAACGGTCGTCGGTTCAACATGGGCTTTGGGAAACTTCCCGGGCTTCAAGGTCATCGGGGTCAGCTACGGAACCGACCTTGCTCGCAAGTTTGGTCGGCGGATGCGTTCCATTGCGAAGCAGCCGGGCTTTCAGGCATTGTTTAGAACAGCACTTAGTTCCGAAAGCAGCGCAGCTCATGAATGGGCACTGGAGAACGGCTCGGAGTTCATGGGTGGCGGCATCCTGTCTGGTATTACTGGGAATCGCGCCGATTTCATACCTGTGGACGATCCGATCAAGGGCAGGCAAGAGGCTGATTCCGAAGCTATCCGCAAATCCACGATGGATGCATACCAGGAGGACATTCTTACCCGCCTAAAGCCGGGCGGCTCTCTCATGATGACACTCACGCGGTGGCATGAGGCGGACCCGGCGGGCCAAATCCTTCCCGAAGGATGGGCCGGCGAAAGCGGTATGATCGAATGCCGCGACGGCCACACTTGGGAAGTCATCTGCATACCGGCAAAATGTGACCGCCATGATGATCCGCTTGGGCGGGAAATTGGCGAATATATCTGGCCTGAGTGGTTTCCAGAGGATCACTGGAAAACGTTTGAACGGCTACCGCGTACATGGTCAGCGCTCTATCAGCAGCGGCCCAGCCCCGAGACGGGCGATTATTTCAAGCGTGAATGGCTTCACCTTGTCGAGCATCTGCCGCCTCGTGAAAGCATGTTGGTCTATGGCGGATCGGACTATGCGGTTACGGCCAATGGCGGTGACTTCACGGTTCATGGGTGCATTGGCCTCGACCCTAACGGGGATCCCTGGTTGCTCGATCTATGGCGCCAGCAAGCATCATCCGATGTGTGGGTAGATGCCTTCTGCGATCTCGTCCTGAAGCATAAGCCCGTTGGCTGGGCTGAGGAAACAGGCCAGATCAAGAGCGGCGTCGGACCCTTCCTGCTCAAGAGGATGATCGAGCGGGGTGCTTATGTTGCTCGTGAGCAGTTCGCTACACGCGGCGATAAAGCGGTTCGCGCGCAGTCGTTTCGCGGCCTGATCGCAACACGGGGCCTGCGGATTCACAAGGATGCGCCGTTCCTGGCTGATCTGATCAGCGAAATGATGAGCTTCCCGGTCGGCGTTCATGATGACCAGGTGGATGCGCTCGGTCTAATCGGCCAGTTGATCGACAAGATGAGCGGCGGCCGCAAGCCAAAGCCGCCACCCGCCAAGCCAATCTACGCAATGGAAGACGGATACGTTCTCGCCCCGGCACTGCCGAGTGTGCGCAGGAGATAGCCATTGGCTGAAACAGAAGACACCGAGATCAGCGACACGCTGAAGGATGAAGACGGGGAAGCCCGCTCGTCCTCGCGCGTTCTGACGGCCATCAAGAAGGCGCAGGAGACCTTCCGCGACTATCAGGACACCTGCCGGCGTATCGATGATGTCTACAGCCGTGAGGCGACGTACGACACGAACTGGCTCGATCCCGAATACGACCTGTTCTGGGCCAGCATGGAAATCCTCAAGCCTGCCATTTACGCCCATGCGCCTGTGCCGGCTGTCGCGCCGATGTTCTCGGATCGCAGACCGCTCTATAACACAACGGCGGAGCTGATTGAGCGGACCGTTTCTTCTGCTTTCGAACGCACCAATATCGATCAGACGATGCTTTCGCTTCGTGATGACCTGGCCTTCACCAATCGCGGTGTGCCGTGGGTTGTTTATGAGAGTGACCAGGAAGGCGGCGGACAGCGCGCGTGCGTCGATCACGTAGACCGGACGGACTTCCTGCATGAACCAGCCCGGTCATGGGCAGAAGTCGGCTGGGTCGCTCGCCGGGCATGGATGACCAAGAGGGAGATGCGCAAGCGTTTCCAGAAGACGAGCGGCAAGGCCTATCAGCAGGCCAAGACTGAAATCCGCCGCGACGACAAGGACAACGGCGGGGCCGACGATAGCAAGAAAGCTGGCGTCTGGGAGGTCTGGCACAAGCGGGACGACAAGGTCTATTGGGTAGCGCCTGATTGTCCTGAGATGCTGGACGAGGGCAAGCCTCACCTGACGTTGAGGGACTTCTTTCCGTGCCCACGACCGGCATATGGAACGTTGCGCCGCCGCTCACTCGTGCCGGTGCCGGACTATGTTCGGTATGCAGCCCATCTCGACAAGATCAGCACCCTCACCAGTCGCATTTACCTGCTGCTGGACAAGATCAAGCTCAAGGGGCTTGTGCCGGCGGGTGGCGACATTGGGGATGCTATCCAGGCCGCTCTACGGTCTGATGACGATGAGATCATTATTCCTGTGCCTGGGGCAGCATTAACCCAGAGCGGCGCGAATGGCTTCGTGACATGGATGCCGTTGGCTGACATTGCAACAGCAATCCAGGGCCTGATTGAGGCGCGTGGCCAGCTTATAGAGGATTTCTATCAGCTATCGGGCATCTCGGACATCATGCGCGGGGCAACCGAAGCCGAGGAAACGCTAGGCGCGCAGCAGCTCAAGAGCCAATACGGTTCGGTGCGGGTCCGCGACAAGATCGATGAGCTTCAGCGTGTCGCTCGTGATGTTGCACGCATCGTAGCCGAGATTGCATCAGACAAATTCAGCAAGAGAACCTTGCTCGAGATGTCGATGATGGAGATTCCGACCAAGGCCGAACTGAGCAAGCGTGTCTCGGAGATCGAGAAGGCGGCCAAGGAGGAAATGAAAGCCCTTGGAGAGAAGGCCAAGAAGGCCGCCGAAGAAGCGCAGCAGTCAGGTCAGCAGGTTGATCCTGCGCAGGCCAAGCAGCAGTTCCAGCAGGAACAACAGGCTATCCTTGCCAAGTACGCCCCTCAGCTCAAGGCGGCTGAGGAAACCGTCCCGCTGGAAGACGTCATCAATCTGCTGAGGGACGACCGGGCGAGGGGCTTTGCCTTTGAGATTGCCACGGACAGCACCATCATGACGGACGAGATGCAGGAAAAGCAGTCTCGCAACGAGTTCCTGGGCGTGGTGGCGCAATCGGTCCAATCACTTATGGGCCTTGCTGCGGCTGGAGAGCAGGGGGCCGCCCTGGCTGGCGGGCTGATCAAGTTCGCGACGGCCCCGTATCGTGTCGGACGCGAGTTGAACACGCTGATCGATGACTTCGTGGACGCTGCGCCGCAGATGGCCGCTCAAATGGCAGGGCAGGGTGGTGGCGAGGCCGAACAGGCCATGGCCGATGCGAACAACAAGCTGGCCGAAGCCGAACAGATCAAGGCCAAGGCGGCGATGGCCGGCGTTGAGGCAAAGGCAGCGCTGGGCCAAGCTGACAGTGAGCGCAAGATGGCCGAGTTGCAGCAGAAATCCGCGTCGGACCAAGCCAAGGCGCAGGAATCTCAGGCCAAGCTCCAAATCCAGATAGCCGACATGCAGGAAAAGGCGGCAAACACCGCCAAGCTGACCGAAGCCCAGATCAACAAGCTGACGGCGGATACAGCCAAAATCCTGGCATCGATCGGTCTGGATGAGCGCAAGCAACAACTGTCTGAATACTCAGCTCAAGAGCAGTCTCAGGCCCGCCAGGTCGAGCAGGCCATGGGAATGCAGGATCGTCAAAGACAAGCAGTCGAAGGTGAGCGTTCGCACGAATTGAATGAACGCCAGCAGGAATTCACCGAACATAGCGCCGACAGGCAGCAGACGCTTGCTGAACGACAAGCCATGAAGGAGCCGGCAGAATGAGTGGCTTTCCTGTCGTCATTGTCGAAAGCGGAGGGACGCCCTTCGTCGCAGTCGAAGCCGGCGCACCGCTCGCAACTGTCGCTGACAGCGGCTTCCCGATCACTGTTGTTGAAAGCAACGCCCCGCCTTTGGTCATCGAAGGCTATTCACCACCCGTAGAGGAATAAGCAAATGGCAGACGTTCGCAGACTGATTGAGCTTTCCATGGTCCCCCCGCTCGCGCAGGAGGTCGCCACGCAGATCAGCGCCGGCGTTGCCAGTAAGGCAGAGATTGCCGCGCTGACGGCTATCGCGACCGCTGACGCGACTGACCCAGCAACCACGATGGCGCTGGCCAATATCAACAAGGCCAAGATCAACGCCATCATCGCGGCCCTCAAAGCCTGATGAGCGAATATCGGTGGATCGATCTGGGCGGCGGCCGCAAGGTCTATCGCAAGACCGTCTCGCCTCGCGGTCCACGCTCCGCGCTTCCTTGCCCGCAGATCGTCAGGGCTTTCCCCGAGCCGGTCCAATCCATGGCGGACGGCAAGTATTACGACACGCCGCGCGACCTTGAGCGGACGTACCGTGCTGATGGCAATCCATCAGGGCAAGAATTCATCCCGCTCGGCAACGAGACGTTGAAGGCGCCGGAATACGCGCCCGACCCGGCAGAGCGCAGGAATGACCTGAAGCAGGCCATGCATGACGTACTGGCCGGCAATGTGCCGCCCGAAATCGCGGCGATCCAGTAACCTATCCTCCTCAGACAAGGATAATCCAATGACAGACATGCAAGCAGCCCATGTACAGGGGACGGCTCCCCTTTCCACGTCCATTGATCAGGGCGGCGCGCCGCTCGGCACCGGGGGAGGTATTCCCAACCTCAATGAGCCTAAGCCGGTTGATCCCAAGCCGGAAGCAAAGCCGGCCAAGCCGGAAAGCGCCGGCGATACCCTCAAGGGCGAACTGGCGCGCATCCGCGATGAGGAAGCAGAGAAGGCCAAGGAAAAGGGTGCTGACGCGGCCAAGGACGCCAAGGCGAAAGTAGACGAAGCCGAGAAGTCAGAGAAGGGCGAAAAGCCGGTCGAGAAGGCTGGCGACAAAGCTGACACCGAAGACAAGGAACCTGCCCGAAAGGCGGAAAAGAGCGATGCTGAAAAGCTCGCAACCGGGCAGGAGGGCGAGGATAAGCCGCGCCAGTCTGAGGGGTCAAAGCGTAACGAGCCGCCTGCCCGGTTTCTGCCTAAAGCCAAGGAACACTGGATCAACGTTCCGCACTCGGTGCGCGATGAAGTTCACCGGATGGCTGATGAACATGAAGCCGAGGTCACCAAGTACAAAGCATCGTCGGAACGCTACGAACCAATCCGCCAATTCGATGAGATTGCCAAAAGCAACGGACGTGAGCTGAAGGACAGCCTGACGAAGGTTGTCCAGGTCGAACAGGCGCTGGCGCGCAATCCGATCATGGGACTGGACATGATCCTTCGTGAGATTGGCCCACGGAAGCCCGATGGAACGCCGCTGTCCCTCTATGAGGTTGCGCAGCACATTGCCCAGCAGTCGCCGCAGCAGTTCCACCAAGCCATGCAGGGAGCGCACGGTCAGCATGAGCAGGCGCAGGAACGCCAGAAGACCCAGACCGAAGTGCAGCAGCTTCGGGAAGAATTGAACAACATGCGAGTTGAGGCAACGGCGCAGTCTATCATTGCGCCCTTCGCAGCCTCGCATCCACGCTACCACGAACTGCAGGACGACATCGCGTTCTTCCTGCAATCTGGGAAAATCCCGGCGTCTCTAAGCCCGGCGGAACGTCTATCGGCTGCATATGACATGGCTGAACGGATCAACCCTGTTGGTTCGCGCTCTATGCCCGCTCTGAAAGACACCACCGAGCCGGTTGCCGCCAAACCCGCGCCTGACGATTCCGGCGCGAAATCCATCCGTGGCGCTCCCAACGGGCAAGACCCCGATGAGGATGACGACCCCGACGCAACCGACATCAGGAAGCTTTTGCGCAGGGAAATGCGGAAAGCCTCCTAAAGGAGAAACATCATGGCAATCGTAACTGATCGTCAGTACCGTCAGGCGCTGACCGCTTCCGTCGCGAAGCGCTCCAAGATTGTGCAGGACATTGTGCACAAATCGACCCCGCTGACCAAAATCCTCAAGGATAGCGGTCGCATCAAGACCAAGCGGGCCGGTGGCCCGGAACTGCGAATCCCGATCCAGTTCGACAAGCTCAGTGCCCAGTGGTTCACGGGCTATGACAAGATCGAGATCACGCCCAAGGAACTGCTCAACTCGGCAGTCTTCAACTGGTCGCGCGTCGTCTCGATGTTCTCGTTGAACGGCACGGAACTGATGTACAACACCGGCGAGGAAGAAGTCATCGACCTGATGGACTTCTACATCGCTGAAGCCGAAAAGAGCATCAAGGAAGAGTGGGAATCCGCTCTCGTTGGTGACGGCACCGGCTCCGGCGGTCGTCAGATGATCGGCCTCGGCGGCGCTGTTCCCATCGTGACCAATACCGGTACCTATGGCGGGATCGACCGCGCCAACGTGCCGAACTGGCGCACCACCTACTATGACGTGACAGCCGGCGACGTGTCGGGCTTCACGGCATGGGACTCGACCACGGCCCGCCCGATCATGGAAACGGTCGCGTTGGCCCGGTCGCGCAACTCCATGTACCCCGACCTTTGGGTCATGGATGCCAACTCCTACGCGCCGGTCTCGGCCTCGATGGTCGCGCATCAGCGCATCACCACCCAGCGCGCGGCAAACCTTGGCTTTGAGAGCCTTGGCGTGTGGACGCCCGCCGGTCTGGTGGATGTTGTGGCCGCTGGTGGCATCGGCAACGTCATGCCGGCAAATACCATCTTTGCCCTGAACACTGCTGGTCTGGCGATCTACGAGTTCCCCGGTCAGTCGTTCGTTCCCTTCCATCCTGGCGACGGCATCCGTCCGATCAATCAGGACGCATGGGCACAGGGCATCGTGTGGTCCGGTCAGTTCGTGGTGGAGAACCCGCTCCATCAGGTGCGGATCAAGACCGCTTAACCCCAACAAGGAAAGGACACCATCATGGTTTTCCGCACCACGCCCAATCTGGGCCTTCAGCTTTCTGATGTGGCCTCTGGCCTTCCCTATTGGGATGATAACGGCATCACGGAAGCTTCGTATCGCCTTGGCAACAAGGAACTCGGCAGCGACGGCGGCGAATATTTCTTCGTCAAGGCCTCTGCCGACATCGCGGCCACGGCCACCACGGGAACGCAGGTGACGCTTACGTTCCCGGCCTACACGGTCGCGACCGGCGCGGGTGGCTTTTACACGCCACCGGACACGGCAATCAAGTCGGGTGACTACTTCCACGTCCGGCGCGGCGCTTACAACGCCACGCCGACCTGACACTCCCGCAGGCCAGACAATGAGGGCGGCTTCCGGGCCGCCCTTTTCTATGCCCGAAACACAGGAGGCCATCATGGCTCGCAAGGCAAAGGAAATTACCCCCAAGACCGAAGACAAGAAGACCGTCGAACCGATCAATCACGAGGCCCAGCCCGTCGAGAACGGCGCGTCGGAGAACTTCGACCAGTACCGGGCGCGGCACTGACGCATTCCACTCCTTCCTCAGACAAGGACCAACATCATGACCGATCTATCCGTCCTCATCGATACCCGCGAAATCACCATCACGCCGCTCTTTCGGTATGAAAGCATCGAGGACATCAACGCGTCTGAACGTGCCGGCCATCTTGTCAAGAAGATGCGCCAGGTTGTCGAAGTCCGCTTTGCTGGCTCCAAGAACTATTCGCCCGTCTTTCCTGTCGATGCGATGTGGAAGCGCGAGAACGGCAAGGAAATCACATTTGCCGAGCGTTGGGCAGACCAGTATCGCGCGTTCCTCGACGGCTCCAATCAGGAGGCAGCAGGGACGCCGCTGGAAATGCTGAAGAACTACGGCATATCCGACGCCAACCTGTCGCTGTGCCG
Source organism: Mesorhizobium sp. BE184 (assembly GCF_031457045.1). Classification (NCBI taxonomy): domain Bacteria; kingdom Pseudomonadati; phylum Pseudomonadota; class Alphaproteobacteria; order Hyphomicrobiales; family Phyllobacteriaceae; genus Mesorhizobium; species Mesorhizobium sp. BE184. Next base: position 1,132,461 of record NZ_JAVDVU010000001.1, read on the forward strand.
CGCCCTGCGGATTTATTCCATTGAAGCGCTATTCCACCTCGAAAGCGATGCGCTCAAGAGCCTGGGCATGGCAGGGAATGCGCTCAAGGAAATGGCCCGATCCTACATGGCTGCGCGTGATCGCGGCAACGCCAATGTCGATGAAGTCGAAAGGCTCAAGGCCGAACTGGCGGCCCTCAAGGCGTCGATGATCGTTCCAGCCAAAGAGGCCAGCCCCGCCCAGATCGACGCGGCCATTGAGGCATCTGATACGGAATTCCAGGCTATGGACGACGACGCGCTCAAGGATTGGATCGCGGGCAAGACCGGCGCAGGCCGACCGCGCGGCAACCCGAGCCATGAGACGCTTGTCAGCATGGCTCGCGAGTTGAGCAACGCCTGATGACCGCGCTCACGGCAATGCAGAATGCGGCGGTGCGGCTTGTGGGCCAGAAGCCGTCCGTATTCTTTTCATCCCAGAGCGCCTTTGAACAGGAGATCGCCAATCTCCTGAACGAAGTAGCGAGGGACATTGCCTTGAGCCATGACTGGCGCGCGCTGACCAAAATCCAGACGGTGACCGGCGACGGCACGACAACCGACTTCTCCCTGCCTGACGATTACGACAGAATGGTCGTGGGGCAGGGGGTGCATGACGGAAACACATGGTTCTGGAATTATACCGCCTGTCCTGATCTAGACACGTGGATCACGCTCCAGAGCGGCTCGTTCATGGCGCTCACGCCGGGCTGGTGGATCATTCTGGATCAGAAGTTCCAGTTCTACCCGGCTCCGCCCTCCGGGCAGGCGGCCAAATATCCATACATCTCGAAGAATTACGCCAGATCGGCCGCCACCGCGCCTCAGGACGCCTTTCTCAAGGATGACGACACATTCGTTCTGGATGAGAGACTTCTGACGCTTGGGCTTATCTGGCGCTGGAGAGAGATGAAGCGCCTCGATTCAGGCGGCGAGCAGGCATCTTTCGAAAAGGCATTCGGGGAAGCCGCAGCACGAGACAAGGGATCGCAGGTGATCCGCTCGCGGGCACAGCGTCGGATGCCAAACGTATCTTACGGTTGGCCGTGGCCATTGGGTGACTGATGTACATTCGCCCAGTTCCTAAATCAAAACCCAGAACATCACAGATCAAGATGTTCCCGGCCCCCACAGGCGGCTGGATCGCGAACCGTAACCTGGCGCAACCTCAAGGGCAGGGATTGCCGCAGGGCGCGGCCATCTTGGATAATTACTTCCCGAACTCGACTTCGGCAGTTCTTCGCCGGGGCAAGGAACTATACGCCACACTGGGCGGCGATGGGCAGGACGTGCGGTCGCTGTTCTCCTATGTCGTGGGCACAAACCGGAAGCTGTTCGCCTCCAACAGCGACACGATTTTCGATGTGACCAATGTCCCGGTCGCTTTCAACTACATGATCGCGACAGAGAACGATGATCCCCTCGAAACCGAGGATGGCGACACGTTCGGGCAGAACTCGACGGACGGTCTCGACGTATTCACCGGAGCGCTTGGTGGTGACTGGATTGTGGTCCAGTTCGCGACCACGGGAGGCATCTTCCTTGTCGGCGTCAATGGCGAAAGCGAAGGCTTCATCTATGACGGCACGGCATTCTATCCGATAGTTGCCGGTGGCGTGTGGGCGCTACCCTATGACGCGGGAGTGACCGACTTCACGGAAGGAAGTCTGCTTACCGGCGGCACTTCGGGCGCAACGGGGACGATCCTTTCGGTTGTTCCAAGTTCGACGCCGGGCGAGGGTGCCTTGCTGCTTAACGGCATCACGGGCAGCTTTCAGGACAACGAGACGATCACGGACGCTGATGGCGGCGAGGCGTTGGCGTCGGGCGTTGAAACCAATGTCGTCCCCGGCATCACCTTCCCGTCAGGATCGCTGACGACTGCCGATCTCTGCTATGTGTGGATCTACAAGAACCGTCTATTCTTCATGCAGAAGGAAAGCCTCGACGCCTGGTATCTGCCTGTAGACCAGATCGGCGGGGAGTTGACCAAGTTTCCTCTTGGCGGAGTGTTCGGACGCGGCGGAGCGCTGCTGTTCGGATACACATGGTCCCTCGATGCCGGCGAGCAAGGCGGACTATCGGAGCAATGCGTCTTCGTAACCTCCGAGGGCGAGGTTGCTGTCTATCAGGGCAACAATCCGAGTGAGGCGGCGAGCTGGTCGAAGGTCGGCGTCTATCGCATCGGCAGGCCGCTCGGGAACAAGGCATTCATCCGGGCCGGCGGCGATATCGTTGTCGCGACTACAATTGGCTTCGTACCGCTCTCGCAGGCTATTCAGCGTGATTATGCCGCCCTGTCGCCCACGGCGGTATCTTACCCCATTGAGGACGCATGGAACGAAGCGACGGTCCAGCGCGGGCAGACAGGCTGGGCCTGTGAGGTATGGCCCGACAATCAGATGGTGGTGGTCTCGCCACCGCTCGCAGACGGAGGCAATCCGGTCCTGTTCGTCGCAAATGCGCGGACTGGTGCATGGTCCAGATTCACGAACTGGCAGGCAATCTGCATGGAGGTCTTTGAGGGCGAGCTTTATTTCGGCTCCTCGGAAGGAAAGCTATTCAAGGCCAACGTTTCTGGGCTTGACGATGGCGCTCCCTATACCGGCGTTTACATGCCGCTATTCGAGGATTTCGGCAGTCCGGCCTCCCTGAAAATCCCCGAGCTTGCGCGAGCTGTCCAGCGTTCAAGGCTGGAGGTAAACGAGCTTCTGACTTTTCATGCCGATTTCAACATGACCATGCCCGCCGCGCCGGATGCATCGGCCTCCGAGGCGTCAAGCGTGTGGGGTGTCGGCATATGGGGCCAATCGACATGGGGAAGCCCGCTTCCGACGCTGATCAACCAGAAATGGCGCTCAGTCGGCGGACTCGGCTATGCCTGCTCGGTGTCGCTCCAGCTTACAAGCGGCGATCCCGTTCCAACCGATGCTGAAATCATCCGGGTAGAGCTGACCTATCAGACAGCCGAGATAGTGACGTGAAGATCGTTGATGATGAGCGCGTGGCCGCGTTCGTCGGGGAGCGGGTCGGACGGATCATCTATCCGCCATATACGGCAATGGGGATCGAGAGAGACGGCAAGGTCGTAGCCGGCGCGGTGTTCAACTGCTTCACCGGGCCGGACATTCACGTCTCGATTGCCGGAAGCGGCTGGACGAAGGGCTTTCTGGCTGAGGTCGGGCACTACGTCTTTTCCTCCCTGAAATGCTGCCGGATCACAGTCGAAACGGAACAGGCGGCGGTTGTCCGCATCGCAGAGCGCCTTGGCGGGCAGGTCGAAGGCCTGGCTCGCAACAAGTACGGTCCCGGTCGGGACGGATTCCTTGTCGGGATATTGAAGGAAGATTACCCATGGTGAGCAGCCCAAAGCCGCCCGATCCGGTCGCAACCGCGCAGGCGCAAGCCGGGATGAATCGCGATACAGCGATCACCCAGCAGCAGTTGAACATGACGGACCAAATCAATCCGTGGGGGTCCGTCACATACGACAAGACAGGGACAGACGGCTTCTACGATAGCCAGGGTAAGTGGGTCGAAACACCAAAGTACAGCCAGACCACGACCTATAATCCCGAACAGCAGGCGATCTTCGACAAGACGACCGAGGCGCAAGGCAATCTTGCCAACATCGCGGCGGACCAGTCGGCATTCCTGGGCGATTATCTCGACAAGCCTTTCGAGTTCAACAACGATGATGCCTCGAACTGGGCTTACGACCTTGCGTCCCAACGCATCCTTCCCCAGCAGCAGAAGAACGCCGATGCGCTCCGCACCCAGCTCATCAACTCCGGTCTGAGGCCCGGAACGGCGGCGTGGGATAGCGAGATGTCCCGCATGACGAACGCCAACACCGATCAGCTCAATCAGCTTGCGCTCACAGGCCGCTCTCAGGCGTTTAGCGAAGCGCAGGCAACCCGCAATCAGCCGATCAATGAAATCATCGGCCTCATGTCCGGCTCCCAGCTTGCGAATCCCGGCTCGCAGTCGCCAGGCTCGCCGCAGACTGGCGTTGGCGGCGTCGATTACACCGGCCTCGTCAATCAGCAGTATCAGGCGCAGCTTGCCAATTCTCAGGCGAAGATGGGCGGCCTGTTCGGGCTGGCTTCGGCGGGTATCGGCCTGTTCTCGGATCGCAGGCTGAAACATGACATCAAGCGCGTCGGCACCCTGTTCAACGGCATGTCGGTCTACACCTTCAAGTACAAGGGCGATGCGACGACGCATATGGGCCTGATGGCCGATGAAGTGTTGGACGTGGTGCCGGAAGCGGTCAACCTTGACCCCAACGGCTTCTACCGTGTGGATTACGGGAGGGCTGCATGAACCGTTCGCTTTTCGGCCTTCTGCCGCAGCTTAACCAGCCCGCACAGCCTCAGATGCAGCCGCAGCAGCCACAGCAGTTCAGATCGCTGCTCGGCATGGGGACTCCAATGCCGGTGGCCCAGCCACAGCAACCCGCTGCCCCGAACTGGCTTATGCAGCTTTTGACGAGGCGCTGACATGGCATTGTCCAATCCTCTTGAGGCATTCATTTGGGGCGCCGGTGGCGCGCAGATGACGCCGGAAGAAATCGCACGTCAGCGCGAGATCGCCGGGGCGCTGCTTAATCAGGCTGGCGATACGTCTCCTGTGGGCGACTGGACACAGGGCGCGGCGCGCGTCGTCAACGCCCTTGGCGGTGTGCTGAAGGAACGCCGGGCCAATCAGGCCGAGGCATCCAACGCGGCAGGGTCACAGTCCCGCATAGCGGCCCTTCTGGGAGGTATGACGGGCGGCGGGGCTGCGGAGTTCCCTCCGGCTCCGTCAAGCGCTGTAGCGGCTCCCTCTGGCGCCCCGCCATCGATCCCCCAGACAGCGGAAGCAGGCGCTATTCGTCAGGGCCTGATCGACCGCGGATTGCCGTCGCATGTGGCTGACGCCTTCGTGTTGAACATGCAGGACGAAAGCGGACTCAACCCTGGCATCAACGAGCAGAACCCGACTGTTCCCGGCTCGCGCGGCGGCTTTGGCCTCTACCAGCTTACCGGGCCACGCCGGAGAGCCTATGAGGCGTTCGCCGGCCAGCGCGGCGTCGATCCATCGGATACCAATGCGCAGCTCGATTTCCTCATGAGCGAGTTGCAAGGGCCGGAAGCCAAGGCGGCACAGTCGATCCTCAGTGCGCCTGATACCGGAACAGCAGCGGCGGCTATCGTGAATGACTTCCTCCGGCCCGCCCCCGAACACGCCGCCAGCCGAACCAATCGCTATATGTCTCTGGCAGGACAGGGCCAGCCGGTACAAGTCGCCAGCAACGATCCACAGGCTGCGATTGCAGCGGCACTTGGCGCACCTCAACAGGCCGCTCCTGCAATGTCCGCTCCCCAGACCATTCAGGATATGCCGGTTGCAGAAGCGCCGCAGCAGATGGCACAAGCCGCTCCCGCGCCACAGCAGGGCATGAACCCCGGAATGCAGGCTGCTATTGCTCAGGCGCTATCCAACCCGGGCGCTTCGCCGCAGGAAAAGCAGATCGCCACCATTCTGCTCCAGCAGCAGATGCAGAACGCCGATCCCGGCAATCAACTGGATATGGAGTATAAGCGGGCGCAGCTCGACGCCCTGCGCAACAAGCAGCAGGCTCCTCAGCCTCTCGTCAACGCGGGCGGCGGCGCAATCTTCAATCCAAACACGAACGAATGGCTTACGGCTCCGAATGCCGGAGGGGCGAAGGCCCCAACCGTCCAGAAGTTGAAACGCGATGACGGCTCGGAATTGGCGGTCCAGTGGAATGATCAGACCGGCCAATGGGACCCAATCGACGCGCCCCTTGGCGGCGGCGGCATCACGCCGAAAGGCGGGAAGCTTACGGAAAACCAGTCGAAGCTCACGCTGTTCCAGTCGCTTCAAAACGAGTCGCAGCCGGTGCTTCTGGATTTGGAGAAGCAGTTCGACCCGGCCAACATCTCCGATGCAGCGGCGCGTTCTGCGCCGATTGCTGGCAACTTCTTCAAATCGGAGCAAGGCCAGATATACGATGCCGCTTCAACGGCATGGGCCGAAGGCGCGCTTCGCATTGCGACCGGCGCGGCAGCTACTCCCGAAGAAATGGAGCGGACCAAAAAGGCTTACTTCGCTCAGCCCGGCGATACACCCGTTACCATCGCCTTCAAGGCTCAGATGCGCGAGATGTACAATCGCTCGATTGAACGCGCGCTTGGGCGGCAAGCGGATGGGGGGCTTCCAAAGCCGAGTGAATTCGTAAAACAGATCACGGCAGGTCCGAAGCAGCCGACCGTCATCGACGGCTACACCATTGAGGAAGTCGAGTAATGGCGACATTCCAGATCACCGGACCTAACGGCAAGAAATACCGCGTCACTGGTGATGATCCGGCTGGCGCTATGGCGGCTCTCAAGAAGGCGATGGGTGCGGACGCGAGCGCAACCGTTGATCCTTCCACCAACCAGCCGCAGGGTGTACCCGCCTACGTTCCGCCGAGGGTCGAGGGCTACAATCGGCAGACCGGAGAAGTTTCGCCTCAGATCGGCATGGCAAAATCCGCCGCTTATGGTGCCGCCGATACGGCTACAGCCGGATTCGGCGATGAATTGGCCTCATATCCGGCAAGCTGGCTTTCCGGCGTCCCGCGCGACCAGGTGCTCTCAGAGATGCGAGGCAATCAGGCGCAGGCACAAGAAGCCAATCCCGGCTCATATCTCACGGGTCAAATCGGCGGTGGCGTGGCGCAGGGACTAGCTACGGGACCAGCGTCTCTAACGGCGAACCTCACTAGCCGAGCAACGCCGCTTATCGGGCGCGTCCTGGCTGGCTTGGGCGACGGGGCGATCCTTGGCGGTCTGTATGGCGCAGGATCGGGAACGGACACTGAAAGCCGGTTGACGGAAGGGGTCATAGGCGCCGGAAGTGGCGTGGCGGCTGGCGCTGCATTTCCTTTGATCGGTGCAGGAGCGTCTAAAGCTTATGAGGCCGGCAAGAACATGCTTGCCGCCAGTCCTATTGCAAGACAGGCCGGTGCGTCGCCGGAAGCTCTCAGGCTACTCGGCAATGTGCTGAATGCCGATGGCTCTCTTGGGGTGACCGGACAGGCGAACATGGCGCGCGCCGGCTCAGATGCGATGCTTGCCGATGCGGGACCAAATGCCCGCTCCGTTCTTGATACAGCTATCCAGCGGGGCGGACCGGGAGCTATCGATGCGAGGCAAGCGATCGCTGACAGAACCGGGCGCGCGACTCAGTCGGTAGCAGATGCGTTGAATGCCACCTTGGGCCAGCCGCAAGGCGTAACGGCGGCGCGGACCGCAATCCGGCAAGGTTCTGCGTCCGCTCGGTCGAGCGCCTATGACGATGCTTACAAGGCGGCTATCGACTATGCCGATCCGCGCGGCCAGGCGATTGAGAACATCGTCAAAACCCGCGTTCCGCAAAGCGCGATCAATGAAGCCAATGCACTCATGCGGGCCGAGGGCAACAGTTCGAAGCAAATCCTGGCGCATGTTGCAGATGATGGCGCGGTTACGTTCGAGAATCTGCCTGACGTTCGCCAGCTTGATTATATTACCCGCGGTCTCAACGAAGTGGCGGATCAGGCTGACGGGGCCGGCAAGCTTGGCGGAACCACAGCCAAAGGACGCGCCTATTCGAACCTGTCACAAGAGTTGCGTAGCCACCTAAAGGATTTGGTCCCCGAATACGGCAAAGCACTGGAAACGGCGGCGGACCCCATTCGCCGTTCGAAAGCGATAGACCTAGGCTCAAAGCTCCTATCACCGTCCATGACGCGCGATCAGGTAGATGAGGCCGTAAGCGGCATGACGGGGCCTGAGAAAGAAGCCTTGGCGCAGGGTGTCCGATCCCGGCTTGACGATGTGATGGCAAATGTCACGCGCACGGTGCAGGACGGCGGTACGGACGCGCGAGAAGCCATCAAAGCCATCAAAGACCTGTCCAGTCGCGCCAATCGAGAAAAACTCACCGCTGCTATCGGGAAAACGAAAGCTGAAGCGCTGTTCGATGAGATCGACCGCGCATCTATGTCGTTCGATCTTCGTGCATCCGTGGCTGAGAACAGCAAGACCTATGCGCGGCAAGCTACGGATCGTCGCATCAGCGACATGACGCAGCCAGGAGCGATTGGCAAGGCGGCCCAAGGAGAACCGCTCAAGGCGACCAAAAGCATCGTTCAGGCTCTTACGGGGATGACGCCGGAAAGGATCAGGGGCAAGGAAGACGCAATCTATTCCGAGATCGCGCGACTTCTGACACGTCAGGGCGGGGCTGGGCAGGGCATCTATGATGCAATTGGAAAGCTTGGTCAGACAGATCAGGCAACTAAACTCATGTCCGATCGGATCGCTCGCGCGTTGCTTGGTCCGAAGCTTTCCTATCCAGCATCCACGCAAGCAGTAACATACACGCGAGAATAACCACCACGAAGGCAAGCCATGCCGACAGGGGCCACATGCGGGCCAGCTTCTGCATGATCCAGAAAATTCCGGCTGATCCGATGATCGCCACGACCGTACCAAATATTGCGGCTTCGCGCTCGATGCTCATCCGCCGTTCTTAGCCGATCAGAAATCCTCACACAATCGACATTTCCAGCCGTCCCCTGGGGCGGCTTTTTTCATGGAGCAATGGATGCCCCGCGATTCCAATGCCAATTACAGCCTGCCGCCCGGATATCTGGCGGTCACTGGCCAGAACATTCTGGCCAGTCAGCACAACCCGCCATTGGAAGATATCGCCCAGGCCCTGACCGGATCGGTGCCGCGTAACGGCTCCGGCGCAATGCTCGCAAATCTCCCAATGGGAGACAAGAGGATCACGGGGCTGGCTGATGGAACAGCCGCGACGGATGCGGCCACAAAGGGCCAGGTCGATAGCGCCGCCCCGATAGGCATGGTCGCGGATTTCGCAGGTACGGACGCACCGTCTGGCTGGCTTCTCTGCTACGGGCAAGCCGTATCCAGATCGGCTTACGCCTCGCTGTTCACGGTCATCGGAACGACCTACGGCGCAGGTGACGGGACGACCACCTTCAACATTCCAAAATGCAACGGACGCACCCGTGTCGGCAAAGACAACATGGGCGGTACGGACGCGGGGGTCCTGTCCACCTTCTACGGCTCTGTTGCACGAACCCTGGGCGGTATCCTGGGCACGGCATCACATGTCCTGCTGACCGGCCAATTGCCCAAGCACAAGCACGAAGCCGGGACCCTGAGCGCAGCCAGTGCCGGAGCGCACACGCATACGGTGCCAAACGCCAGTTCGCAGACGGGCGGCAACGGTGGCGCGGGCAGTTCGCCGACCGGGACAATCACCACCAGTTCAGCCGGCGCGCACACGCATGACGTGGAAGGCGACACGGCGGAGGCGGGCAACAACGAGGCCCATCCCAACGCGCAGCCATCGATTGTCTTCAACGTCATCATCAAGGCATTTTGACCATGGCCAACATTCGCATCAAAGACCTGCCTGCGGCAGTTTCGCCGGCCTCTACGGTCGAAACAGCCATTGATGACGGGCTGAACACGCTGAGGGTAGCGGCGGCCGATTTTGTCGCAGCAGGCCGCCCCCTCGCCAGTCAGGCAGAAGCCGAGGCTGGAACAAACCCAGCCAAGGCAATGACCCCGCTCACCGTGGCTCAGGCCATCGCCGCGCAGGGATCAAACCAGTTCGCTTCCTCGGCACAGGGTGATCTTGCGGATACGGCAGTCCAGCCCGGCGATCTCGGCTCGGCTGCTCTGGAAGATGTGACAGCGTTTGCAACCGCCGCTCAAGGTGTGACTGCTGACAGTGCCGTTCAACCCGGTGATCTCGCTGCTGTAGCCACCACTGGCAACATGGACGATATGAGCGACGGCGCATCCAAGGTCGCTATGACAGTAGCGGAGCGGGGGAAGCTCCAATCAGTCATTCCGGAGTTCGCGACAAAGGCGTTGGCCGAGGCGGACACTCCCGCAACAGCCGCACCGTTTGTCAAAACCGCATTCCTCGATACTAACCAGACGCAAGGATCGGGCGCGCTATACGGCGATCCTTCCACCACCGATCCCGGTACACCTGACGTGCTGGAGCAGAGCGCTGGCGGCGTTCCGCACTTCTACATCATGAAGTCGGACACGATCAAAGTTCGCTCGCTCAGCAGCAACGATGACACGGCCATTGCGGCAGCACTACAGATCGCAGGCAGCCGGCCCATCGACTTCGGCACCGGCACATACACCCTTACGGCACCACTCTCCGCAACGCTCACCAGCGACCTAATAATCCGAGGCGATGACGCCCGGATCGATTTCGACAGCGGCGGCGTACAGAAGCAAACTGCGCTGATCCTAGATATGGGCGGCACAAAGCGCCTCGTGGATATCGAAGGCATTACGCTCGACGCTGGCGCCATCTGCAATCGCGGTCTTCATATCAGGAACAATGCCGCCACGATGGCAGACGCAAATATCGCCCGGATCAGGCTGCATGCTGGCGTACGTAACATTCGACGCATGAATACGCTGGTCGGCGGCGATGCCTTGCTTATCGAGGGTGGCTACTCTGAGGTCGATCTATCCGGGTCGGTTGTCGAGAAAGCCGCGTTGCCGACAGGTCAAGGAACGCCGGGAACGATTGGCGTTCGTAGCGTAGGTATAACGCAGGGCGCGGCAAACACTTACGCCCGAAAAGTCATCATGATCGGGGGCAAGATAGGATCGGCTTATTCAGAGGACAAAACTTACACAACCGATCAGGATGGGTTGGCATACTTCACACCATTCAGCGCGTTCCCCGGCGTGTATCTGCCGAGCGAACTGCTGGTGCAGGGTGTGACGTTCGAGAACAACTTTGGCCGTTCCATCAAATCCCGAGCGTTTGCCAATAGCATCACCGATAACCTGTTTATGAGAAACGATGGCCTGTCCGTGCCGGCAAGCGATCCGGAGATTGATTTCCAAATCTCGGGTGGCAATGTCTCGAGAAACGAGATCGTCTATGAAGGCTACGTGCCGGCCCTGTTTGTTGGATCGAGTGCTACAGGTGCCGTCGATAAGAGCGCACTGACGGCGGAAAACAACACGGCGCGCATCTCATCCGGCCTAACCTTGCCGATTTTTTCGCAAACTTTCCCGAACGGAAATTCCGTTGGCAAAACAAAGATCGCAGGAAACAAAATATTCGGGACTGTGATGCATCTCCACCAGGCGCTTTGCAATGGGGACCGCAACTTCCAGACGGTTGAGAACAACTATGTGAAGGAGTTTGCCCCTTCGACCCTCAGCGGCATGACCGGAGAGTATGCAGCGATTGTTGTTAGAACGAGCGGAGCAACGACACCGTATCTCGCCTACATCACTGCCTTTGGCAATGTCTATGACGGGGCGAATGCTGTAGCCCTTGTCCGAGACTCAGTGGCCGGTACGGGGATGACTTCGATCGTCAACGCTTACAACAATGTTGGCTTCCTCGATGACAAGGCGCGGCGGCCAAACGCAGGTGGGGCGAAGACCGACCAGATCGCGCGGCTGGGGCGAATCGGCCCGTCTATGGAAGTCGGCGCGCAAGGGCAAACCGGGTACTTCCGGGTTCAAACCCTGACGATTGCGGCGGCATCGACGGGCAAGTTCACGGTTAGGACTGGCGTCGGCTCCGTGCTCTTGCTCACGGCAGGCTCAGGACCGCAAGCAGGGGCGCTTGTCGGCGTAGGGGCAACTATGGTGTCGATGGTAGCCGGTACGTCTTGGGGAATTGGTGCGGTAGCCGACCCCGGAACGGGTACGTTCCGCGCGTGGCGGTCAGCAGGTGATGAGATCACCATTTCAAACACTAGCGGCGGTACGGTTTACTTCACCGTGTTTGAGTTCTGCCCAGGGTAGGTCGGGCGTGGATGTGTTAAGGCTGGGCGGGGCTTGTCGCGGTTGTGGCAGGCAAGTTTAGGGCCAGATGGGGTTGGTGCGTTAGGGTTCGGCGCGTCCAGGCAAGCCTAGGATTGGGGCGGTTCTTCGGAGCCGCCCTTTACTTTGCACCACCGCCGCTCCCAACAGCATCCCGCGCTTACCCGGTCCCCACGGATCGTAATCCTCGCCCATAGGGGCAGTCCACCACATCTCGAAAGGAAATCCAATGACGAACGTGCCTCCGGGTGCGCCGCTTTCGCTCGCGCTCGTCCAGAAGATCGTCGGGAAAAAACTGACGGCCAAGCAGAAGGCGAACGCCGATAGCATGGTGACGGCTGTCAACACCTATAGCGACACGCTGGACCTTTACCAGCCGCACCGGCTTGCCCAGTACCTGGCGCAGCTCCTTCACGAAAGCGGATCATTCAACTTCGACCGCGAGCTATGGGGACCGACTGCGGCCCAAAAGCGCTATGAAGGGCGCAAGGACCTCGGCAACACGGTCAAGGGCGACGGGTCCAAGTACCGGGGCAGGGGACCGATCCAGATCACCGGACGGGCGAACTATCGCGAATTTACCAAATGGGCGCGCAAGATTGCGTCGAACGCTCCCGACTTCGAAGCCAATCCCGACGCTGTGAACACAGATCCGTGGGAGGGCCTTGGCCCCATCTGGTATTGGGACACGCACGATCTCAACCGCTACGCCGACCAGGGTGACATTGAGACGATCACCAAGAAGATCAACGGCGGCCTGAACGGCTTCGATGATCGCGTGAACTGGTATGCCCGCTCGGCACTTGCCTTGCTGGGCCTCGATCCGGGCGACCTCAAGGCGTTCCAGAAGAAGGCCAAGGAAGCGGTTGACGGCGTTCCGGGTCCTCGCACCCGCGCCGCTCTCCATCGCGCTCTGGTGGACCTGACAGCGCCCGTTCTGCAAGCACCGGAAGTGCAGGCCGCGCCTGTCGTGGTCGAGACGGAAAAGCAGGTTGTTCCGAAGAAGGTTGAAACCGAAGTCAAACAGAAAACCAACTGGCTGACCTACATCTTCGGAACAGGCGGCTTAGGCGCCGGCCTCGTCGCATTCCTGCGCGATGCGGATTGGCAGACCATCGGCATGATTATCGCTGGTGGGGTCGTTGCTGGCGGGCTTTCGCTCGCGGCCGGCATCTGGATCGTCCGGCGCATCAAGGCTATTCGCAAGGAATGGGAGACAGCATGATGCTGGCCGCAGCCCTCGCCTTCATCCCTACGTGGCTTAAACTGGCTGTGGCGGGCCTCGCAGGGGCCGCGCTGCTCTCTTATGGCTCCTACATCGTCGGCAAGCGCGAAGGCCGTCAGGACGCGGCTGTGGCCGCGCTGGAGCTATCCGTCAAAACCCTCAGAGACAGGAACGAAATCGATGACCAAGTTACTGCTGCCGATGCTGCTCAGTTGTGTGCTGATTTCGGGCTGTCAGACAGCGACAAGGCAGAGTGTGTGCGACGGCTGGTCGAAGCTTCGACCGAGCCTCGATAGCTCCGTCTACATTCTCAAGAACGACCGCGCCTTTTCCAATCAGGTCGCGGCCCACAACAGGTTCGGCGCTTCGCAAAAGTGCTGGGCTAAATAGCATCGCATAGGGGCATTGGGGCGAAATGGCGGATGACGACATGGCAAACGGTAACGATGTGGCACGGCAGTATCTCGACGCCGCCCACGCGCAGCTTGGCGAGCGCGTCACGAACCTGGGGCGACGACAGACCGATCTTGAATCGGAGATGCGATCAGGATTCAAGCAGATCGAAAATTCATTCGCCAGTTTCTCGAATGAAACCCGGAACTCCATCGCGGCCCTTTCATCGACATTGGCTGAGAGAAACAAGCCGCAATGGCAAGCGCTGTCCGTCATGCTCGCGGCGGTCGTTGCAATCGGCGGACTGGCCTATATGCCGATTCGTGAGGCCACCAACGATCTGAAAACCTCGGTCGGTTCCCTGTCGGAAAAGATCGTGACCCGGCAGGAAATGGACTGGCGCGCGCAACGCGGCGTTGAAGATCGGACGAGGACTGACGCGGCGGTCTCCGATCTTCGCCTCAGCGCCGTCACCCGCAACGAATGGTCGGAACGAAACCGGGCAAGGGATCAGGAGGTTCTGGACCTGAATCGCCGTGTCGATGAACTGAGGCAGGACGTAGGGTCGGTCTACGGCACTCGCGATGTCATCATAGACCTTAAGAAGGATGTAGAGACATTGCGGCAGCGCATCGCAGCCAATCGTTCTGACGGCTAGACTCAACATCGCGCCTCGTCCTATCCTCTCCCCATGTCCGACCGCCAATATCCATTCTCCGTCGATACCCTCGGCAAAATGAAGGAGATGGGTTCAACCCTCTCCATCAACTGCCACGTCTGCAACAAGCATTCCATGCTGGACATGGATAAGCTGATCGAGCGTTTTGGCGCGGATCATAGCTGCATGGCCCCGGCACTTCGTCCACATTTCTATTGCCGTGACTGTCAGAGTGCAGGCCGCAAGGATCGGGATTTTACCTTCATCCATCACACTTCTGGCGGGCACAATATTCGCAGCAACGCCTATGCGAAGGCCAAGGGCGTCTAGCCGCGCGCCCTCTTGCCGTAAATCTCTCGCAGGGTATACCCCTTGTCCCATTCGGCGGCGCACTGATCGACGGTCTTCGTGCAATCGGCAAGCCACATGTTGAGAGCCTTGTCGTAATTGGCTCGATCATGCCTTGGCTCTCCGCTGATGATGGAGAGGAATGTCGCAAAGACAAAGCACGCGACGAGAACCAACGCTAGCCACGGGCTTGTGAAGCCGAACAGTGTAGGCCAAGAACCTCTAGCTTGGGCAGCGTCGAGCGCGGCCTTCTGCGCCTGAAACTCCAATTGCGTGTCGGTCAGCAATCTCGATTGCATTTTCGCTCCTTACAGCGCTGCTATTATAGTCGAAAACGCAAAAACCACCATCATCCCGATACCATAGATCAGGGCCAGAGTGAGTATGCGGCGAGCGTCAGGGCGAAGGCGCATCTGTCAGCATCCGTGAAACCTCACGGCCCGGTTTCATTTCATTCCAGCGCCACCACTGCCACCAGCGTGGTCTTTGATAGCCCATGCTCTTGAGTGTGTCGGCAGTGGCGCGGTCACAATCTTCCTTGGTGAAATACCACCGCGCTTGGAATGAAGTCGTCACGCCAGGAGATGGGTGCCACGTAAATCCAGCAGAATAGATAGTGCCGTATTTATCTAACAAATCGCGATAATCTACGTCCGGTTGCACCTCGACACTACCCATCATTCCTCTCCCTGCTGGCGGATGGCGGCGGGTCTAGTTTCGTGGAACGGTTTCCATAGGTCTTTAGACGAGAACCATAGCGCAGTTTCGGTTCCATCTTCATGCTGAAATGAAAGAAACCATTTGTTGCCGTCCATGTGTTCCAGGTGCGCGCCTCGCGTTGAGACAATCTCATCCAGCCGACCGTTTTTCCATTCAACTCGGTCTTGGGTCATCCCTCTATCTCCTTAGAGTGGGGCGCGGGCGGACGCCATTCTGTAGGCGGATCGGCGTCCTTGCTCCACCATCCCGGTACAGACCTGCATACGGCCAGCAATCGGGTTTCCCAGCGTCGTTTTCGAACACTCCACCAGAACGGGACAACGTACTCGATCTCACCATTCCGCAGAAAGACAAGGCTCCCATCCTTCGGCGCTGTCGCTATATCCTGCCAGTCTGACATTTGCCTTCTCCTTAGAACCAAGGGTGGGACCACTGTGCAAAATCCTCCAATTGAATCAATGGGCCTCTATTTGGTCGCACCCGACCATAAGATACTGTAAACTCCCAAATCTTCGAGAACTGCCGGGATCGCCATTTCTCTCGTTCAGCGGCCATGCCGTAGATGCGAGAGCTGCGCAGCGAAGCTTTTTCGGATGTGACGAAACGTGATCGAACAACTTCTGTTAAGAGGTTGTAACGACAAGCATTTCATTGCGTGATGCTACGACATGACTGACGAGCGCCAATCCACCCTGCGAAACCGCCTGCTGGCCCTCCTTATCGCCGGTATTGGCGGCCTTGCAGCCACAGCAATTTCATTCGGGATGGCCGTCTATGCCGCCGCCAATCCGGAGCCCGTGCCGGTGGTCGCGCCGGGCAAGGCGATCGACACCGGCCGCTGGATCATCACGCCCGAGCGCGCCTATTCCGGCAACACCCCGCCGACCGGTATCCCGTCGCCCGATCCCAGGACCTATGTGATGCTCGAATTCGATCTGGAGAATCGCTCCGCCGTCTCGAGTTATGCATCGACGAACCTGATCTCGCTCGATCCGCCCATACCCGGCTTGAAAAATCCGGTTGTGCATCTTGCGCGCGATTCCTGGATCGCCAGTCCGGTTCACCCCGGCATGCCGGAAAAGATGGTCATCGCCTGGGAGTGGCCGGCGGGGCTGTCCGTGCCTCGGGCTTTGCGCGTGCTCGTCGGCGGCCAGTTCTACAAGCGTCGCGACAATCTCTATGGCGCTTCCAGCTGGTTCAATGGCGACACGGTGGCTGTGGTGGAACTGCCGGTGACGGCGGAGCAGCGGCCGCAATGAACGGCGCTGTCCGCAGCCTGACAGCCGTGATCGTGGCCGCGGGCGTTCTTTACGCCATGCAGCGCTCCACGCCACTCTACAGCGATATCACCTCGCCGGTGCCCGTCGCCGGCAGGCAGGGCGAACGGGTCGACACCAGCGCCTTCGCCATCGGCATCGCCAAGGTGTATCTGGCGCGGAGCATTACATTCCCCAGTCTCAGCCGGACGCAGCACTATGCGACGTCCGGCGTATGGGTGGTCGTCGAATCCGCGGTCGAGGCGAAGAACGAAAGCCTTGGCCTCACATCGGCTGAGTGGCTTGGCCCGGATGGTCTGCGCTATCGCTACAGCCAGCGCCTGACCAACGTGCCGGGAATGCCGGGCAACGAGCAGTTCGAGCCCGGTATCCCGCGCCCGATGCTGATGATCTTCGAGGTTCCTGAAAGCCAGATCGCCGGCGCCAGGCTGCTGGTGGCGCGATCTCCCTATGCACCTCTGGCGGAGGAGGCCTGGATCGACATGGCCGCGCTTTCGACAGACGACATCCATCCATCGATCACGCTCAGCCGGGGTGGCCAGCAGATGCCCTGGATACTCAAGGTCGAATGATGGACGTGTCTGCGAACCCGCACCCACGCAAATCCTATTGGCTGAGCCTCGCGGCGCTGGCCGTGGTCCTGCCGGTGGCCATCGTCGTCCACTCGCAGGGCGAACTCATCCAGTGGCTGCGCGCGGCTTTCCGCTCTCCCACAACCGTGGAAAAAGGCGCATCGCAGTCCTATGCCGGAGCCGATTGGCGACTGACCGGCTTGGCTCGGTTGCCCGGCGCTCTGCCCGGAACCACGGTCGTGCTGGCCGAATATGAAGCCGCCGTCGAAGACGAAGCGCGCCTGCGTGACAGCTTCCCTTGCAAGCTCGCGCTTGTCGACGACCGCGGCCGCCGCTGGAAAGGCACGTTCATGGTCGATCCCGTCGTGCGCAAGATGCGTCCTGATGCGGCGCAAAAACCTCATTGCGGCACAGCCGAGGCCAGTCGCAAAGGCGACACCATCCGGATGGCGGAAAGTTTCGTGATTCCCCAGGACGCCGACGGCTTGATGCTGTCGCTGGCGCTATACGGCGGAATGCCCGATTCGCTTCTTCTCAAATAGCTGCCGCCCGACGCTCCGTCTGGCGCTGCGTGTCGGTCGATACAGCATATTCAAGCACGGCGGCGAGCAGGGCGATCCTGACTGCGTCGAACAATATGCCGCCGTCCAGATCGCTCGGGCTGCCGATGAACACCGCCATGACGCCTGCGATGACATTCCAGGTGTCGAGGTCGAACGGCCCGATGGTCCGGGTCGCGGCGTACCACAGCCATGCTCCGAACCAATTGATCGCACGGTAGGCGACGACAAAGGTGAGCAAGGTCGCCAGACCCGTGCCGAGCGTCAGCTTGAGACATCTCCAGACCGGACTGTAGCGTGATCGGTAGCCGCCGATGAAATGCGCGGCAAAATCGTGCAGCCATTTGCGCCAGCTCGATCCGGCGGACGGAACAGGCGGCGTTGCCGCCGATGGTTTCGCCGACAGATCATAGCCGTTGATGATCGCCGCCATCACCAGCCAGATGAGCGGCAGCAGGGCGTAGAAGAACAGGCTTTGCAACTGGGTGGACAGTGCGGGTTGGATGAATTCGACCGGCGTGAAGCCATCGGCCGCATAGGCGGCGATCGACAGGCTCGCGCCTTGCTCCCCGCCCGTATCCAGGACCGCGGCGGCGCCGATCCAGGCGATGAAGGCATTCTTCCATTCGTTGATCGCGTAGAGCGTGATGAACACCCAGCTCGCATCGGCGGCAACGGTCAGAAGCCGCCACCATGGCTGTTGCGAACGCTTGCTCATGCGTTTCGAAACCCAGCGGACAGCCCAGCAGGCCAGGATGGACGCGATGAGCCCGGTGGATTCCAGCAGGTCGAAGACCTTCAGCTTCTCACCGAGCTGCATCCGCTCCAGAGCAAGCCGGGAGTATTCCCGCACCGTATCGCCGAGGAAGCCCCAGGCGGCGTAGTAGGCGAAGAAGGGCAGGATCACAGCCGCCGTGACGGCCAGCATTCGGTCGCTGCTCTTCTGGTCTTTCTCGGCAATGGCGCCGCCCGCTTGCCGCCGCAGCGCCGCCAGGGCTGGCAGGCCTGGCTGAAGCGCGGCGAACATGGCCACCACGACCAGCAGCTTCGCCAGCACCACCGAAGACAACACGATCATGCCGCCGACAGGATTGCGCACGCCGACAAAGAGCGCGGCCTCCAGAAGAAGATCGCGAACGATGTAGCCCGCTGCCCCGATGAGCAGCAGCTGCGGCCAGAAGCGAGCGAGGAGGGTGGCGGTCAGCCGAAGCGGCCGAAGCATGTCCATGATCGTCGACATGGTGTGAGACTAACGGGTAGAGCCCGGCATCTCAACACGCTTTCAGGCAGGACACATGGATTTGCCGCTGCAGATGTTTCAAACAGCCGCCGCCGCGGCCAACCCGGCTGTCAGATCGACCTTCAGGTCCTCGACATTCTCCAGCCCGATCTGCAACCTCAGAACCGGTCCGGCATAATTCCCCTTGGCGATGGTGCGGTCGGCGAGGCTGACATGCACTGCCAGGCTTTCAAAACCTCCCCATGAGTAACCAAGACCGAAAATCTTCAGCGCATCGAGGAAGGCATGCGCCTGCTTCACGCTGCCGCCGTCCAGCACGATCGAGAATATCCCGCTGGAGCCGGAGAAATCGCGCTTCCAGAGCGCATGATCCGGGTGGCTCGGCAGCGCCGGATGCAGCACCTGCGCCACGCCCGACTGCGTTTCCAGCCAGCCAGCAATTTCCAGCGTACTCCTTTGGTGATGCTCAAGCCGCACGCCCATGGTGCGCAGGCCGCGCAGCACCTGGTAGACGTCGTCCGGCCCCGAGCAGCACCCCAGCATGAAGAAGGAATCACTGAGTTGCTTCCAGCATCGTTCATTGGCCGACACCGTACCCAGCAGCACGTCGGAATGGCCCGCCGGGTATTTCGTCGCGGCATGAATCGAAACATCGACGCCGAAATCGAGCGGCTTGAAATAAAGCGGTGTCGCCCAGGTATTGTCCATCATAACGATGGCGCCGTGCTCGTGTGCGGCCTTCGATATGGCTGGGATGTCCTGGACTTCGAACGTGTTGGAGGCTGGCGATTCGGTGAAGACGATTTTTGTGTTCGGTCTCAGCAGGGCGGCGATTCCAGAGCCGATTCGCGGATCGTAATATTCCACCTCGACGCCGAGCCGCTTCAGCATCGTGTCGGCGAAACTGCGCGTCGGATTGTAGACCGAATCGACGATCAGGAGATGCGAGCCGGCCTCGGCAAACGCCAGCAGAGGAATGGTGACGGCCGCCAGCCCGGAGGGCACGATGATCGTGCCTGCCGAACCTTCGAGTTCGTCGATGGCCTGCGCCAGCGCGTCGGTCGTCGGTGTCCCGCGCGTGCCGTAAGTATATTTCTGCTTGCGCGCCACCATCGTCGCGGCATCGGGATAAAGCACAGTCGATGCATGGACGACGGGCGGATTGACGAACCCGTGATAATCGCGCGGATTGTTCCCGCTGTGGGCGAGACGCGTGTTGATGCCCCACAGGGCCTTGTCTTTCGTCATATGCCTGCTGCCTGACGTTGGTGGCTAAGCCATAATGCGACGTCGGCACAGGCGCAACATCCTCCGCTTGCAGCCAGGAGCGCAAATGCTGGACCAGATTGTTGCAGGACATTGGCGAGCCCGAAACTGCATCTAATCCGCGCTTTGGATCAGCTAATTTCTGAGACAAATGACCTTATTTGAGGCGATTAAGGGTCCACAATTCCAAACCTTTGTCCATTTGGTCATTTTCCTTGACCTAACAGGAATAATCGCCTTCGATGCAGTTTGTGAACGGGAACGCAGCCCGCATAGAGGCTGGCCACGTCGCGCTTCGGAAGTGGGCTGGAGCGGCTCAGCTGCGCTGAAACAAAAATGACCGGGCCATGCCCCGGACAACAGAAAAGGGTTTGTGGGTTATGAAACACATTGCAATCAGCGTTTTGGGAGCGGCGGCTGCGATCGGGCTGATGGCCTCGGCCGCCTCGGCCGACACCTTGAGCGACGTGAAGGCCAAGGGCTTCGTCCAGTGCGGCGTCAATACCGGCCTGGCCGGCTTCTCCGCCCCGAACGACAAGGGCGAATGGACCGGCATCGACGTGGACTTCTGCCGCGCGGTGGCCGCCGCGGTGTTCGGCGACGGCACCAAGGTGAAGTTCACCGGCCTGAGCGCCAAGGATCGCTTTACCGCCCTGCAGTCGGGCGAGATCGACATTCTGTCGCGCAACACCACCTGGACGATCAACCGCGATACCGCGCTCGGCCTGAACTTCGCCGGCGTTACCTATTATGACGGCCAGGGCTTCATGATCAATTCCAAGAAGCTGCCGGGCGTCAACTCGGCTCTGCAGCTCTCGGGCGCGGCTATCTGCGTGCAGTCCGGAACGACCACCGAGCTCAATCTCGCCGACTACTTCAAGGCGAACAAGATGGAGTACAACCCGGTCGTGTTCGAGAAGTTCGAGGAGGCCAACGCTGCGTATGACGCAGGCCGTTGCGACGCCTACACCACCGACCAGTCCGGCCTCTACGCGGTGCGCCTGCAGATGAGCTCGCCGAACGACCACGTCGTGCTGCCGGAGATCATCTCCAAGGAGCCGCTCGGCCCGTCGGTCCGCCAGGGCGACGACAAGTGGCTCGACATCGTCAAATGGACTTACTTTGCGTTGCTCAACGCCGAGGAAGCTGGCGTGACCCAGGCCAATGTCGATGAGATGAAGAACTCCGACAATCCCGATATCAAGCGCCTGCTTGGCTCAGAGGCAGAGACCAAAATCGGCACCGACCTCGGCGTATCGAATGATTGGGTTGTCAATATCGTAAAGGCTACAGGCAATTACGGCGAGATCTTCGAGCGTAATGTCGGGCAGGGTAGCCCACTCAAGATCGCGCGCGGCATCAACGCGCTGTGGACCAAGGGCGGCTTGCAATACGGCATGCCCATCCGCTGATCGGCCAATGGGCCGGGGCAAACGCCCTGGCCCATTCACTTCGTCCGGCACGCAAACAATAAAGATCAGGCGGCCGGGCCGACAGGAAGGGGAACCCTGTGGCGCAAGAAGTTTATCACGAAGCGGAGCCGGCCAAGGCGTCGCTGCTCTACGATCCGAAAGTTCGCGGCATCGCCTTCCAGGTGATCCTGATCGCGCTGCTCGTGCTTGGCATATGGTGGATCGTCGACAACACCATCGTGAATTTGCGGCGCTCCAATATCTCGACCGGCTTCGGCTTCCTGCGCGGACGCTCCGGTTTCGACATTTCCGATCGGATGATCGACTACGGCTCCGATTCGTCCTATGGCCGCGCTCTGGTCGTCGGCATACTGAATACGGCGGTGGTCGCGATTAGCGGCATCATCACCGCCACCATCGTCGGTTTTCTGGTCGGTGTCGGCCGCCTGTCCAACAACTGGCTGATCCGCAAGCTGGCGATGGTCTATGTCGAGGTCTTCCGCAACATTCCGCCGCTGCTCGTCATCCTGTTCTGGTACCAGGGCGTGCTGGCGCTGCTACCCAATGTGCGCGACAGCTTTGCTCTGCCGTTCGGCTCCTTCCTCAACAATCGAGGCTTCTATTTTCCGCGCTTCGTCTGGGGCGACGGCTCGTGGCTGATCCTCGCGGGGCTGCTGGCCGGAATACTGCTCTCCTGGTACGTCGCGCGCCGCGCCTATGCCCGTCAGATGGCCACCGGCCAGCGCTTTCCGGTATTCTGGACGTCGCTGGCGTTGATCGTCGGCATGCCGCTGCTTGGATACTTCCTCGGCGGATTGCCGGTATCCATGGACTTCCCCCAGAAGGGCACGTTCAATCTCACCGGTGGAACGAACGTCAAGCCGGAATTCCTGTCGCTGTTCCTGGCGCTGTCTTTCTATACGGCCTCCTTCATCGCCGAGATCGTGCGCGCTGGTATCGTCGGCGTGCCGAAGGGGCAGACTGAAGCCTATTCCGCGCTCGGGCTTCGTTCGGGACAGGGTCTTCGACTGGTGGTCATCCCGCAGGCGATGCGCATCATCATTCCGCCGCTGACCAGCCAGTATCTGAACCTGACCAAGAACTCCTCGCTCGCCGTCGCGATCGGCTATCCCGATCTCTATGCAATCGGCGGCACGATCCTCAACCAGACCGGTCAGGCGATCGAGGTCGTGGTCATATTCGGTATTGTCTACCTGGGTATCAGCATCTTCACTTCAGTGCTGATGAATTGGTTCAACACCAAGATGGCGTTGAAGGAAAGGTGAGCCATGCAGGAACATGACATGTCCTGGGTGCGCACCGAGATGACGCTTGCGCAGACCGCGCCCCGCTCGCAAGTCGGGCCGGGAGCCTGGATTCGTAGAAGCCTGTTTTCTACGCCGACGGATTCAGTGATGACCATCCTCGCCGCGCTCGTGGTTGCATGGGCGCTGCCGCAAATCCTCAACTGGCTTTTCTTCAGTGCGATATGGAGCGGCGCCGACCGCACCGCCTGCCTGACCACGGAACAGGGTGGACAACTGCCCGCGGGATGGTCCGGCGCCTGCTGGCCGTTCGTCACCAGCCGTTTCGGTCAATTCATGTTCGGGCGCTACCCGCTGGAAGAGCGCTGGCGTCCGATCCTGACAGGCATCATCTTCGTGGCGCTGATTGTGCCGCTGATGATTCCAAGAGCGCCATTCAAGCGATTGAACGCGATACTGTTTTTCGTGGTCTTCCCCTTTATCGCCTTTTTCCTTCTCGTTGGTGGCGCATTCGGGCTGCGCTTTGTCGAGACCCCTCTGTGGGGTGGCTTGCTGGTGACGCTGGTGATCTCCTATGTCGGCATCGTCACCTCGCTGCCGATCGGCATATTGCTGGCGCTGGGACGACGCTCGAAGATGCCGGCGGTGAAGCTCCTCTCGGTGGTCTTCATCGAGACGGTGCGCGGCGTACCGCTGGTCGTGGTGCTGTTCATGGCATCCTTCATGCTGCCTCTCTTCGTGCCGCCGGGCGTGACGTTCGACAAGCTGCTGCGGGCGCTGATCGGCGTGGCGCTGTTCTCGTCCGCCTACATGGCGGAGGTCATTCGCGGCGGCTTGCAGGCGATTCCGAAGGGCCAGTACGAAGGCGCGGATTCGCTCGGCCTCGGCTATTGGCAAAAGATGGGGCTGATCGTCATGCCGCAGGCGCTGACCCTGGTCATCCCCGGCATCGTCAACTCCTTCATCAGCCTCTTCAAGGACACGACGCTGGTGTTGATCATCTCGATGTTCGATCTGCTCGGCGTCGTGAAGCAGAACATATCCGGCGACCCGACTTGGGCGACGCCGCAGACCGCCAAGACCGGCTATGTCTTCGCCGCCGCGGTCTTTTGGATCTTCTGCTTCGGCATGTCGCGCTATTCGCAATACATGGAACGCCGGCTCGACACCGGCCACAAACGATAGGCAAGGAACCCGGTTCATGGCCACCGAGAACGCAGTCAGCGCCGAAGAGCTGAAAGTCAACGCCAACAAGATGCAGGTGTCCGACACCGACGTCGCCATCGACATCGTCGGGATGCACAAATGGTATGGCGAGTTCCACGTCCTCAAGGACATCAATTTGAGGGTCATGCGCGGCGAGCGCATCGTCATCTGCGGCCCGTCGGGTTCCGGCAAATCGACGATGATCCGCTGCATCAACCGCCTCGAGGAGCACCAGAAAGGCAAGATCATCGTCGATGGCAAGGAACTCACCAACGATCTGAAGAAGATCGACGAGGTGCGCCGCGAGGTCGGCATGGTGTTCCAGCACTTCAACCTGTTCCCGCATCTGACCATTCTGGAGAACTGCACGCTGGCGCCGATCTGGGTGCGCAAGGTTCCTAAGAAGCAGGCGGAAGAGGCCGCCATGCACTTCCTGACAAGGGTCAAAATCCCGGAACAGGCGCATAAATATCCCGGCCAGCTGTCCGGCGGCCAGCAGCAGCGCGTGGCGATCGCCCGCTCGCTGTGCATGAACCCGCGCATCATGCTGTTCGACGAACCGACATCCGCGCTCGACCCCGAGATGATCAAGGAAGTGCTGGAAACCATGGTCGGGCTGGCAGAAGAAGGCATGACCATGCTGTGCGTGACGCACGAGATGGGTTTTGCCCGCAAGGTCGCCAACCGCGTGATCTTCATGGATCAGGGTCAGATCGTCGAACAGAACACACCGGCCGAGTTCTTCGACCATCCCCGTCACGAACGCACCAAGCTGTTCCTGTCGCAAATTCTCCACTGACGCAGATGCAAGCTTGCGGTGAACCGATCCGGCCGCATCACGGCCGGATGTTGTTTTGCCGATACGCCGCGAAGCCGCCCCTATCCGATCCTGTTTTCGACTCTTCGCCGAACGCTGAGGCTCAAGGTTCGTGAGAGCATCCGGAATCGTGCGGTGGGCTGCGGTGACATCCTTTGCCATTGCCCTCGCAGTGGCGCTTGGAACGCTGGTGCCGCGGCCGTTCTGGCCGGCCAGGCCGCAGCAGCTTGCCAGCCATCGTATCCTTGTTCTCGCCAATCCGATCCATACCGACATAGCGATTCCAGTAGACGAGGCGCTGCTTCGGCGGTTCGCCTTCCTCAGAACCGCCGGCCTGCCGATCGATGCCGCCGGGGCCCGCCATATCGCCTTTGGCTGGGGCAGTCGTGCCTTTTACATTGCGACTCCGACATGGTCGCAGTTGAAGCTCACCCCGCTGCTCAAGGGGTTGACCCTCGATGTTTCGGTGATGCACGTTCAACTGACCGGCGAAATCTCGCAACAGCAACCGAACGTCATCGCCATCAACCTCGACGAGGCGAGCTTTCAGGCGCTTCTTGGTTTTATCGAAGCCAGTTTCCGGCAAGGAGCCAATGGACCGATTTCAATCGATGGCGCCGCATACAATGACTATGACGGCTTCTTCGAGGCCAATGGCCGGTTCACGGCGGTGATGGGTTGCAACACCTGGACGGCGGCGGCGTTGCGCGCCGCCGGCCTGCGCACCGGCTGGTGGACGCCGGTGCCGCCCTTGCTGGCGCTTTCCCTCAGGCTCTACAATTGATCGGTCGGCATCCTCCAGCCGTACAGCCAGTCCAGGTCGGCGGCGAGGCGCTGCGGAGACCGAAGGCCGAGCACGACGTTCCGCGCAAGCGCGACCGGCCCACCGGCATTCCAGGCCAGCTTGTTGAGCGCGCCGCGGCTCGTCACCCGCGCGATGCGGGGCCGGCGGAAGCGCTCCCATCCGTTCAGCCCGTCCGCCAATCCGCCATCCGGTACTTTCGAGACGAAGGCGGCAAGCGTCGCAGCGTCTTCGATGGCCATGGCCGCGCCTTGGGCTGCGAAAGGTGTCATGGCATGCGCCGCATCGCCGATCAGCGCCACGCTTTGCGATACCCAGGCTGGTTTCTGATCCACGATATGGACCGGCCAAACCGTCCATGGTCCTGCCAGTTCGATCATCGCCTTGAGACGAGCCGCCGCGCGCCGGACGGACGTTTGCAGCAGGGTGATATCGGCGTGACCCGACCAGGTTTCGCTTATCCGCACGCCTTTGGTGAAGGCGACGAGGTTGACCGCGCGCCCGGCGCGAACTGGATAGGCAACGAGGTGAAAGGTCGGGCTGAGGAATGTCGTCACGCATTCGGTCGGCGCAATGGCGGCGAAGGCTTTGCCGCCCGGGCTGTCGGTTTCGACCGTCGCCCGCCATGCCAGCTCGCCCGTAAAAGCCGCCGTTGCGTTAGCGCTGCCAAGGCTGCGGATTGCTGACCAGACGCCGTCGGCGCCGATCAGCAGCGAGGGATATTCTGTGGTAGTGTCGCCGTTCTTCGAGACGGCAACGGCAATGCCCGCGGCATGAGCGGTGCATCCGGTAACCCGTGCGCCGGTGATCAACTCCACGCCCGGCATTTGCCCGGCCCGTTGCACCAAAGCCGCCTGCAGATCGGCGCGATGCACGGCCAGATAAGGGGCGCCCCAGCGGCTATCGGCCATCTCACCGAGCGGTATCCGCGCCAGAAGCTTCAACGATGCGGCGTCCCTCAGCAGAACGGCCGGCGGCTGCACTGCATTCGGCAGCAGAAAATCGAGAACGCCCAGGGTCTTCAGGATATGCGTTGCGTTGGGGGAAAGCTGTATGCCGGCGCCAACCGCCTGCAATTGCTCTGCCTGCTCGAACAATCGCACCGGATAGCCGCGCAAGCCGAACGCTATGGCGGCTGTCAGGCCGGCAATGCCGGCTCCGGCAATGAGGATCGGCCGGGACCGCTGGTCCGGCATCGGGCCAGCTCAGGCGGCGCGGTCGACGTAGAGGCAACCCGCCGGCATGGTTTCCGTCGCCTTCAACCGGGGCGAATAGCGGTAGAGCGTCGAGCAATAGGAGCACACCGCCTCGGCCTCGTCGCCCATGTCGATGAAGATATGAGGGTGGTCGAACGGCGGATTGGCGCCGACGCACATGAATTCCTTGACGCCGATTTCGATGGCCGCATGCCCGGCATCGTTCTGGAAATGGGGAATGGAACCGCCGGCCATGGTCGTCTCCGTCTGAATTCGCTCCGATATGCAGCGTTTGGAGCATATCCTCTTTCTTTGCAAGGTCGATGAAATGAAACTGTCGCAAATCCCTGCCAGAGGATAAATTGAGCCGGATAACCGGCACGCGCTGCTGGAGAAAACAGGGACATGAACGAACTCAAGCCCATTCAGTCCGAATTTATCGACATCGAGGGATCGGCTGCCGACAGCGGCAACCCCGACCGTTTCGTCAACCGCGAATTCTCATGGCTGCAGTTCAATCGGCGCGTCCTTGAGGAATCGCTCAACGACAATCATCCGCTGCTCGAGCGGGTCCGGTTTCTGTCTATTTCCGCCGCCAATCTGGACGAGTTCTTTATGGTGCGCGTCGCCGGTCTGGCCGGTCAGGTGCGCGAAGGCATCGTGCTGAAGAGCCCGGATGGCCGGACGCCGGAACAGCAATTGGAACAATTGCTTAAGGAGGTGGAGCGCCTGCAGGAAGACCAGCAGAAAAGCCTTTCCGCGCTCATGGGCCTGCTCGACAAGCAGGGTATAGCGACCATCGAGAGAAGCGCTCTCACCAAGGACGAGAACATCTGGCTGGAAGACCATTTCCAGGAGCAGGTCTTTCCAGTGCTGACGCCGCTTTCCATCGATCCGGCGCATCCGTTTCCCTTCATCCCGAACCTCGGTTTTTCCATCGCGCTGCAGTTGCGGCATCGTAAGAACGGTGAGGAAATGAGCGCGCTGCTTCGTCTGCCGACGGCGCTGCGCCGCTTCATCCGCCTGCCGGACCGAAAGAATCACGTCCGCTTCATCCCGCTCGAAGAAGCCGTCAGCCTCTACATCGGCAAGCTTTTTCCCGGCTATGAGGTGAAGGGTTCCGGCACGTTCCGCATCATTCGCGACAGCGACATCGAGGTCGAGGAAGAATCCGAGGATCTGGTCCGCCTGTTCGAAACGGCGCTGAAGCGCCGCCGCCGGGGTTCTGTGATCCGCATCGAGTTCGACATGGCTATGCCGGAGGAACTGCGCGATTTCGTCGCCGGGGAACTCGGTGTCTCATCCAGCCGCATCAGCGTCCTCAAGGGGCCGCTGGCGCTCAGCCAGATTTCCGAAATCGTCTCGGTGCCGCGCGACGACCTCAAATTCGCGCCCTACAACCCGCGGTTCCCCGAGCGCATCCGCGAGCATGGCGGCGATTGCTTCGCAGCCATCCGCGAGAAGGACATCGTCGTCCACCACCCGTATGAATCCTTCGACGTCGTGGTGCAGTTCCTGCGTCAGGCCACAGCCGATCCGGAAGTCGTGGCGATCAAGCAGACGCTTTACCGCACCTCCAACGACAGCCCGATCGTGCGCGCGCTGGTCGATGCCGCCGAGGCCGGAAAGTCGGTGACAGCGCTGGTCGAGCTCAAGGCTCGTTTCGACGAGGAGGCCAACATCCGCTGGGCGCGCGACCTCGAACGCGCCGGCGTGCAGGTGGTGTTCGGATTCCTGGAGCTGAAGACACATGCCAAGATGTCATTGGTGGTGCGGCGCGAGGATGGCAAGCTGCGCAACTACGTGCATCTTGGCACCGGCAACTATCACCCGATCACCGCGCGCATCTACACCGACCTGTCGTTCTTCACCACCGATCCGCGCATCGCGCGCGATGTGGCGCAGATCTTCAACTTCATCACCGGCTATGCCGAGCCGACGGGCGAGATGTGCGTGGCGCTGTCGCCCTATACGCTGCGTTCGCGCATCCTCGATCACATCAACGACGAGATCGCCCATGCCCACAATGGCAAGCCGGCGCGCATCTGGATGAAGATGAATTCGCTGGTCGATCCGATCGTCATCGACGCGCTTTACGAGGCGAGCCGCGCCGGCGTCGAGATCGAGTTGGTGGTGCGTGGCATCTGCTGCCTGAGGCCGCAGGTGCCTGGGCTTTCGGAGAACATCCGCGTCAAGTCGATCGTCGGGCGCTTCCTCGAGCACAGCCGCATCTATTGTTTCGGCAATGGCCACGGACTGCCGTCGGACGAGGCCATCGTCTACATCAGTTCGGCAGACATAATGCCGCGCAATCTCGACCGGCGCGTCGAATGCATGGTGCCCATCACCAACCTCACCGTTCACGAGCAGATCCTCGGTCAGATCATGCTCGGCAACATCATGGACAACCAGCAAAGTTTCGAAGTATTGGCTGACGGAACCTCGCGTCGGGTGACGCTGGACGAGGGCGAAGAACCGTTCAACGCGCAGGAATATTTCATGACCAATCCAAGCCTGTCCGGGCGAGGGGACGCGCTGAAGTCCCATGCGCCGAAGCGAATCGCCCAGTTCAAGCGGCGCAAGAAATCCAGCGCAGCGGCGGGCTAGAGCGCTTCATGGCCAGATTGAACCGTTCTAATGATATTTGAATCCCAGGGCCGGTTGCAGGATCGGCGGCCGGTCTCGATCGTCGATATCGGGTCCAACTCGATCCGTCTTGTCGTCTATGAGGGCTTGGCCCGCTCACCGACGATCCTTTTCAATGAAAAAATGCTGGCCGGCCTTGGCCGCGGCATCGTTTCGACCGGGCGTCTCGATCCAGAGGCGGTGACCCGCTCGATGGACGAATTCCAGCGCTTTCGGGCGCTGTCGGATCAGGCGGGCGCGGAACGGATTTACGTGCTGGCCACGGCGGCCGCGCGTGAGGCAGTCAACGGACCGGACTTCATCCACCGCGCCGAAGATGTCCTCAAAACCGAGATCCGCGTCCTGACCGGCCGCGAGGAGGCCTACTACTCCGCACTGGGCGTCATGTCGGGGTTCTATCCCGCCGATGGCATCGCCGGCGATCTGGGCGGCGGCAGTCTCGAGCTTGTCGATGTCGAGGGCGACCGCATCGGCGACGGCATAACCTTGCCGCTCGGCGGCCTGCGCCTGCAGGACATGGCCAAGAATTCTCTTGTTCAGGCGCAAAAGATCGTCCGGGACGAACTGGCGCGCGCAAAGTTGCTGCAAGGCGGCGAGGGCAGGGTGTTCTACGCCGTCGGCGGCACATGGCGAAACCTTGCACGCCTCCATATGGAGATGACCAACTACCCGCTCGGCGTCATGCATCATTACGAAATCGGCACGGCCGAGGCGTCGAATTTCCTGCGTCAGGTTGCCAGGGGTGAGATCGAAAAGGTCAAGGGCATCGAGGGCGTTTCCAAGAACCGCCGGTCGCTGCTGCCCTATGGCGCCGTGGTCCTGCAGGAAATCCTCGCCGCCATGGGACCCTCCAAACTGGTGGTTTCCGCACTCGGCGTGCGTGAGGGCTTTCTCTATTCGCTGCTCGATGAGGCGGAGCAGAAGACCGATCCGCTGCTGACGGCCGCCGAGGAACTCGCCCGGCTGCGCTCGCGGTCGCTGAAACATGCGCAGGAGCTTGCCGAATGGACAGGCGCCGCCCTCAAGGCATTCGGCATCGAGGAGACTGTCGAGGAATCCCGTTATCGTCAGGCGGCCTGCCTGCTGGCAGATATCGGCTGGCGCGCACATCCGGAATACCGGGGCACCCAATCCCTCAACATCATCGCCCATGCCTCTTTCATCGGCGTCGATCATCCGGGCCGGGCATTTCTGGCGCTGACCAATCTGTTTCGGCATGAAGGGGTTTTCACCGAATCTTCGGCTGAACTGAAGGGGCTTGCGACACAGCGCTATCTGGAGCGGGCGCAGGTTCTGGCGGCGATGATGCGTGTGGTCTACCTGCTGACGGCTTCCATGCCGGGCGTGATGCCGCGGCTGAAATGGGAAGCCCGCGCCGGCGATACGCTGGCTCTGGTGATACCAGCCGACCTCGCCGGTCTTTATGGCGAGAGGCCCGCCGGCCGGCTGGCCCAGTTGGCGAAGATCACCGGCCGCCGGTTGGTGCTGGCTGTGGAAGGCGGACCGAGCGTTTCCGTCAAATAGCGGCGAAGCGTCGGAAATCGATGGAAAATTTGCCGGCGCTGGCACAGGCGAGCGCCAGGAAACCGCCAGCCAATGCAATATCCTTCATGAGCATCTGCTGATGCATGAATGCGAGCGCCGGGTCGGTGCCACCCTGGCCGAAATGGCCGATGAAGCCGGCGGCAATACAGAAAACCGCCAGCAGCAACGAGGCCGGCCGGGTCAGGAAGCCTACGAGGATAAGCAAGCCTGCTCCGAGTTCGAACAAGCCGACGGACCAGCCTGTTGCCGTCGCAAAGGGCACGCCAAGGCCGGCGAAGTAAGCCGCTGCCCCGTCGATGTCGCACAGCGTGTGCAGCCCTGAGGGGATAAAGAGGCCCGCCATCAGCAGGCGCGCCGTCAGCAGAAAGAGATCGTTTGGCATGGCCGCAACCTCCAGGGGAACTCCCTGGAGGCGCATATTAGCATCTCGTCAGGCTGGAGGCGACGCAGCAAAAGGGCGTGAGAAAACCCACGCCCTGAGATGCCGGGAGCCGAGATTTCAGTTGCGGCGTCCGTCGATGGAGTAGGCGCCGGCGCCAAGCACGGCAAGCAGCAGGAAGCCGCCTGTCAGGCCGAGATTTTTCTGCAGCATCAGCGCGTTGCCGGCCTGCGAGAAATCGAGATGGGCGACAGCGGTCGCGGCCAGCGTGAACAGGGCAAGGACGATTGCCGCGATGCGGGTCTTGAAGCCAACCAGAATGGCGAGACCGCCAAGCAACTCGACCAGCCCTGAACCGACGGCCGCGACCGTCGGCATCGGCAAGCCGATGCTGGCGAACCATTGCGCCGTGCCGGCAATCGCCGTCAGTTTTGAAAAGCCGGCAAGGATGAAGAGGATCGATAGAAGGACGCGCCCGGCCAGAATGGCGACCGATGCGTTGGCAGCCGTAGCGGTGCCGGCGGAAGAGTTGAGGGACATGGCGAATCTCCGAGGTTGAATGACCGCCAGATAGCGCAGGCTGATTGTTCACTAAAGCCTAATGCGGGAAGACACATCGTTCACCGTTCGTAACATGTCCGCGAATGCGTCTTGAGCCTTCGGTGGCCGTCTAGCCCGGACGCGTCATGTCCTCCGGCTTGACGATGCGGTCGTAGTCCGCCTCGCTGACCAGACCGGTCGCCAGCGCCTCTTCCTTCAACGTCGTGCCGTTCTTATGCGCCGTCTTGGCGATCTTGGCGGCATTGTCGTAGCCGATGGTCGGCGCCAGCGCCGTGACCAGCATCAGCGAGCGGTCGAGCGCCGCCTTGATGTTGTCCTCGCGGGCCTCGATGCCGACGACACAGTTGTCGGTGAAGGAAACCACCGCGTCCGACAGCAACTGCACCGATTGCAGGAAATTGTAGGCCATCAGCGGATTGTAAACGTTGAGTTCGAAATGGCCCTGGCTGCCGGCAAAGGTCAGCGCCGCATTGTTGCCGAACACCTGCACGCAGACCTGCGTCAGCGCCTCGCACTGGGTCGGATTGACCTTGCCGGGCATGATCGAGGAGCCTGGCTCGTTCTCGGGCAGGGAAAGCTCGCCAAGGCCGGAACGCGGGCCGGAGCCCAGGAAACGAATATCGTTGGCGATTTTGAACAAAGCGGCGGCGGTGGCGTTGAGGGCGCCGTGCGAAAACACCATGGAATCGTGCGCCGCCAACGCCTCGAACTTGTTTGGCGCGGAGGTGAAGGCGATGCCGGTGATCGCGGCAATCCGTTCTGCGACCTTTTCGGCGAAACCGACCGGCGCGTTCAACCCCGTACCCACAGCCGTTCCGCCCTGCGCCAGTTCCTGCAGGCCGGGAAGCGTCTGCTCGATCCGCTTGATCGAGGAAGCCACCTGTGCGGCGTAGCCGGAAAATTCCTGGCCGAGCGTCAGCGGCGTCGCGTCCTGCGTATGGGTACGGCCGATCTTGATGATGTGGGCGAATGCCTTGACCTTCGCTTCCAGCGCCCTGTGCAGATGCTTCAACGCCGGCAAAAGGTCATGGACGATGCGCTCGGCGCAGGCGATGTGCATGGCCGTCGGGTAGGTGTCGTTGGACGACTGGCTCATATTGACGTGGTCGTTCGGATGCACCGGCTTCTTCGAGCCCATGACGCCGCCGAGCAGTTCGATCGCCCGATTGGAGATCACTTCGTTGGCATTCATGTTCGACTGCGTGCCGGACCCGGTCTGCCAGACCACCAGCGGAAAATGCTCGTCCAGCTTGCCGTCGATGACTTCCTGCGCCGCCTTGACGATAGTCTCGCCGAGCTTCGGGTCGAGCCGCCCGAGCGCCATGTTGGCTTCCGCCGCCGCGCGCTTGACCACGCCCAGGGCGCGCACGATGGAAGCCGGCTGCTTTTCCCAGCCGATCTTGAAGTTGCCCAGCGAACGCTGCGCCTGGGCGCCCCAGTAGCGATCCGTCGCGACCTCGATCGGGCCGAACGTATCGGTTTCGGTTCTGGTCTTCTGCGCGCTCACGGCCGGTCTCCACTCTGCAAGGTCGGCAACGGCGTATCGCGTTGCACAATGGCCTTCAAGTGGAGAATGGAAGCCGTGGAAATACAAATCGGTTCAGCTGTCGTCATGATGGGGATGGTTGCCTATAATCCAACGTTGCCATCAACCGGCAAACTGTCACCAAGTTGCTGTCGTCAGGAGATTCCATGCCTTCCGAAGCCCGTTCTCCACGCCTCGCTGTCCTTATCGATGCCGACAATGCTTCTGCCAGGATCGCCGACGGGCTGTTCGAGGAAATAGCCAAGATCGGGGAAGCCAGCGTCCGCCGCATCTATGGCGACTTTTCAAGTGCCCGATCCAAGGGTTGGGCCGATATCCTGTCGAAGCACGCCATCATCCCCCAACAGCAATTCGCGTACACCACAGGCAAGAACGCATCCGACATCACGCTGGTGATCGATGCGATGGACCTGCTTCACAGTGGACGCTTCGACGGCTTCTGCCTTGTCTCTTCGGATAGCGATTTCACCCGGCTCGCCGCACGTATCCGCGAGGAAGGAGCCGATGTCTTCGGTTTTGGCGAGCAGAAGACACCGGAGAGTTTCAGGCAGGCCTGCAGGCGTTTCATCTATACGGAAAACCTGCTGCCACCCCCGCCGGCGCCGTCAGGCCAACAGAGCACGTCACCTGCGAAATCACTGCAACTGCCTTCAGCGGCAATACCACTCATCGAGAAGGCAATAGCGCAGATGACAAGTGAAGATGGGTGGGTGTCGCTGGGGCCGGTTGGAAGCCACTTGTCAAATCTTTATCCAGATTTTGATCCCAGGAACTTTGGTTTCAAGAAGCTCAGCGATCTCGTGGAAAAAACGGACGCCTTCCAGATAGAGCGTCCAAAAAGCGGAGGCATGCGCATCCGCGTCAAGTCAACCGCCAAACCAGCGAAATCGAAGGCAGGCAAATAGCCGCCCCTCACAGCGGAATGTTGTCGTGCTTCTTCCAGGGATTGGACAAATCCTTGTTGCGCAGCATTCTCAGCGCACGCGCCACGCGCCTGCGGGTCGCGTGCGGCGCGATCACCTCGTCGATATAGCCGCGCTCGGCAGCGACGAAAGGCGACAGGAAGCGATCCTCGTAAGCCTTTGTATGGGCTGCGATCTTGTCGGGGTCGCCAATGTCCTTGCGATAGATGATCTCGACCGCGCCCTTGGCGCCCATCACCGCGATCTGCGCCGTCGGCCAGGCGTAGTTCATGTCGCCGCGCAGATGCTTCGACGCCATCACGTCGTAGGCGCCGCCATAGGCCTTGCGCGTGATGACGGTGATCTTCGGCACGGTCGCCTCGGCATAGGCGAACAGAAGCTTGGCGCCGTGCTTTATCAACCCGCCATATTCCTGCGCCGTGCCGGGCAGGAAGCCGGGCACATCGACGAAGGTGACGAGCGGGATGTTGAAGCAGTCGCAGAAGCGAACGAAGCGGGCGGCCTTGCGGCTGGCATCGCTGTCCAGCACGCCGGCCAGCACCATCGGCTGGTTGGCGACGAAACCGACCGTGCGGCCCTCGACGCGACCGAAGCCGGTGACGATGTTTTTGGCGAAACTCTGCTGGATTTCGAAGAAGTCGCCTTCGTCGCAGGTTTTAAGGATCAACTCCTTGATATCGTACGGCTTGTTGGCGTTGTCGGGGATCAGCCGGTCGAGCGACAGGTCGTGTTCGGTCACCGACTGATAGCTCTCGATTTCCGGAATCTCCGAGGTGTTGGAAGCCGGCAGCAGGTCGACCAGCCGCCGCATCTGCAGCAGCGCCTCGACATCGTTGTCGTAGGCGCCGTCGGCGATGGACGATTTCGTTGTATGCACGGAGGCGCCGCCGAGCTGCTCGGCCGTCACCGTCTCGTTGGTGACGGTCTTCACCACGTCCGGCCCGGTGACGAACATGTAGGACGTGTCGCGAACCATGAAGATGAAATCGGTCATCGCCGGCGAATACACGTCGCCGCCGGCGCACGGGCCCATGATGACGGATATCTGCGGGATGACGCCGGAGGCCAGAACGTTGCGCTGGAAGATCTCGGCATAGCCGCCGAGCGCCGCCACGCCCTCCTGGATACGAGCGCCGCCGGCGTCGTAGATGCCAATGATCGGGGCGCGGTTGCGCAGCGCCATGTCCTGCACCTTCATCACCTTTTCGGCATGCGCCTCCGACAGCGAGCCGCCGAAGACAGTGAAATCCTTGGCGAAAAGATAGACCGGACGGCCGTTGACCGTGCCCCAGCCGGTGACGACGCCATCGCCGGCGATCTTCTGGCCGGCCATGCCGAAATCGGTCGAGCGATGCTCGACATACATGTCGAATTCCTCGAATGACCCCTCGTCGAGAAAGACTTCAATCCGCTCGCGGGCCGTCAGCTTGCCCTTGGCGTGCTGGGCGTCGATGCGCGCCTTGCCGCCGCCCATGCGGGCGATGTCACGACGGCGCTCGAGTTCTTTCAGCACGTCCTTCATCGGCATTCCTCCAAGGTAATTCCATTTTGGTATCGGCGCACAATGGCGAGCGCAAGCCACGGTTTCAGATTGGTTTTGTTGCACCGCAGCATGAAGGGCCTTGCTTTTAGCGCCGAACTCCTCCATATGCGGCGTCATAGGCGCTTGGGCCGGGCAATCCGGCCTTCTCTACGAATTGAGACTGGTTGCGTCTGTTTCTCCCTTTCCGGCAACGGTGAAGCGGTGGAAAAGCCCCACAGGCATGAAGCTTGCGGGCACGACAGCGCAGCCGCGCGGACCGGATCGGTCCGCCGCCTTGTCGTTTCATGACAAATTTTTCGACGGCAGGTTGCGCCCTGCCGCCAAGCTGTTTGCGGCCAGAGGCCGCCTGAAAGAAGACTATTTTGACAAATGAAATCCCTGCAGGATCCTTGAATTCTGCCACAGAGAACACTGCGGAACTGACCGGCTTCGCCAAGCTCGGAATCACTGGCCAGCTCCTCAAGGCGACCCATGCCGCAGGCTTCACCGAACCGAAGCCGATCCAGGAACAGGCTATCCCCGCCCAGCTCGAGGGCCGCGATATTTTCGGTATCGCCCAGACCGGCTCCGGCAAGACGGCGGCTTTCGCGCTGCCGATTCTGACCAAGATCATCGCGCTCGGCACCAAGCGCCGCCCAAAGACGGCGCGCGCTCTCATCCTTGCACCGACGCGTGAACTCGCCGTGCAGATCGAGGAAACCATCAAGGTGCTCGCCAAGGGCGCGCATGTCTCGACGGCGCTCGTGCTGGGCGGCGTCTCGCGCTACAGCCAGGTCAAGAAGGTCGCGCCCGGCGTCGACGTGTTGATTGCCACGCCAGGCCGGCTGACCGACCTGGTTCGTGAACATGAGCTCATCCTCTCGGACACCAAATGGCTGGTGCTCGACGAGGGCGACCGTATGCTCGACATGGGCTTCATCAACGATGTCCGCCGTATCGCCAAGGCGACGGCGCCGGACCGCCAGACGGCGCTGTTTTCCGCCACC
This sequence comes from Mesorhizobium sp. BE184, assembly GCF_031457045.1. Taxonomy (NCBI): domain Bacteria; kingdom Pseudomonadati; phylum Pseudomonadota; class Alphaproteobacteria; order Hyphomicrobiales; family Phyllobacteriaceae; genus Mesorhizobium; species Mesorhizobium sp. BE184. Next base: position 1,169,456 of record NZ_JAVDVU010000001.1, read on the forward strand.
ATGCCGGATGAAATCGCCGAACTGGCCAAGGGGCTGCTGAAGAACCCGGTGCGTATCGAGGTTTCGCCGCACAGCACCGCGGCGGCCGAGATCACCCAGTCCATCGTGCTCGCCCGCACCAAGCAGAAGCGGCAGGTGCTGTCGAACATGCTGGCGGACGAGGCGATGAAGTCGGTCATCGTGTTCTCGCGGACCAAGCATGGCGCCGACCGCGTCACCAAGGATCTGGAGCGCGACGGCTTCAAGGCTGCCGTGATCCATGGCAACAAGAGCCAGAATGCCCGCCAGAAGGCGCTGAATGATTTCCGCGCCGGCTCGGTCCGCATCCTCGTGGCGACCGACATCGCCGCGCGCGGCATCGACGTGCCCGGCATCAGCCACGTGGTCAATTTCGACCTGCCGGACGAGGCGGAAAGCTACGTCCACCGCATCGGCCGCACCGGCCGCAATGGGCGCGACGGCACAGCCATCACGCTGGTCGATCCCTCCGAGAACGGCAAGCTTCGCCAGGTCGAACGCATCGTCCGCATGAAGCTGAATGTGATCGCCGATCATCTCGGATCGCCTGACCCACAGCGCGAGCCGCGGCAGCTCGGTGAACGGAACCATGAACCGGCCAACGACCGCGGCGACCGCCAGCGCAACGGCGACAAGCCGAACAGGAACGGTTTTGGCAAGAATCGCTTTGGCGGCAAGCCGCAAGGCGAGCGTCATGCGGCCGGCAGGCCGGAAGGCGAGCGCAAACCCGGCGGCGGCAAGCCGTTCGGTGGCAACAAGCGGCGCTTCGGCGGACGCAGCAAGCCGGCGCGCGCGGCCTGACGACAAGCGGCACAGGCCGATGAAAAAGGGCGAGACTTCGGTCTCGCCCTTTTTATGGATGTTCTTACGTCTTCGGTCAGTTCGGGTTCGGCACGCTCTCGCTGATGTCGGCGTCCGGCCTGCTTACCCGGGCTCCGAAGCTGAGCGGACGCTTCTCCCACCCCGTCAGGATCTTGACAAAACGCAGGGTGAGGGCACGCGGCAGGATGCTGAGAAATTTCAGGCACCATGTCAGCCGGCGCGGAAAGCTGGTTTCGAACCCGCCGCGGTCTATGACCCGGACCATGCGCCGCGCCGCCGCTTCCGGCGACAGCGTCGCAGGCAGACGAAGGCCGCGCTTTTGCACCAGCGGCGTGTCGATAAAACCGGGATTTACGATCTGGATACGGACATTGATCTTGTCGAGATCGAATTTCAGCGACTCGGCCATGTTGTTGAGCCCGGCTTTCGTCGCGCCATAGGCGGCGGTCGTCGGCCAGCCGAAATAGGCGCTGACCGAGCCGACAAGCACGACCTGTCCGCGGCCACGCATTTTCATGCAGCGGACCGCTGGCACCAGCCCGTTGAGGACACCCAGCAGGTTGACCTCGTAAGCGTTGCGGAACTTGCGCACGGAAAGGTTCTCGCCCGCCACGGGCACATAGCTGCCGGCGTTGAAGATGGCGAGCGCGACCGGCCCGACGTCCTTCTCGATCGCGGCCACCGTAGCGGCCATGCGCTTCTCGTCGGTCACGTCGCAGGGATAAGCGAGGATGCGGCCCGGCAGCGCTTCCGTTTCCGCGATCAGCGTATCGATCGGGTCTTCATCCCGCGCGGTGACGGCAACGGTGAAACCTGCGGCTGCAAGCTCCTTGGCTATAGCGCGGCCAAATCCAGAACTGCCGCCGGTTATCCAGGCGGCGCCGTCATTCGGGATGGCGCGGTAGAGTGGCATCAAATAACCCCAAGTCTTGCCCATACCTGCTGTAGCCACAGGAAAATCGAATGAAAAGGGTGTTCTGCTTTTCCCCGGCTCACAATCAAGCTTGGCACGCTTTAATTTCCGAAGCAGCGACTTTTTTACCATTTCGATATGCCTTGAGCCTGAAATGATCCGGTCCAGGGAGTTTCATGTCTTGAAAGCCGCGCGCCACGTTTTTAGGGTTTGGTGCGCAGCCTGTTTATTCAAAGAAGGATTTTTTGATGCCTGCTTCGGTCATTGACGCCATCGGCAACACACCCCTCATCAGGCTGAAGCGCGCATCTGAGGAAACGGGCTGCGAGATTCTGGGCAAGGCTGAGTTCATGAATCCGGGCCAGTCGGTCAAGGACCGCGCCGGCCTGTTCATCATTGGTGACGCAGAACAGCGCGGCCTGCTGAAGCCGGGCGGCGTCATCGTCGAAGGCACCGCCGGCAACACCGGCATCGGCCTGACCCTGGTGGCCAAGGCGCTCGGCTACCGCACTGTCATCGTCATTCCGGAGACCCAGAGCCAGGAGAAGAAGGACACGATCAAACTGCTCGGCGCCGAGCTGATCGAGGTGCCCGCCGTTCCGTACAAGAACCCCAACAACTATGTGAAACTGTCGGGACGCCTGGCGCGGCAGATGGCCTCGACCGAGGCCAACGGCGCGATCTGGGCAAACCAGTTCGACAATGTCGCCAATCGCGACGGCCATATCCGCACCACTGCCGAGGAAATCTGGAAGCAGACCAACGGCAAGGTGGACGGGTTTGTTTCGGCGGTCGGTTCCGGCGGTACGCTGGCGGGCGTCGCGGCGGGACTGCGTGGCAAGAGCAAGGGCGTGAAGATCGCGCTCGCCGATCCGCTGGGCGCGGCGCTCTACAGTTTTTATACGGATGGCGTACTGAAATCCGAAGGCAGCTCGATAACGGAAGGCATCGGGCAGGGGCGTATCACGGCTAATCTCGATGGGTTTGCGCCTGATTTCTCCTATCAGATCCCGGACGACGAGGCGCTGCCCATCGTCTTCGACCTGATCCAGGAAGAAGGGCTTTGCGTCGGCGGCTCCACCGGCATCAACATTGCCGGCGCCATCCGGCTGGCGCGCGAGCTCGGACCCGGCCACACCATCGTGACCATCCTGTGCGACTACGGAACGCGCTACCAGTCGAAGCTGTTCAATCCGGAATTCCTGCGCGGCAAGTCTCTTCCGGTGCCGGAATGGATGGAACGACGCTCTGAGATCGACGTGCCGTATGAGACGGTCGACGCATGAGCCTGAAGACCGAAGCGCTCTTCCGCGACGACGCCTATCTGCGGACCGGCGCGGCGCAGGTGGTCGCGATCAATGACCGTGGCGGCATCGTTCTCGACCGGACGATCTTCTACGCGACCTCCGGCGGTCAGCCGGGTGACACTGGCTATTTCCAGCGCGGTGACGGCAGCCGCATCGATATCGCGGCCACCGTCACCGGCGAGACCAAGGACGAGATCATCCACGTTCCGGCGCCGGACCAGCCGCTTCCCGAAATGGGCGAAAGCCTTACGATTGCAATCGACTGGGAGCGGCGGCACCGGCTGATGCGCATGCACACCGCCTGCCACCTGCTCAGCGTCGTCTGCCCGTTCCCGATAACCGGCGCGTCGGTCTCGGAGGACGATTCGCGCGTCGATTTCGACCTGCCGGACACCGGCTATTCGAAGGAAGACGTCACCGCGAAACTGCTGGAGCTGGTGCGGGCCGACCATCCGGTCTTCACACGCTGGATCACCGATGAGGAACTGGCTGCCAATTCCGGCTTGATAAAATCGAAGAACGTTCGGCCGCCGAGCGGCACCGGCCGCATCAGGCTCGTATGCATCGGCGAGGACGCTTCGATCGACAGCCAGCCGTGCGGCGGGACGCATGTGAAGCGTACCGGCGAGGTCGGTGAGATATACATCGGCAAAATCGAAAAGAAAGGCCGCGAGAACCGGCGTTTTCGTATACGCTTCGGCTCGGCGCCGCCTGTCTGACCGGTTGCGCGACGTTCAACCCTCGGAGCACAATAAATGGCTGAAGACAGTGCCTTTACCGTCGATGCAGACTGGCTTCAGCAGCGCCTCGGTCAACCAGGGCTGACGGTCGTCGACGGCTCCTGGTATCTGCCTTCGCACAAGCGCGACCCCAGAGCCGAATACGAAACGGCGCATATTCCCGGCGCGCTTTTTCTCGACCAGGATGCGATATCCGACCAGCAGACCGACCTTCCGCATATGCTCGCCGCGCCAAAGGACTTCGCGCAATATGTCGGCGCAATGGGAATTTCGGCCGACGACATGATCGTCGTCTATGACGGGCCGGGTTATTTTTCCGCGCCGCGGGCCTGGTGGATGTTCCGCGCAATGGGCGTTTCGCAGGTTTTCGTCCTCGATGGCGGCCTCGACCGCTGGATCGCCGAGGGCAGGCCGGTGACGGTGGAGCCGACCAAGGTTGCGCCGTGCATTTTCCACGCCGACTTCGACACCTCGCATGTGGTGAAGCTGGATGAGATGCGCCGGATCGTCGACAGCGGCTCGGCGCAGATCGCCGACGCCCGGCCTTCGGGCCGTTTTTACGGCACTGAACCGGAACCGCGTCCGGGCGTGCGTTCCGGCCACATGCCCGGCGCGCACAGCGTGCCGATCACCGCGCTTTCCGAGAATGGCGAACTGCTTTCAAAGCCGCGGCTGCGGGCGCTGCTGGAAGATGCCGGCCTCGACCTTTCCAAGCCCATCGTCACGCTTTGCGGATCGGGCATCACGGCTGCGGCCATCAACCTGGCGCTCGAGACCCTCGATCATAGTGAAAACCGGCTCTACGACGGGTCGTGGACCGAATGGGGCCGCCTGGCCGACACGCCAGCGACGACGGACGACAAATGACACCGACGCAGAACGGCAGGGCCGATGACATCGGCGTCACGGTGACGTTCCTCGAAATGCACGCGCCGCCCTCGCATTACCCGCCGGCGCCCTACAACCGGCAGATCGCGCTGTTGCGGACGAAGGACATCCCGCTCCACTTCTACCGCTACATGATGGATCGGGTCGGCCGGAAATGGCATTGGGTGAAAGCGTTGCGGCTGGACGACGAGGAACTGTCGGCCGGCCTGCATCGGGAAGACCGCGACATTCGTATCCTCTATCTCGACGGCGCGCCCGCCGGTATCTTCGACATCAAGCCGAACCTGCCAGATGAGGCGGAGCTTGTATATTTCGGCCTGGTGGACCACGCCACGGGGCAGGGGCTCGGCCGCTGGTTCCTCGGGTCGGCCATTTCAGCCTGCTGGTCGCACGGGCCTAAGCGCGTGACGGTGCAGACCTGCACGCTCGACCATCCCGCCGCCTTGCCGCTCTACCAGAAACTTGGCTTTGTGCCGGTGGCGCAGAAAAAGGAAATCATACGACCCCTGACCTTTGCCGAGCGCGCCGACAGCGTCATGCGCTAAATCACCGCCTGAACGCGCCGTTCATCTCTGCTTCAGTCTCCTTTTGCAAATATGCATACGGAAAGCGCCGCACCCGGCGCGCTGAAGGAGACTGAGCCATGATCACCCGCCGTTTGTTCGCTGCCACCCTCGCCACGGCGATTGCCATGCCGAGCCTTGCCTTTGCCCAGGCCGCGACGCCTTCTGGCGCGCAGATCGAGCGCCAGTTGCAGGCCGCGCCGCGCACGAAGCTCCGGCCCAATGAGCGGGTGACGATTCGCGAGTTCAAGCGCCGTCCCGACCTTCGCCGCAGGGCGCCCTCCATTGACATCCAGTCGATCAACTTCGCATTCGGCTCGTCGGCGATCGCGCCGTCGCAATATGAAAAGGTCGACAACATCGCCGACGGTCTGCGGCGCATCCTGCGGCGCAATCCGCGCGCTCGAATCCTGATCGAGGGCCATACGGACGCCGTCGGCTCGGCATCGTCCAATCTGGCGCTTTCCGAGGATCGCGCCGCATCGCTGAAGCGCACACTGGTGCGCCAGTTCGGCGTGCCGGCCCGCGCGCTCGACACAGTCGGCTACGGCGAGGAATTCCTGCTGGTTCCGACGCAGAACGAGAACTGGCGCAACCGCCGGGTGACGTTGCGGCGTTTCGACGACTTCATTCGCTGAAACCGCGTCCGTCTGGATCAACACACAATGGGGAGCCCGGCTTGAACAGGCCGGGCTCTTTCCATATCCGTTGACAGGATGAATGCGAGAAGGAGCCAGCGATGACGATCAAGGTGGTGATGGCAGGGGCGACCGGATGGGTCGGCAAGGCGCTGGTGCCGGCGATCCTGGCACAGGACGACCTGAGTTTGGCCGGTGCGGTTTCCCGCGGCGCGGCGGGACAGGATGCCGGCATCGCGGTCGGCGCTGCGTCGGCTGGCGTCACCGTTGCCGCCTCGCTCGATGAGGCGCTGGCGGCGGCTTCCGACGTGGTGGTCGACTACACCAAGCCGCATGTGGTCAAAGGACATGTGCTGCTGGCCATCGAAAAAGGAAAACATGTCGTCATCGGCACGTCCGGCCTCGGGGCCGCCGACTATGCCGAAATCGACGCGGCGGCGAAGGCCAATGGTGTCGGCGTGCTGGCGGCCGGCAATTTCTCCATCACCGCCACGCTGATGAAGCGCTTCGCGCTGATGGCGGCCAAATATGTGCCTGATGTGGAGGTCATCGACTATGCCAGCGCCCGGAAGCCGGACGCGCCGTCCGGCACCGCACGCGAACTGGCAGAGGCTCTGGCCGAAATCCGCAAGCCGGCGACGTCGAAGCCGCAATCCGAAGTCTCCGGCTTCCCGGAAACCCGGGGCGCCGCGGTCGGATCGGGCGAAGGGGTGCAGGTGCACGCCTTGCGCCTGCCGTCCTATATTCTGTCCTGTGAGGCGCTGTTCGGCCTGCCGGACGAAAGGCTTACGATCCGTCACGACGCCGGATCGTCCGCCGCGCCTTATGTGGCGGGGACCTTGCTGGCGATCCGGCGGGTCGGGCAGTTCAAGGGACTGGTCCGCGGTCTCGACGCGCTGATGGACTAATTCGAAAATCACCAGACCGGCAAATGCGCTGATGCTAAGGATTTCTTAACCATATGCCGGTCAATCTGGGCCGTCACATCATCGTAACACTGCGATGCTATATGGACAGTGTCGAAAGGTTGGCCGACCGCGGATGAACCGGCGGTTTTCCTGACAGACGAGGAAGCGGGGTTTTGCCCCGCTTTTTTGTTGTCTGGCGTCAGGTCGGCACAAAGCCTGTCCGGTGCCGATCCAGTCTAGGCTGCGGCCAGCGCGGCCTTCGGTTCCATGACTTCGTAACCCAGCGCCTCGGCGACGGCGGCATTGGTGACTCGGCCCTTGTGGATGTTGAGGCCGTTGCGCAGATGCCGGTCGTCGATCACCGCCTTGAGGCCCTTGTCGGCAAGCTGCAGGCCGTAGTGCAGCGTCGCATTGTTGAGGGCATGGGTGGATGTCACCGGCACGGCGCCCGGCATGTTGGCGACGCAGTAGTGAATGACGCCGTCGATCTCGTATGTCGGTTCGGCATGGGTGGTCGCATGCGAGGTCTCGAAGCAGCCGCCTTGGTCGATGGCAACGTCGACCAGCACCGCGCCCTTTTTCATGCCTGACAGCGTTTCGCGGCTGACCAGCTTCGGCGCCGCCGCGCCCGGGATCAGCACTGCCCCGACGATAATGTCGGCAGAGAAGCACTCTTCCTCGACGGCTTCGACGGTCGAGTAGCGGGTGTGGACCCGGCCGTTGAAAATGTCGTCCAGTTGGCGCAGGCGCGGGATCGAACGGTCAACGATAGAGACATCAGCGCCGAGGCCGACGGCCATCTTGGCCGCCTGCAGGCCGACGACGCCGCCGCCGAGAATAGCGACCTTGCCCGGTAGCACGCCCGGCACCCCGCCGAGCAGCACGCCGCGTCCGCCATTGGCCTTCTGCAATGCCGTTGCGCCGGCCTGTATGGCAAGCCGGCCGGCCACCTCCGACATCGGCGCGAGCAGCGGCAGCCCGCCGCGCTCGTCAGTCACCGTCTCATAGGCGATTGCGGTGACGCCAGATGCGAGAAGTCCCTTGGTCTGTTCCGGATCGGGAGCCAGATGCAGATAGGTGTAGAGGATCTGCCCTTCGCGCAATTGCGCCCATTCGTCCGGCTGCGGCTCCTTCACCTTCACCACCATGTCGGATCTGGCGAAAACCTCCGCCGCATTGCGGGCGATCGCGGCGCCGGCGGCGCGGTAAGCGTTGTCATCGGCGCCGATGCCGGCCCCGGCGCCGGTCTCGACCAGCACCTCATGGCCATGCGCCACATATTCGCGCACCGACCCGGGCGTGAGACCGACACGATATTCGTGGTTCTTGATTTCCTTGGGACAACCCACGCGCATAGCAGTCAATCCTCCTTGCCTGCGTGCACTTCCTTATAGACGCAGTGAACCACGAAACGTTCCGAATGTGCTTGCGAAATGGGGTTGCGCTTGCCGGGCAGCGTGGATAATCCTTGCGCGAATAATCCCATACTTCGCAGGATATACGAAGAATGCCGCTGGACAGGATCGATATTGCCATTCTGGACACTTTGCAGAAGGACGGCCGCATTCCCAACGCGGCCCTGGCCGAGAAGGTAGGTCTGTCGCAATCAGCCTGTTCCCGCAGGTTGGACAATCTGGAGAAGTCCGGCACCATCCGCGGCTACCATGCGCGCCTTTCCAATGCGGCGCTGGGCCATCAGATGACAGCGATCGTGCATATTTCCCTGTCGGGCCAGTTCGAAAAAACGCTTTCCGATTTCGAGGCCGCGATCAAACGCTGCCCGAACGTTTTGTCCTGTCACCTGATGTCCGGCGAATACGATTACATCCTGCGCATCGCTGCGAGAGACCTTGCTGACTACGAGCGCATCCACAAGGAATGGCTCTCGGCCATGCCGCATGTGACCAAGATCAACTCGTCCTTTGCGCTGCGCGAAATCATTGACCGCACCACGGTCGGGCTGAAACCGGAAGCGGCGTAACTCCAGTCCTTTCGGGTCGAATCCGGGCGGGAAACGCTGCCAGCTTTGGCAGCAGGCTTCTCGGCAACCGCTGTTTTCGGATGGCCAGACGGCGCCGGACATGATTTCTAGGCTTTGCCTGCGAGGCTGGAAGCGGTGCAAGTGGCGATAGGAGGACGAGTATGAGCAAGGCAGGCACAATCCGCGCCGGCATGGGCGGCTGGACCTTCGAGCCGTGGGATACGTCCTTTTATCCGGAAAAATTGTCGAAGGCGAAACAACTCAACTACGCCACGCGGCAGGTGCCGACCATCGAGGTCAATGGCACCTATTATTCGAGCTTCAAGGAGCCGACCTTCGTCAAATGGGCCAATGAAGCGCCGGACGGCTTCGTCTATTCGCTGAAAGGCAACCGCTTCGTCACCAACCGAAGGGTGCTGGGCGAGGCAGGCGAATCGATGATGCGCTTCCTGGAATCCGGCGTCGCCGCGCTGGGCGAAAAGCTCGGCCCCATCCTGTGGCAATTCGCGCCGACCAAGAAATTCGACCCCGACGATTTCGAAGCCTTTCTCAAGCTTTTGCCCGAGAAGCAGGATGGCGTGACGCTGCGCCATGCCGTGGAGGTGCGCAATCCTTCCTTTGTCGTGCCGGAATTTCCGGCGCTTGCGCGCAAGCACAAGGTGGCGATCGTCTATGCCGATCATGCGACCTATCCGGCGATCGCCGACATCACCGGCGATTTCATCTATGCCCGGCTGCAGACCGGCAAGGACGACAACCCCGATTGCTACACGCCAGAGGCCCTGGGCGCCTGGGCAGGTCGCGCCAGAGTGTGGTCCGAGGGCAGGGTGCCCGACGACCTGCCGCGCGCCGACGACAAGACAGACGCGCCGGTCAGACCGCGCGACGTGTTCATCTACTTCATCACAGAAGGAAAGGTGAGGGCGCCTTTCGGCGCCATGGCCCTGATGAAGCGCGTCGCCGGCTGATGCATGTTGCCCAAAAACGCGCCGCGGTTTTGGGCAACGACATGAATCAAGACAAGACTTGAAGCACGTGGTCTGAACCTCACGCGACGTGCTTCAGGTGCCGCGCGCCACGCGTTCGATCTCTTCGCGCACCAGCCGCTCGACTAGCGTCGGCAGGTTGTTGTCCAGCCAGTCCTGCAGCATCGGCCGCAGCATGTCTTCGGCCATCTCGTCGAAAGTCTTCTTGCTGCGGCTGGCGAAAGCCTCGGAAAGCTCTCCGAAGGACGCGGCGACCTGCCGGCTGGTCTGTTCGGAAACAAGGGACGGTTTTGCAAGGTCGTCGCCTGCTGATGCAGCGGGCTCGACGTGCCGGGGCTGGTTAGCCCGTGCCTCGATCGCAGAATCGACACGCTCTTCAATATTGAATGCCGACGACGCCTCCGCGTTCGAGGCGTCGGTCTCGCCACGGGTTTCGGTATGGCTGGAAGGCGCCTTCTCGATAACGAGGTCGCGACGCCATTCAGCGACTGTCTCGGCCACGGGTTTCTCTTCGCCGTCATCGACTTCGGACGAGTTGACCGGCGCGTCCTGTCCAAAACGGTCGAAACCGCCGGAGAAAGCTCTCGGCTCGGAAGAGGGAACAGGCTCCGCGTCAAAACGCGCCGCAGGCGCAGGGTCGGAGGCGATCTGCGCCTGCACGTCAGCAAGCGTGACCGATTTCCTGACGTCAACCGAACCGCGCAATTCGCTGCGGAAGGTCTCGGCTTCCGAAATGACCGCTGACGGCTCGAGATCCTGCCGAAGGTCAGAACTGTCCTCGGGCGGTTTGCGACCCGTATCGCTGTCTTCGATGATCCTGCGGATGGAAGCGAGTATCTCTTCCATCGAAGGTTCGCGTTGTGCAGTGCTTGCCGTTGCCATCGTCACATCCGCCGCCTTTTGTGACCGTAATCCAGATTTCCCTCCGGCACGAACCGGATACGAATCATGCCGCCAGCGTAGCCGACGCAGCGGCTGACGAGAATCCCCATTCTGGGGAAGCTTTGGATTTCAACAGATTACAAGGCGGGCAGGTTGCAGACGGCTCAACGGCCGTCGGGCGTACGCAGTCCGATCCACTTGTCCTTGACCGCGTTGTAGTGCTCTTCCGGATGGTATTTCGCCACCTGCAGGCCGAGACGCTCGACCGAAAGATGGCCCATGGCCGAGAGGATCGCATAGCTTGCAACGACGACGTCATGCTGGGCGGTCGCCAGGTTGATCTGCGCGTCGGTGACGTCGTTCTGGGCGTTCAGGACGTCGAGCGTGGTTCGCTGGCCAACATTGCGCTCTTCGATGACGCCGTTCAACGCAAGCTGCGCCGCCGAAACCAGCGAACGGTTGGCGTCGACGCTTTCGCGGGCCGCCGTGTACTGGGTCCAGGCGGAGGTGACGGCGGCGCGGACGTTGTCGCGGCTGACATCGACCTCGATACGCGCCTGCCCAAGCGATTCCTTCGACTGCCGCACCTGCGCCGAAGCCCGGCCGCCCTGATAGATCGGCACGGTCAGCGTGGCGCCGATGTTGGCGGACGTGGAATAACCGTCCTGACCGGTGGAGACGCCGGCGAGGCCGTCGCTGTCACGGTAGTTGCGCGAAATGCCGGCGGAGGCCGAGACCTGCGGCAGCAGCGCGCCTTCGGCCGATTTCACCGAAAAGCCGGCGGCATCGACCAGATGCTCAGTGGCAAGGATTGCCGGATGTTCATTGGCTGCGATGCTGATCGCTGCCTCCAGGCTGCCCGGCAGGAGCTTGCCCAGCGGTGAAGCCGCCGACAGCTTGCCCGGTTCGTCACCGACGATCTGCCGGTACACGGCCGCGCTCGACAGCGCCTGCGCCCTGGCGGCGCTGGCCTGCGCAACCGCCGCGGAGCGCGACGCTTCAGTCTGGGCGACATCTGTGCGGGTTCCTTCACCGACATCGAAGCGGGAGCGGGCGGCGCGCACCTGCTCACTCAGCGCCTTCAGATTCTGCTCGGTTAGGGCTGCAACCTGGCGGTCGCGGATGACATCCATGTAGGCGCTGGCCGCATTGAACAGGATGTTCTGCTCGGTGTTGCGCAGGGTCTCGTTCGATGCGCGAACACGCGCCTGGGCTGCCGCAACATTGTTCTTCGTCTGGAAGCCGTCGAACAGGCTCTGGTTGATCTGCACGCCGAAAGCGCCCGTCGTCGTGCGGGTGCTGGCATTGTTGCGCGAGGTGTTCGTGTAATCGATGCTGGCGGAGCCGTTGATGGTAGGGCGATAGCCCGACTTGGCGATGGCAACGGTCTCGTCGGTGACGCGGACGCCGGCGCGCGCCGAATTCAACTGGGAATTGTTTTGATAGGCCTTGGAGAGAGCACCGAGAATGCTTTCAGCTGAAGCTGAAACAGGTGAAAACGCAGCGGCTGAAACAAGCAAGGCGACAAAAAGACTCTTGTTCACGGACTTCACGGCACGTCCCTCATCATTTTAACAGAAACGGCGCAACACCGGCCCCTACAGAAGGCGGCCCAGGTCGCGCATCCATGTTTCCTGTTGCCTGCCCGACAGAAACCGAGTCGTCTCAGCAACGATAATCAAAGCTCTAGCCAACATGACAATACGCTGGCCGCAAGGCCAAACCACTCAGAATTCAAAAACGTGGCTACGTTCAAATCCGGGTAGTGGCTTTATTGCCGCATTAAATGCACGGCGTCCGGTCACGACGCCAGTAGTCTTTAAAAATAGACGTGCCACACCGGTGTGGCCATGCCCCTCGACGGCAACCAGCCGGCCGCCTTCAGCAAGCTGGGAACACAACGTTTCCGGCACTTCGTCGACGCTGCCGCCAATGAAAATGACATTGTAAGGCGCGCCCGCGGCATGGCCGTCGCGCAACGGTCCCTGGACAATTTCGGCATTGGCGCAACCGAGCGCGGCGAGCGTTGCGCCCGCGGCCTGGGCCAAGGCCGAATCGCTTTCGAGCGCGATGACGGACTGGGCAATTCTGGAGAGAACGGCAGTCGAATAGCCCGTGCCGCAGCCGACATCGAGAACCTTGTCCGCCGGCGTTACCTCGGCAAGCTGGATGAGCTTGGCCATCGGCGAGGGCTCCATGAGATAACGCGGCCCGGCATCGCTGCTGGCCACACGGATATCCTCGTCGATATAGGCAAGATCCGGACTGGCGGAGCCGATGAAAGCCTCACGCGGGATTTCGAGCATGGCGTCCAGCAGGGCGGCGTCGGTAACGTCGGTCGTGCGGACCTGTCCGTCGACCATCTTGACGCGGCGTGCGGAAAAATCTGCGTTCATGTAAGGCGTCCCGCTCATGGCGCAGACCGCGCCGGATTGTCGATGAAACACCCTCCGGCGCTGGTGCGCGGGAGCCGGGATTGGAGGCCTCGCCCGGAATCGAACCGGGGTGCAAGGATTTGCAGTCCTCTGCGTAACCACTCCGCCACGAGGCCTCATTGCTCCCGGCGTTTCAGGCAAACTCAATAGGTGGCCCGAAATTTTGCGTCAAGCGGGCGCGACGCAATAAGGCTGCTTTCTCGCAACTTGGCCCGGCTTAATTCAGGCGACGTGCAAAAGAGCCAAAGCCGGTGCTCAGGTCTGGCGCCGCCGCCGCCTTCGTTCCCACCACACGACCGAGCGGCGGCGGAGACGGCGGACCGAGGCGAATTCGTAGGAAAGCACCAGAAGCCCCAGCGGAACCATCCAGAAACCGAGAATCGGCAGAAAGCCCAGACATCCGAAGATGATCAAGACGACGCCGATGACGATCCGCAGCCATCGTGATTGCGGCATGGTGAACTGCCGCCCGAAGACGGAGATTTTCCGGGGCGGGGGCGGGGCGCTGTCGTGCTGCGCGATCATTTGGTCGCCTTCTGCGGTCATGTCCGATCGATAGCCTGATGCTTCCGTGACGCGACTATATGATGGCACGGCGCGCTCTTTGCCAGAAGCCACCCCCAGACAGATCGAAAAAATCCGAAATGCTGCTTTGCAAAGCCGAAACGGGTTTGCTATAGGCTGCGCCGTTCACATATGAGCCCTGTTCCCCGGTAGCTCAGTGGTAGAGCAACCGGCTGTTAACCGGTTGGTCGCTGGTTCGAATCCGGCCCGGGGAGCCAACAATCCAGATTTTTCGGGTTTTTCGACAGGCGATCACGCCCGAATGTCTCCGCGCGCAGGTTCAACTGCGTGGCTGCGCCGCTCGCAGGCGTCAGCCCGAGACGATATCGGCGGAGAATCGCAATTCCCTGAGCGGCCGGACCTTGGCTGTGATTTCAGAATAGAGCGGATGAGCCTTGTAGGCGGCAAGAGCCGCCTGGTTTTCGAACTCCGCATAGACCACGAGGTCGATTTCATCCGATAGGGGGTCTACCCTGGTGTTGGGCGAGACCTCGAAAGCGCTCGAATGCGGGATTTCGGCGAGACCCAGCAGGCCGGTGCGGATCGCTTCCAGGTCGTCTGTTCGCCGCGCGCTGAAGAACACGATGTGACGGATCACTGAAGCCTCCCTGGCCGCGCGGTCGCTGCTGAATGTCCACGCGGACTTCCGCACCACGTCAGAGCGTGTTCTGGGTCAGCCTGTCCCATGCGTCAATCGGCGACGATGTCGCGGCGCATCGTGAGCTATTCGGAAATTGTTCCGTCAGCCCGTAACATAACGGACGATGTGCCGGAGTTCCCGGACGCCCTGGTTTGTATAACGCGCCTCATTGTAGAGACCGTCCCAGATGATGAAGAAGGCAATGGCGGCGATGACTATGACGTAGCGCATGATTATTGATTAGCGCATTTCTGTCCCGCCATCCAGTTGCAACCGCAAGGCGATCGCGTCCGTTATACGGGGACGGATTTGCACGCGGCGTTCAAGATTGCCATGCGTGCCGACGGAGCAGAGACCGCATGGCAAAGGACGAACCCAAGGATAGATCCAAGCCGGTCCTCGTACTCTTTCGAAACGATCTGCGCGTGGCGGACAACCGGGCCCTGGCTGCGGCGGTTCAATCCGGCAAGCCGGTAACGGCGGTTTTCATTCGCGACGAAAAGGACGGGTCGCGACCTGCGGGTGGCGCGGCGCGCTGGTGGCTCCATCATTCACTGCAAAGGCTTTCAGAAAAGCTCGCCGGTCTGGGATCTGGTCTCTGCTTGCGCCGTGGCCCTATGCACGAGACCGTCGCATCACTTCTCAAAGAGACCGGCGCCGACACGGTGTTGTGGAATCGCCGCTACGATCCACCGTCCGCCGCCGCGGATGCAGGCCTGAAGAAGAGCTTGCGTGAACACGGCCTGACTGCCGAAAGTTTTGATGGATGCCTCCTGCATGAACCGTCCCGCCTGAAAACGGGAGCCGGCGGTTTCTACAAGGTCTACACGCCTTTCTGGAAGGCGCTCTGCTCGGGTCCGGAGCCGCGTGATCCGGTGGACGCGCCGGACAAACTGGTTTGCAGCGGCCGAACGCCGAAATCCGAGAAACTGGACGACTGGAACCTGCTGCCGAAAAGGCCGGATTGGGCCGGCGGCTTCCGCGAACGCTGGAGTCCCGGGGAAGATGGGGCATGGTCTCGTCTGAACGAATTCCTCGAAACAGAGCTTGAGGATTATGCCGAGGGCAGGGACAGGCCGTCCGCCGATGTGACGTCGGGATTGTCTCCGCATCTCGCCCATGGCGAGATCACGCCTTTCCAGATCCTGGCGGCGCTCAAGCGCAAAAAGGCGACTGGTGGACATGATGACCGCGAAAAGTTTCGCAAGGAACTTGGCTGGCGCGAGTTCTGCTATCATCTGCTTTTTCACAACCCCGACCTGCGCAACAAAAACTTCAATTCAGCCTTTGACGGATTCTCATGGTCGGGCGATCCGAAAAACCTGCACGCGTGGCAGCGAGGCCAGACCGGCTACCCCACCGTCGATGCCGGTATGCGCGAATTGTGGACCACCGGCGTGATGCACAATCGCGTCCGCATGATTGCCGCGTCCTTCCTCATCAAGGACTGCCTGATCGACTGGCGCGAAGGCGAAAAATGGTTCTGGGACACTCTGGTCGATGCCGATCCCGCCAGCAATCCAGCCAACTGGCAATGGGTCGCCGGTTCCGGCGCGGACGCGTCTCCCTACTTCCGTATTTTCAACCCGATCCTGCAGGGCGAAAAGTTCGACCCGGACGGCACTTACGTCCGCCGCTTCATTCCGGCGCTGGAGAAAATGCCGGCAAAATACATCCATCGTCCGTGGGAGGCGCCAAAAGACATTCTGGCGCAGGCCGGCGTGAAACTCGGGTCAGATTATCCCGTACCTGTCATTGACCACAAGGAAGCGCGCGAGCGCGCGCTCCGTGCCTACAAGTCAATGTGACAGGGGAATGAATGAACATCGTGCCCATCAACCGTGGCGCTGCCGGCGGGAAGAAGATTGCTGTCATCGGATCGGGAGTATCGGGAGCGGCGGCGGCCTGGGCGCTGAACCCCGTCGCGGATGTAACCGTGTACGAGGCTTCCGACAGACCGGGCGGGCATACCGCCACCGTCGACGTCGACTATGACGGCGTCCGCCTGCCGGTCGATATCGGCTTCATCGTCTACAACGAATTGAACTATCGCGACCTGACGGCGCTCTTCGCGCATCTCGGCGTCGCCAGCCATGCCAGCGACATGGGCTTTTCGCTTTCGCTTGACGGCGGGAGGCTCGAATGGTGCGGTTCGACCCTGCGCACCATCTTCGCCCAGAAGCGGAATGTCTTCTCGCCCGGCTTCCTGTGGATGCTGCGCGAAATCCTGCGTTTCAACCGGGAATGCGTCGCAGACCGCGATTCCGGCTTTCTCGCCCATTCCACGATCGGCGATTATCTCGCCCGCAAGGGCTACTCGGCCGCGTTCCGCGACAACTATCTGGTCCCGATGGCGGCGGCGATCTGGTCGACGCCAAGGGCGCAGATGCTGGAATATCCGGCGGAGAGCTTCGTCACCTTCCTGGACAACCACCGCCTCATCCATGAGCGCCGGCCGACATGGCGCACGGTCACGGGCGGCTCGCGGACCTATCTCGACAAGCTCCTGGCGCCGCTTGGCGACCGCCTTCGGCTGTCCTGTCCTGTTCGCACGATTGTCCGCGATGCCTTTGGCGTGACGGTCTGGGCCGGGGACAACCCGCCCGAGCGCTACGACAGTGTGATTGTCGCGTGTCACAGCGATCAGGCGCTGGCGCTGCTCGGCGATGCATCGAGCGCCGAAGAGGCGATCCTCTCCGCGATCCCCTACCGGCCGAACCGCGTCGTGCTGCATCGCGACCCGAGACTCATGCCGAAACGCCGCGCGGCCTGGGCCGCCTGGAACTACCTGCGCACCTCGCACGAGCAGGAGGAGCCGGAAGTGTCGGTCACGTACTGGATGAACCGCCTGCAGGGGCTGGATGCGGCCAAACCTGTTTTCGTCTCCCTCAACCCGATCATCGAACCGCGCGGAGACCTGGTCTTCGGCGAATGGTCGCTTGATCATCCGCAGTTCGATTCACGCAGCATCTCGGCCCAGGCGCGACTTGACGATATACAGGGCACGCGCGGAACCTGGTTTGCCGGCGCATGGACGGGCCACGGCTTCCATGAGGATGGTCTGCGCTCCGGGCTCAACGCAGCCCTCGCTTTGGGCGCAACGGTGCCGTGGCGCGCACATGCAGTCAGTGCCGATCTGCCGGCGCTGGCGGCGGAGTAGGGCAGGCTTCGACCGATGACCGCAAGGGAACGCATAACCACGATGGAAGCGAACGGGCCGCCGCCCGAAGCAGCCGGCGTGCTCTATCCGGGCGAGGTCATGCATGCGCGGCTGAAGCCCTTCGGCCACCGCTTCGTCTACTCGGTCTTTTCGCTGCTGGTCGACATAGACCGGCTGGCGGAACTGTCGAGGATGACTCCATTGCTCAAGGTCAATCGGCCGGGGCTGACATCGTTCTTTGAAAGCGACCATGTCGAGCATGATGGCGAAACCCTGCGCAGTTTCGTCGATCGGCTGCTGGCGGGAGCGGGCCTGAAGCGGCCGGCGATGCGCATCTTGCTGCTCGCCTATCCGCGCATGTTTGGCTACGCCTTCAATCCGATCTCGGTGTATTTCTGCTACGGCGAAGGCGGCGCGCTGGTCGCGATGATCTATGCCGTGCGCAATACTTTCGGCCAGCGGCACACCTATGTCGCGCCCGTAGAGCCCGGCGACGTCGATTCGGCCGGCGTACGGCAAACGCGCACAAAGATATTCCACGTTTCGCCATTCATCGACATGGGCGCCCGCTATCATTTCCACATCCTGCCGCCCGGAAAGGCCGTGAGACTGCGCATCAACGAGACCGAAAAGGGCGAGCCGCTGCTGGTCGCGACCTTCACCGGCGAGGCACAGCCGCTTGGCACAGCCCGGCTTGCTGCGTGCCTCTTGAAGTTTCCGCTGATGACATGGAAGATTGTGGCGGGAATTCACTGGGAAGCGCTGAAGCTCTGGTTGAAGGGCGCGCGTTTTCGTTCGAGTCCGCCGGCGCCTGAAACGGTCAGCTATCGCGACCATGGCGCGGCGGTCGAACCTGGGGAATGAACGCAGTAGGAAGCAGGCACGCGGTCGCTCCGCTGCCCAGGAGACGCGGGCTACGACAATGGTTCAGACACAAGGGAGCGGACATTCCGGCAGCATGGCGATCGACCACGCCGTCAGGCTGGATGAGTTGAACTTCGCCGAATTCGTCAAAGGCCTGCCGGCCAAGGCGAGCATGGTGCTTAAGGCGACGATGGGGCTGCCCCACGGGTCGCTCAAGGTGCGTTTGCCGGATGGCCGATGGGTTCTTCTTGGCGGCAACGGGCCGGGCCCGGACGCGGAGCTGGTGCTGAACAACTGGCGGCTTCCCTCCCGCGCATTTTCGGGCGGCACGATCGGCGTCGCCGAATCCTACATGGATGGCGACTGGGAAAGTTCTGACGTGACCTCGTTCCTGGAACTGTTCGTGATCAACACCGAGACGGGCGAGAACATCGCCGGCGGAGCCAGCTGGCTGATCAACACCGTACAGCGCATCCGCCATTGGCTGAACGAGAACACGCGCACCGGTTCCAAGCGTAACATTTCCGCCCACTACGACCTCGGCAACGCCTTCTACAGGGAATGGCTGGACCCGAGCATGACCTATTCCTCGGCGCTCTACGCCAAGGGCGCGAACGACCTGGAAAGCGCGCAGGCGGCCAAATACCGGGCGCTCGCCAAGGATATCGGCATGAGCGCAAACGACCGCGTGCTCGAGATCGGCTGCGGCTGGGGCGGCTTCGCCGAATTCGCCGCGCGGGAAGTGGGCTGCCATGTGACCGGGCTGACCATCAGCCGGGAACAGCACGACTTCGCCAGGGAGCGCATCCACAAGGCAGGGCTGGCCGACAAGGTCGAGATCAAGCTGCAGGATTACCGCGACGAGACCGGCCGGTACGACCGCATCGCGTCCATCGAGATGTTCGAGGCCGTGGGTGAGAAATACTGGCCGGTCTTCTTCCGCAAGGTGAAGGATTGCCTGAAACCGGGCGGCACCGCCGGATTCCAGATCATCACCATCAACGAGGCGGCGTTCAAGACCTATCGTGCAAGGCCGGATTTCATCCAGCGCTACGTCTTCCCCGGCGGGATGCTGCCGACGCCGTCCATCCTGAAATCGCTCGGGGCCGAACACGGCCTGGCGCATCTGCGCGAACGGGTGTTTCCGCAGGACTATGCCCGCACGCTGGCCGAATGGCGCCAGCGCTTCTGGGCGTCATGGGAAAGGCTCGTCCCGCTCGGCTTCGACGAGCGCTTCAAGAAGCTGTGGGAGTTCTATTTGCACTATTGCGAAGCCGGCTTCCGGGCCAGCTACATCGACGTGCGGCAGGTGATCTACAAGGCTTAGCGTCTTCTCCCGTTCCCGGGGAAAAGACACTGTCCAGTGCTACAGCGTGATGCGGTATTTGGCGAAACCACCGTCGCCGTCGCCGGCCGGTTCAATCTTCAGCGATTTCACCGATGCGATGAAATCCTTGCCTTTGGCGCCGGTCTCGAACAGCACGCTGGCGCCCGGCAAAGGCGCGAACGACCAATTGGCGTCGGCTGACGGGTTGATGGTGCCTTGATCGACGATATAGCGCACGATCACGTCGCGGTTGGTGTCCGGCGCTTCATAGATGATCTTGCTGTCGTTGATCTCCGGGAAATTGCCGCCGCCGCCGGCCCGGTAATTGTTGGTGGCGACGACGAATTTCTGTGCCGGATCAATCGGTTTGCCGTTGAACATCAAATCCTTGATGCGGTTTGCGTCGGCATTGGCGACGCCGCCCTTGGAATCGTATTTCGGCGGCTGCGACAGGTCGATCTTGTAGGTCACCCCATCGATGACATCGAAATTGTAGGATGGGAAATCGCCGTTCATCAGCGGCTGGTCGGCCTTGCCGGGCTCCACCTTGTTGAAGATGCCGGCAGACATCTCCAACCATTCCTTCACCTGCGCGCCGGTGATCTCCACGGCGCGCACCGTGTTCGGATAGAGATAGAGGTCCGCGACGTTCTTGATGGCGATGTCGCCGGCGGGAACGTCCGTGTAGTAATCCGGCCCGCCGCGCCCGCCGGCCTTGAATGGCGCCGCCGCCGAAAGCACCGGCAGGTCCTTCCACTGCGATTCCTTCAGCAGGTCCTTGACGTACCAGGTCTGCGCCTGGCTGACGATCTGTACGGAAGGATCGTCGGCGACCAGCGCGAAATAGGAATAGAGCGGCGCTGACGTCTTGCCGACCGGACGCCGCACATATTCAAGCGTCGCCTCATGGTCTTCCTTCAACGCATCGACGACGCGCTGGTCGTCCTCGACCGTCGCCTTGTTCTTGTTGTCGACGCGCTCGTAGATCGGCCGCGCTTCGGAGGTGGCCGAGACCACGCGCCATTTGCCGCCGTCGCGCTCCAGCAACAGATCGACCAGGCCCATATGCGAGCCCCAGAACCCGCCCATCACCGCCGGCTTGCCCTGCAGCGTTCCCTTTTCCGTATCGACGCCCTCGAGGCCCCGGAAATCCTTCTTGCCGGGGAAGACGAGATGCTGGTGGCCGGTGAAGACCGCGTCGATGCCTTCTACGCCGGCGACGAAGAAGGAGGCGTTCTCCATCTTGTCGCCCTGCTTGACGTCGATGCCGGAGTGGGAGAGCGCGATGACGATATCGGCGCCTTCCTCCTTGATCTGCGGCACCCAGGCCTTGGCCGCCTCGACGATGTCGCGCGTCATCACATTGCCTTCGAGGTTCTTCAAATCCCAGACCATGATCTGCGGCGGCACGAAACCGATGATGCCGATCCGGATCGGCTGTTCCTGCCCGGTCCCGTCCTTGATCTTCCTGTCGAGGATCACATAGGGCTTGAGGTAGAGCTTGTCGTCGCGCGGGTTCGAGGCCAGTTCGGTGCCGCGGATCAGGTTCGCGCACACGAACGGAAAATTCGCGCCGGCCAGCACCTTGTCGAGGAAGGACAGGCCGTAGTTGAATTCGTGGTTGCCGAGCGTCGAGCATTCGTAGCCGAGCAGGTTCATGCCCTTCATGACCGGATGCAGATCGCCATCCTTCATGCCCTTCTCATAGGCGATGTAGTCGCCCATCGGGCTGCCCTGCAGCAGGTCGCCATTGTCGATCAGCATGGCGTTGGTTGCTTCCTTGCGCACCGCGTCGATGATGGAAGCCGTGCGCGACAGGCCCATCGTGTCGTTCGGCTTGTCGGCGTAGTAATCATAGGGAAGCACGTTCACATGGATGTCGGTGGTTTCCATGATGCGCAGATGCGCCTGGTTGGCCTGCGCGCGCGCCGAGAACGGGTGCAGCACGATCAGCGCGCCCGTCGCGGCGGCGCCCGCCAGCAGCGATCGGCGCGAAATGAGCATCTCGGACATGATTTGCGTTCTCCCGTATAAATTGCTTAGCCGGCATTGCGACTCTCGCGCCAAACTTCGGCCAAGTCCAGCAGGAACGCATCACGAAGGGATGACAGGCGGATGACCGTTTGCCGCCTGCACAGCGGGCGAGTGCGCGACGCCGATCCGGCTACCTCTCCGCCTGCTTCTTCGCGTTGCTGACCTTGTCGCTGTCGCCCTGTGTGATGAGGCGGGCGCTGCGCTGTCCCGTCACGTAAATCCACAACCAGCTCAGCGAGACCGTCAGCCGGTTTCTCAGGCCGATGAGGAAGTAGATATGGGCGATGCCCCATATCCACCAGGCGAGCCGGCCGGTGAGCTTGATCCAGCCGAAGTCGATGGCGGCGGCGCGCTTGCCGATCGTCGCCAGGTCGCCGTCATGCCGGTACTGGAACGGTTTAGGCGCGTCGTCGCCGGCCAGCCGCGCCAGCACGGTTTTCGCCACATGCCGGCCCTGTTGCTTGGCCGCAGGCGCGACGCCGGGCACGAGCCGGCCTTCTTTCCAGGCGACATGCGCCGTGTCGCCGACGGCGAAGATGTCGGCGTGGCCGGGCACCGTCAGGTCGGGTTCGACCATGATGCGCCCGGCGCGATCGGCGGCGACGCCGAGCCATTCCGCCGCCGGCGAGGCGGCGACGCCGGCCGCCCAGATGATGGTTTGCGCCGGCAAGCGTTGCCCACCGAACACCACGCCCTCGGCATCGCATTCCGACACCGGGCGGTTGAGCTCGACCGTAACGCCCAGCCGCTCCAGCGCCGCCTTGGCGTAGGCCGACAGTTCCGGCCGAAAACCGGAAAGCAGGCGCTCACCCGCCTCGATCAGCACGACCCGGGCGGCGCTCGTATCGATGTTGCGGAATTCGCCGGCGAGCGTGTCGCGCGCCAGTTCGGCGATGGTGCCGGCCAGCTCGACGCCGGTCGGCCCGCCGCCGATGATGACCAGCGTCATCAGCGCCTGCCTTTTGGCCGGGTCGGTCTCCCGTTCAGCCTGTTCGAACGCCAGCAGGATCCGCCTGCGGATCGCGGTCGCGTCCTCCAGCGTCTTCAGGCCCGGCGCAAACGGCTCCCACTCGTCATGACCGAAATAGGCGTGGCGCGCGCCGGTCGCCAGCACCAGCGTGTCGTAGGCGACGGTCTCGCCATCCTCGAGCAGCACCCGTCTTGCCTCGCTGTCGACGCCGGTGACGGTGCCGAGCAGGGTGGTGACATCCTTGCGCCGGCGCAGCAGGTGCCGCACCGGCCAGGCGATCTCCGATGTCGCCAGCGAGGTGGTGGCGACCTGGTAGAGCAGCGGCTGGAACAGATGATGGTTGCGCCGGTCGATGAGCGTCACCCGGACCGGAGCGCCGGCCAGCGCGCGGGTGAATTCGAGGCCGCCGAACCCCGCGCCGATGACGACGATGTGGTGGCTGGCTGCGTTCATTGCATCACCTCCGGGAGGGGCATCAATCCAGATGCCAATGCTCCTTAGATGTAGGTGCTTTTGTGCGCTGCAGCAATGCCGGCCGGCTCCCCGCGCCCCGTCCTGCGATGTCGTGAATGCGCATGCGATGCCGGCGCGCCCGGTATAGGCTGAACCGGACGATGCGATGAGGTGCCATCATGGGCGACGATCGGGACGACGAAGGGCCGGCGCAATATGCGTCGCCGCCATGTTTCATGCATGAACTCGATCCGGCCTTCCGGGCCCCGCCCGCCGACTGGACCGACATACGCCGCTGGCGCAAGGCCGAGCGGGACCGGCTGATCGCGGCGCGCCTTGCCATTCCGGCCGATGCGCGCGCCGCCATGTCCGCCCGGATCGCCGCCGGCCTCGACGCCACCATCGGCGATGTCGCCGGCAGGATGATCAGCTTCTATTGGCCGTTCCGTGGCGAGCCGGATTTGCGGCCCTGGGCCGAAACGGTGAAGGCGCGGGGCGGGCGCACGGCGCTGCCGATCGTGGTGGAGAAAGGCCGGCCGCTGATCTTCCGCGCCTGGAAGCAGGGCGAGAAGCTGGACAAGGGCGTGTGGAACATCCCGATACCGGCGCAGGGCGATCCCGTTTTGCCGGACGTCGTCATCGCGCCGGTCGTCGGCATCGATCCGGACAAGTACCGCCTCGGCTATGGCGGCGGCTTCTTCGACCGCACGCTGGCTTCAATGCCGCGCAAGCCCCTGGTCATCGGCGTCGGCTACGAAATGCAGCGCATCCCCACCATCTATCCGCAGGCGCACGATGTGCCGATGGGCGAGGTGGTGCTGGGCTGATGCCGGGCTTTATCCGCCCGCGGGTCCGCAGCGCCGGAAACCTCCCCGGCGCGAGCAAGGGAGGCACGACAGCCCTGCTTCATCATGTTTGGCAACCTCCCTTTGCAGGGGAGGACTCGCGCCTCATGACGTGTCGGGAAGGGCGCGCCATGCGAGGCCGTGCGTTTCGAGGACGACGCCCTGCGCCGCGCTCCAGCGATGCCTGGGCAGGCTGAGCGGCGGCGCGCCGGGCGGACGGCCGACGCGCAGCGGATAAAGGCCGGAAAAGCGTTCGCGGGGACCACCCCGCGCCTGCGGCGGGACCCTCCCCGCAAGGGGGAGGGTGAGGCGATAGTCCCGCAAGGCCCGCCAGCGGGCGAAGCGCCGCGCCTGTTTCGGCAGATCGTCGAGCGCGGCGGCCAGCGCGCAGACGCGGCGCATCAGGCGCTGGTCGGGCAATCGGTCATAGGGCGTCGGCTCGAGACGCACGGGCAGGGGCCGCCGCCATCGGCCCGGATCGCTGGCGCGCGGCGGGCAGGCGATTTGCGCATAGCGCCTGCGGTGGAAGCGCTTCATGGGATCGAGCAAGGAAAAGCGCGGCATGCGCACCGGCGGCTTCGGCGCCGTCGATACGGGCGGCGAAGGCGCGGCGAAGAGCGGGGCCATGATTCCGGCCACATAAGTGCGCGGCAGGGCGACCGGCCTGATCGCGCGGGCGACCGGGCGGCCACGCTTCAACTCCCAGGGCCGCAGCGCCGGCGTCGGCAGGTCGGCGGCGATGACGACGATCAGCCGCCGCGCCGCCGCCTCGGCGGGGAGCAGAATATGCCGGACCATGGTGTGGATGCGCCGCGAGATGGTCGAGGGATCGCAGAGCTTGCGGAACGCCCGGACCGCGGCGCTGTCGCCGCCGGCATCCTGCGCATCCGCCGTGCCGGTGATGAAACGCATCGCCTGACCCGTGTCGTCGGCCAGCCCGATATAGACGAGCATCAGCGCCAGCAGACGGCGCAGCGTGGCGTGGTGGCGGGTGATGATGGCGGCGGTGGGCATGGGGGAGTCCTCCGGGGAGGAGGAGTATGGGGGAGCGGGGAGGGGCGTGGATGGGAAATTGTCGAGCGGCGCGGCTGGTTATCTCTCCCCTTGCGGGAGAGAAAGCGATTTCAACATCTTCGGCGAGTTCTTCACGGCCTAAGTGTTAGAAATCGTAAGTGAGGGGCAAGTTCATCACGCTCCAAAGCCCCTCTCTTGCAAAATCTAGCACTTAGCTTCGCTAAGGTGCTGATTTGCTTTCTCCCCCGCAAGGAGGGGGAGATAAAGGCGTGACGGCTCGCAAAAGCGTCAAGAAAGGAAACTGATCTGATGGCGCAAAAACATTCAAGCCGGGGCGGTGCTAAACAAAGGCGGATTGGGACGCAGTGGACAGCCTGCCGCTGACTAAGGAAGAAATCGCCTCGTTGCGCCGGCGAAAGCAGTCTTGCCCGCCGAGTTTTTCGAAGCTGTGAAAGAGGCCAGAAAGAAGCTCGGCCGGCGCGCAAGGCCGACAAGTTGGTGGCGGTCACGGTGCGTTTGCCGCCGGACGTGCTGGAGCGCTGGAAGGCGAAGGGTAATGACTGGCGGACGAAGATGGCGGAGCGGTTAAAGGGGTGAGGGTCCATCAGCGGCACCCAGGCAAAAGAATCGTACGATCTAGTCACGCCTTAGAACGGCAACCAAGATCTAAAGTAGGATAGGACAAGGCCAATTCGCCGGCTCAATGGATCACCCGGAACCTGGGACCAAATCCAGCTCAACAAAGTGCGAGACTTTTTACTGCTTTTTGAATCAGAGTTGTCATTCAAATTCGAGTAATCGCCACGCATTATTTTGTGGCGAGCTATCTCGAATGCCCACTCAGGTGCGATAAGCGGTTCGCTCCGGGCAGTATTAAGTCGCTCCATCAACTCACCCAATTTCGACAAAGCCTCTTGCTCGTCGATTGGAGCTACAATTTTGCGCAACTTGCGAAAATCATCGCGCAACGCCTTAAATGTTCCAGCGAGTCTTCCGATATCCGCGATCTGAGAATCCATTTTTAGTGACTCGATGATCGCAGGAAAAAAGCCCGCGACGATTGCAAGAAAAGGAGCGATCCATGACCATTCGCCTTCTTGCAAAAATGACCAGCCTGCGAAGCCTCCCAGTACGATGGGAACTACGATGAAAAACGCTTTCCTTCTTCGGACAACTCTTAGCCAAATTGTAAGCGACGTTGAGGTGTAACTGCAGTTCTCCTGCTGATCTTCACATTCCTCTAAGATGCTTTTTAGCCGAGATGTCATGGCGACTTTGCAATCCAATATCCGAAAATCTTTTGCCATTCTTCACCGGCCGCATCGACCAGGTCGATTGTCTCAAAATCGCATGCTTTTCTGGCTCGATCCCATGCACTTTCCGCCCGGCTCTTCCAACTGTCATCAAGCCAGTGAAGATGCCCATCTAGCGTCCAAATATAAGTATTAGATAACCCGATCAGATATTCGAAGAAATCTCGAACGAGCCAATCGTAATAGAAGTATGAGCAATTTGCCCACTTCGATGTGTTCAGAAAATCTGCAGTTAGTGTCTCGAGCACGTAGGATTTCAGTGGGACGCCACACTCATCCCGCCAGATTTTAAACATCCGAACGAGTTTCTTTGTGTTGTAGCTGCTCGCCGTATTGGATTGATTTAAACGCGAGATCTCACCTACGGGATCAACGTCTTTCCAAGAACCGCCATCATTTGTGTCACAGATTCTGTAATGCGTGTCATCTAGTTCGAACGCTGGCACCACCTCGATCATTAGTGTGTTGAACTTCACTTGTACGACCTGGCCATCGCCACGCATCGTCGTCTGCGGATAAAATGGTTCAAGAGCAGTCTTCACTTCCTGCAATAAGGTGGATTGCTTATTTCCTCCAAGGGCATCAACCCTGAAATACTCCGTGTTGGGCAACACAAAAAACATATCGACATCATAAGGTGGCCGCACTGCGGTGCTTTTTCCCCACGAACCTACTACTAGCTTGTGAACGTCCTCACTATCGCTGCTCCAATATTTCGAATTCAGTGCAGACGTGATTCCACGACATTTGCTGTCGCCATCGTCGATCTGACTATCTGTCAGAACAATATTGTCGTTGAATTCGGAAAACCGTTTCGTGACAGCTATCCACATTCCATCCTCACTTCTGCTGCGCGAACACAAGTAGGGTCCAGCGAATAGGTGCGGGCGGATTATGCTGGTGATGATTCTGGGGTGGTAACGGATTTCCTTTGTTTGCAGCGATTTCGTCACCGCAGTGCTTGCATCGGTAAATGCCTGAGTTCGCAGCTATGGTACCTGGAGGATGTTCTGCGTCGTATTCGGCATGATCGCTTTTCTGGAGATACTGTGCGTACTTAAATTGCGCCATAGTTTTGCCCCGCAAACTGTGGTCACAGAATATATAAAGTACATAAAGAGAACAAGAGTGGAATATCGCGATCCACAGGAACGCGACCTACTCCGCCGCCACCCTTCGCTTCGCCCCCGGCCGGCGCTCCAGCAGTTCCTTCAAGAACTGCCCGGTATAGCTGCGCTTTTCCGCGACAATCTCTTCCGGCGTCCCGCTCGCCACCAGTTCGCCGCCGCCGTCGCCGCCTTCGGGGCCGAGGTCGAGCACCCAGTCGGCGGTCTTGATGACTTCGAGATTGTGCTCGATGACGACCACCGTGTTGCCCTGGTCGACCAGTTCCTGCAGCACTTCCAGCAGCTTGGCGACGTCGTGGAAGTGCAGGCCGGTGGTCGGCTCGTCGAGGATGTAGAGCGTCTTGCCGGTCGCCTTGCGCGACAGCTCCTTGGCCAGCTTGATGCGCTGCGCCTCGCCGCCCGACAGCGTGTTGGCCTGCTGGCCGATATGGATGTAGCCAAGGCCGACATCCTTCAGCGTCTGCAGCTTGTCGCGCACGCCGGGCACCGCGGCGAAGAAATCGACGCCTTCCTCCACCGTCATGTCGAGCACGTCGGCGATCGACTTGGTCTTGAAGGTGACGTCCAGCGTCTCGCGGTTGTAGCGCTTGCCGTGGCAGACGTCGCAGGTGACGTAGACGTCCGGCAGGAAATGCATCTCGATCTTGATGACGCCGTCGCCCTGGCAGGCCTCGCAGCGGCCGCCCTTGACGTTGAACGAGAAACGGCCCGGCTGGTAGCCGCGCGCCTTGGCCTCCGGCAGGCCGGCGAACCAGTCGCGGATGGGCGTGAAGGCGCCGGTGTAGGTGGCGGGGTTGGAGCGAGGGGTGCGGCCGATCGGCGACTGGTCGATGTCGATGACCTTGTCGAGGAATTCCAGGCCCTCGATGCGGTCGTGGTCGGCCGGATGCTCTCTGCTGCCCATGATGCGGCGCGAGGCGGCCTTGAACAGCGTCTCGATCAGGAAGGTCGACTTGCCGCCGCCCGACACGCCGGTGACGGCGGTGAAGGTGCCGAGCGGAATCTCGGCGGTGACGTTTTTCAGATTGTTGCCGCGCGCGCCGACGATCCTGATGCGCTTGCCCTTCTTGCCGGGACGGCGCGCCGCCGGCGTGGCGATTTCCAGTTCGCCCGACAGATACTTGCCGGTGATCGAATTGGGGTTGGCCATGATCTCGTTCGGCGTGCCCCTGGCGATCACCTCGCCGCCATGGATGCCGGCGGCGGGGCCTATGTCGACCACATAGTCGGCATGCAGGATGGCGTCCTCGTCATGCTCGACGACGATGACGGTGTTGCCGATGTCGCGCAGGTGCTTCAGCGTATCGAGCAGGCGGGCATTGTCGCGCTGGTGCAGGCCGATGGATGGCTCGTCCAGCACGTAGAGCACGCCGGTGAGGCCGGAACCGATCTGGCTGGCGAGGCGGATGCGCTGGCTCTCGCCGCCCGACAGCGTGCCGGAATTGCGCGCCAGCGTCAGGTAATCAAGCCCGACATCGTTGAGGAACCGCAGCCGCTCGCGGATTTCCTTGAGCACCCGCACGGCGATTTCGTTCTGCTTGTCGTTCATCTGCGACGGCAGCTCGGTGAACCATTTGTCGGCCTTGCGGATCGACTGTTCGGTCACCTCGCCGATGTGCTTGCCGGCGATCTTCACCGCCAGCGCTTCCGGCTTCAGCCGGTAGCCGTTGCAGGCCGGGCAGGGGGTGGCCGACATGAAGCGCTCGATCTCCTCGCGCATCCATGCGGATTCGGTTTCCTTCCAGCGCCGCTCCAGGTTGGGGATGACGCCCTCGAACGTCTTGGTCGTCTTGTAGGAGCGCAGGCCGTCATCATACTGGAACGCCACCTCGCGCGCGCCGGTGCCGCGCAGGATTGCCTCTTTCGCCTCGGCGCCGAGGTCCCTGAACTTGTCGCCGGGCTTGAAGCCATAGGCCTTGCCCAGCGCCTCCAGCGTCTGCGCGTAATAGGGCGAGGACGACTTCGCCCATGGCGCGATGGCGCCGTCGCGCAGCGACAGGTTCTCGTCGGGGACGATCAGCATCGGGTCGATGGCGCGCTGGCTGCCCAGCCCGTCGCAGGTCGGGCAGGCGCCGGCGGGGTTGTTGAAGGAGAACAGCCGCGGCTCGATTTCCGCAATCGTAAACCCGGACACCGGACAGGCGAACTTTTCCGAGAACAGCAGGCGCTCATGCGTCTCGTTGGCGGATTTGTTGACCGCGTCCTCGCCGGTCTGGCTGGCGTCGAGCGGCCTGTCGGCGAACTCGGCCACCGCCAGGCCCTCGGCCAGCTTCAGCGCCGTCTCGATCGAATCCGCCAGCCGCGTGGCAAGGTCGCCGCGCACCACGATACGGTCCACCACAACGTCGATGTCGTGCTTGTATTTCTTGTCCAGCGCCGGAACGTCGGCGATCTCGTAGAAGGCGCCGTCGACCTTGACGCGCTGGAAGCCTTTCTTCTGCAGTTCCAGCAATTCCTTGCGGTACTCGCCTTTGCGGCCGCGCACGATGGGCGCCATGATGAACAGGCGCGTGCCTTCGTCCAGCGCCAGCACGCGGTCGACCATCTGGCTGACCGTCTGGCTTTCGATGGGCAGGCCGGTGGCGGGCGAATAGGGAACGCCGACGCGCGCGAACAGCAGGCGCATGTAGTCGTAGATCTCGGTGACCGTGCCGACGGTCGAGCGCGGATTCTTCGAGGTGGTCTTCTGCTCGATGGAAATGGCCGGCGACAGCCCGTCGATCTGGTCGACGTCCGGCTTCTGCATCATCTCGAGGAACTGGCGCGCATAGGCCGAGAGGCTCTCGACATAGCGGCGCTGGCCTTCGGCGTAGATCGTGTCGAAGGCAAGCGACGACTTGCCCGAACCGGAAAGCCCGGTCATCACCACCAGCGAATCCCGCGGCAGGTCGAGGTCGACATTCTTGAGATTGTGTTCGCGCGCGCCGCGAATGGAAATGTATTTGTGGTCGGCCATGCCGGTCCGCCGCCTCGATATCTGATTGCCGGATTGGCGGATGCCGCCGTTCCCCTGATGTAGGTAGTTTTGCCGCTACGTCGAGATGCCGCAACCGCCCCAGCGCGTTTAACCGCCTTTGGCGGGATGCGGCAAGCAAAAAGAACAAAGGTCGAACGACTTGCTGACAGCGTGTTGGCAGGAAGTCCGTCCCGGACGCCTGACGCGACCGATCACTTTTTCTCCCATCCGTCGCTCGACACTTGACCCGGCTTCGGCGCGGGTCCAGATTTATTTCCGTCGATGAGGCCGATCGCCAGCAGGGCGATCTTCGAGCCGCAACAGGCCGTCTGCGAGACGCCGCAGGCTACGAATAGGCGCCTCCAACGACACAAGAGCAACGAGCAAGGGAGCGAGGTATGACCCCACCGGACAGTCCCAGCCGGCTCCACGTTTCGCTGGAGCCGCGGCGAACCTGAAATTGCCACGCCGACCGGCTAGGCCATGTCGGTTCGTCGAAATCCCCCACATTGAGAAACGATAGTCGGATCAGCGGCTGAACCCGCGGCGCATCCGAAAAATAACGCCGGTAAAACACTCCCGGCAAAAATGAGTTGATCTCATAAGGCCCCGACCGCTTTGCAAATGCAGCGGCGGGGCCGTTTTCGTTGCAGCAATGGGCTTTTACGCAGGCCCCGCACATCATTGGCAGGAGGTTGACGGCTCGATCGCGAGCGGCGGTCTTATTTCTTCTTCAGCTCGAACTCGTTGCCGAAGCCAGCCTCTGCGCGGACGAAACCGGATATGCGCACATCGAAATTGCCAACCTTGTACCGGCCATCTTCGGCAGGCTGTAAGTCCGGCTCCGGTTCAGCCGGCTTGACGATGCGATAATCGCCCTCGACCCCGGGCAAAGTACCGGACACCGGCTTCTCGCCCGCATGGGCGTAACCGGCGACAAAAGCCGCCAGCACAAACGCGCAGGCGCGCGCGGTAAGGATTGTTGCGCTCATCGGTAAAGCATAACGGTTCGAGCGGTTCAGGGCCAGTGGCTTCCGCAACAGGAGCTGGTCTGGCTGGCGAACGAAGATAGAAACGCCGCCTACGCCGCGGCCTTGCGTGTGTCATAGACATGGTCAACGACGCCCCATGCCCGGGCCTCCTCGGCGGTCATGAAATAATCACGGTCGAGCGTGCGCTCCACCTCCTCCAGCGTGCGGCCGCAATGCTCCGAATAGAGCCGGATCATGCGGCGCTTGATCTTGAGGATATTTTCGGCGTGGCGCTCGATGTCCGAGGCCTGGCCCTGGAAACCGCCCAGCGGCTGGTGCACGACGATCTGCGCGTTGGGCAGGGCGATGCGCCGCCCCGGCGTGCCCGCCATCAGCAGGAACGATCCCATCGACGCGGCAAAGCCCATGCAGACGGTCGAGATCGGGCAGCGCACATAGCGCATGGTGTCGTAGATGGCGAAGCCGCTGGTGACCACACCGCCGGGCGAGTTGATGTAGAGGGAGATTTCCTTGTCGGGATTGTCCGCCTCCAGCGACAGTATTTGCGCGCACACCAGCGCCGCCATGCCGTCTTCGATCTGGCCGTTGATGAAGATGATGCGCTCGCGCAGCAGCCGCGAGAAAATGTCGAAGGCGCGTTCGCCACGGCTCGATTGCTCGATCACCATCGGCACCAGGTTGGCAAGGCCGCTCATTGTCGGTTCTCCGTTCGTTGGCGGCGCTCAGGCCGCGCGCAAAAGCATGATCGTGTTGGCTGGAGCCGGCCGTGGCCGTGGCTTGCCCGAGAGGGTGAGACGGCAAGTCGGAACGCCGGCCAGCGCGACCGCGGGAATGGCGGCGAAGTCGCCATGCACGATGCGCAGGCGGGTGCCGCCGGAGGCGGAACGGGCAAGCTCGAAACTGACGGTGCTGTCGATGCCGGAGGCGTCGCCGTTTTCACGGTCGTCCCGTTCACGCCAGGAATAGCGCAGCAATCGGCAGGGATCGGCCTCAAGAACCTCGCATTCTATCGGCGCCGCGCCGGGACGCAGTTGGAAGCGGCTGCCGGCCTCGATGGCGGGATCCATGTCATTGGGCAGCAGCCACGCAGCCAAAAGCTCGGGCACGGTGAGCGCCCGCCAGACCTTTTCCGGCGGCTCGGCCAGGTCGCATTCGACAACGATCGGCGCGGCGGGCTTCTCGGTCATTGATCCATCTCCTTCAGCATCGTCTTCAGTTTTTCCACATGCGCCGGCCAGAAGGCGCGGTAGCGCTCGATCCAGCCGAGCAGCGGCCCAAGCCCGTCCGGATCAGCCCGGTAGTAGGCGTTGCGGCCGGCGCGGCGTTCCTGAACCAGCCCGGCGCCGCGCAGCACGGCCAGATGCTGCGATACGGCCGGCTGCGTCACCGACGTGCCATCGCGCAGCTGCGATACGGTCATCTCGCCGCCGGCCAGCCGCTCGAACAGCGCGCGCCGGGTCGGGTCGGCCAGGGCGCGGAATATCTCTGCTTCGATCATGGCAGAAGCATAAGTGCAAACTTATTCGTTTGGCAAGCGGCGAGAACAGCTTGTATCGCTTCCTAACGGACTGGCCTTTGACTCTGCTGACATTTCCTTGACAAAGCAGGTGCGGATTGAATAGAACATAAAGGGAACAAAAACATTGTGGGTAAAACTGCCTCCTGGCAGGCACGCGCTGCGCGCAGCCTGTAAGGTGCGTGGATCAAATCGATTTCGGATGAGCGTGGAGAAGTGTGATGGCGGGCAGCGTCAATAAGGTCATTCTGGTGGGCAATCTCGGCGCCGACCCGGAAATCCGCCGGCTGAACTCAGGCGAACCGGTGGTCAATCTGCGGATTGCGACCTCGGAAAGCTGGCGCGACAAGAATTCGGGCGAACGCAAGGAAAAGACCGAGTGGCACAGCATCGTCATCTTCAATGACAATCTGGCCAAGGTCGCCGAGCAGTACCTGAAGAAGGGCATGAAGGTTTATCTCGAAGGCGCGCTGCAGACCCGCAAATGGGAAAAGGACGGCGTCGAACGCTATACAACCGAGATCGTGCTGCAGAAATTCCGCGGCGAACTGCAGATGCTGGATTCGCGCGGCCAGGGCGAGGGCGGTCAGGTCGGCGGCTATTCCGGCGGCGGTCGTGACAGCTTCGGCCAGTCGGGTCCCGGCGGCGGCGACGATTTCGGTGGCCGCGGTTCGGGCGGCGGCGGCAATCGCAGTGGCGGTGGTGGCTCGCGCGATCTGGACGACGAAATCCCGTTCTGATCGACGCTGCGCGGGACCGTTTGCGGTCTCCATAAGGGTGGCGCAGTCGCTTAACCTGGTGGCGCCTGGCTTGAGGGATATTCGGTGAAGGCACGGGTCAAGTGGGTCGAGGAACGGACTTTCGTCGGCGAGTCGGGCTCCGGCCACAAGCTGGTCCTCGGTACGGCGTCAGCGCCCGGCGGTGCGACGCCGGGACCGAGCCCGATGGAACTCGTGCTGATCGGCACCGGCGGCTGTTCAGCCTATGATGTCGTGCATATCCTCGAAAAAGGCCGCGAGGCGGTCGAGGATTGCGTGGTCGAGCTCGACGCCGACCGGGCCGAAATCGACCCGAAGGTGTTCACGCGCATCCACATGCATTTCATCGTCAGCGGACGGGCGCTTTCCCTCGACAAGGTCAGGCGCGCGGTCGATCTGTCGATCGACAAATACTGCTCCGCCTCGGCGATGATGGCCAGGACCGCTGCGATTACCCATGATTTCGAGGTGGTCGACACGTCGGCGAAGTAGGTCCCCGGACAGGCTGGTCCCGGTAGAGGCATATCACCCCGCCATCAGCGCCTTCACGCCGTCGGCGACGAACTGCACCGCCAGCGCCGCGAGGATGACGCCCAGCAGCCGCGTCAGGATGGAGCGGCCGGTCTGACCGAGTATGCCATCGACGCGCTCGGCCAGCAGGAACACCGCATAGGTGATGGCCAGGCACAGGAAAATGATGCCGACCAGCGCCATCTGCGCGGCAACGCCCTGAAACGAACCGGAAAGCAGCACCGTGGCGGAAATCGCGCCGGGTCCGGCGATCAGCGGGATCGCCAGCGGAAAGGCGGCGAGGTTGTGGATGTGGTCGCGGGTAATGGCGACGTCGCCGATCTTCTCCTTGCGGTCCTGACGCCGCTCGAAAACCATCTCGAAGGCGATGAAGAACAGCAGGAAGCCGCCCGCCACCCGGAAAGCGGGCAGGGTGATGCCGAATACCGACAGGATCGACGCACCCGCCAGCGCGAACAGCGCCAGCACGAGAAAGCCGATCACCGAGGCGCGAATGGAGACCTGCCGGCGCTCGTCGCGGTTCATGCCGCGCGTGATCGCCAGGAAAAGCGGCGCCAGACCCGGTGGATCGATCGTCACGAGAATGGTCACGAAAGCATTGAAAAGACTGTCGAAACTGGACATGGGCCAGACCCTCTGGCGGTCAGGCTAGCGTGATCGCGGCTTGCGCGCCAGTCCAGTCACGTCGAACGCCGCGCGCCAATCGGCTCCGGCGCCTGCGCCAATCGCGATAGGTTGCCGCAGCGTCCGCTCGAAAATCGCCCATCCATTTGAATCTTCGTGGAAAATCAGTTCTGGAAAAGCTGCCGCGCCATTGGAGAAATCCAGCGGCTTCCTATATAAAAGGCCTGTGATTCCCTCTTTCGTGTGACGCATTTTGAACGACCAGAAGACACCGCTCGGGCCGCAGGGTCCTTCCGGCATCGAGCCGATCTCGATCATCGAGGAGATGCAGCGCTCCTATCTCGATTACGCGATGAGCGTGATCGTGTCGCGCGCGCTGCCGGACGTCCGCGACGGGCTGAAGCCCGTTCACCGGCGCATCCTCTATGCGGCGCATGAGAGCGGCTATCACTGGAACCGCAAATATGTGAAGTCGGCCCGTCCGGTCGCCGACGTGATGGGTAAGTACCATCCGCATGGCGACGCCTCGATCTATGACGCCCTGGTGCGCATGGCGCAGGACTGGTCGCTGCGCGTGCCGCTCATCGACGGGCAGGGCAATTTCGGCTCCATCGACGGCGACCCGCCGGCGGCGATGCGCTACACGGAATCGCGCCTGACCAAGGTCGCGCATGAGCTGCTCGAGGACATCGACAAGGAGACCGTCGACTTCCAGGACACCTACGATGCGTCGGGCAGCGAACCGAAAGTCTTGCCGGCGCGTTTTCCCAATCTTCTGGTCAATGGCTCCGGCGGCATCGCCGTCGGCATGGCGACGAACATTCCGCCGCACAATTTGTCCGAAGTCTGCAACGGCGCCATCGCGCTGATCGACGACCCGGCGATCGGCCTGCCGCGGCTGATGGAGATCATCCCCGGTCCGGACTTTCCGACCGGCGGCCTGGTGATCGGGCGCGCGGGCATCGAGAGCGCCTATGCGACGGGCCGCGGCTCGATCCTGATGCGCGGGCGCGTCGAAATCGAGCAACGAGCCAACGACCGGGAAGCCATCGTCATCACCGAAGTTCCCTATCAGGTGAACAAATCGTCGATGATCGAGAAGATGGCCGAACTGGTGCGCGACAAGCGCATCGAAGGCATTTCCGACATCCGCGACGAAAGCGACCGGCAGGGCTACCGCGTCGTCATCGAGCTGAAGCGCGACGCCGTCGCCGACGTCATCCTGAACCAGCTTTACCGCTATACGCCGCTTCAGACTTCATTCGGCGCCAACGTCGTGGCGCTGAACGGCGGCAAGCCCGAAGTCATGACGCTGCTCGACATGCTGAAGGCCTTCGTATCCTTCCGCGAAGAGGTGATCAGCCGCCGCACCAAATTCCTGCTGCGCAAGGTTCGCGACCGCGCCCATATCCTGGTCGGTCTCGCCATCGCCGTCGCCAACATCGACGAGGTCATCAAGCTGATCCGCGGCGCGCCGGATCCCACCACCGCGCGGGAGCAGTTGATGACCCGGCGCTGGCCGGCGGCGGATGTCGAGTCCCTGATCCGGCTGATCGACGATCCGCGCCACCGCATCAACGACGACGGCACCTACAATCTTTCCGAGGAGCAGGCGCGCGCTATTCTCGCGCTGCAGCTGTCGCGCCTCACGGCGCTTGGCCGCGATGAAATCGCCGACGAATTGAACAAGATCGGCGCGGAAATCTCTGATTACCTTGACATATTGTCCTCGCGGGCGCGCATCCAGCAGATCGTCAAGGACGAACTGGCAGCCGTGCGGGACGAGTTCGGCACGCCGCGGCGCACCGAACTGCTCGACGGCGCGGCCGACATGGACGACGAAGACCTGATCCAGCGCGAGGACATGGTCGTCACCGTGAGCCATTCGGGCTACATCAAGCGCGTGCCGCTGTCGCTCTACCGGGCGCAGCGCCGCGGCGGCAAGGGCCGCTCGGGCATGTCGACCAAGGACGAGGATTTCGTCACCCGGCTGTTCGTCGCCAACACGCATACGCCGGTGCTGTTCTTCTCCTCGCGCGGCATCGTCTACAAGGAAAAGGTCTGGCGCCTGCCGATCGGCAATCCGCAGTCGCGCGGCAAGGCGCTGATCAACCTGCTGCAATTGCAGCAGGGCGAGCGCATCACCACCATCATGCCGCTGCCCGAGGACGAGGCGAGCTGGGGCGAACTCGACGTCATGTTCGCCACCACGCGCGGCACGGTGCGCCGCAACAAGCTGAGCGAATTCGTCCAGGTCAACCGCAATGGCAAGATCGCCATGAAGCTGGAGGAGGAAGGCGACGAGATCCTCGGCGTCGAAACCTGCACCGACAATGACGATGTGCTTCTGACAGCGAGTTCCGGCCAATGCATCCGGTTCCGTGTCGACGATGTGCGCGTCTTCCAGAGCCGCAATTCGGTTGGCGTGCGCGGCATCTCGATGGCTGAAGGCGACCGGGTCATCTCGATGGCCATCATCGAGCACGTGGAAGCCGATCCGGCCGAACGCGCCGGGTATCTCAAGCAGGCCGTTGCCGAACGCAAGGCCGCGGCTTTGGCTGCCGGCATGGAAGTCGAGACGGGCGGCGAAGAAGAGATCGCGTTGACCAATGAGGACGTGGGTGAAATCGGCGACCTGTCACCGGAGCGCTACGCGGAACTGAAGGCGCACGAGCAGTTCGTTTTGACCGTCACCGAGTTCGGCTACGGCAAACGGTCGTCGTCCTATGATTTCAGGCTGACCGGCCGCGGCGGCAAGGGCATCCGCGCCACGGACGTGTCGAAAGTCGATGAAATCGGCCGGCTGGTCGCAACCTTCCCGGTCGCCAACGATGACCAGATCATGCTGGTTTCGGATGGCGGCACGGTCATTCGCGTGCCGGTCCACGGCATTCGATTCGCCAGCCGCGCTACCAAGGGCGTGACCATCTTCAACACTGCGAAAGGCGAGAAAGTGGTCTCGGTCGAGCGTATCTCCGAACCGCAGGGCGAGGACGAAGATGCCTTGCCGGCCGGCGAAGCCGGCGAGACGAACGCTGGCGGCGAAGGACCCGGCGACGGTTCGGCCGGGGCAACGGATGGCGGCCCGGAGGCTTGACTGTTTCCGCGCCGCGCCTGGCCCTGGCCGCCGACCTTGCGGCGAT
Source organism: Mesorhizobium sp. BE184 (assembly GCF_031457045.1). NCBI lineage: Bacteria > Pseudomonadati > Pseudomonadota > Alphaproteobacteria > Hyphomicrobiales > Phyllobacteriaceae > Mesorhizobium > Mesorhizobium sp. BE184. Next base: position 1,207,368 of record NZ_JAVDVU010000001.1, read on the forward strand.
TGAAGAGCTGACGCGGGCGGCCTACAGCCCTTACACCGCGCTTCTCGGCGCGCCGCCTTTGCCGGTGACGGAGGATTATCGTCCGCGCATCGACCGCGAGGAAATCTGGCTGCTCGATGACGGCCCAGAGGGGGCTGCGGGCGGACTTTCGGGTCTCATCGTGCTGGAAACCCATCCGGATCATGTGATGGTGTTCAGCGTCGCGGTCGCACCATCGAGCCAGGGTTTGGGGCTGGGTGTCCGGCTTCTGGGCTTTGCCGAGGAACAGGCAGCGAAAGCGGGGCTCAGCGAAGTTCGGCTGTATACCAATGCGCGGATGGAGCGGAACATTGCGCTCTACCGGTCGCTTGGGTTTGTCGAAACTGGCCGCCGGCCCAATCCGGTGCGTCCGGGATGGACGGTCGTGGATATGATCAAGCGCCTGCGCGTTTAGGCGGCGCGGCGAACGGGGCGGGTCAGTAGCGGCGCGGGCCGAAGCGGTCCGTCCGGCGGGCGTGCAGTTTCACACGTTCGGCTTCCTGATGCAGACCGAAGACGGTAGCGATCAGCATGGCGACAGTCATTGCGGCAGCTAGCATGAAGATCATCATTTTGGTTCTCCTGCGCCTTACAACGATCAGATGGGGCTTTGGTTTCATCTAATGAAGAGGCAAGGTAGTGAACTGTGAGTGAAAGCTTCGTGATCGGCCCGTTCATCTGTCGTTCATGGTTGCCGAAAGGTTCACGAGAGCGTTGCGGGCGGAATTGCCTTTGACCGAAGGGGCAGCTAGAAGCAGGCTGCATGACTGATCGCATCGCCCTCTATGCCGGCTCCTTCGACCCGCTGACCAACGGTCACCTGGATGTGCTGAAGGCGTCGCTCGCCGTCGCCGACACGATCTATGCGGCGATCGGCATGCATCCCGGCAAGAAGCCGCTGTTTTCGTTCGAGGATCGGGTGAAGCTCATCGAGGCCGCCGCGAAGTCGGAACTCGGAAAGGATGGCGCGCGCATCAGGGTCGTTTCCTTCGACGGGCTGGTGATCGATGCGGCGAAGAAGCATGGCGCATCGATCATGATCCGCGGCCTGCGCGACGGCACCGACCTCGACTACGAGATGCAGATGGCCGGCATGAACGAGACCATGGCGCCGGAATTGCAGACTGTTTTCCTGCCCGCCAGCCCCTCGGTGCGAACCATTACCGCCACACTTGTCCGCCAGATAGCCTCGATGGGAGGCGATATCCGCCCCTTCGTGCCGGCGGTGGTGGCCGGCGCGCTCACGGCCAAATTCGCCAGATAATTTCGGAGAAAATCCATGCTTTTCAAAAGGCTCGCCGCCTGTCTCGTCCTTCTTGCCGGCATGTTCGCCGGTGCTGCCGCCTTCGCGGCGGAGCCCGACAACACGATGGTCATCACACTGAAGGACGGCGACGTGACCGTCGCTCTGCGGCCCGATCTTGCGCCCAAGCATGTCGAGCAGATCAAGAAGCTGGTGCGCGAGGGCGCCTACAACAACGTCGCGTTCCACCGCGTCATCGACGGCTTCATGGCGCAGACCGGCGACGTGCGTTACGGCGACATGAAGGACGGCTACAGCGCCGACGCCGTCGGCACCGGCGGCTCGGACCTGCCCGACCTGCCGGCCGAATTCTCCAAGGAGCATTTCGTCCGCGGCGTGCTGGGCATGGCCCGTTCGCAGGACCCGAACTCGGCCAATTCGCAGTTCTTCATCATGTTCGACACAGCGGATTCGCTCGATGGCCAGTACACGATCATTGGCGAGGTCGAGAGCGGCATGGATCTCGTCGACAAGATCAAAAAAGGCGATTCGGCGCAAAACGGGGTTGTTTCCGACCCCGACCGCATGATCAAGGTGCGCATCGCTTCCGACAAATAACGGGAGATCGGCAGTCGGCAATCGGCAGTTGGAGAGCTCTTCGTTTAGAAGAAAACGCTGCCTTTTTCCACTTGCTACTCTCTCGACTGCCTACTGCCTACTGCCGACTGCCTAATTCCCCACTGCCGATCAATTTTTGAAAGGAACTCGATATGGCCGACATCAAGGATCGCGAAAACGCGCTCATCATGGAGACGACCCAGGGCAACGTCGTCATCGAAATGCTTCCCGACCTGGCGCCCGGCCATGTCGCCCGCATCAAGGAACTGGCCCGCGAAGGCGCTTATGACGGCGTCGTCTTCCACCGCGTCATCGACGGCTTCATGGCGCAGACCGGCGACGTGAAGTTCGGCAATTCCTCGTCGTCTTCATTTGCTCCTTCCCGCGCAGGCATGGGCGGTTCCGACAAGCCGGACCTGAAGGCTGAGTTCTCCAACGCCAATCACGGCCGCGGCACATGCTCGATGGCCCGTTCGCAGAATCCGAATTCGGCCAACTCGCAGTTCTTCATCTGCTTCGACGACGCCGCCTTCCTGAATCGCCAGTACACGGTCTGGGGCCAGGTCATCGAAGGCATGGACAATGTCGACAAGATCAAGCGCGGCGAGCCGGTGCAGGACCCCGACAAGATCGTGTCGCTCAAGGTCGCGGCGGACGTGAAGTAAGCAGAACGGGGCAGAGCGATGATGGGGCTTGTCTGGTCGCTGCTCGGCATATTGTCGGGCGCATTCATCGCCATCCAGGCGCCGATCAACTCGCAACTGGCGCGCGGCCTCGGCCTGCCCGTGGCCGCCGCCGCCTTCTCGTTTCTATCGGGCGCCATCGTGCTGGGCATCATCACGGTGGCGCTGGTGCGCTTCCAGGGCATATCGCTGGACTGGAAGGCGCCGGCGCCGTGGCTGTTTGTCGCCGGCGGCGTGCTTGGCGCTTTCTATGTGACGCTTTCGACCATCCTCACGCCGAAGATCGGCGCGGCCGCGCTGATGGCGTTTCTCGTCGCCGGGCAACTGACCGCCGGCATGGTGCTGGACCGCATCGGCTTCCTCGGCATGGCGGTGCGCGAAATCTCGCTCGGCCGGCTGGCCGGCGCGGCGCTTCTGTTGATCGGCGCGCTGCTCGTGCGGCTTTACTGACCGGACACTCAGCCCTTCGATATGACGATATGCGTCGCCAACTCGCCTTCCGTCCGGTCCGTCACCGCATAGCCGAGCGCCGGCAGGTCGATGCCGGCAAAAAGCGCTTCGCCACGGCCGATCACGACAGGCGATACCGCCAGATGCATGGTGTCGATGGCGCCGACGCGCAGATATTGCTGCACGGTCGAGACGCCGCCGCCGATCTTGACGTCGAGCTTGCCAGCGGCGGCCTTCGCCTGCTCCAGCGCCGCCTCGATGCCTTCCGTCACGAAATAGAACGTCGTGCCGCCCTCCATCACGATCGGCGCGCGTGGATAATGCGTCAGGATGAAGGTCGGCGCATGGTAGGGCGGATTGTTACCCCACCAGCCTTTCCACACATCGTCCGGCCATTCGTCGCGGATCGGTCCGAACATGTTGCGGCCGAGGATGAACGCGCCGAAACCCGACATGGCAGCGGCCCCGTATTGTTCGTCGATGCCGGTCGTTCCGCCTTCCTTGCCAACCATGGCGCGGAAGGTTTTCGTCGGGAAGAACCATTGATGCAGTTCCTCGCCGCGTTTGCCGAGCGGGTTCTGCAGGCTCTGTTCGGGTCCGGCGCCAAAACCGTCGAGTGAAATGGCGAATCCGCAAACGCGTACCTTGGACATAGTTGGCTCCAGCCTTGTGTTCCAATGCTGGCTTAACGAAACCGATTGCGTTTCGCAATCGGTGCGAGCAGAAAGCTGACTTCTGCTGACACACAACGGTTTCCAGCTGGCCGTGAGGTCAGAATGCGGTGGCAGACGGGCAGAGTTCGGGCTATTGCCGCTGGCATGAAAGTGGATCTGTTCGATTTCGACCTGCCGGAAGAGAGGATCGCGCTTCGCCCGGCCGAGCCGCGCGACAGTGCGCGCCTTCTGGTGGTAAAGCCGGGTGAGGGGCTGAAGGACGGCGTGGTGCGTGACTTGCCCTCGCTTCTCGAAGCCGGGGACGTGCTCGTCTTCAATGATACCAAGGTCATACCGGCGCAGCTGAAGGGGGTCCGTCGCCGCGGCGACGCGGTGGCCCAGGTCGAGGCGACGCTCCACATGCGGGTGGCGCCAGAGCAATGGCGGGCCTTCATGCGGCCGGGAAAGCGCGTCGCCGCCGGCGACCGCATCCATTTCGGCCATGACGGCAACTCCTGCTTTCTCGGCCAACTCGACGCGACGGTGATCGAAAAAGGCGAGGGCGGCGAGGTGCTGCTCGGCTTCGATCTTTCGGGTGCGTTTCTGGACGAGGCGCTGCACGCGGTCGGGCATATTCCGCTGCCGCCCTACATCGCCTCCAAGCGCGACGACGACGAACGCGATCGCAGCGACTACCAGACCGTCTATGCGCGCGAGGAAGGCGCTGTCGCCGCGCCCACCGCCGGTCTGCATTTCACGCCGGAGCTTTTCGCCGCCCTCGACGCCAGGGGCATCGAACGCCGGTTCGTGACGCTGCATGTCGGGGCAGGCACCTTCCTGCCGGTCAAGGCCGACGACACGGCGGACCACAAGATGCACGCCGAGACGGGCACCGTGTCCGCCAACGTGGCGGCGGCGCTGAACGACGCGAAGGCGCGCGGCTCACGCATTGTCTGCGTCGGCACGACCTCGCTTCGGCTGCTGGAAAGCGCGGCGCGTTCGGATGGCAGGGTCGCTGAATGGTCAGGGCCGACCGACATTTTCATCACGCCCGGCTACCGGTTCAAGGTTGCCGACATGCTGATGACGAATTTCCATCTGCCGCGCTCGACCCTGTTCATGCTGGTGTCTGCGTTTTGCGGCCTGGAGACGATGCAAGATACCTATCGGCACGCCATCGAAGGCGGCTACAGATTCTACTCCTACGGGGACGCAAGCTTGCTTTACAGGACTGACCAGCAATGACGCCGGACTTCACTTTTCGCCTGCTCGCCACCGATGGCAAGGCAAGGCGCGGCGAAATCTCCATGCCGCGCGGCGCCGTCCGCACGCCGGCCTTCATGCCGGTGGGAACCGGCGGCACGGTCAAGGCCATGTATATGGACCAGGTCCGCGACCTGGGTTCCGACATCATCCTCGGCAATACCTACCATTTGATGCTGCGGCCGGGCGCGGAACGCGTCGCCCGGCTCGGCGGCCTGCACGAGTTCGGCCGCTGGCAGGGTCCGATCCTGACCGACAGCGGCGGCTTCCAGGTCATGTCGCTGTCGAACTTGCGCAAGCTGACGGAAAAGGGCGTCACTTTCCGTTCGCATATCGATGGCGTCGCCTACGAGATGACGCCCGAGCGCTCGATCGAAATCCAGGGCCTGCTCGATTCCGACATCCAGATGCAGCTCGACGAATGCACGGCGCTGCCGGCGACGCCGGAGGAAATCGAGCGCGCCATGGAGTTGTCGCTGCGTTGGGCCGAACGGTGCAAGACCGCATTCGGCGTCCAGCCCGGCAAGGCGATGTTCGGCATTGTCCAGGGCGGCGACATCGCCGCGTTACGCGTCCGCTCGGCGCAGGCGCTGTCAGCCTTGGATCTGAAGGGCTACGCCGTTGGCGGCCTTGCCGTCGGCGAGCCGCAGGCGGTGATGCTCGACATGCTGGACATCACCTGTCCCGAACTGCCGGCGGACAAGCCGCGCTACCTGATGGGCGTCGGCACGCCGGATGACATCCTGAAATCCGTGGCGCGGGGCATCGACATGTTCGACTGCGTGATGCCGACGCGGGCAGGGCGCCACGGGCTTGCCTACACACGGCGCGGCAAGGTCAATCTTAAGAACGCCCGCCACGCCGAAGACCCGCGTCCGCTGGACGAGGAAAGCGATTGCCCGGCGTCGCGGGACTATTCGCGCGCCTACCTGCATCATCTGGTCCGTTCGCAGGAGGCGCTCGGCGCCATGCTGCTGACCTGGAACAATCTGGCATATTACCAATCGCTCATGCAGGACATACGCGGCGCCATCGAAGCCAGGAATTTCGAGGCACAGGCGGCGGAAATCAGCGAGGGCTGGGCGCGCGGCGATATTCCGGCGCTCTGATTTCAGACGCTGGTGGAGACCGCCGCCCGCAGGCTGCAACTGGTGATGCGATAGACGCCGTCCGGCTGTAGCTCCAGCATGTAGACGGCTTCATAGTCCTTGCCGTCGGGACCGACGATCATCACCTGCTGGACGACCGATGTCGGTCCTGTCTCCTGCGACTTGCCGAAGGCAAAACTCTGCGGCTTGCGCACCGGCGGATAGCCGTTCGTCACCATGCCGATGAAAGCCTCGGGCGTCGGGTACATGCGGGTGATGTTCGGCGCTGCGAAACTGTAGGCCAGCGCGCCATTGTCCTGCTGGAAAGCTTTCAGCTGGCTGTCGATGGTCTTTTGGGCCGATTTGATTTCGGCTTCGCCCGCCATGGCCGAAAACGCCATGACCAGACCGGCGAGCGCGAACAGGACGAGGCGTAAAGCACGGCTTTTCAGCATCGAACCGAAATCCTGATTGTATCCACTATCTGATACGTACCCGCGGCCGGTCCGGTTTCACACTATAGCTCCGGCAATACGCGATTAAGCCCACCTTAAGGCTATGCTTTCATCCTGATTGCGGGGAAGACAATTCAGGGGACGAACCATGTCCGATCTCGTAGTCGGCCGCCGCAGGCTGATGTCTGGCGCCATCGGCCTTGCCGTCGCAGCCTCGATGCCTGGTTGGGCGAGGGCCGGGATCACCATCGATCAGGTCGCTTTCGATCCGGACATTCCCGCACTTGGCAACCCGTACGGCAATGTCACAATCGTTGAGTTCGTCGATTACCAGTGCCCGATCTGCAAACTCTGCTTTCAGGAATTGCGGAAGCTGCTGACCGAGGATGACAACGTCCGGCTGGTCATGAAGGACTGGCCGATTTTCGGCGAAGCGTCGCGCGACGCAGCCTCGCTGACGCTTGCAGCCGGGCAGAATTATGGCGCGGTCGTCGCCGCGCTGATGGAAAACCAGCACCAGCTCTCAAGCCGCCGCACCGACGCCATCGTCGCATCGGCAGGTATGGATGCCGGAACCCTGCGTCAGGCAGCCGAGGGCAAGCGTGGTCTCATCGGCGCCGTGCTTGCCCGCAATGACGCGCAGGCTACCGATTTCCAGCTCAGGGGCACGCCCGCTCTGGTTGTTGGCGGCACGTTGTACAAGCGTGGCCTGCCGCTGGCGGAGTTGAAAGATGCGGTCGCGAAGGCCCGGGCAACATGACCGACCTCCCTCCGGCGAAAGTGCACCGGCGCCGGACGACATGACTGCCTGTTGTTGCCGCTTCTCGCTCTGCACCGCCCGAAAGCACGAACTGACCCCGATGCGGACAGGCCGCCCAAATTTTAGGCAATTTTCGCCAGTCGCCGGTGCGATGGCCCTAAATGGTCGATTACGCTTGATTTTCCCCGTCGAGGTCATGTCAAATGGCGGCATAGGGGAGTACGCGATTGGTCGCTTTCGACGAAATGCTTCCAGAGGAATCGGGACCGCGAAGGCCCTATTCGGCGTATGATCGCTGGTTGAAAGAACAAGACCCCGCCAGACTGACCCAGAAGAAGGAGGACGCCGAAAGGGTCTTCCGCAAGACCGGCATCACCTTTGCCGTCTACGGAGAGCTGGAAGCCAGCGAACGGCTTATTCCGTTCGACATCGTACCGCGCATCATTTCCGGCAGTGAATGGCGCAGGCTGACACAGGGCATCGAGCAGCGCGTCCAGGCCCTGAACGCCTTCCTCGACGATATCTACCATCGCCAGGAAATCCTGCGCGCCGGGCGTGTGCCGAAAGAGTTGATCGCCAGAAACGCGGCGTTCCTGCCGGAGATGATCGGCGTGCGTCCGCCTACCGGCGTTTATACGCACATCATCGGCGTCGACATTGTCCGCATCAACGAAAACGAATTCTACGTGCTGGAGGACAATGCCCGCACGCCCTCCGGCGTCTCCTACATGCTGGAGAACCGGGAAACGATGATGCAGCTCTTCCCGGAGCTGTTCCAGAAGATCAAGGTGCGCCCCGTCGAGAACTATCCGCAGTTGCTCAGGCAATCGCTGGCGGCTGTCCGGCCGCAAAGCGCCAAGGGCGCGCCGACCATCGCGGTGCTGACGCCGGGCAGCTACAATTCCGCCTATTTCGAGCACGCATTCCTCGCCGACCAGATGGGCGTCCAGCTGGTTGAAGGATCGGACCTGCGCGTGGTCGATGGGCATGTCACCATGCGCACCACCGAAGGCTACAAGCAGATCGACGTGCTCTATCGCCGCGTCGATGACGCTTTCCTCGATCCGTTGACGTTCCGGCCGGATTCGGCGCTCGGCGTGCCCGGCATCATGGACGTCTACCGCGCCGGCAACATCACCATCGCCAACGCACCGGGAACAGGCATCGCCGACGACAAGGCGATCTATTCCTACATGCCGGAAATCATCGAGTTCTATACCGGCCGCAAGGCGATCCTCGGCAACATCCCCACCTGGCGCTGCTCGGAGCCTGACAGCCTGAAATACGTGCTGGAGCACATTGCCGAGTTGGTGGTCAAGGAGGTGCATGGTTCCGGAGGCTACGGCATGCTCGTCGGCCCCACGGCCACAAAAAAAGAATGCGCGGATTTCGCCAGGAAACTGGCGGCAAGACCGTGGAACTACATCGCCCAGCCAACCCTGGCGCTTTCCACCTGCCCGATCCTCACCGAGAAAGGCCTGGCGCCGCGCCATGTCGATCTGCGGCCTTACGTGCTGGTGTCTGACCGTATCCAGATCGTGCCGGGCGGCTTGACCCGCGTGGCGCTGAAGGAGGGATCGCTGGTCGTCAATTCATCGCAGGGCGGCGGGACGAAGGATACGTGGGTGCTGGATGATTGATAGGCAGTCGGCAATCGGCAATCGGCAATCGGCACGATGGGGCTTTGGTCCAGAATTTCCTGCGGGATCCGCAAGGACAAATAGTAACGATTGCCGATTGCCGACTGCCCACTGCCGAGATTTCCAATGCTTCTAGGCCGCACAGCCAACGGGCTCTACTGGATGAACCGCTACATCGAGCGGGCCGAGAACATGGCGCGCCTTGTCGACGCAGGATTGCGCATGGCGCTGACGCGGACGCAAAGCACCTCGGAAGAATGGCACTCCGTTCTCCTCAGCGCCGGTTCCGAACAGGCCTTTGCGCAGAAATACAAGGACTACACCGTCGGCCACGCCTCTGATTTCCTGCTGCGCGATACGTCGAACCCGTCCAGCGTCATGTCGTCGATCGAAACCGCCCGCCACAACGCGCGCATGGTGAGAACGGCGCTGACCCGCGAGACCTGGGAGAGCATCAACGACGCCTGGATGTCGCTGAAGCGCATCCTGGCAAAACCCATCGACGAACGCGACCTGCCGACGGTTCTGGACGCCATCAAGCGCGAGACGGCGATTATCCGCGGCTCGTTCTACGGGACCATGCTGCGCAACGAGATTTTCGACTTCTCCCAGCTTGGTACCTATGTCGAGCGCGCCGACAACACGGCCCGCATCCTCGACGTCAAATATTACGTCCTGCTGCCGTCGATCTCGTGGGTGGGGTCGACGCTCGACAACTACCAGTGGGAATCGATCCTGCGATCGGTCTCGGCGCATCGCTCGTACCGTTGGGTCTACGATGCGGACTACAAGCCGACCAACATTGCCGACTATCTGATCCTCAATGTGCGGATGCCCCGCTCGCTGACATTCTGCTACCGTTTCATCGCCGAACATCTGAAATTCCTGAGCGACGACTACGGCGAACGCCACGCCTGCCATCAGACGGCGGAGCGAACCCACGCGATGCTGAGGACCGGCTCGATCAAGGATATATTCGACACCGGCTTGCACGAGTTCCTGGTGGATTTCATCCGGGACAATACCCGCGTGGGCGACGAAATCGCACAGAACTACCGGTTCTACTGAGATGCGCCTGAAAATCAGCCACAGGACCGAATATAGCTACGAAATGCCGGTGCCGTATGCCTTGCAGCGGCTGCGGCTCTTCCCTGCCAGCAGTGCGCTGCAAACAGTGGGCAAATGGGCGCTGAACGTGGAAGGTGCGCGCGAGGAAGTCCGCTTTCTCGACCATTTTGGCAACGACACGCGCCTGCTGAGCGTCGAGAGCGGATCGAGCATTATCGCCATAGAAACAGCCGGCGAGGTCGAGACCTTCAACAAGGCGGGCGTTTTTGGCCCGCATCAGGGTTTCGCGCCTCTATGGCTCTTCACATCCGAAACGCCGCTGACCGCGCCCGGCAAACGCATTCGCGATCTCGCTGCTTCCGTGGGCGAAGGCACGGATGTCGAGCCGCTTCACCGGCTGATGAACGCGATCAGCGAGCGGGTGAAATACACGCTCGGCGACACCAACTCCGAAACGACCGCCGAAGAGGCCGTGGCTCTGGAAGCAGGCGTGTGTCAGGATCACAGCCACATCTTCATCGCATCGGCGCGACTGCTGGGGTTTCCCGCCCGCTACGTCAGCGGCTATCTGATGCTCGATGGCGTTGCCACGCAGGTCGCCAGCCACGCCTGGGCGGAAGCGCATGTGCAGGGGCTGGGATGGGTCGCCTTCGATACGTCCAATTGCATTTCGCCGGACGAGCGCTATGTGCGGATCGCAACCGGTCGCGACTACCGGGACGCCATGCCTGTGTCGGGGATTAGGCTGGGGCAGGGGCAGGAACAGCTTGCGGTCACCATCACGGTAGAGCAGTAATCCGCAAACTCACGCGGGAAACCGATTCCATGACCTATTGCGTCGGCCTCAAAATCGATCGCGGACTCGTGTTCATGTCGGACACGCGCACCAATGCCGGGATGGATTCCATCTCGACCTTTCGCAAGATGCATGTCTGGGAAGAGCCCGGCGAGCGGGTGATCGTCCTCATGTCCGCCGGCAATCTTGCGACGACGCAGGCCGTTGTCAGCCTGCTCGACGAGCGCAGCAAAGCCGTTGTGGACCGGCATCAGGCATTGCTGGAAACCGCCTCGATGTACCAGACCGCGTGCATGGTGGGCGACATCGTGAAGGAAGTTATCGCCAAGTCCATACCGGTCGGCGAAACCGCGGACGCCTATTTCAACGCGTCCTTCATCCTCGGCGGACAAATCCGTGGCAGCGAACCGCGCCTGTTCATGATCTATCCCGAGGGAAATTTCATTGAATCCACCGACGATACGCCCTTCTTCCAGATCGGTGAGACCAAATACGGCAAACCGATCATCATCCGCGCCTATGACAGGACCATGAGCTTTGCCGAGACGGTCAAGCTGCTGGTCGTGTCTTTCGATTCGACGCTGAAGTCGAACCTGTCGGTCGGCCTGCCGATCGACCTGCTGTTCTACGAAAAGGACACATTCAAGGTCGGTATCAGGAAACGGTTCGCTCAGGACGATGCCTACTACCGCACGATTTCGGAGGGCTGGTCGAACGCTCTGAAGGCCGCTTTCCAGAACCTTCCGGATTTCTCCGAATAGACGCGGTTAAGCGGGAGGCGCGCACCGTTTCGCGACCGGCGAACCGGTCGAAATATCAGCCCCCGTCAAGTTCACATTTGCAAACAGGCATTTTCCATTAGCCGGCTCTCGCTCTTTTCAGAGGTTTCGTTTTCGGTTAAGCTAAAGAAAAACGAAAACGGGAGGATTTGTCATGTTTCTGTCGCCGCGCCATTCCGAGATCATTCAGATGGCCAAGGACAATGGGCGCGTGCTGGTGGAGGACCTGGCGACGCATTTCAGCGTCACACCGCAGACCATCCGCAAGGACCTTAACGATCTTTGCGATCAGCGGCTCCTGACGCGCGTCCACGGCGGGGCTTTGTTTCCGTCGGGCATCGAAAACATGGAGTATGAGGCGCGCCGCAAGATCGCCGCCGACGAGAAGGAAGCGATCGGTCTCGCCGCTGCGCGGCTCATTCCCGACAACGCCTCACTCTTCATCAATATCGGCACCACGACAGAGGCCGTTGGCAAGGCGTTGCTGGATCATGCCGGCCTGATGGTCATCACCAATAACATCAATGTCGCCAACAGGATGCGGGTGTATCCTTCGATCGAAGTGGTCATCGCGGGCGGCGTCGTTCGCGGTTCGGATGGCGGCATTGTCGGCGAGGCCGCCGTCGACTTCATCAAGCAGTTCAAGGTCGACTATGCCGTCATCGGCGCATCCGCTATCGACCATGACGGCGCCATCCTCGATTTCGACTTCCGCGAAGTGAAGGTTGCGCAGGCGATCATCGCCAATGCCCGGCATGTGATTCTGGTGTCGGACCAGACCAAGTTCGAGCGCACCGCGCCGGTTCGCATCGGCCATCTGAGCCAGGTCGACACGTTCATCACCGACAAATGCAACATCGCATCCGTGCGCAAGATCTGCCAGGAATCGGAGGTCGAACTCATCGAAACGCAGCGCTCCTGACACACTTCGGAGCACCCGGCGTGACGCTTTGAGTTTGCGTTTGACATTCGTTCTCTTTTCGAATTATCGTCGAAATGGTTTCGAAAATGCAGGAAATGCTGCATCGCGAAATCGAGGGAGGACGTCTTGGCCACATCCCCGGTCCATGACATTTTTGTCATCGGAGGCGGCATAAACGGTTGCGGTATAGCCCGCGACGCCGTGGGGCGTGGCTTTTCCGTTTTTCTGGCCGAAATGAACGATCTGGCCAGCGGCACCTCGTCGGGATCGACCAAGCTCATTCACGGCGGCCTGCGTTACCTCGAATTCTTTGAATTCCGCCTTGTTCGGGAAGCGCTGATGGAGCGCGAGGTGCTGTGGCGCAACGCGCCGCACATTATCTGGCCGATGCGCTTCGTTCTGCCCTTCCACAAGGGCGGGCCTCGCCCCGCCTGGATGGTCCGGCTCGGCCTGTTCCTCTACGACCATCTCGGCGGCCGCAAGCTGCTGCCGCCGACCCGCACGCTGGACATGAGGCGCGACCCCGCGGGAAAGCCGCTCAAACCGCTGTTCGCCAAGGCTTTCGAATATTCGGACGGCTGGGTGAACGATGCGCGCCTGGTTACGCTCAATGCCCGCGATGCAGCGGATCGCGGAGCCACCATCCGCACACGCACCAAGGTCGTCGGCGCCCACCGCGAAGGCGATGTCTGGCTGCTGTCGCTTCAGGATTTGCAGACGGGCGAGACCGGGCAGGTGAGGGCGCGCGTGCTGGTCAACGCCGCCGGGCCGTGGGTGGATCATGTGCTGTCGGCGACGCTCGGGCAAAACGACATCCACAACGTCCGGCTCGTGCAGGGCAGCCATATCGTCATACGCAAGAAATTCGAGGATTCGCGCGCCTATTTCTTCCAGAACAAGGATGGCCGCATCATCTTCGCCATCCCTTATGAGGAAGACTTCACCCTGATCGGCACCACAGACCAGGATTATCCCGGCGACCCGCACGATGTGCGTATCAGCGATGCCGAGATCGATTATCTCTGCGCCGCCGCGAGCGAATATTTCGCCGAGCCGGTGCGCCGCGAAGATATTGTCTGGACCTATTCGGCGGTGCGTCCGCTCTATGACGACGGTGCTTCGAAGGCACAGGAAGCCACGCGCGACTACGTGCTCAAGGCTGAGGGCGGCCACGGCGAACCGCCACTGCTCAATGCCTTTGGCGGCAAGATCACCACCTATCGCCGGCTGTCGGAATCGATGCTGGAGAAGATTGAGGAGTTTCTGGGAGCCCGCGGCAAGCCATGGACGCAAGCCGCGCCGCTGCCCGGTGGCGACTTTCCGGCCACCGGCTTCGATGCCCAGGTGGCGAAGCTGAAGAAGGCTTATCCCTTTCTCGACGCCCGTCTGGCCCGGCGCCTGACCCGCCTTTACGGCACGCGTGCGCACAATCTGCTCGGCCTGGCGAAGTCCATCGCCGATCTTGGCCGCGATTTCGGCGGCGACCTCTACGAAGCCGAGGTTCGCTATCTCATCGAAAACGAATGGGCCGTCACGGCGGAGGACGTGCTGTGGCGGCGGACAAAGCGCGGGCTCCACCTGACCGGGGAGCAAGTGACGGCTTTGACTGACTATATGCGCAAGACTGGCGGTCAGAAGACGGAAGCGGCAGAATAGAAACGGGCGCCGGGACCAGGGGAGGAACGGCATGCTTGAACTGAGGAATGTGACAAAGGTCGTCGGCGCCGCAACCCACATCTCGGATGTGTCGTTGACCTTTCGGCATGGCTCCCTGAATGTCCTTCTCGGCCCGACGCTGTCAGGCAAGACCAGCCTGATGCGGCTGATGGCAGGCCTTGATGTCCCCACCTCCGGTTCGATCTTCTTCGACGGCCAGGATGTGACCGGTCGTCCGGTGCAGAAGCGCAACGTCGCCATGGTCTACCAGCAGTTCATCAACTACCCGGCGATGACCGTCTATGACAACATCGCGTCGCCGCTGCGTGTCGCCGGCATCGACCGCGGCACGATAGACAGCGAAGTGAGCAAGGCGGCGGCGCTGCTCAAGCTGACGCCTTATCTCGACCGCACGCCGCTCAGCCTCTCCGGCGGCCAGCAGCAACGCACGGCGCTGGCGCGGGCCATCGTCAAGAATGCGAGCCTGGTTCTCCTCGACGAGCCGTTGGCCAACCTCGACTACAAGCTGCGCGAGGAACTGCGCGAGGAACTGCCACGCATCTTCGCCGAGGCCGGAACCATCTTCGTCTATGCGACCACCGAACCGCATGAAGCGCTTCTGCTCGGCGGCAATACGGCGACGCTGTCGCAGGGACGGGTGACGCAGTTCGGGCCGACGATCGACGTTTTCCGCAGTCCGGTCGATCTCGTGACGGCCAAAACGTTTGCCGATCCGCCGTTGAACACGATCGTGCTGGCCAAGAAAGGCAACAGCTTCCTGCTCGAAGGCGGCGTGAAGCTGCCGGTACCGGAAAGCCTCGCCGGCATCGCTGACGGCCCCTATACGATCGGCTTCCAGCCGCACCATCTGTCGTTCGAACGGCGCAATGCCGCGGCTGTTCCGGTGCAGACGAAAGTTTCGATCACCGAGATCACCGGTTCGGAAAGCTTCGTGCATCTGAATTTCGCCGATGCGCGATGGGTGATGCTGGCCCATGGCATCCACAAGCTCGAACCGGACGAACAGGTCGAGGTCTTCATCGACACGCGCCATATCATGGTTTTCGACGATGTCGGCCGGGCGATGACCGCGCCGAAACTGGCGGCGTGAGGAGAGGGCGATGGCGCTCATCGAAGTCAACCACATCCGTCACTCCTACCTGCCGAACCCGGCGAAGGATTCGGATTTCGCGCTCAAGGAAGTGCATCACACCTTCGAGGATGGCGGGGCCTATGCGCTGCTGGGTCCCTCCGGCTGCGGCAAGACCACCTTGCTCAACATCATTTCAGGCCTGCTCTATCCTTCACACGGCCAGCTTCTGTTCGACGGCCGCGACGTGACGCGCCTTTCCACCCAGGAACGCAACATCGCGCAGGTGTTCCAGTTTCCGGTCATCTACGACACCATGACCGTCTACGACAATCTGGCGTTCCCGCTGCGCAATCGCAGCGTGCCGGAAGCCGAGGTCGACCGCAAAGTCCGCGAGACGCTGGAGATGATCGACCTGACGGACTGGGCCAACCGCAAGGCGCGGGGCCTCACCGCCGACCAGAAGCAGAAGATTTCGCTCGGCCGTGGACTGGTGCGGTCCGATGTCAACGCCATCCTGTTCGACGAACCGCTGACCGTGATCGACCCGCACATGAAATGGGTGCTGCGCTCGCAGCTGAAGCAGTTGCACCGGCGCTTCGGCTACACGATGGTCTATGTCACCCATGACCAGACCGAGGCCCTGACCTTCGCCGACAATGTCGTGGTCATGTATGACGGCGAGATCGTCCAGATCGGCACGCCGGCGGAACTGTTCGAACGGCCCAGGCATACTTTTGTCGGCTACTTCATCGGCTCGCCCGGCATGAACTTCATGCCGGTATCGGTCGATGGCCACACCGCCCGGCTCGGAGAACAGGCCATCGAACTGCCTGGAGCGCCGAAAGAGGCAACGGGCGCGATGGAACTCGGCATCCGCCCCGAATATGTCCGCCTTGGCAGGGACGGCATGGCGGTGTCGGTCAGCAAGGTCGAGGATGTCGGGCGGCACAAAGTGGTCCATGCGACGCTGGAAGGCCGGGACATCGCAGCCATTCTCGGCGAGGACGACGAGGTTCCGGCCGAGCCGCGCATCCGTTTCGATCCCGCCGGCATCAACATCTACGCCGACTCCTGGCGTGTCGATCTCGACCGCAGCGGAGGCGCATGACCGTGGACAAACCCTGGAACAACAAGGCCTGGTTCCTCGTCCTGCCGGTTCTGGTGCTGGTGGCGTTTTCCGCCGTCATCCCGCTGATGACGGTGGTCAACTACTCGGTCCAGGATACGTTCGGCAACAACGTCTTCTTCTGGGCCGGCACCGAATGGTTCGAGGAAGTGCTGCATTCCGACCGCTTCTGGGCGGCGATGGGACGCAACCTTGTCTTCTCCTTCATCATCCTGGCCATCGAAGTGCCGCTCGGCATCTTCATCGCGCTCAACATGCCGCGCAGCGGCTGGGGCGTGCCGGTCTGCCTCGTGCTGATGGCCTTGCCCTTGCTCATTCCGTGGAATGTCGTCGGCACCATCTGGCAGGTTTTCGGCCGCAGCGACATCGGCCTCATGGGCTACTACGTCAACGCGATCGGCATCGACTACAACTATGTCCGCGACTCGCTCGATGCCTGGGTCACGGTCATCGTCATGGATGTCTGGCACTGGACGAGCCTCGTCGTCCTTCTGTGCTACGCCGGCCTCGTGTCGATACCGGACGCGTTCTACCAGGCCGCCAAGATCGACGGCGCGTCGCGCTGGTCGGTCTTCCGCTACATCCAGCTGCCGAAAATGCAGCGCGTGCTTTTGATCGCCGTGCTGCTGCGCTTCATGGACAGTTTCATGATCTACACCGAACCCTTCGTCGTCACCGGCGGCGGGCCGGGCAATTCGACGACGTTCCTCTCCATCGACCTGGTCAAGACGGCGCTCGGACAGTTCGACCTCGGTCCGGCGGCGGCGATGTCGATCGTCTACTTCCTCATTATCCTGCTGTTGTCATGGGTGTTCTACACCGTGATGACCAACTACGACGCGGAGCGCTGAGAATGTCGGGCGTCGAACACAGGACCGACAGTGGCCGCGCCGGCATGATACCGGCGGCCGGGACGCCTGCGGCCGCGGGCGCCGACATCATCGCCCGGCGCATGCGCAAACGCGGCGGCCAGTCGCGCTGGTGGTGGCTGGTGCCGACGATCTACATCGTCTTCCTGCTGCTGCCGATCTACTGGCTCATCAACATGAGCTTCAAGACGAACACCGAGATCATATCGTCGATGACGCTGTACCCGCACGCGCCGACGCTGCGCAATTACGCGGTCATCTTCACCGATGCGTCCTGGTATTCGGGCTACATCAACTCGATCACCTATGTGGTCATGAACATGGTGATTTCCGTCGCCGTGGCGCTGCCGGCGGCCTATGCGTTCTCGCGTTATCGCTTCCTCGGCGACAAGCACCTGTTCTTCTGGCTGCTGACCAACCGCATGGCGCCGCCCGCGGTTTTCGCGCTGCCGTTCTTCCAGCTCTATTCGGCATTCGGGCTGATCGACACGCATATCGCCGTGGCGCTGGCGCACTGCCTGTTCAACGTGCCTCTGGCGGTGTGGATCCTCGAAGGCTTCATGTCCGGCGTGCCGAAGGAGATCGACGAGACCGCCTATATCGACGGCTATTCGTTCCCGCGCTTCTTCATCAGGATATTCATGCCGTTGATCGCCAGCGGCATCGGCGTCGCCTGCTTCTTCTGCTTCATGTTCTCGTGGGTGGAACTGCTTCTGGCCCGCACGCTGACGACGACCGACGCCAAGCCGATCGCAGCCGTGATGACCCGCACCGTGTCGGCCTCCGGCATGGATTGGGGGCTGCTGGCCGCCGCCGGTGTGCTGACTCTGATCCCCGGCGCGCTGGTGATCTGGTTCGTGCGCAACTACATCGCCAAGGGCTTTGCCCTGGGGAGGGTTTGATGGACGGACGTCAGACAATTTCCGTGAAAGAGGTGCGTAACCTCGCGCTGTCAGTTTTCGACAAAGTTTTGGCGTCGGGGATCGAGACGATTGATATAGATCGGCCATTTTACTGGTCCGTGTTTCCGACTGAGGTCTTCTCGATCGAGAAGCCGGACCTTGTCTTGTCGGATGCAAAAGACGATCTCACAGACCTGCGATCAGAATCGAGCGATTCCGACTCACCACTTTCACTCGGTTTGCCTTGGCATGCCCTGAATCATCTTGCCGGCATCTGCTCGGCATTAGCTGCCAGTGCATTGAAAGCACCCCCTCTGGAAGGGCAGCATGACAGGAGACGCCATGACTAGGTCTCGCCGCTGGCCTGTCCCCTTCATTTCCGTGCTTGTCTTCTACGCCGTTCTGGCGGGGCTGCTTGCTTCTGCCGTTCCCGCCAAGGATGGAGTGCGCGACTGGACCGCGCCCCTGCTCAAGGGCGGCTGGATGGCATGGACCTTCCCGACCGGGATGTTTTTCCTGACCATTTTCGCGCTGCTGTCGCTGATGGCCGTCTGGGAGTACGCCTCGCCCGGCGGCAATCCGCGCGTTGGCGTCCTGCGCTTCGAGACGACGCGCGGCGACCGGCTTTTCATATCGCTGCTTGGCAGCGCCTTTATCCATCTCGCTTGGCTGGGTCTTGTCGGACCCAGCCTGTGGTGGGCTCTCGCTCTCTCCGTGGTCTACGCCATTGGCGTATTTCGCTACGTATAGGGGGAGAATTCGTTGGAGCGGTCGCGTGCAGGCGACCGCTCCGCATCGCACTTGAAACCAATGTGGAGGAGACTCATGCGACGTCAATTTTTAACATCGACCACCGCACTTGTCCTGCTTTTGGGCGCCACTAACGCCTATGCCGGCATGGACGAAGCCAAGGCTTTCCTGGACAAGGAGATCGGGGATCAATCCTCGCTCTCCCGCGCCGACCAGGAAAAGGAAATGCAATGGTTCATCGATGCCGCGAAGCCTTTCGCCGGCATGGAAATCAAGGTGGTGTCGGAAACCATCACCACGCATTCTTATGAATCCGAAGTGCTCGCGCCGGCGTTTTCCGCCATCACCGGCATCAAACTCAAGCACGATCTGATCCAGGAAGGCGACGTTGTCGAAAAGATCCAGACCCAGATGCAGACGGGTGAGAACCTGTATGACGGCTGGGTCAACGATTCCGACCTGATCGGCACGCATTGGCGCTACCAGCAGGTTCGAAATCTGACCGACTGGATGGCGAACGAGGGCAAGGATGTCACCAATCCCGGTCTCGACCTCGCCGATTTCATCGGCACGTCTTTCACCACCGCGCCGGACAAGAAGCTCTACCAGTTGCCCGACCAGCAGTTCGCGAACCTCTACTGGTTCCGTTACGACTGGTTCAACGACGAAAAGAACAAGGCCGATTTCAAGGCGAAATACGGCTACGACCTCGGCGTGCCGGTCAACTGGTCGGCCTATGAGGACATTGCCGAGTTCTTCACCGGCCGCGAGGTGGGCGGCAAGAAGGTCTATGGCCACATGGACTACGGCAAGAAGGACCCGTCGCTCGGCTGGCGCTTCACCGACGCGTGGCTTTCCATGGCCGGCAACGGCGACAAGGGCCTGCCCAACGGCCTTCCAGTCGATGAATGGGGCATCAAGGTCGACGAGAATTCGCGCCCGGTCGGCTCCTGCGTCGCCCGCGGCGGCGACACCAACGGCCCGGCCTCGGTCTATGCGATCCAGAAATACCTCGACTGGCTGAAGGCCTACGCTCCAGCCGCGGCGCAAGGCATGACCTTCTCCGAATCGGGGCCGGTGCCATCGCAGGGCGAAGTAGCCCAGCAGATGTTCACCTACACCGCCTTCACGGCCGATTTCGTCAAGCCGGGTCTGCCGGTGGTCAACGAGGACGGTACGCCGAAGTGGCGCTTCGCTCCGTCGCCGCACGGCGTTTACTGGAAGGACGGCATGAAGCTTGGCTACCAGGATGTTGGCTCCTGGACGCTGATGAAATCGACGCCGGACGACCGCGCCAAGGCCGCCTGGCTCTATGCGCAGTTCGTGACCTCCAAGACTGTCGACGTGAAGAAGAGCCATATGGGTCTGACCTTCATCCGTCAGTCGACGATCGACCATCAGAGCTTCACCGACCGCGCACCCAAGCTCGGCGGCCTCGTCGAGTTCTATCGCTCGCCGGCCCGCAAGCAGTGGTCGCCGACCGGCACCAACGTGCCGGACTATCCGAAGCTCGCCCAGTTGTGGTGGCAGGCGATCGGCGACGCTTCGTCGGGCGCCAAGACGGCCCAGGAAGCCATGGACTCCCTCTGCGCCGAGCAGGAGAAGGTCATGGAGCGCCTGGAACGCGCCGGCGTCCAGGGCGACATCGGTCCGAAGATGGCCGAGGAGCACGATCTCGAATACTGGAACAAGGACGCCGTTTCCAAAGGCAACCTTGCCCCGCAGTTGAAGATCGAGAACGAGAAAGAAAAGCCGATGACCGTCAACTACGACGAACTGGTCAAGAGCTGGCAGAAGTAAGGTCCGCCGCGCCAAAGTGGCGACGTCGTGACATGGGGGAGGCGGCACATGGCCGTCTCCCTCATTCATATGGAACAGGGAGACACCATGAGCGGCTACATCCTCGCGATAGACCAGGGCACCACATCCTCACGCGCCATCGTCTTCGACGGCCAGATGAAGCCGGCAGGCTCCGGTCAAAAGGAGTTCACCCAGCACTATCCGGCTTCGGGATGGGTGGAGCACGATCCGGAGGAAATCTGGTCGAGCGTCGTCGCAACGGTGAAGGCCGCGCTGAAATCGGCAAAGCGCAGCGCCTCGGATATCGCCGCCATCGGCATCACCAACCAGCGTGAAACGGTGGTGATCTGGGACAAGGCCACCGGCACGCCCATCCACAACGCCATCGTCTGGCAGGACCGCCGCACGGCCTCGCTCTGCGCCAGGCTGAAGAAGCAGGGTCTGGAACCGAAGTTCAGCAAGAAGACCGGCCTGCTGCTCGACCCGTATTTTTCCGGCACCAAGATCGCCTGGCTCCTGGACAAGGTCAAGGGCGCCCGCAAGCGCGCCGAGAAGGGCGAACTGCTTGCCGGAACGATCGACACATTCCTCATCTGGCGGCTGACGGGCGGCAAGGTTCACGCCACCGATGCCACCAACGCCTCGCGAACGCTGGTGTACAACATCGCGACCAATGCCTGGGACGAGGAACTGCTCAAGATTCTTCGCATTCCCGCATCGCTGCTGCCGGAAGTCAAAGATTGCGCCGATGATTTTGGAATCACGGAGAAAAACCTGTTCGGCGCCGAGATAAAAATCCTCGGGGTCGCCGGCGATCAGCAGGCGGCCACCATAGGCCAGGCCTGCTTCAAGCCGGGAATGATGAAATCGACCTACGGCACCGGCTGCTTCGCCATCCTCAACACGGGCGCCGACATCGTGCGTTCGAAAAACCGCCTGCTGACGACCATTGCCTATCGGCTGGGCGGCAAGACCACCTATGCGCTCGAGGGGTCGATCTTTATTGCCGGCGCGGCCGTACAATGGCTCCGCGACGGAGCCAGGATGATCGACAAGGCGGCGAAAAGCGGCGAACTCGCCGCGCAGGCCGATCCGACGCAGAATGTCTATCTGGTGCCGGCCTTTGTCGGCCTCGGCGCGCCGCATTGGGATGCGGAGGCGCGGGGCGCGATCTTCGGCCTGACGCGCAATTCCGGCCCGGCCGAATTCGCGCGCGCGGCGCTGGAATCGGTCGCCTACCAGACCCGCGATCTGCTCGACGCGATGCGCAAGGACTGGAAGTCCGGAGCCGCCAGGACCGTTCTGCGGGTCGATGGCGGCATGGTCGCTTCGGACTGGACGATGCAGCGCCTTGCCGATGTGCTGGACGCGCCCGTCGACAGGCCGACAATTCTCGAGACCACCGCGTTGGGTGCGGCCTGGCTCGCGGGCTCGCAGGCCGGTGTCTGGCCGAAAATGGCGGAGTTCGCCAGGGCGTGGTCGCTCGACCGGCGCTTCGAGCCGGACATGGACAAGGCGACGCGCTCGGCCAAGCTGAAGGGTTGGCATGACGCGGTGCGCCGCACCCTCAGCGCATGAAAGAACCCGCGCGGTCAAGCGCGGGTTCTTTCCAGATCGGGATTGCTCGACAGTGCGCTGTCAGTAGGGCGAATAGCACTGCTGACGCGGACCGTTATATGGCTGGAACGTGTTGTCGGATGCCCGGTACGACCGGTAGCGGTCATAGCACCACTGCACGTGCGCGCTGCCGCCGCGATAGGCCGGGGGCCGGTCGTTGGCGATCGCGCCGGAGATTATGGCGCCCGTGGCAAAGGCGGCAAGCGGGAACCACAAGTCCCCGTGGCGACGGTATCCCGGGCGATGGTAGCGGTATCCGCGATGGCCGCGCCAGTAGTGACCGTCGCCGCGTCGGATGACGTCACGTCTTATGACGGTGCCGTTGCCGCGGCGAATGATATGACGGCGAAGGAGCCGCCGTTCCTGCACCTGCTGGACATCGGATGACGCCGCGGGCGCATTGACTGTCGGCATGACAGGCGCGGCATTGACCGGCACCGCTGCTGCGAAGGCGAACGAAACAGACAGTGTCGTCGCCAGTAGCGTAGACATGAACTTTGTCATGGAGATTCTCCTCGGAAGGGGTTGATGGAAGTCCCTTTGCGCTAGAAACGGCCAGGACGGGAATTTGTTCCGCGCATACGGCCGATGCCCGCGGTCGAGACAGGCCGCTAAATGCTGGAAGATACCGATTGCGGGCGCGCCCGCCCATAAGCGCAATACACAGGACTTTATGGGTTTTTCCGGTTGACCGGCCCCCGCACTCTCCCTATGTTCCGGCGCAATTTTCGGGGGCTGTTTTCCCGAACGCAGCGCCGCCAGATGCGTACTGGCATCGATGCAACGATGTTGAGGCGCGGGAAGATTTCCCTTCGTGGCAAACATCAGGGATGGGCCGGTAGCTCAGCGGTAGAGCACGTGACTTTTAATCATGTGGTCGTGGGTTCGATCCCCACCCGGCTCACCATTTCCTGTTGATTGCGTCACCCGGCATTGAAGAGCAGGGATACCTGTCCGCCCGAATGGCGCTCCAGGCGTCCGGCAAGATCCAGTTCCAGAAGCACCATGAACACCTGCGCGGGATGCAGGCTGGTATGGACGATGATGTCGTCGATGGCGACCGGCGCAGGTCCCAGCGCCTCGACCACGCGGTCCCGTTCGGTGTCGCCAGGTGGCTGGATCGCGGAAAAATCCGGCGGTTCTTCCAGCGAAGCCCGGAACGAAGGTTGCGAGCCGGCCATGGGTTGGATGGCGCCGGTGATGTCGGCGGTTTCCGTCACCAGAATGGCGCCGTCCTTGAGCAGGCCGTTGGTGCCGCCGGCGCGCGGGTCCAGCGGCGAGCCCGGCACGGCAAAGACAAGCCGACCCATTTCGCCGGCCAGCCTGGCGCTGATGAGCGACCCTGACCGCTGCGCCGCCTCGACCACCACGAGGCCCATGGCCATGCCGGCGACCAGCCGGTTGCGACGGGGAAAATCCTGCGCCCTCGGCTGCCAGCCGAACGGCATTTCCGAAACAATGGCGCCGCCACGGCGGGCGATTTCCGTGCAAAGCTCGATGTTCTCGGGCGGGTAGGGCTGATCGACCCCACCAGCCAAAATCCCGATGGTGCCGGTGTCGAGGCTGCCCTGATGCACGGCCGTGTCGATGCCGCGCGCAAGACCCGAGACCACCGCATAGCCGTCGCGGCCGAGTTCTGCGGCAAGCATCCGCGCCATCTTCATGCCGGTGAGCGAAGCGTTGCGGGAGCCAACGATGGATATGGCCGGCATCCGCAGCACCGCGCCGTCGCCTTTGACGGCCAGCACCGGCGGCGGATTGTCGATTTCCTTCAGCGGCGCCGGATAGTCCGGTTCGCCGATGCAGACGAATCGTGCTCCGGCTTTCCGGGCCAGTTCCAATTCCGCTTCGATCTCGCTGACGGCCGGAATGCGCGGCAGCCGGCTGGCGCCGCCGGAGATCATCAGTTCCGGCAGGATTTCCAGCGCGGCCTCGGCCGAGCCGAAACGATTGATGAGATCGCGAAAGCTGGCCGGGCCTACATTGGCGGTGCGGATCAGGCGCAGCCAGTTGAGCCGTTGCCGGTCGCTGAGCAGCGGCGAGGCGCTGGCAACCATCAGCCCTTGGCCCCGATCCGGCCTTCGGTGCCGGCCGTCAGCCGCGCTATGTTGGTCTTGTGCTTGTAGAAGATCAGCACGCTCATGACGGCGAAATAGGCGGCGTATTCATGCCAGCCGAACAAATAGAGCGCGACCGGCACCACGACACAGGCCGTGAGCGCGGCAAGCGAGGAATAGCGGGATACAAGCGCTACGGCGATCCAGACCGCCATGAAGCCCAGCGCGACCGGCCAGACAAGCCCGATCAGCACGCCGAGATAGGTGGCGACGCCCTTGCCGCCCTTGAAGCCGAGCCAGACCGGGAAAAGGTGGCCCAGAAACGCGCCGAATCCGGCGAGCGCACCCGTCTCCGCGCCGTAGCGCAGGGCGATCAGCGCCGGCACGGTTCCCTTGAGAGCGTCGAGGATGAGGGTGGCCGCGGCCAATCCCTTGTTGCCCGTGCGCAGCACGTTGGTGGCGCCGATATTGCCGGAGCCGATCTGGCGCACGTCGCCCAGGCCGGCAAAACGCGTCAGCAGCAGGCCGAATGGGATCGACCCACAGAGATAGCCGAAAACCAGGGCTAGAACCGGAAAGAGCGACATTATCCCCCCAAGGCGCTGCCGGTCTTGGAAGCCGGCTAGACCGAAAATACAGTGTGGCCGGCGACCATCGTTTGCAAGACCCGGCCTTGCAGCCGCGCTCCCTCGAAACAGGTGTTCTTCGAACGCGAGCGGATGGCACTTTCGCTGACAATCCACGGCTCGTCCAGATCGACCAGAACGATATCGGCCGGCGATCCGGGTTTGAGCGTGCCGCCCTCCAGCCCATACAGCCGGGCAGGGGCGGTGGACAGGGTTTCGACCAGCCGCAGAAGGGGCGCGTCGCCATTGTGATAGAGCCGCAGCGCCACGCCCAGCAGCGTCTCAAGTCCGATCGCGCCGGCCTCGGCATCGGCAAAGGGCAGGCGCTTGGTATCGACGTCCTGCGGGTC
This sequence comes from Mesorhizobium sp. BE184, assembly GCF_031457045.1. NCBI lineage: Bacteria > Pseudomonadati > Pseudomonadota > Alphaproteobacteria > Hyphomicrobiales > Phyllobacteriaceae > Mesorhizobium > Mesorhizobium sp. BE184. Next base: position 1,232,650 of record NZ_JAVDVU010000001.1, read on the forward strand.
GTGCGAGGAAACGATGACGTCGAGCGTACCGTCCTTCAGCGCCTCGATCATGGCAAGCCTGTCTTCCTCGGCGCGCAGCGGCGGCATCAGCCGGAAAAAGGTCCGGTATTCGCCGACATCGTTCTCGTTCAGCGCCAGATTGTGGATGGCGACGCCCGCCGTGACCCTGGCGCCATCGGCCTTGGCGCGCCGGATCGCTTCAATGGAAAGAGCGGTCGATATCTTGGCGGCGTGGTAGGCGCCGCCGGTCAGCCGCGCCAGCATCAGGTCGCGTTCCAGCGGGATGGCCTCGGCCTCGCGCGGAATGCCGGCAAGGCCGAGCCAGCTTGCGTAAAGCCCTTCGTTCATCACGCCCGACGAGGCAAGGTCGGCATCCTGCGTCTCATGCGCGATGACGGCGCCGAAGTCGCGCGCATAGGTCAGCGCCCGGCGCATCACCAGCGAACTGGCGATGGTGTGCCGCCCATCGGTAAAGCCGACGGCGCCCGCCTCGCGCAGCAGGCCGAACTCGGTCATTTCGCGGCCGGCGAGTTGCTTGGTGATGGCCGCTGCCGGAAACACATTGACGATTGCCGTGTCCTTCGCGGTCCGCAGCACGAACTCGACCAGCGCGACATTGTCGATCGCGGGATCTGTATCAGGCATCATGACGATGGAGGTGACGCCGCCCGCCGCGGCCGCGACGCTTGCCGACGCGATGGTCTCGCGATGCTCGCCACCTGGTTCGCCGATGAAGACGCGGCTGTCGACCAGACCGGGCAGCAGTGCCTTGCCGGCGCAATCGACGACCGTGGCGCTCTCGGGCGTGCCCTGGTTGAATGCGGAGGCACCAGACGCGAGGATTTTGCCGCCATCGACGATGACGGTGCCGGTTTCATCGAGGCCGCGCGAAGGATCGACGATGCGGGCGCGGTGGAAGACGGTGGCTGTCATCAGCTGCGCTCCTCCGTACCGCGCCGTGAGTCGAGCAGGGCTTCCATCACGGCCATGCGCACCGCGACTCCCATCTCAACCTGTTCCTGGATGACGCTTTGCGGGCCATCGGCGATCTCGGAGGCGATCTCCACACCGCGGTTCATCGGGCCGGGATGCATCACCAGCGCGTCCGGCTTGGCGTATCTGAGCTTTTCGGCGTCGAGGCCGAAATAGCGGAAATATTCGCGCACCGAAGGCACGAAGGCGCCGGCCATGCGCTCGCGCTGCAGGCGCAGCATCATCACCACGTCGGCGTCCTTCAGCCCTTCCGCCATCGAGCGATGGACGATGACGCCCATCTGCTCGATGCCGGTCGGCAGCAGCGTCGAGGGCGCGACGACCCGCACCTGCGCGCCGAGCGCATTGAGCAGGAGGATGTTGGAGCGCGCGACGCGCGAATGCAGGATGTCGCCGCAGATCGCCACGATCAGTTTCGACAGCGGCCCCTTTGCGCGCCGGATGGTCAGCGCGTCGAGCAGCGCCTGCGTCGGATGCTCATGCGTGCCGTCGCCGGCATTGACCACCGCGCACCCGACCTTCTGCGCCAGAAGCGCCGCAGCGCCGGCCGACTGGTGGCGGATGACGAGGATGTCAGGGTGCATGGCATTCAGCGTCATCGCCGTGTCGATGAGCGTTTCGCCTTTTTTCACCGAGGAACTGGCGACCGACATGTTCATGACGTCGGCGCCCAGCCGCTTGCCGGCCAGTTCGAACGACGACTGCGTGCGCGTCGACGCCTCATAGAAGAGATTGATCTGCGTGCGGCCGCGCAGGGTCGATGTCTTCTTCTCGACCTGCAGGGAATTGGCGACCGCGCGGTCGGCCCGTTCCAGCAGAAGTTCGATGTCGGATGGGGAAAGATCGCGGATGCCGAGCAGATGTCGGTGGCGGTAGATTGGCAGAGACGCGGTGTCGGTCATGTCAAAGCGCTGCTATAGGGCCGAGAAGCAGGACCCGCAAGCGCTGCCTCTGGATAGGCGGGCTTTCCACCGGTATTTTCGTCGCACCGCCCTCATGCCTCCGCTATAACCCGGCGGGCACTGCGGATTCGCAGTCGGAATGCGACCCGGAAATGCGACAAGGAATGGTGTGTGACTGAAGAGGTGATCAATCAGCCGCCGCCGCTCACGGGCGGCAACGCCTGGCGGGGCGATCCTCTGCTGATCCAGCTGGCCGAGCGGTTTTCCGACCCGGTCCGCAAGGAGCTCGACGGGCTCGGCCGTTTTGTGCTGACCCAGGAAGCGCAGGACCTCGCGCGCCTGGCCAATGTCGAGACGCCGAAGCTGCGCACGCATGACCGGCAGGGCAGGCGCATTGATCTCGTCGAGTTCCATCCCGCCTATCACGCGCTGCTGCGCCGGTCTGTGGCGATCGGGCTGCATTCCTCGGTCTGGGAAAATGGCGACACCGAGATCGGACGCCGTCATCAGGTGCGCGCCGCGCGCTTCTACCTGACAGCGGAGCTCGAGACCGGTCATCTTTGCCCCATCACCATGACCAGCGCCTCGCTGGCGGCGCTGATGGGCAATCCGAAGCTGTTCCGCGAATGGGCGCCGCGCGTGACGACGCGCAAATACGACCAGAGTCAGAAGCCGCCGGTCGAAAAGACCGGCCTGACGCTCGGCATGGGGATGACGGAAAAGCAGGGCGGCACCGACGTACGGGCCAATCTCACCAAGGCCGAGCGCGCCGGTTCGAGCGGCTTCTACCGCCTAACTGGCCACAAATGGTTCATGTCGGCCCCGATGTCCGATGCCTTCCTTGTTCTGGGGCAGGCGCCGGAAGGCCTTTCCTGCTTCCTCGTGCCGCGGATCCTCGGCGACGGCACCGGCAATGGCTTCCGTTTCCAGCGGCTCAAGGACAAGCTCGGCAACCGCTCCAATGCCTCGTCCGAGGTCGAGTTCGAGAACGCCATCGCCGAGATGGTCGGTGAGCCCGGCGAAGGCATCAAGACCATCATGGACATGGTGACGCTGACGCGGCTCGACTGCGCCATTGCCTCCTCGGCCATCATGCGCGCCGGGCTGGCCGAAGCCGTCAACCACGCCCGCCATCGCCAGGTCTTCGGCACTCCGCTCATCGACCAACCGATCATGCAGCGCGTTCTTGCCGACATGGCGCTGGATGTCGCGGCGGCTACGGCGCTGTCATTCAGGCTGGCGCGCTCCTTCGACGAGGCCGCCAGCGACCGTGGCGAGGCGGCCTTTGCGCGCGCCATGACGCCGGTGGTGAAATACTGGGTGTGCAAGCTCGCGCCGGCGCTGCTCTACGAGGCTATGGAATGCCTGGGCGGCAACGGCTATGTCGAGGAGGGGCCGCTGGCGCGTTACTATCGCGAGGCGCCGGTCAACGCCATCTGGGAAGGCTCCGGCAACGTGATGGCGCTGGACGTGCTGCGCGTGCTCGGCCGCGCCCCCGCTCTTTTCGAAGATGTGCTTTCGGGCATCGACCGCGACCTCGGCGCAAACGGAAGAGGAACCATCAGCGTGCTGCGCGCCGCCATGCAGGTGGCGTCGACCGACGAAGGCTCGGCGCGCATCCTGACCGAACAGCTCGCGCTTTCCGCCGCTGCCGCCGAATTGCGCCGTCTCGGCGCCGGCCGCATTGCCGACGCCTTTGTCGAGACGCGCCTCGCCGGCCAATGGCGAACGACCTACGGCATGATCGATTCGCGCCATGACGCGCGCATGATCATCGACACGCTCTATCCGCCGACGAACTGAGCCGCGATGGCAAGCATCGCCGGAATGGTGGCGAAGGACAGCAAGGTCTGCAGCGTCGTCACGGTCGCGTAGAGTTCCGCGTCGCCGCCCATCTGCCTGGCCAGGACGTATCCATTCAGCGCGGTCGGCACCGCGCCACACAGGACGAGAAACAGCAGCGCCTCGCCAGTGACGCCGAAGGCGAGGGCGACCGCCAGCAGCAGTGCTGGAAAAACGATCAGCTTGACCACCACCGGTATCAGGATCGCCAGCCGCGGCTCGACCAGGCTGCCCAGCCGCAAGCCCGCGCCGATGCCGACAAGCCCAAGCCCGAGCGCGGCCTGACCGATCAGATCCAGGGATTTCTCGACCGGCGCGTAGAGCGGAAAGGGCAGGGCGCGCCAGAGCACACCGCCCGCGGCGGCAATGACCATCGGATTGGTCAGGATGCGTCGGATGATCGTCGTCCAGTCGGCGCTTCTGTTGGCGAAGCGGGTGACGACGAAGACTGTCATCAGGTTGATCGGCAGGATGATGACCGCCATCATCAGCGCGATGACAGCCATGCCGGCCGGCGGAAAGAGTTTTTGCGCGATCGCCAGCGCCATGAACGCGTTCCAACGAACGGATGTCTGGAAAACGGACGAAAACTCTTCCCGCCGCACCAGACCGGTCCGGCGCAGCAATGGCCACAGGCCGAGCACCAGGGCAAACACCAGCGGCAGGGTCACGGCCAGCGCCAGCATCATCGCGTCGAGCTCCAGGCCGCTGAAATCCGCATTGACGATGGTGACGAAGATCAGCGCCGGGTAGAACAGCCAGTAGCCAAGCTGGTTTATGCCTTCCCAACCTTCGGCGTCGATCAGTTTGACGCGGCACATTATGTGTCCGCTGAGGATCAGCAGGAAAATCGGCAGGAGACTTTCGAACGTCGCTTGCATGGGCCACCCCGTATCGCGGGCGAGCCATACCAGCCGGGGTGGGGATGTAAATGGACCAGCCTGTCACCGGTCTTGGCCTTGTGGATGGCCGTTAACCTTAACAAATGGTTTCCATTGCGGGCGACATGCGCAAAGCCCACTGTCGTTGGATACTATCGGCAGGGACCTTATGCGCCAGATATTGTCATCATTTCTGTGCCTCCATTGGGCAGTCGCCTTCGCCATACCGGCGTTTGCCTGCATCGGCGGACTGTACGGCATTGAGGCGGCGCTCGGATTGATCGGCATTCCGGCCACCGGCGAACAGATTGGCGCAGCCGGGGCCGGGCTGGCGATTCCAGTCGCTGTAGCGCTGTTGCTGGTTGCAGTCTTGTTCTGCTGGGCCAGCGTCGAGTTGTTCATCGGAGATTCGGACCGGCCTCAAGGCACCGAATCTGTGGTGAAAGCGGCATTTACCGCGGCTGGCTTGATGCTCTCCGCGACACTTGTCGCCGGTACGACAGCGGACATGGATGGCGTCTTCGTCGCTGTTACGATCCAGATGGCGGCGCTTGCGGCCTGCTACGTGACGTGCGTGGGTGAACGGCTTGGAAATGCCCGGCTTGCTGCAGCCGCCCGGTCGAATGACAGCCGCGAAGCCGCCCGCGCCATGGCGATGGGCGCGGCGCGGGTCTATACGCGTCCCCGGCTTGCCGTCCTCCCATCGAACCACGAGGGCAGGTGATGCGCTACGTGCTTATCCTGTGGGCCGCGCCGCTGGCGCTTTTCTGGGGTTGGTTCTTCCTGTCGCTCAACGACATGAATTTCGGCTACGTGATGCTGAGCCGGCAGTTGCACGATCTTGTGTTCGAGCTCTACGGCGAAATCCTGGGAATCGACCCCGCCGCCATTCCGGGCATGGTCGCCAAGGCCTGCGTGCTGGACTCGTGCCTGCTTTTCGCGATCCTGGCGTTCCGCAGGCGCAAAGCCATCGCATCATGGTATTCGGGCTTCAAAGCCCGTCATTTCGAGCCGCGTTACGAAGTGTCTGGAGACGGTCCAAAACTCCCTGCAGAATGAACGCGGCGGCGGCCGAATCGATCTTGCCGGCGCGCTTGCGGCGCGAAAAATCCATCTCGATCAGGGTGCGCTCCGCGGCAACCGTGGAAAGCCGTTCATCCCACAAAACAAAGGGCAGGGCGGTCAGCGATGCCATGTTGCGCACGAACGCGCGCGACTTCTGCGCCCTTGGCCCTTCCGAGCCATCCATGTTGATCGGCAGGCCAAGCACCACCGCGCCGACATTGTCCCTGGTGAACTGGGCCAGCAATACGTCGGCATCGAGCGAAAACTTCCTGCGCATGATGACCGGCCGGGGATGGGAGAAGGACAGCCCGCTGTCCGATACGGCGATGCCGATCGTCTTGTCGCCGAGGTCCAGCCCCGCGAGCGTCCTGCCGTTCCGCAGGTAGAGCGGCAGTTCCTCGACGGCGACAATGCCCACGTGCTTTCCTTTGACTTGAACCGATGCCGTTCTATCCTCTGGGGAACGAAAAATCGAGGAGACTGTGGATGAAGCTTACCTGGTACGGGCATTCGGCCTTTCGCATCGAAACCGGTGACCTGAAAATCCTTATAGACCCGTATCTTATCGGAAATCCCTCGTGGGAAGGCGGGTGGGAAGGCCCTGCTGAAGGCGTCACGCATGTTTTGCTGACGCATGGCCATAGCGATCATATCAGCGGCGCGGCGGAGGTTTTGAAAAAGACCGGCGCCATGCTGGTCGCGAATTTCGAAATATGCATGTTCCTGGTCGGCCAGGGCGTCAGCGACAAAAAGATCAATCCCGGCAATATCGGCGGCACCGTCGATTGCGACGGTTTCACCACGACTTTCGTACAGGCTCTGCACTCTTCGTCGGTGCCGGGCGAGGGCGGACAAAATACCTACATGGGCAATCCCGGGGGCCTTGTGCTGCATTTTCCCGGGGACAAGACGCTCTATCACATGGGCGACACCGACATCTTCTCCGACATGGCGCTGATCAACGAACTGCATGAGCCGAAGATCGGTCTGGTGCCCGTTGGCGACCGTTTCACCATGGGCGGGGCGGTGGCGGCGCTTGCGTGCCGGCGCTTCTTCAACTTCGAGGCCGTCGTGCCCTGCCACTATGCGACGTTTTCGTTGCTCGACCAGACGCCCGACAGGTTCGTCGACGGGCTGGATGGCTCCGGCATCCGGGTCGTGGTGCCCGGGGTCGGCGAGAGCGTAGATGTTTAACAGCCAAAAAAAGGGAGCAGGAATATGCGTTTGGGGGATTTTCTTCTCGCTGGCATGATCATTGCCAGTCCGTCTTCGGCTCTCGCCGCCGACGATTTCATCAAGGGCGTTTATCTCCAGACCGAGGAGCTTTGCGCGCAAGCCAAGAAGGAGGGGGTCGAAGCCGTCGCGGAAGCCGGCAACATCGTGCTCTCGGAACGCGGACTCGAAAGCGTCGAATACAATTGCGAGTTCGTTCAGGTGACGAAGGCGCAACGGTCGCCGGCCTGGGCGGTTACAGCCATCTGCCAGGAGCCAGGCCACTTGTCTCCCGATGTGCTGTCGGTAACGCAGATGTCTCCGACGCAGATCGAACTGGTCTCCGTCACGCCAGCTTCCGCCGAAGGGGAGGTCGGTGGCAATGGCGGCAGTTATGTCCTGTGCGAAGGGCTGTCCATGCCGTGACGAAACGGCTGGCGCAACATTGATACGCCCGGACGACGCATGTTGCGTGGCAAGCGCTGCGCGGCTATAGCGCGGGCAAGGTTTCCCGAGGCAATAGAGAATGTCAGTCGATCTCCAGACCGTTAAGCGCGTCGCTCGCCTAGCCCGCATCGCGGTGAGCGAAGATGATGCCGCGCGCATGACCGGCGAACTCAATGCGATCCTGGGCTTCGTCGAGCAGCTCAACGAGGTCGACGTCTCCGGCGTCGAGCCGATGACCTCGGTGACGCCGATGGAGATGAAGAAGCGGCAGGACGTCGTCACCGACGGCAGCAAGGCCGCCGACGTCGTCGCCAACGCGCCGGCCACGGAAGAGAACTTCTTTCTCGTGCCGAAGGTTGTGGAGTGAGCGTCATGGCGATCGAGATCGCCGTCGAAAGCCCCTTGCAGGACGATGTGAGAACGCTGGTCTCGGAGTTGAACGAGGCGCTGATGGCGCTGACGCCGCGCGAATTCTGCCATCATCTGACCGTCGAGCAGATGGCCGACGGGAGCACGACCGTCTTTGTCGCACGCGAGGATGGGCAAGCTGTCGGATGCGGCGCGCTGAAGCGGCACGGCGACGGCATCGGCGAGGTCAAGCGCATGTACACGCGCCCGTCGCATCGCGGCCGCAGGATCGGTGCGTTGATCGTCGAACAAATAGAAGCGTTGGCGAGGCGGGAAGAGCTCGGGCAACTCGTGCTCGAGACGGGCGACCGCCATCCCGCCGCCTGGACTGTATATGAGCGCGCCGGCTTTCGCCGTTGCGGTCCGATTCTGGACTACCCGGACACGCAGTGGTCGGTGTTTTACGAGAAGAAGCTAGCCTGATGACCGATTTGACCAGCCTGACCATTGCCGAAGCCCGCTCCAAGCTGAAAGGCAAGGAGATCAAGGCGGCCGAGATCACCGACGCCTATCTGGCCGCGATCGACCGCGCCAATCCGGCGCTCAATGCCTACGTCGCCGTCACCCACGACAAGGCGCGCGACATGGCAAAGGCGTCGGATGCCAGGCTGGCCAAAGGCGAAGCGGGAAACCTGGAAGGAATCCCCCTCGGCATCAAGGACCTGTTCGGCACCGAAGGCGTTCACACGCAGGCCTGCAGCCATGTGCTGGACGGCTTCAAGCCGCGCTACGAATCGACGGTCACCTCCAACCTGTGGGCGGACGGCGCCGTCATGCTCGGCAAGCTCAACATGGACGAGTTCGCCATGGGCTCGTCCAACGAAACCTCTTACTACGGCCCGGTGGTAAACCCGTGGCGGCGCTCCCGCGTTGACACGACGGTGATGCCTGCGGCGCGCAAGGACGAGGGTGGATTTGTTTCTCCTGGCGGCGCCGCGGAGTCGCGCACACTCGACAATGCGCAGTTGGTGCCGGGCGGCTCATCCGGTGGCTCGGCGGCGGCCGTCTCGGCATTCCTGTGCGCCGGCGCGACCGCGACCGACACCGGCGGCTCGATCCGCCAGCCGGCAGCGTTCACCGGCACGGTCGGCATCAAGCCGACCTATGGCCGCTGCTCGCGCTGGGGCGTCGTCGCCTTTGCCTCCTCGCTCGACCAGGCCGGGCCGATCGCGCGTGACGTGCGCGACGCGGCGATCCTGTTGAAGTCGATGGCCTCCGTCGATGCGAAGGACACCACCTCGGTCGACCTTCCGGTGCCGGACTATGAGGCGGCGCTCGGCCGGCCGGTTCGCGGCATGAAGGTCGGCATTCCGAAGGAATACCGCATCGAGGGAATGCCGCAGGAGATCGAGGCGCTGTGGCAGAAGGGCATTGCCTGGCTGAAGGATGCCGGCGCCGAGATCGTCGAAATCTCGCTGCCGCACACGAAATACGCCCTGCCGGCCTATTACATCGTCGCGCCGGCGGAGGCTTCTTCGAACCTCGCGCGCTATGATGGCGTCCGCTACGGCCTGCGCGTGCCGGGCAAAGACATCATCGATATGTACGAAAAGACCCGTGCCGCTGGCTTCGGCGACGAGGTCAAGCGCCGCATCATGATCGGCACCTATGTGCTGTCGGCCGGCTACTACGATGCCTACTATCTGCAGGCGCAGAAAGTGCGCACGCTGATCAAGAAGGATTTCGAGGACGTGTTCGCCGCGGGCGTCGATGTCATCCTGACGCCGGCGACGCCGTCGGCCGCCTTCGGCATCGCCGACGAGGACATGAACGCCGATCCGGTGAAGATGTACCTCAACGACATCTTCACCGTGACGGTGAACATGGCCGGCCTGCCGGGCATCGCCGTCCCCGCCGGCCTCGACGCCAACGGCCTGCCGCTAGGCCTCCAGCTGATCGGGCGGCCGTTCGACGAGGAAACACTCTTTCAGACCGCTTATGTCATTGAACAGGCGGCGGGCCGGTTCCAGCCGGAGAAATGGTGGTAGTGCGTCCTTCGAGGCTCGCTTTGCTCGCACCTCAGGATGAGGGCGGCTGGTACTTCGATACGCGTTCAAACACTGGCACTGGAAAGAAGGCGATGAAGAACACTTCTGGGGCTGAAGAAAGTCTGGATGTCGCTCTCTGAGCGACTGATCATATTTCTCCGGAAGACTGGTCGAAATTACGCCAGCCTCCCTCATCCTGAGGTGCGAGCGGAGCGAGCCTCGAAGGACGCACCAACAAGATGTTCTTCTACCTTTCGAAAATCATCTGGTTTTTCATCCAGCCGATAAATTTGGTCATCTTCCTGCTTTTCGCGGGATTGGCGGCCGCCTTGCTGGGCAGGATGCGATGGATGATCGCGGGCACGACGCTCGCTTGCGTCATTCTGGTCCTTTGCGTCTGGACCTCTCTCGGGTCGCTCCTGCTCGGCCCGCTGGAGGAGCGCTTTCCGCGTCCGGTTCCGCCGCAAAAGGTTGACGGGATCGTCATGCTCGGCGGCGGCTTCGAGGCCTCCATCAATCTGGCGCGCGGCAGGTACGATCTCAATCGGGCCGGCGACCGCATCGTCGAGACAGCAGTGCTTGCACGGCGCTATCCAGACGCAAAAATCGTCATCTCCGGTGGCGCCGAAGGCCTCCTGCTGACGGGCGAGGCCGACACCTATGCCGCCAGCCGTTTGCTGGCGGGTCTCGGCATCGCTCCTGAGCGCCTCGTTCTCGAGGGCAAGTCCCGCAACACCTATGAGAACGCTGTTTTCACCAGGGAAATGGTTGCCCCGAAACCCGGCGAGACATGGCTGCTCGTCACCTCCGCGTTTCACATGCCGCGTTCGAAGGCGCTGTTCGACAAGGCCGGCTTTCCGACCGTGCCATGGCCGGTGGACTACCGCACCTCGGGCCGCGAGGGTTTCGGCCTGCTGCAGGACAACGCGACGGACTCACTCGACAACGCGACGCTCGCCGTTCGCGAATGGATCGGGCTTTTGGCTTATTGGATGTCGGGCAAGAGTGATTCGCCGTTTCCCGGCCCGGACGAATAGTCAAAACCGGGCAGGGGCGTCACGCCTTCGAAGCACTCCGGTAAATTCTCAGCCCTTCGCTTCGTCGACCATGGCGAACAAGTTGGTGCTGCGCGTACCGGTGCGGCAATAGGCGAAGATCGGCCCTGGAAGGCTTTCCATGGCATCGGCATGTTCAGCCACCTGATCCGGGGTGATCTGGCCGCTGATGACCGGAATGAAGCGGAATTCCAGTCCTGCCTTTTCCGCCTCGGCCTGAACGGCATCGTGCGACGGCTGGCCGGGCTGTTCGTCGTCCGGGCGGTTGCAGATGATGCTCTTGAAGCCCGCGGCCTTGATCGCCGCGACGTCGCCCGGCTGGATCTGCGGCGAAACCACATAGTCCTCGGTGATCTGACGGTATTCCATGGCTCGCCTCGCAATGCTTTTCTGTTGCCGATGTTGTGCCACCGCAAAAGCAACGCTGCAACCTGCGATCGCTCCGGGGATGTGGCCGCCGCGATCGCAGCGGCCACATCACTCAAATATGGGCGGGCGCCGGCCCGATCAACTGCCCTGGATGGCGCCTTTGATCTGGGCGATGTTGTTGCGCATCATGTCGATGTAGGTGCAGGCCGGCCCACCGGGCTGTGACAGCGCGTCGGAATAGAGCGTGCCGCCCACCTTGATGCCGGTCTCGCTGGCGATCTGTTCGATCAGGCGCGGGTTGGTGATGTTCTCCACGAAAATCGCCGCTGCCTTGTCCGCCCGAATTTGTTCGACCAGCCTGGCGACGTCGGCTGCCGACGGCTCGGCATCGGTCGAGACGCCTTGCGGCGCCAGGAAGGTCAGGCCGTATTCATGCTCGAAATAGCCGAAGGCGTCGTGCGAGGTGATGACCACGCGCTTTTCGAGCGGAATGGCGTCGATGGCGGCATGGATTTCGGCCTCGAGAGCGTCGAGCTTCTGGATATAGGCCGACGCATTCGCCTTGTAACTGTCGCAACCGGCGGCGTCCGCCTTGCAGAACGCGTCGGCGATGTTGCTGACATAGATCTTCGCATTGGCCACCGACTGGAACGCATGTGGATCGACGGGACCGTGGTCGTGACCTTCATGCGAAGCTTGGTCGTGGTCGTGATGTTCGGCCTTGGCGTTGCCTTCCTCTTCCTCAGCGAACTCCGGCTTGAACTCGATCGCCTTCACGCCCCTGGTCAGTTCGACGATCGAAGCTTTCGTCGCGCTTGCTTCCACCAGACGCTGCAGGAAACCTTCGAAATGCAGGCCATTGACCAGCACGACCCCGGCCGAGGCCATCGCCACGGCATCGGCCGGGCTGGGCTCGTACACATGGGCGTCGCCATCCGGCCCGACGATCGTCGTGACGGCGACGCGGTCGCCTCCGACATTGCGGGCGAAGTCGCCGATGATGGAAAAACTCGCCACCACCTTCAGCGGTTCGGCCAGCGCCGGCTGAGCGGCTAGGGCCGTTAATGTTATAACAGTCACCTGCAAGGCGTGACGAAGGGGCTTCAGCATCGAGATTTCTCCTTTGCAACAATCAGAGCTTGGATCAGGCCGTCCTGTGACGGTGGTGGGCCACGCGTGCGCCAAGCAGGCCGCGGGTTCCGAAAAGGATCGACGCAACATAGACCGCGCCCGCCGACAATATGATCGCAGGCCCGGAGGGCAGGGACGCGTGATAGGAAATGAGCAAGCCGGCAGCGCATGAGGCAAAGCCGATGCAGACGGCCAGCACGCACATCGGCTCGACCCGCACGGTCCAGAAGCGCGCGGCGGCGGCGGGCAGGATCATCAGCCCGACGGACAACAGCGTGCCGAGCGCCTGGAAGCCGGCAACGAGATTGAGCACGACCAGCCCCAGGAAGATGAAGTGGATCGGGCTGCCGATGCGGCTGACGGAACGCAGGAAAAGCGGGTCGAGGCATTCGGCGACAAGACCGCGCCAGAACACGCCAAGGGTCGCCAGCGTGACGACCACCACGCCGGCGATCAGGGCCAGCGCTTCGCCGTTGAGCGCCAGCACGGTTCCAAACAGCACATGCATGAGGTCGACGCTCGATCCGCGGATCGACACCATCAGCACGCCGATCGCCAGCGATATCAGGTACAACGCCGCCATCGAGGCATCCTCGCGCTGGATGGTGAAACGCGACACCGCGCCGGCGCCCAGCGCCACGATGACGCCGGCAATGATGCCGCCGATAGTCATCGGCATGATTTCCAGCCCGAAGAGGAGAAAGCCGGCGGCGGCCCCGGGCAGGATCGCATGGGCCATCGCATCGCCGGACAGGCTCATGCGACGCAGCATCAGGAAGACGCCGACCGGGCAGGCGCCGAGCGCCAGCATCAGCGAACCGAACAGGGCACGCTGCATGAAGGCGAAGTCGGCGAATGGCGCGATGAGAAAATCATAAACGGGCTGCATCAGGCCGCCCTCGGCCCGTGATCCTGCCCGTGGTGGGAATGATCGCCATGGCCATGTTCTCCGTGACCATCGGCGGCATGGTCGTCCGCCTCGCACCACGGCGCATCGTCTTCCCAGGCTTCGTGAAAGCGCCGCGCCCGCAAAAGATTGTCCGCACGCAGCGTCTCGGCCGTGCCACCCCAGGCGACGGGTTGGCGCGCCAGCAGCAGCGTTTCCGGGAAATTCTGCCGAACCAGTTCGAGGTCGTGCGCCACGACCATCACCGTCCGTTCCTCGCCATGCCACCGCTTGATGAGCGCGATGAGATCGCCGACCGTCTTGGCGTCGACGGCGTTGAACGGCTCATCGAGCAGGATCAGGTCAGCGTCCTGGACGAGCACGCGCGCAAACAAGGCCCGCTGCAATTGCCCGCCGGACAGCGTGTCGATCGGCCGTTTTTCGAAGCCCTCCAGTCCGACAGCCGCCAGCGCCTTGCCGACGGATTCGCGGTCCTCGGCAGTATGGCGTCCAAGCAGTCCGCGTCTCGGCCAGAGACCGAGCGAGACGAGATCGACGACGCGGGCCGGAAAGGAGCGGTCGAGTTCGGACTGCTGCGGCAGATAGGCGGTCCGCGCGCCCTCCATCTTGAGGATCGCGCCGGCCATCGGCTTCAAAACACCGACGATGCCCTTCATGAGCGTCGACTTGCCCGAACCATTGGCGCCGACCACCGCCGTCAGCGAACCCTTGCTGACGCTGCCGTTCAGGTGATGCACGGCCGGATGGCTGTTGTAGCCCAGCGTCAGGTCGCGGAACGTCAGGCAGGCTTGGGTCATCGATCGGTCCTGAGGATTGTCCGGCAGCGGTGAGGGCGTATGTGATGTTATTACATTTGTCAATCGTGCTGTTGTGCTCGTGCCCTCTTTTCAGGTCGGCATGGACGGCATTGCGGGGAACGGCGCGCGCATGATGCCTTGCCGCCACCATCCGCCACTTCTAAAGAGACGCATTCACCAAGAAGGAGAGTTGCAAATGAGCATTCGTCGTATCGATGTCGGTCCCCGCATGAGCCAGGCCGTCATCCATGGCAATACCGTCTATCTCGCCGGCCAGGTCGCCAAGGGCGATGGCGTCGGAGCCCAGACGAAAGCCGTGCTGGCGCAGATCGACGAGTTGCTTGCCAAGGCTGGTTCGGACAAGACCAAGATCCTGCAGGCCATCATCTGGCTCTCCGACATGGGCCAGTTCGCCGAGATGAACAAGGAATGGGATGTCTGGGCGCCGCAGGGCAATACGCCCGCCCGCGCCACCGGCGAGGCCAAGCTGGCCGCGCCCGAGTATCTGGTCGAGATCATCGTGACGGCCGCGGTTTAGTTCATTCCTTCTCCCCGTTTTCGGGGAGAAGGTGGCCCGAAGGGCCGGATGAGGGGCGGTGCGAGTCCGCCAAATCCTGGCGCCGCCCCTCATCTGCCTGCCGGCATCTTCTCCCCGTAAACGGGGAGAAGAAAGCTATCCCTGGCTGGGCGTAAACCGGGCGACCAGGCTGTGGCTCTGCGCCGGGTAAGCGAAGCGCACATGGGTGACCGGCCGTTCGGCGTTCCATGTCCGCCGCTCGATCACCAGGCAGGGCGATCCGGCCTGAATTTCCAGCGCAAGCGCCAGGTCGCCGTCTGCGGCGATGGCGCTGATGCGGTGTTCGGCTGCGCTCCACGGGACGCGGTCGAGCAGCCACGGACCCGGTGCGGCCGCGGCGAAACTTTCCGCGGCGGCATCCGGCACGGCGCTCAGATTGATCAGCCGCCTCTCATGGCAGAATGGCCGCTTGCCGGCAAAGTGCCGGCATTGCAGCGCCACCAGCGGCGCGACCGCGTCGAGGCCGAGAAGGCCCCGGTCTTCCCCGGTAGCGCGGCGTCGGTCCGCCGATAGAAGCTCGTAGCGGTAGGGCAGGCCCAGCGCTTCGACTTCGGTGCGAATGTCGTGGATTTCCAGCACCGCAGCCTGTGCCTGGGGTTGGCGCACGAAGCTGCCTGAACGGCGGCGGCGCTCGATGAGGCCCGCCTTTGCCAGTTGCGACAACGCCTTGTTCACCGTCATGCGGGAGCAATTGTACTGGATGCCGAGTTCATGTTCGAAAGGAATGCGGTGGCCCGGCGCCCATTCACCCGACAGGATGCGCTCGCTGATGTCGGACAGAATGCGCTGGTGCAGCGAAACAGCGGTTTCCGCCATGGTCTTGCCGATCCCGTCCATCGCTGCCGATTCTCGTTCAGTTGCCGCCAAGCTGCATCATGACGGCGCGGAAGCGTCGCGCAATCGGCTCTCGGCGAATATGGCGGCCGTTGCTGACCAGTTTCCTGCCGCGAACCCAGGCGCAATCGACCGCCGCGCCGTTGGCGAATATCCAGGAATCGAGAATGGCGTCGCCCGATTTACCGGCGAGGGAAGGGCGGCTGGCATCCAGGGCGATGAAATCGGCCGGCGCTCCGACTGCCAGAGTTGAAGCGGGCACGCCCAATGCCTGTGCTCCTCCCGCCAAGGCCGCGTCCAACAGCGCGCGTCCGTTCGATTGGCCGGGCGAGGCAAGGACGTTGCGCGTGCGGCTGGCAAGACGCTGCGCGTATTCGAGCTGACGCAATTCGTCGGCGACGCCGATGAGGACGTTCGAATCCGAGCCGATGCCGAAGCGGCCGCCCTGTTCCCGAAAGCCCTGGCCGTCGAAGATGCCGTCGCCGAGACTGGCCTCGGTGATCGGGCACAGGCCGGCGACCGCGCCGCTTCTGGCGAGCGTGGCGGTCTCGGACTCCGACATGTACGTCGCGTGGATGAGGCACCAGCGGGAATCGACGCCGGCATTGTCCAGCAGCCACTGCACCGGGCGCGCGCCCGACCAGGCAATGCAATCCTCGACTTCCTTCACCTGTTCGGCGGCATGGATGTGGATCGGCCCCTTCGGAGATAGAGCCGCGACCTGCTTCAGTTCGTCCGGTGTGACGGCCCGCAGGCTGTGCGGCGCGATGCCGACCAATGCGCCGTCCAAATGTCGCACCGCCTGCTTCGACTTTTCCAGAAGTGCGCCGAAACCTTCGATACCATTGATGAAACGCCGCTGACCTTCGCTCGGGGTTGTCCCGCCAAACGTGAAGTGCGCGTAGAACGAGGGCAGGAGGGTCAGCCCGATGCCGGTCTCGCTGGCGGCGGCGGCGATGCGTTCGGCCATCTCGGCGATGTTGGCGTAGGGACCGCCATCGCGGTCATGGTGGAGATAATGGAACTCGCCGACCCGCGAAAAGCCGGCCTCCAGCATCTCGACATAAAGCTGCGCCGCGACTGCCTCGACATGGTCGGGCGTCATCGTCAGGGCAAAGCGATACATGGTCTCGCGCCAGGTCCAGAACGTATCGGCGCCGGGGCCGCGCGTTTCGGCAAGTCCGGCCATCGCGCGCTGGAACGCATGGCTGTGAACGTTGGGCATGCCGGGTAGGACGATGGCGTGGCGCTCGTCATCGGGCAGGGGCGATGCGTCGGGCTGCAGGTCCGTGATGGTCCCCGCTTCGACACCGATCCGCACGCGCTGCCGCCAGCCGCCGGAAAGCAGTGCCTGGTCCGCAAAGATCGCCTTCACCTTGGCCTCCCGGTTTTTCCACCGACGGCGACAGCGCGCTGCAATGCCGCTTGTGCTTCGTTCTCATATGTATATACATAATAGCAGCAAAGGGAAGTGTCGGAATGGCAGCCGGACAGTCGAACGCAGGGGCAGGGGGCAAGGTCTGGCGCAATGCGCGGCTGGCCACCCTGTCAGCCTCTCTGCCGGGGCTCGGTCTTGTCGAGAACGGGGCGATCGTCGCCATAGACGGCCGCATCGTTTACGCCGGTCTTGAAGCGGACATGCCCTCCGCGCCAGCAGGTGCGGAAACCATTGACTGCGAAGGCCGCTGGATCACGCCGGGGCTGATCGACTGCCACACCCATCTCGTCCATGCCGGAAATCGCGCCAACGAGTTCGAGATGCGGCTTGCCGGGGCGACTTATGAAGAGGTCGCGAAGGCGGGCGGCGGCATCGTTTCGTCGGTCCGGGCGCTGCGCGCCGCCAGCGAGGACGAACTTGTGGCGCAATCGCTGCCGCGCCTCGATGCGCTGATGGCCGAGGGCGTCACCACGGTCGAGATCAAGTCGGGCTACGGGCTGAATCACATGCATGAACGCATGTCGCTGCGTGCTGCCAGACGGCTGGGTGACCTGCGTCCGGTTAGAGTGGTGACCACCTACCTCGCACTTCATGCATTTCCAGCCAACCTGCCGCCGATGCCCGGTACTGCGCCATATGCCGACAAAGACGCATACGTCGAAGCCATAGTCAGGAACAATATTCGCGCGATTGCTGTGGAGAAACTGGCCGACGCCGTCGACGGTTTCTGCGAAGGCATCGCCTTTTCGCCTGAGCAAATCGCGCGCCTGTTCGACAAGGCGAAAGAACTTGGTTTGCCGGTGAAGCTGCACGCGGACCAGCTGTCCAACCTGCATGGCGCCGCACTCGCCGCCCGCTATGGCGCGCTGTCGGCCGATCATCTCGAATACGCCGACGAGGACGGCGCTGCCGCGATGGCCAAGGCTGGGACCGTGGCGACCATGCTGCCCGGCGCATATTACTTCATCCGCGAGACGAAGAAGCCGCCGGTGCATCTGTTCCGCAAGCATGGCGTGCCGATGGCGGTCGCCACCGACTGCAATCCCGGCACCTCGCCGCTCACCTCGCTGCTCTTGACCATGAACATGGCCGCGACGCTGTTCGGCATGACCGTGGAAGAATGTCTTGCCGGCGTGACGCGCGAGGCCGCGCGGGCGCTGGGACTTGGAGCCGAGACCGGCACGCTGGAAGCCGGCAAGTGGGCGGACCTCGCCATCTGGGACGTCGAAGCGCCGGCCGAGCTCGTCTATCGCATGGGCTTCAACCCGCTCCATGCCCGCATCTGGAGGGGAATGTGACAGACGTCATCCTCAATCTCGGCAATGCCACGCTGGCCGACTGGCGCACCATCTATCGCGGCGCGACGCCGAGGCTGGACGATGCCTGCCGGCCGCGGATCGAGGCGAGCGCGGAGGCCGTCGCCCGCATCGTCGCCAGGGGCGAGCCGGTCTATGGCATCAACACCGGCTTCGGCAAGCTGGCCAGCGTGCGCATTCCAGCAGCCGACCTCGAAACCCTGCAGCGCAACATCGTGCTCAGCCATGCCGCCGGCGTCGGCGAGCCGATGCCCGTGCCGGTGGCGCGGCTGATGATGGCGCTGAAGGTGGCGTCGCTGGCACAAGGCGCTTCCGGCGTCCAGCCGCGCACGGTCGCGCTGTTGGAGGCGATGCTGACCGCCGACGTCATTCCGGCTGTGCCGGCGCAAGGCTCCGTCGGTGCTTCGGGCGATCTTGCCCCGCTTGCGCACATGACCGCCGCCATGATCGGCGTCGGCGAGTGCTTCACCCCGCATGGCCGCGTGCCGGCGAAGGTCGCCTTCGTCTCGCATGGACTGGAGCCGCTGACACTTGGGGCCAAGGAGGGACTGGCGCTTCTCAACGGCACGCAATTCTCCACCGCCTATGCGCTGGCGGCCCTGTTCGAGGCGGAAAATCTCTATCAGTCGGCCTTGATAACGGGCGCGCTGTCCACCGATGCGGCCAAGGGCTCGGACGCGCCGTTCGATCCACGCATCCATCTCCTTCGCAGGCATCGCGGCCAGATCGAGACCGCGGAGGCGCTGCGCAATCTGATGGCGGGCAGCGCCATCCGCGAATCACACAGGGTCGGGGACGAGCGGGTGCAGGATCCGTACTGCCTGCGCTGCCAGCCACAGATAATGGGCGCGGCGCTCACCGTACTGCGCCAGGCCGCCGATACGCTGGAAACGGAAGCCAACGGCGTCACCGACAACCCGCTGATCTTCCCGGCCAGCGGCCTTGGGGACGATACGGCGCTGTCGGGCGGCAATTTCCATGCCGAGCCGGTGGCCTTTGCCGCAGACATGATCGCGCTCGCCGTTTGCGAAATCGGCTCGCTGTCGGAACGGCGCATTGCCATGCTGGTCGATCCGGCGCTGTCGGGCATGCCTGCTTTCCTGACGCCAAAGCCCGGTCTGAACTCCGGCTTCATGATCCCCCAGGTGACGGCGGCGGCCCTTGTCTCGGAAAACAAGCAGAAGGCCTACCCGGCCTCGGTCGATTCGATCCCGACCTCGGCCAATCAGGAAGATCATGTTTCCATGGCCGCCCATGGGGCGCGGCGGCTGATCGGCATGATCGAGAATGCCACGGCGGTCATCGGCATCGAGTTGTTGGCCGCCGCGCAGGGCTGCGACTTCCATGCGCCGCTGGCTTCCAGCGCGTCGCTTGAGGCCGTGCGCCAGTTGCTGCGCAGGAGCGTGCCGCATCTGGAAGAAGACAGGCATTTCCATCCCGACATGGAAAAGGCGATCGGCATGGTCCGGGCAGGGGCGCTGGTGAAGGCCGCAGGTGCGGTGAAATTGCCGGGAATGGCGGAGGCGGCGTCATGAACGAGGCGCCCTTTCTCACCGTCACCCGCGGCGATGCGCCTTTGCTGGTGTCGATCCCGCATACCGGCATCGACCTGGCCGGGCTGGAAAGCCGGTTTGCCTCGGAATGGACCGCGCGGTGCGACACCGACTGGTGGATCGAGAAGCTCTATGATTTCGCTGCCGGGCAGGGCGCGACTGTCGTGCGCACCGCGATTTCGCGCAGTGTGATCGACGTGAACCGCGACCCTTCCGGCGCTTCGCTCTATCCCGGCCAGACGACCACCGGTCTCTGCCCGACCGAGACCTTCGAAGGCCTGCCGCTGTATCGCCCGGGTGGCGAACCGGACCCAGCCGAGATCGACCGGCGCAGGGTCGCCTATTTCGCGCCTTACCACGAGGCCCTGCAGGCCGAGATCGACCGGCTGCGCGGTTTCCATGGCAAGATCGTGCTCTACGATTGTCATTCCATCCGTTCGGTGCTGCCGCGCCTGTTCGATGGCACGCTGCCGGTGTTCAATCTTGGCACCAACGACGGCAAGACCGCGGATCCGGTGCTGCAGGAACGGGTAACGGCGATCATGGCCCGGACGGGCGAAAGCTTCGTGGTCAACGGCCGCTTCAAGGGCGGCTGGATCACCCGCAATTATGGCCGGCCCGAAAACGGCGTGCACGCCCTTCAGATGGAGCTGTCCTGCCGCGGCTACATGCGCGAACCGGCAGGGCCAAGCACGCCGGACAACTGGCCCCCTGCCTTCGACGCCGGCTTCGCCGCGCCGATCCGGGCGACGCTGACCGGGATACTGGAAACCGCGGCGGCCTGGGCGCGGGACTGACAATCGGAGGGATCATGACCACCCGCATCGACAATGCCCGCACCATCCGCGCCGCGACCGGCACGGAACTCAGCGCCAAGTCATGGCTGACCGAAGCGCCGCTGCGGATGCTGATGAACAATCTCGACCCGATGGTGGCGGAAAAGCCGGGCGAACTGGTCGTCTATGGCGGCATCGGCCGGGCGGCGCGCGATTGGGAAAGCTTCGACCGCATCGTCGGCGCGTTGAAGGCGCTGGAGGCGGACGAGACCCTGCTCGTCCAGTCCGGCAAGCCGGTCGGCGTTTTCCGCACTCACAAGGATGCGCCGCGCGTGCTGATCGCCAACTCCAATCTCGTGCCGCACTGGGCGACCTGGGATCACTTCAACGCCCTCGATAGGAAGGGCCTGATGATGTACGGCCAGATGACCGCCGGGTCATGGATCTACATCGGCTCGCAGGGCATCGTGCAGGGTACTTACGAGACCTTCGTCGAACTTGGCCGCCAGCATTATGGCGGCGACCTTTCCGGCCGCTGGATCCTGACTGCCGGCCTCGGCGGCATGGGCGGGGCGCAGCCGCTTGCCGCCACCATGGCCGGCGCCTCCTGCCTTGCCGTCGAATGCCAGGCGAGCCGCATCGAGATGCGATTGAAGACTGGCTATGTCGACGTGCAGGCGAAGGACCTCGACGACGCGCTGGCGATCATCGACCGCGCCGGCAGGGACAAGAAGGCCGTGTCGGTGGCGCTGCTCGGCAATGCCGCCGATGTCTTCCCCGAACTGGTGCGGCGCGGCGTCAGGCCGGATGCCGTCACCGACCAGACCTCGGCGCATGACCCCGTCAATGGCTATCTGCCGCAAGGCTGGACGGTGGCGGAATGGGAGGAGAAGCGCGAACGCGACCCGAAATCCGTCACCAAGGCGGCGAAGAAATCGATGGCCACCCATGTGCGCGCCATGCTCGACTTCCACCGCGTGGGCGTGCCGACGGTCGACTACGGCAACAACATCCGCCAGATGGCGCTGGAAGAGGGGGTGGAGGACGCCTTCGATTTCCCTGGCTTCGTGCCGGCCTATATCCGGCCACTGTTCTGCCGCGGCATCGGGCCGTTCCGCTGGGCGGCGCTGTCGGGCGATCCGGAGGACATCTTCAAGACCGATGCCAAGGTCAAGGAACTGACGCCTGGCAACCATCATCTGCACAACTGGCTCGACATGGCGCAAAAACGCATCAAGTTCCAGGGCCTGCCGGCGCGCATCTGCTGGGTCGGGCTCGGCGACCGCCACCGGCTCGGGCTGGCCTTCAACGAGATGGTCGCCAGCGGTGAATTGAAGGCGCCGGTCGTCATCGGCCGCGACCATCTCGATTCAGGATCGGTGGCGTCGCCAAATCGCGAGACGGAAGCGATGAAGGACGGCTCGGACGCCGTGTCCGACTGGCCGCTGCTCAACGCGCTGCTCAATACCGCGTCCGGCGCAACCTGGGTGTCGCTGCATCATGGCGGCGGCGTCGGCATGGGTTTTTCGCAACATTCCGGCATGGTCATTTGCGCCGACGGCACGGATGACGCGGCGCGGCGACTCGAACGGGTGTTGTGGAACGATCCTGCGACCGGAGTCATGCGCCATGCCGATGCCGGCTACGGCGATGCCATCGAATGCGCGAAGGATCACCATTTGAACCTTCCCGGTATCCTCACGTGATTCCGCACGCTGCCGATATATGACGCGTCCCGCCGCACGGCATCCACCTTCTGCGTGAAGGCAAGGAAATCAAAGAATTAAAGCCGTTTGCCAATCGTTACCGCCAGATCGGATCGATAAGGTCGCAGGCCGCGGGGGAAATCACGAAAAAGCCCGAATCCGTGCCTTCCGATCCCCTCGGTTTTGTGCGAGGCATCGCAGCGGAGGTTGTCGGTGGGGCAACGCCTGCTATTGTTCTTGGAAATGTGTGAAGCAACCCGGTTCGGACAGCGTCTGATGCAACCAATCTTTTGTGGATCGGTTTCGCAAACGCAGCCCGCAATGAGGGTTGGGCTGCATCCCGCCCAATGGATTAATTGATGAATATTCAAACCAGTCCCGCGGCCGTGGAACGCACCGGCGCCAATTTTCCCGCCGCCACCGACGAGCCGATTCGCTTGCAGTTTCTGCCCGAGGATCGGCTGCGCAGCCTGGGCGAGCAGCTGGCGCGCGGTGAAATCGCTGAAATCGCAGGTTTCGAGCCTGTCGATTTTCAGACGCGCATCCGCGACAACGCCAGAAAAATCCAGGACGTCTACGTCACCACGAATGCGGCGCAGGGCAGGGGCGAGACGATCACGCCGGCGGCCCAGTGGCTCCTGGACAACAACTATCTGATCGAGGAAACGGTCTATCAGATCAAGCGCGATCTTCCGCGCCGTTTCTACAAGCAACTCCCGGTTCTCAAATTCGCCAACGGCGCGACCATGCCGCGCGCGCTGGCCCTGGCATGGGTCTATGTCGCGCATTCCGACAGTTCGATGTCGGCGCAGATGTTCAAGTCGATCGTCGAGGGCTTCCAATCCGTGCAGCCGATGAAGATCGGCGAAATATGGGCTCTGCCGTCGCTGTTGCGCTTCGTGCTGATCGAAAACCTGCGCCGGCTGGCAGTGAGGGTGGCGCGCTCCCGTGACATGCGGCAGATCGCCAACGATGTGGCGGACAAGGTCCTGAGCGTTCGTGACGACGACGACCGGGCTCTGCTTGGCCCTTACCAGGCGCATGCGCGTGACACGACATTCGCGACACAGTTGCTGTATCGGCTACGCGATGGTTCCCAGAATGCCGGGCGGGCGCTGGAATGGCTCGAGGACGAGCTGGAAAAATCCGGTTCCGACGCCGAAGAGATCATCATTGGCGAGCATCAGACGCTTTCCAGCGGCAACGTCACCACCGGCAACATCGTTCGCGGCCTGCGGCTCATCAACGACATCGACTGGACGGTCTGGTTCGAGGATGTCAGCCGGATCGACGCGCTGCTGCGCGAGCGCACCAATTTCAGCGCCCTCGATTTCGCGTCGCGCGATCAATATCGCACCGAGATCGAAGAGCTTGCCCGGCATTCCGACAGCTCCGAGTACGAGGTGGCCGAGAAGGCCACCGAACTCGCCGGCTATGCCATGAGCGGACCCCAGGATGAAGCCGCATCGGAAGGGGCCCATCTTGTCGATGTCGGTTTCTTCGTCGTTGGCCCCCGCCGGCTGGACCTTGAAAAGGCCATCCGCTACCGGCCGACGATTGGCACTCGCATCCAGCGCTCGTTCCGCAGCACTGGCTGGCTGGGCATCGTGGTGCCGGTCTTTGCTCTCACCGTTTTGCTGCTTTGGCTGTCCGGAAATGCTCTTGCAACGTTGGGGCTGCCGCTTCCGGCCATCACTCTGATGCTGGTCCTTTTCGCGGTCCCCGCCAGTGAAGGCGCTCTCGCCTTCTTCAACACGATCGTGCTGCTGTTCCTGAAGCCGACCCGCCTTGTCGGCTACGAATACAAGGATGGGGTCCCGGCGGAAGCGCGCACGCTGGTCGTCGTGCCGTCGCTCATCGGCTCGCGCGACGATGTCGAAGAGAGCATCCGCAACATCGAGGTCCACCACCTGGCGAATGCTTCCGGCGAACTCTATTTCGCGCTGCTGTCGGACTGGCCGGACAGCAAAGCCGAGATCGACGCCACCGACAATGAAATCCTGCAGTTCGCCCGTGAGCAGATCGCCAAGCTGAATGCGCGTTATCCGCAGGAAGGCGCGCCGCTGTTCCATCTTCTGCATCGGCGCAGGCTTTTCAATGCCAGCCAGGGCACCTGGATGGGCTGGGAACGCAAGCGCGGCAAGCTGCACGAATTGAACCTGCTGCTGCGCGGCGACAGCGACACAACCTTCATGCCGCTCGATGCGCCGCTGCCCGAGCATGTCGAATACGTGATGACGCTCGATGCCGACACGCGCACGACCCGCGACGCCGTCGTCAGGCTGGTTGGCAAGCTGCGCCATCCGCTCAACAGTCCGAAGTTGAACCCTGGCCACAATGCCGTTACCTCCGGCTACACGATCCTGCAGCCGCGCATCACCCCGTCGCTGACGACAGGCGACGAAGCGTCGTTCTTCCAGCGCGTTTTCTCGGCCAACCGCGGTCTCGATCCTTACGTCTTCGCCGTTTCCGATCTCTATCAGGACGTGTTCGGTGACGGCTCGTTCACCGGCAAGGGTCTCTATCATGTCGACGCCTTCGAGGCGGCGCTGAAGGGCAGGATCGAGGAAAACACCATCCTCAGCCACGACCTGCTGGAAGGCGCTCTGGCCCGCTCGGCGCTGGTGACCGATGTCGAGCTCGTCGAGGACTACCCGACGCGCTACTCCGTCGATGCCTCGCGCCAGCATCGCTGGGCGCGCGGAGACTGGCAGCTGCTCGGCTTCATCCTCAATCCGCGCTCCGGCGTACCGGCGCTTTCGCGCTGGAAGATGGTCGACAATCTTCGCCGTTCCTTGACCCCCATCTTCTGGGTGATGGCCTCGATTGCCGGCTGGTCGCTGCTTCCGTTCACGCAGGCAGCGCAGTGGCAGGCGCTTCTGATCCTTTCGCTGTTCATGGCGCCGACCTTCGACATCATCAACGCCATCGTACCGAAGAGCACGGATGCCACGCCGCGCGGCCATTTCACCGCGCTGGCGCATGACGTCGCATTCGGAACCGCCATGGTGGCGCTCAAGGTCGTGCTGATGGCCCATTCGGCATGGATGATGGTCGACGCCATCATCCGCACGCTCTACCGCCTCCTTGTCAGCCGCAAGAACCTGCTCGAATGGCGGACCGCGTCGCAGGCCCAGAAGGGCGGCAACGATTTCGGCTCCTACTACGGACTTATGTACGGCGCGGTCATCATTGGCGTCGTCGGGCTGGCGATCCCGGTCCTGGCGGATTCCACCGGCGCTTTCGTCGCCTTCTTCTTCGCGCTGTTCTGGGTCGGATCGCCGGCTTTCGCCTGGCTGATCAGCCGGTCAGCGGAGACCGAGGATCGCCTGCATCTGTTTCCGAAGGACATGCACGCATTGCGCGTCGTCGCCCGGCGGACCTGGCATTATTTCGAAACGTTCGTGACGGCGGAACATCATCATTTGCCGCCGGATAATTTCCAGGAAAGCCCGACGCCCGTCGTGGCGCCGCGCACATCGCCGACCAATATCGGCGTGTACCTGCTTTCGGTCGTTTCCGCCCGCGACTTCGGGTGGATCAGCATGTCGGACGCCGTCGGGCGTATCGAAGCGACCTTGTCGACCATCGAGGGAATGCCAAGAAGCCGCGGCCATCTCTACAACTGGTACGACACCACGACGCTCAAGCCGCTTTATCCGCTTTACATTTCCAGTGTCGACAGCGGCAATCTGGCTGGACATCTGGTGGCCGTCGCAGCCGCCTGCGCCGAATGGGCCGAAGCGCCTTCCGTCCATCTGCATGGCGATTTCGAAGGCGTCCTCGATACGGTCGCCATCCTTGAAGAGAGCCTCGAAGATTTGCCCGACGACCGCCGCCAGCTGCGACCGCTGCGCAAGCGCCTGACCGACCGGATCGACGGCATGCGCCGCGCGGTGCAGACCATCAAGGCGCAGCCGGAAATGGCCTCCATCCGCACCATCAACCTTGCCGTCCTGGCTGGCGAAATCCGCAAGCTCGCCGCCGCGATCGACACCGAGGTGAACTCGACGCTGAGCGACATCATCGTCGACTGGGCCGGCCGGCTGGAAGCCGTGTGCGAGGCCCATGTCCACGACGCCCACAGCGATCACAAGGCTGTCGAGGCGCTGCGCACGAAGCTTCTGGCCTTGCGGGAGCGAGCCCGTCAGTTCGCCTTCGAGATGGATTTCTCGTTCCTGCTGCGTCAGGAGCGCAAGCTGCTGTCCATCGGCTACCGGGTCGAGGAGCACCAGCTCGATGAGAGCTGTTACGATCTCCTCGCCTCCGAGGCGCGCCTCACCAGTCTTTTCGCCATCGCCAAGGGGGATCTGCCGACCGAGCACTGGTTCCGGCTCGGCCGTCCCATCGTCGAGATCGGCTTCCAGGGCGCGCTGATGTCCTGGTCCGGCTCGATGTTCGAATATCTGATGCCGCCACTGGTGATGAAGGAGCCGCAAGGCAGCATTCTCAACCAGACGAGCAAGCTCGTCATCAAACGGCAGATGCAATATGGCCGCTCCAAGAACGTGCCGTGGGGCATTTCGGAAGCCGCCTACAATGCCCGCGACCGGGAACTGACCTACCAATACACCAATTTCGGCGTGCCCGGCCTCGGACTGAAACGCGGCCTTGGCCAGAACACCGTGATTGCGCCCTACGCCACGGTTCTGGCGGCCCAGTTTATGCCCCGGGAAGCCGTCGCCAATCTGAAGCGCCTGAAAGACGTCGGCGCACTGGGACGCCACGGCTACTACGACGCGGTCGACTACACGCCGCAACGCGTGCCCGAGGGCACGGACCACGCTGTCGTGCTGAACTACATGGCCCACCACTCCGGCATGTCGATTGCGGCTGTTGCCGACGCCGTGTTCGAGGGCCGCCTGCGCGATCGGTTCCACAGCGATCCGGTCATCGAGTCGGCCGAACTGCTGCTGCAGGAAAAGGCGCCGCGCGACATTCCGATCGCGACCATTCGAACGGAAGCCGACGACCGCACCGCCAAGAACGATCTCGAGCCGCAGAGCCCGGATACCCGCATCATTCTCGATCCGGCCTGGGCCTTGCGCTCGACCAGCCTGATGTCGAATGGCCGTTATTCGGTGATGCTGAGTGCCACCGGCTCCGGATACAGCCGCTTCGGCGAACTGGCTGTCACGCGCTGGCAGCCGGACCCTACGGAAGACAAGCTCGGGTCCTACATTTTCCTGCGCGACGTTGAAACCGGCGACTGGTGGTCGGCCACCGTCGAGCCGAAGCAGGCGCAGAACGAGGCGACGCAAACCCTGTTCTCCGATGACAAGGCAAGCTTCATCAAGAGCGTCGGCTCGCTGCGTTCCGAGATCGAGTGCATCGTCATTTCGGAAGGCAATGGTGAGGGCCGGCGCGTCACCCTGTCCAACGACGGCGCCACCGACCGGCATATCGAGGTGACGTCCTTCGCCGAACTGGTGCTTGGGTCGGAGGTGTCCGACAATGGGCATCCGGCTTTCTCGAAAATGTTCATCGAGACCGAGATCGAGCCGGACAACAGCGCCATCTTCGCCTATCGCCGCAAGCGCGAAACCAGCGAGCCGGACATCGCTGCCGTCCACTTCGTGACGGACCCGTCGAGCCAGGCGCGCGATACGGAGGCCGAGACCGACCGCCGCGCCTTCATCGGCGCCGGGCGGACGCTGGACAATGCCGCGGCCTTCGACAGCGGCGCCAAGCTCAGCGGCACAGCCGGCTTCACGCTTGACCCGATTGCATCGTTGCGGCGGCGAGTGCGGGTGCCGGCCAACAAGAAGATATCGCTGGTCTTCTGGACGGTCGTCGGTTCGAACCGCGCCGAACTTGAAGAGGCGGTGGGGCGGCTCGATCATGCCGAGAGCTTCGCCCGCCAGGCCATGCTCGCATGGACGCGGTCGCAGGTGCAGACGCGCCATGTCGGGCTGTCGCTGACGGACGCCGCGAACGTCCAGAAGCTCGCCCGCTACCTGATCTATCCGGATCCTTTCCTGCGCTTGCCGCCGGAATCGATCGCTTCCGGGCTCGGCAAGCAATCGAGCCTCTGGCCGACAAGCATTTCGGGCGATCTTCCGATCTTCGCGGTGCGGATAGCAGACGTCGCCGACCTTGAAATCGTCGCTCAGGCGTTGCGCTTCCAGGAATACATGCGCACGCGCGGCATGACGGCGGACCTTGTCATCGTCAACGAGCAGGCGTCTTCCTATGTCCAGGACCTGCAGCAGGCGATTGAATCGCTGTGCGAGAACAGCCGGCTGCGGGGCAAGGAACTCGGGCCCCGCCAGCACATCTTCGCCGTGCGCCGCGACCTCATGGACGAGCCGACCTACAAGACCCTGCTCGCCGTCGCCCGCGTGGTGCTCCATACCCGTAACGGAACCATTTTCGACCAGATAGAACGGGCGGAGGCTGCCGCGCTGCAGGCGAGGGACGGTGAAACGCCCCGCCCGTCCGCACGTGACCAGGAGAAGCGTCCAGCCATTCAGGAGCCGGCGCTGGAGAGCCTGCCCGAAGGGGGCAAAGGGCTGAATTTCTGGAACGGTTACGGCGGCTTCGAAGGCGACGGACGCCATTATGTGACGCGGCTGACGGGAAACCGCACCACGCCCCAGCCATGGATCAACGTCATCTCGAACGCCGCTTTCGGCTTCCATGTCTCGGCGGAAGGAGCCGCCTTCACCTGGAGCCGCAACAGCCGCGACTACCAGTTGACGCCATGGTCCAACGACCCGGTCACCAACAGGCCGGGCGAGGGCATCTATATCCACGATCTGGCGAGCGGCAAGGCGTTCTCGCCGCTGGCCTGCGTCGTCCGCGATCCCGGCATGGTCTACGAGACGTGGCACGGCCAGGGCTTCTCGACCTTCCGGTCGAAACGCGGCCCGTTGTCGATGGACCTGACCCATGTGGTCGATCCCGCCGATCCGGTGAAGGTTTCCCGGCTCAGGATCCAGAACTCCGGTTCGACGCCGGCGAAGTTGCGCGTCTACGCCTATGCCGAATGGGTTCTCGGCATTCATCGCTCCAAGACCGCCGCGACGATCGTGCCGTCGTTCGATAAGACCGCCGGCGCCGTTCTGGCGCAAAACCCCTACGATCTCGACTTTGGCGAACGCATCGCCTTCCTGGCGACCGACGGGGATTTGCAGTCTTATACGAGCGACCGGCGGGAATTTCTCGGCAGGCATGGCAGCAGCCGGATGCCACAGGCCGTTAACGCGGGCGCGGCCCTATCCGGCCGCACCGATGCCGGCGAAGATACCTGCGCGGCGCTCGCGCGTGACGTGGAGGTTCCGGCCGGCGGCGACGTAACCGTCCTGTGGCTTCTCGGCGATGCGGCTTCCATTGAGGAAGCGCGTGACCTGGTCAAAAAGCACCGGGCAAAGGATTTCGACGAACGCCTTGCCGAGAACGAGCAGGATTGGCGCGGCTTCCTCGATACGATCCAGGTCGAAACGCCGGACAAGGCGCTCGACGCCGTCGTCAATCACTGGCTCCCGTACCAGAGCCTGGCTTGCCGCATACGCGCCCGCTCGGCCTTCTACCAGGCCAGCGGCGCCTTCGGCTTCCGCGATCAGCTTCAGGACACGATGGCGTTGCTTGCCCATGATCCGACGCTGGCGCGCGAGCAGATCATCAACGCCGCCAAGCGGCAGTTCAAGGAAGGCGACGTGCAGCATTGGTGGCTGCCGCGCACCGGCGCCGGCGTGCGCACGATGATCTCCGACGACGTGGTCTGGCTTGCCCATGCGGTAGCACGCTACATTTCTGTGACGGGCGAGAAGGCGTTGCTGAAGGAAAGCCTGCCTTTCCTTGAGGGAGAACCTCTGGCTGAAGGAGAGCACGATTCCTTCTTCACGCCGGAAGTGTCGAAGAAGACCGCCACGATCTACGAGCATTGCGCACGCGCGCTCGACCTCGCCATGGAGCGCACCAGTGACAACGGCCTGCCGCTCATCCTCGGCGGCGACTGGAACGATGGCATGAACCGGGTGGGCGAGGAGGGCAGGGGCGAAAGCGTCTGGCTCGGCTGGTTCCTGCTCAGGACGCTCGGCGACTTCGCGCCGATCGCCCAGGCCCAGGGTGACGCCAGGCACGCGCAGGCATGGGAAAAACATGCCGGCCTGCTCAAGCGGGCGCTGGAGAACACGGCCTGGGACGGCGCATGGTACCGGCGCGGCAGCTTCGACGACGGTACGCCGCTCGGCTCGCGAACCTCGGACGAATGCAAGATCGACTCCATCGCCCAGTCCTGGAGCGTCCTGTCCGGCGAAGGCGATCCCGCCCGCTCGCAGACCGCCATGCAGGAGGCGATGAAGATGCTCGTCGATGACGAGCTCAAGATCGTCAAGCTGTTCACGCCGCCCTTCTCCAAGACCGACAAGGACCCCGGCTACATCAAGAGCTATCCTCCGGGCGTCCGCGAGAATGGCGGGCAATACACGCATGCCGCGACGTGGTTTGTCATTGCCCTGGCCGAAATGGGGCGGGTAGACGACGCCTATCGCTGCTTCTGCATGCTGAACCCGGTCAACCATGCCCTCGACGAGGCCGCGGCCGAGCACTACCGCGTCGAACCGTTCGTGGTGGCAGCCGACATCTATTCCGGCCAGGACAAGGGCGGACGCGGCGGCTGGACCTGGTACACGGGGTCGGCCGGATGGCTTTATCGCGCGGCGGTGGAAGGCATTCTTGGAATCGAGCGGCACGGCAAACGGATCGAGTTCAATCCCCGACTTCCAAGCCATTGGGATGGCTATACCGTTCGCCTCAACATGTTGGGGTCGCAGTACACGGTGAAGGTCCAGCGCGCCAGGAGCGCCAAGTCCATTTCGGTCCAGGTCGATGGGGTGAAGACGAAGTCGCAAGGCTTCGAGCTCAAGGCGGGCGTCTCCAGCGAAGTCGTCGTCACGATACCGCGGTAGAATCACAGCGGCTGGACGGATGAGTAAAATTGCGGCAGTCTCTGCAACTGCCGCAATTTCGCCTTAGACCTGACATTTTACCTGCTTTCTCAAAACGTTACCGGATCACGCCAGATTTCGGCGCGTTGTTATGTTTTGTACGATGAATCGGAACACTTGGGGGCTGCTGCCATTGTTTTGCGACCTATCTAATTGTACGAAGTCGCTGAATTGATGCACTGCACAATGGAAAGATACGCGGAGTAACCGAGTGTCCCTTTTGCAAATATACTGGAGAGCGCTGGGCTATCTCGCTTCTGACAAGAAGCGGGTCGCTTTTATTTGCCTGGCCAACGTAACGCTTGCCGTCGTGACCATCCTGGAGCCGATCATGTTCGGTCGCGTCATCGACGCGATTTCGGACAAGACCGGCGCCTTCGGACCGCTGGCCATGTGGGCCGGGCTGGGTGTCTTCAACATCATCGCCTTTGTCCTCGTTGCCCGTGGCGCCGACCGTTTCGCGCACAAGCGCCGCACGGAAGTGCTTTGCGATTCCTTCGAGCGCGTCATCACCATGCCGCTCTCGTGGCATCATCGCCGCGGCACGTCCAATTCCCTGCACACGCTGCTGCGCGCGGTGGAAGCGCTGTTCAGCCTGTGGCTGGAATTCATGCGCCAGCATCTGTCGACCGCCGTTGCGCTGGTCCTGCTCATTCCGACCGCCTTGGCGCTGGACGTCCGCATGTCCCTGGTGCTGCTGGTTCTCGGCGTGCTCTATTTCGGCATTGGCCGGCTTGTCATGCGCAAGACAAAGGAAGGGCAGGCGAGCGTCGAGCGTCACTATCATACCGTGTTCGCCCACGTGACGGACTCCGTCTCCAACGTCGCCGTCCTCCAGAGCTATAACCGGATCGGTCACGAGACCGAGACGCTGAAGCGCTACGTGAAGGATCTTCTCAACGCACAGAATCCGGTACTCGACTGGTGGGCTTTCGCCAGCGCCATGCATCGGCTGTCGTCGACGGTCTCGATGATGGTCGTGCTGCTGATCGGCGCCTATCTGGTCACCCATGGCCAACTGCGCATCGGCGACGTCATCGCCTTCACCGGCTTTGCCACGCTGCTGATCGCCCGTCTCGACCAGGTCTCCGCCTTCGTGAACCAGATTTCCGAAGCCCGCGCCAAGCTCGAGGATTTCTACAAGCTCGAGGATTCCGCCGTCGATGAGGCCGAGCCTGCCGATCTGCGCGACCTCGGCAACGTCACCGGCCATGTCCGTTTCGAGAATGTCGGCTTCGAGTTCCCGAATTCGGGGCAGGGCGTCGACGATGTTTCCTTCGAGGTTCATGCCGGCCAGACGGTTGCCATTGTCGGCCCGACAGGCGCCGGCAAGACGACCCTCATCAACTTGCTGCAGCGTGTCCACAACCCGGAACGCGGCCGCATTCTGATCGATGGCATCGACACCCGCACGGTGACCCGCAAGTCGCTGCGCAATTCGATCGCCACCGTCTTCCAGGACGCCGGCTTGTTGAACCGGTCGATCGAGGAGAACATTCGTATCGGCCGTGCCGAAGCCAACTATGAGGATATCCACGCCGCGGCGCAGGCCGCCGTCGCACAGGATTTCATCCTCTCCAAGAGCGAAGGCTATGACACGGTCGTCGGCGAGCGTGGCGGCCAGCTTTCGGGCGGCGAACGCCAGCGCATCGCCATCGCGCGCGCCGTGTTGAAGGACTCGCCCATTCTGGTGCTCGACGAAGCGACCAGCGCGCTCGACGTGGAAACCGAAGGCCGCGTCAAGGAGGCCATCGACGATCTGCGCCGTGACCGCACGACGTTCATCATTGCACACCGTCTGACGACGGTCCGCGATGCCGATCTCGTCGTGTTCATGGACAAGGGCAAGATCATCGAGATGGGCGGCTTCGCCGAGCTCTCGCTGCGCAACGGCCGCTTTGCCTCGCTGCTGCGCGCCGGCGGCCTGCTCAACGACGAAGAGGTCCGCCGTCTCAGCCGCCTGTCGCCGGTTCAGGACGCGGCTGCCTGACCTTCGGGCAGCCCGCGATCAAAGAGCGCAATTGCCGTCTTGTGCGTGCAGGTCTATCTAGAGGCCCATGAGCGATACAAGCGCAGGCTCTGCAGGCTGGAGCAGCATAGCAAACCCGACCCGCTTCATGGCGCTTGCCGACAGGCTGGTGCCATGGCTGTCTGTCGTGGCCGCCGCCTTGCTCGCCATTGGCCTCTATATGAGCTTCGCCGCGCCCGAGGATTTCCAGCAGGGCATCACCGTCCGCATCATGTACATCCATGTGCCTTTCGCCTGGCTGTCGATGATGTGCTACACGCTGATGGCGATTTCCGCGCTCGGCACGCTGGTCTGGCGTCATCCGCTGGCGGATGTCGCGCTGAAGGCCGCCGCTCCGATCGGCGCCGTGTTCACCGCGCTCGCCCTTGTGACCGGCTCCATATGGGGCAAGCCGATGTGGGGCACATGGTGGGTCTGGGATGCGCGACTGACATCGGTCTTCGTGCTGTTCCTGATGTATCTCGGCATCATCGCACTGACGCGGGCGCTCGACGATGCGGGCAGGGCGGCCTGGGCCGCAGCCGTCATCACCCTGGTCGGCTTCATCAACGTGCCGATCATCAAGTTCTCGGTCGATTGGTGGAATACGCTGCATCAGCCAGCTTCGGTGTTCCGCCTCGATGGCCCGACCATCGCACCCAGCCTCCTGTGGCCGCTGCTGGTGATGGCCGCGGGCTTCACCGTACTCTTCTTCGCCCTGCACATGACGGCGATGCGGACGGAAATCCGCCGGCGGCGGGTGACGTCCATGCGCCGGCTGGCGGCGCGCAACGCCGAAGCATAGAGCCCAAGCGGGTATTGATCCCGCGGCCTACCCCTCGGAGCGGCCCGCTGCCTCCCGATCGCGCTCGTAGCGTCTCGTCAACGGAAATGGTGGCAGCCAGGACTCGCGGCGGATGATCCAGCTTTCGTAGGTCGGCGCCAACTGGTCCGGCGCATCCAGCGATCCCAGATGCACCTCGATCTCGTCGCCGCTGCGAGCGAAGACGGAGGAGCCGCAGCGCGGACAGAAAAACCGCCCCGCATAGTCGCGTGTTTCGCCCGCAATCGTCACTGCAGCCTGGGGGAACACCGCGGCGGCGTAAAAAAGCGCCCCATGATGCTTGCGGCAATCGAGACAATGGCAAACGCCCACCCGATACGGGCGCCCCGCCGCGACAATCCGGACATCGCCGCAAAGGCAGCCGCCCGTGAATCGGTCCATACCGCGTCTCCTCTATGCTGGCCGCCAATAATTTGCCGGCGCCTGCCTAATTCTGCAGGGGTAGGGCTCAACCTTCATGTGATCCCCTGCAGGAATCCACTCATTTTTTCCGGTGTATGTCGGAATTCCACCTCGTCTTGCGTCCTTTGAATGCCCCACTTGAAAGAAGGATGAAGAGATGCGGAAACAGATCTTGACCCACCACGTTGCGCTGGGTGACGTCACGCAATGCCTCGGAGCCTTCCAATGATCCCCACCATTACGGCCTTTGAAAGCTCTCCCGACCGCGGCCAGGGACTGGCGCGTGACATGCGCGTTCACTGGGCGCTCGAAGAAGTGGGACAGCCTTACGACGTTCGTCTCGTTTCATTCAAAGAGATGAAGCAGCCGGCGCATCGTGCCCTGCATCCTTTCGGCCAGATTCCGACCTATGAAGAAGGCGATCTCGCTCTCTTCGAGTCCGGGTCCATCATATTCCATATTGCGCAGCGCCATACGGGCCTGCTGCCGGACGATGCCAACGCGCGCGCGCGGGCGATCACCTGGATGTTTGCCGCGGTCAGCACAGTGGAGCCGCCAATCCTCGAACTGCAGACCCTCAAATTCGGGGAGGGGGACAAGCCCTGGTTCGAACAACGCCTGCCGCTCGTCAAGGACCGCATCCGTGATCGGCTGCGCGAACTCTCAGTTCGCCTTGGCGATTCCGACTGGCTCGACGGCGCCTTCAGCGCAGGGGATTTGATGATGGTGCATGTTCTGGCCAGGCTGCGTCCATCCGGCCTGCTGGAGGAATACCCGAACCTCGCCGCCTATATCGCCCGCGCCGAAGCGAGGCCCGCCTTCAAGCGTGCTTTCGCCGCCCAACTGGCGGTTTTCGCGGACGGGCCGAAAGCAGCCGTCTAGAGCGACGCCGAAGACGACCGCGCATCATTCCAGAATGATCGTGGCCTGCCGCTCCAGCCGAAGCGCTACGCAGCGCGGGCAGGGTGTTGCATCCTATTGGTCGAACGGCTCCATTTTCGCCAAGGAGGGCGCTAGAGTTCGCGAACGTGAATCAGGGATCGGCAAATGGCGACTTTCATCTTGATACCCGGAGGCTGGCAGGGCGGTTGGGCTTTCGAGAAAGTCGCAAGCATCCTCACCGCGCGCGGGCATAAAGCACTGCCCATTACTCTGTCGGGTCTCGGCGATATTCCCGCCCCAACGGCCAATCTCGACACTCACATAAAAGAAGCCATCAGCGCGGTTAAGGCGCATGGTGACGATGTGGTCGTGGCTGGACACTCCTACGGCGGCATGGTCGTCAGTGGCGCCGCGGATGCCGAACCGGCCCGCATTCGAGCATTGGTCTATATCGACGCCTATGTCCCCGAATCCGGCGATTCCGTCTGGTCGCTGACGACCTCCCGTTTTCGAGACGTTTTCGTGGCTGGCGCCAGGGCCGACGGATTGAATTGCATGCCGCCGCCGCATCTGGAGCCGCGATGCCGGCCGCATCCGATGGGAACGTTTCTTCAGTCGATCAGTCTCAGCGGACGCTGGCGCGAGGTGCGCCAAAAAATCTTCATTGGCGCACATGGATGGGAAGGAAGTCCGTTCCTCGATCTCTATCAACGCTTAAGCGCTGACCCTGCGTGGTCGACAGTCGCCTTGAATTGCGGGCACAACATTGCTCGGCTGGAACCGGAAGCCTTGGCGGAATTATTGCTGGCTCAAGTCTGATCGAGGCACTGCCTGGCCATTGGAGGTCAATCCCGGTTGGCGGCGCGGCGCTATGACGTCGGGTAGAGGGGTTACACCGCAGTTGAAGAAGCAATCCCGGCGCTTACGCATAAGTCGCATAAGATAGATTATGGAACTGACACGGATGCAGACCGCGCCCGAAATGGCTTGCCCTGCAACGGTTTGGCTCCTTTCGTCTCCGTCTGCTCGTCCGTCCCCAACACGCCAGCGCCTCAGGCCGCGGCGAGATCGGCTGCGCGTGCACGCGCGGCAGCCAGCAAGGCGCGCGGCTCGGCTGAGAATACAGCGTCATGCGCCCCGGCAGCGGCCCAGACCTGATCGAAACCAAGAAGCGTCTCGTCGGCAAACGCCGGAATGACAATCAGGTGGCCGATCGGCGAAACGCCGCCGATGGCGAAGCCGGTTTCGTCGCGTATGTGGCGCGGATCGGCCCGCTTCAGCGCTTCGCCTGCCAACGAGGCTGCTTTACCGATATCGAGCCGGTTGTTGCCAGCGACCAGGAAGAGATAGAGTTTCCCACTGGATTCACCCTGGAAGATCAATGACTTGACGATCTGCGCCACGCTGCAGCCGCACTGGAGCGCGGCATCTTCGGCGGTGCGCGTCGAAGCGCCCATCCGCAGGATCTCGATTTCGAGGCCTGCGGCGACAGCAGCCTGCGTCACACGTTCAATGCTGCCAGCCATAAGAAATCTCGTCCATCAGTTTGATTCATATGGAATTTCGATCGTCATGCCGTCATAGGCCGGCTCGACGTTTGCCGGCGTCTCGGCGGCCACTGTCGCGTAGTCGAGCGGAATATGCATATGGGTCAGGATCGCGCGGCGCGGCTGCAACCGGCCAATCCACTCCAGCGCTTCCGCCAGCGACAGATGGCTGGGATGCGGGCGGTATTGCAGCGCATCGATCACCAGCACATCCAACCCTTGCAGCTTCTCGGCCGTCGCAGCGGGAAAGTCGCTGACATCGGGGCAATAGGCCAGCGGGCCGATGCGAAAACCAAGCGAGACGATGTCGCCATGGATTTGCGGCAGCGGCTCGAAGGTGAGGGGACCCCCCTCTCCTTCCACGCGCACCGGCCTGGCATGGTCGATCGTGTGGGCCATGAGGATGGGTGGATAGGAACTGCCGGCTGGCGTCTCGAAGCAATAGCCGAATGCGGCGCGCAGGCGCTCCAGCGTCGGTTCGTCGGCAAAAATGTCCACGAGCTTGCGCTGTGTCAGGACGAAGCTGCGCAGATCGTCGATGCCGTGAATATGGTCGGCGTGCGGGTGCGTATAGACCACGCCATCCATGTGCGTCACCTTCGCCAGCAGCATCTGCTCGCGAAAATCGGGGCCGGTGTCTATGGTGACGGTGGTGCGACGGCCATCCGGCTTGATGCGTTCCACCAGCGCGGCGCAGCGCATGCGGCGGTTTCTTGGATTGGCCGGGTCGCAATTGCCCCAGTCGCCGGTCAGCCGCGGCGTGCCAGGCGAAGAACCGCAGCCAAGGATCGTCAGGCGCAGCAGGTCCGTCACGCTCAGGCGTCCGGCGTGCCGGCGCGCGGCATCTTCTTGAACAGACGGAAGACATTGTCCGTGGTGATGGCGGCAACCTCGTCCGCATTCACCCCTATTGTCTCGGCCAGCACACGGGCGGTGTCGGCGACAAATGCCGGTTCGTTGCGCCTGCCACGATGCGGAACGGGCGCGAGATAGGGCGCGTCGGTCTCCACCAGCAACCGGTCATGCGGAACATTCGCCGCGACTGAACGCAATTCCTCGGAGTTCCTGAAAGTCAGGATGCCGGAGAAAGAGACATAGCCCCCCAGCGCCACGCCGATTTCCGCCAGCCTGCGGCCGGACGAAAAGCAGTGCAGGATGAACGGGAAGGCGCCCTTCCCTGTCTCGTCCTCCAGTATGGCCGCCATGTCGTCGTCGGCATCGCGCGCATGGATGACCAGCGGCAGGCCGGTTTCGCGGGCGGCCGCGATGTGAGTGCGGAACACCTTGGCCTGAACATCATGCGGCGCGCCGTCATAGTGGTAGTCCAGCCCCGCTTCGCCGATCGCCACAACCTTCGGATGGCCGGACAACTCGACAAGCTCGCCGACCAACACGTCCGGCTCCTCGGCGGCGTTGTGCGGATGCGTGCCGACCGAACAATAGACTTCGTCGAAAGATTCTGCTGTTTCAAGCACCTGCTGGAAACGCTTCACACGCGTGCAGATCGTCACCATCCGACCAACACCGGCGGCGCGGGCACGGGCGACAACGGCCGCCCGCTCCTCGGCGAAATCCGGAAAATCGAGATGGCAGTGACTATCGACCAGCATCAGGCGCTGCCCTCGGCCTGCTCGACATAGCGCGGGAACACCGGCTGCGGCGCCGGTAGCGGCGTTCCGGCCACCAGCGCGTGCGCGTCCACGACGTGCGCGAAGCTGCGCTCCTCTTCCCGCACCGCCAGCGTATCGAGCAGCCTCGCCGCGGAACCCGGGATATAGGGCTGGCACAATATGCCGACGCGGCGGATCACCTCGGCCGTCGTCCACAGCACGGTTTCCATCCGCGCCGGGTCGGTCTTCTTCAGCGCCCACGGCTCCTGCGCGGCAAAATAGCGGTTCGCCTCGGCGACGACGCCGAAGATCGCGGCCAGCGCCAGATGGATGCCCTGCTCCGCCATCGCCTTTCGCGCGGTGACCAGCGCCGCGTCGGCCTGGGACAGGATGGCGCGATCGGCTTCCGCCAACTCGCCGCGCCGTGGCACGACGCCTGCGCAGTTCTTGGCGATCATCGACAGCGACCGCTGCGCCAGATTGCCCAGATCGTTCGCCAGGTCGGCATTGGTCCGGTTGACGATGGCCTCGTGACTGTAGCTGCCGTCCTGCCCGAACGGGACTTCGCGCAGGAAGAAATAGCGCACCTGGTCGAGGCCGTAGTGTTCGACCATCGTGAATGGATCGATGACGTTGCCGACGGATTTCGACATCTTCTCGCCGCGGTTGAACAGGAAGCCGTGGCCGAAGACGCGCTTCGGCAACTCGATGCCGGACGACATCAGGAACGCCGGCCAGTAGACGGCGTGGAAGCGCACAATGTCCTTGCCGATGATATGGGCATTGGCAGGCCAGAAATCCCATTTCTCTGCTTTTTCATCTGGATAGCCGGCTGCCGTGATGTAGTTTGTCAGCGCATCGACCCACACATACATGACATGCTTCTCGTCGCCCGGCACCGGCACGCCCCAATCGAACGTGGTGCGGGAGATCGACAGATCCTTCAGCCCGGATTTGACGAAGCTGACGACCTCGTTGCGGCGTTCCGAGGGGCCGATGAAATCGGGCTGGTTCTCATAGAGCGCCAGCAGGCGGTCCTGATAGGCGGACAACCGGAAGAAATAGCTCTCCTCCTCCACCCATTCGACCGGCGTGCCCTGCGGACCGTAGCGCACGTCGTCGGCGCGGACCTCGGTTTCTTCCTCTCCGTAATAGGCTTCGTCGCGCACCGAGTACCAGCCGGCATAGCCGCCCTTGTAGATGTCGCCATTGGCGGCCATCGCCTTCCAGATAGCCTGGGAGGCCTCGTAGTGGCGCTTCTCGGTGGTGCGTATGAAGTCGTCGTTCGACGCGTTCAGCGCCGTCGCCATGCGCTTGAACTCGACCGCGTTGCGGTCCGCCAGTTCGCGCGCCGAGATGCCCTCTTTCTTGGCCGTTTGCAGCATCTTGATGCCGTGCTCGTCGGTGCCGGTGAGGAAGAACACGTCCTTGCCGTCCAGGCGCTGGAAGCGCGCCAGCGCGTCGGTCGCAATCAGCTCATAGGCATGGCCGATATGCGGCTTGCCGTTCGGGTAGGAAATGGCGGTGGTAATGTAGAATTTTTCGCGGGACATGGGATGCCGTCATGAATATCTGAAGGAATGCAGCGGTGGATATCGCATCGGAAAGGCGAACGCCATCCCGCGCCGGACGCATCACATTCGCATCGCAGAGTTCAGGCGGTCGATCATCGTCAAGGCGTGCTGCTTCTTGTCGAGATTGTATGTCTCGGTCTCAACTATAGCCTGGCGCGCCTCATGCCAAGTGTCAGACAGCGTTTTGGCGCGGCCAAGCGCCCCTGAAGCAGCCGCCTCGCTTGCGGCGGTTTCCAGAAGCGCGAGTGCATGGCTGTTGAAGATATCGAACGGGATCGCCTGGTCACGGCCCGCCACCGCATCGGCAAGGCGGTGCGCGCCGGCAATGTCCGGTCGCTTCGAAGCCACCAGCCGGTCGAGCGCGGATGCGATCTCCAGCCCGCCATACTGGGTCAGCAGGACGGCGGCGCGCACGCTGCCCCCTGCCCGCTCGGCGAGCGCCGTGCGTGCCGCGGCGTCTTCGGGCGGCGGCGGCTCTATGGTCTCCAGCACTTCGAAAAGACTGTCCCTGTCCAGCGGCGATATCCGGATCATCTGGCAACGCGACCGGATTGTCGGCAGCAGGCTGCCCGGCGCATGGACGACGAGAATGAACAGCGTTCTTGAAGGCGGCTCCTCAAGATTCTTCAATAAGGCATTGGCAGCATTGACATTCATGTCGTCGGCCGGATCGATGATGACCACCCGGTAGCCGCCGTCGTGCGAGGTCAGCGACAGGAACTGGCTGACCTTGCGGATTTCGTCGACCGTCACCACGCTCTTGAATGTCTTCGTCTTGTCGTTCAGCGGCCGGGTCAGATGCAGGACCGACGGATGCGCCCCTGTCGCGATCTGGCGGAAAAGCCCCGACGCGGGATCGGGCACGGCCAGCCGTTCAGGCGCTGCCTCGGCGTGCGGATGCTTGAGGACATGATGCGCCACATGGAAGGCGAGCGTCGCCTTGCCAATACCCACCGGCCCGGCCAGGATGAGGGCGTGCGGCAGCTTTCCAGAGCGGTAGGCGGCGGCCAGCATATCGGCCACCTGCGCCTGCCCCACCAGGCGCGGGTTTTCCGACGGTTCGGCAACACCGTCCAGCGTGTCGTGCTGCTCGGGCGCGATGCGTTCGAAAATCATGCCGACGCCGCCTGCTTTTTCCCCGCGAGTTTGCTTTCCAGAGCGGCGAACACCGCGTCGGTGACGGCATCCTCGACCTCCTCCGGAGTACGAGAAGCGTCGATCACGACACAGCGTTCCGGTTCGTTATGCGCAATTGCCAGAAAAGCCTCGCGTCGGCGCTGATGGATGGCGAGCGTTTCCTTCTCGAAACGATCCGGCTGTTCCTGATTCCGGCGCACGGTCGCACGGCGCAGCCCCTCTTGCGGGTCGAGGTCGAGGATCAGCGTCAGGTCCGGCGCCATGCCGTTGACGGCGATGCGCTCCAGGAGGTCCATGAAATCTTCATCCAGCCCGCCGGTGACGCCCTGATAGACCCGGGAGGAGTCCATGAA
The DNA here is from genome assembly GCF_031457045.1 of Mesorhizobium sp. BE184. Lineage (NCBI taxonomy): Bacteria > Pseudomonadati > Pseudomonadota > Alphaproteobacteria > Hyphomicrobiales > Phyllobacteriaceae > Mesorhizobium > Mesorhizobium sp. BE184. The sequence continues at coordinate 1,274,155 of NZ_JAVDVU010000001.1, forward strand.
CCGGTCGCACAGGACGATCGCGCCGCGCCCGATCGCCGGGCGGATGACCTGCTCAACATGGTCGGAACGGGCGGCGGCGAACAGCAGCGCCTCCATTTTCGGCCCGAACGGTTCGGCCGCGCCGGAAAGAAGCACGTGCCGCACGGCCTCGGCCCCCGGCGAGCCGCCAGGTTCGCGCGTCACCACGACATCGTATTTCTTGGCGCGCAGTTTTGCCGCAAGACGCTGGATCTGCGTCGACTTGCCGGCGCCTTCACCGCCCTCGAATGTGAGGAAAAAACCGTTCGCCAATGCCGGACCCTGAAGTTTCACCGGACCGTCTTAGCCCTGACTCGCCGCAAGGTCCACGCAGGAGACCAATCGAACTAGCGCAGCCAGCCCACTGCAAGCTCTTTCGCGGCGTCCATCGCGCGGCGCGGCAGCGAACCGGTTTCCACCGTCTCGGCTGCGAACAACGGCACCTCCTGGCTCAGCGTGTCGCCGATCGTCACGCGCAGCGAACCGACCGGCTGGCCCTCCTCCACCGGCGCCGCCAAGGGACCGTTGTAGACGATGCGCGCCGTCAGGCTGTCCTGGTTGCCGACCGGGAGGAAAATCTCGACCGGACCTTTCGCTTTCAGTCCCACCTCCGACTTCGCCCCGCCAAACACCTGCGCCTGGCCGACGATTTCAGCGTCGCCGAATATCGTCTTCCTGTCGAAGGAATGCAGGCCCCAGTCGACCAGCTTGCGCGCTTCCTCGGCCCGCTCCCGGTCGTCCGCCAGCCCGCTCATGGCGACGATCACGCGGCGATTTCCCTGCTGCGCCGAGCCAACGATGCCGAAGCCGTCCTGGTCGCTGGCGCCGACCGCTAGGCCGTCCGCGCCGATATCGGCGGAAAGCAGCGGATTGCGGTTGCGCTGCAATATCTTGTTCCAGGTGAAGTCCTTGCCGGCATAGTAGCGGTACAGGTTCGGATATTCCCGCCACAGATGCAGCGCCAACAGCGCAAGTTCCCTCACCGAAGTCTGCTGGCCTGCGCCCGGAAGCCCGGTCGCGTTGACGAAGGTCGATTTCTGCAGGCCGATGACGCGCGCCCGCTCGGTCATCTGGCGGGCGAAATTATCCTCCGAGCCGGCGAACCCCTCGGCGACGATGATGCAGCCGTCATTGGCGGCCTGCACGGTGATCCCCTGAATCAGGTCTTCGAGCCGGATCGACGATTTGAGCGCCGCGAACATGGTCGATGTGCCCGACGGCGCGCCGCCGGTGCGCCACGCATGTTCGCTGACCACGAAGGTGCTGTCTAATGTGAAGCGCCCGGACTTGAGCGCCGCAAAGGCCATCTCGACCGTCATCAGCTTCGCCAGCGACGCCGGCTGGATCAGTGCGTCGGCGTCCTTGGAGAAAAGCACCGCGCCGGTTTCGGCGTCGATCATGAAGGCGTGGGCCGCCTTGGTTTCGAAAAGCTGCGCGTGGGCATCCGCCGTCGCAACCAGCATCAGAGTCAGCACAGCCATGATCACCGCGATCGATCTGCGGCCACTGTTGCTCACTGCGATGCGCCCTCCCCGGCTCCATGTTTCGCCCCACGCAGCCTAGCAGGCGCTCGGCGAGCCGGGCAACAGGTGAGACTTTGCCAGGAAGCCGCCGCGTCAGTCCCGCACGACGAGTGCGTCGGCCGCGCCGCTGGACCAGGCGGCTTCGAGCATGGCGTCGATGCTGCGCCGGCCGTCGGGGCGAAGGCTGACGGAATACCAGGCGTGGCCGTCCGTCCCGGATTTGTCGATCACGCCCTTGCCGATGCCGGAAAGTGCATTGGCCATGCGTTCCGCCTGCGCGGCATCCTCATAGGTGCCGACGGCGACATATTCGCCCGTGTTGTCGATGCGCGCATCGCCGGGGTTGGCCCGCTTCCACGAAGCGACGATGTCGGAGGACGACATGGCGCTTCTCTCCATGGCGGCGAAAGCCTGCGCGGCGCTGCCGACGCGCTCATCGGCATAGGAAAGCGACGCGACGGCGAACGGCGGCTGGCGGCCGCCGAGGTCGGGACGCTCCGGCGCGATCGGGCCGAAATCGGGCAGCGTCAGCTCGCCAGCGGCGGGAGCCTGCGCCGCCAGCATTGGCTGGAAGGCAGCCTCGCCGCGCGAATTGGAGAGCTGGCCCGGGAACGGAACCGCGCCGGCGCCGCCAGGCGCCGCGCTTGGCGTTGCGCCGTTCATGGCGATCATCACCCCGGTGGGCAGACCGACCGACGGATCCAGAGGCTTGTTGCCCGTCTGGTAGGATGCCATCAGATACTGGTCGTCATGGCCGTCCAGCGGCGCGCGCCCGACATAGTCGACCTTGACCCTGGCTGTGCCGCTATGGGCATAGTCCAGCATTTCGGCGGCGCGCTTCGACAGGTCGATGATGCGCCCGTCATGATACGGACCGCGATCGTTCACCCGCACGATGACCGAACTGCCATTGGCCATGTTCGTCACCCGCGCATAGCTCGGCAGCGGCATGGTCGGATGCGCCGCCGTCAGATGGCTGACGTCGTAGATTTCGCCATTCGCCGTCAGCCGGCCATGGAAAGCGTCGCCATACCAGGAGGCCGAACCGACCTTTGAATACTTCCGGTCTTCCTTGGGGTAATACCACTTGCCCCGCACCTGGTAGGGCTTACCGAGCTGGTCCCGGCCGCCGCCGCGCTTGATGCCATAGCGGGCATTCGTGACGCGCGGGCTGGCCTTCACGCCATATTCGGATTCGGCGAAATACTCCTTCGAGCGGCTCTTGGTGTTGACCATGCCCTTGGGCTGCGGGGTCGCACAGGCGGCCAGCAGCGCGGCGGAGGCCGCAACGAGAACGAAGGCCGATGCGCGACGAAGACGCGGGCGCGCCATAACCTGCATTTTGTGATTGTCCCCTACAGTCCCGACGCCGCTACACGAAACACAAGCGGAGGCAAGCTATTCCCGGCAATCCAGCGCTCAACCCCATATCCTTTTTGCGCAGGAATTGTTTAGCACGCTATTAATCGATTGCGGCGAGAAACCGGCGATATTGTGGCGTTCCGCCCCGTTCCGGCCGTCCGACAGCATCGGATTGGACCGGCAGCCCGTCAAGGCGTGCGGCCCGCTTCCCGGCAAGCGTCTTGAACACCCTCTTGCAAGCGCCTTGAAAAGCCGAAGCGCTTCACGCATACAGCAGCAGTCCGGAGGGATGGCCGAGCGGTTTAAGGCACCGGTCTTGAAAACCGGCGTGGGTGCGAGCCCACCGTGGGTTCGAATCCCACTCCCTCCGCCAGTTTCCGTATCTCAGCCAATTCGCTCCAAGCTCCATGGGGCGGCCTGAACGGCGGGCGGGCAATCGCCGGCTGGACGAGAGTTCGAACTCCGTCTCTTCCATGCGCCATTTATGGCGGTTGCCAAGCCTGGCTGGCCAAAAACCCCGGAAAACCCTCGTCCCGCGCGGCTTTTTTGTTTGATGTCGCGATGAATGCTTGACGTGGAGGAAGTGCGCACGTTAGGCGACGAGTTACGCAAATCTAGACATCGAAAGGAGGGTTTTCCACATGATGGAGATTTTCACCGGCCCGGGTTTTTCAGCCCTCCTTCAGGTCATCGCCATCGATCTGGTGCTGGCAGGCGACAACGCCATCGTCATCGGCCTTGCCGCCGCCGGGCTTCCCGTCGAACAGCGCAAGAAGGCCATCCTCATCGGCGTCATCGCGGCGACGGTCCTGCGTATCCTGTTTGCGGCGGTCACCGTACAGTTGCTCGCCATCCTTGGCCTGCTCCTGGTTGGCGGCATCCTGCTTCTGTGGGTATGCTGGAAGATGTGGCGCGAACTGCGCACGTCGCACGCCGAGGAGCACGAAGCCACCGAAGCCCTGTCCAACTCCAACTACGCCGGCGACGCCACCGGCAAGACGCCGCGCAAGACCCTGCGCCAGGCGGCAACCCAGATCGTCATCGCCGACGTCTCCATGTCGCTGGACAATGTGCTGGCGGTGGCCGGCGCGGCGCGCGACCATTTCGCCGTGCTGATCATCGGCCTTGTGCTGTCCATCGCATTGATGGGCCTTGCCGCCACTTTCATCGCCCGTCTCCTGCATCGCTTCCGCTGGATCGCCTATATCGGCCTTTTGATCATCCTCTATGTCGCGCTCGACATGGTCTATCGCGGCTGGATCGAAATCCTGCCGCACGTCAACAACGCGGTGAATTGAGCGCTCGGCGTTTTCGCAAGCAGGCTTGCCTCCGTCGTTCCGGCCGTATCCATGCGGCCGGAACTGTGATACTGCGCCGCCTCGTTTCAATGGCCGGAAATTTGCAATGACCGCCCCACGCGTCAGCTTCGTCAGCCTCGGGTGCCCGAAAGCGCTCGTCGATTCAGAACGCATCCTCACCAGCCTGCGCGCCGAAGGCTACGAGATCGCGCGCAAGCATGACGGCGCCGACCTGGTCGTGGTCAACACCTGCGGCTTTCTGGATTCCGCCCGCGCCGAGTCGCTCGACGCCATCGGCACCGCGCTGAAGGAAAACGGCAAGGTGATCGTCACCGGCTGCATGGGAGCCACGCCGGAGCTGATCCGCGAGAAGCATCCCAATGTGCTGGCCATCACCGGGCCGCAGGCCTATGAGAGCGTCATGGCCGCGGTGCACGAGGCCGCGCCGCCGCAGCACGATCCCTATGTCGACCTGGTGCCGCCGCAGGGCGTCAAGCTGACGCCGCGCCACTATGCCTATCTGAAGATTTCCGAAGGCTGCAACAACCGCTGCACCTTCTGCATCATCCCTGCCCTGCGTGGCGATCTCGTTTCCCGTCCGGCGGCCGACGTGCTGCGCGAGGCGGAAAAGCTGGCCAAGGCAGGCGTCAAGGAAATCCTCGTCATCTCGCAGGACACCAGCGCCTACGGCGTCGACATCAAATACCAGACCAGCATCTGGCAGGAGCGCGAGGTCCGCGCCAAATTCCTCGACCTCGCCGAGGAACTCGGCAAGCTCGGCGTCTGGGTGCGGATGCACTACGTCTACCCATACCCGCATGTCGCCGACGTCATCCCGCTGATGGCGGACGGCCGGATTCTCCCCTATCTCGACATACCGTTCCAGCACGCCTCGCCGCGCGTGCTGAAGAACATGCGCCGTCCCGCGCATGGCGAAAAGACGCTGGACCGCATCCGCTCCTGGCGCGACATCTGCCCCGACCTCGCCATCCGCTCGACTTTCATCATCGGCTTCCCCGGCGAGACGGATGAGGATTTCGAGATGCTGCTCGATTGGCTGGACGAAGCAAAAATCGACCGGGCCGGCTGCTTCAAATACGAGCCGGTGGGCGGCGCGCGCTCGAACGAACTCGGCCTCGAACAGGTGCCCGAGGACATCAAGGAAGCGCGCTGGCACCGCTTCATGCAGCGCCAGCAGAAGATTTCGGCTGTTCAGCTGGCGAAGAAGGTCGGCAAGCGCCTGCCGGTCATCATCGACGAGGCGCATGGCAACGCCGCCAGGGGCCGCACCCGGTACGACGCGCCGGAAATCGACGGCGCGGTGCATATCCAGTCGCGGCGGCCGCTGCGGTCAGGCGACATCGTCACCGTCAAGATCGACCGCGCCGACGCCTACGACCTCTACGGCGCGGCGGTCTAGAACCGTTCGAATGAAGCGCGACCGGAACGCTTGATACGTTCCGGTCGGCAGCGGAACGAGAAAGGGCGCCCGAAGGCGCCCTTTAATTTGTCATGCCGACGAACTTACTGCGGCAGCTTGTCGTCCACGCCCTTGACGTAGAAGTTCATGCCGAGAAGCGTGGCGTCGTCGGCGACCTGCCCGTCCTTGAGGAATTCGGAGCCGTCCTGCTTCATCACCGGGCCGGTGAAGGGGTTCCAGCCGCCCTTGATCTTGGCTTCGGTTTCCTCGGCCATCTTCTTGGTTTCATCCGACATATTGGCGTAAGGCGACATCACGACTTCGCCATCCTTGATGCCGCCCCAGGTGTCGGAGGTCTTCCAGCTGCCGTCCAGCGCCGCCTTGACACGCTCGAGGTAGTACGGAGCCCAGTCGTCGACGATGGCCGTCATCTGCGCCTTGGGCGCGAACTTGGCCATATCGGAGGACTGGCCGAAGCCTTTAAGGCCGCGCTCTTCGGCGACCTGCAGGGCGGCGGTCGAGTCGGTGTGCTGGACGATGATGTCGGCGCCCTGGTCGAACAGCGCCTTGGCGGCGTCCGCTTCCTTGCCCGGATCGAACCAGGAGTTCACCCAGACGATCTTGATCTTGAAGTCGGGATTGACCGATTGCGCGCCGAGCATGAACGAATTGATGCCCATGACGACTTCGGGAATGGGGAAGGACACGATGTAGCCGGCCAGGCCCTTCTTCGATTCCTTCGCCGCGATCTGGCCGAGAATGTAGCGGCCTTCGTAGAAGCGGGCGTTGTAGATGGCCAGATTGTCGGACTTCTTGTAGCCGGTGGCGTGCTCGAACTTGATGTCCGGGAACTTGGCGGCGACCTTGACCATGGAATCCATGAAGCCGAAGGACGTGCCGAAGATGATCTTGCAGCCTTCGCGGGCCAGGCGCTCGAAGGCGCGGTCGGAATCCGGTCCTTCCGGCACGTTTTCGAGGTAGGACGTCTCGACCTTGTCGCCGAGTTCCTTCTCGACCTGCAGCCGGCCCTGGTCGTGCTGGTAGGAATAGCCGAAATCGCCGATCGGGCCGACATAGACCCAGCAGGCCTTCAGCTTTTCCTGTGCCTGTGCTCCCGTCGTCAGCGACGCCATGGCGGCCGCGGCGGCCAGGGCGATCATGGTTTTCTTCATTGTGTTACCTCTCTGGTGTCCCATAGTCTTTTAGATCCCTTACCTGTCTGGCACGAAGGCGCTGCCGAGCGATGCCGGCGTGTTCATCATCGTGAGCCGCTTATTGCGCGAGATTAGAACAAGAACGAGCACCGTGGCCAGATAGGGCAGCGCAGAAAGAAACTGGCTGGGCAGGGATTTTACGCCGGCCGCCAGCGCGTAGAGCGGACCCGGCAGGAAGGACAAATCGCCAAGGTTGATCGCCTGTATGTGCAGCTGCGCAATGGTGATGGCGCCAAACAGATAGGCGCCTGCCAGAACCCGCCATGGCCGCCAGGAGGCGAACACCACCAGCGCCAGCGCGATCCAGCCGCGCCCGGCCGTCATGTTCTCCACCCATTGCGGCGTGTAGACCAGCGAAAGCTGCGCCCCCGCCAGACCGGCGCAGGCGCCGCCGAACATCACCGCGAGATAGCGGATGCCGATGACCGAGATGCCGAGCGCATGCGCGGAGCCGTGATTGTCGCCGACGGCGCGCAGGGTGAGGCCGGCGCGAGTGCGGAACAGGAACCACGATACGGCGATGACCAGCACGATGGACAGGTAGAAAAGCGGGTCCTGGCCGAACAGCAACCGCCCCACAAGCGGCAGGTCGGAAAGGCCCGGAATATAGATATTCGTCATCCGCACGCCCGGCTGGCCGACGAAGCCAACGCCGAGCATGCCGGAGAAACCGGTGCCGAGCAGCGTCAATGCCAGGCCGGTCGCGACCTGATTGGTGACGAAGGACAGCGCCAATATGCCGAACAGCAGCGAGAACACCGCGCCGACGAGGATGGCGGCCAGCGCGCCGAGCCACGGCGAGCCGGTGGAAAGGGCGACGCCGAAGCCGGTGACGGCGCCCATCAGCATCATGCCCTCGGTGCCGAGATTGAGAACGCCGGAGCGCTCGACCACCAGTTCGCCGAGTGCGGCGATCAGCAATGGCGTGGAGGCGGTTGCGATCGTCAGCAGGATCGCTTCAAGCATTCCCATGGGTAACCTCCACAGGCGCCGGCGAGGGCGCGGTTTCCATCGTCTTGGCCACAGGTCTCACGAGCCTGATCCGGTAGAGGATGAGCGTATCGGCGGCGAGCACGAAGAACAGGAGTATGCCCTGGAAGGCGCGCACGACCTTGTCGGAGACGCCGAGCGATATCTGCGCGGCCTCGCCACCGAGATAGGTGAGCGCCAGGAGCAACCCTGAGAAGATGATGCCGAGCGGATTCAGGCGGCCGAGGAACGCCACGATGATGGCGGTGAAGCCGTAACCGGGCGAGATCGTCGGCTGCAGCTTGCCGATGGCCCCCGACACTTCCGAAATGCCGGCCAGCCCGGCGAGACCGCCGGAGATGAGGAAGGCGAAGAACACCATCCTGGACGAGGAGAAGCCGGCGAAGCGCCCTGCCCGCGGACTTTGGCCGAGCACCCGGACTTCGAAGCCCTTCAGCATGCGCGACAGCATGAACCAGAGCAGAAGCGCGGCGACGATGGCGAAGACAAAGCCCCAGTTGGCGCGGCCGGACGTCGGCATGATCTCAGGCAGCGTCGCCGCCGGGCTGAACTGGATCGTCTGCGGGAAATTGAAGCCCTTGGGATCGCGCCACGGTCCACGCACCACCCAGTCGAGCACCAGCTGCGCGACATAGACAAGCATGAGGCTGGTCAGGATTTCGTTGGTGTTGAAGCGCGTTTTCAGGAAGGCAGGGATGGCGCCATAGGCCGCGCCGCCCACGATGCCCATCAACAGCATCAGCGGCAGCGTCAGCCAGGTCTGGAAATCGGGGAACATGACCGGGATGATCGAACCGACAATCGCGCCGATGATCAGCTGTCCCTCCGCGCCGATATTCCAGTTGTTGGAGCGGAAGCAGATGGCAAGGCCGACGCCGATCAGGATCAGCGGGGCCGCCTTGATCGCCAGCTCGTGCCAGGACCAAACCTCCAGCAGCGGATCGATGAAGTAGTAGTACAGCGCCATGACCGGGTTCTTGCCGAGCAGGGCGAACATGATTGCCCCGACCACGACCGTCAGGCCCAAGGCGATGAAGGGCGACACGACGCTGAACAGCGCCGAGCGCTGCGGGCGCTTGATGAGTTCGATGCGCATCAGGCCGCCTCCCCTTCATGCGGCGCATGGCCGGGTTCGGCGCCACCCATCAGCAGCCCGATCTTTTCCAAGGTCGCTTCGGCGGCCGGCATGGGCGCGGACAGCGTGCCATTGTGCATGACGGCGATCGCGTCGGAGATCTCGAACAGCTCGTCGAGGTCCTGGCTGATGACAAGAACCGCCGATCCCGCCCGCGCCAGTTCGATCAGGGCCTGCCGGATATGCGCGGCGGCGCCGGCGTCGACGCCCCATGTCGGCTGGTTGACGACCATCACGGCGGGGCTGCGGTCGAGCTCACGCCCGACGATGAATTTCTGCAGATTGCCGCCGGAAAGGGCTGCGGCCTCCGGATCGGGAGCGCTTTTGCGCACATCCATCACCTCGATGATGCGCTGCGCGGCATTGTAGATCGAAGCGCTTTTCGTCACCCCGCCAGTGCCGACGAAAGCCTTGCCGTCAGTGGCATGGCGCGAAAGCAGCAGGTTTTCCGAAAGCTTCATGCGCGGGGCTGCCCCGTGGCCGAGCCGCTCTTCCGGCACGAAGGCCGCGCCCAGAAGCCGGCGCCCGGTGATGTCGAGCCTGCCTGCATCCTTGCCGCGAATGCGCACGGCGGCGGCATCCGACTGTCTTGCTTCGCCGGAAATGGCTTCGAAGAATTCGCCCTGGCCGTTGCCGGCGACACCGGCGATGCCGATGACCTCGCCTGCCCTGACGGCAAGCCGGATGTTCGTCAGCGGAACGGAAAAGGGGGTCGCCGGCTTGCGGCTCAGCCCGTTGATTTCCAGCAGGGTCTGCGCCTGGGCGATCCCCTCCAAAGGTGCCCGCACGACGCTTTTGACCTCGCTGCCGACCATCATGCGCGCCAGAGAGGCCGCCGTCTCTTCGCGCGGATTGCAATGGCCGACCACCTTGCCGTGCCGCAAAACGGTGGCGCGGTCGCAGATGCGCTTCACCTCCTCGAGACGATGCGAGATGTACAGGATGGATTTGCCCTCGGCACGCAGCCGTTCCAGCGTTTCGAACAGCTTGTCCGCCTCCTGCGGGGTCAGCACCGAGGTCGGCTCGTCGAGAATGATGAGTTGCGGCGTCTGCAGCAGGCAGCGAATGATCTCGATGCGCTGGCGTTCGCCGACCGAGAGGTCCCCGACCAGTGAATCCGGATCGAGCGGCAGCCCGTAGCTGTAGGAAAGAGCCCTCGCCTTGGCGGCGATCTGGCCGATCGGCGCGCCATCATCCAGCGACAGCGCGATGTTTTCCGCCGCGCTCAGCGCCTCGAACAGGGAGAAATGCTGGAAGACCATGCCGATGCCGAGTTTCTTGGCGACGCCCGGACTGGTGATCGCGACCGGCTGGCCCTGCCACAGGATCTGGCCGGAATACGGTTCGAGCGAGCCGAACAACATCTTCACCAGCGTCGATTTGCCGGCGCCGTTTTCGCCAAGCAACGCATGGATTTCGCCCTTGGCGATATTGAGATCGACATTGTCGCAGGCTTTGAGCGTGCCGAATATCTTCGTCAGCCCGCGAACCTCGAGCAGAGTCTCGGCGTCGTGATGTGCACTCACAGTGCCTCCCATCTGTTCCCAGATATGTTCTGTGTTCCCGATGGCATCGTAGGCACGCAGGCCCTAACACGCAAAGCAGCAGCCACTTGAAAGAGCTTCAAGAATTTCAGCGAAAACTCAAGGGATAAGAACCGTCGTCCCCGTCGTCTTGCGGCCCTCCAGGTCAGCATGCGCCTGGGCCGCATCCTTGAGCGCATAGCGTTGGTTTATCTTGATCTTGACCGCGCCGCTCTTGACCACGTCGAACAGCGCGGCGGCGGATTTTTCGAGGTCATCCCGGCGCGCATTGTAGACAAACAGGGTCGGCCTGGTGACGTAGAGCGAGCCCTTCTGGGCAAGTATGCCGAGGTTGAACGGCGGCACCGATCCCGACGACTGCCCGAACAGCGCCATCAGGCCGAGCGGCCTGAGGCAGTCGAGCGAGCCTTCGAACGTATCCTTGCCGACCGAATCGTAGACGACGTCGCATTTGCGGCCACCGGTGATCGACGCCACTTCGGCGACGAAATCCTGCTCCCGGTAATTGATGACGTGGTCGAAGCCGTGCGCCTTGGCCAGTTCGATCTTGTCGGCCGAGCCGGCCGTGCCGATGACGGTGGCGCCGAGGTGTTTCGCCCACTGGCCGAGGATGAGGCCGACGCCGCCCGCTGCCGCATGATAGAGGATCGTGTCGCCCGGCTTGACCTTGAAGGTGCGCAGCAGAAGATATTCCGCCGTCATGCCCTTGAGCATCATCGCCGCCGCCTGCTCGAAGCTTATCCCGTCGGGAAGCTTGACCACCTTGGCCGCATCGATGACACGCCGATCGGCATAGGCGCCGATGCTGACGGCGTAGGCGATACGGTCTCCCGCCTTCAGCCAGTCGACGCCCTCTCCCACTTCCAGGACCACGCCGGCCGCCTCGCCGCCGGGCGTCATCGGCAGGCCGTTCGGCGCCGGATAGAGGCCGGTGCGGAAATAGACATCGATGAAATTCAGCCCGATCGCCTTGTGCTCGACCAGGATCTGCCCGTTGCCCGGCCTGCCCGGATCAGCGGAGCCGTAGACCATGGCTTCGGGACCGCCATGGGCGTGGACGAGTATAGCGTTGGACATGGATCAGGCCTTCTTCGCGCCGAGTTTGGGAAATAGCTGCATCACCCCGCCGATGCAGAAAAGATAGATGCCGGTGATGGTGATGCCGACCTTGGTGAAGATGCCGGCCTGCTCTCCCAGAACGCCGATCTGGTCGTAGAAGGACGCGAGCGCCGATTGCGCCAGCGCCAGTCCGCCGAAGGCGCACCACAAGAGCGTCATGCCGAGATTGATCGGCCGCAGGCGGATGACGCGCACCGGATGGATGAAATTAACCGGAACGAAGGTGAGGATGCCGGCGACGACGACGACCGCGAACGAAACCCATTCACCCGGTTCGATGACGAACAGGGTGAACACCACCATGTTCCAGACGACGGGGAACCCCTTGAAGAAATTCTCCTTCGTCTTCATGCCGGTGTCGGCATAGTAGATGGCGCTCGACACCACGATGATCGCCGCGGAGAGGAACGACAACCCCTCGCCCATGAAGCCGCGTTGGTAGAGCGCGAAGGCCGGGATCATCACATAGGTCACGTAGTCGATGACGTTGTCGAGCAATTCGCCCGACCATGTCGGCAGGATTTCCTTGACCTCCAGCTTGCGGGCGACCGGACCGTCGATGCCGTCGACAAGCAGGGCAAGGCCGAGCCACCAGAACATCGCGGTCCACCGCTCCTCGCTCGCCGCCACCAGCGACAGGAAAGCGAGGAAGGAACCGGATGCCGTCAGAAGGTGAACCGAGAAGGCGCGCGCCTGCGGCCACGTCACCTTTTTCTTCGGTCGGGGAATGCGCTCCGATATCGCCTTGGGCAGCCGTGGCTTCTTCTTCACGTCAGGCGCCGGCATGACGTACGGACCCGTTTCGCGGATTGCAGGATGCAGGCGCACGGCGCCTGGGGAGCATGAGCTTTCTGGTCGTTCCGGCCACAGCCATTCTTTTTCCCCGAATTTCGCCAGAGACTAATAGCAGCACGGCTTCCCGCACAAGCGATATCCCGGCACTATCGACGTAAGGCGATTGTTCAAATCGCCGCGTTGATCGTTCGAGGGCCAGCGCATTATATGCTCCATGACAAGCCGGATTGCCGGCGCGCAGCATTGGATGGCCGGTGGAACAGCCTCGCACAGCAAATATCCTCGTCGCCGGCACCGGTCCTGTCGGCCTGATTGCCGCGCTGGGACTTGCCGATGCAGGGTTTCCGGTCGTGCTTGCCGGGCCTGCACCGGCGGGAACGGACGGCCGGACAACGGCGCTGATGAATCCCGCGCTCGCCATGCTGGCGAAGATGGGCGTGCTGGATCGCCTGGAAGGCCAGGCGGCGCCCTTGCAGGTGATGCGCATCGTCGATGCGACGCGGCGGCTGGTCCGCAGTCCGGTGGTGACATTCCGCGCCAGCGAGATCGACGAGGCGTATTTCGGCCTTAACATGCCGAATAAGGTGCTTGTCGAGGCGCTGGTCGACGCGGTGTCCGCCCACCCCGCCATAGTCTGGAGCAAGGCGCTTGTGTCGCATTGGGCGTTCGAGACGGATCGTGTCCGGGCCATCCTCGCCAATGGCGAAGAGCACGTTGCAGCGCTCGCCGTCGCGGCGGACGGACGTATGTCGCCGGCGCGCGAGGCCGCGGGCATCGAGGTCAGCAACCATGCCTACCCGCAGGCGGCATTGGTCGTGAATTTCGGCCACGCGCGCGGGCACGGCTTCACCTCGACCGAGTTCCACACCGAAACCGGACCCTTCACGCAGGTGCCCCTGCCCGGCGACCGGTCGAGCCTCGTCTGGGTGGTCAAGCCGAAGACGGCTGCCGAATTGGCGGAACTGGATGACGAAACGCTGTCGCGCCGCATCGAGACGCAGATGCAGTCCATGCTCGGGCGGGTGACGGTCGAGCCGGGCCGGCAGGTCTATCCGCTGTCGGCGGCGGCGCCGCGCCGTTTCGCCCAGAACCGCGTGGCGCTGGTCGGCGAAGCCGCGCACCTGTTTCCGCCCATCGGCGCGCAGGGGCTTAATCTCGGCATCAAGGATGTCAGCGATCTGATTGAAATCGTGTCGAAAAATCAAGCCGATCCCGGCGATTCCAATGCCTTGGCGGCCTATGACCGGAAACGCCGCCCCGACATTCTGGCCCGCAGCGGCGCGGTCAATCTGCTCAACGCCTCGCTGCTCTCCGACATGCTGCCGGCGCAGATGGCGCGAAGCGCCGGTCTTGCCATGCTGGACCGGATTGCGCCGCTGCGCGCCCTGTTCATGCGCGAGGGGCTGCGTCCCGGCAGCGGGCTTTCCGCGCTGTTCGGATCGCTACGGGAACAGGTCCGGCGGCAATAGGCCGGCGCGGATCATGTAAAGCAGGCACGTCACGGTGATGACCGAAAAGCAGGTCGTCATCAACACGCTGGCCGAGGCGCGCTGGACCCATACATTGTATTGCTGGGCGATGACGAAAACGTTGGTGGCAGACGGCAAAGCCGCCAGCAGCACCGCCGAAAACATCCAGGTCTCGGAAAAATTTCCGACCCAGCTCAGCACCACATAGCAAAGCAGTGGCTGGCAGATCAGCTTCAGCACGACGATCGGCGCCAGTTCCGGCGGCACGCGCTTCAGCGGCCTCAGCGCCAGCGTGACCCCCATCGCGAACAGCGCGCAGGGCGCCGCCGCGCGGGCAAGGTAGTCGAGCAGTAGATTGACAGCCTGCGGCGGCTGAATCTGGAAATAGGCCGCTGCAATGCCGAAAAAGGTGGCGATGATGAACGGATGCAGGAATATCTTGCGCAGCACGTCCGTCACCAGTTGCGGCAGCGAGGTCTGCTCCTTGCCGGACACCGCCATAAGCAGCGGCGCAATGATGAAATGCATGACGTTTTCGAAGCAGAAGATCAACGCCACCGGCACCGCCGCCTGCTCGCCGAACGCCAGCAGCGCCAGTCCTGGCCCCATATAGCCGATGTTGCCGTAGGAGGCGGCGAAGCCCTTGATCGTCGATTCTGCGATCTCGCCGCGCGAGACCAGCATGGAGCCGATGAACATGGTGGAGAAGATGATGAGGGTGGAAAAGGCAGAGCCGAGGATGAACCCCCACTCGGTCAGTTGCTCAAATGGCGTCTTCGCCAGCAACTGAAAGAACAGGGCCGGCAGGGCGACGTAGATGATGAAGATGTTCATCCAGCCGAGCGCTTCCAGCGGCTGCCGGGCAATTCTTGCCACGACGAAACCGATGAAAATCAATCCGAAGAATGGAAGTACGAGACCGAAAACGTCCGACATTGCTCAATCGCCTGAAACCAGAGCCGGCGCTAACGCGCGGATTGCTGCTTCGTCAAGCGCTTTGGGATTGAACTAAAGGCCCCTGTGCGCCAAATAAGATAAGAAATTCAAGTGGTGAGTAAGATGAAGTCAGCCAAGTTCTCGATCGGACAGGTGGTTCGCCATCGGCTGTTCCCGTTTCGCGGCGTCATATTCGACGTGGATCCGCAATTCGCCAACACCGACGAGTGGTATGAATCCATTCCGGTGGACGTGCGCCCGCGCAAGGACCAACCCTTCTACCATCTGCTGGCGGAGAATTCGGAGACCGAGTACATCGCCTATGTCTCGGAGCAGAACCTGCTCGAGGACGAGTCCGGTGAACCGGTCCGGCATCCGCAGATCCGCGAATTCTTCGACAAGACGCCCGAGGGCCGCTACGAGCCGAAGGGACAGTTGAAGCACTGAGTGGCGACAAGAAAAAGGCTCCCAGGGGAGCCTTTTTCTTGCGAAATAGCCGGGCGGCTCAGCCGTCCTTCTTCGTCGTCGCCACACGCAGCGACAGCTCGCGAAGCTGCTGCGGGCTCGCCTCCGAAGGCGCGTTCATCAGCAGGTCGTCGGCCTGCTGGTTCATCGGGAACAAGGCGATCTCGCGCAGATTCCTGGCGCCGACCAACAGCATCACCACCCGGTCCACGCCAGCGGCCATGCCGCCATGCGGCGGTGCGCCATACTGGAAGGCGCGATAGAGACCGCCGAAGCGCTCCTCGACGGTGGTGCGATCCAGCCCGACGAGTTCGAAGGCCTTGACCATGGTTTCCGGCAGATGGTTGCGGATGCCGCCCGAGGCGAGTTCGTAACCGTTGCAGACCAGGTCGTACTGGAACGCCTTGATCGACAGCGGGTCGGAGCCGTTCAAGGCGTCGATGCCGCCCTGTGGCATGGAGAACGGGTTGTGGGCGAAGTCGATCTTCTTCTCGTCTTCATTCCATTCGTAGAACGGGAAATCGACGATCCAGCACATTTCGAAGCGATCGCGGTCGACGAGGTTCAACTCCTCCCCTGCCCGCGTGCGCGCGGACCCGGCAAAGGAGACAAACTTCTTCGGATCGCCAGCAACGAAGAAGGCGGCGTCACCGTCGGCAAGGCCAAGCTGTTGACGGATCGCTTCCGTGCGCTCCTCGCCGATGTTCTTGGCGAGCGGCCCGGCGCCCTCGATCTTCTCGCCTTCCTTGCGCCAGAAGATGTAGCCGAGGCCCGGCTGTCCCTCGCCCTGCGCCCACGAGTTCATGCGGTCGCAAAAAGCGCGTGAACCGCCAGTCCTGGCCGGAATGGCCCAGACCTGGGCCTTGCCATCGTTGGCCAGGATGTTGGCGAACACCTTGAAGCCCGAGCCCCGAAAATGGTCGGAGACATCCTGCATTTCGATCGGGTTGCGCAGGTCCGGCTTGTCGGAGCCGTATTTGCGCATCGCCTCGTCATAAGCGATGCGCGGGAATTTCTGCGTCACCGGCTTGCCGTTGGCGAACGTCTCGAAGACGCCGCGCATCACCGGTTCCATGGTGGCAAACACGTCCTCCTGCTCGACAAAGCTCATTTCGAGATCGAGCTGGTAAAATTCACCGTAGAAGCGGTCGGCGCGCGGATCCTCGTCGCGGAAGCAAGGCGCGATCTGGAAATAGCGGTCGAACCCCGAAACCATCAAAAGCTGCTTGTACTGCTGCGGCGCCTGCGGCAGCGCGTAGAAGGTGCCTGGGTGGATGCGGCTCGGCACCAGGAAGTCGCGCGCGCCTTCAGGCGACGAGGCCGTGAGGATCGGCGTCTGGAATTCGTTGAAGCCAATCTCGCCCATAAGCCTGCGCATCTCGGAAATCACGCGCGTGCGCGTCATGATATTCTTGTGCAGCGTCTCGCGGCGCAGGTCGAGGAAGCGGTATTTCAGCCGGATGTCTTCCGGATAGTCCGGCTCGCCGAACACCGGCAGCGGCAGTTCCTTCGCCGACGACAGCACTTCCATGTCGACAGCATAGATCTCGATCTCGCCGGTCGGCATGTTCTTGTTGATGGTCTCGGCGGTGCGCGCCTTGACCTCGCCATCGACACGGATGACCCACTCGCCACGCACCGTCTCGGCGATCTTGAACGCCGAGGAATCCGGATCGGCGACGATCTGCGTCAGGCCGTAATGGTCGCGAAGGTCGATGAACAGCAGGCCGCCATGGTCGCGGACGCGATGGACCCATCCCGAAAGGCGGACGGAGGCGCCGACATCGGCCTTCCTCAACTGGGCGCAGGTATGGCTGCGGTAACGGTGCATGGTCGAATATTCCGGTCAGAAGTTAAGCGTGACCGAAGCAGTTTGGCCCGGTCCGAAATCGGCGCGAAAAGCGCATGGGCATCCCCGTTTGTCAAGCGAAGGCCTGTGTTTTGCCCGCTTGGCCACGCTTGCGCCGGTGAAGCCCGGTCGCGGCAACGCAGATAAGCTTTCGTTCTTGCGGTGCGAACTTCGAGAGCCTACGCAAAAGCAAGTGCCATTCCTGTCCGTAATCTGCCAAAAGTCGCCATGCCCAACGTTTCAATCCTTGTCGATGCCGATGCCTGCCCGGTGAAAGCCGAAGTGGAGAAGGTGGCCGAGCGGCACGGCGTCGTGGTCACTTTCGTTTCGAATGGCGGTCTGCGCCCGTCCCGCGACCCGATGATCCGCAATGTCGTCGTATCCAAGGGCGCGGATGCCGCCGACGACTGGATCGTCGAAAACGCCAAGGCCAACGACGTGGTGGTGACGGCGGACATTCCGCTTGCCGCCCGCGCGGTGGCGCTTGGCGCGCATGTGCTCGGGCCGACCGGAAGGCCGTTCACGCCCGAAAGCATCGGCATGGCGGTGGCGATGCGCGACTTGAAGCAGCACTTGCGCGAGACCGGCGAGAGCAAGGGCTACAATGCCGGCTTCTCGCCGCAGGACCGCTCCCGCTTCCTGTCCGAACTAGACCGCATCTTGCGGCGGGCGCTCAAATCCGCCACACCCTAGCGATGGCTTCCAAAACCGCCGCCCCGCTTCATCGCCATATGCAGTTCGCCATCTCGGCCGGCATCGGCGCCGTGGCCGGTATTGTCGCGCTGCTGCTGAAATCCTCGCTGGCCTACTCGATCGGCGCCAACGCGTTCTTCATCGTCTATATCGCCATCGTCCTGTGGCAGATGCCGATGTTGACCGCCGACTATCTGAGCAAAAATGCGCGCGCCACCGACCAGCCGGTGGGCATCATCTTCATCGTCACGCTGGTCGTCATCGGGGTTGCAGTCGTCTCGCTGTTCCAGCTCATCAACAGCAAGGACAGCCCCGACCTCGCCGGCCTGCTTTTTTCGCTGACGTCCGTTCCGCTCGGCTGGTTCACGCTGCAGGCGATGACCGCATTGCACTACGCGCATGTCTACTGGATGGATGACGATGGCGCGAAATCCGGGAAGAAGGTGCCGGTTGGCGGTCTGGAATTTCCCGGCAAGGATCGACCCGACGGCTGGGATTTCCTCTATTTCGCCGCGACGATCGGCATGACGTTCCAGACGTCCGACACCGAGATAACCACGACGGAAATGCGCCGCATCACGCTTCTGCATGCGGTGGTGTCGTTCTTCTTCAATACCGTCATCGTCGCCGCCGCGGTCAATCTTGCGGTCAGCCTGGGCGACTGAGCGGCAGCGCGTTCACAAAAATTCGTGAACGCCAGAAACATCGCTTTCACCCGAGACGTACTAGGATAGGAACTGAACGCGTTGGCCGCCTGTCGGCGCAACCGGAGACGACATGATGGATTCGGCCGTCACGCCCACGCAATCGGAACTGCTGACCCCTCACGGCAAGGGACCCCTGATCTACCGCCAGTCGCGGTGGACGCGGCTGACCCACTGGATCTGGGCGTTCTCTCTGTTCTTCCTGCTTCTGTCCGGCCTGCAGATATTCAACGCCCGGCCGCAGCTCTACATCGGCAAGGAGTCCGGCTTCCAGTACGACAACACAATCCTGCAGATTGGCGCTGAAAGCACGCCGAACGGACAACGCGGCTTTACTGAAATCTTCGGCATGAAATTCGACACGACGGGCGTTCTCGGCCTGTCCGGACCGGAGGGGCAGCAGCGCGTCCGCGCCTTCCCGTCATGGGCGACCATCCCGTCCTATTACGACCTCGGCACAGCGCGCGTGGTGCACTTCTTCTTCGCCTGGGTGCTGGGAACGACTTTGCTGGTCTGGCTGGTTTCCAGCCTCGCCAACGGCCATCTGCGCCGCGATCTGGCTCCACGGGTGCAGGATATTCGCCGCCTGCCGCAGGATGTGGTCGACCACATCAAGCTGAAATTCCACCACGTCCGCGAATACAACACGCTGCAGAAGCTGGCCTACGGCGGCGTGCTTTTCGTGCTTCTGCCGCTGATGATCCTGACCGGCTTCGCGATGTCGCCGTCGATGAACGCCGCCCTGCCCTTCCTCAACGACATTCTCGGCGGAAGGCAGACCGCGCGAACCATCCATTTCACCGTCATGCTTCTGCTGGTCGCCTTCTTCATCGTCCACATGCTGATGATCCTGGCGGCCGGTCCAATCAATGAACTGCGCTCGATCGTCACCGGCTGGTATCGCACCGACCCGCCTGCTCGCGACGACGCCGAAAGGAGCGCATGAGATGGCGAAGTTCATGATCAGCCGGCGCAAGTTCCTGACCTCGGCCAGCATCGGCGCCTCCGGCATGATGCTCGCCGGCTGCGATGCGTTCGACAGCCAGCTCGGCATCGGCAAGGGCCTGCGCAGTTTTCTCGAGGGGGCGAACGATCTGACCCACCGCGCCCACCGGCTTCTGGTCGGCGCAAACACGCTGGCGCCGGAGTTTTCGGAGAGCGATATACGTCAGCCCATGCGGCCGAACGGCGTCACCGCGCCGGACGACGATACCTACAAGGGGCTTCTGGCGAACGATTTCGCCGACTGGCGGCTGGAAGTGACCGGGTTGGTGGAAAAGCCGCTGTCGCTGACCCGTGACCAGCTGATGAACATGCCGAGCCGCACGCAGATCACCCGCCACGACTGCGTCGAGGGCTGGAGCTGCATCGCCAAATGGACCGGCACGCCGCTGGCGCTCGTGCTCGACCAGGCGGTGGTCAAGCCGGAGGCGCGCTACGTCATGTTCCACTGCCTGGACACGATCGACAAAGGCCTTTCAGGCGACATCAAATACTACGGCACGATCGACCTGATCGACGCCAGGCATCCGCAGACGATCCTGGCCTATGGCTGCAACGGCAAGCCGCTGCCTGTCGAAAACGGTGCGCCGCTGCGGGTGCGCGTCGAGCGGCAGCTCGGCTACAAGCAGCCGAAATACGTCCACAGGATAGAGCTTGTCTCAGGCTTCGCCGACATTGGCGGCGGCCGTGGCGGCTACTGGGAAGACAATGGCTATGACTGGTACGGCGGCATCTGACTGCGGCATCCCGCGCAGCCGTCAGGCCGCCGTCCTGACGATGTCGTTGTAGGTATCCAGATCGACATAGAAGACGCGGATGATCTCACGGATCAGTTCGTCGTCTTCATAGCCCTGTGATCTCAGAATGTTGACGGCAGTCAGGATGTCGAAGCGCTCGGTGAGCCGCCGCTTCTGGTAGTCTTCGACAAAGCGTTCCATTCGAATTGTCCCCCGTCCGATTGCCCAACGCGCTTACCAACGCTGAAATCGCCGAAGGAACGGTACGAATGATCGCTTGCGCGGAACTTGCCGACGCTGCGATGTCTTCCCCCTCGATCTGCCCCAAACCAGACTCGGAAAAAGCGGGCGACTCACAGGCCCGGCTGAAGAATATCACGCAGCTTTACATGACGTAATATAGTTGGGTCGCCGGTCAGGAATTTGCCGAACGGCCTGCCTCGCTCCGCCTGAGCGGCAATCCTGCATCCCGCTCGTGCATCAGGCGTCGATCCCGGCTAGAAGAGGAACCTGGAAACGCCGCCAAGTGCATCATGAAAATCCGAACGATTCTGTCACTGATCATCGCTGCGACAATCCCCGCAGGAGCCGCAAAGGCCGGAATTGCCGACGGCACCCTGCCTGCCGGTTCATACCGTTGCGAGGTCTATCTTCTGGGCGCGTTCCTGACGCTCGGCGACATCCACATCAAGGGAAGCGTCTACAGCGGCCCCAGCTATTTCGGTGCCGGTGGACAGGGTTACAACTATCAGATCAGCCCGAACGGTGAGATAAGCTGGCTGGGTCCTCTCGGCGGCTTCACGTCCGGCGGCAACAGCGTCTCGCTGACCCAGATCACCGCTGACACCGAGCCGAACGCCTCGTTCGACATCATCATGCGGCAGGCGGATGGCGCCTTCACCGCATCGACATGCACGAAGCGGCAGACGCCTTCCGTCCCCTAGCTGGTCAGCTTTCAAGGACGTCCTTGACAACGGTCGCCAACTGCTTGAGCGAAAACGGTTTTGGCAGGAAACCGAACTGCGCGTCCGCGGGCAGGTTCTTGGCGAAGGCGTCTTCCGCATATCCCGAAACGAAGACGAACTTCACGTCAGGTTGGCGCTTGCGCAACTCTCCCAGCAGCGTCGGTCCGTCCATTTCGGGCATCACCACGTCGGACACGACGATATCGATCTTGCCTTCCAGGGCATCGAAGATTTCGAGCGCCTCGACCCCGGAAGAGGCTTCGTGGACGGTGTAGCCGCGCGTAGTAAGCGCCCGCATTCCCCCCATGCGCACGGCGTCCTCGTCCTCGACAAGAAGCACGGTCGCCGAACCGGAAAGATCCTTGGCCTCGGCCGGCTTTGCCGCAACTGCGGGCTGCGGCGTCTCGCCCTGTCCGCTCTTGACCTCGCCTTCGCCCGCTTTTGCGGCATGGCGAGGCAGGAAGATACGGAACACCGTGCCCTTGCCCTGTTCGGAATCGCAGAAGATGAAGCCGCCGGTCTGCTTGATGATGCCATAGACCATCGAAAGGCCGAGGCCGGTGCCCTTGCCGACTTCCTTGGTGGTGAAGAAAGGCTCGAATATTTTCTTCAAGACCTCCGGCGCTATGCCGCTGCCGGTATCTTCCACCTCGACCAAGACGAAATCCGCAGGCGCCAGCTCGCGGTATGGAAACGCCTTGCTCTCCTCCAGCGTGAGGTTGCGTGTGCGCACCAAAAGGTCGCCGCCCTCGGGCATCGCGTCCCGGGCGTTGACGGCAAGATTGACGATGACCTGCTCGAACTGACCGATATCGACCCTGACCGGCCACAGGTCGCGGCCATGCTCAATCTTGAGCTTGATGCCGTTGCCGACCAGCCGCGCCAGAAGCATTCGCAGATCGGCCAGCACGTCCGTGAGGTTGAGCACCTCCGGCCGCAAAGTCTGCTTGCGCGAGAACGCCAGCAGTTGCCGCACCAGCGATGCAGCGCGGTTGGCATTCTGCTTGATGTTCATGATGTCCGGGAAAGACGGATCGGACGGCCGGTGGTTGGTCAGCAGGAGATCGGACGCCATGATGATGGCGGTCAGCACATTGTTGAAATCATGGGCGATGCCGCCGGCGAGCTGCCCCACCGCCTGCATCTTCTGGCTTTGCGCCATCTGGTTTTCGAGCGCCTTCTGCTCGGTCGTCTCGACGGCATAGACGATGGATGCCTCTTCGGCGCCGTCGCCGGTGCCGTCCGCCACCGCATTCACATAGAAGCGGATATGGCGCTCTTCATTGTCCGGCAGAACCGTATCGATCGGTGCGATATCGGCCTGGCGTTGCCGGGCCTTTTCGAGCGCCGCGCTGAAGGCGGCGCGGTCGCGCTCGTGGATGACCGTATCGAGCCGCACGCGCCGGTCCAGCGCATCCCGGTCGACAACCGTCGAGAACAGCGACAGGAACGGCGCGTTTGTGCGCAGGATGCGCCCGCTCTGGTCGACGGCGGCGATGGCCATCGGCGTCGAGTTGAAGAACCGCGTGAAGCGCACCTCGGAAGCCCTGAGATCGGCGGAGGCGTCCTCGCCCTGCGTGCGGTTAAGCACGATTGTCCTGGTCGGCCCATGGATGCCGTCACGGCTGGCCGTGACCCTGTGCATGAAGCGTACCGGCAGCGCCTCGCCTTGCATGGTGGTGAGGTCGAGGTCGATGACGGCATTGCGCGTGGTGCCGGGATCGGCCTTGACCGAGCGGATCAGCGCCATGCCGTCTCCGGCGACAATTTCCGGCAGCGTGACTGCGCCCGGCGTGAAGCTTGTGAGATCGATACCCAGCCATTCGGCCAGCGTCGCATTGACATAGGTGACGCGGCCTTCCTGGTCGGCAGAGAAGAAGCCTGCCGGTGCATGGTCAAGATGGTCGATAGCCTTCTGCAGATCCAGAAAGAAGCGCTCCTGCTCGGCCCGTTCGCGCGAAATGTCGGCAAGCTGCCACGCCAGCAACGGCTGCCGCTGACCGGGGACGTTGAACGTCCGCGCCGCCGTCCGATACCAGCGGGCGCCGGGCTCCGCGCCGGGACGAATCGATTGCGTCAGGCGAAACTCGCCGTCACCCGCCTGGCCATCCCGCAGGTCTGAGGCCAGCCGGAAAACCGTCGCCGAAGCCTCCGGCACATCCGAAAGCAGCCCCTCCACGGTCTTCAGGTCCGCAGCCGATGTCGCGCCGGTCATTTCGGCATAGGAGCGGTTGGCGTAGATGACGCGGCCCTTGTTGTCGGTGACCAGCAGCCCCTGCGACATCGAATCGACGAACGCCTTGGAGAGTTCGTCACCGGTGGAGCGCGGGGCGATCTGAATGAAGCCAATGGCGGTGGCGAACAGGAAGCCGACCCCGATCATGGCAAGCACGCCGAGCATGCCGAGCAGGAACGGGTCGCCGAAACGCTCGCGGAACACGCCGAAAACGACGGCAGCGCCGGTCAGCACGACGATGAAGACGATCAGCCGAACGACGGCGCCGGGCCGCGTGCTCTGGTCGACGATCGGCGCCGGATAGAAATCGCCGCGCGTTTCTTTGGCCATACGCCCCCTGCTCACCAACTTCAGTCGCCCCCTGCCTTAAGCGGTTGAATCATATTCTCCTAGTCCGGAAAAGACCTGAGCGGCAATGTCCCGTGAAAAAGGTGACGGCAGCCGGTTCCCCTTTCGACTTCACAATGGGTTGTATGAACTTGCAGCTTCGTACCGCATGAGGCTACTGTCGCGCACTTCAATGTCGGATGGGGGACACCGATGCTCGAATGGCTGGATGGCTTGGCGGGTCCTGACTATGCACCCGCCCTTCTGTGGACCTTTGCCGCCCTTGTCCTGCTGGCGATTGTTCTTGTCATAATCAGGCTTGTCCGGAGAATGACGTTCGGGACCTATGTCGCCGGCGGGCGCAACCGCAAGACCCGGCTGGCCGTCATGGATGCCACCGCCGTGGACAGTCACAGGCGCCTGGTGCTCGTTCGACGCGACGACATCGAGCATCTCCTGCTGATCGGCGGCCCGACCGATGTTGTCGTCGAGCGCGACATCCGGCTTGTCGCCCGGCGACCGGCGCCTGCCAGCGACGCAGGACAGGCGCAGACGCGGCCCCAGCAGCCGGCCCCCGTATCCGCAACACCGGTCGCCAAACCGCAGGCGGCTCCGCCTCCCGCAATGCGGTTTCCCGAACCCGTAGCTGCGCCGCGTCCGCAGCCCTATCTGGGGCCGGCAGCGCCGCGGGCCATGTCCCCTTCGTCAAATCCAGGCCTGGCGAAAACACAGACGGCCACCAAGAACGATCCTATCGACGATGCGTTGATGCAGGAACTGGAGATGTCGCTGGATGACGAACCTGTTTCGCGGTCGATACCGGGGAACGTCCCGTCGCTGGACGACGAAATGACCAAGCTGCTCGGCGAGCTTTCCACCCACAAGAAGTAGCGGACAAGAAAAAGGCCGGGCAAAGCCGGCCGGAAATCGATCTTTTTAGATGTATCGGTACAGCGCTCAGTCGTCGCGGTAGACCTTTTCGCGCCGCTCGTGCCGTTCCTGTGCTTCGATGGAAAGCGTAGCGATCGGCCGGGCGTCGAGCCGCTTCAAGGCGATTGGCTCACCCGTCTCCTCACAATAGCCGTAGGTGCCTTCCTCAATACGCTGAAGCGCTGAATCGATCTTGGAGATCAACTTGCGCTGGCGGTCGCGGGCCCGAAGTTCGATCGCCCTGTCGGTCTCGGAAGAAGCCCGATCGGCGAGATCGGGGTGGTTGGCGTTTTCCTGTTGCAGAATTTCGAGAGTTTCGCGCGCTTCGCGCAAAATGTCGTTCTTCCAGGTCACCAGCTTCTGGCGGAAGTAAGACTTTTGTCGTTCGTTCATGAACGGCTCATCTTCGGACGGCACGTAATCGGCAGTAACGATATCGTTCATTCGACTCACCCGACAGCCCTAAAAATTTGGGCCTATATATTCACCGACCGATGCCGGCACAAGCGCAATCGATCAGCCGGTCACGCATTTGTTAGGGACCGGATGCGGCGTTCGCAGATGCCGGAAAGCGGCGTTGCCGGGCTTGGGGCGGGGAAAGCCGCGACGCCCTGCGTGTCCGGCGCGGACACGCAGGAAGCCCAAAACGGTCAGGTTTCGTGTAGGGCGAGCTCGAACGTCACGCAAACCGGGTTGGCGCCTGGCGAAAGCGTGCCCTCGGTGATGACACCGTCAATATCGACGATGGCAATGCGCAGACGGCATTTGCCCGCGCGCACTTCGCCCTGCGTGATGAGCACTTCTGTCGCGAAGGACGGCACCTCCGGTGCATCCTCAAAGACCGCGCCGACGACGCTGCCGACACCGTGAACGACAGCGTTTTCAATGCCGTGCTGGCGGCATAGCGCCTCGATGGCCTCACCGATCTCCTCATTGGGTCGAACCCGGCAGATGAAGCCGCGCATACCGGGCCTCGTATCATCCGGCGAGGAAACCGGCATGAAGAGGCGAAAGTTGGTCTCCGGATCCTCCTGCACGTCGAACCGGGCGCCGGAAATGCCCCAGGCTTCGGCTTCGACCGGTTCCGCAAGTTGGCTTTCCAGCGGCAGGAGGTGGCCCATGCGGCGCTGGCCGTCCGCCGTGCGCCATACGCCGTGACAATGGAAAAAGGACGCGCCGTCGCGACGTCCGACAACCATGCCGGCGTCTTCGATCACCGCCGTTCCGTCGGGCGCATAGGTATCGCTGTACCACGCGGCGTGCGCGCCGTCGGGCGACGGGGCCGGTATGACATAGCGCAGCGGATTTACGCGCGCGTTGCGAAGACGGATGTAACCACTTGAGAAGCCTGTATCTTCCAGTGCCACCGCGACCGCGTCGTTCATGCTCCTGCCGGGACTGAGTACGACCTTTTGCTTTTCAATCCGACAAGGGACGGATACGGCCCGTTCGGTCGCGAGCGGTCCAGGGTGGGCGATGGTCCGGGCAAAACGGCTCATCACGCTGCGAGGCCGGCATTGATGAAGCCGCCGTCGACCGCCAGAATCTGCCCGTTGACGTAACTCGCATCGTCCGACAGCAGGAAGGCGACGGCGCTGGCGATCTCGCGGGGTGTACCGTAACGGCGCATCGGAACGCGCGAGTTCCACTGCTGACGGACCTGTTCCGTATGCACCTGCTGGGCCATCGGCGTGTCGATCGGCCCAGGCGCCACCGCGTTGACGCGGATGCCCTGCGAGCCCAGCTCGTTTGCCATCACCAGCGTGAGCAGGTTCTGGCCGCCCTTGGAGGAGCCGTAAGCCACCCTGCCCTTGTTGCCGCAAAGACCGGAAACGGAGGTTATGTTCACGATCGAACCGGACGACCCATGCGCCAGCCAGTGCCGTGCCGCCGCGCGCGAAACGATGAAGGTTCCTGTCAGATTGACGTCGATGATGCGCCGGAATTCCTCGACGCTGGTCTCGACCGCCGGCTTGTCCATGGCGATGCCGGCGCAGTTGACGATCCCGACAAGCGGACCTTCGCCGGCAGCCGCCATGATAGCCGCCTCGACGTTCATCTCATCGGCCACGTTGCAGACGATGCCGTTCGTTTCCGGCAGGCCAAGCTCGGAACAGGCTTGCCGCAGCGGCTCGGCGCGCAGGTCGAGCAGGAATGGGTAATACCCACGCTCGAAAAGCAGGCGCGCCGTCTCCAGCCCGATGCCCGACGCGCCGCCGGTGATCGCCACGGCTTTCCGTTGCTCGCTCATCATCGCTCCTATGCGGACAGTTTCTGCGCCGAGGGATCGAGCTCGCCGCGCCTGTCGAGCTCTTCGCGGATCATCTTCTTGGTGATCTTGCCGTAGGCCGATTTCGGCATTTCGGCCCAGAAAATGAAGCGTTTGGGCATCTTGTAGCGGCTGATCCTGGTTTCCAGCCATGACTGGATGTCCCTCGGATCGGGATTGGCTCCCGCCCTTGCCACGCAGACCGCGACGCCGACTTCACCCCACATCGGATCGGGAACGCCAAGCACGGCGACCTCGCTGATCTCCGGATGGGCGAGGATTTTTTCCTCGATCTCGCGTGGATAGATGTTGGAGCCGCCGGAAATATACATGTCCGACGATCGGCCGGTGATGTAGACGAAGCCGTTCTCGTCCATATGACCGAGATCGCCGGTGCGGAACCAGCCATTGCGGAACGCTTTGGCGTTGGCGTCCGGATTGTCATAGTAGCCGGCGAACACCGCCGGCCCGATCGTGCAGATTTCGCCCGTCTCGCCGGCTGCAAGCGCATTGCCCTCATCGTCCTGGACCTGCACTTCCATGCCCGTTCGCTCGAAACCGCAGGTGCCGATACGCGCATCCGGACCGTCCTCCAGCGAATGGAACGCCGGCGGCAGCACGGTGATGTTGCCGGTGACTTCTCCCAAGCCGAAATACTGCACCAGAACGGGGCCGAGCTTTTCCAGCGCCCGCTTCTGGTCGGCCCTGTACATCGGCGCGCCGGCATAGATCATGTAGCGCAGCGAGGAGCGGTCGAACCGGTCGACGGAAGCGTCCTCGACGAGCAGCTTGACGATGGTCGGCACGGTGAAGATGTTGCTCACCCGCCATGTCTCGACCAGCGACCAGACCGTCGGCACATCCATCTTGTCGGTCGGCAGGATGATCGTCTTCACCCCATGCGCCACTTGGGCTAGTTGGTGCACGCCTGCCCCATGCGACAGCGGCGCCACGACGATGGAGGCATCCTTGTGCGTGGTGCCGGGCATCAGGTCGCACAGATGATTGGTGACGACGAAAGCCATCTGTCCGTGTGTCAGCACCGCGGCCTTGGGCCGTCCGGTGGTGCCGGACGTGTAGAAGAACCAGCAGGGATCGTCCCGGTCGACGGCTACAGCCGGAACGGTTTCCCCCATATGACGCTCGACAAGGCTGTCATAATCCGGGCCGAAATCGGCTTCACCGATGGCGACGACGAATTCAAGTGACTGCGCGGCTTCCCGGCAGGCCCTGGCGTGGCCGGCAAAGCCCGCGCCGCAGATCATGCCGCGTGCGCCACTTGCCTTGGCCAGATAGGCCACCTCATCCGGCGACTGGCGATAATTCGCCGGCACCCAGACGGCGCCCAGCCGGAAACAGGCGAACATGGATTCGAACATCTGGTTCGAGTTGGCCGACTGGATCAGCACCCGGTCGCCCTTCGCCACGCCATACTCGTCGCGAAGCGCGGCGGCGAAGGCGTTGACGCGGGCTTCCATCTCCCGCCACGTCCACTGGCTGTCGCGCCAGACAAAACCGATCTCGTCAGGATTGCGCCGCGCCGACTGGCTCAGGAACTGCGCCAGATTCATGACACGGGTGGTGACCGGCGACACGCCGCCGCGCGGATTGTCGGACATCAGCGAACCCGTTCGAGCAGGGAAACGTAATTGGCGACGGCGGCGCCGCCCATGTTGAAGACGCCGGCCAGGCTTGCGCCCGGCACCTGCATGTCGCCGGCCTCGCCGGCAAGCTGCATGGCCGCCATCACATGCATGGAAACGCCGGTGGCGCCGATTGGATGGCCCTTGGATTTCAGACCGCCGGAGACGTTTACCGGCAGTCGCCCGTCCTTGCGCGTCGTGCCGTCGCGAACGACGCGGTGGCCCTGTCCCGGCTCGGCAAGCCCCATGGCCTCGTATTCGATCATTTCGGCGATGGTGAAGCAGTCATGCGTCTCGACCAGCGACAGGTCGTCCAATGTCAGACCGGATTCGGAAAGCGCCTTCGCCCAGGCCTGCCGGGCCCCTTCGAACGCGGTGACGTCGCGGCGCGACAGGGCCATGATGTCGTTCACCTGCGAGCGGCTGCGAAAGGCGATGGCGCGGTTGAGCTGCTTCGCCGTCTCCTCGTCAGCGAGAACCAGCGCCGCAGCGCCATCCGAGATCAGCGAGCAGTCGGTGCGGCGCAGAGGCGCGGCGACATAAGGATTCTTGTCGGAGATCGTGTTGCAGAAATCGAAGCCGAAATCCTTGCGCATATGCGCATAGGGATTGGCCAAGCCGTTCGAATGGTTCTTGGCGGCGATCATCGCCAATTCTTCCGAGCGGTTGCCATATTTCTGAAAATAGGTCTGGGCGATGCGGCCGAACAGCCCGGCAAAGCCGGCGTCGATCTCGGCCTCTTCGGCCCGGTAGCTGGCACCGAGCAGGATGTCTCCGACATCGGCGGTCGGGATGGCCGTCATCTTTTCCGCACCCACCACCAGCGCGACGCGCCCACGGCCGGCCTCGATGAAATCCATCGCCGCATAGATCGCCGCCGAACCTGTGGCGCAGGCGTTCTCCATGCGCACCGCCGGAACGTGTTTCAGTTCGTCGCTCGACATGGCGACGAGCGCGCCCTGGAAATCCTGCTTCTGGAAACCGTTGTTCATGACGCCGACGAAGACACCGTCGACATCCGCGGCCTGGACGCCGGCATGCTCAAGCGCCGGCATCGCCACCGCGGCCATGAGTTGCTCGGTGTTTTCGTAATCCAACTTGCCGAATGGCGAATGCGCCCAGCCGACGATCTGCGCCCTGCTC
Organism: Mesorhizobium sp. BE184; assembly: GCF_031457045.1. Classification (NCBI taxonomy): domain Bacteria; kingdom Pseudomonadati; phylum Pseudomonadota; class Alphaproteobacteria; order Hyphomicrobiales; family Phyllobacteriaceae; genus Mesorhizobium; species Mesorhizobium sp. BE184. Next base: position 1,303,941 of record NZ_JAVDVU010000001.1, read on the forward strand.
ATGGTCACGGTCTCCTGTTGGTCTGTTTGCCGTTACCGCGAGGGCCGGCATTGTTTCGTGTTCCGAACATCTGTCCGAGCTTGTCTTCGACGCGCCGGGCCTCGTCGCGGAGGTAACCGGCGATTTCCAGCTGCCGCGCCGGCTGCAACCGATTGTCGATCGCCGCCACCGAAAGCGCACCCACCGGGCGGCCTTCAGCGTTCCGGATCGCCACGCCGACGCCCCATGAATTGGCGTAGATCAGTCCGGGATTGAGCGAATAGCCGTTGGCGCGCGTGGCCGCGACGTCCTGCCGGATGCGGTCCGCGGCGAGCATCGGATAATGCTCGGCAAGCGTGCGTTCATTGGCTTGCAGCATCGCTTCGACTTCGTCGTCCGGCAGCTCGGAAAGCATGGCGAGCGATCCGGCGCCGACGCCGAGCGGATGCTCGAAACCGGCCTGCAGCGCATGGGTACGGACCGGATAGGTTCCTTCCTCGCGATACAGGCAAACGGAGTTGGTGCCGCGCGGCACCGACAGGAAGGACGAGTCCTCCGTCCGCCTCGACAGGCGTTGAAGGCTTTCCATGGCCAGTTGCAGCAGGCCGTAACGCCGCGAGGCAAGGCTGCCGAGGACAAAGGTTTCCTCGCCGAGGAAATAGAGGCGGCTCGCCTCGTCCTGTTCGATCAGGCCGGCCCGCATCAGCGCGAGCAGCAGCCGGCGCGCGGTCGGCTTGTTGAGCTCCGTTTCGGCGACGAGTTCGGAAAGCGAAGCGCCCCGGTCGGCGTGACGGCCGACGATGGAGAGCAGCGCCAGCGCCCTGTCGACGCTTTGCGAACCGGTCATGTCGCGGAGCGGCTGGGAGATGTTCATGGCTCAGCCGAACTCCGCCACCGCGCAGCTCTGCCCGCCGTCGACGGGCAGGCATACGCCGGTGATGAATTGCGCCTCCTCGGACGCCAGGAACACGGCGGCCGCGGCGATGTCCCAGGCCGTGCCCATACGGCCGACCGGCACCATCGCGTTGCGCGCGGCGACCATTTCCTCGACCGAGCCGTACTGGGAGGAAATCTGCTTGTAGATCAGGGGGGTATCGATGAGCCCGGGCATGACGCAATTGGCGCGGATACCCTGGCGCGCATACTGCATGGCGAGCGCCACTGTGGCCTGGTTCACCGCCGCCTTGGTCGCGTAATAGGCGAAATAGGGATAGCCGACGTAACGGATCGCCGCGAGCGATGAGATGTTGATGATCGCGCCCCTGCCCTTCGCCAGCATGTGCGGGATCACCGCCTTCGACGTGCGGTAGACCGGACCGATATTGAGGTCGAGCGACGCCTGAAAGGCCTTCTCGTCCAGCTCGACCGGACCGCCCATATGGGTGACGCCGACATTGTTGTGCAGGATGTCGATGACGCCGAAGCGCTCGATGGTCGCTGCGACCGCCCTGTCGATTGACGCTTGTTCGGTGACGTTAGCAGCCAGCGCCACGGCCTCGTTGCCTTCGCTGGCAATGATGCCCGCCGTTTCCTCGGCCGCCGCCGGATCGAGGTCTATACATGCGACCCTGGCGCCTTCGCGCGCATAGGCGACCGCCGCGGCCTTGCCGTTGCCCCAACCGGGCCCCGACGAACCTGCACCGAATACAATCGCTGTTTTGCCTGCGAGACGATCGACCAAAATGCTTGCCCAATGTGTGGAAACTTGCGGCGGGCGCCTGGACGCCCGCCGCGTTCGTTGAAATCAGCCGAGGCTCGTGCCGACGGCCTTTTCGAGAATGCCCCAGGCCTCGTCGCCGAACTTGCCCTTCCATTCGGCGTAGAAGCCCTTTTCCTTGAGCTTGTCGCGGAAGGAGGCCGGGTCCGTGGCGTTGATTTTCATGCCCTTGGCAGCCAGATCCTCCTGCGTCGTCGAGTTCAGCTTCTCGACGTCGGCGCGCTGGTTCACGCCGGCCTCGTTGATGTTCTTGGCGACGATGCCGCGCACGTCTTCCGGCATCCGCTCCCAGGCGCGCTTGTTGGCGAGGAACCAGAAACCATCCCACATGTGGTTGGTCATCGAGCAGAACTGCTGCACTTCGTAGAGCTTGGAGGTCGAGATGATCGCCAGCGGGTTTTCCTGGCCGTCGACGATCTTGGTCTGCAGGGCCGAATAGACTTCGGCGAAGTTGATCGAAGCCGGAGCCGATTCGAACGCCGAGAACATCGAGGTCCACAGCGGGCTGACCGGCACGCGGATCTTGAAGCCTTTCAAATCGGCGGCTTTTTCGATCGGACCGACCGAGCTGGTGATCTGGCGGAAGCCATTGTCCCAGATCTTGTCCAGCACGACGAGGTTCGACTTCTCGATCTCGCCGCGCACATATTTGCCGAGATCGCCATCCATCGCGGCCCACACGGACTTGTAGTCCGGGAAGGCGAAGCCGATGCCGCTGATCGAGGCGTTCTTGACCAGCGTCGAAAGAATGAGCGGCGAAAGCGTAAAGAATTCGACGCCGCCGGAGCGGATCTGGCTCAGCATGTCGGTGTCGGCGCCGAGCTGGCTGCTCGGGAATATCTGGATCGCGACGCGGCCGCTGGTCTCTTCCTGGATTTTCTTGACGGCTTCCTGCGCCCGGATGTTCAGCGGGTGGCTGACGGCGAGATTGTTGGCGAACTTGTAGTTGAACTCGGCGGTCTGCGCCCCTGCATACCGGATCGTTGAAACAAGCGGCACGGCGGCGGCAGCGCCCAGAACCAGACTGCGTCGAGTGATATTCATGTCATTTCCTCCTGATGTTTTTTAATTGCAATTCAAAGATATGCGATGGAAAGCGCAGGTACGGCGGCAATCACCAGAAGGCCGACGACAAGGGCCGCGAGATACGGCCAGATCGCACCGACAGCCTCGTCCGGCGAGACGCCGCCGATCTTGCAGGCAATGTAGAAGCCGATGCCGATGGGCGGCGTCATCAGGCCGATGTTCATGGCCGTGACCACCACCATGGAATAGTGGATTTCGTTGATGCCCATGCGCTGGGCGATCGGGAACATGATCGGCGCCATCAGCACGATCGCCGGCAGGCCCTCGAGCACGCAGCCGAGCAGCATGAAGACGGCGATCGACACCAGCATGAACGAGAACCAGCCGCCCGGCAGTCCGGTCATGTATAGCGCCAGCTGATTGGCGAAGCCGGTCTGCGTCAGCGCCCAGGCCATCGCCGACGCGGTGCCGAGGATGAGCAGGATCGCCCCCGACAGCGCCGCCGTCTCGACCAGCATGGAATAGAACTTCTTCCAGCTGATGCCGCCATAGAGCAGCATGCCGATGATCATCGCGTAGACGACCGCGATGGTCGAAACCTCGGTCGCCGTGGCAATGCCGCCCCCGACGACGGAGCGGATGAGAAACGGCAGGACCAGCGCCGGCGCTGCGATCAGCAGCGTCGTGCGGATGACGGAGAACGGCGCCCGCTTGACGCCGTCCATCTTCTCATGGCCGGCTTTCCAGCGGGCGAGCGCCACCAGCATCAGCAGCAGCACCATGGCGATGACGAAGCCGCTGGTGAACAGGGCTGCGATGGAGACGCCGGCCACCGAGCCGAGTACGATCAGCACGATGGAGGGCGGGACCGTGTCGGCCATCGCCGCGCCGGTCGCCAGCAACGCGATCATCTCGTTCGGCTTGTGGCCGCGGCGCTTCATTTCCGGAAACAGCGCCGGCGCCACCGTCGCCATATCGGAGACCTTGGAGCCGGAAATGCCGGAAACCAGGAACATGGAACCGAGAAGCACATACGACATGCCGGCCCGCACATGGCCGATCAGCGACGCCAGGAATTCGACGATGGCCTTGCCCATGCCGGTCGCATCGAGGACGCAGCCGAGCAGCACGAAGATCGGAACCGACAAGAGGATCAGGCTGGACATGCCCTCATCGATACGGCCGACCAGCACGATCAGAGGCACGGAGGTCGAGAAGGTGATGAAGGCGATGGTGCCCAGGCCGAAGCAGAAAGCAATCGGAACGCCGAGGAACAGGCAGATGGCGACCACGCCGACTAGGAATATGGCGATGTTGACATAGCCGAGGCCGAGGAACACCGGCGTCAGCAGCCAGCCCACCCCGCCTAGGGCAGCAACGGTCAGAGCGGCCAGGATCAGGTTCTTCACGCTGGAACGGCGCACCGCATGGCCCACCGCCAGCAGGAGCATCAGCACGAAACCGGCGATGATCGCCGATTCGCGGTAGCTCATCGGGATGTTGAGGGCCGCCGAGGTGACGTAGGATTCTTCCTCGACATATTCGATGGCCGGAAAGATCAGCGCGCCGATGACCGTCGCCACGATCAGCAGCGCCAGCGTATCGACATATTCACGCACGCGTGGCGGAAACATGCCGAGGAAAAGCGTCAGCCGCATGTGTTCGTTGCGGTCGATGGCGATCGCCGCGCCCAGCATAGCCAGCCAGAGGAAGCAGATGGACGCCGCCTCGTCGATCCACACGATCGGCAATTGCAGGACGTAGCGCGAAAAGACACCGGTCAGCAGCAGGCCGATGACGCCGACAAGCAACAGGGCGGCAATGATCTCGACCGGCCGCATCCAGCGCGATCCAGGCCGTGCGTCAACGACCTCGGAAATCGTATCGATAGTGAGAGTCTCCTCTCCCGCGGCGGTGGTGCTCAAGCTTTCCTCCCAGCAGTTCAGCTTTTTCTCGGCGCCCGGCCAGCGAATGTTCCGTAGCGGAACAATTCCTCCTCCCAACCCGGCACGTCGTTCCATAATATGGAACTATCTTGCTGACGTGGCCTTTCTTGCCATGAAAATCCGTATGAAACAAGAAAAAATGAACAATCGATGCCACGACGATGTGGAACGATGATTTTAAGAGCCTGCGGGAATAAGACGATATGCGCGGCGGATTATTCGGATCCGGGCAGGTCTATCCACGGCAAGACAAAGGCCGGCCGCCTATGAACAATCATAGGTGGCCGGCTGGAAGAATGTCCTGGCATAGGCGGAAAGGTCGAACCGGACCCCCGGCGCCAGAAGACGGACGAGGGCGGGAGAGAAAATTCCGCCGCCCGCCCTCCTTGAGCTCAGAAATAGCTCAAGCGTCGCGTGTCGGAAGCGCGAGCGCCTGTCGAGTTCCATGAACTGTCTTCGAGACGCGCTGCCGAATTGCGAACCACGGGAAGCACCCTGTCGCTGAAGGTATGAAGAGCGACGCGGTCGTCCGTACCGTGGACCATGAATTCAGTCACGCCGGACTGAACGTAGTCCATCAGCAACAATGAGGTCCGCGCCGAAAAATCCGACAGGCTTACCGCATCCCCAGCCTTGGCGCCCTCGGCGAGGCGTTGCGGCAGTTGCAGCGGCAAGGCAAACTGCATCTTGTGCTGCCGCCCAAACTCCGCCGCCGTGGCCCGCGCCCGCGCCACCAGCACCCGCACATCTTGTGGCGAACCGCCGGCAAGCTCGATCGTGTCGGCATGGCGGGCAGCCACTTTCAGCGCCGTGCCCGAAAGCGCCTTCATGCGCACCGGCAGGGCGTGGGACGCTCTGTTGGGAACGAATGCGCCGCGCAGGCTGTAGAACAGCCCCTCGTGGTCGAACGGCCGCTCGTTCGCCCACAGCCGCTTGAGCAAGGTCACATACTCGTCCGCCTGCCGCCACGAAGCGGCGTGGCCAGAGCGGGGCCGGTCCTCACCTGTCGCCTCGCCCGAGAAATCCGGCAGCAGGCGCAATCCGAGCCTGCCGCCAAACCGTGCCTGCAAAGCGCCCAGTTGGCGCGCAGCCAATATCGGCGACAACCGGCTGACACGGTGGGTGAGAAGGACATTCAATTGCTCGCCGAACGGCATGGCATCATCCGACGCGCCTTCGGCTATATCACCAGTCTCTCCGCCGATCACAAAACCGCTGAAGCCAAGCGATTCCGCCAAAGCCAAAGATGCCGGCAGGCTCTCGTTCCGTCCAACGGGCGAGCCCTGGTTGTTTGCCGCAAAGCTTCTTGCATCGATACCAGGCACGAAAGTGAACTCGACATTCATCGGATCTCTCCTTCGTTTGAAGTAAGGACTGCTGGGTCGTCTCCTGGGGAATTGATCGAAGATGGCCGTTCAGGCAATCAGCCCGAACACCAAGGCAGCCGCGAAGCCGAACGACAATACGAAGAAGGCATAGGCCCCGGCTGCGCCGGGCCGAGTCGCCACCCTGCCGGAATGGGTCTTCCTCATCGTCGTCTCAATCCGCGTAAAAGCCATGGTCGCTCTCCGATCGAGAAATAGTCTATAAAATCACTAGACTTTGTCGATTGCTATTTTCGAACGATCCTTGGGAAGATGTTCTGCGGGGGCAGGCCCCTGTAGAAGTTCATTCCTGAAGCGGTTGGCAAACCATTTGAAACGCGCCGCGCATGCGGGCGCAGTCGCGAAAGCACTGGCGAAGACTGTGCTTTTTGCGTATCACTCCGCCGCGTCAAAGGAACAGCCTTCATGCTCGATCATCTCCAGCCCGCCCCAGCCGATAAAATCCTTGCTCTTATCGGCCTTTACCGAGCCGACCCCCGCGCCGACAAAGTCGATCTCGGCGTCGGCGTCTACAAGGACAGCGCCGGCCGCACGCCGGTGATGCGGGCCGTGCGCGAAGCGGAAAAGCGGTTGCTGGAAACGCAGGAAACCAAGACGTATCTCGGCCTCGCCGGCGATACGGCGTTCAACAGCGCCATGGCCGCGCTGGTCTTCGGACCGGCGGCCGATTCGAGCCGCATCCGCGCCGCGCAGGCGCCGGGCGGTTCGGGCGCCTTGCGGCTTGCCGCGGAACTGCTCAACCGCGCCAGACCCGGCACGAAGGTCTGGGTCTCGAACCCGACATGGCCGAACCACATGCCGATCATGCGCGAGGCGGGACTTGAGACGCGCGACTATCCTTATTTCGACCCCGCATCCGGAACGGTGCGCTTTGAAGAGATGATGGCGGCGCTGCAGAAGGCGGAGGCTGGCGACACGGTCCTGCTGCACGGCTGCTGCCACAACCCGACCGGCGCCAACCTTACGCCGGCGCAATGGCAGGCCGTCACTGATCTGGTCGTGGAAAAAGGTTTGATGCCGTTCATCGACATCGCCTATCAGGGTTTCGGCGAAGGTCTCGAGGCCGATGCTGTCGGCGTGCGCTCGGTTGCGGCGAAAGCTCCGGAAATGATCGTCGCGGCGAGCTGCTCCAAGAATTTCGCCGTTTACCGCGACCGCGTCGGCGCTGCGATCCTGATGGCGAAGGACAGCGCCCAGGCCGATGTCGCCGCCAGCCAGCTTCTGTCGGTCGCGCGCACCATGTATTCGATGCCGCCGGATCATGGCGCGGCGGTCGTCCGCATCGTGCTGGAAGATCCGGACCTGCGCGCCGACTGGGAAAACGAACTTGAGGAAATGCGCCAGCGTATGCTGGACCTGCGCATCCGCTTCGCCGAGGCGCTGCGCCGGCAGTCGAACTCCGACCGCTTCGACTTTGTCGCCGACCACCGGGGCATGTTCTCCCGCCTTGGCCTCACCGAAGCACAGGTGGAGCGCCTGCGTGCCGAACACGGCATCTATATGGTGGGCGACAGCCGCATCAACGTCGCCGGCCTGCCGGAAAACGGATTGGACGAGCTGGCCAAGGCGATCGTCTCGGTTCTCGACTGAGGGTGGACTGGCTGCGCCTGTGGACAATGGCGGGCGCGACGCTCCCGCCATTGGCTCGGCGCCCGCGGGCGCTGTAGCATCCGCCCATGAAACCCTCCCAGGATATTTCGCGGCTGATCGAGATCATGGCCGCCTTGCGCGCGCCGGTAACGGGTTGCCCGTGGGATATCGAGCAGAATTTCCAGACCATAGCGCCCTACACGATCGAGGAAGCCTATGAGGTGGCCGACGCCATCGCACGCGGTGACTTTGACGACCTCCGTGACGAACTTGGCGACCTGCTGCTGCAGGTGGTCTATCACGCGCAGATGGCCGAGGATGAAGGCCGGTTTGCCTTCGGCGATGTCGTCGAAGCCATCACCAAAAAGATGATCCGCCGCCACCCGCATGTTTTCGGCGATGCGGAAGCCCGCAGCGCCGGTATGGCCAAGGGCATGTGGGAAAAGATCAAGGCGGAGGAAAAGGCTGAAAAGCGTCAGTCGCGCATTGCCCAGGGCCTCGATCCTGAGGACCACGGCAAAGGCTTCCTCGATGGTGTCCCGGTGGCGCTGCCATCACTGACCCGCGCCCTCAAGCTGCAGGAGCGAGCCGCCCGCGTCGGTTTCGACTGGGGCGAGGCCGCGCCGATTTTCGACAAGATCGAGGAGGAGATCGGCGAACTGCGGGAGGCGCTTGCCGCGGGAGATACGGCGTCGATCAAGGGCGAATTCGGCGACGTGCTGTTTGCGCTCGTCAATCTCGGCCGTCATCTGAATATCGATTCGGAAGCCGCGATCAGCGGCACCAACGAAAAATTCCGCCGCCGCTTCCACCAGGTCGAACAGATGCTGGAAACCACCGGCAGGTCATTGGACGAAGCAAGCCTCGAAGAGATGGAAGAACTCTGGCGGGAGGTCAAACGGGCGGAAAAGCAGACGGACGGATAGCGTCTAAACGCCGCCTTTGCGCCCGGAAAGCCTGCCGTCGATTTCCTCGCGCGCGGTATCCGTCACCTTCAGCGACAGCGAGACGCTGCCATCGTCATTGTCGGTGCGCGTCACGACCTCGCTGTTGCGGTAGATCCAGTCGAGGAAACGCATCTGCGCCAGCGCCAGCGTGATCTCGACGGACCGCAATTCGCCTGACACGCGGGTCTCGATCAAGGCCATCAGCGCATCGAGCCCCTCCCCGGTAATCGCCGAGATCGCGACCGGCGACTTGCCCGGCTCGTTGCCTGTTTCCAGCAACCGTTCGCGGCTGCCCGCATCGATCTGATCGATCTTGTTCCAAACTTCAACAACTCGGTCGCCGTCGCCGACATCGACACCGAGATCGGCGAGGATGCGCTCGACATCCTCGGCCTGCGCTGCCGTGTCGGGATCTGAAATATCGCGCAGATGCAAGACCAGATCGGCTTCCACCACCTCTTCAAGCGTTGCCCGGAAAGCGGCCACCAGATGTGTCGGCAAGTCGGAAATGAAGCCGACCGTATCGGACAGGATCACCGGCGTGCCATGTGGCAGGCGCAATCGCCGCAATGTCGGGTCGAGCGTGGCGAACAGCATGTCCTCCGCAAGCACCCCTGCCCCGGTCAGCCGGTTGAAGAGGGTAGACTTGCCGGCATTGGTGTAGCCGACAATCGCCACGACCGGGAACGGCACCTTCCGGCGCTTGGCGCGATGCAGATCGCGCGTGCGCCGTACGGTCTCGAGTTCACGCTTCAGCTTGACGATCTTGTCCTGCAGGACGCGGCGGTCGGCTTCGATCTGCGTTTCGCCGGGGCCGCCGAGGAATCCCGCGCCACCGCGCTGCCGCTCAAGGTGGGTCCAGCTGCGAACGAGCCGGCCCTTCTGGTAGTTCAAATGCGCAAGCTCGACCTGCAACGTGCCTTCCTTGGTGCGCGCCCGTTCGCCGAAGATTTCCAGGATAAGGCCGGTGCGGTCGAGAACCTTGACGTTCAGTTCTTTTTCGAGATTGCGCTGCTGCACCGGCGTCAGCGGATGATCGACGATCGCAAGCTCGGCGTGGGTTTCCTTCACGATGTCGGCGAACTCGGCAACCTTGCCGCTGCCGAGCAGAGTCGCCGGGCGTGGGTCGTTGACGGTCACGACGCTGACGTTGACCGGATCGAGATCGATGGCGCGCGCCAGGCCGACAGCCTCGTCGAGGCGAGCCTGTGCCGAACGGGCAAGCCTTGGCCGGCTTCTGTCATCTTCATCGTGAGTGGCGCGGTTCAGCACCGGAACGATGACAAGCGCCCGAGTCCGGGCCTTTTCACCGTTGCCGGTTCCGCTGGCGCCGCGTGTGCCGCGGCCCGCATCTGTATCTTTTTGCAACTAGCCGCCTTGGCTTTCCTCGCCATCGAACATCTGAACCGGCTGGCTCGGCATGATCGTGGAAATGGCATGCTTGTAGACAAGCTGGGAGTGACCGTCCCGCCGCAGCAAAACGCAGAAATTGTCGAACGAAGTGACAACTCCGGTCAGCTTCACGCCATTGATAAGGAAAATTGTGAGTGGATTTTTGCTCTTGCGAACCGAATTCAGGAAAAGGTCCTGAAGATTCTGCGATCGTTCAGCCATTGTTCTTATCTTTCGCCGATCCCCGTGGACTTGCACCCACGCGCCAAAATAAGACGCAAAATCCAGGGTGCAAATGCATTGCCGCTTTTCTACCGTTTTGCGGTTATCAGGCCGGCGTTTTTTCCGCAACGTCAAAAAGCGCCTTGCGCAAGGAAAGCGCGATCGAGCCGGGCTTGCCGTCGGCGACCGGCTGACCGTCGATTTCCACCACCGACAGTGAAATCGTCGTGGCCGAGCTTATGAAGGCTTCGCGCGCCGCCTTGGCTTCCTTGACCGAAAAACCGCGCTCCTCGACCTTCAGGCCAAGCTTTTCGGCGACCTCGAACAAGGTCGTGCGGGTGATGCCCCGCAGGATGCCGTGCACCGCCGGCCTGGTCACAAGGACATTGTCCCTGGTGATGATCCAGGCATTCGACGAACCGCCCTCCTTGACCATGCCCTCGGCATCCACGAACCAGGCTTCCTGCGCGCCGGCATCCTTCGCCTTCTGCTTGGCCAGCACATTTGGCAACAGGCCGACGCTCTTGATATCGACCCTATCCCACCGGGTTTCCGGTACGGTGATGACCTTGATTCCCGTCGCGGCGCGCTTGTCAGCCAGTGCGGGGTTGCCTTTCCTGGCCGTCACCACCAGGGAGGACGCCACATCTTCGGGAAACAGAAAATCCCGGCTGGCGACACCGCGGGTGACCTGCACATAGACCAGCCCATCATGGACGCCGTTGCGCTGGACGACTTCGCGGATGATGATTTGAAGCACCCGGCGATGCACCGGCCAGTCGATGGACAGTTCTGTCAGCGAGCGGTTCAGCCGGTCGAGATGGCGGCCCATGTCGACGATGAAGCCCCGCGCCACCTCGCATACCTCATAGACGCCGTCGGCGAATTGGTAGCCGCGATCCTCGATGTGGACGGCGGCATCCCGGTGGGCGACATAACTGCCATTGACGTAGGCGATGCGTGGCATGGTTCTCTCTCAAGGCAGTCGGCAGTCGGCAGTCGGCAGTGAGATTGCATCTAGCAGAATCGAACAAACCGCAACAGCAAAGTCCTCCTGCCTCCTGCCTACTTTCACACCCCCAGCGACTTCAGCTTCCGATGCAGTGCGGAGCGTTCCATGCCGACGAATTCGGCCGTCTTGGAAATGTTGCCGCCAAAGCGGTTGATCTGCGCGATGAGATAGTCCTTCTCGAACTGTTCGCGCGCCTCGCGCAGCGGCAGGGCCATGATATGCTGGTCCGACTGGTTGGGTGTTCGTGGCATCACGTCGCCGATCTCCGACGGCAGCAGGTCAGCGGTGATCGGTGCGTCGATATTGTCGCCACGCGCCAGGATCATCAGCCGCTCGACATTGTTGCGAAGCTGGCGGACGTTTCCCGGCCAGTTGTGCGCCTGCAGCACGGCCATCGCATCATCGCCGATGCGGCGCGGCTTGATGCCCGACTGGCGGGCAATCTGCTTCATGAAGTTGTCGACGAGATAAGGAATGTCTTCCCGCCGCTCCGACAGGCCAGGCACCATCACCGGCACAACGGCCAGCCGGTGGTAGAGGTCCTCGCGGAACCGGCCCTCGGCGATCATGGCCTCGAGGTTTTGCGACGTAGACGAGATGATTCGCACGTCCACCTTGACCCGCTTGGTGCCGCCCACACGTTCGAATTGCTGCTCGACCAGTACGCGCAGAATCTTGCTCTGTGTTTCGCGTGGCATGTCGGCGACTTCATCGATGTAGAGAATGCCGCGATGCGCCTCCTCCAGCGCGCCAACCTTGCGCTCGGTCCCGTTCGATTCGGTGCCGAACAGTTCGATCTCCATGCGCTCCGGCGTGATCGTGGCGGCTGTAAGCGCAACGAACGGGCCGCTCTTGCGGGTCGAAAGCGCATGAATGGCGCGCGCCGCCAGCTCCTTGCCCGAGCCCGACGGGCCGATGATCATGATGCGGCTGTTGGTCGGCGCCACGCGCTCGATCGTCTGCCGCAACTGGCTCATCGCCGAAGACATGCCGATCAGGTCGAACGTCTCGCCGCTGCGCTGCTTGAGGTCGGAAACTTCACGCCGCAGTTTCGACGTTTCAAGCGCCCGTTCCGCAATAAGGATCAGCCTGTCGGCCTTGAACGGCTTTTCGATGAAGTCGTAGGCGCCGCGCCTGATCGCCGAAACCGCGGTCTCGATATTGCCATGGCCCGAAATCATCACCACAGGCAGGCTTGGATGGAGCGTCTTGATCTCGTCCAGGAGGGCCAGCCCATCCAGCCGCGATCCTTGCAGCCAGATATCCAGGAAGACCAGCCTCGGCACCCGGTCGGCGATGGTCGCCAGCGCACTGTCCGCATCGTGGGCGGTGCGCGTTTCGTGACCCTCGTCACTCAATATGCCCGCGACGAGTTCGCGGATGTCTTCCTCGTCATCGACAATGAGAATATCAGAAGCCATTACCGACCTTTTCAGTTTGTCTTTCCTTTGCTGCGCCCGCCGCCGCAGCTCCGGCGGAAGCCGGCAGGATGATGCTGATCATGGCGCCCCTGCCGCCATGGAAATCCGCAGGCGCATCGTGAAGTTCCAGCCGCCCGCCATGGTCCTCGACGATCTTCTTGACGATGGCGAGACCAAGGCCGGTGCCTTTCTCCCGCGTCGTCATATAGGGCTCGAGCAGCCGTTGGCGATTTTCACGCGGCAGTCCCTTGCCATTGTCGATCACGTCGACGCGCATCGCCCCGTCCTGCCGGCCGGCGCGGATGCGGATGACGCCGTGCGACCCGTCGCTGCGGTCGACCCCCTCCATCGCCTCCGCCGCGTTCTTGATAAGGTTGCCGAACGCCTGCGCCAGCAACCGGCTGTCAAACGTGCCCTTGAGCGGTTCATCGCCAAATGCCCGTTCGAAAGCTATGTCCGACCGGCTGACCTCCACCAGGAAGGATGCCTCGCGCAGAGGCTCGCGAAGGTCGATCGACTTCATCTCCGGTTTCGGCATGCGCGCGAAAGCGGAGAATTCATCGACCATGCGGCCGATATCCTCGACCTGACGGATAATTGTGTCCGTACATTGGTCGAATATCTCGCGATCTTCGGTGATGACTTTGCCAAAACGGCGGCGAATGCGCTCGGCCGAGAGCTGGATCGGTGTCAGCGGGTTCTTGATTTCGTGGGCAATGCGGCGCGCCACGTCCGCCCAGGCAGACGAGCGCTGCGCCTGGACGAGGTCGGTGATGTCATCGACCGTAACGACATAGGATTTCTCCTCAAGGTGGCCTTCGCCCTCCTCGATGGTGATCTGGACGTTGAAGGTCCGCTCAGCGCCGGCGCGGTAGAAAGTCACCTGGTCGCGATAGACCGGCTTGCCCGAGTTGCGGCCGATTTCGAACACCCGCCCGACATGCGGCAGCACGGCCGACAGGTTCTGACCAAGCGCGGCCGTCCCCGAAATCGCCAGCATGGTTTCCGCCGACCGGTTGACGATGCTCACGATGCCGGACGAATCGACGCCGATGACGCCCGCGGTGACGCCGGCCAGAACCGCTTCGGAAAAGCGCCGGCGCTCGTCGATCAGATCCTTGGCGGAGAGCAGTTCGTTGCGCTGGGATTTGAGCTCCAGAAGCATATTGTTGAACGTATCGCCGAGCGAGGCGACATCGCCGTCGGATGGCCGAACCGGAACCGACACGTCAAGATTGCCGGTGGCCACCTCGTCCGCCGCGCCGATCAATTGGCGTATGGGCCGCACCAGCCGGTCGGCGACCGCGATGCCGGTCCAGATTGCCGACAGGACGATAATCAGCGTCAGCGAAAGATAAGGCAGTGCGAAAGCCACCTGCGAGGTCGCGCGGTTGCTTTCAAGGCCCCGATATTCATCCGTATTGGCGCGGACGATCTGGCGCGCCCTGATCACTTCGGGATCGACCACGCGGATCGTGTAGAGGAACAGCCCGTCGATTTCCCTCAGCTTGATGATGGCTCCCATGATGTTGCGGGTCTCGGGCGCGATCAGAAGCGGGCGTCCATTCTCCGCTTCCTGGATCGAGCCCTCCGGAGGTTCCGGCATGGCGAAGTCCGCATTGGTCTGCGCGCTCATGACGAAGGAACCATCAGGCCTGACCAGTCCCGCATGGGCAAGCCCGCGCCCCATCGTCTCCTTGTTCAGCAGGTCGAGGAAACCCGCGCGATCGAGACTGTAGAGCGACCGCGCATTATCGAGGTCGTAAGCCATCGACATGGTCGTGCCTTGCAGATTGCGGCCATTTTCCTGAACATAGGCGTCGGCGATCGACAGCGACGAGTTGATGATCGTCTTGGTCCGGATCTCGAACCAGCGGTCGAGCCCGATGTTGAGCGTGACGGCCGCGATGATGGCTACCATGATCGCCGGGATTGCCGCCACCAGGGCAAACATGGCGACGATGCGCACATGCAGGCGCGAGGCGGCCTTGCCGACCTTGCGGGCCATCAGAATGCGGTGGATTTCCCGTCCGATAAGGGCTGTCAGCGAAACGATGAAGGCCGCGTTCAGGCCGATAAGCGCCAGCGTGGTCGATTCGTCCGGCTTGATCGGCGTGACGCCGACCAGAATCGCAAAGGACACGGCCGCCGCCAGCAGCGCACCCAAAATGGCGATCACGCCCGGCAGGGCAAGCAGCCGCCGCGCGTCGAGATTGGCCTTTTTGCGGAAAAGCGGGCCGGTAAATGAGGGGGCTTGAATCGCCATGTCGCCGTTAAGACCTACAACTGCGTCGCATCTATGCAACGCATTGTGGCGATTATGCAACAAATCGGCGGTGAGCGAAAATGTTTCGCTGGCTTTCCACGCGAATGTGAAAAGGCTCAAACCTGACGCGAAGATTTATAGACGTTGACGCGCAGTTCGCGGATCTTCTTGCGCAGTGTATTGCGGTTCAGGCCAAGAAGCTCGGCCGCCTTGATCTGGTTGCCGCGCGTCGCCGTCATCGAAGCCAGCACCAGGGGATATTCGACTTCGGCAAGAATGCGCTCGTAGAGACCGGCCGGCGGCAGATCGCCACCGAACGAGGCGAAATAGCGCTGCAGATAATGCTCGACCGCCTGACCGACTGACAGATCGTCCGGGATCAACACGGTCGCGCCGGGCACCACTGGCATTTCGCCGGTTTTCAGCTCGGCTTCGATGATTTCGGGCGAAATCTCGTCCTGAGCATAAAGAGCGCTCAGCCGGCGGACGAGATTCTCCAGTTCGCGCACATTGCCGGGCCACGGATAGCGCTTCATCAACTCGATGCCGCCGGTTGAAATGCGCTTTGTTTGCAGGCCTTCCTTGGCCGCCAGCTTGAAGAAATGCCGCACCAGATCCGGCACGTCCTCCGAACGCTCGCGCAGGGCCGGTAGCCGCAGCGGCACGACATTGAGGCGGTAGAACAAATCCTCGCGGAAAAGCCCCTGGTTGATCAGCGTGCGTAAATCCTTGTTGGTCGCCGCCACGATGCGCACATCGGTCTTGATCGGGGTGCGACCGCCGACAGTGGTGTATTCGCCCTGCTGCAACACGCGCAGCAGCCGGGTCTGCGCTTCCATCGGCATGTCGCCGATCTCGTCGAGAAACAGCGTGCCGCCCTCTGCCTGTTCAAAACGACCTGTCGAGCGATTCTGCGCGCCGGTGAAAGCGCCTTTCTCGTGGCCGAACAGCTCCGATTCGATCAGGTCGCGCGGGATCGCCGCCATGTTTATGGCCACGAACGGGCCGCCGCGGCGGCGGCCATATTCATGCAGCGCCCGCGCGACGAGTTCCTTGCCGGTCCCCGATTCGCCGCTGATCATCACGGTCAGGTCGGTTTGCATCATGCGCGCCAGCATCCGGTAGATGTCCTGCATCGCGGCGGAACGGCCGACCAGCGGCATCGTCTCCGGCTGCTCGTCGGCCCGGCTTTCGACCTTGGGGCGGCGCGGCTCCGCCAGTGCGCGATTGACGATGTTGAGAAGCTCGGTCAGGTCAAACGGCTTCGGCAGATATTCGTAAGCGCCGGTTTCGGAAGCTCGGATCGCCGTCATGAATGTGTTTTGCGCGCTCATGACGATGACCGGCAGCTCCGGCCGCGCCTTCTTGATGCGCGGCAGCATATCGAAGGCGTTTTCGTCCGGCATAACCACATCGGTGATCACCAAGTCGCCCTCGCCCGCCGCAACCCAGCGCCATAGAGTCGAAGCGTTCGAGGTTACCCGCACATCGTGGCCGGCGCGCGAAAGGGCCTGGTTGAGCACAGTGCGGATCGCCGCATCGTCGTCAGCCACGAGAATATTGCCGCGGGCGCTCATATGCGCTCTCCTTCGTCATAATTGGCTTCCGGTGGGGCTTCACGCCAGGCAGGCATCAGGATTCGGAATGTCGTGCCGCGTGGTGTCGACTCGCATTCGATGATTCCACCATGCTCACCGACGATCTTCGCCACCAGCGCCAGCCCGAGTCCTGAACCGTTCGGCTTGGTGGTGATGAAGGGGTCGAACAGGATCGGCAGCAGGTCATCAGCGACACCGGAGCCGTTGTCGTGCACGCAGAACTCAAGTGGCAGCGAGACGCGATCCTGCGTGCCCGGAACCGCCATGCGGATGCCGGGCCGGAAGGCGGTGGACAGGCTGATTTCGCCCTGCGGGTCGCTTCCGATCGCCTCCGCGGCGTTCTTGACCAGGTTGAGGAAGACCTGGATCAGCTGGTCGCGGTTGGCGTAGACCGGAGGCAACGATGGATCATAGTCCTCCAATATCTTGATCCGGTTGGCGAATCCGTTCCGGGCAAGAGCTTTTACATGGTCGAGGACGACATGGATGTTGACGGGATAGCGGTCGATGGGCCGCTCGTCCGAAAACACCTCCATGCGGTCGACCAGGGACACGATGCGGTCCGTCTCGTCGGTGATAAGCCGCGTCAACGCGCGGTCTTCGTCGGATGCCGACAGCTCCAGCAACTGTGCGGCGCCGCGAATACCGGAAAGCGGGTTCTTGATCTCGTGCGCCAGCATCGCCGCCAACCCCGTCACCGACCGGGCAGCGCCGCGATGCGTCATCTGGCGGTCGATCTTGTCCGCCATCGAGCGTTCCTGGAACATCACGACGACCGAGCCGGGAAATTCGGGTACCGGCGCGGCGTAGAGATCGACCACTTTTTCGATACCCAGGCGCGGCGACGATATATCGACGCGGTATTCGTTGACCGGCGTGCGCCGCTCACGCACCTGATCCACCAAGGCCAGCAGCGGACTGCCGAAGGGGATCAGCTTGGTCAGCGTGTTGCGCGCCAGCATCGTCGCGCTGGAGCGGAAAAAATCCTCGGCATCGGCATTGGCATAGGTGATGTGCCCTTCCGGCCCGACCATGATGACCGGCCTGCGGATGGTATTGAGAAGGATCTGCGCGGCGTCCGCCATCTCGCCCGGCTGTTCTGCCATCGTCTTCATGCCGCTCTCCGCACATTTGCATCCGCCGCCCGCAGGAACGCCTCACCAAGCGCCGTGATGACGCATTTCGGATCGAGGCCGGTCAGGATTTCCTTGCGCAGTTCCGCCGACGTGTCCGGCGCATGGCGGTCGAGATACCAGCCGAGATGCTTGCGCGCCTGCCGGACGCCGCTTTCGATGCCGTACAGGGCGAGCATGTCCTCGTAGTGGGACACGACGTAGTCGCGCAAAGCTCCCGAAGCCTCGGGAACGTCTTCGCACTTTGCACCTGACGCTTCCGCCGCAATGCTTCCCGCGAGCCAGGGCGCTCCATAGTGGCCGCGCCCGACCATCACCGCGTCTGCGCCCGACTGCTGAAGGATTGCCGCCGCATCGGCCGCGCAAAGGACATCGCCATTCGCCACCACCGGGATCGATACCGCCTGCTTGACGCGGGCGATGGCCGACCAATCGGCCTTGCCTTGGTAGAACTGGCAGCGCGTGCGGCCATGAACCGTCACCATCTTCACGCCTGCTTGCTCGGCGCGGCGCGCCAGCAGCGGCGCATTGAGCCCGCTATCATCCCAGCCCAGCCGCATCTTGACCGTCACCGGCACCGCGACGGAATCGATCACCGCATCGATCAGCGTCATGGCGTGGTCGAGATCGCGCATCAGCGCCGAGCCTGCATAGCCCCCGGTGACCTTCTTGGCCGGGCAGCCCATATTAATGTCGATGATATCGGCGCCTTCGCCCGCGGCGATGCGCGCGGCTTCGGCCATGTGAGCGGCTTCGCGCCCGGCAAGCTGCACCATATGGGTGGGTAGCCCGCTGTGGCGGATGCGCAGCTTGAATCCCGCCCTGCCCTTCGCCAATTCGCCGCTGGCGACCATTTCAGACACGACAAGGCCCGCGCCGTGCCCATGGGCGCGGCGGCGGAACGGCTCATCGGTTATCCCGGACATCGGCGCAAGGAAGACCCGGTTACCGGCTTCGGCGCTTCCGATAGGAAGCGGCAGGGCCAAATCCGTCAAAGCAGACATGCACAAAAACCAAGCAAGTACATCATTTGCCCAATATGTAGCCAAGTTTGTTCGTATCTGCAACGTGCAATGGCGGCAAGATTGAGGCTGTTGGGGAAAATACTGGCATTGAGCCTGAACGCTGGCTAAGCCATTGCCAAATGACAGCAGCGATCGACCATTCTAACCGAAAATCGCCGAAAACGAGCGTCGTGATCGTCGCTGCCGGCCGCGGCGAGCGCGCCGGCCAATCATCCGGTCCCAAGCAGTATCGCGAGATCGGCGGCAAGGCGGTCATCGCCCGCGCGGTCGATGCATTCCTGACGCACCCACAAATCGCCAGCGTGGTCGCCGTCATCCATGCCGATGACATCGATCTGTTCCGGTCGGCGGTGCCGCAATGGCGGCAGGTCACCGCCGTGACCGGCGGGCCGACGCGCCAGGATTCCGTGCGGCTCGGCTTGCAGGCGCTGCAACAGGATCCGCCCGATCAGGTTCTGGTCCACGATGCCGCCCGGCCCTTTGCCGATGCGCAGATGATCGGACGCGTCGTTTCGGCCATCGGCGAAAAGTCGGGCGCGCTGCCCGCCCTGCCCGTTTCCGATACGCTGAAATCCGCGCCCGCGGGCATGGTCGAGGCGACCGTTCCCCGCGACGGTCTCCACGCCGCCCAGACCCCGCAAGGCTTTCCTTATCCTGCATTGTTCGATGCGCACGAAAAGGCCCATGCGGCTGGCCGGAGCGATTTCACCGACGACGCCGCCATCGCCGAATGGGCCGGCATGCCGGTGAAAATCGTCGCCGGCTCGCCCGACAACATAAAGATCACCTGGCCCCGGGATATCGACATGGCAAATCAACGGCTTGCGGCGGAACGCTCCAGCTATCCCGATGTCCGCACCGGCAATGGCTACGATGTTCATTCCTTCGAACCCGGTGATCATGTCACGCTTTGCGGCGTGGAAATTCCCCACGGCAAAAAGCTGTCGGGCCATTCGGATGCCGATGTCGGGCTGCATGCACTGACGGACGCGCTGCTTGCCACTTGCGGCGCTGGCGACATCGGCACGCATTTCCCCCCTTCCGATCCGCAATGGAAGGGTGCGGCGTCGCGGCTGTTCGTCGAGCACGCGGCCCGGATCGTGCGGGCGCGAGGCGGCCGCATCGCCAATGCGGACATAACGCTCATCTGCGAAGCGCCGAAAATCGGCCCGCATCGCGAGGCGATGACGCAGGCGATGGCCGTGATGCTGGAAATTTCCCCCGAACGCATCTCCGTCAAGGCAACCACAAACGAGAAACTGGGTTTTATCGGACGTGAGGAAGGCATCGCCGCCATCGCGACCGCAAGCGTGATCTATCCCGGAGAGGTCCCCGCATGAGCGAGCCCGGCACAGGAGAGGTGAAGCAGACGGAAATCGGCGCCCTCGCAGACCGTTTCCTGAAGGCATGTTCCCACCATGGGATTCTCGCCGCCACGGCCGAAAGCTGTACCGGCGGCCTGATCATCGCGGCGATGACCGACATTCCGGGATCGTCCTCAATGGTGGACCGGGGTTTCGTCACCTATTCGAACGAGGCCAAGATGGACATGCTGGGCGTGCTCCCCGCCACCCTCGAAGCGCATGGCGCTGTGTCCTCCGAAACGGCCGGTGAAATGGCTACAGGCGCGCTGGCCCGCTCGCGGGCCGGCATTGCGCTTGCGGTAACCGGCATTGCCGGGCCTGATGGCGGCAACGCCACCAAGCCGGTGGGGCTGGTCTGGTTCGGCCTGGCGGTCGAAGGCAAGCCGGTGGCGACGGAAAAACGCCTGTTCGAAAATCGCGGCCGCGACTTCATCCGCCGCGAAACCGTGCGTCATGCGCTGGAAATGGGATTGAAGGCGCTGGGCGAGGACTGACCGTGCATCAAGGGACAAGTTGTCGGCAGCCTCGAGGCGAGAATTCCTAACCGGAAACCCCATAGATCGCATCGGCCCGTTTCTCGAAAGCCTCGGCGAACATGCGGAAGGCGCGATCGAACATCGTGCCCATGACGGCGGCCAGGATCCGGCTCTTGAATTCATAGTCGATGAAGAAGCGCACGAAGCAGCCGTCGCTTGCCGGCTCGAAGCTCCAGATGTTGGTGAGGTATTTGAACGGCCCGTCGATGTATTTGACCTCGATGACACGCTCGTCGGGTTTCAGCAGGACCTGGGTGGTAAAGGTCTCGCGGATCGCCTTGTAGCCGATGCTCATATCGGCAACGAGGATCGTGCGGCCGTCGCGTTCCTTGCGCGAGCGGACTGTGAGCGATTCGCATAGCGGCAGGAATTGCGGATACTTCTCCACATCGGCGACCAGCGCGAACATCTGGTCTGGCGTGTGGGCGACGCGGCGGGTGGCTTCGTATTTCGGCATAAGCCGGCTAGGCGCTTTTCTGAAGCTGCGCCTCACGCGCGGCGCGAAGCCGGGCGAAATCGTCGCCGGCATGGTGCGACGAGCGTGTCAGCGGGCTGGAGGCGACCAGCAGGAAGCCCTTGGTGCGGCCGACCGTCTCATACGATTTGAACTCGTCCGGCGGGATGAAGCGGATGACCGGATGATGCTTCTTCGACGGCTGCAGGTACTGGCCGATGGTCATGAAATCGACATTGGCTGAGCGAAGGTCGTCCATGAGCTGAAGCACCTCGTGCCGCTCCTCGCCGAGGCCGACCATGATGCCGGACTTGGTGAAGATCGACGGATCGAGCTCCTTCACCCGCTGCAGCAGCCGGATCGAGTGGAAGTAGCGCGCGCCCGGCCGCACGGTCAGGTAATTCGACGGCACCGTTTCGAGATTGTGGTTGAAGACATCCGGCTTGGCGGCCACGACGATCTCCAGCGCGCCTTCCTTGCGAAGGAAGTCGGGCGTCAGGATTTCGATGGTCGTTTCCGGGGTCGCTGCGCGGATCGCGCGAATCACCTCGGCGAAATGCTGCGCCCCGCCATCGGCAAGGTCGTCACGATCGACGGAGGTGATGACCACATGTGTCAGGCCCATCTGCTTGACGGCGTGGGCGACGCGGGCCGGTTCGCCGGCATCGAGCGCGGTTGGAATGCCGGTGGCGACATTGCAGAACGCGCAGGCACGGGTGCAGATCTCGCCCATGATCATGAAGGTCGCGTGCTTCTTTTCCCAGCACTCGCCGATGTTGGGGCAGCCGGCTTCCTCGCACACCGTCACCAGATTGTGTGACTTCACGATCTCGCGCGTTTCGGCATAGCCTTTCGACACCGGCGCCTTGACGCGAATCCAGTCCGGCTTGCGCAAGACCTCCTGATCCGGCCGATGCGCCTTCTCGGGATGCCGCGGCCGGGGTCGGTTGGCGATCGTGTCTAGTACCGTGACCATGTCAATCCAAGTTCTGGCAGCGCCAAGTCGGCGGTGCCAACCACCATTTAGGACTTTTCGCCGTCAAGAAAAAGGCCGGCGCGGCGCATGCCCCGACGGCCTTTTTCGCATGGCTCGCTTCAGCCTCTAGCGCCTGATGACTCGGCCGAGGAAAATCAGGATGCAGGCGCCGATGAAACCGGTGATCAGATAGGCGACCCAGCCGGTGCCGAAGCTCTGCATGTTGAGAGCCGCCAGGATCGCATTCAAAAGCACCGCGCCTATGATGCCCATGATGATGTTCATCAGGACACCGGTGTTGCTCTTCATGACCATTTCGGCAAGCCAGCCGGCAAGCCCGCCGACGATGATTGCCGCAATCCAACCCACGCCATTTACGTCCATGCTGTCAGCTCCTCACTGAATGGGGCAAATCAGCCCCGAGATTGATCCGTCGCACGCCTAGATTCCACCATGTCGCGCGAAGTGCAAGCCGTCACGCATTCAACGCCCGGCCGTAGGCGTCGAGCACGCTTTCCTTCATCATTTCCGACAGGGTCGGATGCGGGAAGATCGTATGCATCAATTCTTCCTCGGTGGTTTCGAGGTTCATCGCGACAACGAAACCCTGGATGAGTTCGGTGACTTCGGCGCCCACCATGTGCGCACCGAGAAGCTGGCCGGTCTTCTTGTCGAAAACCGTCTTCACCATGCCCTGGTCTTCGCCGAGCGCGATCGCCTTGCCATTGGCGACGAACGGGAAACGCCCGACGCGGATGTCGTGGCCTGCTTCCTTGGCCTTGGCCTCGGTCAGGCCGACGGAAGCCACCTGCGGATTGCAATAGGTGCAGCCCGGTATCTTCAGCTTGTCCATCGGATGCACATTCGGCAGGCCGGCAATCTTTTCGATGCAGATCACCGCCTCGTGTTCGGCCTTGTGCGCCAGCATCGGCGGGCCGGCAACGTCGCCGATGGCATAGATGCCGGCGACGTTGGTCTTGCCGTAGCCGTCGATGACGATGCAGCCGCGATCCGTCTTCACGCCGAGCGCCTCGAGACCGATGTTCTCGATATTGCCCTGCACGCCGACGGCGGAGATCATGCGGTCGGCCGTTATGGTCTGCGTCTTGCCGTCCTTGGTCTGGATATGCGCTGTGACCGAGTTGGCAGCCTTGTCCACCTTGGTGACCTTGGCTTCCAGCAGGATTTTCATGCCCTGCTTCTCGAATCGCTTCTGTGCGAATTTCGCGATTTCGCTGTCCTCGACCGGCATCACCTGCGGCAGCACCTCGACGACCGTCACCTCCGCGCCAAGCGTCCGGTAGAACGAGGCGAACTCGATGCCGATAGCGCCGGAGCCCATGACCAGCAGCGACTTCGGCATCTCCTGCGGCACCAGCGCCTCGAAATAAGACCAGATCAGCTTCCCGTCAGGCTCGATGCCGGGCAGCGCGCGCGGCCGCGCGCCGGTCGCCACGATGATATGCCTGGCCTTGTAGGTGCCCTCGCCCAGCGCATTCTTGGGCAGCGGCGCCTGCGGTTGCATCGGCTTCTTGGCCGTCTTGGACACGACGATCTCGCCCGGCCCGCCATCCTTGCCGGCCTTGGTCAGCTTGGCCTCGCCCCAGATGACGTCGACCTTGTTCTTCTTCATCAGGAAGCCGACGCCGCCATTCATGCGCTCGGCGATGCCGCGCGACCGCGCCACGACCGCCTTGATGTCTGCCGCGATCTTGCCTTCGATCTTGAGGCCGTAGTCCTTGCCGTGCTCGGCATAGTGCAGGATTTCCGCCGAGCGCAGCAGCGCCTTGGTCGGGATGCAGCCCCAGTTCGAGCAGATGCCGGCCAGATGCTCGCGCTCCACGATCGCCGTCTTGAGCCCGAGCTGCGCGGCCCGGATGGCGGCGATGTAGCCGCCCGGTCCGGAACCGATGATGATGACGTCGTAGGTGTCAGCCACGGGTGTCTCCTTGTTCAAAGGTCCAGCATCCTGCGCGCCAGCGGCGCCAGAGCCTGACCGATCTTGCGGGTGTTTTCTGCGTCGAGGTGCACACCGTCCACCGGGCTTGGCGTGGCAACAGTGGCGGCGTCGAAGAAACTGCAGCCCTCCACCTGCGCCAGATCGGCGTAAAGGCTGGCCAGCGCCCGAGACGCCTGGTTGCTGGCTGCGTACACGCCCGGCAGCCTCGGGTCGTCGATGCGGTTCATCAGCGGCGGCGAGACCAGCAGCACGCCCGGCGTCGTCGCCCCCATCTGATAAGGATGGTTGCGGACGATCTGCACCAGCCGCCACACACCGCGCTGCGCCGCGATCGGGTCGCCATGGATGGCCGGCTTCATGTCGTTGGTGCCGAGCAGGATGATCACCAGGTCGAGCGGCGAATGGGAGCCGAGAAGGGTCGGCAGCACGCGCGCGCCATTGCGGTCCTCGGCCGCCGTGTAATCGTCAAATGCCGTCGTGCGCCCGCCAAGCCCTTCGGCGATGACGTGGACACCGCCGCCGAGCGCCGCCTGCAGCGCATTCGGCCAGCGGTCGTCGAACGGATGCCGGCACTGACCGGCGGCATCATGACCCCAGGTGAGGGAATCGCCGAAACAGAGGATCGTCTTCACGCATGCTCTCCGTAATTCCGTCAGGAACGGGAGTGGAGGCCGCCGGAAACAGTCACGGCCTCCACGCTGCTAGACCAGCATCCCCATCGGGTTTTCGATGTAGCGCTTGAAGGCCACAAGCAGTTCCGCGCCCAGCGCGCCATCGACGGCGCGATGGTCCGTCGACAGGGTCACCGACATCACCGTCGCCACCTTGACCTCGCCGTCCTTCACCACCGGGCGCTGCTCGCCGGCCCCGACCGCAAGGATGGTCGCCTGCGGCGGGTTGATGACCGCGGCGAAATCCTTGATGCCGAACATGCCGAGATTGGACACGGAAGTGGTGCCGCCCTGATACTCTTCCGGCTTCAGCTTCCGGTTCTTGGCCCTGTTGGCCAAGTCCTTCATCTCATTGGAGATAGCGGACAGCGTCTTCTGCTCGGCCTTGCGGATGATCGGCGTGATCAGCCCGCCGGGGATCGACACGGCGACGCCGACATCGGCGTGCTTGTGCTTGACCATCGCCTGCTCGGTCCACGATGCATTCGCATCGGGCACCGCGACCAGCGCCATCGCCATCGCCTTGATGACCATGTCGTTGACCGACAGCTTGTAGGTCGGCGCTTCGCCCTTGTCGGTCTTCTTCATCGGCGCCGCCGCATTGAGCTGCGAGCGCAGGGCCAGCAGCGCGTCGAGCTCGCAGTCCAGCGTCAGGTAGAAATGCGGAATGGTCGACTTCGCCTCGACCAGACGCCGCGCGATGGTCTTGCGCATATTGTCGTGCGGGACGAGCTCGTAGGAGCCCTGCTCGAACAGCTTCAGCACGGCATCGTCCGACATTGCCTTCGGCGCCGGCGCGGCGGCACCCTGCCCGGCAACCGGAGCAGCAGCGGCTTTCGCGCCACCGCCACTCGATGCCGCCTCGACATCGGCCTTGACGATACGGCCATGCGGACCGGAACCGGTGACGGCCGAAAGGTCTATGCCGCCATCCTTGGCGATGCGGCGCGCCAGCGGCGAGGCGAAAACGCGATCGCCACTTGCGGCTGCGCCGTTTGCGGCCGGCTTGGCAGGCGCGGCGGCAGCGTCTGCCTTTGGCACTTCGGCTTTTGCCTCAGTCTTGGGTGCTTCACCCTTCGGAGCCTCCTGCTTGGGCGCCTCGTCTTTGGCCTCCGTCTTCGGCGCATCGGCCTTGGCCGGGGCATCGCCGCCCTTCGCGGCAGCGCCCGCGTCCTCGCCTTCCGCCGCCAGAATGGCGATCAGCGCATTGACCTTGACGCCTTCGGTGCCTGCCGGAACGACCAGCTTGGCCACCGTCCCTTCATCGACGGCCTCGACCTCCATCGTCGCCTTGTCAGTCTCGATCTCCGCGATCACGTCGCCAGGCGAAACCTTGTCGCCTTCCTTGACCAACCACTTGGCGAGATTGCCCTCCTCCATCGTGGGCGAGAGGGCCGGCATGGTGATGTTGATAGGCATTAGTATCCTCCCGCGTACAGGGCTTCCGGGCTCTCGTTAAAGTTCGGCAACCAGAAGTCGAATAATATCCTTTGAGTTAGGCAGACATGTTCAAGAATCGGATCAGAGGTGTGCCGATGCATCAAACCCCTCCTTCGATCTAGCCTGACAGTACTCATCGGTCGGTCTGAAGAACGCTGTAGAGGTAGACATATCGATGTCGACAATGCCCATCTCTGCAGCATTGGGAAGCTCTGCGTCCATTCGCGATCGAAGCCGAAACTTCATGGAAATCAACCATTCGTCATGACTCGCCAGTAAGGCTGAATCATCGTCCCCAATCGGCACTGTCTCTGCCTCGAAAAAATGGCGGTATCGTTCGAATGCAGGAACTGGCTCAAAATCGCAAATCCACCAAGGCTGGTCAGACTCCCTGAATGTGAGCACACCGAGCGTGTCTCGCTCACCAGTGATCAAATCCCAGGAGTCCGGATTATGTTCCACCTTCAGCCCCGATATGTAACGGCTTTAACCGCCTCGACGACCTCGCCGACATTCGGCAGGGCCAGCTTTTCGAGATTGGCCGCATAAGGCATCGGCACGTCCTTGCCGGCTATGGTGATGACCGGCGCGTCGAGATAGTCGAACGCCTGCCGCGACACCTGGTTGGCGATGTAGTCGCCAACGGAGGACTGCGGATAGCCTTCCTCCACCGTCACCAGCCTGTTGGTCTTCTTCACCGAGGCGATCACCGTATCGAGATCCATCGGGCGGATGGTGCGCAAATCGATGATCTCGACATCGATGCCCAGCTTGGCAAGTTCGGCCTCGGCCTTGATCGCATAGGTCATGCCGATGCCCCACGACACGAGCGTGACATCCTTGCCCGCCTTGTGGATGCGCGCCTTGCCGATCGGCAGCACGAAATCGTCCAGCTTCGGCACGTCGAAGGACTGGCCGTAGAGGATTTCGTTCTCGAGGAAAATCACCGGATTGGGATCGCGGATCGCCGCCTTGAGCAGGCCCTTGGCGTCGGCCGCCGTGTAAGGCTGGACGACCTTGAGGCCCGGAACATGGCTGTACCAGGCGGCGTAGTCCTGGCTGTGCTGCGCGGCGACGCGCGCCGCCGCGCCGTTCGGCCCGCGGAACACCATCGGCGCCCCCATCTGGCCGCCCGACATGTAGAGCGTCTTGGCCGCCGAATTGATGATCTGGTCGATCGCCTGCATGGCGAAGTTGAAGGTCATGAACTCCACGATCGGCTTCAACCCGGCCATCGCCGCGCCGACGCCGACGCCGGCGAAGCCATGCTCGGTGATCGGCGTGTCGACGACGCGCCTGGCGCCGAATTCCTGCAGCAGCCCCTGGGTGATCTTGTAGGCGCCCTGGTACTCGGCCACCTCCTCGCCCATGACGAAAACGTCGGGGTCGCGGCGCATTTCCTCGGCCATGGCGTCGCGCAAGGCTTCGCGCACGGTGGTGGAGACCATCTCGGTGCCGGCCGGAATGTCGGGATCTGCCGCGATTTCGGTTTTCGGCGCGGCGGCGACCTTGGTCGCCTCCTTCGGAGCGGCTTCCTCGTCCGCCTCGCGGGCCTTGCCGCCGGCGTCGTCCGCCGCCTGCTCGGGTTCGTCGCTGCTTTCCGCCTTCGGCTCCGGCTTGCTGTCGCCGCCAGTCTTGGCGTCGCTCGCCTTCACATCGCCGGCGCTTTCGCCGTCCTGCAGCAGCACAGCGATCGGCGTGTTGACCTTGACGCCCTCGGTGCCGGCGGCGATCAGGATCTTGCCCAGCGTGCCTTCATCGACGGCTTCCACTTCCATGGTCGCCTTGTCGGTCTCGATCTCGGCGATCACGTCGCCCGAGGAAATCTTGTCGCCCTCGTTCTTGAGCCACTTGGCGAGATTGCCCTCTTCCATCGTCGGCGAGAGAGCGGGCATGAGAATTTCGATCGGCATATCCCTGCCCTCCCTTAGAGTACGATGTCGGTCCAGAGCTCGGATGCATCCGGCTCGGGATCGTTCTGGGCAAATTCCGCGGCGTCGGCGACGATGTCGCGAACCTCCTTGTCGATGGCCTTCAGTTCGTCCTCGCTTGCCCACTTCTTGGCCAGCAGACGGGCCTTGACCTGCTCGATCGGGTCGTGGTCGGAGCGCATTTTCTGCACCTCCTCCTTCGACCGGTACTTGGCCGGATCGGACATGGAGTGGCCGCGATAGCGGTAGGTCTGCATCTCGAGGATGATCGGCCCCTTGCCGGCGCGGCACCATTCGGTTGCGACCTCGCCGGCAGCCTTGACCGCGCGCACGTCCATGCCGTCGACCTGAATGCCGGGAATCTTGAACGAGGCGCCACGATGCGAGAAATTGGTTTCGGCCGAAGAGCGTGTGACAGCCGTGCCCATGGCGTAGCGGTTGTTCTCGATGATGTAGATCACCGGCAGCTTCCACAGCGAGGCCATGTTGAAGCTTTCGTAGACCTGCCCCTGGTTGGCGGCGCCGTCGCCGAAATAGGTCAGCGAGACGCTCTTGTTCTCGCGATAGCGGTTGGCGAAGGCCAGTCCAGTGCCCAGCGATACCTGCGCGCCGACAATGCCATGGCCGCCGTAGAAATTCTTCTCCTTTGAGAACATGTGCATGGAGCCGCCCTTGCCGTGCGAATAACCGCCGCGCCGGCCCGTCAACTCCGCCATGACGCCACGCGGCGACATGTCCATGGCCAGCATATGGCCGTGGTCACGGTAGGCGGTGATCATCTGGTCGCCGTCCTGCAGCGACATCTTCATGCCGGTGACGACGGCTTCCTGGCCGATATAAAGGTGGCAGAAACCGCCGATGAATCCCATGCCGTAAAGCTGGCCGGCCTTTTCCTCGAAACGCCGG
Source organism: Mesorhizobium sp. BE184 (assembly GCF_031457045.1). Taxonomy (NCBI): domain Bacteria; kingdom Pseudomonadati; phylum Pseudomonadota; class Alphaproteobacteria; order Hyphomicrobiales; family Phyllobacteriaceae; genus Mesorhizobium; species Mesorhizobium sp. BE184. Next base: position 1,332,838 of record NZ_JAVDVU010000001.1, read on the forward strand.
ATGAGCAGCATGCCCTTGTAGGCCGCGAACTCCTCCTGCTTGCTGAAATCAGCCGGCTTCGGCGTCGCCGGCACGGCGGTTTTGGACTCGGATTTCGATTTGGCAGGCGCTTTTTTGGCTGCAGTGGCCATGCATCACTCCCTGATGGCGTCTCTTCGCGGACATGAGAAGGGAGTTTTGCCTCCCACCTGATTGGGGAAAAGGCTAGCATGCTGAATGCCGTTCGGCCATGCGGAAAAATGCATGGCTGGCATGCATCTAAACACCTAGAATCATTGAAAATTAACTTGATTAACTGGAATTCAGTTAATCAATATTTCCCGGCCGCATGATGACGACCTCGTCGGCGTGCGAAAGGTTGAGCGCCCGGCGCGCCTGCTCGTCGAGCATGTCTTTCTCGAGCGTTCCGTCATGCAACAGCTGCACGCGCCGCTCCAGTTCGGTCCGGCGACCTTTGATGGCATCGAACTGCGCCTGCAGATCCTGGGTCTGCGCCTGCAGCCGGTACTTCGAGTAAATCCCGAATTCGCCATGATAGGCGTGAAAGCCGAAATAGGCCAGCACGACGGCGCTGATCGTGGGAATGATCAGCCGGCCTGTGTTCGTCTGCTTGTGCTGGCGTGTCCACATGAAAGGAATCCTCGTCGCTCCTTTCTCGCTCGATTGTGCTTAATGGACGGTTACGGATTCGGTATTACCAGCGCCCATGGCGGCGATTCCATGCAAAAAGCAGTTCGGCGAACCGGTCATAGAGAAATCGCGTGACCGGCGCCGTCAGCGGATTGCCGAGCAGGCCGGCGATCCACCCCTCGCCCGGCGTGCGCCGCCATATCGCGAACATGACGTCGGCTCCGACGAGAAGGTTGCCGCCATCATCCGTCGCGTGAAGCCGCCGCCTTATGTCGTCGACGGACGCGCCGAACCGGGCCAGCGCGCATGGCTCAAGATTTATATCGCGGAATTCGATGAAGCCGGCCTTCACGGCCTCGATCAGGCGGCGCTTCTGCCGCCTGATGCCGGCATCGCAGACCGGGCAACGAGTGTTGTACCAGACGGTCAGCGTCATCCTGCGCCCTTTCGAGGGCTGGAAGACCCGATCAGGCCTTGAGGATCGACGTCCCGGCGTAGCGCGCCTGCCTGCCGAGTTCTTCCTCGATGCGGATCAGCTGGTTGTACTTCGCGGTGCGGTCGGAGCGGGCGAGCGAGCCGGTCTTGATCTGTCCGCAGTTCGTCGCAACCGCCAGGTCGGCGATGGTCGAATCCTCGGTTTCGCCGGAACGATGCGACATGACCGCCGTATAGGCCGCCTTGTGCGCGGTTTCGACGGCGTCCAGCGTTTCCGTCAGCGAGCCGATCTGGTTGACCTTGACGAGGATCGAGTTGGCGACGCCCATGCGGATGCCGTCGCGCAGCCGTGCGGTGTTGGTGACGAAGAGATCGTCGCCGACCAGCTGCACCTTCTTGCCGACGAGGTCGGTGAGATGCTTCCAGCCTTCCCAGTCGTCCTCGGCCATACCGTCCTCGATGGAGATGATCGGATAGTCGGCGGCGAGCTTGGCCAGGTATTTGGCCTGCGCCTTGGGGTCGCGCGTCTTCTTCTCGCCTTCGTAGACGTAGTTGCCGTCCTTGAAGAATTCGGTGGCGGCGCAATCGAGGCCGAGCGCCACTTCCTCGCCGGGCTTGAAGCCCGCCTTCTCTATCGACTGCATGACGAAATCGAGCGCCGCCTGTGCGCTCTTCAAGTTCGGCGCGAAACCGCCCTCGTCGCCGACATTGGTGTTGTGGCCGGCATCCTTCAGCCGCTTCTTCAGCGTGTGGAAGATTTCCGAACCCCAGCGCACGGCTTCGCGCAGCGACGAGGCGCCGACCGGGATGATCATGAATTCCTGGAAGTCGATCGGATTGTCGGCATGGGCGCCGCCATTGATGATGTTCATCATCGGCACCGGCAGGACATGCGCGTTGGCGCCGCCGACATATTTGTAGAGCGGCAGGTCGGCCGCCTCCGCCGCCGCCTTCGCCACCGCCAGCGAAACGCCGAGGATCGCATTGGCGCCGAGGCGGCTCTTGTTCGGCGTGCCGTCCAGCTCGATCATGGTCTGGTCGATGTGGATCTGGTTTTCGGCTTCCATGCCGCCGATCGCCTCGAACAGTTCGCCGTTGACCGCCTCGACCGCCCGCTCGACGCCCTTGCCGAGGTAGCGCGAGCCGCCGTCGCGCAGCTCCATGGCTTCATGCGCGCCGGTCGATGCGCCCGAGGGAACCGCCGCCCGGCCCATCGAGCCGTCCTCCAGAATGACATCGACCTCGACGGTCGGATTGCCACGGCTGTCCAGAATTTCACGGCCCACAATATCGACGATGGCGGTCATGGCGAGGTTCCCGGTGATCGGTTGGAGACGTGGCACGTCTTAGCCAAAGTGCCGCAAAAGGCAATCCGCCGCCGCAAATATTGCCGGCGGCAGGGTTGCATTTCCTGCCTCGGCTCAGGGGTTGGAACGCAAAAAGCCCGGGCACTGCCCGGGCTTTCCGTTCGAAGTCTGTGGCGATCAGTTCCAGTAAGGCTGGACGCCATAATATTCATAAGAGGCGTTGCGAGCCGTTTCGCCGTCAGCGGTGGTGAGTTCCTTGATCGAATAGGCAGGCGCCGCCTTCAGCTGCTCCTTGCTGTACGGCACGACATAGCCGCCCTTGTCCCCGTCATAGTCGAGGCTCGACCACGGAATGGCGTGGTATTTCTCGCCAATGCCGAGAAAACCGCCAAAGCCGATGACAGCGAACATGATGCCGTTGGAGAGCTTGTCCAGCATCACGTCTTCGATGGAGCCGATGCTGTCGCCTTCGGTGTTGTAGACCGACGTGCCGATAACACGCGAGGCGGAAATGGCTTCGGTGTGTCCTGTCTGGGTCGTCATGATTTACTCCTCGTCATTGTGTGACTGATGCGACGTCAATGACGAGACGGGACGAAAGTTCCGGACTTTTTCGGCGTAGAGGCGATCAATCCGTCAGGACGAAAGTCACTTTCATGTTGACGCGATAGGCGACGATCTTGCCGTCTTCGATCTCGACCTTCTGCTCCTGGACCCAGGCGCCCCGGACGTTCTTCAGCGTCTTGTTGGCGCGGTCGATGCCGCGCTCCAAGGCATCCTGAAAGCTCACCTTGGACGACGAGGTGATTTCGGTCACACGGGCTACGCTCATGATTTCCTCCTGACAATCCCATCCGCCGGTCGAGCCTACAACTGCCGCCCGGCCACCACAAGCATAAGGCGAAACAGCAAACGCCTGGGGCAGGCTCCAGGCGCTTTCCTATGACCCTTTGGCGACCTGATCCAGCCGCATCAGCGTCTCCAGCAGCGCGGGCATGTCTTTCAGCGGCACCATGTTCGGGCCGTCCGAGGAGGTCGAATTGTCGGGGTCCTGATGCGTTTCGATGAACACGCCGGCGACGCCGACCGCGACGGCCGCCCGCGAGAGCGTCGCGACGAAACGTCTTTCGCCGCCGGACGAGCCGCCCTGCCCTCCGGGCTGCTGCACCGAATGGGTGGCGTCGAAGATCACCGGCGCGCCGATATCGGCCATGATCGGCAGCGCCCGCATGTCGGAGACCAGCGTGTTGTAGCCGAAGGAGGCGCCGCGCTCGGTGGTCAGCACATTCGGATTGCCGGAGTCGGTGATCTTGGCGACAACGTTCTTCATGTCCCACGGCGCCAGGAACTGGCCCTTCTTCACGTTGATGACCTTGCCGGTCTTGGCCGCGGCGACCAGCAGGTCGGTCTGGCGGCTGAGGAAAGCCGGTATCTGCAGCACGTCGACATGCGGGGCGACCAACGCGCACTGCTCTTCCGAGTGGATGTCGGTGAGCACCGGAAGGCCGAATTCTTTCCGCAGATCGTCGAATATGGGCAGCGCCATTTCCAGCCCGGCCCCCCGTGTGGCGGAAAGCGACGTGCGGTTCGCCTTGTCGTAGCTCGTCTTGTAGACGAGGCCGATGCCAAGCTTGCCGGTCAGTTCCTTGAGCGCGCCCGCCATGTCGAAGGCGTGCTGGCGCGATTCGAGCTGGCAAGGACCGGCGATCAGCGCCAGCGGCGCGGCATTGTCGAAAGTGACGTTGCCGACGGTCACGGCTGCATTGGGCTTGCTCATGCTCTTTCCTCGAAAATAAAGATCGCGCCCTGACCGGGCGCGGCGTCGATGACAATATGGTGTTCGAATATACGATATTCGACCGTGTTGGCGGAAAGAAGCCGCGCAACCGCGTCGCTGTCGGAAATCTGGAAGACCACCGCCGCGAATCGCAGGCCCGACGCCGATACCGGCTGCACCCCGAAGCGATCGCGAAATGCCTGCGGCGTCACAGTCGTGATCTTCGCGTTCGGCAGTGTGAGAATATCGGCACTCACGGCCCCGCCCGGAGCGCCTGCGGCAATCGTAAGGAATGCTGTCTCGACATCAGGGCCGGAACCGACGGCGACGACCTCGCGGATCGCGGCGGCCCCATTGGCATGTTTTTGGAGGGCGGCGCGATCCACCTCGGGCGCGTTCACCCGTTCACAAGCGAAGGCAAAACTGTCTGACGCCCCTCCGCCTGCCGCAAAGGCCAGCCGGAACGAAACCGTATCGCTTTTTCCCGCCGCATCGATGAACGGCCGTGAAAAATCCAGCCGGTTGCCGGCGGAAACCCCGGCCTCGACATAGCGCGCGTGATCGGCGTCGGCATCGTTCGTGCCGAAAACGATCGCCGAAAATCCGTCCTCGCCATGCACCGCGCGCCACGCTCGGTCGCGTGCGACAAAGGCGTTGCCTTCCGCCACCGCTCGCCCTGCCGCCACGGCGTCGCCAACGGCGAGCGGCTCCAGGAACGTACCGTCGGCCAGATAGACGCAGCAGTTTTCCGTGCCGAAAGGATGCTTGCCACGGGGAGCGACGCTGAAGCCAAGCGCAGTCAGCCGCGCCCGTGCGACATCGAGGCTGGCGGTCGGCAGGACGAGATGATCGAGCGAATGGATCATGCGGTTCCTGTGCACGAACTGGATGAAGGGTTCAAGCAGGTCGTCGTTCCCGGTCCTGCCTTCTCGCCCTGCGATAGAAGGTGGCCGAGCCGGGATACGAGGCGTCGCGGGGGCTGCTGAGACCGACTCACATGCGGCTCGGTTCCCCGGTCCCCAATAAGCCCGCTCCGCATTGAATATCTTTAAGGCGGAAGGCACTTAATCGCGCGGTTTCCCTTCCGTAAGGTGAGGCGTACCCTTGTGTTCGTGCGGGAGACATCGCGCGGCTACAAGGGGACGAAACATGACAACCGATACGATAGCAGGGACCGGGTCGATACCGGGCGCATCGCCCGACCTCTACAATGAGGATCTGGCGCCGGCGGCGGTCCGCAACTGGGGACCATTCTCGATCTTCAACGTCTGGACTTCGGACGTTCACAGCCTGTGGGGCTACTATCTCGCGGCAAGCCTTTTCCTGTTCTGTGGGGGCTTCCTGAATTTCATCATCGCCATCGGCATCGGCTCGCTGATCATCTTCGTGCTGATGAATCTGATCGGCTATGCCGGCGTCAAGACGGGCGTGCCCTACCCCGTGCTCGCCCGCGCCTCGTTCGGCATCTGGGGCGCCAACGTGCCGGCGCTGGTGCGCGCCATCGTCGCCTGTTTCTGGTACGGCGCGCAGACGGCCGCCGCCTCCGGGGCCATCGTCGCGCTGCTTGTCCGCTGGCCGGCCTTCGCCGACTTCCACGCCAACAACCATATGCTCGGCCACTCGACTCTCGACGTCATCTGCTTCCTGGTGATGTGGGGCCTGCAACTGCTCATCATCCAGAAGGGCATGGAAACGGTTCGTCGCTTCCAGGATTGGGCCGGCCCCGCCGTGTGGGTAATGATGCTGATCCTCGCCATCTACCTGTGCGTCAAGGCGGGATCGTTCAGCTTCGTCAGCGACATTCCGATGGACGTGCTGCTGGACAAGACCAAGGATGCCGGCGTTCCCGGCACGCCGGGTTCGTTCGGCGCGCTGGCGGCGGTCGCGGCGATCTGGGTGACCTATTTCTCGGCGCTCTACCTGAACTTCTGCGATTTCGCCCGCTATGCGCCGGACAAGGCGGCGTTGCGCAAGGGCAATCTCTGGGGCCTGCCGGTGAACCTCATCCTGTTCTCGCTGGTCGCCGGCGTCACCACCATCGCGGCCTTCGACGTCTATGGCGAAGTGCTGCTGCATCCCGACCAGATCTCGGCCAAGTTCGATAGCTGGTTCCTGGCCGCGCTCGCCGCCCTCACTTTCGCGGTGGCGACGCTTGGCATCAACGTGGTGGCGAATTTCGTCTCGCCGGCCTTCGACTTCTCGAACGTCTTCCCGCGCAAGGTGGACTTCAAGAAGGGTGGCTACATCGCGGCGGTGATCGCGCTGCTGCTTTACCCCTTCGCACCGTGGGAAGGCAGCGCCGCCTCCTTCGTCAACGTCATCGGCGCGACGATGGGGCCGATCTTCGGCATCATGATGGTGGACTATTACCTGATCCGGAAGGGCGAATTGGATGTGGTCGGCCTCTACATGGAAGACGGCGAATATCGCTTCCAGAACGGCTGGCACGTCAACGCCTTCATCGCCGCCGCGATCGGCGCGGTGTTCTCGTCGATCCTGCCGAACTTCACCAACTGGCTGCCGGCTTGGTGGGGCGTCTATGGCTGGTTCTTCGGCGTGGCGATCGCGGGCGCGGTTTATTACGTGCTGCGTTCGGCCGCGCTTGGCTCGGGCGCCAGAACGGCACGGGCCTGATGGTGACGAGGGCCGCGCACCAGCGCGGCCCTTTTCATTTTCCTGTCCGGGCTGACAGCGCCTTCTCGAACCAGCAATGCGCATAAGGATTGTCGTTGTAGCGGTCGATCTCGATATAACCGTGCCGCCGGTAGAGCGCCTGCGCCTCCGTCAGTGCGCGGTTGGTGTCCAGCCGCACGCGCCGGAAGCCCCACTGCAGTGCCACCGCTTCGAGCTGGTCGAGCATCCGCCGCGCCAGGCCAAGCCCCCGCGCCTCGGGCGCGATCCACATGCGCTTGATTTCCGCCGTTTCGTCGTCCAGCCGCAGCAGCGCCGCGCAGCCGACCGGTCGGCCATCCAGCCGCGCCAGCAGGAACAGGCCGGCCGGCGGCGTCATTTCGGCGGCGGAGACCGACTTGCCGGCAAGCGGATCGAAACCATCGTCGAAGCGCACCGCCAGTTCGGCAAAATACTGCTCCAAGCACCAGCCGGCGTCATTTGAAGAGGATGGCCCGGCTTCTATCGTGATGCGCGCGGCATCCAGCAGCCGCCGCACCTCGTTCATCGCCGCGACCAGCCGGCTTCGGCGCGCTGCGTCCAGCGGCGTCAGGAACGAGGCGGCCAGATCGTCGGAAAGTCTGTCATAGGCGCGGAACTCCTTGCGGCCCGCCGGGGTCAGCACCGCGCGTCTGGCCCTTGCGTCGCGCGCCGACTTTTCGACGGTTACCAGCTTCTGCTGCTCCAGCGAGCGCAACAGTCGGCTCATATAGGCCGAGTCCAGCCCCAGCGATGCGCGCAGGTCGCTCACGTATCTGCCCTGCTCGCCGATCTCGAAGATCAGCCGCGCCTCACCAAGCGGCCTGCCCCGGCTGAGATAGCTGTCCTGAAGCACGCCGATGCGTTGCGTGACGGCACGGTTGAACTGGCGGATTTCACGTATGTCGTTCTGGTCCATTTATCTGACTTAAGTCAGGTATTTTATCAATGCAAGACCCGGAGGTGTCGGGCCGCTCCCCGCCGTCCCGGAGGCATGCCGAAGCGTGGTCGCCGCCTCAACCCGCCACCATCTCGACCAGCTTGCGCACCGTGTTCCAGTTGCGCGAGGTTCCGACGCCGAAGCGCTTGTGGTTGGAGGCGGTGAGCAGGCGCGAATTGGGCGTGGCGCGCGAAAAGAACAGCCAGATGTCGCCGCCGACGATGCGCAGTTTCTCGTCCGGCGCGACCGCGGCCTTCAACTCGTCCTCCACCTCGTCCGGAACGGGCTCGCGCATCACCCGCACGGCGACTTGGGCAGGCGTTGCGAGCGATTCCGCCGGAAACGGATTGCCTTGCGCGAGTTTCTTCCAGGCGTCGGCCGGGCGCACGACGATGTCGACATGGCGACCGAAGGTTTTCTCGAAGGCGGCCTCCAGCTTAGCCTCAAGGTCCGCAACGGGCGTCTTCTCGGCTTCGAAAACCAGATTGCCGGTGGCGGCCAGCGTGCGGGGATTCCGCAGGCCGAGCGATACGGCCATGTCCTTGAGATCGGTCATGACAACACGCCGCTGCGGCGTCAGAACGATGCTGTACAGGAGAGCGACATAGTTGGGCACAGTTTCACCCGATCAGCTTGTCGTATTCGGCGTGAGTGCCGATCCAGAACCAGACGAGATCGTCATCCTTCCTGACTGCTACCGCCCTGTAGGTACGGCCGATACGAACCGACCAATATCTGCCAACCTGTTTGAAATGCAGTGAGGGATGGAATGGATCTGATTTGAGCCGTCGGAAATTGACGTCGGCCTGCCGCTGTACAGCTCTAGGCAAAATTGCGTAGGCATCCCAGAATGCGGATGCGGCATGATGCTTCAAAGAGGCCTGGTCCGTCCGGCCGCCAATTCGGCGAGCGCTTCTTCAGCGCGTTTGTCCAACTTGCCGGCCTTGGCATCCGCCTCGATCTGGCGATCCCAACGCTCTGCCCGGAGATTTTCGAACCATTCGACGAATGCTTCGAATTCCTTGCCTTCCAGCGCCTCGACGGATTTGGCTATCTGTTCGATCTTACCCATGAAGCCATTCTACCACATTGGCCCAACCGACGTCGACGGCCTCACACCAACCTAGACTGCTCCACCGCCGCGTTGATGAATGAAGCGAACAGCGGATGCGGCTCCAGCGGCCGGCTCTTCAGTTCGGGGTGGTACTGCACGCCGATGAACCAGGGATGGTCGGGATATTCGACCGTCTCCGGCAGCACGCCGTCGGGCGACATGCCGGCGAACACCAGGCCGCAATCCTCGAGCCGCTCCTTGTAGTCGATATTGACCTCGTAGCGGTGGCGATGGCGCTCGGAAATGTCGGTATCGCCATAAATCTCGGCAATCTTAGATCCGGCGGTCAGCCGTGCATCATAGGCGCCGAGCCGCATCGTGCCGCCGAGGTCACCCGTTTCGCGGCGCTTCTCAAGCATGTTGCCCTTCAACCATTCGGTCATCAGGCCGACGACCGGCTCGCCGGTGGCGCCAAACTCGGTCGAGGACGCGGCATCGATCCCCGCCAGCGACCGTGCAGCCTCGATGCAGGCCATCTGCATGCCGAAGCAGATGCCGAAATACGGCACCTTGCGCTCGCGCGCGAACTTGGCCGCCAGGATCTTGCCTTCCGAGCCACGCTCGCCGAAGCCGCCGGGCACCAGGATGCCATGAACTTTTTCCAGCCAGGGCGCCGGGTCTTCCTTTTCGAAAATCTCGCTCTCGATCCAGTCGAGCTTGACCCGGACCCGGTTGGCCATGCCGCCATGCGACAGCGCCTCGATCAGCGACTTGTAGGCGTCCTTCAGGCCGGTGTATTTGCCGACGATGGCGATGGTGACTTCGCCTTCGGGGTTGTGGATTCGCTCCGAAACGCCTTGCCACGGCTCCATGCGGGGCTTCGGCGCAGGCTCGATGCCGAATGCCGCCAGAACCTCGGAATCCAGCCCTTCCTTGTGATAGGCGATCGGCACGTCGTAGATGTGGCCTACGTCGAGCGCCTGGATGACGGCGCTCTCGCGCACGTTGCAGAACAGCGACAGCTTGCGCCGCTCTTCCTTGGGGATCGAGCGGTCGGCGCGCACCAGCAGAATGTCGGGCGCGATGCCGATGGAGCGGAGCTCCTTGACCGAATGCTGAGTCGGCTTGGTCTTCAACTCGCCGGCGGCCGGAATCCACGGCATCAGTGTCAGGTGGACATAGACGGCATTGTTGCGCGGCAGGTCGTTGCCGAGCTGGCGGATCGCTTCCAGGAACGGCATCGCCTCGATGTCGCCGACCGTGCCGCCAATCTCGCAGATGACGAAATCGTACTCGTCATTGCCTTCGAGGACGAAATTCTTGATCTCGTCGGTGACGTGCGGGATGACCTGCACGGTGGCGCCGAGATAGTCGCCGCGCCGCTCGCGCTCGATGATGTTCTTGTAGATGCGGCCGGTGGTGATGTTGTCCTGCTGGTTGGCGGAGCGGCCGGTGAAACGCTCGTAGTGGCCGAGGTCGAGATCGGTCTCGGCCCCATCGTCGGTCACGAACACCTCGCCATGCTGATAGGGGGACATCGTGCCCGGATCGACATTGAGATAGGGGTCGAGCTTGCGGATGCGCACGCGGTAACCTCGCGCCTGCAGCAGCGCTCCGAGAGCCGCCGCGGCTATGCCTTTGCCAAGGGAGGAAACCACGCCGCCGGTGATGAATACATATCGGGCCATGGGAGTCATCGCTTAACGCTGCCGGACCGATTCCGCCAGAAGAAAAACCACTGCGAACGGTTTTTCCAAATGAGATGCTTGACCGGCCAAAACGAAAGGGCCGGCGGATCGCCGGCCCTCCGAAGAAAATGTTCCGATCGTCAGAGAATGACGACCTTGGCTCCCACGGGCACACGGCGGTACAGGTCCATGACGTGCTCGTTGATCATGCGGAAGCAGCCATTGGATGCGCTGGTGCCGATGGTCTGCGGCGCAATGGTGCCGTGGATGCGCAGGTGCGTGTCCTTCTTGCCGTCGTAGAGGTAGATGGCGCGGGCGCCGAGCGGGTTCTGGCCACCGCCGGGCATTCCATCCTTGTACTGGCCATAATGCTTCGGCTCGCGTTCCTGCATCTCCTTGGTCGGGATCCAGCGCGGCCATTCCTGCTTGTCGCCGACAGCGACGCTGCCCTTGAACTGCAGGCCTTCCTTGCCAACGGCAATGGCGTAGCGACGGGCCGTCGAGGACGAATCGACAAGATAGAGCCGGCGTTCACTGGTATTGATGACGATTGTGCCAGGAGCGTAGCCGCTGAAGCTGACTTCCTGCGGCTCGAATTCCGGCTTGACCTTGAAGGGCCGCTTCGCCTGCCTCTTTTGCAACGCCGCATCGAGCGCGCGAGTCTCTGGCAGCAGCGAAATCGACGAGGCCGACGCACCGCCCCCAAACAGACCGGCGAAAAGGCCGCCTGTCGGACGGGCTGCATCACGCGATTCGCTGCGCAATTCGCCGTTGTTGCCGGTCAGCGCCACATTCATCGCTTCCGCGGGCAGCACCTCTTCGCGTTCCTGCTCGACCTTGGCCGGCTTGATCGGATCGAAAAGCTTGATCGACTGCCTGGGCGCGGCCTTGGTCTCGGCGACCTGCTCGGTCTTGCCCTTGGCTCCGCTGCGCTCCAGTTTTTTGGCGAGGAATGCCTCGCGTTCAGCCTGGGCGCGCGCCTTGGCTGCTTCACGCATGGCGAGCTTCTTGGCTTCGATCGCCTTTTCCCTGGCAACCAGCCTGTCGGCCTGAATCTTGGCCTCAAGTTCGGAAATACGCGCCAGATCGGTGTCGGTCGGCTTCTTTTTCCGCTTGAGAAGCTTGAGTTCGGCCGCGTCGCTTTTCTTTGCGGCAACGGTGACGACGTCTGTTTTGACCACTGCCTCGGGGGCAGAAGTCGGCATGGCTGCGTAAGCCGGCGCACCGGAAACGAGCGCGGCGCAGAGGCCGGCGAAAATGAAGCTGCGAAGCTGCATGGCGAAGATCCGATCAGATATGCTTGTTGCCCACGGCATCGCACGGCACTCACAGAGCACCGGGTGGCCGCAAAAAAGCTATAATCGATTGAGGCGACGGGCCTCAAGCGGCCCATAGGTCAGGAACAGATCGAATCTTCGTGATCGTGCGGCATTTGCCGCAACTGTGACCAAACAACAACAGCCGGTGGCATAATTCGCTGAGGCCCATTCCGAAAAGCACGCAGTAATTCTCGGAAAGGATCACGCTTCATCGAGCTGTTGCCGCCTTTGTACCCTGCGAGGCGATTTCGCCGCGCGGCAAAAAGCTCTGAACGAAACCGGCTACTGGTTGGGAACCTGCGGCTGCGCGGGCTGCGCCGCGGGAGACGAGGCGGGCGGGGTAGCGCCGGACGCCGGAGGCGTGACCGGAGCAGCCGCTCCCGGCTGCTGCGCCGCAGGAGCGTCGTTACCCGAGGGCGGCGTCGGCGCGGTGTTGCCGGACGGAGCGGCAGGCGTCGCCGTGCCCGGAAGCTGGTCGAGCACGCCGTTGCCGCCACCGTTCTGCTGCGTCGCCGGCGCCCGGTCGAGAATGTCGATCGGCTTGTCGCCATAGCGCGCCAGAATGGACAGGATCAGCGACGTCGCGAAGAACGCGGCCGCCAGGATCGCCGTCGCGCGCGTCAGCGCATTGGCAGCCCCACGGGCGGTCATGAAGCCGGAGCCGCCGCCGATACCCAGACCGCCGCCTTCGGAGCGCTGCAGCAGCACGACGCCAACGAGGGCCAGCACCACCATAAGATGGACGACGATCAGTATGGTTTCCATTGCATATCCCGGCAAAGCGTTCGGCCCGCGCGAACGCGACCGCTGAATTGGAGCCGGCTCTTACAATGCTTTGACGGCATTTCCAAGCCCGCGCCCGGAATATGGGAATTGACCGCCCTTATGCAATGACTTTTGGCCGAAGGACCGGGCTCTTTCAGGATCGGTAGGCGTCGGCGATGCCGAGGAAATCGGCGGCCTTGAGGCTGGCGCCTCCGACCAGGGCGCCATCGACATTGTCGATCATCAGCAGTTCGCGCGCATTGGATGGCTTGACCGAGCCTCCGTAGAGAATGCGGATTTTCCCGGCGGTTGCGGCTCCAAGCTTGCTGGCAAGCTCGGCGCGCACATGCGCGTGCGCCTCCGCCACGTCGGCGACGGTGGGAACCAGCCCCGTGCCGATCGCCCAGACAGGCTCATAGGCGATGATCGTCGATGCCTGCGTTGCGCTGGCCGGAACCGAGCCAGCGATCTGGCGCGACAGGATATCGAGCGTGGCGCCGACTTCCCGTTCGGCTCGCGTCTCGCCGATGCAGATGACCGCCACCAGCCCGGCCCTCCATGCGGCCACGGCCTTGGCCTGCACCATCGCGTCGGTCTCGCCGTGGTCGGTCCGGCGCTCCGAATGGCCGACAATGACATGGCTTGCCCCGGCATCCTTCAGCATTTCTGCAGAAATATCGCCGGTATGCGGCCCGCTTTCCTCGGCGTCGCAATTCTGGCCGCCGGTATGAACCGGTGTGCGCGAAAGAATTTCCGCCGCACGAGTGAGCAGGGTCGCCGGCACGCAGACCAGCGCCTCGGTCGCCGCGTCCAGCCCGCTCATGAAGCCATTGCCGATCATCAGCAGTTCATTGAGCGAAGCGCTGGTGCCGTTCATTTTCCAATTGCCGGCGACAAGCGGGCGAATTCCTGGCGTCATGGCGATATGCTCTCCGGCGACCTGCAATGGACACTTTCACTACCAAAATCAGGCCACAAAGCAATCGACACTGGCCCGGAAGGACGCTATTGCGCTCCTTCGGGCAAATTCGGAACACAATATGCTTGGTAGTTTGAGAAACGTGGCGGGAACCTGGGTCGCCAAGGGGCTGCTCTTCCTGTTGGTGATCAGCTTCGCTGTCTGGGGCATTTCCGGCCGCCTCCTGGGCACGGTTGCCGGACACCATTCGGTCGTTGTTGCCGGAGGAACGTCGGTATCCGTGAACGAATACCGGCTCGCCTATGATCGACAGCTCTCGCTCATGTCGCAGCAGTTCGGCCAGAGGCTGACGCGCGAGCAGGCCAATACCCTCGGCATCGATGGCCAGGTGCTGACGCAGCTTGTATCCGGAGCGGTGCTCGACGAGCAGGCGCGCAAGCTGGGTCTGGGCCTTTCCAAGGACCGGCTGGCGCAGCTCACCTTTGATGATCCCGCCTTCCACGGTCCCGACGGCAGGTTCGATCGCCAGACGTTCGAATATCTCCTGCGCCAGATCGGCATGCGCCCGGAAGACTACCTCAAGAACCGCTCCCAGGTCGCCGTGCGCCAGCAGATCGTCGAGGCCGTTTCAGACGGCATGAAAATGCCGGATACCTTCATGAAGGCGGTCGCGCTCTATCGCGGCGAAGACCGCACCGTGGAGTATCTGGTCCTGCCCAAGTCGCTGGTGGAACCCATCGAAGCGCCCTCCGACAGCGCGCTTTCGACGTATTTCGACCAGAACAAGAAGACCTACGCGGCGCCTGAATACCGCAAGTTCTCCTACGTCCGGCTCGAGCCGGAAGACATCATGGATCTGAGCGCGGTCAGCGACCAGCAGGTGGCCGAGGACTACGAGAAGAACAAGGCGCGCTACACGACACCGGAAACGCGCACCATCGAACAGCTTGTGTTCAAGTCGGCCGACGACGCCAAGGCGGCGTTCGATTCGCTGAAAAGCGGCGCGACCTTCGACAAGCTTGTAACTGCGGAAGGCAAAACCCAGGCCGATACCCTGCTCGGCACGCTGCCGAAGGACAAGATCGCCGACAAGGCCGTCGCGGACGCCGCCTTCGCGCTGAACGTCAACGAGGTCAGCCCGGTCGTCCAGGGCTCCTTTGGCCCGGTGCTCCTGCGCGTTACCGACATCAAGCCGGAGGTGGTCAAGCCGGTTGCCGAGGTGTCCCAGCAGATCAAGAAGGATCTTGCGCTTGCCGAAGCCAGTCGCATCCTGCTCGATGTGCACGATTCTTATGAAGACGCCCGCGCCGGCGGCGCTTCCATGCAGGAAGCCGCCGACAAGCTGAAGCTCAAGGTGGTCACCATCGATGCCATCGACCGCTCCGCGCGCAAGCCGGATGGCGCCGTCATCGAGACCCTGCCCGAATCGGCCTCGCTCATTCGTTCCGTCTTCGACGCCGAAACCGGCATCGAGAATGAAGGCCTGACGACCGCCGACAATGGCTATGTCTTCTATGAGGTCAGCGCCATCACCCCTGCCCGCGACCGGACGCTGGATGAAGTGCGCCAGAAGGTCATCGCCGACTGGACCGCGGCGGAAACGTCCAAGCGGCTTACCGCCAAGGCGGAAGAACTCGAAAAGCGGGCCAAGGACGGCACGGCCCTCGACGCCATCGCCGGCGAGCTCAAGCTCGAAAAGCAGACTAAGCGCGGATTGAAACGCGAGGCCGACGACGCCGACTTCGGCAAGGACGGCACCGCCGCCATGTTCGGCGTCGGCGAAGGCGGCACCGGCGTCGTGGCGGCCCCGACGGGCGAGGCCAAGATCCTGTTCAAGGTGGCGGAAGTCTTCGAGCCGGCAGGCGCGGACGCCAGCACCGTACCGGCGGAAGCACAGAAATCCTTCGCCTCCGGCCTGTCGGACGATCTGCTCGATCAGTTGGTCGCGCAGTTGCAGACGCAGTACAGCGTGCAGATCGACCAGACCGCGATGACCCAGGCGCTCGCCCAATGAGCGCACTGAAGCCGCATATCGCCAAGGTTGCGGTTGGCGACGTCCTGTCCTTCGACGAGGCGCGCGAGGCGTTTGAGGTCATCATGTCCGGCGACGCTACGCCCGGCCAGATCGGGGCTTTCCTGATGGCGCTGCGCGTGCGCGGCGAAAGCGTGCATGAGATTTCCGCCGCGGTCGCCACCATGCGCGCCAAGATGCTGCGGGTCGATGCACCCGCCGGCGCGATCGACATCGTCGGAACCGGCGGCGACGGCCTGCACAGCGTGAATATCTCCACCGCTTCCGCATTCGTCATCGCTGCATGCGGCGTTCCGGTCGCCAAGCACGGCAACCGGGCGCTGTCTTCGTTGACCGGAGCCGCCGATGTCCTGGCCGCGCTCGGCGTCAACATCGAACTGCAACCGGAGGCGATCAGCCGCTGCATCCACGAGGCCGGTGTCGGCTTCATGTTCTCGCCGTCGCATCATCCGGCGATGAAACATGTCGGGCCGACGCGCGTCGAACTGGGCATCCGTACCATCTTCAACCTTATCGGTCCGCTTTCCAATCCCGCCGGCGTCGACCGCCAGATGGTCGGCGTCTTCTCGCCCGAATGGACCATTCCGGTCGCCGAAACACTCAAGGCGCTTGGCACCAAATACGCCTGGGTGGCGCATGGCGACGGCTATGACGAGATCACCACGACCGGTGAAACGCAGGTGGCGGAACTGTCCGACGGGACGATCCGCACCTTCACGCTGACTCCGGAGGCTTTCGGCATCGCCCGCCACACCCAGGAAGAGCTCAATGGCGGCGACGCGGCTTTCAATGCCAATGCGCTGCGCACCATGCTCGAAGGAGCGCCCGGCGCGTTCCGCGATACGGTTCTGATGAATGCCGGCGCCGGTCTCGTGGTCGCCGGCAAGACCGCCAAGCTCGCAGAAGGCATCGCCATGGCCGCCGAGGCGATCGACAACGGCCGGGCGGTTGCCGTCCTCGACAAGCTCATCGCTGTTTCCAACAGGTAACGCGATGGCCGATATCCTGAAAAAGATCGAAGCCTACAAGCGCGACGAGATCGCGGAAGCCAAGGCCCGCGTCCCGCTTGCGGAAATCAAGGCGCGCGCCGCCGATGCCAGCGCGCCCCGCGGCTTCATAGCCGCTCTGCAGGCCAAGCGCGCAGCCGGCAAGATAGGTTTGATCGCCGAGATCAAGAAGGCGAGCCCTTCCAAGGGCCTCATCCGCGCCGATTTCGATCCGCCTTCTCTCGCCGCAGCCTATGCGAAGGGCGGCGCGGCGTGCCTGTCCGTGTTGACCGACCGGCCCTCCTTCCAGGGCGCGCCGGAGTTCCTGACCGGGGCCCGCAACGCCGTGTCCCTGCCGGCGCTGCGCAAGGATTTTCTCTTCGACCCCTATCAGGTCCATGAGGCGCGGGCCTGGGGCGCCGACGCCGTCCTCATCATCATGGCCAGCGTCGATGACGCGATGGCGGCCGAACTTGAGGATACGGCGTTTTCGCTCGGGATGGACGTTCTCATCGAAGTGCATGACGAAGCCGAGACCGAGCGGGCGCTTCGGCTGAAATCAAGGCTGATCGGCATCAACAATCGCGACCTGCGCACCTTCGAGACGACGTTGCAGACCTCCGAACGGCTCGCCTCGATGATCCCGAACGATCGCCTGCTGGTGTCCGAAAGCGGCATCTTCACCAATGAAGATTGCCGCAGGCTGCAGAAAAGCGGGATCGATACCTTCCTGGTCGGCGAAAGCCTGATGCGGCAGCCCGACGTGACGCAAGCGACGCGCGCGCTGCTCAGCCTCGACATCGCCGCGGCGCAGGCCTGAGATGGCCGGCGATTCGCTGCCCGTCCCAGGCCTCACCCATATCGGCGCCACCGGCGAAGCCAACATGGTCGATGTCGGCGGCAAGGCCGAGACTGTTCGCTTCGCGGTGGCCGAAGGGTTCGTCTCCATGCAGCCGGAAACGCTGCGCATGATCCTCGACGGCAATGCCAGGAAGGGCGACGTGCTGGGCACCGCGCGCATCGCCGGTATCATGGCCGCCAAGAAGACGCATGAGCTGATCCCGCTCTGCCACCCGCTTCTGCTGACCAAGGTGTCGGTGGAGATCGAGCCCGACGAAAGCTTGCCGGGCTTGCGCGTGACGGCGCAAGCCCGCGTAACCGGCAAGACAGGCGTGGAAATGGAAGCGCTGACGGCAGCCTCCGTCGCCTGCCTGACCATCTACGACATGGCCAAGGCCGTAGACCGGGCCATGGTCATATCCGGCATTCGGCTGAAGCTGAAAAGCGGCGGAAAATCAGGCGATTACGAGGCGGCGTGATGGCGCTTGTTCCAGTCGCCGAAGCACTGCAGCGCCTGCTGGACGGCGTTGAGCCCTTGCCCGCCGAGAACGTCGCGCTGCACGAGGCTTTCGAGCGTGTCCTTGCACAGCCTCTGGTCGCCCGGCGTACCCAGCCGCCCTTCCACGCTTCCGCCATGGACGGCTACGCGGTCAAGGCGGCCGATGTGTCGACCGCGCCCGCCCAGCTCACCGTGATCGGCGCCGCGCCGGCTGGCCAGGGATTTGCCGGTACTGTGGAGCGCGGCCAGACAGTGCGTGTCTTCACCGGCGCACCGCTGCCGGCGGGTGCCGACACGGTCGTCATCCAGGAAAACGTCCGCGCCACCGGCAACGGCGTCATTGAGGTGCTGGAACCGGCCAGCCCTGGCCGCAATGTGCGAAAGGCCGGCCTCGATTTTGCCGACGGCGACGTCGTCCTTGAAAAAGGCCGGCTGCTCGATCCCGCGGCCCTTTCGCTGGCGGCTTCGGCAAACTATCCGCGAGTCCCCGTCATCGGCCAGCCGCTCGTCGCCATCATCGCCACCGGCGACGAATTGATGCTGCCGGGCGCTGAACTCGGGCCAGACCAGATCATCTCGTCCAATGCCTATGGCGTCGCCGCCGCGGCCCGCTCGGTTGGCGCGCAAGCCATTGATCTCGGCATCGCCAAGGACAGCAAGGACGCCATCGCAGCCCTGGTGCGCAAGGCGGTGGCGGCTGGCGCAAACGTCATCGTCACGCTCGGCGGCGCTTCCGTCGGCGATCACGATCTCGTCCACGACGTGCTCACCGGCGAGGGCATGACGCTGGATTTCTGGAAGATCGCCATGCGTCCCGGCAAACCGCTGATGTTCGGGCGCATGGGGCCCATCCGCTGCGTTGGCTTGCCTGGCAACCCGGTGGCGAGCCTCGTTTGTACGCAGCTGTTCCTCAAGCCGCTGCTGGCCCGCCTTGGCGGGCGGCAATTCGTGCAAGACATCCGCGAGGCACAGCTTGCCGCCCCGATGGCCGAAAACGACCAGCGCCAGGATTATGTGCGCGCCGTCGTCCACGATGGAGCAAGCAGCCTAACGGCGACGCCTTTCAGCGTGCAGGATTCGTCCATGCTGCGCATGATGGCCGACGCCAACGGCCTGATCGTGCGCGAGCCTTTCGCCCCCGCCGCCGCAGCCGGGGACCCGTGCAAGGTGCTGATGCTGCGCTGACGCCCGCGTGGCGGCGGGCTTGCTGAACAAAACGTCAACACATTCATTAAACTTTAAACGGTTGCGGAACACAACTGGAACAGATAGTGTTTGTTCTGGGTTTGTTTTTTCGATTCTGTTCGACACCCTTGGGGGCCGCAATGCTGACGCGCAAGCAACATGAACTGCTTCTTTTCATCCATGAAAGGCTGAAGGAAAGCGGCATTCCCCCTTCCTTCGACGAGATGAAGGAGGCGCTGGATCTGGCTTCGAAGTCGGGCATCCACAGGCTCATCACGGCGCTGGAAGAGCGCGGCTTCATCCGCCGGCTGCCGAACCGCGCCCGCGCCCTGGAAGTGCTTCGCCTGCCGGATTCGATCGCGCCAGGTCTCAACGCCGCGCGGAAATTCTCGCCCGGAATTATCCAGGGTGGCCTCGGCAGGCCGCAACCGAAGGAGCCGACCCGTCTGCAGGCCGCCGGCAACGACGACGATGCCGCCGCCGCCATTTCCATTCCCGTCATGGGCCGCATCGCCGCCGGCGTGCCGATCGACGCCATCCAGCACAAGACCCATTCGATTTCCGTGCCGCCGGACATGATTTCGGGCGGCGAGCACTACGCGCTCGAGGTCAAGGGCGATTCGATGATCGAGGCCGGCATTTTCGACGGCGACACGGTCATCATCCGCAACGCCAACACCGCCAGCCCCGGTGAGATCATCGTCGCCCTGGTGGACGACGAGGAGGCGACCCTCAAGCGCTTCCGCCGCAAGGGCGCATCCATCGCGCTGGAAGCGGCGAACCCCGCCTATGAAACCCGCATCTTCGGCCCCGACCGGGTCAAGGTGCAGGGTCGGCTGGTCGGGCTGATCAGGCGCTACTGATCCGGATCAGCGGCTTGGCTTGGCTTGGCTTGACGTATCGAATCCGACACGCGGCTTGGAGTTTGCCGCGCATGGTTGCGTCATTCATCTTCCGAATTTTGCTCGTCTTCCGCATTTCGTCTTTGACGGCTCGCGTCCTGGCGTGACCGGCGCTCGAACGGCGGCAGTCCCCTCGCCTCGCGCGAGAACTGCCGCTGCACGTGCCAGGGCCGGTAGTCGCCAACGATGGCGAACTGGATTTCCGCTGGCGCGGCGGCTGACTGCGGAGCGAAATACACGGCGGCGCTGCCCGATTGCGCAAGCTCCTGTCTGGTGATGACCGCAACCAGCGGGTCATGGCAGGGATCGGAAGCGGTTGCGTCGTCGATGACGATCAAGGCCGCGAATCCGCAGGCATTGCCGGCCGACCGTTCGTCCTTCACCCGCGCCACGATTGCCCCCGAGACGTGCCGCGCCACGCAACTGTCCGGTGTGCAGAGAAATGGCGTGCCGGGCGGGAGGTCGAGCGCGCCGGTTGTGACCAGCCTTGTTTCTTCGCCTTTGAGGGTTTCGGGCCCGATCACAGTTTCCGCATCAAGCGCGCGACGCCAGTTGTCGATGGTGAACTGGTTCGGCTTCGGCCGATTGACGGCGAGTTCGCCGCCGCCGATCGGCATGGCGATCAGATGCGCATCCTCCGCGACCAGGACGTCCGGCGTTCGCACGCTCGGCATGGCGAGTATGCCGCCAAGCGCGAACGGAATGGCCGCCAGGCGCAGCCGGGTCGTCGCCACGGTCGCGATCACCAGCGCGACGGTGACGAGCAGGACGGACTGGATGGACACCAGCCCGACCGCATCGACTGGCGACCGCACGGAAATCCAATCGGAGATGGCGATCATCGCCGTCAGCCCCTTTCCCACCACGTAGAGAAATGGCCCGTCGGCGCCGAACGGCATGGCGATGGCGGAGAGCACCGCGAAGGGCATCACCGCCAGCGAGACGATGGGCATCACGGCGAGGTTGGCGAACAGGCTGAGCGGCGACACGCGCTGGAAGTGCCACATGGCGAACAAGGCGGTGGCGCTGCCGGCGATGATCGTGGTCGCGGCGATGCCGACCCCGGCGCTGAAGAACCGGCCCGTGAGATCGGCGAGGAGTGAGCGCTCCGCCGGCGGGCCGCTTGCGCTTTTGGTCGCGCGGTAGTCCGACCACCACGCATAGGCGCCAACCAGCGCCGCGGTCGCTGCGAACGACATCTGGAAGCTCGGGCCGACCACCTCGTGCGGCGACACCAGGATGACGATGACCGCCGAGATGGCGAGGTTGCGCATGGTCAGCGCCGCGCGGTCGAACAGCACCGCCGTCAGCATCACCGCCAGCATGATGAAGCTGCGCTCGGCGGCGACAACGACGCCCGAAATGGAAAGGTACGCCGCGATCGAAAACAGCGCCGCCGCGGCGGCATATTTCTTCACCGGGCGTCGCGAAGAAAAGCCGGGAAACAGCGCGAAGGCGGCGCGCAGCATCACCATCACCGTGCCGGCGACCAGCGCCATGTGCAGCCCGGAAATCGAGATGATGTGGTAGATGCCGGTGCGCCGCATCGCCTCGTTGATCGGCTCGGGAATGCCGGCGCGCACGCCGACCATGAGGGCGGCGGCGATTTCGCCTTCCGGTCCGCCAATGGTGGCGCGGATGCGGCCTGCGATGGCGTCGCGGATATTCTGCACCGCCGTCGCCAGCCGCGCCTTGAGCGGCACCTCCTTGATTGGCTCCAGCTTGGGATTGCTGAGGAAAAAGCCGCTGCCGCCCAGGCCCTCGAAATAGCTTTCGAAGGAGAAGTCGTAGCCGCCCGGCCTCACCGGCCCGGTCGGCGGCAAAAGTCGCACGAAGCCGCTGACCTGCGATCCCGCCATTGTTCCGGCCGGGATGGCGCGGGCCGACAGCCGCACGCGCTCCGGTTGGTAACGCAGCTTCGGCCGCGCGGTCGAAATCACGTCCAGCGTCAGCCGCACCCGGCCGCTGGCCAGTTCGTCGATTGAAACGACCCGACCGGTCAGGCGCGTGGAAATGTCCGACCCGAGCGTCTCGCCGCCGCCCCGCCAGGTCTCGACCTTCGCCGCCAGAACGCCGAGCGCGCAAAAGAACCCGACAGCGAACAAAAGATGCATTTTCGGCTGCGAGCGGCAGGCGAGCATCAGGCAGGCCAAAGCCACGACGCACATGACCGGCTGCAGGAAACCGGGTTCGGATGCCACCGCGAAATAGAACAGGGCTCCAGTGGCCAGGAAGACAGGAACGAGCAGGAAGCCGACGCCTCGGTCGAGTTCCGTACCGGAGGCCACGGCAAGGCTGCGGCCAAGGTCATGGACGGAAATCCGGCCAAGACTTTGCGCGAGCCGCCATCTGGCCGGACCGGGCCGGGAAAGCTGGATCTTTCCGGGCAGATATTCCGCGGGAAGGATTTCACCTTGAGGGGCAGGTCCGTGCGCCGGCTCCCGCAACGGCGACGCTGCTGCGCCGTCATCGGCTGTGACCGGCGAGCTTCGCATAGCCGCGGTATCTACCCGCAACCCGGCATGAGAATCCGGCGCCGGCGTCGGCGCGAACAGCGACCGTTCGCTGACGTCGCGGTCAGCTTTCCCGCTGTCTTTGCCGCCCCGGCCCTGCCCCGCCATCGGGTCTGCCCCTTGCGCCCATGCCCCCCTATGCTACATGAACGCCCGGCGCGGAAAAGTCCGCCAATGCCCGAAGGTTCTGAAGAGTTCTATGTCCGAAACGGTCGTTACCCGCTTTGCCCCCTCGCCCACCGGCTATCTCCATATCGGCGGCGCGCGCACGGCGCTGTTCAACTGGCTCTATGCCAGGCATACGGGCGGCACGATGCTGCTGCGCATCGAGGATACCGACCGCGAACGCTCCACCGATGCGGCCACCGCCGCCATCCTTGATGGACTGTCCTGGCTTGGCCTGACCTGGGAGGGCGAGCCGGTCTCGCAATTCGAGCGCGCCGCTCGCCACCGCGAGGTGGCCGAGGAACTGGTTCGCAACGGCAAGGCCTATTATTGCTACGCCACGCCGGCGGAACTGGAGGCGATGCGCGAGAAGGCCCGCGCCGAAGGGCGCCCGCCCCGCTACGACGGCCGCTGGCGCGACCGCGACCCGTCGGAGGCGCCTGCCGGCGTGCGCGGCGCGATCCGCATCAAGGCTCCGTCCGAGGGCGAAACTCTGGTGCGCGACAAGGTGCAGGGCGACGTGCGCTTTCCCAACAAGGACCTCGACGATTTCATCATCCTGCGCTCCGACGGCAACCCGACCTACATGCATGCCGTGGTGGTCGACGATCATGACATGGGCGTCACCGACATCATCCGCGGCGACGACCACCTGACCAACGCAGCGCGCCAGACGGTGATCTACGACGCCATGGGCTGGACCGTGCCGAGGATGGCGCATATTCCGCTCATTCACGGCGCCGACGGAGCGAAGCTGTCCAAGCGCCATGGCGCGCTCGGCGTCGAGGCCTATCGCGCCATGGGCTATCTGCCCGAGGCGCTGCTGAACTATCTGGCGCGGCTTGGCTGGAGCCATGGCGACGACGAAATCATGTCCGTGGCCGACATGGTCTCGTGGTTCGACATTGTCGACGTCAACAAGGGCGCCGCGCGCTTCGACTTCGCCAAGCTCGAAGCGCTGAATGGCGTTCACATGCGCGCCATGGACGACGCGGCGCTGACGAATATCTTCATCGAGACGCTGCCGCATCTGCCGAATGGCGAGGCGCTGGCCGCGAAGCTGGACGAGAAGGCCAAGGACCGGCTGCTACAGGCCATGCCCGGGCTGAAGGAGCGCGCCAGGACACTGGTGGAGCTGGCCGACAGCGCCTATTTCCTCGTCGCCGACCGGCCGCTGGCGCTGGACGAGAAGGCGCACGCGATTCTCGACGCCGATGCCAAAGCCGTGCTTGCGGCATTGCTGCCGGGATTTGAGGCCGTGACCGACTGGAACGCGGCATCGACTGAGGCCGTCGTACGGTCTTATTCCGAGGCAAACGGCCTTAAGCTCGGCAAGCTTGCGCAGCCCTTGCGCGCCGCTCTGACGGGCCGCAGCACGTCTCCCGGCGTGTTCGACGTTCTGGCCGTGCTGGGTCGCGACGAAAGTCTGGCGCGCATCGGCGATCAAATCGATTAGAGGGGACCTGGCACAAGAAATTGGCATTGAAAGGCGCGTATTGCGGTGCAACATTAGCGTTGGACTAATCAGGCATGCACCCTCGGGCGGGGTAGTGTTCTCGCGCATTCAAAAATTTTTCCAACGCTTTGCGTTGCAAGATAATTTTGCCTGAAGGGCAAGAGGAAACAAAAGGAGTTTGCGATGACCGAAAAGACTGCAACACTGGACCTGGGCGGCAAGTCCCACCAGTTCAAGGTCCGAAGCGGCTCCATCGGCCCGGACGTCATCGACATCGGTGCACTCTACTCGACGACGGGCGCTTTCACCTACGATCCAGGCTTCACCTCGACCGCCGCCTGTGAATCGGAAATCACCTTCATCGACGGCGATGCTGGCGTTTTGCTGCACCGCGGCTATCCGATCGACCAGTTGGCCGAGCATGGCGACTTCCTCGAAGTCTGCTACCTGCTTCTTTACGGCGAGCTGCCGACCAAGGCCCAGAAGGACGATTTCGATTACCGCGTGACGCGCCACACCATGGTGCATGAGCAGATGTCGCGCTTCTTCACCGGGTTCCGCCGCGACGCGCATCCGATGGCCGTCATGTGTGGCGTCGTCGGGGCGCTGTCGGCGTTCTATCACGACTCCACCGACATCTCGGATCCGTACCAGCGCATGGTCGCTTCCATGCGCCTGATCGCAAAAATGCCGACCATCGCCGCCATGGCCTACAAGTACCATATCGGCCAGCCCTTCATTTACCCGAAGAACGACCTCGGCTTCGCCGCCAACTTCCTCCACATGTGCTTCGCCGTGCCATGCGAGGAATACAAGGTGAACCCGGTGCTGGCGCGCGCCATGGAGCGCATCTTCATCCTGCACGCCGACCATGAGCAGAATGCCTCGACCTCGACGGTTCGCCTGGCCGGCTCTTCCGGCGCCAACCCGTTCGCCTGCATCGCCGCCGGCATTGCCTGCCTGTGGGGGCCGGCGCATGGCGGCGCCAACGAGGCGGCGCTCAACATGTTGTCCGAGATCGGCCATGTCGACCACATCCCGGAATTCATCGGTCGCGCCAAGGACAAGAACGATCCGTTCCGCCTCATGGGTTTCGGCCACCGCGTTTACAAGAACTACGATCCGCGCGCCAAGATCATGCAGAAGACCGCGCATGAGGTTCTCGGCGAACTCGGCATCAAGGACGATCCGCTGCTCGACATCGCCATGGAGCTCGAGAAGATCGCGCTGACCGACGAGTACTTCATCGAGAAGAAGCTCTACCCGAACGTCGACTTCTATTCCGGCATCACGCTGAAGGCGCTGGGCTTCCCCACTACCATGTTCACCGTGCTGTTCGCCGTCGCCCGCACCGTCGGCTGGATCGCGCAGTGGAAGGAAATGATCGAGGACCCGCACCAGAAGATCGGCCGTCCGCGCCAGCTCTACACCGGCGCGCCGGAGCGGGATTACGTGCCGATTGCCAAGCGGTAGAACGGCAGTCGGCAGTCGGCAGTCGGCAGTCGGCAGTCGGCACTGCATCGTGCACAGATTTCAGCCGTGCAAGGCCAATTTACCCGATTGCCGATTGCCTATTGCCGAATTACTTCCATCACCGCCTCGGCTGCGATCTCGCCGGCCGGGCGGTCGGTCGCCATGCGGCGGCGCACCTCCGCAAAGCCTTCCTTCTGCCAGGCGCGCATCTCGGTGTCGGTGAACAGCGCCTCGACATGCCGTGCCAGATTCCCCGGCCGGACATAGTCGTTGTAGAACTCCGGCACGATGGCGCGGTCGGCGATCAGGTTCGGCAGCAATGCCGACCAGGACGTGATCAGCCGCTGCGCAAGGCGCATGACCGGGTCCAGCCGGTATGCCGAAACCATCGGCACCCCGCTCAGCGCAAGTTCGAGCGAGACCGTGCCGGAGGCAATCAGCGCCGCATCAGCCTGGCCGAAAGCCTGCCATTTGGCGTCCTGGGCGGTGACAATCTCGGGCTGATCCCGCCAGCCGGAAACCGACGCGCGCACCAGATCGGCCACATGCGGAACGGTCGGCAGCAGCAGCCGCAATCTATGCCCACGCGCCTGCAGCACCGAAACGGTTTCGCCGAACGGTTCGATCAGCCGGTGCACCTCGCTGCGACGTGAACCCGGCAGCAACAGCAGCGTCTTGGTACGCTCCGCCGACAGATCGCGCGGATTGCGCTGTCCTTCGGCTGCCAGCGCGACGCCGGCATCGTGCGTCAGCCGGTGGCCGACATAGGTGCCCGGCGGCCCACCCAGGCGCTGCAATTCGGCCGGCTCGAAGGGCAGCAGGCACAATATGCGATCGACATAGGGCTTCATGGCGGGCGCCCTGCCCGGCCTCCAGGCCCAGACGCTGGGGCAGACATAATGGATGACCGGAATGGACGGGTTCGCCGCGCGCACCTTCTTCGCAACCCGCAGCGAGAAATCCGGACTGTCGATGGTGACGAGGCAATCCGGCTGCTCGGCGGCGATGGCAGCGGCTGTCTGGCCGATGCGGCGGATCAGCCGCGGCAGGTCGCGCAGGATGGCGCTGACGCCGACCAGCGCGATCTCGCCGGCATCGAACAGCGAGGCAAGCCCGAGTTCCTGCAAATGGCGACCACCGATGCCGGCAAGGTGAACCTCGCGGCCGCTGGCAAGCTGCAGCGCCCGTACGAGATCCGCGCCGAGCAGATCGCCGGATTCCTCCCCAGCGACCACCGCGATTCTGAGCGGCCTGCTGTCCGTCGGCTCATGCTCCATGGATGCGGTCTCCATGAACATCATCCTTTGCCGGCAGGCCGATGACGAACAGGCCCAGCCGGTCTGCGGCTTCGATCACCCTGCCCGCCTCCATCACCAGCGAGCGCCCGGCCTCGACGGCAATGCCGGACAGCCCGGCGGCATGGGCCAGTTCGACGGTCTGCGGGCCTATCGATGGCAGGTCGGCGCGCACTTCCTGCCCGGGCTTGGCGCATTTGACCAGCACCCCGCCCGCCTTTCCGGCAAGGCGTCCGTGACCGCGTAAATCCTTCACCCGCTCCAACAGGCCGTTGGTGCCCTCGATGCCTTCGAGCGCGACAGCCCTGCCACCGATGGCCACCGCGGCCTGGCCGATGTCGAGTGCCCCGATCGCCTTGGCGGCCGCACGCGCGGCCTCGATGTCCCGCCAGTCCGATTTTTTGGGCGCGATCTTTCCGAAAGCGCCTTCGCTAGCAAGCAGATCGGGCACGATCTCGTGCGCGCCGACCACCTGGAAGCCCCGTGCCTCAATGCCGCGAACCAGTATCTTCAACAGGCCGTCGTCGCCGCGCGCCAGCGCCCTGAGGAGGAGCGGAACGATGGACAACAGCCCGAAATTGAGGCGCATGGCCGAAAGCCGGGGCCGCCGCCTGATCTCACCGGCCAGCACCAGATGGGTGACGCCATGGCGCTTCAGTGTGGCCGTGAGCGAGCCGACATGCTCCAGCGCCAATGTCTCATGTTCGTACCGGTCAAGCCCGGCATCGGGCCCGACCTCGCCTTCAACGATAAGGACGAAGGGGGCCAGGCCTTGCCGCTTCAGCGTATCGGCCACTTCGATGGGCAGGCTGCCGCCTCCGGCGACGATCCCGACCTTGCTGCCGGGAGGAAGCTGAAAACGCGCGGCGTCTTCAGTCTTCGTCATCGGCATCGTCGTCGGCTCCGCCCGTCAGCGGCGGCATGGCGTAATGGCGCTTGCCCCGGCTGGAGATGAAGTCGATGATCTTCATGGCTGTGGGCGATCCGGAAAATTCGCCCCGCGCCAGTTCGACATTCTCACCGATGGTGCGGGAGCGGTCGAAGATCGTCCGGTAGGCCCGGCGCAGCAGATGGATTTCGGCGCGCTCAAGCCCCGAGCGTTTCAGCCCGATAATGTTGAGCCCGCGCAACTGGGCACGGTTGCCTACGGCAATCGCGTAAGGGATGACATCGCCGACCACGGCCGAGCAGCCGCCGAGAAAGGCATTGTCGCCGACGCGAACGAACTGGTGCACGGCGGTCAGCCCGCCGATGTTGACGTTGTCGCCGATCTCGCAATGGCCGCCGAGCGTCGCGCCATTGGCGAAGGTCGCGTTCTTGCCGACGATGCAGTCATGCGCGACATGCGCATAGGCGAGGAAATTTCCATTGTCGCCGATCACCGTTTCGCCCCGGCTTGTATCGGTGCCGGTGTGCATCGTCACGCCCTCGCGGATGGTGCAGTTCGCGCCGATGATGAGCGTCGTTCGCCCGCCCTTGTGCCGCGCGTTCTGCGGCGGCGCACCGAGCGTTGCCATCGGGTAGACCCTGGTGCCTGCGCCGACCGTGGTCGCTCCCATGATCGAGACATGGCTGACCAATTCCACGTTGTCCGCGACAATGGCATCGGCGCCGACATGGCAGAAGGGACCGATGCGAACGCCCGCGCCGATCTGCGCGCCGGCTTCGACAACCGCCGAAGGATGGATGGAAGTCTCGATTTTCATAAGCACCCGGGGGTTCAGTCGTTCTCGACCATCATAGCGGAAATCTCGGCCTCCGCGACTTTTGCGCCGTCGACAAGACCCTCGCAGGCGAATTTGAGGAGATTGCCGCGTTTTTTGATCTTCTTCACCGCAATGCGCAACTGATCGCCGGGAACGACGGGCTTGCGGAACTTGGCCCCGTCGATGGTGAGGAAGTAGACCAGGGATGGTTTGGTCGTCCCGAGTTGGCGGATGCAGATGGCGCCGGCGGTCTGCGCCATCGCCTCGATGATCAGCACGCCCGGCATCACCGGCTGGTCCGGAAAATGGCCAAGGAAATGCGGCTCGTTGATGGTCACGTTCTTGATGCCGACGGCGGAATCGTCACCGTCGATCTCGACGATGCGGTCGATCATCAGGAACGGATAGCGATGTGGCAGGAGCTTCAACAGCCCCATAATGTCCACCGCCCCCAGCGCAGCGCCCGCCGCGTCAGCCATTCTTGTCCCCCTTGGTGTGCTTGGTGAAATTCCGGATGGCTGAAAGCTCGCGGAAGAAATCGCGCATCGGCTGCGCCGGCAGGCCGGCCCAGCGCTCGCCGGCCGGAATGTCGTACATCAGGCCGGAAGATGCGGCCACCTGGGCGCGGTCGCCAACGGTGATGTGGTCGGCGATGCCGACACGGCCGCCCAGCATGACGAAATCGCCGAGCGTCACCGAACCGGAAAGACCGCAATGGCCAGCGATAATGCAGCCGCGCCCGATGCGGACATTGTGGGCGATCTGCACCAGATTGTCGATCTTGGTCCCCTCGCCGATGATCGTATCGGCCATGGCGCCGCGGTCCACCGTGGTGTTGGAACCGATCTCGACATCGTCCTGGATGATGACGCGGCCGATCTGCGGCATACGTTCCGGGCCTTTCGGACCCGGCACGAAGCCGAAACCGTCCTGGCCGATGCTGGCGCCGCCATGGATGATGACGCGATTGCCGATCAGCGCATATTGCACGCTCACATTGGGGCCGACATAGCCATCACGGCCGATCTGGCATCCGGCTCCGATTACGGCGTTGGGGGCAATGATGGTGCCGCTGCCGATGGCGGCGCCCGGACCGACCACCGCGCCGGCCTCGATGATGGCGCCCTTCTCGACCTTCGCAGTCGCATCCACATGAGCCTGCTTGGATATGCCCTTTTCAGACGTCAGCGCGACGGGCGTGGCCGCGGCCGGGAAAAGCAGCCTGCCGATCGTGGCGAACGCCAGTTGCGGCCGCTGGTTTACCAGCACGGCGACGCCGGTGGGCGCCGCGTCAGCCAGTTCAATGGGACAAAGGACGGCCGTCGCGAACAGTGACGCCATCAGGCCGGCATTGCGCTTGCCATCGACGAAGACGAGCGCGCGCTCGCCGCCTTCGGTCGCGGAAGCTATGGTGTCGATGACCGTATCGGCATAGGCCGGGTTGACCAGCGACGAGCCAGTCAAGTTCGCGACCTCGGCCACCGTATACTGGCGGGAAGGCGCGAAAAACACCGGTTCGGTCATCGCAAAGCAATATCCAGCTGATCGGGTCACACGTTTCCGGACCGCGAGGCCCGGAAACGTCCGCGCTTAGAAGCGGGTGGACATGCCGAAGTTGAGTTCCTGGACGTCGTCGGTCTTTTCCTTCTTGACCGGTACGGCGTAATCGACGCGCAGCGGCCCGAACGGCGAATCCCACAGGATGCCGATGCCGACGGAAGCGCGCCATTCCATATTAGCCGACCCGGACAGAACACGGTTGGACGCTAACTCCGTACCGTAGAGGGTCGCAGCGTCGGCAAACACCGCGCCACGCAGGCCGAGGCTTTCCGGAACTGCTGGCAGCGGGAACTGCGCTTCCGCCGAAGCATTGAAATAGGTCGTACCACCGACATGATCGTCCGCATCGTTGGCTATCGGACCGATGCCATTGTACTCGAAGCCGCGGATCATACGGTCGTTACTCTTGAAATGGTCGAACACGCGCAGCTTGCCATCGCCATAGCTGGCGATATAGCCAGCGCCGCCCGAAAACACGCCGACGATATCCAGCTCTTCCGACAATGTCTGGTAGTAGGAACCGCGCGCCGTCAGCTTGACATATTTGGCGTCGCCGCCGACGCCGGCGAACTCGGCGCCGAGATTGGCGTAGATACCGCTATGCGGCTTCTTCTCGTTGTCGATGGTGTTGTAAATCAGCGCGCCGCTGATCGACGACTTCAGCCACGGGCTTTCATCGATGCCATCGAGGATTGCAGTGGAGACCGTACATTTCAGAGGGTCATATCCACCGGCGGTTATGCAATCGTCATCCAGCTCGTACTTCTCCTGCGAGATATTGTAGGCGAGCTGAGTTGTGATGTTGTCGGTGATCGGCAGGCCGAAACGGATCGTCGCGCCGGTCGATTCAGAGTCGTAATTGTCATAGTCGCGGGTCGACTTGAAGATATCGAAACCAGCGGAGATGCGGTGGCCGAGGAAATACGGCTCCGTGAATGAGAACGAATAGTCGCGCGAATTCTTGCCGCCACCCGCCGAGAAGCGGATGAACTGGCCGCGGCCGAGGAAGTTGCGCTCGGACACCGAACCCTGCACCGAAGCGCCGGGCGTGTCGCCACCGGTCGAATAGCCGGCGCCGATGGAAAATTCACCGGTCGATTTCTCGGTCACATCGACGACCAGGACGACCTGGTCCGGCTCGGAGCCGGGCGCCGTGGAGATATCGACCTTCTCAAAGAAATCGAGGGCTTCCAGCCGCTTCTTCGCGCGCTGGATCAGCACCTGGTTGAAGGCGTCGCCTTCGCTGATATCGAACTCGCGGCGGATGACGTAGTCGCGCGTGCGCGAATTGCCGCGGATTTCGATACGCTCGACATAGGCCTTGGTGCCCTGATCGACCGTATAGACAACCGAAATGGTGCGGTTTTCGTAATTGCGGTCGCCGCGCGGCGTAACCTGCGCGAAGGCATAGCCCTGGCCAGCAACACGCTCGGTGATGGCGATGATCGAATCTTCGACATCCTTGGCGCTGTAGACATCGCCGGCATGGGACTCGACCACCGAATTCAAAGAGGCCGCATCGACTTCCGGAATGGTGCTGTCGACGGACACGTCGCCGAAGCGGTAGCGCTCGCCTTCCTGCACGGTGATGGTGACAGTGTATTCGTTGGTCGCATCGTCAAGCTCGCCGAACGCCGAGACGACCTGGAAGTCGGCATAGCCGTGATTGTAGTAGAAACGGCGCAGCAGCTCTTCGTCGGCGCGCAGCTTCTGCTCGTCATAGACGTCGTCGCGCAGCAGGAACGACAGCACGGTCGAACGCTTGGTGTTGATGACATCGGCCAGACGACGGCTGGAATAGGCCGTGTTGCCGACGAAATTGATCGCCGCGATCTTGGTGCGGTCGCCTTCGGTGATGTTGAACACAACATTCACGCGGTTGTCGCCCAGATCCATGATCTGCGTCGTCACCGAGGCGTCGTCGCGGCCGATATTGCCGTAGGCAGCCTTGACCGCCTGGGCATCGGCGTCGAGCGTGGCCTGCGAGAACGAACCGCGCGGCTTCAGCTGCACGACGTTCGAAAGCTGCGCGTCCTTGATCTTCTTGTTGCCCTGGAAGAGCACCTGGTTGACCACCTTGTACTCGGACACGGTGATGACCAGCGAGGAGCCGACCTGGTTGATCTGGACGTCGGAGAACAGGCCGGTGCCGAACAGGCCCTTGACGGCCTCGTCGATGTCGCCGCCCGAGAACGACTTGCCGGGCTTGATCGAGACATAGTTGCGGATCGTATCGGCATCGACGCGCGTGTTGCCACGCACTTCGATCCTGCTCACCACAGCAGCCTCGGCCGCCGAAACGGCGGCGAACTGAACAACAAGCGCACCTGGAACAACCAGGGCGGCGGACAAAGCCGCCGCTGAAGCAGCGCTAAGAAACTTGGATGCCTTCATCGGGCTCTATAACCTTTTTCTCGAAGTCCCCACGGCGAGAAAACCGGACGTCGCGGTAAATTTCCCATACCGTAATAACCGGATTTTCCCTACACGCAAGGCTTCTGGTTAATTTGTATTTACTTCCCGCGCAGGCGTGGCTTTCGCGTCACGCATATCCCCACGCATGGTAAACGCACCCTCAATGCCATCGGCTGACGTACTGAATTTGTTCATGATTTCAGCACCCGAACAGATCGTTCCAGAACACGAACCCCATGAAGCCCAGAACCAGAACCAACCCCGTTCGGTAGACGGCCTCCATCATCCATTCCGAAACGGGCCGCCTGATGACCGCCTCGATGGCATAAAAGGCGAGGTGACCGCCATCCAGCGGTGGAATCGGCAGCAGATTGAGGATGCCGATGCCGACGGACAGCAACGCCACCAGCTGCACCAGCCATTCGAAGCCGAGCTTGGCCGCCTGACCGGCCATGCCGGCGATCTTCACCGGACCGCCGAGCTGGCATTTGTCCTCCCGGCCGACGGCGAAGCGCGTCAGGAACTGGCCTGTGCGCTCGATGATATGGCCGGTTTCCGACACCGCCGCTGAAAGCGCCTGCACCGGGCCGTAGGTGACGAGCCGCGGCTGGCCGACCTGCTCGTTATTGGTGACACCGATGATCGCAACCTTGACCTTGTTTCCAAGCGCGTCTTCCTGCTCCATCAGGCTCGGCGTCGCGGTCAGACTGACTTCCTTGCCATCGCGCAGCATGACGAAGGTGATCGCGTCCCCTGCCCGGCCTGAAACCAGCCGCTGCACGTCGCCGAAGGTTTCGACCTTGCGGCCGTCGACGCTGACGAAACGGTCGCCCGGCATCACTCCGGCCTGTGCAGCCGGGCTGTCGGCGGTCACCGAAGCCACCATCGGCTCCGAGACATAGCGCCCGTAGACGGAAAACAGCACGGTAAACACGGCGATGGTCAAAAGGAAATTGAACAGCGGACCTGCGAACACGGTGGCGGCGCGCTTCCAGATCGGCTGCGTGTGGAAGGCGACCTTGCGCTCGTCCTCGCTCAGGGCGTCGAGTTCCTCGGCGCCGGGCTGGCTGGAGGTCGCGTTCATATCTCCGACGAACTTCACATAGCCGCCGAGCGGCACGGCGCAGAGCTTCCAGCGCGTGCCGTGCCTGTCATTGAAGCCGACGAGTTCCGGCCCGAAACCGATGGAAAAGGCCTGAACGCCGATGCCGCAGGCGCGGCCGACCAGATAGTGACCCATCTCATGCACGAACACGACGACCGTCAGCACGAACAGGAACGGCACGAGCGTGCCGAGGACAATGCCCTCGGTGCTGAAGACGGCGTGCATGATCTCGGTCAAAAGGTGCCCTCTATGCCGTAACGGCCGGCTCTGACTTCTTCGTCAAAGCAGGCAAATCCATGACGCGCGCAACAGCCCGCGCCCTTCATGCGGGGAAAAGTCCCTGCGCCGGGTGCTCGGCCGACGCCGCCATCCAGCCGATCAGGTAAAGGGCGAACGCCGCCGCGACAAGCCCGTCCACCCTGTCCATGACGCCGCCATGGCCAGGGATCAGATTGCCCGAATCCTTGCGCCCATGCCGCCGCTTGACCCAGGATTCGAACAGGTCGCCTGCCTGGGCGACGACGGAAAGCACCAGCGCCACCAAAGCCAGCGTGAAAATATTGCCGGCGCCAGCCAGGATCGCCAGCAGCACGCCGGCCACGACGCCGCCAACCGCGCCGCCGACCGCGCCGCTGCGTGTCTTGCCGGGCGAAATGGAGGGCGCGAGCTTCGGCCCGCCGACCGCGCGCCCGACAAAATAGGCAAAGACGTCGGTCGCCCAGACGACTGCGAAAAGAAACAGCACCGCAACCAGCCCTGCATGGTTGGAATCGCGAAGCAGCGCCAGCGACAGGCCGGAAAGCCCGGCATAGGCGAGCCCGGCGGCGTCCCATTGTCCGGTGCCACGCATGGAGGAAAAAATGGCCGTCGCCGCCACGATAGCCGCCAGCAGCAGCAGAAGGGACCAGGCCGGCAAATCGGCGACCAACGCCAGCGCAAAGACCAGCATCAGCGCTTGCGGCAGCAGGTTTGTGGCCGGTCCGATCGACGACACCGCCGACCGCGCCATCTGCGTCCATTCGTAGAAAATCGCGCCAGCGATTACCGCGCTGGCCAATCGGAACAGGAAACCGCCGAACCATGTCGGAACAAGAATGACCGCAACCAGCACAAGCGCCGAAATGACGCGAACTTGAAGGTTGCTCATTGCGCGCTCATGACGCGACGTCTTGAGCGGCGAGGCCTCCAAACCGCCTTTGACGCCCGCTGAAATCGCGCAGCGCTTCGGCAAAATGGTCGCGGCTGAAATCGGGCCAGTAGCACGGCAGGAAAACCAGTTCGCTGTATGCCGCCTGCCACAGAAGAAAGTTGGAAAGCCGCAATTCACCGCTGGTGCGGATGACCAGGTCAGGGTCGGGAATGTCCGAGGTGTCCAGGGCGGACGAAAACGTTTCCATGGTGATCGCCTCGGCGGCGATTTCGCCTCGGGCGACGGCATTGGCCAAGCGGCTCGCGGCGCGTACGATCTCGTCGCGCCCGCCATAGTTGAAGGCGATGACGAGCGTCAGTCCTGTGTTGCCGGCGGTCAGCGCCTCGGCGTCTTCAAGCAGGCCGCGAATGTCCGGCTGCAGGCCGACGCGGTCGCCGATGATACGAACCTTGACGCCGTTCTGGTGCAATTCGGCGAGATCGCGCCGGATGAAAAGCTTCAGCAATCCCATCAGGTCGCTGACTTCCGACTTCGGCCGCGACCAGTTCTCGGACGAGAAGGCATACACCGTCAAATAGGACACTCCGAACTGCGGAGCCGCCCGCACCGCCTGGCGCAACGCCTCGACGCCGGCCCGGTGGCCGGCAAGTCGCGGCAGGCCGCGGGCCTTAGCCCAGCGGCCATTGCCGTCCATGATGATCGCGACATGCGCGGGTGCCCCGGGGCTTGCCATTCTCTCGCTTTCGGGTGGCTTTGCAGCAGACCCTAAACCTGCATGATTTCCGCTTCCTTTTCGGAAAGCAGACTGTCGATGGTGCTGATCGTCTCGTCCGTCAGCTTTTGCACGCTGTCGGATCGCTTGCGCTGGTCGTCCTCGGAAATATCGCCGTCCTTTTCCGCTTTCTTGAGAAAGTCCATACCGTCGCGGCGCACATGGCGCGCAGCGACACGGGCATTCTCGGCATAGCCATGCGAAATCTTCACCAGTTCCTTGCGCCGCTGCTCGTTGAGCTCGGGCAGCGGTATGCGCAAATTGGTGCCATCGACGATGGGGTTGAAGCCGAGATTGGCTTCGCGGATGGCGCGGTCGACGGCGCTGACCATGGATTTGTCCCAGACCGACACCGAGATCATGCGCGGCTCCGGAACCGATACGCTGGCGACCTGATTGATCGGCATGGCGGTGCCGTAGGCCTGCACCTGCACGGCGTCGAGGAGATTGCTCGAGGCACGCCCGGTGCGCAGCGAAGCCAAGTCCTGCTTGAAGGCGGCGATCGCCCCGTCCATGCGCCGTTTCAGATCGTCATAGTCGCCACTCATAACCGTCTCCTCGGCCCGTTCGCCGGGCTCGCTTTCAATCGTCTGCGACGACCGTGCACCGGCCGCCGCCTCTCAGTATATCGCCAAACCCGCCCTTCTCGTGGATCGAATAGACGATTATCGGAATGTTGTTTTCGCGCGCAAGGGCAATCGCAGCCGTATCCATGATCGAGAGACCGCGATTGATCACTTCGGCATGGCTGATCCGCTCGAAACGGGTCGCCTTGGGGTCCTTCTTCGGATCGGCGGAATAGACACCGTCCACCTGCGTGCCCTTGAACAGGGCATCGGCGCCGATTTCGGCCGCACGAAGCGCGGCCGCCGAATCGGTGGTGAAGAACGGGTTTCCCGTGCCGCCGGCGAAGATGACGACCTTGCCCTGGTTCATATAGGCGGTGGCCTGGCGCTGCGAGAAGCTTTCGCACAGTTCCGGCATGGCGATGGCCGACAGCACCACCGCATCGACGCCGATCTTGATCAGGGAGGTACGCAGCGCCAGCGAATTGATGACCGTCGCCAGCATGCCCATATGGTCGCCGGTAACACGGTCTCCACCCTTGGAGGCGACCGCGACGCCGCGGAAGATATTGCCACCACCGATGACGACGCCCACCTCGATGCCCAGCGCCCGCGCTTCAGCAATGTCCGATGCGATGCGGTCCACAACCGATACGTCGATGCCGAAATGCTGATCGCCCATGAGCGCTTCGCCGGAAGCCTTGAGCAGGACACGTCGGTAGAGAGGCTTGGCCGTCATATCGTCCCCGAAATCATGGTGGCGGACATGCAGGGCGGCTCGCCGCCCGGCGCCACCCGATATTGCCGCAATGGCTTGACCCGATACACGAAGGACACCGCGATGTCACGCGGGGCCGCACGCGTGCATTCGAACGTTTTCCTTGAGTTCAAACAGAAAATCGGCCGGGTATCTTTCAGGACACCCGACCGATAAACGCTCGTAAAAATGCTGGAGACCTAGCCCTTGGCGGCAGCCGCAACTTCCGCCGCGAAGTCGGTCTCTTCCTTCTCGATGCCTTCGCCGAGGGCGAAACGCACATAGGCGGTGATCTTGGCCGGAGCGCCGATTTCCTTCTCGGCTTCCTTCAGCGCCTTCTCGACGGTGAGGTCGGGATTGAGCACGAAAGCCTGCTTCAACAGCACCACTTCCTCGTAGAACTTGCGCAGCCGGCCCTCGACCATCTTCTCGATGATGTTCTCGGGCTTGCCGGAGGCGCGCGCCTGATCCGAGAAGATCGCCTTCTCGCGCTCGACAGCGGCCGGATCGATTTCCGATTCGCTCAGCGCCAGCGGGTTGATCGCCGCGATATGCATGGCGACCTGACGCGCGAAGGCGCCGGCCTTATGCGCATCGCCGGTCGTCTCGATCGCCACGAGCACGCCAAGCTTGCCGAGATTATCGGCAACCGAATTGTGGATGTACGTCGCCACCGCGCCCTGGCTGACCGTAAGCTTGTCGGAGCGACGGAAGGACAGGTTTTCGCCGATGGTGCCGACGGCATCCTTGATGGTGTCGGTGACCGACTTGTCGGAACCGGGATACTTCGCCATGGCGACAGCTTCCGTCTTGCCATAGGCCAAGGCGACCTTGGATACATTGGCGACGATCTGCTGGAAGGCGTCGTTTCGGGCGACGAAGTCGGTCTCGGAATTGACCTCGACGATCGCCGCTTCGCGCACTCCGGAATCGACGCCGATAAGGCCCTCGGCCGCGGTGCGGCTGGCCTTCTTGTCGGCCTTGGAAATGCCCTTCTTGCGCAGCCAGTCGACGGCGGCTTCCATATCGCCATTGGTTTCGGCCAGGGCCGCCTTGCAGTCCATCATGCCCGCGCCGGTGAGGTCGCGCAGTTCTTTGACCTGTGCTGCTGAAATGCTCATTGTCGCCTCTTTGTTCGAAATGCCCATTGGATTCAAATGGGTGGCGCACCATCGAGCCTTCGATGATGCGCCTCGCTCAAGCGCTTAGCGCGCCGATGTGTGAGATGGATGAAGGCCGCGAACGGCCTCCACGATCAGGCTTTCGGTGCGTCGTCCGTCGGAACAGGCGTCTCCTCGGCAACCGGAGCCGATGCTTCTTCGATAGCCGGCTCGACCGGAGCCTCAGCCGAAGCGCCGACGTCGACGCCCAGAGCGCCCTGCTGGCGCGCGATACCGTCGATGGCCGCCTTGGCGATCAGATCGCAATAGAGCTGGATGGCGCGCGCCGCGTCGTCATTGCCGGGGATCGGGAAGTCGATCTTGTCCGGATCGCAGTTGGAATCGATGATCGCGACGACCGGGATGCCGAGACGCTTCGCCTCGAGGATGGCGATGGCTTCCTTGTTGGTGTCGATGACGAACATCAGGTCGGGCGTCGAGCCCATGTCCTTGATGCCGCCGAGCGCCTTGTCGAGCTTCTCGCGCTCACGGTCGAGGTTCAGGCGTTCCTTCTTGGTGAAGCCATGGGCTTCGCCGCCCGACAGGATCTCGTCGAGCTTGCGCAAGCGCTGGATCGAATTGGAGATCGTCTTCCAGTTGGTCAGCATGCCGCCGAGCCAGCGGGAGTTGACGTAGTACTGGGCCGAACGCTGCGCGGCGTCGGCGACGATGTCCGAGGCCTGGCGCTTGGTGCCGACGAACAGCACGCGGCCGCCCTTGGCGACAGTATCGGAAACCTGCTTCAAAGCCTGATGCAGCAGCGGAACCGTCTGCGACAGGTCGATGATGTGGATGTTGTTGCGGGCGCCGTAGATGTAGGGCGCCATCTTCGGGTTCCAGCGGTGGGTCTGGTGGCCGAAGTGGGAACCAGCTTCAAGAAGCTGGCGCATGCTGAAATCGGGCAATGCCATTCTTTATTTCCTTTCCGGTTGGCCTCCACGGACAACGACGTTTCGGGAAAAGCCCCTGACGCCACCGGCGGTCGCCTCCGGATTTCTCCCGGTCGGAAACCAAAGTCCGTGTGTGGAATGAGCGCGCATATAGAGGGGAAGGCCGGGAAAAGCAAGCGGGGCGGCAATAGGGTGCCGCGACACGAGGCCGCTTGCGCGCGGCGCGGCAAACCGGCATCGATTGGTTTCGACCCACCCGCCCTGCCACCAGGAAGGCCGCCCGGCCCATGCCGCTTCCCGAAACGATGGAATCCGACAAAGCCGTCGGCACGTTCGCCAGTATCTTCCTGATCTTCCTCAGGCTGGGGCTGATCTCTTTCGGCGGACCCGTCGCTCATCTCGGTTATTTCCGCGACGAGTTCGTAACGCGCCGACGGTGGGTGGATGACCGGCATTATGCCGATCTCGTTTCCCTGTGCCAGTTCCTGCCCGGGCCGGCCTCCAGCCAGGTCGGCTTCTCGCTCGGTCTGCTGCGCGGCAATGGCTTGATTGGTGGCCTGGCCGCGTGGCTGGGCTTTACGCTGCCTTCGGCGATCCTGATGCTGGGTTTCGGTTTAGGAGCAGCGTTGTTGGCCGGCCCGACGGCGGACGCCATCGTGCATGGGCTCAAGCTGGTTGCGGCCGCCATAGTCGCGCAGGCGCTTTGGGGCATGACGCGTTCATTGGTGCCCGACCTGCCGCGCGCTCTGATCGCCCTCGCCGCTCTCACCATATCGCTGGCAGTCGGCGGCTTCCTGGGGCAGATCGGACCGATCGTGCTCGGCGGTCTTTTCGGCGCCTATTTCTGCACAGCCAAGGCCGGCGTGGCGCCATCCAGCCTCCCCGTCCCGGTCTCCAGGCAGGCCGGCCTGGCGGCGGTCGCCGCGGCGATGCTGCTGTTTGTGGCATTGCCTCCGGCTGCAACCCTCGGTGGCGGCGCGCACATCGTCGGACAGTTCAATGCCTTTTATCAATCCGGCGCGCTCGTCTTCGGCGGCGGGCACGTCGTGTTGCCCTTGCTGCAAGCCTCTGTGGTCGAGCCCGGCTGGGTATCCCAGGAAAGCTTTCTTGCTGGCTACGGACTGGCGCAGGCCCTGCCCGGCCCGCTCTTCACCTTCGCGGCCTATCTCGGCGCGAGCATGGCTCCGGGTTTCGCCGGCATCGTCCTCGGCCTCATGGCGCTGATCGCGATATTCCTGCCGGGCCTGCTGCTCGTCTATGGCGCGCTGCCCTTCGTCGGCGCCTTGCGCGCAAACGCCCGCACCGACGCGGCCATGCAGGGAACGAACGCCGCTGTCGTCGGTGTACTGGCTGCCGCCTTCTATGATCCGGTACTGGTAGGTTCGGTTTTCAGTCTGTTCGACGCTTGTTTGGCCTTGGCCGGCTTCGCAGTGCTGGTTTTCGCGCGAGCGCCGTCCTGGACGGTGGTGCTGCTGGTTCCGGCCGTGATGCTGGTG
Organism: Mesorhizobium sp. BE184; assembly: GCF_031457045.1. Classification (NCBI taxonomy): domain Bacteria; kingdom Pseudomonadati; phylum Pseudomonadota; class Alphaproteobacteria; order Hyphomicrobiales; family Phyllobacteriaceae; genus Mesorhizobium; species Mesorhizobium sp. BE184. The sequence continues at coordinate 1,373,244 of NZ_JAVDVU010000001.1, forward strand.
CGCGCCTACCTCTGATGCTGCCGCCGGAAATCCCGCACCTTCACCCGCTTGTACACTGCCACGATCTGCTCGCGGCTGCATTCCACCGCACCCAGCCGCACGGCCCGGTCGCGCTCCAGACCGGTGATGTCATAGTGCGGCGCCGCCGTTTTCGGCGGTCCCTGGTAGGAAGAGCGCTTTATGCCGAGCTGCGCGGCGAAACGGTGAAGTTCATCGACATCGTCGGCCAGCAGATGGCACCATTTGCGGCCGGCCCACTTCCAGATCGCAGCATCGACATAGACCGCCATGCACCGGCTGCTACTGATTGCAGGTCTTCTGCGGCGCCGGGTCGAACAGGGAAAGATTGACCAGCTTGCCCGTCATCGAAAACTCGCCGTAGTCCATCACCAGGTCGCGCGTCAGGCCGTTCTCATGCAGCTTGAAGGAGATGCGGTACTGCGGAACTTCCTCGCCACCCTGCTTGTCGCTTTCGTCGAAATAGGCGATGTCGACCGGCCAGTACTTATCCTTGGCCAGTTTCGACAGAGCCGGCAATTCGGGGTCGCTCTTGCTCGCCTCGGTCGCCTTGCCGACGACGACGGTCGTGGCCATGATCTTGTTGGCATCCTCGGATCCGTCGAAAAGGCTGGTTTCGTAAAAGTTTTCACCCTTTTCAGCCTTGCCGATCAACTCGACCAGATGCTGTGTCGGAAACTGCGAGGCCATCAGTTCCAGCGAATCCTTCTTCGGCTTCTCGATGTCGACCCTGACCCCTTTGGTATCGCGGACCGCCTTGCCCCTCACCTCCTTGTCGAGATTCTGGTCGACGAAGGACTTGGTGAGGAAGGAAAAAGTCTTGCCCTGGCCGTCCTCGAACGTCGTCGTCTGCTGGTCCGTCAACCGCGAGCTTTCACGCGTGTCGATCTGTGTGACAAAGCGGAAATTGACCGCATACCCCTCACAGGCCGAGCCATTGAACTCGTAGACCATCCGGCCAGAGATGCCGGTGATGCCGGAGCGTTCGGACGCCTTGTCCAGCGACAGGTCATAGACGGCCCGATGCGGTTGCAAGGGCGGCACGGCCAAGGCCTGGGCCGGCAACAGGGCAGCCGAAAGCAACAGGGCTGGAAGAACGAGGCGCTTGGCCCGCATGGCGGTCTCCGGTCATGGCGGCTGATGCAGCGCGCGGGGATAGATGATCCAGCTTAAAAAAAGTCGTGGCATAAGCGAGGCAAAAATAGCAATTTCGGCCACGCCGACGCATGTCATCAAGCAATAGGGAAATACCATGGCTGAAACAATCGAAAAGCGGCTGAGCGATCTGGGCATCGTCATCCCGGCGGCCGCGGCGCCGGCCGCCAACTATGTGCCCTATGCGCGAACCGGCAACCTGCTGTTCACGGCCGGACAGTTGCCGCTCAAGGATGGCAAGCTCCAGGCTGCCGGCCTGCTGGGACGCGAAGTCGACACTGCGACGGGAAAGGAAGCGGCGAAGTTCTGCGCCATCAACGTGCTGGCGCAGGCCAAGGCCGCGCTCGGCGATCTCGAGAAGATCAGCAAGCTGGTGAAGATCACGGTCTTCGTCGCCTCGACCCCGGATTTCACCGAGCAGCATCTGGTCGCCAACGGCGCGTCCGACCTTCTGGCGGCTGTCCTTGGAGAGCGCGGCAAGCACGCCCGCGCCGCCGTGGGCACCGCCTCGTTGCCGCTCAACGCAGCGGTCGAGGTCGAAGCGATATTCGAGGTCGAATAGCGATCATGAGCGATCTTTCCTGGTTGACCGCGCGCCCTATCGCCCATCGCGGCCTGCATGACCTCAACAAGACCCGGTGGGAAAACACGCTTTCCGCCTTTTCAGCAGCCGTGAAGCACAACTACGCCATCGAATGCGATGTCCATCTGACATCGGATTTCGTTCCGGTCGTCATCCATGATGACGACTTGAAGCGGCTGGCGGGCCAGGACGGGTTCGTCTGGCAGCGCACCACCGCCGAAATGCAGCAATTGCGCATTGGCGGCACCGCCGACCATGCTCCGACGCTGGACGAGATGCTGAAGCTGGTCGCCGGGCGCGTTCCCCTGGTCATCGAACTGAAAGGCACGCCGGGTCGCGACGAAGGGCTGGTGGCCGCGGTCGGCGAGAGGCTGAAGAAATACGACGGCAAGGCGGCGATCATGTCGTTCGACCACTGGCTGATCCGCGATTTTTCCAAATTCGCGCCGGGCATCCCCGGCGGCCTCACTGCCTATGGCAAGGAGAACAGGCTGATCGAGGCGCATTTCTCCATGCTGGCCCACGACCTCGCTTTCACCTCCTACGCCGCCGGCGACCTGCCGAATCCGTTCGTCAGTTTCGTGCGCAAGAAGCTGAAGATGCCGGTCATCACCTGGACGGTTCGCGACCAGCCGGCGCTGGAGCTGAGCTACAAATATGGAGACCAGATCACCTTCGAGGGCTTCCGCCCGGAAGTGCCGGTCGCGTGAAGTCCCAAGCCACAGGATGGCCTTGCACCCGCCATGCGGACGATTAAGTAAGGCTGATGAATCAAGGCAGCGACGGAGCCGGCAAGACTGCGCAGACAGATTATGTCGTGCGTATCGCCAACGGCATGGCCGCGTTCGATGCTCCTGAATGGGACAAGCTCGGCGGCACCGTTCCCGGATCACCGGGCGGCTACAACCCCTTCCTTTCCTTCGCTTTTCTGAGTGCGCTGGAGGATTCCGGCTGCGCCATCCGCCGCAGCGGCTGGCAAGGCCACCATCTGCGGCTGGAAACGGCCGACGGCCGTCTGCTCGGCGCCGTTCCCTGCTATGTGAAGTCGCACAGCCAGGGCGAATACGTGTTCGACCATGGCTGGGCCGACGCTTTCGAGCGCGCCGGCGGGCAATATTATCCGAAGCTGCAATGCTGCGTCCCGTTCACTCCTGCAACCGGACCGCGCCTGCTTGTGTCGCAGGGCGAGGATGAGGATGCCGTCAAGGCCGGCCTTGCCGCAGGCATCAAGCTCGTCACCGACAGGGTGGGCGTATCCTCCGCACACGTCACGTTCATGCCGCAAGCCGATATCCCGACCCTCGAAGCTGCCGGCTTCCTTCACCGCACCGATAAGCAGTTCCATTTCTTCAACGAAGGTTTTGCCACTTATGACGATTTCCTGGCGACGCTCGCCTCCCGCAAGCGCAAGGCGCTGAAGAAGGAGCGGCGCGAGGCGCTGGCCGACGGCATCGGCATCGAGCGGTTGACCGGCAAGGATTTGACCGAGCGGGTGTGGGACGATTTCTACGCGTTCTACATGGATACGGGCGGCCGCAAATGGGGCCGGCCCTATCTCAACCGGGAGTTCTTCTCGCTCATTGGCGAACGCATGCCGGACGATATTCTGCTTGTCATGGCCAAACGAAACGGGCGCTACATCGCCGGAGCGATCAATTTCATCGGCTCGGACGCGCTTTTCGGCCGCAACTGGGGCTGTATCGAAGATCATCCCTTCCTGCATTTCGAGGTCTGCTACCATCAGGCAATCGACTTCGCCATCGAGCGAAAGCTGAAGGTCGTCGAAGCCGGCGCGCAAGGGGAGCACAAGCTGGCGCGCGGCTACCGGCCCGTCACCACGCATTCCGCGCATTACATCGCCCACCCTGGCCTGCGGCGCGCCATTGCCGACTATCTCAGGCGTGAGCGGCAGGACGTCGAGCAGATGAGCGGGTATCTGGAAGAGCACACGCCTTTCCGCAAGAACCTGGAACAGACGATAGAGGATGAGTAACCGCAGTCTGGCGCGCCTCGTTGGCTATGGCCAAGTGGCGTCAGTTTGGAGTACCCCTGCGGTCAGTCGTTCGTCCGCTTTTTCGAGGCCAATCATGACAGAATACGATCCCGCCAACGTCTTCGCCAAAATCCTGCGCGGCGAACTGCCTGCATACAAATTCTACGAAGACGATGCGACCGTCGCGTTCATGGACCTGATGCCCCAGGGCGACGGGCACGCGCTGGTGGTTCCGAAGGCGCCGTCGCGCAATCTGCTCGATGCCGATCCGGAAACGCTGGGCGCCTTGTTCAAGACCGTGCAGAAGGTGGCCAAGGCGCTAAAGTCCGCCTTCAACGCCGACGGCGTCACCATCCGGCAATTCAACGAACCGGCGGCGGGACAGAGCGTCTATCACCTCCACGTCCACGTTCTCCCTCGCTTCGAGGGCGTTGAGCTAAAACCCCATGCAGGGGTAAAGGAAGATCCGGACGTGCTCACCGCCAACATGGAAAAGGCGCGCGCCGCCATGCAGGCTGCCGGCTGACCGTCAAAGGCCCATATAGAGCCCGATACAAAGCACGATTTCGGTGGTGACGATGCCGACCAGCATCCGTTTGCCACTGACGATATAGGCAAAAAAGCCGAGCCCCGCAGCGCCGATGCGGAAGGCAAGTGACGTATCGGCCAGGGCGCCCGTGGGAAACACGATCAGATTGCCGATGACCGCCGCCACCAGCGCCGTCGCCATGGTGCGCACCAGCACCATGGCCTCGGAGTCTTCCGACATCCGGCCGCCGAGATAGACGCCAAGGAAGCGCCATATGTCGGTGGCCATCCATCCGCCGACGAGAATGAAGAGATAAGGCCACCACCAGGCCGAATTGCTGAAAAACGTCATTCGGCCCGCCTCCTCTTGGTGACAACGTGCCAGCCATAGGCAAGGCCGCCACCGATGAGCCCGGCCGCAACCAGATCGAACTCGGGCAACAGCAGGTGGAAGACAGGGCCGAGCACCAGCCCCAGCACCATGGCGACATGGACGGCGCGCTCCCGTGCCGAACCCCATAGCGACGTCAGGAAGTAGATCGGCGTCAGCATGAACAGCACCGCCGATACCGCCGGCGGCAGCGATTGCGCCAGGACAAAGACGACAGCCACCACCAGCATGTTGAACAGGATCAGCGTAAAGCCGAGCCCCGCATAGTAGGTCGTGCGCATGTCGCGCGGCACGGTTCGGAAACGTTCGAGGGCGACCACCCAGGAAGTAACGGCCACGCAGTGCGCGAGTGCGTAGAGCACCCACCTTGGGGTACGCTCGGTGCGCACCTCGGGCATGATCGACACCACCATCGGCATCAGCCGGATTGCCGACAGCGTCACGGCAAGCGCCGCTGCCGGCAGCGCCGTATTGGAGATGACGCTGCCGACCAGCACCACTTTCGAGGGGAGCGCCCAGACGATGCCGGTCATGAACACCGTCTGCGTCAGCGTCAGCCCGGCATCCTTGGCAAGTGCGGCAAACCCGATGAAGGAGCTCGCCAGGATAAGACCCGGCAGGGAAAAGGCGGCGCGAATGCCTCTCAGCAGCCAGACGCGGCGGCGGTATGAACGTCTCGAAAGGGATGGATCAACAGGCATCGAAATGTCGGGTAGCATAGAGGCGGCGCTGGAACGATATCAAAATGTGTCTGGCCCAGCAGTTGACCTCAGGGCATTTCGGCCCGATCGATCCTGACGCACACCTGAAGAATTGCCGCCGGACGGCGCCGATTAGCGAAATGGCAAGCGGTTTGCGCATAAGTTCGCGCGAACCCATGAGGATCGCATGGTCCAGACAATGTCCATCACCCCGCGAACATCGCCAGCCTGGCACGATTACGGGCGAATCTTTCTGGCTGCCGTGTGGCGTCACCGCCAGATTCATGCGCTGGCGATCGGTACGTTGGTTCTTTCCCTGCTGATCGGCTGGCATACCCGCAGCGTGCCCGACTTCGGGACCGTAGCCGATTTCGGGCTGTACCTGCTGGCGGCTTTCTGGCTCGGCGGCTGCGGATTTGCGCTCGTCAAACTGGCCTGGCTCGCGATTGTGGAGCGCGATCCCCACCCTCTTTCGTCATTTCTGCGGCCATTCGGGCATTTTTTCAGCAATGGCGAACGCCTGGCGAACGGCATCAACGGCATAGCCGCCTTTATCCTTTTTGCCAGCGCTTTCGGCGTGCTCAAGGGTTCGATATCGATCCTGAAGCCGTTTTCCTGGGACGAAACGCTGATGCGGTTCGACCGCTTCCTGCATTTCGGCAGGGAGCCTTATGAATGGCTCTGGTGGCTGGTTAGCAGTCCGCTCGCTGTTCTTGGCCTGAACTTCGCCTACAATTTCTGGTTCGTTGTCCTCGTCGGCTCGATATTCGCCTGCGCCATAACCCAGCGCGACAATGCGCTCAGGCATCGCTACCTCATCAGCTTGATGACGCTGTGGCTTGTCGGCGGATTTTTCGTCGCAATCGGTTTCTCATCCGCCGGTCCCTGCTATTTCGCTCGGCTTGGCCTGGGCGACGACTACCAGCCGCTCACCGACGCCCTCGCCGCAGCCGCACGCAGTCACGCGGTCTGGGCTCTGCAGACCCAGGATACGCTTTGGAGCGGCTACCTGAACATCGCAAACGGCAATACCGGCATTTCGGCCTTCCCGTCCCTGCACGTGGCGACCGCGGTTCTTATCGCGCTTTATGCGGGCGCGCGGTCGAAACTGGCCGGGGCCTTGCTGGGTGTCTTCGCCGTCCTGATCATGACCGGCTCGGTCGTACTGGGATGGCATTATGCCGTCGACGGATACGCAGGCGCCATCCTTGCAGTGATCGTATGGAAGACGGCGGGTCTCTTCATCCGGCGCTTTCCGGCCGCGGATATGCCGCTCCGCTAGATCCTGCCAACAAAAAAGCCCCCGGCGAACCGGGGGCTTTTTCGATTTTCGCGACTGGCTGGCGGTGCTCAGTTTTTCCGTGGCAGTTGCGGCACCAGGCTGCGCTTGCCGCCGTCCTTGCCTTTCGGCTCTTCTTTCTTCGCGACCGCCTTCTTGGCCGCCGGCTTCCTGGCCGGAGCCTTGCGGGCCTTCGGCCTGTCGGCCGGCTCTTCCTTCTTCGGCTTCACCGGCGCTTCGTCGGCCAGCGATTCCAGCTTGAGACCGGATTCGCCAGTCTCCTTTTTCTTGACCGTGACGCGCACCGTGCCGCCGTTCTTCAGCTTTCCAAACAGCACCTCGTCCGCCAGCGGCTTCTTGATATGCTCCTGGATGACGCGGCCGAGCGGACGCGCGCCCATGCGCTCGTCGTAGCCCTTGTCGGCCAGCCACGCGATGGCGTCGGGCGACAGGTCGAAGGTGACGCCACGCTCGGAAAGCTGCGCTTCCAGCTGCATGACGAACTTCTGCACGACCTGATGCACGACCGGCACCGGCAGCGAGCCGAACGGGATGATCGCATCGAGACGGTTGCGGAATTCCGGCGTGAACAGCCGGTTGATGGCCTCCACGTCGTCGCCCTCGCGCTTGGTCGAGCCGAAACCGATGGCAGCGCGCTGCGCATCCGAAGCACCCGCATTGGTGGTCATGATCAGGATCACGTTGCGGAAATCGATCGACTTGCCGTTATGGTCCGTCAGCTTGCCATGGTCCATCACCTGCAACAGGATGTTGAACAGGTCCGGATGGGCCTTCTCCACTTCGTCCAGCAAAAGCACGCAGTGCGGATGCTGGTCGACGCCGTCGGTCAACAGGCCGCCCTGGTCGAAGCCGACATAGCCGGGAGGCGCGCCGATCAGCCGCGAGACGGTGTGGCGTTCCATATATTCCGACATGTCGAACCGCAGCAGCTCAACCCCGAGCGACGCCGCCAACTGCTTGGCAACCTCGGTCTTGCCGACGCCGGTCGGACCCGAGAACAAATAGGAGCCGATCGGCTTCTCCGGCTCGCGCAGGCCGGCGCGCGCCAGCTTGATCGCCGAGGTCAGCGCGGTGATGGCGGTATCCTGGCCGTAGACGACCCGCTTGAGTTCGATCTCCAGACCCGCCAGCACCTTCTCGTCATCCGCCGAGACGGACTTCGGCGGGATGCGCGCCATGGTGGCGATAGTCGCCTCGATCTCCTTGATGCCGATGGTCTTCTTGCGCTTGGCCTCGGGCACCAGCATCTGCGAGGCGCCGGTCTCGTCGATCACGTCGATCGCCTTGTCCGGCAACTTGCGGTCGTTGATGTAGCGGGCCGAAAGCTCGACCGAAGCCTTGATGGCGTCGGCCGTGTACTTGACCTTGTGGAAATCCTCGAAATAGGGCTTCAGCCCCTTCATGATTTCGATGGCGTCCTCGATGGTCGGTTCGTTGACGTCGATCTTCTGGAACCGGCGCACCAACGCCCGGTCCTTCTCGAAGAACTGGCGGAACTCCTTGTAGGTGGTCGATCCGATGCAGCGGATCGCGCCGGAAGACAGCGCCGGCTTCAACAGGTTGGACGCATCCATGGCGCCGCCGGACGTTGCGCCGGCGCCGATCACGGTATGGATTTCGTCGATGAACAGGATGGCGCCCGGATAATCCTCAAGCTCCTTCACGACCTGCTTCAGCCGTTCCTCGAAATCGCCGCGATAGCGCGTGCCGGCAAGCAGCGTGCCCATGTCGAGCGCGAAGATGGTCGCGTCGTTCAACACCTCCGGCACATCGCCCTCGACGATCCGCTTGGCCAGGCCTTCGGCGATCGCCGTCTTGCCGACGCCGGGGTCGCCGACATAGAGCGGATTGTTCTTCGACCGGCGGCACAGCACCTGGATGGTGCGGCTGATCTCCGAACTGCGGCCGATCAGCGGATCGATGCGGCCGGCCTTCGCCTTGTTGTTCAGGTTGACGCAATAGGCGGTCAGGGCATCCTGCTGCTTCTTCTTGCCGCCGTCCTCCTGCGGATCGGCGCCTGGTACGCCGCCCTGCTCTTCCTCGGCCCCGCGTGGGGTCCTGCTCTCGGAAGCGCCGGGGCGCTTGGCGATGCCATGCGAGATATAGTTGACCGCGTCGTAGCGGGTCATCTGCTGTTCCTGCAGGAAGTAAGCGGCATGGCTTTCGCGCTCGGCGAAGATGGCGACAAGCACGTTGGCGCCGGAAACCTCTTCGCGGCCGGATGACTGCACATGGATCACGGCGCGCTGGATCACGCGCTGGAAACCGGCGGTCGGCTTGGAATCCTCGTCATAACCGGTGACGAGGTTGTCCAGTTCGGTATCGATATAGGTAACCACGGTCTGCCGCAGTTCGCTCAGGTCGACATTGCAGGCGCGCATGACGGCCGCGGCCTCGGCGTCGTCGATCAGGGCGAGCAGCAGGTGTTCGAGAGTTGCATATTCGTGGTGACGTTCATTGGCGAACGTCAACGCCTGGTGGAGCGCTTTTTCCAGCCCTTGGGAAAATGCAGGCATCAATTCCTCACTTCTTCTCCATCACGCATTGCAGCGGATGCTGATTCTGTCGGGCGAAATCCATGACCTGAGACACTTTGGTCTCGGCCACCTCGAATGTATAGACCCCGCATTCGCCCACCCCATGATTGTGAACATGGAGCATGATGCGCGTGGCGGCTTCGCGGTCCTTCTGGAAAAACCGCTCCAGGACGTGGACCACGAATTCCATCGGGGTGTAGTCGTCGTTGAGGATCAGAACCCGATACAGGCTGGGCTTTTTGGTCTTGGTCTTCGTGCGCGTGATGACAGCTGTGCTGCGTCCGGCCCCATTGCCGTCACCGCCTTCGTTTTGCATACGCGCCACATGTGTCGTGGCAGTTAGACCGATTGTCACTTAGCCCTGCCTCTGGGTCGAATCCCCGTCTATGTAACGACATGTAGGTCTTCGTTGCCGGATTTTAAGCCCTTCTGGTTGCCTGACAATACAGCCAGGCCGCCAATCCGCCGGGTTTTTCGCAAACTTGATTTATGCGGACGCCATGAAACGAAAAAACCCGGCCGCAGAAACGCGACCGGGTTCGTTTGCGGGGCGAATGCCTGCAATCGGACAGAATTGAAAGCCCGTTACTTCGCCTTGGCGACGAGCGATTCGAAAGGCTTGTAGGTTTCCTTGGCGAGCTCGGCGTAAAGATCGCCGATCTTGGTGGCCTCAGCAACAAGCGACTCGTACGACTGCTTCACGTAGTCGGTCTGGATTTCCACCGCGTTCTCGAACGACTTGGCGGAAAACAGCTTCTCGAAAAAGGCGCTGCCGTTCTCAAAGCTCTTCTTGCTGTAGTCGGTGGCCTCGACGGCGATCGCCTGGGCGCCCTTGGAAACGGACGCGAAGCTCTTGAGCCCGGTGTCGGCGAACTCCTTGCCGTATTTACTGAAGTCCTCGTAGGTCTGGGTCATCTGCGCGGCTCCTTGGATCCGACTTGTTGTGCAATGCCCTGTAGATATTGTGCAGCGCACAAAAAGTCAATGTGCGCCGCAATCAGTGAGTCGGATGCGCCGCCGTTTACTAAGATTCGAATAAAGTTTGCCTCGACTGCGGGAAAATTGGTGAACGCGGCGGTTACCATAAACGGATTGGTAACGTTGCCCACGCTAGCTTGCCCCATCGGGCGGGACCTTTGCCCTCCCCAGCAACAAAAAAGTCAAAGGGTAAAACAGTGCGTAAGGCGTTGGCGGCAGTTATTTCCAAATCCCTCTCATCCTTTAAACCGGCCGTGATCGCCCTTTTGGCGATGACGATCGTCGTGGCCGACGTGACGGCCTCCCTGGCTGCGCAATACGCGGCCGTGGTGATCGACGCGAAGACCGGCAAGACGCTTTACGCCAAGGACGCGAATGCGCGGCGCTATCCCGCTTCGCTCACCAAGATGATGACCCTTTACATGGCTTTCGAGGCCCTCTCGAAGGGCAAGATCAACAAGAGCACGCCGATCGTCTTCTCGGCCAACGCAGCCGCCGAACCGCCAACCAAACTCGGCGTCCGCAAAGGCGGATCGGTGACGGTGGAAACCGCTATCCTGTCGATGGTGACCAAGTCGGCCAACGATTCCGCCACGGCCATGGGCGAGTTCCTGGGCGGCTCCGAAGAGAATTTCGCTCGCATGATGACGGCGAAGGCGCGCGCGCTCGGCATGAAGAGCACCGTCTTCCGCAATGCCCACGGCCTGCCCAACCCGGCCCAGTTCACCACCGCCCATGACATGGCGGTTCTCGGCATCGCGCTGCGCGAGCACTATCCGCAGTATTACGGCTATTTCTCCCAGCGTTCGTTCATGTATGGACGCACGCGCATCAACGGCCACAACCGGCTGCTCGGGCGCATCAGGGGCGTCGACGGTATCAAGACCGGCTACACCCGTGCCTCCGGCTACAACCTCGTCTCTTCCGTCGAGGACGGCAACCGCCGGCTGGTGGCGGTCGTCATGGGCGGCGCCTCGGGCGCCAAGCGCGACGCTCAGATGGCCCAGCTGATCAAGGCCTATCTGCCGAAAGCCTCGCCGCGCGGCGACGGCCCGCTGGTCGCGCTGGCGGAGAACAATCCGGTCACGGCGCTCGCCAAGGTGCTGTTGCCCAAGAACGACGTGCCGACGCCCGGCCGCCGGCCGCGGGAAGAGGTTCAGGTGGCCTCGGCAAACGCCGAGATCGAACTGCCGACCAAGGCGGAAGCCGCCGCTGTCGCGCCGGTGCCGGCTCCGGTCGTGGAAGCCTATGCCGCGGCCGAACCCGCCGCGATCGATCCTGTGTCGACCGCGTCCGTCTCGGCCGGCTGGGTCGTCCAGGTCGCGTCATCCCCCAGCCCGTCGGAAGCGCAGTCGGCTCTCGACAAGACCGCGAAGAAGGCGCCGGCCGTGCTCGCCGAAGCCGCTGGCTTCACCGTTCCCTTCGCCAAGGGCGGGGTAACGTTCTACCGCGCGCGCTTCGGCGGCTTCGAATCCAAGGATGCCGCATGGAACGCCTGCAACACTTTGAAAAAGAAGAAAATTTCCTGCTACGCCGTACAGCAGTAACTGATACGGCGGGATACTCCCGGGTAATGTTTTAGGTCGAAGGAGCGCTAGTTGTGATTAGAGAGCAGGATGTCCTTGGCTTTGTTGATCCGCGCCGCCAGGAAAGACGCCTCACCGATATCGGGGTGGAGGCGTTGCATCAGGCGTCGGTGCGCCTCGCGGACCTGCGCCGGGGCGGCGCCCGCTTCAAGACCAAGGACCTCGTAGGCCTCCTCCTTAGTCATGGCGCCCGGACCTGGCGCAACGCCCAGCCCTTCGCGGATATACGGTTGCGCGTGCTCTCGCCAGACGGGAAAACGGCTGTCAAGATACGCCTCTAGAAGCCGGACGCTGTCGGGGTCGCCGCCAACTTCGCGATAGAGTCCCGTCAGTTCGTGCAATTCCATCGAACCGAGCATCCGTCCCTCGCTCAATCCTGCAAGAACAAGTCCTTCAAGGCGACCAGTGCGATGGTCGAGGTTCATTTCCAGCGCGGCAGTCCGCACTGTCGCGTATTTCTGGCCAGCAGACGGCTTGGGCCGGTTTTTCCAGGTAAAGCCCAGCCACAGGATGGCTGCGGCGAGGAAGGGCAATGCCAGCCCGGCGCGGCCGGCCGAGATGGCGCCCAGACCACAAAGCAGAAGCGCCAGCGGAGCCAGTCGCCGCATTGAACGCGCCATGGTCGATGGGTCGGCGCGCAGGAACAGCGCCAGCACGGCGAGCAAGAGCAGGATTGCGGCAAAGGCCGCGATAAGAACGCTCATATATCCAGGCCAATCAGGGTCATCGGTCGATCATAAGTGCATTTGCACAGCGGCGGCAAAGCCGGAACTGCATCATCGAAGACTCCACCTCGGCGATCGATGCGAGTCGTCGTGTCGCAGGCGGTTCGCGGTTGCTAACGAACAATAATGGCGGCCGGTGGACCGCGCTTTCAAATTTACGCGAAGATGAAGCTGGAGCCGGGTTCTAGAGCAGGCCGAGTTCGGCTAGTTCCTGCCGCAGCTTGGGCGGCATTTCGGCGATTCCGGCCGCAGCGCCTCGGGCCAGGTCGACCGGCGCGTCGGCCGGTTTCAGATAACGCCAGCCCTGGAAAGCCCGGCGCGGCTGCCATGCAGTCCGCACGACGGTGGTATCCAGCACCAGATGGCAACGGCCAATACCCTCCGCGTCGGTGAAGGGGCGGATTTCCGTGATGCGCTGACGGCACTGCACATTGCCCTTGATGACCCAGTAGAGCGATCCGATGCCGACGATCTCGGCACCGCGCGTCGGCACCATGCGGGTGGTGTGGAAATGCTCGACGGCCTGGCCGGCGCGGCGCTTCTCATCGAGGCGGAATGCGATCCATTCCTCCAGATCCTCGACGCTGTCGCAGCCGACGCAGAGCTTTATCAGATTGAGAGCCATGGCGGGAATCTAGCGGTTGCCTGACGCCGGTTCAACATCGCCACGGGTTTTGCACAGGGTCGCTTTCCCCCCGCTCACAGGAAAGGAAGCGAGCTTCAGCATTCCACCACGTTGACCGCCAAGCCTCCGAGGCTCGTCTCCTTGTATTTCTCGCTCATGTCGCGGCCTGTCTGGCGCATGGTCTCGATGGCGGCGTCCAGCGGCACGAAATGCGAACCGTCGCCCTTGATCGCCAGCGAGGCGGCCGTCACCGCCTTCACCGCGCCAAGCGCGTTGCGCTCGATGCAGGGCACCTGCACCAACCCGGCGACCGGATCGCAGGTCATGCCGAGATGATGCTCCAGCGCGATCTCGGCGGCGTTCTCCACTTGCGCGGGCGTGCCGCCCATGACGGCGCACAGGCCGGCCGCCGCCATCGCAGAGGCCGACCCCACCTCGCCCTGGCAGCCGACTTCGGCGCCGGAGATCGAGGCATTGCTCTTGATGATGCCACCAACCGCCGCCGCCGTGAGCAGGAAATCGCGGATCGAAGTCTGGTCGGCTTCGGGGTGGAAATGCAGCCAGTAGCGCATCACCGCAGGCATCACCCCTGCCGCCCCATTGGTTGGCGCGGTGACGACGCGGCCCCCAGCGGCGTTCTCCTCGTTGACCGCCATGGCGTAGATGGAGAGCCAGTCATTGGCGAGCAGCGGGTTCGGACGGTTCAGCCGCCACTCCTCCTGAAGCTTGTCGTGCAATTGCCGCGCCCGGCGGCGCACCTTCAGCCCGCCCGGCATGATGCCCTCCTGCGCCAGGCCCCGGTCGATGCAGGCGCGCATGGCGGTCCAGACGGCATCCAAACCGGCGTCGAGTTCTTCGCCCGGCATCTGCGTTTCTTCATTGATGCGCTTCATCTCGGCGATCGACAGGCCGCTCCTGGCTGCCATCGCAAGCATCTCGGCCGCGTTGCGGAAGGGATAGGGCACCTTCTTGCCTTCGGTGGTGATGCTTCCCCTGGCCTTCGCCCGCTGCAATTCCTCCTCGGAAACGACGAAGCCGCCGCCGACCGAATAATAGATGCGCTTCAGCAGCAGCCGGTCGCCGGCGTCGTAGGCGTAGAACGTCATGCCGTTGGCATGGCCGGGAAGCGGCGTCTTCTTGTCAAGCACGAGGTCGATTGCCGGATCGAACCGGTAGAACGGGTGGCCGGGCGGCGAGACGCGCCTGACTGCCGCGATGCCGGCGACGATGGCATCGGCCTCGTCGGGATCGACCTGCGACGGGTTCTGCCCGGCAAACCCCAGGACTACCGCCCTGTCCGAGCCATGGCCGATGCCGGTATAGGCGAGCGAGCCATGCAGGCTGGCCGCGACACGGTCCACCGTCGCGCCGGCGGGGCGCGGCCAGTCGTTGCCGGCCAGTTCGTCGAGGAAACGGCCGGCGGCCGTCATCGGTCCCATCGTGTGGGAGCTCGACGGGCCGATGCCGATCTTGAACAGGTCGAAAACCGAGAGGAACAATGACGCCTCCGCTGGCGCGACGAATATTGAGAGTTCAGCTAGAAATTCTGCTCATTTGCACGTCGTGGCTGCGCGTGTGCCGACCTTGCCTGCTCCCGCCGCGACATGCCTTCTACTCGCACTGATACTGGCTGAGCGCCCATTCGCCGGTCACTGACAAAAGGTCGGCGATTTTCCACGCATCGCCGATTTTCTTCAGCTTCCATTCCAGCCGGTGCGGACTGCCATCGACGACGAACGCAACCACCACATTGGCGCTGTCGCCGCTGATGGCATCGAGCATCTTGAGGCTGCCGCCGATCTGCGCCTTGTCGGCCGGCGCATTGTCCAGCGCCATGTTCGGGTCGAGACATTCGCCCTCGGATTTACGCAAGGCATCCGCCTTGTCGAGCACGGTCCTGGCGGGATCGATGAAGTTGCCGCGCTGGACCGGGTCGAGTTCGGAGCCGAGCTTCTCGTAAAACGGCTTCACCAGCGCCAGGGGACCATCCATCTTCAACGGGACATTGCCGCCGCCTGAAGCCGCCGGGGCCGGTTGCGCGGGCGCTGCGCCCAGCAACCCTTCGGCGGACGCACTCGCCCCCAATGGCAGCAGGCACGCGATCATGAAAACCCACCGCCGGCTACGCATGTCAGACTTCTCCTAGTCCAGGCTTTCGCCCGTCATGCATTCCAGCGTGCTGAGCGTCCAGCCATTGGTCTTCGACGTCAGGTCGGCGACCTTCCAGGAACCGCCGACCTGCTTGAGCGACCAGATCATTTCGCGGCGGGACCCCTCGCCTTCTCCCTCCGGGAAGAGATCGAAGCGTGCGGTGACCTCCGCCGTGTCGCCACTGATCGTTTCGTCAAGCTTCAGCGTGCGCGAAACCGTCTTCTGGTCGAAATCCTGCGCGTCCAGCCCCGGATCGAAATCGATGCACGGCATCTGGTCGGGGTTTTTCCGCAGCGCCTCGTCATTGAGGGCGAAAAGCTTCGTCACCGGTTCGGTGAAGCGGTCGCGATATTTGGCGTCCGGCTCGAACTTGACCGGCGTGTAGAAGAACTTGACGGCGTCCGCAGCGGGACCAGCTACAGCAATGGGGGGCGCGGCCAGCACAAGGGCAACGAACAGGAACGGCATTTTCATCGGCGTCGATCCATCGGAAACGGGATTCGCATTGGCACCAGACATTTCATCCCGGCTTTTTTGCGGTCGATCAAGCCCATTGCGCTCGAACATCGATCGGGCATGAATGAAGCCGAAGGTTTTGCAGAGGTTTCATCGCCGCGCTGCTATCCCGGCTGCGTCGAATCCCCGTATAGTCTTCCGATGCCCATTCGCCAGCTTTCCGAAACGATGATCAACCAGATCGCCGCCGGCGAGGTCATTGAGCGCCCGGCCAGCGTCGTCAAGGAACTGGTCGAGAACGCGCTCGATGCCGGCGCCACGCGGGTCGAGATCGTCACCGCGGGCGGCGGCCTCGGCCTGATCCGCGTCACCGACGACGGTTCAGGCATCCCGGAGCGGGAACTGGAGCTTGCGGTCGCGCGTCATTGCACGTCCAAGCTGTCAAGCGACATACACGATATCCGGTCGCTGGGCTTTCGCGGCGAGGCGCTGCCCTCCATCGGCTCGGTGTCGCGACTTTCCATCCGCTCCCGCACCGCGACCGGCGATACCGCCGCCGAGATCGGCATCGAGGGCGGCCGCGTGTCGGCGGTCAGGCCAGCCGCCGCCAACAAGGGCACGACGGTCGAGGTGCGCGACCTCTTCTTCGCCACACCCGCCCGCCTCAAATTCATGAAGGGCGAGCGCGCCGAGGCCTCGGCCATCGCCGATGTGGTGAAGCGCATCGCCATCGCATTTCCCGCCGTCCGCTTCACCCTCGCCGGTTCCGACCGCTCGACGCTGGAACTGCCGGCGACGATGGAAGACGCCGAAGGGAGGCTGCGCCGAATCGCGCAGATCATGGGCGCGGAATTTCCCGACAATGCGCTGCATCTCGATGCCGAGCGCGAGGGCGTGCGCCTGACCGGCCATGTCTCCATCCCGTCCTTCACCCGCGCCAACGCCTTGCAGCAATATGCCTATGTCAACGGCCGTCCGGTGCGCGACAAGCTCATCGCCGGCGCGCTGCGCGGCGCCTATGCCGATGTTCTGCCGCGCGACCGCCATGCGGTGACGGCGCTGTTCCTGACGCTCGACCCGGCGACGGTCGACGTCAATGTGCATCCGGCCAAGGCCGATGTGCGTTTCCGCGATCCCGGCATGGTGCGCGGGCTGATCGTCGGCGGCGTCCGGCAGGCGCTGGCGGGGGCCGGCATTCGCCCGGCGACCACCGGCGCCGCCGGCATGATGGCGGCGTTCCGGCCCGGCGCGGCGAGGTATGCCCGTGCCGCCGCCTCCACGACCGGTCACGGCGGCTACGGGTCTTACCGGACCTCGGGCTCGGCGGCGTTCGACATTGAACGCTCGCACCAGCGCCCGCTCGACTTTGAAACGGTTGTCGCCGCGGGCTTTGGCGAGGATCCGCAAGTCTTCGACACCGGTTCGCTGCACAGCGCCGACGCCCGCGCCGGCTTTGGCGAGGCTGACGCGTCGCTTTTGCAGATGGAATTGGGGGCGGCCCGCGCGCAGGTGCATGAAAACTACATCGTCGCGCAGACCGCCGACTCGCTGGTCATCGTCGACCAGCACGCGGCGCATGAACGGCTGGTCTACGAGGCGTTGAAAACCGCGCTGCATTCGCGGCCGCTGCCGGCGCAGATGCTGCTTCTGCCCGAAATCGTCGATCTGCCGGAGGAGGACGCCGAGCGGCTGGCGCTGCATGCGGAAACCTTCGCCCGTTTCGGTCTGCGGCTGGAACGCTTCGGTCCCGGCGCGGTCGCCGTGCGGGAAACACCCGCCATGCTTGGCGAAACGAATGTCGTGCAACTGGTGCGCGACCTCGCCGACGAGATTGCCGACAACGACACTGTCGATAGGCTGAAGGCCCGGCTCGACCGCCTCGCCGCGACCATGGCCTGCCACGGCTCGGTCCGTTCCGGCCGCAGGTTGAAGCCGGAGGAGATGAATGCCCTGCTGCGGCAGATGGAGGCGACGCCCGGCTCCGGCACCTGCAACCACGGCCGCCCGACCTATATCGAGCTGAAGCTGGCCGATATCGAGCGGTTGTTCGGGCGGCGATGAGTTTTTACCCTCTCCTTGTGGAGAGGGCGCGAGCGCTACCGCTTCAAATTCACCAGCACCACGCCGCCCAGCGCCAGCGCACCGCCGAGAATGCCGCCGAGCGAAGGCACTTCGCCCAGCCAGAAGAAGCCGATGATCGTCGCCATGGGCGAGATGAGATAGAGGAAGTTCGAGGCACGCGCCGCTGGCAGGCGCGACAGCGCCGTCGACCACGCCGCATAGGCGATCAGGCCGGGGACGATGGCGAGGAAGACGACGGCGCCGATGCCGGCATTGTCGGCTACCGCCGCTTCGCGCAAGGCGCTTGGCAGGAAGAACGAAAGGCACAGCGCGCCGAGCACCATGTTCCAGGCCGAGATGGTCAGCGGATGGTGCCGGACGAGCAGCGGCTTCTGCACGATGGTGTTGATGGAGGAGCACAGCGCCGACCCGAGCACCAGAAGCGCGCCGCCGTTGAAGCTCAACCCTTGCCCTTCGCCGATGGCAATGATGCCGATGCCGGCGAACGATACGAAGGTGCCGAGCCATGCCAGCCTGGAAAAGCGCTCGCCGAGCAACGCCATAGCCATGATGGCGGTGAAAATCGGGCTGACATTGATGATGAAGGACGCCGCGCCGGCGGAAACAGTCAGTTCGCCGATGTTGAGCAGCGCCGTGTAGAGCGCGATGAAGATCACACCGCCGACGGCGAACCGCCAAAGCTCCTCTTTCCGGGGCAGCGCCGGGCGGCGGATGGCGAGGTAAAGGGCTGCGGGCACCGCCGCGATGGCGAAGCGCAGGGCGCCGAGTTCCAGAGGGCCGAAAGCGGCAAGTCCGGCGCGGATGGCCGGAAATGCCGATGCCCAGCCGACAACCGTCAGGGCGACGGCGATGGCGGCGGTCGTGTCGATGCGCGGTGTCGTATTCGAAAGGCTCACTGTGGCGCTCATGGCTTGTGCTCTGTTGAACGGGCTAAGCATTAGCTGTGGTAGGCCGGCACATGACACCCGTTTCCCGCCATTGACAAACGACGAAATCGGCGATGAGCTGTGAGCATGGATCACAGCTACGACATGCTGCCACTCGAAACCCTGCGCGCCTTCGACGCGGCGGCGCGCAGCGGCAGCTTTTCGGCAGCGGCCGACAAGCTAAACCTCACTCACGGCGCCGTCAGCCGGCAGATCGCCAAGCTCGAGGACTGGCTCGGGTTGAAGCTGTTCGACCGCGGCGCGCGCGGCGTCGCCCTCACCATCGAAGGCAACCGTCTGCACCTGCGCACGACGGAAGCGTTCGCGCTGATCGCCTCGAACTCCGACCGCTGGGTAGAGCCGCGCGGCACCGCCGTCGTCAGGCTGACGTCGATACCGTCCGTCAGCGGCCTGTGGCTGATGCCGAGGCTTCCAGCACTCGAAAGCGGCGAACCGCGGCTGCGCATCATTCTCGATGTCGACATCCGCCAGGCGGACCTCGCCGACCAGGGCATCGATCTGTCGATCCGCTGCGGGCGCGGACGCATCCCGGATCGCATATCGCTGCAACTGTTCGAAGAGCACATCTTTCCGGTCGCGTCGCCGGAACTGGCGCACGACATCGGCAAGGGCAACCCTTCCCGGCTGCTCAAATACCCGCTCATCAACGATTCCGACGCGTCCGGATGGCGGGCATGGCTCGGCGCACAGGGCATCGACTATCGCCCGCGTCCGCAGGATCGCCGCTTCGAGGATTACAACCTCGTCCTCGACGCTGCCGCCCATGGTCTGGGCGTCGCGCTGGCAAGGCCGCCGCTGACCGAACATCAGCTCAAATCCGGACGCATCGTTCCGGTGGACGAGCGCACGGCCCTCAATCCGGTGTCCTACTGGATGGATCGCCCGCTTGGCCGTCCCCGCGCCGCAGCCGCCGAGTTGGCGCAGCGCATCGGCAAACAGGCCGGCGTGGATCGCGGGCGCATCGATGCGTTCCTGAAAGCCGAGCGGTAGCCTAGAACGCCAGGATCAGCGCCAGCAACATTGCGGCGACAACCGCTGAAGCGGTCACGATCAGGCCGACCGAGATTTTCTCGCCGGTTGATTCTGCGGGAGCCTGTACACCGCGTATCGAACGTTTTTGGACGGCTCCCTTACCGGACTTGACCGCCAAGGCGTCAGCCTGCGCGGCAGGCGGAAGCACCGCGAACCCATGCAATGGAAAAGGAGCGGGACGGTTTGATGCGGGTGGTTCGGCCGCGCGCGCCCCTGGCGCAGGCACATCCGTACGAGCCAGAGGATCGGAAGCGCCGCCCGGAGGACGCGGTTCCTCCGCCGCGACTTCGGTCGAAAAGGCCGCTCCCGCGAGCCCGTAGGCGCGCAGGACAGCCGCCGATCCATCCTGTTGCGACCGCACCGTCTCCGACAGAGGCAACGCCGCCGACGGTATCAGAGTGCTGATCGTGCTCGCAGATGAACCTGTTGGTGGCGCGGGAGCAACCAGCGCCTTGACCAGCGCGACCTTTGCCGGGTCGGCCTTGGCCAGCGGCTGCGACTTCACCGCTTCCGCAATCAGCGACATCAGGCGAACGGCGGAAATGGCCATGCAGTCCCGGCTTTCCTACAACTTTCGCAGCCTTGCTAGCAACCGAACGTTGCGTCAGGCTGGTTGCGCTTGACCCTGGCCCCTATTTGTGGCGATGAAATCGTATGGAGACCGGCACAGCAAGATGATGAACCGTTTCGAAGGCCCAGGCGGCAGGGAAGCCCGCATCCGCTATCTCGATGGCGATTTCCAGATCACCAGCCCGGGTGCGTTCGTGCGCTGCGCCGTCACCGGTGAATCCATTCCATTGGACGACCTGAAATACTGGAGCGTCGCCCGGCAGGAGCCATACGCCAGTGCCGTCGTTTCGCTCGGCCGTGAGATCGAAGCCCATCCGGAGTTGCGCAAGCGCGGCTAGCTGCCCGTTCCCGGATTGGCCAGCCGACGCCGCCGCCACGCTTCCCGCGTCTCATTGACGATACGCTCAGGCGTGTTCTCGAGATCGAAAACCGTTTCGATTTCAAGCACGTCCAGCTTTTCCCTGAATCCTTCCGGTAAGGGCTCCTGGGCCAGCCGCACGGCATCCTTGGCTGTGGTGATCAGGCCAAGGCCTTCCTTCTCCGCATCCGCCGCTAGATCGCTCAACTCGTCCTGCGCATAGAAATGATGATCCGGGAAGGATCGGCGTTGCATCACCGTTCCGCCCGCTTCTTCGACACTTCGGAAGAATTTATCCGGATGGCCAATGCCAGCGAAGGCAAGGAATCTCCCGCCCGCGATTCCGTCATCGATGCGCGGCTGGGTACGCGCGGCGAAAATCGGCTTTCCCGCGCGCGCCGCCTGCCGCACCACCGCATCCGCCTCGGTGCCGTCACCCATCCGCAGCAGCGCATCGGCGAAGGGCAGCTGGTCCGCAACCCGCGCGCGCAACGGCCCGCCCGGTATCACATGCCCGTTGCCCAGCCCATACCGGGCATCGACGACGATCAGCGCGAAATCGATATGGATGCGGCCGCTCTGGAATCCGTCATCCATGATGAGGAAATCGCAGCCATGCTTGTCGATGAGCAGCCGCGCACCGGCCGCCCGGTCTGGCGTCACCGCCACCGGCGCGTGGGCTGCGAGCAGCAGCGGTTCGTCGCCGACATGCTTGGCGCTGTCATGATGGACATCGACGATATGCGGCTCGGCGAAGCTGCCGCCATGGCCGCGCGACAGGAACCCGGGCTTCAGCCCCATCGAGAGCGCCTGCCGGCAAAGCGAAATGGCCACCGGCGTCTTGCCGCTGCCGCCGACGGTGAAGTTGCCGACGCACAGAACGGGTGCTGCAATCCTTTCGCGTCTCGCCGACTTCATGCGGCGACCGGCGACCGCGGCATAGGCCGCAGACAGCGGAAAAAGCGCCCGCGCCCGCCAGTCCGGCTTTTCCCACCAGAAGGGCGGCGCTTCGCTGGCCATTCTACCGGCCGTTCGCCCGCTTGAGCCTGGCCTTGACGATCAGCGGCTGGATGAAAGGCTCGAGTGTTTTCAGGGTGCGCGACAGCGCGCCGCGCATCTCGCCCACTGTAGCGGCGCCGGCGGCGATCATCTCGTGGCGGGCCACTTCGTTGGAAAGCAGGAAATTAACCGCCCCGGCCAGCATGTTGCGGTCGCGCACGAGCTTGGCGCCCCCGCTATCCAGCAGGCGTTGATAGGATTCGCGGAAATTCTGCACGTTGCGCCCGGCCAGCACGGCCGTATCCAGCATCGCCGGTTCCAGCGGGTTCTGCCCGCCCTCCGAGGTCAGCGAACGGCCAACGAAAGCGATCTCGGTGAGCCGCAGATAAAGCCCCATCTCGCCGATCGTGTCGCCCAGCAGGATATCCGTGTCGGCGGTGATCTTGTCGCCGCTGCTGCGGCGGGCGAGGCTCAGCCCCATTCCCGCAATATGCGCGGCGACCGCATCGCCCCGGTTGGGATGGCGCGGCACGATGATTGTCAGCAGGCCCTTGTGCCGGCGGCGCAGCGCCGCATGGACTTCCGCCGCCACCGCCTCCTCGCCGTCATGGGTGGACACCGCGGCCCATGTCGGACGCTGGCCGATCTGCCTGGTCAGCGCCGCGAGAGCCTTTTCGTTGGCCGGGGGTGGGGCCGTATCGACCTTGAGATTGCCTGAAACGGTGACGGGCCGGGCGCCAAGCGCGCTAAAGCGCTCCCCATCGAGTTCCGACTGGGCCACCACATGCGCCATATTCTCGAACAGCGCCTCGGCGATGTGCGCGCGCTTTTTCCACGAGGCGAAGGAACGGTCCGACAGCCGGCCGTTGACAAGCACCTGCGGCACGCTCCGGGCGCCGAGTTCAAGGATGGTTATCGGCCAGATTTCCGACTCGGCGATGATCGCCAGGTCCGGCCGCCAATGATCGAGAAAACGGCTGACCGCCGGCTTCAGGTCCAGCGGGACATACTGATGGATGACGCGCCCGCGCAAGCGGTCCTCGACCACTTTCGCCGACGTCACCGTGCCGGTCGTCAGCACGATATTGACCCCGAAATCCAGAATGCTTTCGACCAGCGGGATGACCGCGATCGTTTCACCGACGCTCGCCGCGTGCACCCAGATCAGTGGCCCCTCCGGCCGCGGCTGGCTGGCGACCCCCCGGCGCTCTCGGCTGCGGCTGCGGTCCTCTTTCCCGTTGGAAGCCCGCCACGCCACATAGGGCCGCGCCAGCGGATAGGCGGCAGCCCCGGCGAAGCGGTAGAGGGACAGCATCGTCCTGGCCCAGCGCTCGCTCATCAGCGCTCGTCCACGAGGCGATATGCCTTGGCCGTGGCGCTGTTCAGCTCGGCGGTCAATTCGCGGCGCTTGTTTTCCATCTCGGTTTCGTCCGCGTCGGCGGGGACGAAGATGGGCTCGCCGACCGCGATGGCCGAACGCCCGAAGGGCAGATTGATCGTTGTCTTGTCCCAGCTTTTCTCGATCACCTTGCGGCGGCTCGTCGCCAGCGCGCCGGGAAAGATCGGGCGTCCGGAGAGCTTTGCCAGAAGCACGACGCCCATGCCTGATTCGCGCGGTGTTCCATGCGGGATGTCGGCAATCATGCAGACGTTCTTGCCTGACATGAGCGACTTTTTCAGGGCGATGAGCGCCTTGGCCCCACCCTTGTCCATCTGCCGCGTATCGCTGCGCCCACCCGAACCGCGCACCGACTCGATGCCGAACTTCTCGATGACAAGCGCATTGATCTCGGCGTCGGCGCTACGCGAAACCATCGCCACCAAGGGCGTGCGGCTGGGATAGAACGCCGGCAGCAAAATGTGCTGGCCATGCCAGAGCGCGATGATGCCAGGCTCCAGATCCTCGTAGCGGCTGCCGGCAAAGACGATGGAGCCCGCCACGGCCGGATTGGTCAGCCGGATGAAGCGCATCGCCTGCGTGAACAGGCTGGCGATGGCGCCCTTGACGAACCGCGATTCGGCCAGCGGCCGGCGGACACGTTTCCAGAACGACTTCAGCCGGCGATCACGTCGCTTGCCGGGTGCGGAAACGGCGGTCCGCGACATTTCTGCCTTGCCGTCTCGCATTACGAACCGGCACCGCTTTGCGGATCGAGCAAGCGGTGCAGATGGACGACGAAATACCGCATATGTGCATTGTCGACACTGGCCTGTGCCTTGGCCTTCCAGGCCGTCTGAGCCGTCTGGTAGTCAGGATAGATTCCAACGATGTCGAGGTTGTCGAGATCGCGGAACTCCGTGCTGCCCAGCTTCGCCAGTTCGCCGCCGAAAACCAGGTGCAGAAGCTGCTTTTTCCCGTCTTCTCCGACCATGTCATGTCCTCACATTGCGTGATTTGCGACTGGTCTAGACCAAAGCAGCCGACTTTGAAACCTTGAAACGCGATCAGCTCTGCGCGTCGGCCAGCACGTCGATGAGCTCATCGACCAGTGCAGTACTGCCGGCGACCAGCGCGCCGAGTTCCGTGATTTCGCCAGCATAAGAAGGCGTGCGGCGGCGGCTGTCGAAAAGATGCCCGCCGGCTTCCGTCAGGATCAGTTCGGCGGCGGCGATGTCCCAGTCATGGGCGTTCGGTTTGACGAAAGTCGCATCCAGACTGCCATCGGCGATCATCGCCAGCCGGTAGGCAAGCGAGGGTATATGCGGCACCCGGTTCATCCGGCCCTGCCACGCCTGCGGAAGCCGGTCCAGCAGCGCCTTCGGCCCGGCGATATTGAGGATTTCCCCCAGCTCTCCGGTCCGAATGGGACGACCGTTGCGGAAGGCGCCCTGCCCCCGCATTGCCCAATAGGTCTCCTGTCTGGCGGGGCATTCGAGCACACCTGCCAGCGACCTCCCTGCTTCCACCACGGCGACGCTGACGCACCATGTGCTCCGTCCTTCCAGGAAGCCGCGCGTACCGTCGATCGGATCGACAACGAAGGTCCGCCGCGCCGACAGCCGCGCCGGATCGTCCGCCGTCTCCTCGGACAGCCAACCATAGTCGGGCCGCGCCGCCAGCAGCGTTTCCCTCAGATAAGTGTCGGCGGCATAGTCCGCCTCGCTGACCGGAGACGTGCCACCCTTCATCCACACTTCGGGGCTCTTGCCGAAATAGCCCATGGCGATGACGCCGGCTTCGCGCGCGGCATTCTTCAAGAGGTCGAAATCTTCGGCGGCAGCGGCAATGCCGGCTGTGTCAGTTTCCGGCAAGCGTCATCCCCTCGATCAGCAGCGTCGGTGACGCAATGCCGAAATTGCGGTCGAGGTCGCTGGCCGGCACCATGCTCATGAACATGGATTTAAGGTTCGAGGCGATCGTCACTTCCGACACCGGATAGGCAAGCTCGCCGTTTTCGATCCAGAAGCCGGAAGCGCCGCGGCTGTATTCGCCGGTAATCATATCGACGCCGTGACCGAACAACTCGTTGACGTAGAAGCCGGATTTCAGCGACCGGATCATCTCTTGCGGGGAAGCCTCTCCGGCCTCGATGGCGAAATTGGTTGGCGACGGCCCGACGGACGAACCGTTGCGCGCGCCGCGCCCGTTGGTCGTCAGGCCGAGTTCACGCGCCGAGGACGTCGAAAGCAGCCAATGGTGCAGCACGCCTTTTTCCACGATGAAAAGCTTCTCGCCCTCCACGCCTTCGCCATCGAAGGGCCGCGACGCAGGGCCGCGCCTACGCAGCGGGTCGTCGGTCACGGTGATTGACGCGGAAGCCACCCGCTTGCCCATCAAGTCACGCAGGAAGCTGGTCTTGCGCGCCACCGCGCCGCCATTGATGGCTCCGGTCAGATGTCCGGCAAGACCACGAGCGACGCGCGGGTCGAAAATGACATCGACCGTGCCCGTCTTCACCTTGCGGCCGCCGAGCCGTTTCACCGCCCGCTCGCCTGCCTTGCGTCCTATGTCCTGCGGTGAATCGAGTTCGGCGAAATGCAGTCTCGACGAGAATTCATAGTCCCGCTCCATCTTCGTCCCCTCGCCCGCGATGACGCTTGTGGAACGGGAGAACTGACTGCTGCCATATTGGCCGAGGAACCCATGCGACGTCGCCAGCACCATGCCGAAATAGCCGGTGCCGGCGCCGCTGCCTGAGGAATTGGTCACGCCGCTTACCGCCATCGCCGCCTCCTCCGCGGCCAGGGCGTCGTCGCGCAGCCTGTCGGCCGAAACGACCGTAGGGTCGAAAAGATCGAGGTCCATCGTCTGGCGCGCGAGCAAAGCCGGGTCTGCGAGACTCTGGTACGGATCCTGGGGCGACACCCTGGCCATCGCCACCGCGCGCTCGGCCAATGCCTTCGCATCGGAATTGACGGTCGCCGAGACGCTCGCCACGCGGCCGTCGACGAAAACGCGCAAAGACATGTCTTCACTTTCCGAAGCGCCGGTGTTCTCGACCTTGCCGAGCCGCACCGACACGCCGGTGGAACGGCTCATCGCAACCACCGCGTCGGCGGCATCCGCGCCGGCCTGTTTCGCCGCTTCCACCAATCCGGCAACGCGGTCGGTCAGTTTGGCGGAATCCAGCGTATCGTTCATGTTAGAGCCCTGATTTTTCGGCCGCACCCGGCAGCGTCGCTGCTGCACCATCTATTGTTCCGGTCATAGTTGTGCAATGGGAGAAGCGACCATCCGCCGCGCGGCGGATCGATCATGACGGATCATTGAGACCGTCAGTATCCCAATCGACAGAACGGATTTCTGCGCCATGACACCCTTCCACCTCGCTTTTCCTGTCCGCGACCTCGATGAGACGCGCGCGTTCTATGGTGACGTGCTCGGCTGCGCCATCGGACGGTCGTCCGATACCTGGGTGGATTTCGACCTCTTCGGCCACCAGATGTCGGCGCATCTGAGGCCGCAGGCGTCAGCCGCCGCCAGCGACGGCAAGGTGGACGGCATCGCCGTACCGATCCCGCATTTCGGCGCCGTGCTTCTGATGGACGACTGGGAAAAGCTAGCCGCCCGGCTGGAGGCTCGCGACGACATCGACTGGCTGGAGAAGCCAATGGTGCGCTTCAAGGGTCAGCCCGGCGAACAGGCGACCCTGTTCATCCGCGACCCTTCGGGAAATGCGCTCGAATTCAAGGGTTTCCGCACGATGGAGCAGGTATTCGCGCACTGAGCATACGCGAACGCTTCAGTGCTTCCGCGGCTCGTATTGTGATTTGAGCGCCGCCTCGACGGCGTGTTTGACCTCGTCCTTGACCGCCGCGGTTTCCGCCATCACGGCGTCGATCTTGAGGAAGTCGAGCACGCGAAACCGCGACACCGGCGGCCGGATCAGGATATCCGGGCGGCACTGGGTGAGCTTGTTGGCGATGATGGATTGCATCATCAGTTGCGTCGCGCCAAACATCAGGTCGACCGAGGTCGGCCGTTTACGTTCGCCGTCGGTTGGTGCGCCGACCACATCGACCGCGATGATGATATCGGCGTCGTGCTCGATCAGGTCGAACGGCACGGGATTGTAGATACCGCCATCGATCAGCATGCGGCCGCCGCGCACCACCGGTTTGAAAACGGCGGGGATCGCCGCCGAGGCGGCAAGCGCCGAATGCAGGTCGCCATCCTGAAAAACCGTCGACTTGTGGCCGAAGAAATCGGTTGCGGTGACTTTGAGCGGGACCTTCAGTTCGGCGAAGGTCTCCGGCACCTGCTCGGGCAGGAACGCCTTGAGAATACGCTCGATGTTGAACTGGCTGACGCGCAAACCGCCTTCCATAGCTTCGGCGAATGTGCCCGGACGCGCCCGCCACATGCGGCTCGCAACCTGCGCACGCGTACTCAGGATGGAGCGGGCATAGTCGTGGATGTCCCGGCCTGCCATGCCGGACGCCATGCCGGCGCCCATGATGGCGCCGATGGACGAACCCGCTATGGCGACGGGTCGGACGCCCAGCTCGTCGAGCGCTTCGATGACATGGATATGCGCCAGGCCGCGCGCGCCGCCGCCGCCGAAAGCCACGCCGAAAGTCGGGCTCATCCGGCGCTCCCGTCCTTCTGGGCTGGTCCCAGGATCATGACCGCCGGTTCCGGGGTAAGCAGCTTTTTGGCCACCGCCTTGACGTCCTGCAATGTCACGCCCTCGATGTAACCGACACGCCGCTGCATGTAGTCTATGCCGAGCTTCGCCAGTTGCAACTCGATGAGGGTCGAAGCGATGGCGCCGGAGGAATCCAGGTTGTTGATGGCGTAGGCGCCGACCATGTAGGTCTTGGCGGCGGCGAGTTCAGCTTCCGTCGGGCCTTCATCGGCCATGCGCCTGATGACGTCGCGCACCACGCCAAGCGTCTCTGTTGCGCGGTCCGAGCGGGTGGCCGTGCCCACCATCAGCGCCGAGACATGGTCTTCGTTCACCAACCCGGAACTGACGTTGTAGGCCAGCCCGCGCTTCTCGCGCACCTCCCCGAACAGACGCGAAGTGAAGGTGCCGCCGCCAAGAATTTCGTTCATCAGCACGGCGGCATAGAAATCCGGCGCATCGCGCGGCACGCCGGGATAAGCCATCTGAATGGACGTCTGCGGCAGGTCGTAAGGGACATGCAATTCATTGCCGAGCTTCAGATCGACATCCGCCACCGGGGTCAGCGACTGGTGTTCCGGCAGGCCGCCGAACACCGCGTCCAGCCTGGTTTTCAGCGTTGCGGCGTCGATGGCGCCGACCACCGCCACATGCAGGCCGTCGCGGGCAAACATGGCGCGATGGAACTGGCGCAGGTCATCCGTCGTGATCGCCGCCACGCTTTCCTTCGTCCCTTCGTCAGGGCGCGCATAGGGATGGCCGCCATAGAGCGCCTCAGCCCATTTCGTCGCTGCGACTTTCTGCGGGTCGCGTTCGCTGGCGGCAATGCCAGCCAGGATCTGCCCACGGATGCGCTCGACCGGTCCCGTGTCGAAACGCGGTGACTGCACCGCCAGATGCAGCAGATCGAACGCCTCGTCCTTCTGCTCGGCCAGCATGCGCATGGCACCGTAGATATTGTCATGGGTCTGGCCGAAATGCATCTCCGCCCCCGCGTCGTCCAACCGGATCTGGAACGCCTCGCTGTCGAGATCACCCGCGCCCTCGTCGAACAGTCCGGTGATGAGGTTGGCCAGCCCCTCCTTGCCGGGCGGGTCCTGGGTGCTGCCGCCGTCGAAAACAAAACGCACTGTGACGATCGGCACCGAATAGTCCTCGACCAGCCAGGCGGTGATGCCCTTGTCGGATTTCACCTCCTGAATGGTGACGGCGGCACGCGCCGTGATCGCCGGCAGGATGAGGAACAGCAACGACAGAACCATGGTCAGGGCTGGAATGGCGACGCGCGTCCGCACGGCTTCGAAGCTCGGCATCATCAATTCTCCAGCCGTGTCGTCGGCGGCAGCAGATAGCCCGTCACCGAGCGACCCAGAACCAGATAGCGCGACGCCACCTGCTTCACGTCCGCCGCGGTCACCTTGCGGACCCTGTCTGGCCATTGCTCGATATCCTGGACGGTGCCGCCAGTTGCGAGCGTGCTGCCATACATGTTCGCCATCGAGTTCTGCTTGTCGCGCGCGAAGATCATGGAACGGACGTAACGGTTCTTCGCCTTTTCCAGTTCCTCGCCGGTGACGCCGTCCCGGACGATGCGGACGATCTCGGCATTCACCGCCGCCTGCAAATCAGCGAGCTTGGCGCCGCCCCGCGGCGAGGCATAAACGGCGAAGCTGGTGTCGTCGAGCATCGAGCCCTGGAATGACGCGCCGGCCATGGCCGCGATGCCCTGCTTGACCACCAATTGCTGGTACAGGCGGCTGCGGCTGCCGCCACCGCCGAGAATTTCGGCCAGAAGGTCCAGCGCCTCTGCTTCGCCGGGCTTGGCAGTATGATAGGAGGGCACGACCCATTGCGTCGAGAAGCTGGGCACGCTGACGCGGGCATCCGTCAGCGTCACCGTGCGGCTGGTGTTCTGCTCCGGCTCGTCAGGGCGGATACGCGGCGGCAGAGCCGGGCCCCGCGCGAGCTTTCCATAAGTTTTTTCGGCCTGCGCCTTCACCGCCGCTGGCTCGACATCGCCGGCTACGATCAGCACGGCATTGTTGGGCTGATAATAACGGTCGTAAAAAGCCCTGGCGTCGGCGCGGTTGAGCTTCTCCATCTCCTGCATCCAGCCGATGACGGGCACGCGATAAGGCTGGTTCTGGTACAGCGTGGCGTTGACCTCTTCCTCCAGCAATGACTGCGGATCGCTGTCGACGCGCGCGCGCCTCTCCTCCAGCACCACGTCGCGCTCGGTCGCCACCACCTGGTCGGTGAGGATCAGGTTGCGCATGCGGTCGGCCTCGAATTCCATCATCCGGCCAAGCGCCGACGGTGCGACGGTCTCGAAGAACGCGGTGTAGTCGTAGGAGGTGAAGGCGTTGTTGTTGCCGCCGATCGACGCCACCGCACGGTCGAGTTCGCCGGCCGCGTGGGTCGATGTCGCCTTGAACATCAGATGCTCGAAGAAATGCGCGATGCCGGATTTGCCCGGCGGCTCATCGGCGCTGCCGACCTTGTACCAGACCATATGGGTGACGATGGGCGCGCGATGGTCGGGGATGACAACAACCTCCATGCCATTGTCGAGCAGGAAATTGGTGATCTTGCTGTCATCCGGCGACGGCCGGGCGAAGGCGGATGTCGAAATCAGCGACAACATCAGGATGACGAACCGGCTCGGCCAGCGGGCACTATGCTTCATTCAGTCGCTCCGGGCGTTTCGGACGGGAGGATAGGCAGGGCGTGGGCCTGCGGAAAGTGAATTGTTCGTCATGTGACCGCCAAAGACGGCTGAAGTCAGGCAGCTTCGATGAAGCGGATGACCGTCTCGCCGTAGAAACGCTCATCCACGACGGCAAACCCGTCGCCACGCGCGAAGGGTGCAGCGGCGGCTTCCTCGACCACGCAAAGCGCGCCGGGGGCAAGCCAGCCGCCGGTTTGGAGCGATTGCAACGCGCGCTCCCCCAGGCCCTTGCCATAGGGCGGATCGGCGAACACCAGCCCGAAGGGCCCGAGCGTGCCGGCGTCGCCAAGCGCCGTCGCATTCCGCCGGAATATCTTGGTGCGTCCCGTCAGCCCGAACGCTTCGACATTGGTGCGGATCAGCCCGCGGCCCTCGGCGGATTCCTCGACGAACACTGCGTAGGCCGCGCCGCGCGACAGCGCCTCCAGCGCCAACGCGCCTGTCCCGGCGAAAAGGTCCAGCACACGCGCGCCGGCAAGCTTTTCAGGAAAGCGGTGGGCGAGCACGTTGAAAACCGCCTCACGCGTCCGGTCGGTCGTCGGGCGGATGTCGTTCGAGCGGGGCGTCGCCAGCGGCCGCCCGCGCAGTTCGCCGCCGACGATCCGCATCAGCGGCTCTTCGGACGCCTGGGCGGCCCCTTGGAGCGAGACCGGCCCTCTGCTGACCCACGTCCACCCTCGTCACGGCGGGACGCTCCGGGCTTTGAAGGCGTATCTTCCTCCGCCTTCCTGGTTTGCGGCCGCGCGCCCGGCGCCATCCACACATTCGCACCTCGCTGGCCCGGAGGATCGATAGGCTTTTGCGGACGCTCGGGTTTCTTGCCGGCGCGGGGCTTGATCGCCGGTTTTTCGGCGCCAGGCTTGGGAGCAAACGTCACGAAGCGATCTGGCCGCTCACCGAACTTTGCGGGGCGTGCCGGATTTTCGCCGCGTTCGAATTTCGGCCGCTCCGCCCGCTCCCCACGCTCGAACTTCGGCCGTTCGGGCCGGGTCGAAAGCTTGCCCAGCGCTTCGTCGCGGCTGTTTTCCTTGCGCTTGCGGTTCTTGATCAGCCCGCCCTCTCCGATGGGCCGGCGGTCGCCGTCACGGGTGAACTTCGGACGGTTTTCCTCGTCAGGCCGGGGTTCGGTGCGCCGGACCGGCTTGTTGGAAAACGGCGTGGCGATTTCCGCGTCGAAATTGGCGCCCGATTCCTCGACGAGCCGCTCGCCAAGCTGGTCGCGCAACATCCGGCCTTTGACTTCCAGCACGTGACCTTCCGCCAGTTCGCCAAGCTGGAAAGGACCGTAGGAAATGCGGATCAGCCGCGTAACCTCGAGCCCGAGCGACCCCAGGATATTCTTCACTTCGCGGTTCTTGCCCTCGCGCAACCCGATGGTCAGCCAGGCATTGCTGCCTTGCGTACGCTCGAGCGACGCCTCGATCGCGCCGTAGAAAACGCCGTCGACGGCGATGCCTTCGCGCAGGCCGGCCAGCGACTTTTCATCCACCTTGCCATGAACACGCACACGATAGCGCCGCAGCCAGCCCGTCGCCGGAAGCTCCAGCACGCGCGACAAGCCGCCATCATTGGTCAAAAGCAGCAGTCCTTCGGTGTTGATGTCGAGCCGTCCGATGGTCATCAGGCGCGGCAATTCCGCAGGCAACACGTCGAAAACCGTTTTCCGGCCCTCGGGGTCGCGGTTTGTCGTCACCAGGCCGGCCGGCTTGTGGAACAGGAACAGCCGCGTGCGCTCGATGGCCGGAATTTCCGTGTCGTCGAGATGGATGACATCGGCGGCGCTGACGTTGAACGCCGGCGTAGCCAGCACCTTGCCATTGACCTTGATGCGGCCGGCGGCGATCAGTTCCTCGGCGTCGCGGCGGGATGCGATGCCGGCCCGCGCCAGCCGCTTGGCGATACGCTCGCCGCTTTCCTCGACAGCTTCCGTCGGGCGCGGCCGTGGCTTGAATTCACCGGACGGCTTGCGGTCGCCGAAGTCTTTCCTTGGACCAAATTCCTTCCGCTCACCGAAATCCTTCTTCGCGGCGAAATCGCGCTTTGGTCCTCGATCCGATCCGAATTCACGTTTGGGCCCAAAGTCGCGTTTCGGTCCCTGATCCGGCTTCGACCCGAAGTCGCGTTTTGGCCCGAAATCACGTTTGGGCCTGGAATCCTGGTTCGGCTTGTCGAACGGCTTGCGTGAGGCGCCCTCGCCACTGCCATAGGTTTTTTTGGCAAAGGAGCCTCCCCCAGCGCCTGAGCGATCGCCAAACTCGCGCCGAGGCGGCCGTTCGCCGCCTTCGCCGCGGACGGCATCATTGTCGCGCGGGCCAGTGCGCTCGAAGCGTCCCGGCCTCGGAGCTCCACCTTCCCGCTTTTCGTAGGGCTTGCGCTCGCCAAAATCCTTGCGCGGGGGTCGCTCGCCACCCGGCGCATGGCCGGGGCGGCTGAAATTGCGCTTCGGCCGTTCGCCGCGCGAATCGTCCTTGCGGAAATCGCGCTTGGGCCGCTCGCCGGCGACACCGGGCCGCTCGCTGCGTTGGAAATCACGTTTCGGTCCAGCACTGGATGCAGGCTTGCCATCCGCCCGCTTGGCAAAGGGCTTCTTGTAACCCGCCGATGGCTTGCCGCCGCCAGCACCTTTTCCGCCAAAGCTTTTACCACCGGCGCCGGCCTTGCCGCGCGGGCGGGGCGCATCGCCTCCGCGCCTGGGCTTCTTGTCGTCTTCGTCACTCATGTGGTCTTTGCTCTTTTGCGCGGCTAGATAGATTGCGCGTTTGCGCGGCTAGATAACAGGATCGCCGCCGGGTGGCGAGGAGTAATCGGAATGGACGCAGCGTGAAACGGCCGGACTTCATGGCCGTCGCCTTGTCGGAGGCGGAAGCGGCAGCCGGGCGCGGCGAAGTGCCGGTGGGCGCCGTGGTGGTACGTGATGGCGTTGTGGTCGCTGCTGCCGGCAACCGAACCCGCGAACTGGCCGACCCCACTGCTCACGCCGAGATGCTGGTCATCCGCGAGGCCTGCCGCCGGCTCGGCTCCGAACGCCTCACCGGCCACGACCTCTACGTCACGCTCGAACCCTGCGCCATGTGCGCAGGGGCCATCTCCTTCGCAAGGCTGCGGCGGCTTTATTTTGGCGCGACCGACGAGAAGGGCGGCGCGGTGGTCAGCGGCGTGCGGTTCTTTTCCGCGCCGACCTGCCATCATGTGCCGGAAGTCTATGCCGGGATCGACGAAAGCCGCTCGGCATCCGTGCTGAAGGAATTTTTCCGGGAACGCCGCGAGCCCTGAGCCGGGCCTGCGATCAACCGCGCTTGCCCGGTTACCAGGGCCACCAGTCGAACTTGCCCTTCTTGACGGACGATTCGCGCTTCAGGCGGCGTTCCTTCTTGTACTCGTCCTCGCCCAATTCGCCCTGCGGCGCGGTGGCCGCGGCGGCACGATAGGTGAGCGGCGGTTCGCTGAGGTAACGGCGGCTCGTCGGGTCGCCCTGCTTGGTCGCGGCCAGCTGCTGGCGGAACTTCGCGCCGTCTTCCAGCGCCTTGCGATGCGTCCAGCCGATCTCATGGCCGTTGTCGGACGACTCGGCGGCCTGCAGCGCGGGCACGCGGCTGCCGTCATTGGTGTCGTCGACGATCTGCGGCTGGAAATTCGGGTCGTCGCGGTTCGCCGTCGCCTCGCCGCGAAGCCGCGCACGCTTCTGCTCGGGCGATTCCGGCCATTGGTCGGCGGCGGTCTGCGTGATGCTGTCCTGCGGCGCGGGCAAGGCTTCCTTCTGCCCCGGCGCCGGCTTAACCAGCGCGGGACGCGGCTTGTAGTCGATCGAGTTGCCGTTCTTCGGCGCCAGCGAAAACGCGTTGCTGA
The DNA here is from genome assembly GCF_031457045.1 of Mesorhizobium sp. BE184. Taxonomy (NCBI): domain Bacteria; kingdom Pseudomonadati; phylum Pseudomonadota; class Alphaproteobacteria; order Hyphomicrobiales; family Phyllobacteriaceae; genus Mesorhizobium; species Mesorhizobium sp. BE184. Next base: position 1,407,601 of record NZ_JAVDVU010000001.1, read on the forward strand.
GATCGCCGACGAGTTGCTCGTTGGCGGTCTTGTCCGTGCCATAGGTGGGAGAACTCATGCAGCCGGCCAGGGCCAGGCCCGACGCGACCAGCGGCGTCAGCAGCGCAAGGCGCGCATGATGTCTGTTGGTCATCCCCGAAAATCCCACTCTGTAACCTCTGTTCGCGGCCCGTTGCGCGGCGTTGCCTGTTCGCTCTTCCGACGAAATTCCGGCGACAATTTGTCTGGCGAAGTTTTGCGTGTTTACCTCAACCGGCAGTCAAGGGCAACGCGGGGCCGGAAAACCGGGCCTCGCGTTGCATTTGTGCACCTAAAGCCGGCCGAGCGACTTCAGCTCGTGCAGCACTTCGGCGTCGCGGGCCGAAACATCCGGGAAGGCCGGGTCGCTGCCGACGTCGGCGGTATAGCGCCAGGAGCGGGCGCATTTGCGCAAGCCCCGGTCCTCGGCTTTCTCGATCACCACCGCCACGCCCGGCGCCTCGCGAAGCGAGAAGTTCTCCGGCGGCACACTATCGTGCGAGATGACCAGATCGCTGGTGATGCAGATTTCTGAGAGATCGACGCCGGACAGGGCATCCTCCAGTGCGGCGTCCGTCATGTAAACGACCGGCACGGCTTCCAGCGAGGATCCGATCGTCTTGCGGGCGCGCTCCAGTTCCAGCGCGCCGGTGACGACGCTGCGGACCTGCCGCACCTTGCGCCACTTTTCGGCGAGCTTGTCGTCGCGCCATTCGGCCGGCACGGTCGGCATCTGCTCGAGATGCAGCGAGCGAGCATCCGGGTTGCGCTCCAGCCATGCTTCCTCCGTCGTGAAGGGCAGCATCGGCGCCAGCCACTTCACCAGGCAATCGAAAAGATGGCGCACCACCTGCACGGAGGCCTTGCGCTTCACGCTCGACGGTCCGTCGCAATAAAGCGCGTCCTTGCGGATGTCGAAATAGAAGGCTGAAAGCTCCACCACCATGAAGTCGAGCAAAGCGCGGGTGATACGCTTGAACTCGAAGGCGTCATAGCCCGTGCGCACCAGCGCATCCAGTTCCGCCAGCCGGTGCAGCATCAGCCGCTCAAGCTCCGGCATCTCCGCAATCGGAACCTCCGCGCCGTCGTCATGCGCCAGCGTGCCGAGCATCCAGCGGATGGTGTTGCGCAGCTTACGGTAGGCGTCGATGTTGGTCTGCAGGATGGTCTTGCCGAGCCGCTGGTCCTCCCAATAGTCGGTCGTCACCACCCACAGGCGCAGGATATCGGCGCCAGACTGCTTGATGACATCCTGCGGCACGACCGTGTTGCCGAGCGATTTCGACATCTTGCGGCCTTCCTCATCCATGGTGAAGCCATGGGTGATGACAGCATTGTAGGGCGCCCTGCCCCTGGTGCCGCAGCTTTCCAGCAACGAGGAATGGAACCAGCCGCGATGCTGGTCCGAGCCTTCGAGATAGACGTCCGCCGGCCATTTCAGGTCCGGCCGGTCTTCCAGCGTGAAAGTGTGGGTCGAGCCGGAATCGAACCAGACGTCGAGGATGTCCTTGACCATCAGCCACGGCTCGTTGGTCCGGCTCCCGAGGAAACGCTCGCGCGCGCCTTCGGCGAACCAGGCGTCCGCGCCCTCCGTCTCGAAGGCATCGACAATGCGCTGGTTGACCGCCTCGTCCTTCAACACATTGCCGTCGGCATCGGCGAACACCGCGATCGGTACACCCCAGGCGCGCTGGCGAGAAAGCACCCAATCGGGCCGCTCCTCGATCATCGCCCTCAACCGGGTTTGCCCGGCGGCAGGCACGAAGCGCGTGTCGTCGATGGCGGCAAGCGCGCGGGAACGCAGGGTGTCGGTCACAAGATACTTTGACCCATCCGTTATATGCTTGCCAGTAAGATCAATTCTCTCGTCGGACAGTCGTCTATCCATATAGACGAACCATTGTGGTGTGTTGCGGAAGATGATCGGCTTTTTCGAGCGCCAGGAATGTGGATACTGGTGCTTCAGCCGTCCGCGCGCGAACAGCGCATTGCGCTTGATAAGCTCGTCGATGACAGCCTGGTTGGCGTCGCCCTTCTTGCCGTTGTCGTCGATGACGCGCACAGCTCCGCCCTCGCGATCCGGCCCGAAACCGGGAGCATCCTTAGTAAGGTAGCCACCGTCGTCCACGGTGAACGGGATTGCCAATTTGGCTAGTTCTTTGGCCTGCCATTCTTTGTTAAACGTTCCGTCCTCCAATTTCGAGGCAACGTTTATAAGTTTCTCCTCCCGCTTTGCGTACTCGACCCACACATCGAAATCCTCGCGGCCATGCCCGGGTGCGGTATGCACGAAGCCGGTGCCGGCGTCGTCGGTGACATGATCGCCGGGCAGCATCGGGACGGCAAAGTCATAGCCGCCGCCGAGACCTTTGAAGGGGTGGCTTAGGGTCGTGTTGTCCAGTTCTTCGGTCGTGACGTCCCGGAGGCGGTTCAAGCTAAGCTTTGCTCTTGTTGCGGCATCTTCTGCGAGTGCATCAGCAAAGATGAGCAGTTCGCCGGGGCGTGGACCAAAATCATTTTGAACTTCGCCAACTTCGTAAAGTCCGTAGTTTACGCGTGGCGAATAGGCGACGGCACGGTTGCCGGGGATCGTCCAAGGCGTGGTCGTCCAGATAACAACAGACGCCCGCATCCGTTCTTTGATTACCCGATCACCTTCTTCACCACTAATGCCGCCCGTTGATGCCACCGGAAACTTCACCCAGATCGTATCCGACTCATAGTCGTGGTACTCGATCTCGGCCTCGGCCAGCGCCGTGCGTTCCACCACTGACCACATCACAGGTTTCGAGCCACGATAGAGCTGGCCGCTCATGGCGAATTTCAGCAATTCGCCGGCGATGCGCGCCTCGGCATGGTAGCTCATGGTCAGATACGGGTTGTGGAAATCGCCGACGACGCCGAGCCGCTGGAACTCGTCGCCCTGCACCTTGATCCAGTGTTCGGCATAGCGACGGCATTCCTGCCGGAACTCGATCATCGCGGCCGGGTCGGAAAGATCGGGCTTCGACTTGCCCTTCGAGCGGTAGTTTTCTTCCTCGATCTTCCATTCGATCGGCAGGCCGTGGCAGTCCCAGCCCGGCACATAATTGGAGTCATTACCGCGCATCTGGAACGAGCGGGTGATGACGTCCTTCAGCACCTTGTTCAGTGCATGGCCGATGTGGATGTTGCCGTTGGCGTAGGGCGGGCCGTCATGCAGCACGTATTTCGGCCGGCCGGCTGCGTCCTCGCGCAGGCGCTTGTAGAGGTCCATATCCTGCCAGCGCTTGACCAGCACCGGCTCTTTTTCCGGCAGGCCGGCGCGCATCGGGAAATCCGTCTGCGGCAGGTAAAGCGTCTTGGAATAGTCAATTGTCTCGGCGGTGTCGGTCATTGCTCTGCCATATGCGTTGCCCGGCGGCGGCCAGGGCGTTGAACCATCATGTTCTGGAAGAAGCGCAAATGCGCGTCATAGTCCCGGCGGCTCCGGCGGCAGAGCAAGCTCAGCCGGCCTGGAACACCGGGCCGGTAATTCGTATCGCAAAGGCAAGCTGGCGCCGAACGCTGTTCATGGCGCGGCTTTTAGCCGATGAACGGCAAAGAATAAAGTGGCCTTGGAAGGTCACTTACATCGCGAAATCGAAGCGATAGGTCGCCGATACGCCGACGGTGAACTGGTCGCGCGAGCCGCGCTCCCTCACCAGGCTGGAATCGGCGGCCGGCCCGGCAAGCCGCGAATACTCGCCGAACAGGCTCGTCGTCATCGGCTCCGTCACTTTCCAGCTTACAGCGCCGCCAAGGCCATATGACTTGATGCCACCCTTCGGATGGTATTCGCTCAAGCCCGAAGCGGCCTCCTCCTTGGCGCTGACGCCGTAATAGGCGTCGAAATAGTCGGACGACGCCATGGAGACGCGCGGCCCGCCCGAAACACGCACCGTCGGCGTTACGTCGTAGAAAGCATCGGCGGCGATGTCGGCGACGAAACCGCTATGCGCGCGAAAGCCGCGCCGCGCCTCCGCCCGCACCCGCATCCAGTCCGTCGGATAGAACTCGAAAAAGCCGCCGGCCTCGCCGCCCCAGCGTACCCGGTCGAGGCCCCGCAACTCGCGCTCGTCATTGTCGCGGCCGAACAGGATCTTGCCGTTGAGGCCGGCGCGCACGCCGCCATCGTCGATCAGCGCCAGCGAGATATTGTCGTTGCGCGACACGAACCGCGCATCCTTGCCGGCCTTGCCCAGCGAGATGATGGGCTGAGCACTCAAAAGGTATTTCTTGCCACCCTCGAAATTCGGCGCGACCAGCCCGGTGACGCCGACCGTCAGGTACCAATCGCCGGAAAACCAGTTCTCGGCCCGCGCAGTTGCCGGCATCAGCAGGAGGAGGACGGATGAAACCGCCGCGGCTTTCTTCGGGAGACTCATGAAAACACCTTACGCAACTCGTGACGGAAAACCTTTGTCGAAGTCCTCCTAAGAATTGATTTAAATGCGACCTGTGGCCGAAAAGTCAGCCGCTGGACGCCGGCGGGCAGCGGGACTACTCTCGCCCGAGGCAGGCTTTCATGGAGATGCAGCAATGACCCTGCAAGGCAACACGCTCAAAGGCGACGCCCTCAAACACGCCATCGGGCAGACGCGCGACAAATGGGGATGGTTTGTCGCCCTCGGCGTCCTGCTGCTCATCCTCGGCGGCATCGCCTTCGGCAATTTGCTCATCGCGACGGTGGCTTCGGTCTACATCGTCGGCTGGCTGATGCTTCTCGGCGGCGCGATCGAGATCGTCCACGCCTTCGGTGTCAAGACCTGGGGACGCTTCGCCTATTGGCTGCTCAGCGGCCTGCTCTACGCCGTCGCCGGCTTCTTCGCCTTCTACAATCCGCTGCTCGCATCGGCGGTGCTGACCTTCATGCTGGCGGTCGCGCTGGTCGCGTCGGGAGTCCTGCGGGCGTGGATCGGCTATCAGCATCGGGACGAGAAGGGCTCCGGCTGGATCATCGCCGCCGGCGTGATCACCGCGCTGGCCGGTCTGCTTATCGCGCTGCGCTGGCCGATGAACAGCCTGTGGGTGCTCGGCCTGTTCCTGGCCATCGACCTCGTCTTCCAGGGCTGGACCTTCATCGCCTTCGGCCTGGCGCTCAGGAAGATGAAGCAGGCGTAAGACCGTGGCCTAAAAGGCGATTTCGGCGTCGATCCCGGAAAGCGGCTGCACCGTGGCGAGAAGCGCCCTCGCCTCGGCCTCGTCGCGTTTCATCTGCGCCACCAGCGCGTCAAGCCCGTCGAACTTTTCCTCGCCTCTGAGATAACCGAAGAACGAGACGCTGCAGATCTCGCCATAGAGATCGCCGGAAAAATCGAACAGGAAGGTTTCCAGCAGCGGCGCGCCATTGTCGTCGACGGTGGGACGCCGACCGAACGACGCGACGCCGTCATGCAGAGCGCCATCCGCGCGGCGGAAACGCACCGCATAGATGCCCTGCTTCAAGCCGAAGGATGGCGAAAGCGTCATGTTCGCGGTGGGGAATCCCAGCGTGCGGCCAAGCTTCTGCCCGCCTGTCACCAGGCTTTCCACCGTATAGCGGTAGCCAAGCAGACCATTGGCCTCGCCGAGATCGCCTCGCGACAGAAGCGTGCGAATGCGGCTGGACGACACCACGTCGGCCCCCTCGTCCCGGAAGGCATCGACCAGCGTGACGCCGAAGCCGTGACGCTCGCCCGCCGCCATAAGAAAAGCGGGGCCACCCTGCCGATCCTTGCCGAAGTGAAAATCAAATCCCGTCACCGCATGGCCGACGCCGAGCTTGTGCTCCAGAACGTCGGTGATGAAGGATTCCGCCGAAAGCGACGCGAATTCACGGGTAAAGGGCTGCTCGACAACGGCGTCGAAGCCGACGGCAGCCAGCAGCCGCGCCTTCACCGGCGGCGACGTCAGCACGAAGAGCGGCGTATCGGGGCGGAAAACCGTGCGCGGATGCGGCTCGAAGGTCAGCACAAGCGCCGGCGCTGAACGCTTCGCCGCTTCGTCGAGCGCGCGCTGCAGAACGGACTGATGGCCGCGGTGCACGCCGTCGAAATTGCCGATCGCCACGACGCCGCCACGGAACCGATCCGGCACCGGCAGAGCACCATCGACACGTTCGAACGACGGTTTTCTCATGCCCGCTCCGTCACCGCAGCCGGGGGATGACGGCGACCGGCCGATAACCGTGCTTGTCGAGGAAGGCCGCCAGCCTTTCCCGGTCCGGATTGAGCGGGTCGCCATAGTCGCGGGCATGGATGCCGGCGGAGACGTAGAGCACGTCGATGCCGTTATCCACCGCGCCCTTGATGTCGGTCATCATGCCATCACCGATAGCGAGAACCCGATCGCGGCCAATCTCGCGGCCGAGCACGTCGCCGGCTGCCTTCAGCGAGGCTTGATAGATAGGTGCGTAGGGTTTCCCCGCGATCAGCGTACGGCCGCCCAGCTGGCCATAATCCCGCGCCAGCGCGCCGGCGCACCAGATGAGGCGGTCGCCGCGCTCGACGACGATGTCGGGATTGGCGCAGATGAACGGCAGGTAGCGCGCCCGCAACCGCATCAGCAGTTCGCGGTAGTCCTCCGGCGTATCGTCGTCATCGTTCCACAGGCCGGTGCAGACGACAGACTGCGCCTCGAATTCCTCGACCATTTCCACGTCCAGATCGTCGTAGAGGCCAAGGTCACGGTCAGGTCCGAGGTGGAAGACCTTGCGCGGTCCCTCGGCGATAAGCTGGCGGGTCACATCGCCGGAACTGACGACGCGGTCGAAACAGTCGTCCGGCACGCCGATGGTCCGCAGTTGAGAGAGCACGGAATCGCTGCGGCGCGGCGAATTGGTCATCAGGACCACCGCGCGGCCGGTATCGCGCACACGCTTCAGCGCCGCGCAAGCAGCCTCGAAATGCGTCTCGCCATTGTGAACGACGCCCCACACGTCGCACAGGACGGCGTCGTAGCGCGCGAGGATAGCGTCGAGGGAATCGATCATGTCAGGCAAGGATGCCATGCCGTGCTGCAAACCTCTTCCTTCGAAGGATGGTCGTGGCGGATCGCCAGCAAGGCTCGAATTAACCGAACAACCTCACCCTGTCACCAGCTTTCGCGCGGACGGACCGCGCATTAATGGAAGGTCAGCGGAGAGCAGACTTCACCAGCCACCCTTTCTCGGACGGCTGGGCTTCGATTGACGAGGGCCAGTTACATCGGCCTTCGTGGCCTCGACGCGTGTTCCGGCTCCACCACCTTGCGGTAGAGATGCCAGGTCGCATGGCCGAGAACCGGCAGCACGATCGCCAGTCCGGCAAAGACAGGGATCGAGCCAATAGCGAGAAGTGCTGCCACCGTCAGGCCCCACAGGGCCATCGGCACCGGATTGGCCATGACGGCGCGCACCGACGTTTCGATCGCAGCGACCGCGCCGACGTCGCGGTCGAGCAGCAGCGGAAAGGCGACGACGGTCGTGGCGAGCACGACGACGGCGAACACGAAACCGGCGGCGTTGCCGAGCAGCATCAGCATCCAGCCGCGTTCGGTCGTCAGCACTTCCTGCAGCAGGCCGCCAATCGATTGTGGCAGACCGTCACCGAACAGGCTGACATAGATGGATTCCGCCACGAACAGCCACAACAGGAACAAGGCGACCAGCATCGCGCCGAGCACAGCTATCGACGGCAGCGCCGGGGAATGCCGCACATCGAGCGCGTGCCGCCAGGACGTATCCATGCCGAGTTCGCGCCGCCGGCTGATCTCATAGAGACCGATCGCAGCGAAGGGACCGACCAGCGCGAAACCGGTCATCAGCGGATAGATGAGTTGCACCGCGTTCGAGCCGGACGACCAGTAGGTCAGGATGACGCCGACGATGGGATAGATCAGGCACAGGAAAACGTAGTGCGAGGGTTTCGCCCAGAAATCCTCGAAACCGAGACGCAGGGCGTCGGTCAAATCTGCTGCCGTGATGCGCCGAACCGCCGGCTTTACATAGCCGCCGCGTGCATCCGCCATGACATGAAAGCTGGACATAGCCGTCCTCCCGTTGGTTGAAGGCGGCCAGAGATATGAAGGCCGCCAAAGCTGCCACTCGTGAACGAACCGGCAGTCTAGCCGATCTCGCGGAATTTGTCTTTTTATTCGCAGCAGGGAGCCATCTGAATGCGTCATATGGGTTTTTGCCCGTCGCTGCCCGTCAAAAGCCATGATTGTCGCTAAGCCCGATATGATGGCTTTCCTGACCGACACGTCCTCCGATCCGAATGATATGAGCTTGGCGCCGAACCGGCGGCTATTCCTGCAAGGCGCGGGCATGGCCGGCCTGCTGGCGCTGGCGTCCTGTGGCACCATGCGTTTGTCCCGGAACGGCGCGGGCGCATCGTCGTCCGCCGCCGGCATTGTCGCCGGCCTGCGCCGCCAGGAAGGGCTGCCGGCCATGACGCCGGACAGCCGGCTTGAACAAGCGGCGCTGCAGCAGGCCGGCTACATGGCGGCTTCGAAGCGCATGGTCCACACCACCGGCTGGGGCAAGGATTTCGCCACCCGCGTCAAAGGCAACGGCATCGAAGGCGCGGCCGCGGAAAACATCGCCGAAGGCCGCATGGACCTCACCCGGCTCTTCGACATGTGGATGAACTCGCCGCCGCACCGGCGCAATTTGCTCGATCCGCGGTTCGAGCGCTTCGGTCTCGCCTATGTCCGCGACGATAAAAGGCCGGACTGGCGGTATTGGGCACTGGTGATGGGACGATAGTCGGCAATCGGCAATCGGCAATCGGCAATCGGCAATCGGCAATCGGCAATCGGCAATCGAGATTGCTTCTAAGAACGCATCGCAGAGAGCAATAGCCTACTGCCTACTGCCTACTGCCTACTGCCTACTGCCTACTGCCTACCTCAATCCATATGCACCGCAGGCGCGCCACCCGCTGGCTTGGCCTTCGGCTTGCGCAGCAGGATGATGAAGGGAATGGCGGCCAGCGTCATCACCATCAGCAGCTTGAAGTCGTTGTTGTAGGAGATCATCTGCGACTGCATGTTGACCATGCCGTCAAGCCGCGAAAGCGCCGCCGGGTCTCCAGCCGCGGCTTGCGGCGACGCAGCCCACAGGTTCGGGTTGTAGGGGTTGATGTAGGTGGACAATTCAGTGTGATTGACCTGGACGTTGCGGCTCAGAAGCATGGCCACGATCGAAACACCGATTGACGAGCCAAGATTGCGCACGAGGCTGAACAGCGCCGTCGCGTCGGTGCGGAAACGCGTGTCGAGTGTGGCGAACGCCACGGTCGACAGCGGCACGAACACCATTCCCATGCCCAGGCCCTGGATGACGCCTGAGATGAGGATCAGCTTGTCGTCCATCTCCGGCGAAAAGCTCGCCATGGTGTAGAGCGACTGCGCCGTCAGCAGGAAACCGATCAGCACCAGGATCCGGGCGTCGATCCGGTTCATGATACGGCCGACGACAAGCATCGCCACCATCGTGCCGACGCCGCGCGGCCCCATGACGACGCCGGTGGTGACGGTCGGATAGCCGAAGATGTTCGACAGCATTGGCGGAAGCAGCGCCATGCTCGCCAGGATCAGCACGCCCATGACGAAGATGAACGCAAGGCCGGTCAGGAAATTGCGGTCGAGGAAAATATGCGGATCGATGAAGGGGTGCTCGGCGCTCGCCATGTGGATGGCAAACACCCAGAAGCCGGTTAGCGACAGGCCGAGTTCGATCCAGATTTCGACCGATGAGAACCAGTCCACCTCGCCGCCGCGGTCGAGCATCAATTGAAGCGCGCCGACACCCAGCGACAGCATCGCGAAGCCGAAGAAATCGAAGCTTCGCACCCGCTTGGCAATCATGGGAAGGTAGATGGCCATGCCCAGGAAGGCGAGGATGCCGACCGGCAGGTTGATGAAGAACACCCAGCGCCAGTTGAGGTTTTCGGTAATCCAACCGCCAAGCATCGGCCCCAGGATCGGACCGAGCATGATGCCGGCGCCCCAGATCGCCATGGCCTGGCCGTGGCGTTCCTTCGGGTTGATGTCGAGCAGGAATGTCTGTGACAGCGGCACGATCGCTGCGCCGAAGACGCCTTGCATCAGACGGAACAGCACCATGGTCTCCAGGCTCCACGCCAGGCCGCAGAGCATCGAGGACACGGTGAAGCCGATCACGGAGGCCAGGAACAATTCCTTGCGGCCGAGGCGGTCGGCCAGCCAGCCCGTCACCGGCGTCATGATAGCCGCTGCCACGATATACGAGGTCAGCACCCAGTTGATGTTGTCCGGCGACGCGCCGAGATTGCCCGTCATGGTCGGCAGCGCGACGTTGGCGATGGTGGTGTCCAGCGCCTGCATGATCGTCGCCAGCATCAGGGCGATGGTGATCAGGCCGCGATGCGGCACGTTATGGGGATCGACCGAAGCGATCTGGGCCATGGGAGTTGCTTTCGGGCTGGCTTACTCGGCTTCGCCTGCGACGGCGTGACCGCCGAACAGGCTGCCCAGCCCGCGGCTCACCTCGGTATCGACGGAGACCGTCGCGCTCATGCCCGTGCGCAGGGCCAGGGCCGCGCCCTCGTCGACCATCTTGAGCCGAACGGGAATGCGCTGTGTCACCTTGACCCAGTTGCCGGTGGCGTTCTGGGCCGGCAGCAGCGAAAACTCCGCCCCGGTGCCTGCCCCGATCGCCTGGACGGTCGCCTCAAAAGTGCGGCCCGGATAGGTATCCAGCACGATTTCGGCCTTCTGCCCCGGCTTCATGTTGGTGAGCTGGGTTTCCTTGAAGTTGGCGTCGATCCAGCTGTCGCTGGTTTCCACCAAAGCAAAGAGAGGCGTGCCGACACCAACGAACTGGCCGACCTTGAACGACGACGCCTGGTAGACGACGCCGTCCGCCGGCGCGCGCACCGTCGTCTGCGCCAGGTCGTAGGCAGCCTTGTCGCGGGCCGCCAGCGCCGCCAGCACGGTCGGATGATCGTCTGTCTTGATGTCGGGATTGCCGCCGAGCGCAGCCCGGGCGCTCTCGATGCCCTGCAGGGCCACAGCGTCGTCCTGCCTGGCCTTGTCGAGATCGGTCCGCGCCTCGTCCAGCGACGACTTGGCGTTGATGCCCTTGCGGGCGAGGTCGGCGGCGCGGTCATACTGTGACTGCATGTATTTCACCTGGCTAGCGGCGGACCTTTCCTGCGCAATCGCCTGGCCGTAAGCCGCGCGCAACTGTTCGACGCTGACCCGGGCCCCCGCAACGGCGGCTTCGGCCTGCGCCAGCGCGATCTGGTATGGCTGCGCGTCGATCTTGAACAGCACGTCGCCCTTCTTCACCGCCTGGTTGTCGGCCACATCGACTTCCATGATGCGGCCTGCCGCATCGGAGGCGACGGAAACCCGCGCCTGGCGAAGGTTGGCGTTTTCGGTCTCCTGGTAACGGCCACCGGTTATCCAGACATAGCCGCCCGCCACGGCAAGCAGCAGCGGCAGGGCGAGCATGAGGGCAAAGCTTCCGCCGCGCTTCTTCTTGCCCTTGGCTGGCGGCGCCGGGTCGAGCGGAGGCGGCGCCACGGCGATCGGCACAGCCGCCGGCGGCTGCCCTTCCATCTCCAGCTTCGATGCGTTTTCGTCGATCTTGGCTACCGCGTTCATGCCGATGCACTTTCCGAGTTTTTAATGGTCTCGCACGACGGCTGGTCGCCGTCGGCAAGATTGTCCACCATCGTTGTCAGCCCCTTGACCAGGGCCGCCCTGTCGCCGGCGGACAGACCGGCAAGGGATTGCTCATAGACCTCGCCTGCTATGCCCTTGATGTAGGCATAGGCATCCTTGGCCTTCTGGGTTGGATAGATTGTGCGCACGCGCCGGTCGGCGGCGTCGCTGCGGCGCTCGATCCAGCCGCCCTCTTCCATCCGGTCGATAAGACGCGAGACGCTGATCGGCTCGATTTCGAGCAGTTCGGCAAGTCTGGCCTGCGCGACGCCTTCCTCCTTGGCGACACGCACCATGAGACGCCATTGCGCCGATGAAAGGCCACTCTCGCCGGCGCGCGCCTCAAAACGCTTGCGCATGAGACGGTGCACGTCGTGGATGAGAAACCCGAGTCTATCTACGCCTTCTGAAACCATAAGCGGCACATATTATGAGCGTGCTCACAATTCAAGATGCCGCAGTGCACAATTTTTTGAAAATATGTGCGACCTGGGGCCATATCGCCTGCATCCGCGTCCGGCTCACTTTCGTAAGCCTGGCTTTAAAGCACCAGATCCCAGGTCTGGCCGACCAGGTCCTTGCCGAAAGAGTTATGCTTTTCCTCGTCCACGAGCACGAACCCGGCCGCCTGATAGATGCGGCGGGCAGAGACCAGAATATCATTGGTCCACAGTGTCAGCGTCTCATATCCCTTCGAGCGCGCAAACGCGATGCATTCCTCCACCAGGCGCTTGCCGATGCCAAGCCCGCGCGCCGATGGTTCCACATAGAGAAGCCGGAGCTTGGCGACAGTTTCCGATTTGCGCACGACGAACACCGAGCCGACGACTTCGCCCTCGCGTTCGGCGATCCAGCACCGCTCGTGCTCGGGGTCGTAGGATTTCACGAACTGGACGAGGATTTCCGCGACCAGCGCCTCATAAGTCTCGTCCCAGCCATATTCCTGCGCGTAGAGCATGCCTTGCCTGCGGGTGATCCAGCCGATGTCGCCGACCTGCAGGGGCCGCAACACATAAGGCTCGCCAGGCTCGCCAGGCTCGGCTGGGTTGAGCAGGCGCTCGACCGTTCGCATCGCCCCGACCAGCCTGGACCGCCTTTCGCCGGACAGGCCCGAAAGCAGCGCCTCGACCTGTTCCTGCGAAGACCGGTTGAGCGGCGCAAAAGCGTCTTGCCCGGCTTCCGTCAGGTTTATCGCCGCCTGCCTGCCGTCGGCTTCGGAAATTTCCCGCACGATCAGCCCGCTCGCCTCGAACTTCTTCAGCATGCGGCTGAGATAGCCGGCATCGAGACCAAGGTCCCGCGCGAGGTCCGTCGCCGTTCGGCCCCGATGCCCGGCAAGCTCATAGAGAACCCGCGCCTCGCTGAGCGAAAACGGGCTCTTCAGCAAACCCTCGTCGAGCAGCCCGAGCTGCCGCGTGTAGAAGCGGTTGAAAGCCCGAACCGCCTCAACGGTATTGCCCGAATGGTTTTTAACGGCGGTAATGCTCATGGCGCTACCCTCGGCCATTTGCTTGACTGAGTCAACTAAATAGCCTGAACCGGTATGGGAGCGCTATGACACTGGGCCGCTCCCCGCCAAAATCGCGGCCACACCATTCTTGCGTTCGATGTTCTTATTGACTCCGCGCGGGTGCGGGACTATCTCAGCGCCACGTTAGCACTCACCCAAGATGAGTGCTAACCAAGGTCCGGCTCGACCGGACGGAGGAAATCGTTTCTCATCTTTTCACCTGAGGAAATCAAATGGCAAAGTCGAAATTCCGGCCGCTGCATGACCGCGTGGTCGTTCGTCGCGTCGAATCCGAAGCAAAGACCGCCGGCGGCATCATCATCCCCGATACGGCTAAGGAAAAGCCGCAGGAAGGCGAAATCGTCGCCGTCGGCTCGGGCGCTCGTGACGAAGCAGGCAAGCTGGTTCCGCTGGACGTCAAGGCTGGCGACCGCGTGTTGTTCGGCAAGTGGTCCGGCACCGAAGTGAAGCTCAATGGCGAAGACCTTCTGATCATGAAGGAATCCGACATCATGGGCATCATCGGCTGATCTGAATTCGGCAATCGGCAGTGGGCGGTAGGCAATCGATGCCACTCCCCGACTGCCTACCGCCCATTCCCTACCGCCTCAATTCCGAAGGAATTCAAAAATGGCTGCTAAAGACGTTAAATTCTCCCGCGATGCCCGCGAGCGCATGCTCCGCGGCGTCAACATCCTCGCCGACGCGGTGAAGGTCACGCTCGGCCCCAAGGGCCGCAACGTCGTCATCGACAAGTCGTTCGGCGCCCCGCGCATCACCAAGGACGGCGTCACCGTCGCCAAGGAAATCGAGCTTGAAGACAAGTTCGAGAACATGGGCGCGCAGATGGTCCGCGAAGTCGCTTCGAAGACCAATGACATCGCCGGCGACGGCACCACGACCGCGACTGTCCTGGCCCAGGCAATCGTGCAGGAAGGCCACAAATACGTAGCCGCCGGCATGAACCCGATGGACCTGAAGCGCGGCATCGACCTTGCTGTTACCGAAGTCGTCGGTCACCTCGGCAAGGCCGCCAAGAAGATCAAGTCGTCGGACGAAGTCGCCCAGGTGGGCACCATTTCGGCCAATGGCGACGAGTCGGTCGGCAAGATGATCGCCGAAGCGATGCAGAAGGTCGGCAACGAGGGTGTCATCACCGTCGAGGAAGCCAAGACCGCCGAGACCGAACTGGAAGTCGTCGAAGGCATGCAGTTCGACCGCGGCTACCTGTCGCCCTACTTCGTCACCAACCCGGACAAGATGGTCGCCGATCTCGAGGACGTCTACATCCTCCTCCACGAGAAGAAGCTGTCCAACCTCCAGGCCATGCTGCCGGTTCTCGAAGCCGTCGTGCAGACCTCCAAGCCGCTGCTGATCATCTCGGAAGACGTCGAAGGCGAGGCTCTGGCCACGCTCGTCGTCAACAAGCTGCGCGGCGGCCTGAAGATCGCCGCCGTCAAGGCGCCGGGCTTCGGTGATCGCCGCAAGGCCATGCTGGAAGACATCGCCATCCTCACCGGTGGCCAGGTCATTTCGGAAGATCTCGGCATCAAGCTCGAGAACGTCGGCCTCAACATGCTCGGCCGCGCCAAGAAGGTGTCGATCTCCAAGGAGAACACCACCATCGTCGACGGCGCCGGCAAGAAGGCCGAGATCCAGGGCCGCGTTGCCCAGATCAAGCAGCAGATCGAGGAGACCACCTCGGACTACGACAAGGAGAAGCTGCAGGAGCGTCTGGCCAAGCTGGCTGGCGGTGTTGCGGTCATCCGCGTCGGCGGCGCGACGGAAGTTGAAGTCAAGGAAAAGAAGGACCGCGTAGACGACGCGCTGAACGCGACCCGCGCTGCTGTTGAAGAAGGCATCGTGGCAGGCGGCGGCGTCGCCCTCCTGCGCGCTTCCTCGATGATCAAGGTCACCGGCGTCAACGCCGACCAGGCCGCTGGCATCAACATCGTCCGCAAGGCTCTGCAGACCCCTTGCCGCCAGATTGCGTCGAACGCAGGCGCCGAAGCCTCGATCGTCGCGGGCAAGATCCTCGAGAACAAGGGCGCCACCTACGGCTACAACGCCCAGACCGGCGAATATGGCGACATGATCGCCATGGGTATCGTCGATCCGGTCAAGGTTGTCCGCACCGCCCTTCAGGACGCAGCCTCGGTCGCCGGCCTGCTGGTCACCACCGAAGCCATGATCGCCGAGGCTCCGAAGAAGGAGTCCGCGGGCGGCGGTATGCCGGGCGGAATGCCCGGCGGCATGGGTGGCATGGGCGGCATGGATTTCTAATCCACGTCCTCGGCATCGATCCGAGGACAGCCCTTCTCAGGCAACATCTACGGAAAGGGCGGCAGCAATGCCGCCCTTTTTGCTTCAAGCGGACGCCGCCGCATGTCCGCGGTCTGAAAAAATCCGGAAAAGATCGGATTTGCGGGAACCCCTCCGGATCTCGCGCATTTATCCATTGTCGAAAGCAGATCGGAAGGAGAAATCCGGAAGATGGGCAGACGACAAAAAGACGCCCCCCGCACGATAAAAGGTGTGAGGGGCGTTTTTTATTTTGCCCCGGAGATTCAGCCCTCGAATGCGGGAAGATGGTCCGGAAAACCGAATCCTTTTTTCCATTGCCTGCCGGAACCCATGCCGCCGCGAACCGTTCTTCCGGACGTGAAACCTTCCCCAGGAGATGCGAAATGGTGAATAAGGATCAGGTGTCGGGCGTGGCCAAACAGGTCAAGGGTTCGGTCAAGGAAGCCGCCGGCAAGGCAACCGGCAACCGTAAGACCCAGGCGGAAGGAATCGCGGACAAGGTGTCCGGCAAGGTTCAAAAGGCTTATGGCGACGCCAAGCAGAAGCTGAAAGACTCGCTCTGATTTTGCGGCGACGATACCCGGACAGACAAGGGCGGCGAAAGCCGCCCTTTTGCTGACCGTCTCCGTCCCGCATAGTCCCTACGCCGCAATCCTCGTACAAAAGGTCGTTGGCAGGTGACAAGGTGTCGCCCATCGGCTATTGACGACTCGTCAGGGGCTTTTACCGGCCTCACCGGTTTGCGGGAGAGAGCAGCGAAAGCTGCCGCCGAAGGGGAAATCGCCCGAAATCTCTCAGGCAAAAGAACCGTAGATCGGAAAGACACTCTGGAAAGTCGGGGTATGATCGCCCCGCGCCGAAGGTGTAAGCGCTGCCGACAGAGTTCCGGGGCGCGAGTCTCTCAGGCTTCAGACAGAGGGGCACGG
This sequence comes from Mesorhizobium sp. BE184, assembly GCF_031457045.1. Lineage (NCBI taxonomy): Bacteria > Pseudomonadati > Pseudomonadota > Alphaproteobacteria > Hyphomicrobiales > Phyllobacteriaceae > Mesorhizobium > Mesorhizobium sp. BE184. Next base: position 1,424,050 of record NZ_JAVDVU010000001.1, read on the forward strand.
ACTGCCGCTTCAGCGGCTGGATGCGTGCGACTCTGGAGAAGACATGACGGGCGAAAACAATCTGAAATCCCTTCCTCTCGAGGATCTGCACAAGGCAGCCGGCGCGCGCTTCGGCGGCTTTGCCGGCTGGTCCATGCCGCTCACCTATCCGCTGGGCGTCATGAAGGAGCACCAGCACACCCGCGAACATGCCGGCCTGTTCGATATTTCGCATATGAAGCTTTTCGAAGTTTCGGGCGACGACGCGGCAAAGCTTCTGGCGCGGGCCTGCCCCTTCAATCCGGAGGCTCTCGCCATTGAGCAGTCCAAGTACACGTTCTTTCTGAACGATAAGGCTGGCATCATCGACGATCTGATCGTCACGAGGCTCAGACTGGACAGATACCTCGTCGTTGCGAACGCAGGGAATGCCGAGACAGACGAACAACATTTGCGGTCTTTGGCTGAAGATATGTCCGTCGAAATTAAGCCGCTTGATAGGGTCTTTTTGGCAATCCAGGGGCCTCACGCGTCGGCAACCCTCGCCCGCATCGGCGTTTTGACCGAATCTCTCAAATTCATGACCGGTGCGGATCGGATGCTTGGCTCTTTCATCAGCCGATCCGGGTACACGGGCGAGGACGGTTTCGAAATCGCGCTCCCCGAAGAGAAAGCGCATTCGTTCGTCGCCGAACTGCTCAAGGACCCGCGCGTCCAGTGGATCGGCCTCGCCGCCCGCGACAGCCTGCGCCTCGAGGCCGGGCTTTGCCTGCACGGCCAGGACATAACGCCCGGCACCAATCCGGTCGAGGCCGGCCTCATGTGGGCGATCCCCAAGGACATCCGCGCATCCGGCAGCTTCATCGGCGCGGACGCGCTCCGCACCGTCATCGAGCGCGGCGCACAGCGCAAACGCGTCGGCCTGAAGCCGGAAGGCCGCCAGCCGGTACGCGCCGGCGCTGCCCTGTTCGACGCCGAGGGCAATCCGGCCGGCGAAGTCACCTCCGGCGGTTTCGGCCCCTCGGCCGGCCATCCGGTCGCGATGGGCTACGTTTCGACGCCGCTGCCGAAAGCCGGAACCAGCCTGTTCGCCGATGTCCGCGGCACGAAAATTCCGATGGAAATCAGCCCCCTGCCCTTCACACCTCATCGTTATCACAAAGGATAAGTCCGTATGGCCAAGACCTATTTCACCACCGACCATGAATGGATCCGCGTCGAGGGCGATATCGCGACCGTCGGCATCACCGACTATGCGCAGGAACAGCTCGGCGATCTGGTCTTCGTCGAGTTGCCGGAAGCCGGCAAGGCGCTCTCGCGAGGCGACACCGCCGTGGTCGTCGAATCCGTCAAGGCCGCGTCCGATGTCTATGCGCCGGTCGACGGCGAAATCGTCGAGGCGAACCAGACGCTGTCTTCCGACCCCGCGCTGGTCAACTCCGCGGCCACGGGCGACGGCTGGCTCTGGAAGATGAAGCTGGCCGACACCGGCCAACTCGACGGCCTGCTCGATGAGGCAGGCTACAAGGCCCATATCGGCTAACACCGGGACAAACGTGATGACCGCAGCACCCTATCCTTTTTCCGCCCGCCACATCGGCCCCGGCACAGCCGAAACCCGCGCCATGCTGGCGACGATCGGCGTGCCCTCGGTCGAGACGCTGATATCGCAGGCCGTGCCGAAGTCGATCCGGCTGCAACGCCCCCTCGACCTGCCCGAACCGGCGACCGAGGCGGATGCGCTGGCCGAACTTGCGGCGAAGATGGCGAGGAACACGGTGCTGAAGAGCTTCATCGGCGCCGGTTATCATGGCGTGCACGTCCCGCCGGTCATCCAGCGCAACCTGTTCGAAAATCCGGCCTGGTACACCGCCTACACCCCTTATCAGGCGGAGATCAGCCAGGGCCGGCTGGAGCTGCTGTTCCATTTCCAGACCCTGGTGACCGAATTGACCGGCCTGCCGGTCGCATCGGCTTCGCTGCTGGATGAGGCGACGGCGGTGGCCGAAGCGGTCGGCATCGCCTTCCGCCATCATCGCGAGAAGCGCAGCAAGGTGGCGCTGGCCGGCGCGGCGCATCCGCAGACGCTTGATGTCCTGCGCACCCGCGCCGAACCGCTCGGCATGGAGGTCGATGGCGATGCCATCGATGAGAACACCGCCGCCCTTCTGGTTTCCTGGCCGGATACGAACGGCGTCTATGGCGACCACAAGGCTGCCATCGAAAAGGCCCGCGCCGCCGGCGTCATCGTTATTTTCGCCGCCGACCCGCTGGGGCTGACGCTGACCGACACGCCGGCCTCGCTCGGCGCCGACATCGCGGTTGGCCCGATGCAGCGCTTCGGTGTTCCGATGGGTTTCGGCGGCCCGCACGCGGCCTATTGCGCAGTCTCCGACAAGCTGACCCGCCTCATGCCCGGCCGTCTCGTCGGCCAATCGGTCGATGCGCATGGCCGCCCCGGGTATCGCCTCGCCCTGCAGACGCGCGAGCAGCACATCCGCCGCGACAAGGCGACGTCCAACATCTGCACCGCGCAGGCGCTGCTGGCGAACATGGCGGTTTCCTACGCCATCTGGCACGGGCCGGAAGGCCTGCAGGCCATCGCCGCCCGCATCCACGGACTGGCAGCGCGGCTGGCCGGGGGGCTCAAGGCATCCGGCGTGACGGTGCTCGGCGCCAGCCGCTTCGACACGGTGACGGTCGAGGTAAAGGGCAAGGCGGCGGCAATCGCCGCCGCCGCTGAAAAATCGGGCCGGCTGGTCCGCGTTCTCGATACCGACCATGTCGGCGTCGCCTTCGACGAGACCTCCACCGAAGCCGACCTCGAAGCGCTCGCCGCGCTGTTTGACGCAAAGCCGGGCGCAACATCGCAAAGCACCCTGCCCGGCAAGCCGCGCGGCAAGGAGTTCCTCACCCAGCCGGTCTTTCATGAAAACCGCTCCGAAACCGACATGATGCGCTTCCTGCGGCGGCTGGCGGACAAGGATCTGGCGCTCGACCGGGCGATGATCCCGCTTGGCTCCTGCACGATGAAGCTCAATGCCGCCGCCGAAATGATGCCGGTGAGCTGGCCGAGCATCGCCAACATGCACCCCTTCGCGCCCGCCGCGCACTCCGCCGGCTATCGCGACATGATCGCCGAACTGGAAGCCTGGTTGGCCGAAATCACCGGCTTCGACGGCGTCAGCCTGCAGCCCAATGCCGGCAGCCAGGGCGAATATGCCGGACTGCTCGCCATCCGCGCCTATCACAAGGCGCGCGGCGAAGGCCACCGCACCATCTGCCTGATCCCGGCGTCCGCGCACGGCACCAATCCGGCAAGTGCTGCCATGGCCGGCATGGATGTGGTCGTCGTGCGCTGCACCGAGGGCGGCAACATCGACATGGACGATTTGAAGGCGAAGGCTGACCAGCATGGCGGCAACCTCGCCGCGCTGATGTTCACCTATCCGTCCACCTATGGCGTGTTCGAGCCGGGCGCGCGCGACATCTGCGAGATCGTCCACAGCCATGGCGGCCAGGTCTATTTCGACGGCGCCAACCTGAACGCGCTGGTCGGCCTCGCCCAGCCGGGCGACATCGGAGCCGATGTCTGCCACATGAACCTGCACAAGACGTTCTGCATCCCGCATGGCGGCGGCGGACCGGGCGTCGGCCCGATCGGCGTCAAGGCACATCTGAAGCCCTACCTGCCCGGGCACGTCACGGAAGGCTCCGCTCATGCGGTGTCGGCGGCTCCCTTCGGCAGCGCCTCGATCCTGCCGATCACCTGGATGTACATCCGCATGATGGGCGCGTCAGGCCTGAAGCAGGCGACCGAGACGGCGATCCTGTCCGCAAACTATCTGGTGGCGCGGCTGGAGGCGTATTTCCCCGTGCTCTATAAGGGCGCCAGCGGCCGCGTCGCGCATGAATGCATCCTCGACACCCGCGTGCTGAAGGACAGCGCTGGCGTCTCCGTCGAAGATGTCGCCAAGCGCCTGATCGACTACGGCTTCCACGCGCCGACCATGTCGTGGCCGGTGGCGGGAACGCTGATGGTCGAGCCGACCGAATCCGAACCGAAGCGCGAACTGGACCGCTTCGCCGAAGCCATGATCGCGATTGCTGGTGAAGCCGAGAGGATCGGCAAGGGCGAATGGCCGCGTGACGACAATCCACTGGCCAATGCCCCGCACACCGCAGCCGAAGTGCTTGCGGGCGAGTGGAGCCATCCCTACTCGCGGCTTGAAGCCGCCTACCCCGGCGGCGGTCCGGACACGACCGCCAAATACTGGCCGCCGGTGTCTCGCATCGACAATGTCGCCGGCGACCGCAACCTCGTCTGCTCCTGCCCGCCGGTTTCTGAATATACCGACGCGGCGGAATAAGGAGCAAGAAAGACATGCGCAGACTGCCGCCCCATTTCCGGTTCATGGCGGCCTGCTTGTCCTTCGTCGCGGGCTTCGTCGATGCCCTCGGCTTCCTCAGCCTGGGCGGCTATTTCGTTTCCTTCATGAGCGGCAACTCAACCCGGTTGGCGGTCGGCGTGTGGGAAAGCCTGGCGCAAGCAGCGATGCCCGCCGGCCTCATCGCTCTCTTCGTGCTTGGCGTGACGGTCGGCACATTGCTTTCGCGCCGCGCCACGGGAGCGCAAGGACGCTCCATACTTCGGGCTATCGCCGCGCTCGTAGCGACCGCCGCCGCGATTGCCGGGCTTGGTTATGACCGCGCCGCGATACTGTTGGTGCCGATTGCCATGGGCGCCCTCAACACCATATTCCAGCGCGACGGCGAGGTTAGCGTCGGCGTAACCTACATGACCGGTACGCTGGTCAAGTTCGGCCAGTATCTCGCCGCTGCGCTGGCTGGCGGCGACCGTTGGGGTTGGTCGCCATACCTTCTGCTATGGGCCGGCCTGATAGTCGGTTCCATCTGCGGGGCGGCCGCATACCCGCTGTTCGGGCTGAACGCCCTCTGGCTGCCCGCGTTGGCGCTTGCAACCTTGAGCCTCGCCTGGCGCGAACCTGTGTTGACCGCGCAATAACGGGATCAGAACGCGGCGGCGGCATTGTTGGGCGAGCATTCAGTCGGAAAGTCCGCGGCCTTCGATCGGCCAGATCGCCTCCAGCCGGTCGCCGCGCACCAGATGGATCGCGTCGTGGAGATTGGCGGTCGGATCGCAATGCGGCACGGTGCATTCGATGCGGGCACCGGCCGCCGGCGGCGTCACGTCGGGAGGCAAAACGAGTTTGCCGAACTCATCGCCGACCCAAGCGATGGTGCCGATTTCCCTGCCATTCAGGAAGGCGCGGGGCGGCGGGCCGTCAATGGCGAAACTCTTGCTGCCGCCGTCGGTGATCGCCTCGCCTTTGGCGTTGTGCGCAATGATCGTGACCATGACGAACATGGAAAAGTCGAAAACCGGCCCGTTGGCGCCATGCAGTTCCACCGGCCTGTAGCCCTCGTCCATGAACACATAGGAGCCAGCTTGTACTTCGGTAAGCACCTGGTCCTCGAAGTCGAGCGCATGGCTGCCTGTCCCGCCCCCGGTGACGATTTTCGGCGCGAGCCCTGCCTCGGCCAGGCCAGCCAGGATGGTGGACAGCCCTTCATTGGCCGCGCGGTTGACGGCGCGGCGTTCGTCCGTCCTATGCACATGCTGCACGTGCCCGGCATAGGCCTGCACGCCCGCATAGATCAGCCCCGGCTCGGCCGCGATCATCCGCGCCAGCGCGACAGCGCCTTCCGGCGTGGTGACGCCGGTACGACCAAGGCCGGTGTCGCAATCGACCAGCACCGAGATCGTCGCGCCGGCCGCACGCGCCGCCGCCCCATAATCGGCGACAAGACCGGCGCGGTCGGCGACGACGCTCAGCGCGCAGCCCTTCGCCGCCGCCTGTACCAGACGATCGATCTTGCGGCGGCTCGATACCGGTGCGGTCAGCATGAGCGAAGCGACGCCTGCGTCGAACAGCGCCAGCAATTCGCCCGGTTTGGCGCAGGCGATGCCCAGGGCGCCGGCGTCGATCTGCGCCTTGGCTATGCCCGCGCATTTGTGCGTCTTGGCATGCGGACGAAGGCCCATGCCGGCTTCCCTCGCCAGGCCGGCCAAGGTTGCGACATTCTTCTCGAAGGCGGTGGCGTCGAGCAGCAAGGCCGGCGTCTCCAGCGCCGCGCGGCTTCCCGCCACCCCGATCAGGTCCGCGTTGAGGGCGGCGACACCCCTGTCCATTCAGGCACTCTCCGTCATTCTTGTGCGCAGCGCGCGCGTCGCAGCCTCGTCGACTGCAAGTGTAGCAGGATCGATGACGACGCCATAATCGCGCGCCGCGCCGGCAACCGAAACCTTGTCCTCGATCACATCGGCCAGCACCCGCGCCGGGGCGCGCTCCAACGCATCGCCGAAACCGCCGCCGCCCGCCCCCACCAGCCGAAAGATTTCACCCGCGCGCGCGGTGAAGGCGTTCATAGGCATGGCCGGCAGCATCCGCTCGCCGCCATCTGACGCGACAAGGATGTGGGCCGACGGACCGCCGGCGCCGCCGCCGTCGACGCCATAGGGCGGATGGTCGCGCCGGTCGCCGCGCAGATTGAAACGGGTTTCCTGATGGAAGCGGAATTCGCGGATGAACGCCATGCCGCCACGGTTGCGACCCGGCCCGCCTGTGTCTGTGACAAAGCCATAGCGGACGATTTCGACCGGCATCTCGGCCTCGATCATCTCGACCGGCTGGTTGGAGATATTGGCGGCGGGGTTGGATATGCCCTCGATGCCATCCCGATCGGCGCGCGCCCCCCAGGTGCCGACCAGCATCTCGTTGAGAACGAACTGCCTTCCCTGGTATGTGCCGCCTGCCGCCATCAGGAACGGCCCACCTTCCGAACCGCCGATGGCGCGTTCCGGCACCACCTTGGCCAGCGCCTGCATGATCGTGTCGAAGACGCGGTAACCGACGACGCCCCGCGCGCCGCAGGCGGCGGGGAACCGCGGGTTAAGAAGACAGCCTTCCGGCGCGCGCACGGTGATCGGCTTCAAATAGCCGTCGCAGTTTGGAATGTCGCGGCGCGACAGGCAGCGGATCGCCGTGAAGGCGGCCGATTCCGGCAGCGAGATCGGGCAGTTGATACTGGCAGCAACCTGATCCGACGTGCCGGTGAAGTCGATATCGATCGTGTCATCCTCGATGGTGACGGTGGCGCAGATACGAACTGGCACAGGGTTGTCGCCTAGCCCGTCGAGGAAATCCTCGCCGACATAGACGCCGTTCGGCAGTTCGCGGATCGTCTCGCGCATCATGGCCTCGGCATGCTCATGCAGTGCCTCGATATAGACGGGGAAATCCGCGCCGTAACGCTCGACCAGCGCGGTCAGGCCTTTCTCGGCCGTCGTGCAGGCGGCGATCTGCGCGCGCAGATCGCCCAGAACCTCCACCGGCTGCCTTGTGTTGGATTCGATGATGCCGAGCAGCGTGCCGTTCGGCTGGCCGGCCTCGTGCAGCTTCATCAGCGGAATGCGCAGGCCTTCCTGCTGAATCTCTGTCGCGTAGATGGCGACGCTGCCGGGCACGATGCCGCCGAGATCGGTGTGGTGCGCCACGGTCGTGGCAAACCCTGCCAGCGCGCCGTTATGGAAGATGGGCTTCAGCACATAGACGTCCGGCAGGTGCTGCCCGCCGGAGCCGTAGGGATCGTTGGTGATGAAGATATCGCCCGGCGCCATGTCGTCGCCGAAGCGCTCTCTGAGGAAGCGCATCACGCGCGGGAAGGAGCAGAGCTGGATCGGCAGCGTCAGCCCCTGCGCTATGATCCGGCCGTGTGGATCGCACAGGCCGGTGGAATAATCCATGATGTCGCGCACCACCGGTGAATAGGCGCTGCGCATGATGATCAGTGCCATCTCGTCGGCAATGGAAGACAGGCCGTTGCGGATCACCTCGAGCGTGATGGGATCGACGCGTTTCATCGTGGGGTCACCTCGATCTCGATGTTGCCTACAGCATCGAGGCGAGCCGATGCATGGGGCGGCACCACGCAGGTACAGTCGTAGTCCTCGATAATGAATGGACCTTGGCGCGGCTTCAGGCCCAGCGCATCGCGGCCAATCACCGCCGTCATCGCTGGTTCACTGCCAAAGGCGACCAAGCGGTCACGGCGCTCGAAGACAGGCGCTTTTGCGAAGCGTCCGATCGTCGAGGCCATCGGGACGCGCACCGCCAGCCGCGCATTGACGATCTGCACCGGATCGCCGCTGGAACGATGGCCGTAGGTGCGCTCATGCTCGCGGTGGAAACCCTCGACGAGCGCCTCGACGTCGCCGGTATCGGCGCCAGCAATGTTCAGCTCATAAGCCTGGCCGAAATAGCGCAGATCGGCGCTGAAGCGGAAATCGGCGGAACTGGGGTCATAGCCGTCGGCAGAGAGCGCCGCGGCGGCGCGGGCGCGCAGTTCAGCCTTGATGCAGGGCAGCCTTTCGGCGCCGAGCCGCGCCGCATCGACCAGCAATGGCTGGACGAATTCCTGCTCTACGTCGGAACGTAGCAGGCCGAAGCCGGAAAACACGCCGGCGGCCAGCGGCACCACGATGCTGCGGATGCCCAGCGTCGACGCGATGTCTGCGGCCACGACCGGGCCATTGCCGCCGAAGGCGACGAGCGTGAAGTCGCGCGGATCGCGCCCGCGATAGGTCGAGACCGCCTTGACGGCGCGTGTCATGGTCGACACCGCAAGCGTCAGAACGCCGCGCGCCGTGGTCAACACATCCTGGCCTAACGGATCGGCGACCTGGCTGCGCAGCGCGGCGCGGCCGGCGGCGGCATCGACCTGGATGGAACCGCCGGCCAGCGTCACATCGTTGATGTAGCCAAGGGTGACGAACACGTCGGTCAGCGTGGCGCGGGTGCCGCCGCGCCCATAGCAGACCGGGCCTGGCATGGCGCCGGCGCTTTCGGGACCGACCGTGACGCGGCCCAGGCTATCCAGCGCGACGAGGCTGCCGCCGCCGGCGCCGATCTCGGAAACGTCGATGAACGGCATCTTGATGGGATAGCCGCCGCCCTTCACCAGCTTGCTGGACAGGTTGATCCCGGCGCCGACCTCGTATTCGTCGGTGCGGGCGGCCTCGCCATTCTCGATCAGCGCCGCCTTGGCGGTGGTGCCGCCCATGTCGAAGGAAATGATGTTAGCGCCGCGCTCTTCGCCGCGTACCAGCCGCGCGCAGGCGATGACGCCGGCTGCCGGACCCGATTCCACCAGAGAGGCGGCGCGCCTGACCGATGCCGCCAGCCGCATGACGCCGCCGCCCGAATGCATCATCTCGATTGGCGCGGTTACGCCAATGTCCGCCAGCCGGGCGGCCAGCGCCATGGCGTAGTTGCGGATCACCGGACCGACATAGGCGTTCACGACGGCGGTCGAGGTGCGCTCATATTCGCGGATCTCGGGCAGGATTTCCGAGGCGCGGCAGATATAGACGCCATCGCCCAGCACAGCGCGCAGGATCTCTTCCGTGCGGATTTCATGTGCGGCGTTGGCATAGGCATGAAGATAGCTGATGGCGATCGCCTCGACGCCCTCGGTGCGGAAGCGCTCGGCGGCTCGAACCACGTCATCCTCGTCGAGCGGGACGCGCACCTTGCCGTCCGGCCCCAGCCGCTCGCGCACTTCCAGCCGCAAACGACGCGGCACCAGCGGCGGCGGCTTGTCATATTGCAGGTCATAGAGGACCGGAATGCGCAGCCGGCGCAGTTCCAGAACATCGCGGAAACCGGCGGTGGTGACGAGCCCGGTCACCGCGCCCTTGAATTCGAGGATCGTGTTGGTGGCCACGGTTGTGGCGTGCACGATGCCGGTGATCGCCTTGGGATCGATGGCCAAGTCGCCGATCAGCGCGGCGAGGCCCGTCGCAATGCCGCGGCTGTAATCGTCCGGCGTGGAGGCGACCTTGCGGATATCGACCGTCCCGGCATCGTCAACCAAGGCGATGTCGGTGAACGTGCCGCCAATGTCGATGCCGATGCGGTAGGTTGCGGTGCTCATGCGTTCAGCTTCTTCCGGTGAATGCGGGCGAAAATGGGTGTGCGGGGCGCGTCGGTGGCGCTGTCAGTTGAGGGCAGCGGGCAGGAACATCGCGATCTGCGGAAAGACGATCAGCAGCGCCATCAGAAGCACCATCGCCAGCACGAAAGGCGTCGAACCCCACGCAATGTCGCTGATGCGGCCGGTGCGCCTGATCCCCTGGATGACGAAGAGGTTGATGCCAACCGGCGGCAGGATCATGCCCGCCTGCATCAGCACCACCAGCATGACGCCGAACCAGACGCCGTCGAAACCGGCGGCGAAGACCACAGGCGCGATGACCGGTACCGTGGAGATCATCATCGCCATCTCGTCCATGAAAGCACCGAGGATCAGGTAGAAAACGATGACTGCCATCATCAGACCGAGCGGCGGAAGATCATATGCGGTGACGAGATTGACGACGGCGGTGGTGAGGCCGACTGCGGTCATGACGAAGTTGAGGAAGAAGGCAGCCACCACGATCAGCATGATCATGCCGGTGGTCTTCATCGTGTTCTCCACCGCGGTGACGAAGATCGCCACGCTGAACCGCCCGCGCACCACCGTCAGGATCAGCGCGGCGACGACGCCGAGCGCGGCGGACTCCGTCGCCGTCGCCCAGCCCATGTAGATCGAGCCGATGACGACGACGAAAATGAAGATGGGCGGCAGGAATTCCGCCAGCAGCCGCAGGCGCTCCGGCCAGCTCACGGCGACCGACGTGCCGCCGAAACCAGGGCGGATGGTGCAGGCGACCGCCACCACGGCCATGAACATCAGCGCCAGCAGCAGTCCCGGAATGATGCCGGCCAGGTAGAGTTTCGGGATCGACGTGTTGGTAATCAGCCCATAGACGATGAGATTGATCGACGGCGGGATCAGGATGCCGAGCGTGCCGCCGGCGGCAAGCGTGCCGAGGAAGAGCGGCGGGTTGTAGGCATATTTGCTCATCTGCGGCATGGCCGTGGTGCCGACCGTTGCGGCGGTCGCCACACTCGATCCGCACATGGAGGCAAACAGGGCGCAGGAGCCTATGTTGGCATGCATCAGCCCCCCCGGCATCCATGACAGCCAGGCAGCGACCGCCGCATACATGCGGTCGGCGATGCCCGAGCGCAGCAGGATTTCACCCAGCAGTACGAACAGCGGGATCGACACCATCAGGAAGCCGGTGGACGAACTCCAGGCGACCTCGCCCATGGCGCGGGTCAGCGGCAGCACGCTGAAGAACTCCGCGAGTCCCATACCGACCAGACCAAGACCGATGGCAATGGGTAGGCCGAGCGCCAGGAGTGCGATCATGGCACCGAGTGCGAAGACGATCATAGCGGGAGCACTCCGGTGCCGTCGGCCTTGCGCTGCGCGGTATCGGCGAGCTCGGCGCGCAGTTCCTCCTCGAGTTCCGGTGCGCCAGCCAGCCGCCGCACCTCCCGCCAGTCGCGCCGTACCAGGGCCAGCGCGCAACAGACGAGCAGCACGATCGCCACCAGCAGGAACCACGCCAGGCCGGCCAGCCACAGCGCCTGCGGCACTGCCTTCGGGATGGCCAGGGAACTTTGCGAGGAGGCGCCGAAATGGATGCTGGTCATCAGTACGCCGGCGGCGAAATAAACCATAGCGCCCATGAACAGCACCGTTCCGGCGAGGCTGACGAGATCGAGCAGAGCGCGCGTCTTTTCGTCGAAATAGCTGTAAACCGTGTCGATGCGCACATGCGCCTTGTCGAGCAGCACGGCGCCGAAACTCCAGGCCGTGCCGACGGCGAGCGCAAAACCCGCCAGTTCATCGACGCCGCCCAGCGAGTGCCGGAACACCTGCCGCATGACGATCTCCACGACGATCAGCGCCGTGGCGATCACCATCAGGAAGCCGCCAGCGAGAAGGATGTAGCGGGAAACGGCGCGCAACCCCTTGAGCGGCGTGGGGCCGGCCGGAATGCTGCGCGCCGTCATGGTCACTTTGCCTTGGCGGTGAAGCCGAGGGTCTTGCCGACCGTCTCATTCCATTCAGCCACGCAGGCTTCGCCGCAGCGCTCTGCCCAGCGCGGCAGGATAGTCTCGGTCACCATGCCGGCCAGAAGCGCCTTGTCGGCGTCCGATACGTCGACCAGCTTCATATTGGCCTTGATGCCGTTCTTGCACTCGCCGATGCCCGTATTGCAGTTGACGCCTTCGGTCGCGGCTCCCGCCACATGCGTCCACATCTCGTCTTCGAGCTTGGCGAAGGATTCGGTCAGAAACGCCTTGGTCGGCTCGTCGAGCTGATTCCAGGTGTCGAGGTTGATCGCGCTGAAATAGGGCGACCAGCCAAGCACCAGCGGGAAGAGATGGTCTGTAACCTCCCACCATTTGGCGCTGTTACCGGGGCCGGTGCCGGTGACGCCGCAATCGGCCGTGCCGTTCTGCAGCGCCGGCACGACCTCGGCGAAGGACAGGTTGACAGGCGTGCCGCCAACCGCTTCGACGAAATCGGACAAGGTCTGGTTGAAGGTGCGGATCTTCTTACCGGCGAGGTCGGCGACACCCTTGATCTCCCCCTTGCAGAACAACACCTGCGGTGGCGACGGCCACATCATCAGAAGGTGCGCGTTGAAATTCTCCTGCATGTTTTTGTCGATGACCGGCCGATAGGCATCGACCGCCTTGCGCATGGTGTCGATGTCGAGGATGGCGCCCGAAAGGTCGAGCCCGTCGTAGAGCTTGAAGTCGCCGGCGACGAAGCTGACCGGACCGGTGACGATGTCGGCGATCCTGAGCTTCAGCAGACGCAGCGTCTCGTCGCCCTTGAGCCCCAGCGTATCGAGGCTGTTGAAGTCGGCTGTGATCCTGCCCTTCGAGAGTTCCGGCATGGATTTCTGCCAGAACGGCTGCTCAACCGCGGTGGTCATGGTCACGTTGCTCCAGCCGCCGATGACTTTCAGGCGAAGTTCCTGGAGTTCCTGCGCATGCACGGCGCCGATCGTGGCGGCGCTGAGCGCCAGGGATAGAAGTGCCGAAGTGAGTTTCTTCATTGTTGTTCCCCTGCTGGCTCGCTGCCGGCGGCAACGGCTACGACAAACCTATACGGCTCCTTTGATCGGCTCCAATTGATTTCATACCCGGCAGTGATAGGCTTACCTTATCATGCGGCTGACCCTCGCCCAGATCGAAACCTTTTACTGGATCGCCCGGCTCGGATCCTTTCACGCGGCCGCGCGCCAGCTCTGCGTCACGCAGCCTTCGGTGTCGGGTCGGATTCGGGAACTGGAGCGCGATCTCGGCTGTGCCCTGTTCGACCGCACCAGCGGGCGCACCCGGCTGACGGAGGCTGGCAAGGCGATCCAGCGGCAGGCCGAACAGATGCTGTCGCTGGCGCGCGAGATTCATGACGAGACCAGCACCGGCAAGCTGCGCGGTCTGCTGCGGCTCGGCGTGGTGGAAACAGTGGCGCATATCGCCCTCCCAGGGCTGATCCGCCGGCTCAACGCCACCAAGCCGGACCTGCGCATCGAACTGGCCGTCGATGTCGGGGCCATGCTGCTGCGTCAGCTGGACGAACGCCAGCTCGATGTCGCCATCACCACGGATGCCATGGCTTCCGACGGCATCATCGTCCACCCGCTGGGTGAGGTCGACCTGGCCTGGCTGGGACCGGCGTCCCATCCCCTCGCAGGCAAGACGCTAACACCCGCCGATCTGGTCGATGAAGCGATCTTCACCCAGCCGGAGATTTCGACCATCGGCAAGACGATCCGCCAGTGGTTCGATACCGGCCGCTGCATGCCGAAATCGCTGAGCGGCTGCAACTCGCTTTCCGTCACCAGTGAGCTGGTGGCGGCCGGGCTCGGCTTTGCCGTGATGACGCCGGCGATCGTGCGCGACGACATCGCCGCCCGCATCCACCGGTTCGAGGCAAGTCCGCCCATTCCGCGCCGCACATTGTCGGTCGCCTCGCTGGCGGAGACCTGGTCGAGCGACGTCCAGTTCATCTCGAAATTCGTGGCCGACACATTCCGGGCGCAAGCTGCGCTGCGATAGTTGCCCGCTTCGACGCGCGGCCCATCTCAGCCGCGCCCAAGGGTACGCGGTGGACGCCTCAGCTAGGCCGCCGGGAAAGCAGCGTCCGGCACCACCACCAGCTTGCCGACGAAGCCCTTTTCCATGAAATCCGTCTGGGCGCGATGGAAATCCGACAGCCTGTAGACGCCGCCGACGACCGGCCTGATCTTCTTCTGCTCGATATAGCCGACGATGCGGCGGAAATCGCCGCGCGTGCCTTGGCTGGAACCGTGAAGCTGCAGCTGCTTGAGATACATGGTGCGCAGATCGAGCTGCACGACCGGCCCGGCGATGGCGCCGGCTGTCGTATAGCGGCCTTCCGGCCGCAGGATGGTCAGGAGATCGTTGAACATCGCGCCGCCCACCAGATCGGCGACCACGTCGATGGACGCGCCGGCCGTCGCACGTTGAACCTGCGAGACGAGATCACCGTCGCCGCGCGTGATCACCGCCGCGGCGCCCAGCGCGAGGACCTGGTCTTCCTTGCCCTTGCCGACGACGGCATAAGGAATGGCGCCGCGCGCCCGCGCCAGTTGCACGATGCCCGAACCGACGCCGCCCGACGCACCGGTAACGAGGACGCGTTCGCCGGCTTTGAGCGCGGCCCGCTCCAGCATCTGCTCGCCGGTCAGATAGGCGCAGCAGAAGGTGGCCAGTTCGATGTCCGTCAGGTCGGTATCGACGACATGCGCGTTCTCGGCCGGAAGCGTCTGGTATTCAGCATAACCGCCGTCACGGCCATGGCCCATATAATCGATGTCGGCCAGCGAATCGTCGTCGCGATTGTAGATCGAGAAATCGACCATCACCCGTTCGCCGATGCGCGACGGAGCGACGCCATCGCCGACCGCGACGATGGTGCCGACCGTGTCCGTGCCCTGGATGCGCGGAAAGGTCAGCGTGTTGCCCTGCCGGCGCCAGGTCGAAACCGCATCGGGGTCGGCTTCGGTGCCATAGGCGCCCTTGCGCACCCAGACATCGGTGTTGTTCATGCCGCATGCGGTGACGCGGACGAGGACTTCGCCGGCCGCCGGCTGCGGGACCGGAAAATCCGTGCGGTAGACGAGCTTGTCCAGATTGCCATGGCCGGTGAGCACTATGGCGGCCATAGTCCTCGGAACGGTCGGCACGGTGCGCACTGTCATGCCAGTACCCCGCGGATCGCGGCGGCGGCTGCGCCGACGACGATGTCCGCTTCTTCACGCGTCAGGCAGAGCGGCGGCGCGAAGCCGAGGATATCGCCCTGCGGCATGGCCCGGCCGATAACGCCACGCTCCAGAAGCGCCGCCGCGACCTGCGGTCCGATCTTCTTCGCCGGATCGAAGAACTTGCGGTCGTCCCTGTCTTCGACGAATTCGACGGCGGCGAGCAGGCCGTCGCCGCGCACGTCGCCGACATTGGGATGATCGCCGACCGCCTGCCCCAACTGCTGGCGGAAATAAGCGCCGGTCGAAGCGGCGTTCTCGACCAGGCCGAGTTCGTCGATCAGTTCCAGATTGGCAACCCCGGCGGCCGCGCAGAGCGGGTGCGCGGCATAGGTCCAGCCATGGCCGATGGCGCCCAGCTTATCGGAACCCTGCACCAGCACGTCCCACATGGCGTCCCCGACGATTACCCCGGAAAGCGGCGCATAGGCGGAGGTAAGGCCCTTGGCGATGGTGATCAGGTCGGGCTTGATGCCGTAGTGGTCGGAGCCGAACATGGTGCCGAGCCGCCCGAAGCCGGTCACCACCTCGTCGGCGACCAGCAGCACATCGTATTTCTTCAGCACCACCTGGATTCTCTCCCAGTAGCCGGCTGGCGGCGGCACGATGCCGCCGGTGCCGAGGATCGGCTCGCCGATAAAGGCGGCGACCGTCTCCGGACCTTCGGCCAGGATCATTTCCTCAAGCTTGTCGGCGCAATGCTGCGAAAACTGCTCCTCGCTCATCGAGCGGTCGGCGCGGCGGAAATAATAGGGCGCTTCGGTGTGCAGGATCGGCGCCCGCGGCAGGTCGAACGCATTGTGGAAGAGTTCCAGCCCGGTCAGCGAACCGGTCATGACGCCGGAACCGTGATAGCCGCGCCAGCGCGAGATGATCTTCTTCTTCTCCGGCCGGCCGAGCACATTGTTGTAGTACCAGATCAGCTTGATGTTGGTTTCGTTGGCATCTGAACCCGAGAGGCCGAAATAGACCTTCGACATGCCGGCCGGCGCCCGGTCGATCACCATCTTGGCAAGCGTGATCGAGGCATCCGTGCCGTGGCCGACATAGGCGTGGTAGTAGGCCAGTTGCCTGGCCTGCGCGGCGATCGCATCGGCGATCTTCTCGCGGCCGTAGCCGACATTCACGCAATACAGTCCCGCGAATGCGTCGAGGCTTTTGCGGCCGGTCACATCGGTGATGTAGACGCCGTCGCCACCGGAGATGACCCGGGTCGGCGTCTCGCCACGGGCGTGCATGCCCATATGCGTCGACGGGTGGAAGAAATGATCGCGGTCCCAGGCGGTGCGTTCATTGGATGGATCGAGCATTTGGAACTCCTTGATCAACGATTTTGTGGACGCGGCCTCAGGCTGCGTCGAGGCAGATGTATTTGAGGTCGGTGAAGGCTTCGATGCCGTAGCGCGAGCCCTCACGGCCGAGGCCGGATTGCTTGATGCCGCCAAAAGGGATGGGCGCGCCGGTGATCTTGACGCGGTTGATCGCCACCATGCCGTAGTCCAGGGCGCGGGCCAAGCGCAGCTGCCGGGCGCCGTTTTCGGTGACGACATAGGCAACAAGGCCGTACTCGGTTGCATTGGCCCGGCCGATGATTTCAGCTTCGCTGTCGAACGGCGCTACGGCCGCCACCGGCCCGAACGTCTCGTCATGCATGATCTCGGCATCGTTGGGAACATCGACGAGAAGCGTCGGCTCGAAGAAAAATTCGCCCTGCCCCGAGCGCTTGCCGCCGACCATGCAACGCGCGCCCTTGGCCAGCGCATCGGCCACCTGCTGCTCTACCTTGGCGACGGCGCGGCCATGCATAAGCGGGCCGATCTGCGACCTTTCGTCGAGGCCGTGGCCGAGCTTCAATGCCGCGATGCGCCGGGCATAGGCATCGCAGAACTTTGCATAAACGCCGCGCTGCACGAAGATGCGGTTCGCCGCCAGGCAATCCTGGCCGGAGGTGGCGAACTTGGCGTCGATGGCGATGTCGACGGCGCGGCCGAGCTCCGCATCATCGAAGACGATCAGCGGCGCATGGCCGCCCAGCTCCATGATCAGCCGCTTCACCGTCGGTGCGCATTGCGACGCGACCAGGCGGCCGATTTCGGTGGAGCCGGTGAAGCTGAGCGCCCGCACGCGGGAGTCGCGGCACATCTCGCCCACGATCGCGGCTGCGCTGCCGGTCAGCACATTGAAAACGCCTCCCGGCAGGCCGGCGCGCTCACCGAGTTCGGCCAGAGCCAGTGCCGAAAGCGGGGTCTCGGACGATGGATGCGCGACCACGCTGCATCCGGCGGCGAGCGCCGCGGCGGCCTTTCGCGTCAGCATGGCAGAGGGAAAATTCCACGGAGTGACCAGGGCGACGACCCCAACCGGCTCGCGCCGCACCATCATCTCGGCGCCGGGCAGATGACTGGTGACGCCCTCGGCGTTCAGCCGTTTGCCCTCTTCGGCATACCACTCGATGAAAGAGGCTGCGTAATCGATCTCACCGCGCGATTCCGCCAGCGGCTTGCCCTGCTCCAGCGTCATGATCAGCGCCAGATCGTCCTTTGCGGCCAGCATCAGCTCGAACCAGCGGCGCAGGATCGTCGCGCGCTGTTGCGGGAGAAGGGCCCGCCACGCCGGCAGGGCTGTGCTGGCGGCGTCGATGGCCGCCGCCGTCTGGCGGGCGTCGAGCGCGGCGACATTGGCGATCACCGTGCCGCTGGCCGGATTTGTCACCGGAAACGATTCGACATGGCTTCCCGCCGTCCACTTGCCATCGACATAGGCGAGTTGGCGCAGCAGACGCGGATCAGTGAGACGGTCGAGTTCGCCGCTGTGCGCGACGGCTTCCAGTCGTACGTTCATCGGAGCCTCCAGGACGCACCGATGATATGACCGCTGTGCCAGCAGGACGGTCCAAACAGGCCGTTCGGGATAGATTATCTGGTTGCGTGGCACCGCGTTCGTAGAGAGATCGTCTATTGCGCGCTTTTTTCCGGCAGCAGTCCATCGAGCGACACCGGCTCGTTCTCCTTCACGGTTCTGGTGACGATGTAGGTGAAATAGCGCTCGATGCCGATCTCGCGCTCCAGCAGCCCATCGACAAGGCGCTGGTAGGCGTCGATGTCGCGCGCGACGACCTTCAGCATGTAGTCGATGCCGCCGCCCACCGACCAGCAGGAGACGATTTCCGGCAGGTCGCGCACGGCCCGTTCGAAACTGTCGAAGTCGGCCTGGCGATGGCTGCGCAGGGTCACCTCCACCAGCACGGTGGTGATCGGCGCGACGGAGCGCAGGTCGAGCGCGGCGCGGTAGCCACTGACGATGCCGGCCTTTTCCAGCTTGCGCAGGCGCAGCCATGCCGGCGTCGGCGACAGGCCGACCTTATCGGCCAGCGCAAGCTTGGTGATGCGCCCGTCACGCTGGATCGCATCGAGGATTTTTAGGTCGATGGCGTCGAGCTTCATTGTACCGGCTTGTGCAGGATTGCGCATGTGCGACCATGAGAGCGATGCTGGCTCCTTGTCAATTGCACTGATTTCGCCCTTTAATGAGTCATGACAATATGGCAGCCCGACCCCAGCATTTTGAAGCGCCCCGCCTACCTGTCGCTTGCCGACCAGTTCGCGCGCGCCATCCATGACGGCAGGCTGCCCAATGGCACGCGCCTGCCGACGCACCGGAAGCTCGCCTATGAGCTGAAACTATCCGTGCAGACGGTCAGTCGCGCCTATGAGGAATTGATCCGCCGGGGGCTGATTTCCGGCGAGATAGGCCGCGGCAGCTTTGTTCAAACGGAGCGCCGCGAGGTCGAGCCGCCCTACCTGCCCGAGCGGCTGGGCGAAGTGATCGACCTTTCTATTCTCAAGCCGGTCTGCGACCCGATGCATCTGGAGAAGCTGAAGCAGGCACTGCTCTGGCTGAGCGAAAGCCTGCCGTCGAGCTCCGCCCTGTCCTTCCGGCCGAATGTCGTCTTCCCCCGCCACCGCGCCATCGCCGTCGAGTGGCTCAACATCTGCGGCCTCAGCGCCCCGCCGCAAAACATCAGCCTGACCAATGGTGCCACGGCGGCAATGACGGTCGCGCTGATGAGCGTGGCGCCTCCCGGATCGACCGTCGCAACCGAGGCCATCGGCCATCATACGCTCATCCCGCTCGCCACCTATCTCGGCTTCAACCTGATGGGACTGGAGATCGACGCGCAGGGCATCGTTCCCGAGGCTTTGGACGAGGCGTGCCGCACCGCCGACATTCGCGCCGTTTTCGTCCAGCCCTCGGTGATCAACCCGACGGCGACCTTGATGAACTCGGTACGCCGCGCCGCGCTCGCCGAGGTCGCCCGCAGGCACGACATCGCCATCATCGAGGGCGACGTGCTGGGCCCGCTAGTCGCTGACCGCGCCCCGCCGATCGCTTATTTCGCGCCCGAGCGCACGCTCTACTACACGAGCTTCACCAAGATCACCGTGCCCGGCCTGCGCATCGGCTATCTGGCGGCGCCGGACCGCTACGCGGCAGCCGTCGCCAATCGCCATCTCGTCTCGAACTGGATGGCAACGCCGATTGTCGCCGAGATCGCGTCCAAATGGGTGACCGACGGCACGGCAATGGAACTTGTCGAGTGGCAGCGCGATGCCCTGTTGCGGCGGCAGGCCATCGTCGCTGAGATGCTCGGAACCGAACGCGTGCTGACACATCCCAACGCGCTTCATCTATGGTTGCCGCTGCCGGAGAACCGGACAGAGGAAGGCTTTGTCGCCCAAGCTCGCCTCCAGGGCGTGGCGATCGCGCCCGGCCTGTCTTTCCGTACGTCCGACGCCCCTTGGCAATCGGCAGTACGCGTTTCACTGGGTTCGACGACCGAGGGCGAACTGCGCGCCGGGCTTGGCGTCGTCTCGCGACTTCTGCTCGGCGAGCCCGAACACCTTTTGCTCGCAATCTAATTCAGGAAAATACGGACAATCACAATAATTGTCCTGATATTATTTTCCGAATTGACATGATTTCGTAAGTTTCCCATCGTTCGGGCATCTGACCGTCACGGCGGAGAAACGATGGCTGAGCCCATCATCAAGATCGACGCAATCAGCAAGAGCTTCGGTTCCTTCAAGGTTCTGGACGCGTTGTCGATGCAGGTCATGCCCGGCGAGAAGCTGGCGCTGATCGGCCCTTCCGGGTCGGGGAAAACGACCATCCTGCGTATCTTGATGACGCTGGAGCGGATCGACGGCGGCCATATCGAGATCGAAGGCGAACAGCTCTACCATATGCACAAGAACGGGGGTTCCGTGCCCGCCGACGAGCGGCACCTGACCCGCATGCGCCAGAAGATCGGCATGGTCTTCCAGCTGTTCAACCTGTTTCCGCACATGTCGGTCATCGACAATGTCGTGATGGCGCCTATGCTGACCAAGGGCGTTGCCCGCCCTGCGGCCGAAAAGCGCGCCATGGAGCTCCTGGACATGGTCGGCATGTCTGCCAAGGCAAAAGCCATGCCGGCGCAGCTTTCCGGCGGCCAGAAGCAGCGCGTCGCCATTGCCCGTGCGCTGGCGCTCTCACCCAAGATCATGCTCTTCGACGAGGTCACCTCGGCGCTCGATCCCGAACTGGTCGAGGAAGTGCTCAACGTCATGCGCAGGCTCGCAGCCGAGACCGACATGACCATGCTGCTCGTCACCCACGAAATGGGCTTCGCCCACGACTTCGCCGACCGGGTGCTGTTCTTCGACCGCGGCAGGATCGTCGAGGAAGGCAAGCCGGACGAGATATTCCGCAATCCCAAGCAGGAACGGACTCAAACCTTCCTGCGAAAGATCATCGCCGCCGGACACCGTGTCTGACCGCAATGCCACGGCCTGACAGCCGCAACGACATAATGGGACGACCTACAGAGGAGCTGGAACAATGAAGAAATTTGCAATCATGGCCGGAGTGGCGGCGCTCGCCGCCGGCACCGCGCTGATGTCCATATCGTCCTCCGCGCAGGACAATTCGAAGCTGGAACAGCTGAAGGCGCAGGGCTTCGCCCGCGTCGCCATCGCCAACGAGCCGCCCTACACGGCGGTCGCCGCCGACGGCAAGGTTTCGGGCGCGGCGCCGGACGTGGCGCGCGAGGTCTTCAAGCGCCTCGGAGTCAACGACATTGTCGCCTCGATCTCGGAATATGGCGCGATGATCCCCGGCCTGCAGGCCGGCCGCCATGACGTCGTTACCGCCGGCCTGTTCATGAAGCCCGAGCGCTGCGCCGCCGTCGCCTACTCGGAGCCAGTTCTGTGTGACGCCGAAGCGATGCTGGTAAAGAAGGGCAATCCTAACGGCTTCAAGAGCTACGAGGATGTCGCCAAGGACCAGACTGCCACGGTCGGCGCCCCCGGCGGCGGCACCGAGGAAAAGCTGGCGCTCAACGCCGGCGTGCCGCGCGACCGCGTCATCGTCGTGCCGGATGGCCAGAGCGGCCTCAAGATGGTGCAGGATGGCCGCATAGACGCCTATTCGCTGCCGGTTCTTTCGATCAACGATCTGATGAAGAAAGCCAATGACCCGAACCTTGAGGTGATCGCGCCGGTTCAGGGTGCGCCGGTCTATTGCGACGGCGCCGCCTTCAAGAAGGGCGATGAGGCGCTGCGCGACGCCTTCAACGTCGAGCTCGCCAAGCTGAAGGAATCGGGCGAGTTCGCCAAGATCATCGAGCCTTATGGCTTCTCGGCCGCGGCTGCGATGTCGACCACGACCGAAAAGCTCTGTTCGGCGAAGTAGACTTGGCTCGACCTGCCTTCTCCCCTCGTGGGAGAAGATGTCGCCTCCGGACTTGCGTAGCAAGGACGATGACAAGGCGACGGATGAGGGGGCTGGAAGTACCGAGATCGCACTTCGTCCAAAACCCCTCATCCAATCTCGCTCCGCTCGACCACCTTCTCCCACAAGGGAGAAGGGAAGGTGAACCTGGAACCTCCCATGACCGACTGGTCCGGATATCTCAGCCTGATCCTGCAAGGGGCGCTCGTCACCGTACAGCTCACGGTGATGGGCTCGATCCTGGCTCTGATCGTGGCGTTCCTGGCCGGGCTTGGACGCATTTCGCGCTTCTTTCCGCTGCGCTGGCTGGCGACCGGCTACATCGAGTTCTTCCGCGGCACCTCCATCTTCGTGCAGTTGTTCTTCGCCTATTTCGTGTTGCCCTTCGCCGGCATCACGCTGACGCCGCTGCAGGCCGGCGTGCTGGCGCTCGGGCTCAATGTCGGCGCCTATGCCGCGGAGGTGGTGCGCGGCGCAATCCTGTCAGTCGGCAAGGAGCAATATGAGGCCTGCATCGCACTCAACCTCAGCCGCTGGCATTGCATGCGCAAGGTGATCCTGCCGCAGGCGCTGCTGATCATGCTGCCCACTTTCGGCAACAATGCCATCGAGCTTCTGAAGGCAACGTCCGTGGTTTCGCTGATCTCGCTCGCCGACATGACATTCCAGGCCAACATCGTGCGCTCGCAGACCGGGAGCACACTCTTCCCCTTCGCGACGATCCTCATCCTCTACTTCGCTTTCGCCATGGTTATCGCCTTTTCCATCCGCGCACTGGAGCGCCGCATGGCAAGGGGACTCGATGGAGTGCGCACGTGATGGACCTTATTCGGCAAATGGAGTGGGCCCCGTAGATGGAATGGGATTGGGCCTTTGTCTGGGAGATCATGCCGACCCTCATCCAGGGCGTGAAGATTACCATTCTCGCTACGCTTCTGGGCTCGGTTCTGGCAGCCGTGGTCGGGCTTGCCATCGCGCTCGGCCGCCGCTCGGAAAACCGCATCGTGGCGCGCAGTGTAGGCTTCTTCGCCGAATTCATTCGCGGCACGCCGCTTCTGGTGCAGCTCTATTTCATTTTCTACGTGCTGCCCGATATCGGCATCCTGCTGCCGCCGCTGGTGGCCGGCGTGATCGGCCTCGGCCTGCACTACGGTACCTACACGGCTGAGGTCTACCGGGCCGGTATCGACAATGTGCCGCGCGGCCAGTGGGAAGCTGCCAAGGCCTGCAACCTCACAAGCCGGCAGACCTGGACGCGGATCATCATGCCGCAGGCGATCCCGCCGATGATCCCGGCACTGGCCAATTATTTCATCGCCATGTTCAAGGAAACGCCGCTGCTTTCGGCCATCACCGTGCTGGAACTGATGAACCAGGCGAAAAGCGTCGCCAACACATACTATCGCTATATCGAGCCGATCACGCTGGTCGGCGCTTTCTTCCTGGCGATCAGCCTTGTCGCAGTTGTGATTCTTCGCTGGCTTGAACGCCGTTACGGACGGATCGCGGAATGAACGCACCCATGTCCAAAACCACGCAGATCGATGTCTATCCCAAGCGCCCGGCGCTGGATCCGCGACCGCTCGAGAAGCGCGTCGGCCTGATCATCCTGGCGACAGACCATACGACGGAACCTGATTTCCATCGCATGGTGGCAAGCGAGCAGACCGGCGTCTATGTCGCGCGCATCCCCTACGCCAACCCGACGACGCCGGAAAATCTGCGCAGGATGCAGCCCTCGCTGACCGAAGGCGCAGCGCTGATCCTGCCGGACGAGCCGCTCGATGCGATCTGTTATTCCTGCACCTCGGCATCGGTCGTGATCGGCGATGCCGAAGTCGAAGCGGCGATCCATCAGGCCAAGCCCGACGTGCCGGTGGTAACGCCACCACTGGCGGGCGTTGCCGGATTGAGAGCGCTCGGCGCGCGCCACATCAGCGTCCTCACGCCCTATACGGTCGAGACCAGCCGGCCGATGGCCGCTTATTTCAGCCGCCACGGTTTCGAGGTCGACCGGTTCACCTGCCTGGGCTTCGACGACGACCGCGAAATGGCGCGGATCGCGCCCCAAGAACTGGTGGAATTGGCCCACGAGGTGACAGCAAAACAGTCCGATGCGCTTTTCGTGTCCTGCACGGCGCTGCGCACGGCGCTTGTCGTCGTCGGGATAGAGGCGAGAATCGGCCGGCCTGTCGTCAGCAGCAACCAGGCGACCGCCTGGCAATGCCTGCGGCTGACCGGAGACGATGGCGCGCGCCCCGAGTTCGGTCGACTGTTCACGCTGCCGATGAGCGCCTTATGGACGTGACGCTTGACGATATCCGGGCGGCTGCCTCGCGCATCGCCGGGAAGATCCAGCCGACGCCGACCCTGCCGTCGGCTTCGCTCAGCGCGGTTGCCGGCGTGCCGGTGCATTTGAAGCTTGAGCATCGGCAGACCACCGGCAGTTTCAAGCTGCGCGGCGCAACCAACGCCATCGCCCAACTGAGCGATGACGACCGGCGCCATGGAGTTGTGGCGGCGTCGACCGGCAATCATGGCCGGGCGCTGGCCCATGCGGCTAAGCTCGAAGGCGTCCGCGCAGTCATCTGCATGTCAGCCCTGGTGCCCCGCAACAAGGTCGAGGAAATCGAGCGCCTGGGTGCGGACGTGCGCATCGTGGGCGACAGCCAGGACGACGCGCAACGGGAAGTTGAGCGTCTCGTCACCGAGCAGGGGCTGGTGATGCTGCCGCCTTTCGACCATCCGCACATCGTCGCCGGCCAAGGTACGCTCGGACTGGAGATGATGCAGGCCGTACCAGACGCGGTAACGGTACTGGTGCAATTGTCCGGTGGCGGGCTTGCCTCCGGCATTGCCGCCGCCGTCAAAGGCATAAATCCGGCGATGCGCGTCATTGGCATCTCCATGGCGCGCGGCGCGGCGATGAAGGCCAGCCTCGATGCCGGACGGCCGGTGCTGGTCGACGAACTGCCGACGCTGGCGGATTCGCTCGGCGGTGGCATCGGCCTAGACAACCGCCTCACCTTCGCCATGTGCCGCGACCTGCTGGACGACGTCGTGCTCCTGACCGAGGCCGAGATCGCGACCGGTATCCGGCATCTCTACGAGCAGGAGCGCGAGGTGGCGGAAGGCGCCGGCGCTGTGGGCGTCGCCGCGATCCTCGCTGGCAAGGTGCGGTCCGGCGACCCCATCGTCGCTCTGGTCTCGGGCCGCAATATCGACATGGCGCTGCACCGGCAGGTAATCAACGGCGAGCGGACGCGTTTCGAGGAGATGGACCGCGCTGGCGGTGGGGAGCGAGCGGCATGACGTCGATGACGATCCTTACGGAAGCGGACCTGCGCAAGATCGTGACGCTCGACCTCGATGCGGTCGCCTGCGTAGAAAACGCCTTCCGCAGGCTGGCGACGGAAGCGGTCGCGATGCCGCCGATCATGCGGCTCGATATTCCCGAACATCGCGGCGAAGTCGATGTGAAGACGGCCTATGTGCCGGGCATCGATGGTTTCGCCATCAAGATCAGCCCCGGCTTCTTCGACAATCCGAAGCTCGGACTGCCGAGCGTTAATGGCATGATGGTGCTGCTGTCTTCGAAAACCGGACTGGTCGAGGCGCTGCTACTCGACAACGGCTACCTCACCGACATCCGAACGGCGGCCGCCGGCGCGGTGGCTGCGAAGCACCTCGCGCGCGAAGACTCTTCGGTTGCCGCGATCTTTGGCGCCGGCGTGCAGGCAGCGCTGCAACTCCAGGCGCTGGCGCTGGTGCGCCCGATCGCCGAGGCCCGCATCTGGGCGCGCGACGCGGTCAAAGCGGAACGGCTGGCGGGCCAACTGCGGGAAAAGCTTGGCATCCTGGTGCGCGCCGAAACGGATCCGGCGAAGGCCGCCGCCGGCTCGGACATCATCGTCACGACGACGCCGTCGACCGAGCCGCTGATCCATGCCGGTTTCGCGGAAGCCGGCCAGCATATTACGGCCATGGGCTCGGACGCCGAGCACAAGAACGAACTGGCGCCGGCCCTGATCAGTCTTGCCGACCTCTACGTCGCCGACAACGCCAGTCAGACGCGGCGGCTGGGCGAACTGCACCATGCCATCGATGCCGGCCTGTTCGAGGCCGAAGCGGACATTGCCCAACTGGGTGAGATCGTCGCCGGCAAACGCTCCGGCCGGCAGAGCAGAAAGGACATCACCATCGCCGATCTGACCGGTACCGGCGTGCAGGACACGGCAATCGCCACGCTGGCGCGGGATCGAGGCCGAGCGGCAGGCGCCGGCACAATCTTCGAAAGCTGAACATTCGGCCAACGACCTAACAAGCAGGACCCACGGAATGCAGCCCAATTTGAAATTCACCCGCCCAGAGTATGCCGAGCGACTGGCGAAGACCCGCCGCGCCATGGAGGCCAGAGGCGTCGATCTGCTGATCTCGTCGGACCCATCCAACATGGCCTGGCTCACCGGCTATGACGGCTGGTCCTTCTACGTGCATCAGGCTGTACTTGTGCCGCCGGATGGCGAGCCGGTCTGGTTCGGTCGCGGACAGGACGCCAACGGCGCCAAACGCACCGCCTATCTCGCGCATGACAACATCGTGCCATATGCCGACCACTATGTTCAGTCCACCGAACGGCACCCGATGGACTACCTCGCGCAGATCGTCGCGGAGCGCGGTTGGCACAAGCTCACCATCGGCGTCGAGATGGACAATTACTACTTCTCCGCCGCCGCCTTCGCGGCGCTGCAGAAACATCTGCCGAACGCGACATTCGTCGATGCGACGGCGCTGGTGAACTGGCAGCGCGCGGTCAAGAGCCCAACCGAGATCGACTATATGCGCAAGGCCGCGCGCATCGTCGAGGCCATGCATGCCCGCATCGTCGAGAAGGCGGAAGTTGGCCTGCGCAAATGCGATCTCGTCGCCGAGATCTACGATGCCGGCATTCGGGGCACAGCGGAATTCGGCGGCGATTATCCGGCGATCGTGCCGCTGCTGCCATCGGGCGCGGACGCTTCGGCGCCGCACCTGACCTGGGACGACAAGCCGATGAAATCCGGCGAAGGCACCTTCTTCGAGATCGCCGGCTGCTACAACCGCTACCATACACCGCTTTCGCGTACCCTGTTTCTCGGCAAGCCGACGCAGGCCTTTCTCGACGCCGAGAAGGCCACGCTGGAAGGCATGGAAGCCGGCCTGGCCGCAGCGAAGCCCGGCAACACTTGCGAGGACATCGCCAATGCGTTTTTCGCGGTGCTGAAGAAGCACGGCATCGTCAAGGACAACCGCACCGGCTACCCGATCGGCCTGTCTTATCCGCCGGACTGGGGCGAACGCACCATGAGCCTGCGTCCCGGCGACAGGACCGAACTGAAGCCTGGCATGACCTTCCATTTCATGACCGGCCTGTGGCTGGAGACGATGGGGCTGGAGATCACCGAATCCATCCTGATCACCGACACTGGGGTGGAGTGCTTGGCCAACGTGCCGCGCAAGCTGGTTGTGAAGGACTGATCATGTCCGCGTCATTGCGACCTTCTCCGATCATCCCCACCGTCGACTTCGACAGGGACGGCGTCCAGCACGGCCATCTGCGCCTGCCCTACAGCCGCGACGACTCCGCGTGGGGCTCGGTGATGATCCCGATCTGCGTGGTGAAGAACGGCAGCGGCCCGACTGCGCTGCTGACCGGCGCCAATCACGGCGACGAATATGAAGGTCCGCTGGCGCTGTTCGACCTGGCGCGCCGGCTCGAACCGAAGGACGTCTCCGGCACGGTCATCATCGTGCCGGCGATGAACTACCCGGCTTTCAGGGCGGCGACGCGAACCTCGCCCATCGACAGGGGCAACATGAATCGTTCCTTTCCGGGCCGGCCGGATGGAACGGTGACGCAGAAGATCGCTGACTATTTCCAGCGCGAACTGCTGCCGCGCGCCGACCTCGTGCTCGACTTCCATTCCGGCGGCAAGACGCTGGACTTCCTGCCTTGGTGCGCCGCCCATGTCCTACCCGACAAGGCTCAGGAAAAAGCGGCCTTCGCGGCGGTGGAAGCGTTTTCAGCGCCATGGTCGGTCAAGATGCTGGAAATCGACACGGTCGGCATGTACGACACCGCCGCCGAGGAAATGGGGAAGGTCTTCGTCACGACCGAGCTCGGCGGCGGCGGCGGCTCGACGGCCGAGACCGTCCGCATTGCCCGGCGCGGCGTGTCGAACGTGCTGCGCCATGCCGGCATCCTCGCGGGCGACGTCGAGACCGCGCCGACGACATGGCTCGACATGCCGGACGGCTGCTTCTGCTTTGCCGAGAGCGACGGGCTGATGGAGACCATGGTCGATCTGGGCGAAACCGTCGCAGCAGGCCAGGTGGTTGCCCGTATCCATCCGATCGCACGCACCGGCGGCGCACCGCAGGACATCGAGGCGGCAATTTCCGGGCTTCTGGCGGCGCGGCATTTCCCCGGCCTGGTGCAGGCCGGCGATTGCGTTTCCGTCATGGCAACCAGGATAGACTAGAACGCACCGCCTGGCCGCATGAAATGACGCATGTGGTCGTGACGCGAGGCTGGCGCTGCTGATAGGTGCTTGCCAACCTCCAATCCCCGGCCTGAAATGAACCCGTCCCTCTCCCAGACATCAGGCCTGTCGCTCGGCGCGCTCGTGCTCGGCGGCGTCGTCATCGCCCTGTCGCCGATCCTCGTTCGGCTGTCCGAACTCGGGCCGGTGGCGACGGCCTTGTGGCGCGTGGCGCTGGCCATGTTGCCCTTGATCGCCTGGCGCGCAGTCTCGGACACCGCAACGGGCAGCCGGCAGCGGCCGGGCAGCATCAAGGATGTCGTTGCCCTCGCCCTGCCCGGCGTGATGCTCGCCGGCGATCTTCTGACATGGCACGTCTCCATCCATCTGACATCGGTGGCGAACGCCACGCTGCTCGCAAATATCGCGCCGATCTTCGTCGTGCTCGGCGGCTGGCTGCTGTTCCGGACCGCCGTGACACGGACGTTCTTGATCGGTCTGGCCGTGTCGGTGGCGGGTATCGCGATTCTCAATGGCGGTGCGGCATCCGGCGGCCAAAGCCATGTCGGCGGCGACGCGCTCGCTCTTGTCGCGGCCGCGTTCTATGCCGGCTACATCCTCGCCCTGTGGCGCCTGCGCAGCCGTTACTCGACGCTGACGACGCTGCTGTGGTCCTCCGCTTCGGCGGCAGTCTTTATCCTGCCGTTCACAGTCATCTTCGAGCCAACGATCTGGCCGCCGACGATCTACGCATGGGCCATTCTTCTGGCGCTGGCCTGGCTCTGCCATGTCTGCGGCCAGGGACTGATCATCTACGCATTGGCCCTGCTTCCCGCATCCTTCTCGTCGCTCACGCTCCTCATCCAGCCTGTAGTGGCGGCCGGCGTCGCGTGGATGCTGCTGAACGAACCGATCAGCCTCCTGCAGGCGATCGGCGGCGTCATCGTGATCGCCGGCATTCTGTTCGCACGGCGCGGATGACGGACACTGTCTGGCGAGGGCGTATTGCCGTCGCAATGGTTGGGTGAAACAGCGGCAACCACACAGATATGGACCCGTTTCGTTCGCTTCGTTAACCGAAGCGTGGCAGTATCTGCGGTGATTCGCAGTGACGGAATTTGCGGCAAATATGGACGACATGAACGATCTTTTCGGCGGCTCTGAAAAGCCGGCGCAGCCCGCGCTCCCCGTTTCGCGCCCGGCCGACCCGCTGGTGCAGGCCGCCGCCTCTCCCAGGAAACCTGCCATGCGCGACGGTAGCGAAGGCTATTCCGCCGCCGACATCGAGGTATTGGAGGGACTTGAGCCGGTGCGTCGTCGCCCGGGCATGTATATCGGCGGCACCGACGAGAAAGCGCTGCACCATCTGTTCGCCGAGGTGATCGACAATTCCATGGACGAGGCGGTGGCAGGGCACGCCACCTTCATCGAGGTCGAGCTCTCCGCCGACGGTTTCCTGACGGTGACGGACAATGGCCGCGGCATTCCGGTCGATCCGCACCCGAAATTCAAGGACAAGTCGGCGCTGGAAGTGATCATGACCACGCTGCACGCCGGCGGCAAGTTCGACAGCAAGGTCTATGAGACGTCCGGAGGCCTGCACGGTGTCGGCGTTTCGGTGGTCAACGCGCTGTCCGACTTTTGCGAGGTTGAGGTCGCGCGCGGCCGCCAGCTTTATCGCCAGCGCTTTTCGCGCGGCATTCCGCAAGGGCCGATGGAAACCCTCGGCGAGGTGCACAACCGCCGCGGCACCCGCACCCGTTTCCATCCCGACCCGGACATCTTCGGCAAGAATGCCGCATTCGAGCCGGCCCGCATCTACCGCATGGCCCGCTCGAAGGCCTACCTGTTTGGCGGCGTCAACATCCGCTGGTCGTGCGACCCGTCGATGCTCACCGAAAAGGACGATACGCCGCCAAAGGCGGAGTTCCATTTCCCCGGCGGGCTCAAGGACTACCTCAAGGCCAGCCTTGGCGACGACTTCCAGGTCACCCGCGAGGTCTTCGCCGGCAAGAGCGAGAAACAGGGCGGCCACGGTTCGCTGGAATGGGCCGTGACCTGGTATGGCGGCGACGGCTTCGTCAACTCCTATTGCAACACGATTCCCACGCATGAGGGCGGCACCCACGAAGCCGGCTTCCGCAACGTGCTGACCCGCGGCCTCAAGGCCTACGCCGACCTGATCGGTAACAAGCGCGCCTCGGCCATCATGTCCGAGGACGTGATGATTTCGGCCGCCGGCATGCTGTCCGTCTTTATCCGTGAGCCGGAATTCGTCGGTCAGACCAAGGACCGCTTGGCGACCGTCGAGGCAATCCGGATCGTCGAGAACGCCATCCGCGATCCGTTCGACCACTGGCTGGCCGACAATCCGCAGGAAGCCTCGAAGCTGCTCGAATGGGTGATCGCACGGTCCGACGAGCGCGTGCGCCGCCGTCAGGAAAAGGAAGTTTCCCGCAAGAGCGCCGTGCGCAAGCTGCGCCTGCCCGGCAAGCTCGCCGACTGCACGCAGAACGCGGCGGCCGGCGCGGAACTCTTCATCGTCGAAGGCGATTCCGCCGGCGGCTCGGCCAAGCAGGCGCGCGACCGCGCCAGCCAGGCGGTGCTGCCCCTGCGCGGCAAGATCCTCAACGTCGCCAGCGCCGGCAACGACAAGCTGAACGCCAACCAGCAGATTTCCGACCTGATTCAGGCGCTCGGCTGTGGCACGCGCTCGAAATACCGCGACGACGATCTGCGTTACGACCGCGTCATCATCATGACCGACGCCGACGTCGACGGCGCTCACATCGCCTCGCTGCTCATTACCTTCTTCTATCAGGAAATGCCGAACCTGATCCGGGGCGGCCATCTCTATATGGCGGTGCCGCCGCTCTATTCGATACGGCAGGGCGGCAAGGTCGCCTATGCCCGCGACGACGCGCACAAGGACGAACTTTTGCGCACTGAATTCGCCGGGCGCGGCAAGGTCGAGATCGGCCGATTCAAGGGACTGGGCGAGATGATGGCCTCCCAGCTCAAGGAAACGACAATGGACCGGAGGAAGCGCACGCTGCTTCGGGTCGATGTGGACGAGGCCGATCCGGATGGCACCAAGGACGCGGTCGATGCGCTGATGGGCACCAAGCCGGAAGCGCGCTTCCGCTTCATCCAGGAACGGGCGGAGTTTGCCCTGGCCGAAGTTCTCGACATCTGATCGCTGCGGTTCCATCACTGGATTTTCCGGGTAAGACTGCGGGTCACGCGGGAGACGGACGTGATCCAGACCATCCGAAATTATACGGCGGACACCATCGCCGGCCTCATCCAGCCAACCCCGAGCGACTGGATTTTCGCGTTGCGCACGGTCTCCGCCGGCCTGTTCGCATTGTTTGCCGCCTACGCGCTGAAGCTCGACGACCCGCAATGGGCGATGATGACCGTTTTCATCGTCGCGCAGCCGGTCGCCGGCATGGTGCTGGCAAAAGGCTTCTTCCGCCTGCTCGGCACCATGGCCGGTGCTCTGGCGGCCATCGGCATCACCAAGCTTTTCGGCCCCGAACCCTGGCTGCTCATCGCGACGCTGGTTCTGTGGATCGGCCTTTGCACCTTCGTCTCCTCGCTGCTGCGCAACCCGGAAGCCTATGGCGCGGCGTTGGCCGGCTATACCGCGACGATCATCGCCCTGCCCGTCTTCGGCCAGCCGCATCTTGTCGTCGATATCGCGATCGCCCGCTGCGCCGAGATCGTGCTCGGCATCGTCTGCGCCGGCATCACCAGCCGGCTCATCCTGCCGCAGCTTGCCGGCGACGCCATGAGCGCCCGGCTGAAACGCTGCATCGGCGACCTTGCCGCCTATGCCAGCGGCGCGTTTGGCGGCGGTGAAGCAGCGGCCCTCGAAGCAGCGTACCGCAAGCTTATCGCCGACACCCAGACGCTTGGCGAAATGCGCGCCTATGCCAGGCTGGAAGCGCCGAGCCTGGCGACGCGGGCGCATTCTGTCCGCCGCACCATCGGCAATCTCCTGTCGGCGCTGTCAGCGGCACGCGCCCTGCACAGCCATATGGCGCCGCAGAACCCCGCCCTTCTGCCGGTGCGCGCCGAGCTGAAAGGAATCGTCGAGGAGATGGCGGCGTCCAATCCCGACACGCTCGATGACACAAGGCACTGGATCGACCGGCTGGACCATGCCGCCGCGCTGGCCCGCGTTCAAGGTTCGGCGGACGAAGGGCCGGACAGCGTCGGCACGCTGACCCGGCTGACCGTAGCGGCGGAATTCGCCGAAGCCCTGAAACAGGTGATGCGCGGTCTCGATGCCCTGCGCTACCCGTCCGCCACCAGCAGCCGACGACGCCAGCAGCCTGCTCTTGTCATCCATCGCGACTATGAGGCAGCGCTGCGCAATGCCGTCCGCGCCGGACTCGCGACGCTTCTGGTCGGGGCATTCTGGCTGGCGACGCAATGGTCCGAGGCCACCGGCACCGTCATCCTCGTCGCCGTTGTCTCCAGCCTGTTTGCCGCCCGCCCGGCGCCTGTCGAAGTCGCATGGGGCTTCTTCAAGGGAACGCTGCTGGCTCTGCCCTTCGCCTTTCTCGTTGGCCAGCTCGTCCTGCCGGTATTGCCGGGCTTCGGCTGGTTCGCGCTCGCCGTCGTGCCCATTCTGGTGCCGGCAGCGCTTGCCATGGCCAATCAGCGCCATGTCGGCGTCGCCACCGCCTTCGCCATCAATTTCCTGGTTTTCCTCAACCCGCATCAGGTGATGACGTACGCGCCCCTGCCGTTTCTGACGCAGGCGGCGTCGGTGCTGGTCGGCATCCTTTTGGCGATCGGCGTGTTCATCGTCGTGCTGCCAGTCGATCCGCGACAGCGCGTCACCCGCATCGTCGGCGCCTTGCGCGAGGATTTGATTCGGCTTTGCCTGCACCCCCGCCTGCCCAGGCGATCGGCGTTCGAAAGCCTCTCTTACGACCGCATCAACGAGCTGATGCCGTTTGCACAGCGCGCCGGCAGACGCGGTGAGGCCTTGTTCGGCGGCAGCATCGCAGCCGTCACCGTCGGGCTCGAAGTGTTGAAGTTGAGGGACGCGCCGGAACATTCAGCCCACATCGCCCGCCCCGTCGATGATTTCCTGCGCCTGCTGGCGCGCAGCCTGATCGTGACGTCAGGCAGCGACCCCCTGGCGGCTTCGGTCGAAGCGATGCGAAACGCTTCCGCGAAACTGGCTACGGAAAAGTCCTCCGAGGCGCTTCGCGCCGCGGCCTCGATGCGGGTCATCGCCGCCGCCGTCGAGGATTATCCGGCGTTCTTCCACCGGAAGCATTGATCGCTCTCAAGCAGCGGCGATCGCCAGCGCATGGTCGCGGGCATTTTCCCGCAGGGCTTCGAGATGGATCGATTTCACCAGCACGGCCAGATCGCCCTCAGCCTGCTGGCCACCCAGTTCCTTCAGCATCAGCCAGCTGACCTCCTGCACACCGGCGACGCGCTTGCCGTTGGCGACCTCCCGCCAGATTTTCATGGCGCGGATGAGGATTCCATGGGTTGCCTGGGCAAGGCCCGCGGCACGGAACAGCGCCTGCAGCGCCACGTCCTGACCGCCCGCGAGCAGCGCCCTCACCCGTGGCTCGGATTGCTGTGTCAAGGCGACAAGCGCCGAACCGAAGAAATCCACCTTGCCATGCGCCACGGTGCGAATGAGGAACGAAGCCGTCAGGTCGCCGCGCAACCGCAGATGCTCGATCAGCGCGGCATGCTCCACCGCGCGCGTGCTTTCGATCAGTGTCAGCGAGGCCTTGACGCAGGCGTCCCGCGTAACCTTCGCGGCCCGTGCCTGACCGATCAGCGCCAGCACGAACGGCGATCCCTGCAGCGCTTCGCCCAGCTTCACCAACAGCATATGGCGGCAGTCCGCAGGCAACCGGCTGTCGCCGATCAGCGCCTCGCGTACGGCAGGCAGATGGCCGAAACGCTCGGCCATACGCCGAAAGCTGAGGGAGGCGACATGGGCGCCGCTGTTGGAAAGCAGGACCTTGCAGGCCTCCGCCTCGCCGACCTCGGCGATGGCAGCCGCCAGGGCCATGGAAACCGCTGGCCGATCGGCGATCAGCGCCTGGATGGCCTTCTGGCCACCAGCGACCCGGTCGATGAGATCGGCGTCGGACAACAGCGGAGAGCGCACCAGCACCGCGCCGGAAACCTCCGGCTGGTCGGAGGCGAGCGCGCTGATGATCTGCGGCGGTGCATGATGGCTCATGGAGAGCACCTCCGCCATCGCCTGCCGCACCTTGGACGAAGGATCGTCAAGCAGCAGGGTCAGCGCCGCTTCCGCCGCGCAGCGGTCGTCGAAAGGCAGATCTCTGTCGATGTAGGCGCGCGCCAGCGCCGCGGCCGCGGCCACCCGCTCCGAGACTTTTGCCGTGTGGATCCATTTCAGGAAATGCGAAACAACCATGCCGCCCGATCGCCCCTGGCCGGAATGGTTCCAGCCCTGCCGAAACCCTAGGCAGAAATGGTTTACGAACGGTTCACCATGTTCATTAACCCGCTTGAAGCGCCGCCGGCCAGCGCTTATCAAACTTGGCAGGAGGATCATCATGGCCGGATTGTATCTTGAGGAATTCATCGTCGGCCATGTCTTCCGGCACACGTTGCGCAAGACCGTGACCGAGAGCGACAACATGCTGTTTTCAGTCATGACGCTGAACCCGCAGCCGCTGCACATCGATTTCGATTTCGCTTCGAAGACCGAATGGGGCAAGCCGCTGGTCAACTCGCTCTTCACGCTCGGCCTGATGATCGGCATTTCCGTCAACGACATGACGATGGGCACCACCATCGGCAATCTCGGCATGAAGGAAACGATCTTCCCGCATCCGGTCTTCCATGGCGACACGATCCGGGTCGAAAGCACGGTCGTGTCTGTGCGCGAATCGAAGTCGAAGCCCGACCGCGGCATCGTCGAGTTCGAGCATCGCGCCTACAACCAGCACGACGTTCTGGTCGCCAAATGCATCCGGCAGGCGATGATGATGAAAAAGCCATCCCAGGCAACCGCCTGATGCGCTCCCTGCTGTTCGTTCCGGGAGATTCGGAAAGGAAGCTGGCGAAGGGCTTCTCGTCCGAAGCCGATGTGGTGATTGTCGATCTCGAGGATTCCGTCGCGCAGCAGAACAAGGATGCGGCGCGGCAGACCGCCGCCGCTTTCATCGCCGCCCAATGCAACGCCACCAAGGCGGCGGTCTATGTTCGCGTCAACGATCTTTCGACCGGCATGACCGAAGCCGACCTAGCCGCGCTGGTCCCCGTCCGGCCCGACGGCATCATGCTGCCGAAGTCGAACAGCGGTCGCGACGTCCAGCACCTGTCGGCCATGCTGCGGGTGTGCGAGGCGCAAAGCGGCCTGCCGGACGGCGGTATAGCCATCCTGCCGATCATTACCGAGACGGCTGCCGGCGTGCTTGCCGCCTCCACCTATGCCGGAGCCAGCGCCCGGCTGAGCGGATTGACCTGGGGCGCGGAAGACCTTTCGGCGGCAATCGGCGCACGCGCCGCGCGCGATGAAACGGGCCGCTACACCGACGTCTTCCGTCTGGCCCGCACGATGACCATTCTGGCCGCCGGTTCGGCAGAGGTCGCGGCCATCGACACCATCTTCCCGGATTTCCGCAATAGCACCGCTCTTGCGACAGAATGCGCCGAGGCCGAGCGTGATGGCTTCACCGGCAAAATGGCGATCCATCCGGATCAGGTGCCGATCATCAACGCGGCGTTTACGCCGACACCGGAAGCCTTGGAGCGCTCGGCAGCGATCGTGGCCGCCTTCGAGGCCGCCGGCGATCCGGGGGTCGTCGGCATCGACGGCAAGATGTACGACCGCCCGCACCTGCGGCTGGCGCAGCGCCTGCTGGCGCGCGGCAAGGCGGCGGGTATCGCTGTCTAGGCGTTATCCCTCCACGGCCCCGCATATTCGGTCACCAGCTTTGCCGGATCGGGGCGCGGACGTTCCGGCGCCGGGCTGGCAAGCGTGCCGAGATGAACGAAGCCGATCACCCGTTCCTGCGGCGCCAGCCCCAGCAGCGCCCTGCCCTCCGGCACGTCAGAATACCAGTTGGAAATCAGGTTTGTGCCATAGCCGAGCGCATTCGCCGCGATCATCAAATTCATCGCCGCCATGCCACCGGAGATGAACATTTCCCATTCCGGGATCTTCGGGCTTTCGCGCGGCACGAAGACCACGCCGATGACCAGCGGCGCACGCGAGAACCGGCTGAGTTCCTGCTTTTGGCGGTTTTCCGCAAGCGGCCCCTCCCGCGCCTCGGCCAGCGCCGCCAGTTTCTCCCCGATCTCGATGCGAGCCTGTCCGCGGTAGACGATGAAGCGCCACGGCTCCAGCCGCCCGTGGTCGGGCACGCGAGACGCGGCGGTGATCATGGTTGCAATATCGGCGTCGCTGGGAGCCGGGTCGCGCAATTCGGGAATCGGCGCGGAATTTCGGGTAAGGAGGAAATCTATGATGGGCGACGTCACGGCGCGATCCTTCAAGTCTGATTTTGGGCTGAAGCGCACCATCGGGAAGTCGGGCGGCTCGGGCTTGCACTGTCGTGCTGGAAAAGAAGCGTCCGGCATGTCAGCCTAGGCTTCTGGGTCTTGAAATTGCCACCGGCTTGGGGTTCAACGCAAGCATGTTCGTGAAGGTCCGCCGCCTTTTTGTCCCCGCCCTCGCCGCCGCCATGCTGGCGATGGCCGCAGGGGTTGCGCAGACGCAGGATGCCGATGGCCTCGGCAATCTCCATCTGCCCGATATTTCCGGCTATGCCCCGCCCCGCAGCAATGGGTCTCTGGCCACCGACCAGGCGGGAGAAATCACACTCAGCGCCCAGCTCATGGACAAGGGCGCCGATATCACCCGCGGCATCGTCTGGCGCGTCTTCCGGCCGGAACCGGGCGCCGACGGCAAGCTGCCGCTGGTCGCATCTGCCCATGGCGGCACCAGCGTGCTGCAGCTCGAGCCGGGCAGCTATCTCGTCCACGCCTCCTATGGCCGCGCCGGCGCCACCAAGCGCATAACCGTCAGCCGGGAACCGAAGCGCGAAAGCCTCGTCCTTGATGCCGGCGGGCTTGAACTGGACGCGGTTTCGTCCGGCGGCGTCCGCATTCCGCCCGGCAAGCTGCGCTTCTCCATTTACGACGGACATGCCGAAGCGGATGGCGACCGCCCCCTCATCATTCCGGACGTGCAACCCAACACCGTGGTGCGCCTCAATGCCGGGGTCTATCATGTTGTGTCCACCTACGGCGCGGTCAACGCCGTGATCCGCTCCGACATCCGCGTCGAGGCAGGCAAGCTGACCGAGGCGACGGTCGAGCACCGCGCCGCCGAAGTCACCATGAAGCTGGTGCGTGAAACCGGCGGCGAAGCCATCGCCGACACGTCATGGTCTGTGCTCAACGAATCCGGCGATCCGATCAAGGAAATGGTCGGCGCGTTCGCACCCATGGTGCTTGCCGAAGGCGACTACACCGTCATCGCCAAGAACCGCGACCGAATCTACCAGAAGGACATCAAGGTCGAGGCCGGCAAGAACGCCGAGGTCGAGGTGATTGCGTCCGATGCCACCGCCATCGACCCCGAGGAAGGCGCCGATTGACACTTGAAAGGCGACGCTGGCCAAGCCGGCATCGCCTTTTGCACTATGTGTTACCCGCGCGCTGGCGCTTCAGATCCGGTGGCAAAGCTTCGTCCACCAGCAAGCCAACAGCTTCGGCAAGTCCGAAGGATTGCTGATCCCGTGAACCGAGCCGCCGCATGTTGACGGTCTCTTCCTCCGCCTCGCGCTTGCCGCAGACGAGGATGACCGGAACCTTGGCCAGCGAATGCTCGCGCACCTTGTAGTTGATCTTCTCGTTACGCAGGTCGGCCTCGGCGGAAAGCCCGGCCGCTTTCAGCTTCGCCACCACCTTTTTCACGTACTCGTCCGCATCGGAGGTGATCGTTGCCACCACCACCTGCAGCGGCGCGAACCACAGCGGCATCTGCCCGGCGTGGCTTTCGATCAGGATGCCGAGGAAGCGCTCGAGCGAACCGCAGATGGCGCGGTGGACCATGACCGGCTGCTTCTTTTCCGAATCCGAGCCGATGTAGAACGCGCCGAAACGCTCCGGCAGGTTGAAATCAACCTGCGTCGTGCCGCACTGCCATTCGCGGCCGATGGCGTCGCGAAGCGTGTACTCGAACTTTGGGCCGTAGAACGTGCCCTCGCCTTCGTTGATGCCGGTCTTGATGCGGTTGTCCTCGCGCGCCATGCGGGAGAGCGCACGCCGCAGAATATCCTCGGCATGGTCCCACGCTGCATCAGTGCCGACGCGCTTCTCTGGCCGCGTGGCCAGCTTCACCACCACCTCGTCGAAGCCGAAATCCTTGTAGACCGACATCATCAGGTCATTGATTTTCAGGATTTCCGCCTCGAGCTGTTCTTCGGTGCAGAAAATATGCGCATCGTCCTGGGTGAAGGCGCGCACGCGCATCAGCCCGTGCAGCGCGCCGGATGCCTCATAGCGATGCACATTACCAAATTCCGCAAGCCGGATCGGCAGATCGCGATAAGACTTCAAGCCATGCTTGAAGATCTGCACATGGCCGGGGCAGTTCATCGGCTTGAGCGCGAAGATGCGCTGGTCGGCGTCCGGATCGTCAGGGTGCGTGAATGCGTGCGCGCTCTTCACCGCGAACATGTTCTCCTGGTACCAGCCCCAGTGCCCGGACGTCTCCCACAGCGATTTGTCGAGCACCTGCGGCGCGTTGACCTCCTGGTAGTCGTCGCCAAGCCGGCGGCGCATGTAGGAAATCAGGTTCTGGAACATCTTCCAGCCCTTGGCGTGCCAGAAGACGACGCCCGGCCCTTCCTCCTGGAAATGGAATAGGTCCATCTCCCGGCCGAGGCGGCGGTGGTCGCGCTTCTCCGCTTCTTCCAGCATATGCATGTATTGGTCGAGCTGCGCCTGATCTGCCCAGGCAGTGCCGTAGATGCGTGTCAGCATCGGATTGTTGCTGTCGCCGCGCCAATAGGCGCCGGCCACCTTCATCAGCTTGAACGCCGAACCGATCTGCCCGGTGGAGGCCATATGCGGACCGCGGCACAGATCGAACCAGTCGCCCTGCGCATAAATCTTCAGGTCCTGGTCGTCGGGAATGGCGTCGATCAATTCCAGCTTGTAGCGCTCGCCCTTGTCGCCGAACACTTTTTTCGCCTTGGCGCGATCCCAGACCTGCTTGGTGAACGGCTTGTTGCGGCCGATGATCTCGCGCATCTTCTTCTCGATGGCGGGAAAGTCCTCCGGCGTGAAGGGCTCGTTGCGGGCGAAGTCGTAATAGAAGCCGTTCTCGATCACCGGGCCGATGGTCACCTGCGTGCCCGGCCACAATTCCTGCACCGCTTCGGCCAGCACGTGCGCGGCATCGTGGCGGATCAGTTCCAGCGCCCGCGGATCGTCGCGAGTGACAATCTCCACCTTGCCGGATTTCCGCAGCGGATCGGACAGGTCGCGCAGTTCGCCGTCGATGGCTAGCGCGACGGCCTTCTTGGCCAGCGACTTGGAAATCGACTCGGCGAGCGCAGCGCCGGTCATAGCCGCGTCGTAGTCGCGGACGGAACCGTCGGGGAATGTCAGGGAAACTTGAGCCATCGGTCTTCTCCTATCCAGTCCCGCATACGAACGCGGGTGGTTGAGTTGGCGACATAAACCGAAAAATCCCGGATGTGAAGCGGATTGGGAGTGACGACGGCTGCCATTCTTAGCGAGCGCCGAAAACCTTCTCGTAAACAAGGGGAATGTCGTGATGCGAGAGCAGCCAGACCCCGGTTGCGGTCGCCAGGTCTCGAGCGCTTGACGTAAAGTTGGCGTTTGTGACCACGGCGGCCGCATCGAGCCGGTAGTACACCTTGCCCGCGTGAGCTTCCTGAATCGCCTTGTTTCCGACCGCCGCGCTATGGAGCTTGCATTGAAGCCCCAGCCGTTTGCCGTTTTTCGAAGCCACGACGTCGATGCCCTGATCTCCCGAGGCCGCTGTAATCTCTGACTGCCAGCCAAACGCGACCAGGGCTTCGGCAACCCAATTTTCGAAGGAATGGCCGTCAAACGGGATGTTCCCGGGGTCGAATCCCAATTCCCGATCCTGGGCTCTGCGGAAATCCAGTTGCTCAAAAACCAGTTCGGACGCTTCCGTTCTTCCGATAGCGGCCTCGTCGAGGGCAATGCTGGCAAAAAACTCGCGCAGCGCTTCATGGGTGGAATCGGACACGATCGACCCGTAATCATTTTTCGTGACCGCGCGCTGCAGATTTCTGGTCAGGGCGACCCGATGCCGGTCCACAGCGTCGATCAGCCGTTGCCTTTCCAGAAAACGTCGCCGCAAAAAGTCCCTGTCGCTTTCCTCTTTCGCCAGTCTGTGAAGCATCGCGTTTTGCTCCGCCTGAAGCAAAAAGGCATGCGATCGCGCCTTGCGGCGCCTGAACCAGAACCATGCCCCGGAAATGACCGGGCTGAAGAAGAAGATCAGCCCGCCGAGAAGGACCAAGCCGGAACGAGACGAGTCGCCACCAGCAACGATCGCGCCAGTAACTCCTAACACCATGGCGAAAAGAGCGATGGCGACCGTCATACCAAGATAAGTGATCGCAGATCTGAACATTGTGAATTCCCCCCGAAATTCCGTTACGACTTGTAAATCGGAATATGAGCAACGCAAACTAAAACGTTGCGGGGTCTGCTTCAGATCACCATGAATTTGCTGGAAGAATCGCTGCGAATGCAGAAACGCGCGCACCTGTTGCAGCGGCTCGAAACCCTACTTTCCGATCCCCCAGTAGCGCCAGGGCAGAAACCACCGATATCGCCCTTCGAGCCTTTCCGGCACATTGTCGATGCCATGCGTTCCGCCTGGCCCGCAGCGCATGAACCGGAACGCTCCCATCCATCCGCCTGCCCACAACCCATGCCGCGCGATCGCCTCATAGGCGTATTCGGAACAGGTCGGCATATGCCGGCAGGTGTTGCCGACAAAACCTGAAAGCGTCAGTTGATAAAGCCGCACCAGTCCGATGCCGAAAAGCCGAGTTGGCGTTTTCGGCCACGGGCCGGAATAGTTGCGGCCTTGCCGTGCTGGCGGCTTGTGTGAATCGTGCAAGCGAAATCCCAAATGGTCCTGCTGCCAAGATAAGGATTTCGGTCAGGTTTTCGAGGCCATCGAATGATTTCCCGTCGGCCGCGTTGTCAACCACGACTGAACAGTGAGTAGAGGTTGTTCAATTTGCGCAGTGGCGCGGCCTATCCTATTTATCGCCCAACCAACCCATGCTTGCCGAAGACCCGGCCAAGCGCCTCTCGCGACCGGCTACCGCCGGATTTCCCGCGGATCGAGACTGACAATGAGCAAGACCATCGAATTCGGCATGGACACATTCGGCGATGTCACCGTCGGGTCTGACGGCCAGTTGCTGCCGCAGGCGCAAGTCATCCGCAACGTACTGGACGAAGCCGTCCTTGCCGACGAAGTTGGTGTCGATTTCATCGGCGTTGGTGAGCATCACCGCTCCGATTTCGCCGTTTCCGCACCGGAAGTTCTGCTGGCGGGCATCGCCACCAGGACAAAGCGCATCAAGCTCGGCTCGGCGGTGACCGTGCTCTCGTCCGATGACCCGATCCGCGTCTTCGAACGGTTCTCCACGGTCAACGCGCTTTCCAACGGCCGCGCCGAGGTCATTCTGGGTCGCGGTTCGTTTACCGAATCCTTCCCGCTGTTCGGCTTCAAGCTCAACGACTACGAGGCGCTTTTCGAGGAGAAGCTCGACCTGTTCGCGGCCCTTCTCACCAACGGTCCGGTGACCTGGCAGGGCAAGATGCGGCCGCCGCTGCAGGACGTCACGGTCTATCCGCAGATCGAGACCGGCAAGCTCAGCGCCTGGATCGGCGTCGGCGGCAGCCCGGAATCGGTTATCCGTTCCGTGCGTTACAGCATTCCGATGACGCTGGCGATCATCGGCGGCGATCCGAAACGCTTCCTGCCCTTCGTCGATCTCTACAAGCGCGCGCAGGCTCAGCTCGGCGGCGACGCGATGCCGCTTGGCGTCCACTCGCCGGGTTATGTCGCCGAGACCGACGAGCAGGCGCGCGAGGAGCTTTGGCCCGGCTACAAGGCGATGCATGACAGGATCGGCCGCGAGCGCGGCTGGCCGGCGACGACGAAGGAAGGCTTCCTCGGCGAGATCGAGCGTGGCTCCACCTATGCCGGTTCGCCCGAAACCGTGGCCCGGAAGATCGCCGCGACCGTCAGGGCTCTCGGGGCCGATCGCTTCGACCTCAAATACTCGTCGGGAACGACGTCGCACGAGAAGATGATGAAGAGCATCGAACTCTACGGCACCAAGGTCATTCCGATGGTGAGGGAGCTTTTGGCGGAAAAGGACGAAGCAGCTTAGGCGGCATTTTTCCGGAAAGGACGAGGCGGCTCAGGCCGCCTTTTCTTCTGCCTGCTTCTTTTCGATCTGGCCGATGGCGTCGACCACG
Source organism: Mesorhizobium sp. BE184 (assembly GCF_031457045.1). Taxonomy (NCBI): domain Bacteria; kingdom Pseudomonadati; phylum Pseudomonadota; class Alphaproteobacteria; order Hyphomicrobiales; family Phyllobacteriaceae; genus Mesorhizobium; species Mesorhizobium sp. BE184. Next base: position 1,467,142 of record NZ_JAVDVU010000001.1, read on the forward strand.
GCGTCGAAGGTCAGCATGGTCGAGGCGTGGCGCGCCTTGTAGTCGCGCACCGGCTCAAGGTATTTGAGGTCGGCGAAGCGGCCTTGCGGCGGCGCGCCGTTCTCCTTCAGCATTTTCAGCATTGCCTCGCGCACCGCGCGCAGTTCTTCCGCATTCGCGCCCACGACATGACGCGCCATGATCGAGGACGACGCCTGGCCGAGCGCGCAGGCCTTCACCTCATGGGCGAAATCCGTCACCACGCCGTCCTTCATGCTGAGATCGATGGTCACCGTCGAACCGCAAAGCTTGGAATGCGCCTTGGCGCTGGCGTCCGGATGCTCCAGCCTGCCGATCCGTTCGATGTTTCCGGCAAAACCAAGTATTTTCGCATTATAGACGTCGTCGATCATTATTTTCCGATCCGCTGCCGCAAGCCGAACAAGCTTTACCGCAAGCGGCCTTTCATTCGCTCGGCATGACCATATATAATGATGACTGCCCGGTATCGACAAGGCGACAGCAAAGCCTGTACTGCCGGACCAGTTCACGTCGCTTTCGGGCTCGAATTTTCCGACACCCAGGAGGCCGTGGTCCGTTCAACTCGTTCCTCCAGCGAGGGGAACTACGGGAGACGCGCTAATGGATGCCGTGTTCAAGAAAATCATGCCCCAGTCCGCCTACATGGACAAGCCGGTCACCGACCGCCCCAGCCAGGAGGAAGTCGAGGCCGCTGTGCGCACGCTGATCCGCTGGACCGGCGACAATCCCGACCGCGAAGGCTTGTTGGACACGCCTCAGCGCGTGGCCAAGGCATACCGGGAAATGTTCGGCGGCTATGACAAATGCCCGGCTGACGAGCTTGGCCGCACCTTCGAGGAAGTCGCCGGCTACGACGATCTCGTGCTGGTCAAGGACATCCAGTTCCACTCGCATTGCGAGCACCACATGGTGCCAATCATCGGCAAGGCGCATGTCGGCTATCTGCCGGACGGCAAGGTCGTCGGCCTGTCGAAGATCGCCCGCGTCGTCGATATTTTCGCCCATCGCCTGCAGACCCAGGAAGCGATGACCGCGCAGATCGCCAGCGTCATCCAGGACGTGCTCAATCCCCGCGGCGTCGCCGTGATGATCGAGGCCGAGCATATGTGCATGGCCATGCGCGGCATCCGCAAGCAGGGTTCCACCACGCTCACCTCGACGTTCACCGGCGTCTTCCGGGATTCGCCGGAGGAGCAGGTGCGCTTCGTGACCATGGTTCGCGGCAGCGCTGGCTGAGCGCAGGAAAAGCAGAACATCCATGTCGGCAATCGAATTCGCAACCCCTTCCGCGAACAAGGCTTCGCTGGAAGAAGGCGCCGTCTTCTCGCCGCGCTTCGACGCGGCCGGGCTTGTGACTGCCGTTGTCACGGATGCCGATGAAGGCGGATTGCTCATGGTCGCGCATATGAACGCCGAAGCGCTGGCGCTCACGCTCGAAACCGGCATCGCCCACTACTGGTCCCGCTCGCGCGGCGAAATCTGGAAAAAGGGCGAGACATCGGGAAACTTGCAGCAGGTCGTCGAGATGCGCACCGACTGCGATCAGGACGCCATCTGGCTGCGCGTTAAAGTCTCGGGTCACCATGCAACCTGTCACACCGGCCGGCGTTCATGTTTCTATCGGACAGTAGGGCTGACTGACGGCAAGGCGACGCTGGTCGATGACGGCAGCAATCCCATGTTCGACGCCAAGGAAACCTATCGAAAAATACCGTGAACCCGTCTGCCCCAATCTCACCACACAGATTCATGATTTCGATACGGCACTGCGTTAGACTTGTGGCGAGACGAGGGAGAATGTGATGCTCGAATGGGCGTCATTGCTGAGCAAGACCGATGTTCGGGAGGCCAACGGCCATTCCTCTCCCGGCGGCACAGCCGATTCCGGGCCTTTCAGGAAAGCCGGCATTTCGCTGGCGCTCGGCGGCGGGTGCGCCCGAGGCTGGGCGCATATCGGCGTCCTGCGCGCGCTGGACGAGGCCGGCATCGAGATTTCGATGATCGCCGGAACGTCGATCGGCGCGCTGGTCGGCGGCTGCTATCTTGCCGGCAAGTTGGATGAGCTCGAGGAATTCGCCCGCAGCCTGACCAAGCGGCGCATCTTCGGGTTGCTCGATTTCCGCTTTGGCGGAAATGGTCTGCTGGGTGGCCTGAAGCTCGACGCCCGGCTGCGCGAACACATGTCCGGCATCCGTTTCGAGGATCTCCCAAAGCCTTTCGTCTGCGTCGCCGCGGAAATCCGCACCGGCCACGAAATCTGGCTGTCGAACGGCTCGTTGGTGACGGCCATGCGCGCTTCCTACGCGCTACCCGGCGTGTTTGAACCGGTCAAAGTCAATGGCCGCATCCTGATGGATGGCGCCTTGGTCAATCCGGTCCCGGTTTCGGTCTGCCGCGCCTATGAGCAGCAATTGGTGGTGGCGGTGAACCTGCACTACGATCTGTTCGGCCGCGCAGCCGTCATCAAGCACAATGCCGGCGAACTGACCGTCGAGAAGGATGCGCCCGCCGCGGCGATACCCGGCCGGCAGGTGCATGAAACCAAGCTCGGCATCACCGGCGTCATGGTCGAGGCCTTCAACATCATTCAGGATCGCATCTCGCGCGCTCGTCTCGCCGGCGACCCGCCGGACATGTCGCTGCAGCCGAAGCTCAGCCACATCGGCCTGACCGAGTTCCATCGCGCCGACGAAGCGATCAGATTGGGCTACGAAAGCACCATGGTCCATATCGCCGAACTGAAGCGGCTGCAGGAAGTGCTCGTCTAGCATCTTCCAGAAAGCGGTTCAGGCCAATGCCGCATCGACGATGCGGAACTGCACCGAGCGGTTGCCGTTCCAGTAGTTGCCGGACAGCGAGCCTGCGACATGCAGCATGTTTCCCCGGTTCTTGAACAGGAAATCGCCAAGCGGCGTATCGACCGCGCGGAACGCCATAGCCTGGACACGCCCGCCGCCTTCCGACGTCAAGCCAATGCGCAGATGGTTGGTCCCCACCGGGCGCACATCGGCCAGTCGGTGGCGCGGCAGCACGAACAGCGGCTGAACATGACCGGTACCGAAAGGCCCTGCCTTCTCCAGCGCATCCAAAAGGTCGATGGTCGCGCCCTCCGCCGCCAAGGCTCCGTCGATGAGCAGACTTTCCTCGTCCTGCAGCCGGAAAATGTCCGCCGCGGCGCGTTCCTCGAAGAAGGCCCGCAGCGCCCCCAGCCTCTCACGCTCGACAGTGATGCCGGCCGCCATGGCGTGCCCTCCGCCCTTGACGATCAGGCCGGCATCGGCGGCTTCGCGCACCAGACGGCCGAGATCGAATCCCGGCACCGACCGGCCCGATCCGGTGCCGACACCGTTGGCATTGAAGGCGATGGCGAAGGCCGGCCGCCGCGCATGGTCCTTCAGCCGCGAAGCGATCAGCCCGACGATGCCCGGATGCCAGTTCGAACTTGCGGTTACCACGATGGCTGGGCCGTTGCCCCCGGCCAGTTCAGCTTCCGCCTCGGCGCGCGCCTCCGCCAGCATCGCCTGCTCCATGGCCTGGCGTTCCTGGTTCAACCTGTCCAGCGTCTCGGCGATGGTGCGGGCCTCGACAGGATCATCGGTGGCCAGCAACCGGCTGCCCAACGCCGCGTCGCCGATGCGGCCACCGGCATTGATGCGCGGCCCGATCAGGAACGACAGGTGAAAGACGCTGATCGGCTCGCCAATGCGAGACACCTGCGCCAACGCCGCCAGGCCGGCATTCTTCTGCTGGCGGATCGCCAGAAGCCCTTTGACGACGAAGGCGCGGTTGACGCCGGTGAGCGGCACGACATCGCAGACAGTCGCCAGCGCCACCAGGTCCAGCAGCGACAACAGATCCGGCTGCGTGGCGTCCGGTAGTCTGCCCCGCAGGATCTTGGCCGTCTGCACCAGTGTCAGGAACACGACCCCGGCGGCGCACAGATGCCCTTGCCCCGACAGATCGTCCTCCCGGTTTGGATTGACGATCGCGTCGGCCGCGGGCAGCGCCCCGCCGACCTGGTGATGGTCCAGCACCACGACATCGGCGCCGGCCTCTTTCGCCGCGTCGATGGCAGCGGCGCTGTTGGTGCCGCAATCGACCGTCACGATCAGCTGCGCGCCGCGCGCGACGAGATCCCGCATGGCGTCGGGGTTGGGCCCATAGCCTTCGAAGATGCGGTCGGGAATGTAGATTTCGCTGGCGATCGAGAAATGCGCCAGGAAACGCTTTAGCAGCGCCGACGAGGCGGCGCCGTCGACATCATAGTCGCCGAATATTGCGACCTTCTCGCCGCGAACGACGGCGTCGGCGATGCGCCCAGCCGCTTTTTCCATATCCGTCAGCGAGGAAGGGTCGGGCAGCAACTCCCGGATCGTTGGATCGAGGAAGCGCGCCGTGTCCATAGCCAGCACCCCGCGTCCGGCGAGCACGCGCGCGACGATATCCGGCACGCCGTGGCCCTGAGCGATGGCAAGCGCCGCCATGTCCTGCCGCTCCGTCAGACGATGCACCCACGCGACGCCCGTCGCCGAGCGCCGCACGTCCAGAAAGAAACGCCGGTCTCCCGTCATCGGTGCCCATTCATTCGCGGTGTCGTGCAGACAACTCTCATCCTCCGCACTATGCGACGGCCGGGCACAAGAAATCAAAATTTTTCAAGGCTTTGCCGTCAGCCGGCGCGCTCGATACGGATGACCTGCGGCTTGTCGATCAGATGGCCGTCCCTGGTGATGCCGTCAACCGCCTTGCGCACCGCCGCTTCCGTCGTCTCGTGCGTCACCAGAATCACCGTCTTGCGGTCGGTCTCTTCGGCGCCGACGGAATGCTGCACGATCGATTCCAGCGAAATGTCGTTGTCGGCCATGCGCTTGGCGACGGCTGCGAACACGCCGACACGGTCATGCATGGTCAGCCGGATGAAATAGCCGCCGGCATGGCTGCGCATCTGCGCCTTCTTGTAAGGGCGCAACTCCTTCGCCGGACGGCCGAATACCGGGCCGTGCTGGAAACCGGGGCGGCTCTTGGCGATGTCGGCGATGTCGCCCACGACGGCGGACGCCGTCGCATTGCCGCCGGCGCCGGGACCGGACAGCAGCAGTTCGCCCAGAATGTCGGTCTCGATCGCCACCGCGTTGGTGACGCCATGAACCTGCGCGATCACCGAAGCGGTCGGCACCATGGTCGGATGCACGCGCTGCTCGATGCCGCTGTCCGTCCGCTGCGCGACGCCGAGCAGCTTGATACGGTAGCCGAGTTCGCCCGCCGCGCGGATATCGGCCTGCGTGATGTTGGAAATGCCTTCGAGATAGATGTCGTCGGCAGCGATTTTCGTGCCGAAGGCAAGACTGGTGAGGATCGACAGCTTGTGCGCCGTGTCGTTGCCCTCGATGTCAAATGTCGGATCGGCCTCGGCATAGCCCAGCCGCTGCGCGTCCTCCAGGCAGGCCTCGAACGTCAGGCCCTCGGCTTCCATACGGGTCAGGATATAGTTGCAGGTGCCGTTGAGGATGCCGAACACGCGGTTGACGCTGTTGCCGGCCATCGCCTCGCGCATCGTCTTGATGACCGGAATGCCGCCAGCCACCGCAGCTTCGTAGTTGAGCAGAACGCCCTTCTTCTCGGCGATTTCGGCGAGCGCGACGCCATGGCGCGCCAGCAGCGCCTTGTTGGCGGTGACGACATGGCGACCGGCTTCCAGCGCCGCCTTCACGGAAGCCCGCGCCGGCCCCTCGTCGCCGCCGATCAGTTCGACGAAGACGTCGATGTCGCCGGACTGCGCCAGCTTGACCGGATCTTCGAACCATTGCGCGCCGGAGAGATCGACGCCGCGGTCACGCCTGGCGTCGCGCGCCGAAACCGCCGTCACCGTCACCGGCCGGCCGCACTGGCGCGTCAGCTCGGCCGCCTTGTCCCGCAGGACGCGGGCTACCGAGGCCCCAACGGTGCCGAGGCCGGCGATCCCGACACGCAACGCTTCGGTCATGTAAGCCCCCAGTCAGTTCTGATTAAATCCGGCGAACAGCCTCAGCGATGCGCGGCCAGCGGCACCACATTGTTCGGCTGCTTTGCGCTGGTGGCGAGGAATTTCTTGATGTTCCGCGCCGCCTGGCGGATGCGGTGCTCGTTCTCGACGAAAGCCAAACGCACATAGTCGTCGCCATGTTCGCCGAAGCCGACGCCCGGCGCCACCGCGACGTCCGCATGCTCGATCAGCAGCTTGGAATATTCCAGCGAGCCGAGATGTTTGAACTGCTCCGGGATCGGCGCCCAGGCGAACATCGAGGCAGCCGGCGCGGGAATCGTCCAGCCAGCGCGGCCGAAGGCTTCGACCATGGCGTCACGGCGGCGGTGATAGATCTCGCGCACTTCGGCGACATCCGCGCCGTCGCCGTTCAAGGCCGCCGTCGCGGCTACCTGGATCGGCGTGAACGCGCCATAGTCGAGATAGGACTTGACCCGCGTCAGAGCCGAGATCAGCCGTTCGTTGCCGACGGCGAATCCCATGCGCCAGCCCGGCATCGAGAACGTCTTCGACATCGAGGTGAATTCCACCGCTATATCCATCGCGCCCGGAACCTGCAGCACCGAGGGCGGCGGGTTCCCGTCGAAATAAATCTCGGAATAGGCGAGATCGGACAGGATGATGATGTCGTTCTTCTTGGCGAAGGCGACGACGTCCTTGTAGAAATCCAGCGATGCCACCAGCGCCGTCGGGTTGGACGGATAATTCAGGATCAGCGCCAGCGGCTTCGGAATGGAGTGGCGGATGCCGCGCTCCACCGCCGGGATGAACTTGTCGTCCGGCTCGACCTGCAGCGAGCGGATGACGCCGCCCGACATGATGAAGCCGAAGGCATGGATCGGATAGGTCGGATTCGGGCACAGGATCACATCGCCGGGCGCGGTGATGGCCTGCGCCATATTGGCGAAGCCTTCCTTCGAGCCAAGGGTCGCCACGACCTGCGTATCGGGGTTGAGCTTCACGCCGAAACGACGGGCATAATAGTTCGCCTGCGCCCGGCGCAGTCCGGGAATGCCGCGTGAGGAAGAATAGCGGTGTGTCCGCGGATCGCGCACGACCTCGCACAGCTTGTCGACAATCGCTTTCGGCGTCGGCAGATCGGGATTGCCCATGCCAAGGTCGATGATGTCTGCGCCGCGCGAACGGGCGCTGGCCTTCAGCCGGTTGACCTGCTCGAAAACATACGGCGGAAGCCGGCGGACCTTGTGAAATTCTTCCATGTCAGTTCCAGGCGATGGGAGGCGTTATCCAGGGTCAGGATTTAGCCGCGCGATATATACTTATTTGCACGTCGGGTCGAGGGCGGCATCGCAGTTGCTCTCGATCTGCTTGAGCGCATCCCTGGCGTGATTTTTCGCGAGCTTGTTCATCTCCGCCGTATCGCCGGGCGGCGGAGCAGCGCCGCCGCTGCCCTGCGCCTGCTGGCGGTCAGAGGCCAGCTCAGACATTTTGGATGCTCTTTGCGCAGCGGTGAACTGGGTGCTCGCCGGCTTCGGCACGATGTTCAGATTGGGAAAGCTTCCGGTGTTCTTCGGTCCGGCTTCCAGAGATTGCGCCGCGCTGTCCTCGCCGCTCGTGCTCGAACATCCGCTGATGGCGACCAGCCCCACCATCGCAACGGTGCGGCAAAAGTTCCCGGAAACCGAAAAAAGAGGCCAACCAATACTATGTGTCATATTGTTTTCCCGTCGGCCGAATAGAGCGCGTTGGACCCTATTCGGCATCGCATGGTAATATGTCAAGAAAACGCTTCCAGAGGAACAGCGTCCATCATGTCCAAAACATCCGATTCGGACAAAACGGAAGCATCCGAAACTTCGTCTGTCGAGCAATATCTGGTCAAGGACCCGGAGCGCTTCGCGCTGAACATGGCCCGCATGATCGAGCAGGCCGGCAAGGCCGCCTCGGCATGGGCCCAACCGCGCGAGAAAGGCGAGGCCCGCGACCATGTCGCCGAGCCCATGACCGATATGGTCAAGACCTTCTCGAAGCTGACGGAATACTGGCTGGCCGACCCGCAGCGCGCGCTCGAGGCGCAGACGCGGCTGTTTTCGGGCTATATGGGCGTATGGGCCGGGGCCGTTCAGCGCCTTGGCGGCGATGCCGATGCCGAGCCGCAGAACCCGGTGCAACCCGAACGCGGCGACCGCCGCTTCCAGGACCCCGAATGGGCCAAAAACGCCTTTTTCGACTTCCTCAAGCAGACCTATCTCGTCACCGCGCGCTGGGCTTCGGACCTGGTAGAGCACGCTGACGGCCTGGACGAACACACCCGCCACAAGGCCGGCTTCTACGTCAAGCAGGTCACCAACGCCATTTCGCCGTCGAATTTCATTCTCACCAATCCCGAGATCTTCCGTGAGACGGTGGCCTCGAACGGCGAGAACCTGGTGCGCGGCATGAAGATGCTGGCCGAGGATATCGCCGCCGGCAAGGGCGATTTGAAGCTCAGGCAGGCCGATTATTCCCGCTTCGAGATCGGCAAGAACATCGCCGTGAGTTCCGGAAAGGTCGTCGGCCGCAGCGACGTGGCCGAGATCATCCAGTACGATCCGACAACCGAGACGGTGCTCAAGCGGCCGCTGCTCATCTGCCCGCCATGGATCAACAAGTTCTACATTCTCGACCTCAATCCGGAAAAATCGTTCATCCGCTGGGCGGTCGACCAGGGCCACACGGTCTTCGTCATCTCCTGGATCAATCCCGACGAACGCCACGGAACCAAGGGCTGGGAAGCCTACATTCGCGAAGGCCTGCAATACGGGCTCGACATAGTCGAAAAGACGACGGGCGAGAATGAGGTCAACGCGATCGGCTATTGCGTCGGCGGCACGCTGCTGGCGGCGGCGCTGGCGCTTCTGGCGCAGGAAGGCGACCATCGCATCCGCTCGGCCACCTTCTTCACCACGCAGGTCGATTTCACCTATGCCGGCGATCTAAAGGTCTTTGTCGATGAGGAGCAGATCGCCGCTCTCGAACAGGCGATGAGCGAAAAGGGCTTTCTGGACGGCACCAAGATGGCCACCGCCTTCAACATGTTGCGGTCGGGCGACCTGATCTGGCCTTATGTCATCAACAATTACATGCGCGGCAAGGATCCCCTGCCCTTCGACCTTCTCTACTGGAACGCCGACTCCACCCGCATGAGCGCCGCCAACCATTCCTACTATCTGCGCAACTGCTATCTGGAGAACAATCTGGCCAATGGGCGCATGGAACTCGCCGGCCGCACCGTTTCGCTCGCCGACATCACCATCCCTGTCTACAACCTCGCCTCGAAGGAAGATCACATCGCGCCGGCGAAGTCGGTCTTCCTCGGCTGCCGGTACTTTGGCGGCGACGTTCAGTACGTCATGGCCGGGTCCGGCCATATCGCCGGCGTCGTCAACCCGCCCGGCTTGAAGAAATACCAGTACTGGACCGGCGGACAGCCCGAGGGTGCTTTCGAAGATTGGGTTACCGCGGCAGCTGAACACCCGGGTTCCTGGTGGCCTCACTGGCAGAAATGGATCGAAGCCAGGGACGACAAGCGGGTTCCCGCGCGCGAGCCCGGCAAGCATTTGAAAACACTGGGAAATGCGCCCGGCGATTATGTCAGGACGCGTGTGTAACAGACTGTAATGTCTGGTGAGTTGACCTCAGCGCTAAAGCGAGCGAAATGGTTACGTCAACTGCCAAGTTGATGGAATCCTTTGTTCGCGTACGATTCCGTCCAAGGCTTGCGCATTTGACACAGGTCTCCTTTCCGGGCCCGGTGACACGATTGACAGGCGCGGGGGCGCAAGCGCCGCATCAATCATTTTCGGGACGGAATAGCGAGGGGGAATTTGGTTTTGAAATCAAGAGGATCGCGTTTCGCGAGGGGGGAGTGCCGCGCTGTTGCGGCAGCACTTTTCTCTGTGCTTCTCGCGTCCTGCACCTCCACCACCGATCCAACGCTTTCCGTAGGCATGGCCGGCTACAACGCCAAGCCGGGCGATATAGCGGCCGCCTCGGCCTCCGCCCAGACCCAGGACCTTGATTCGTCAGCGCCGGCTGCCCCCCAGCCTCTGATGAGCGCCGAAGGCAGCACTGAACTGCCGGTGCAGGTCGCTTATCTGCCGACGTCGAAGCCAGATGCCGGTTTCCCGGCGGTCGCGTCGCCGGATGGCGCACAGGCAATCGGCGAAAAGCTCCCGCAGGCGCTACAGCCGCAATTGCAGACCGCCGCGCAGACAACAGAGGCCGCCGCAAAAATCGCAGCCGGCGATGCCGCGGCAACCGCGCCGAAGAAAGCTGAAACGGAAACCGCAGCGGCAGCGCCCACCGGCGAGAGCCAGGTTTATGTGACCGCCGGCGAAATGCCTTCCCAGCCGATAGCGCCAAAGAAGAAGGGCTTCCTGGCTTCCTTGTTCGGCGCGACCCCGGCGCAGGCGGCTCCGGCTCCACAGCCCAAGACGCCCCCGAAACCTGCACAAGAGAACATCGCCAACGACGACGAGCCGGCGAAACCGCTCATCACGCTGGCATCCGCCTCGTCTTCGCAAAAGCCGCTGGCGCTGGCTTCAGTAGGGTCCGGAATCGGTTCCGATTCGCTGCCGGGCGTGCGCCAGACCGCGCTATTCGAAATCCGCCGCAAATCCGGCATCGACGACGACAGCGACGTCGATCTCAATGAGGATGAAGGCGGCGCCTATCAGGTGGCATCCGCCGCCGGCCTAGCCCGCCTTGCTCCCAATGGCCTGCTGAAGCAGACGGAAGGCGTCGATGTCGCCTGCCTGAAGCCGTCGCTCGTGCGCGTGCTCAAATTGATCGAGGGTCACTACGGCAAGAAGCTTGTTGTGACGTCCGGTTACCGCAATCCCGACCGCAACCGGCGCGCCCGCGGCGCGAAGAACTCGCTGCATATGTATTGCGCCGCCGCCGACGTGCAGGTGCCGGGCGTCGGCAAATGGGAACTGGCGAGCTACCTGCGCACCATGCCGGGACGGGGCGGCGTCGGCACCTATTGCCACACCAATTCCGTGCACGTGGATGTCGGCCCCGAGCGCGATTGGAACTGGCGCTGCCGGCGCCGGAAATAGCCTGCAAAAAAGTTGTCTTTCCGGCGGGAGAACGGGTTGCCGGGCGCGCGCAACGCAACTATAACCCGCTTCGTTCAGCTGCGCCCATCGTCTAGCGGTTAGGACACCGCCCTTTCACGGCGGTAACAGGGGTTCGATTCCCCTTGGGCGTACCAACTCTCCAAGCAAATATTCAGCGTCCCAAACGGGGACAACGCATTTCGCTAGACACGAAGGCGATGCCCGGTCTCCTTTTCACGATGGACACCCTGCAGGTGCATCTCGGGCGCCAGAATACCGCTGACCCTGCAAAAGGCGGAAAAGGCGCGACATGCGTCTTCGGCCCCGGTGACGCCCACCGACGCACCAAAGCAGGCGTTGAAGGCGGCCTGGTAGAGCGGGCCCTGGCGTCCTGACGGCCACTCGCTCAGGATTTCCAGAGCCTGATCCACGCCGTAGACTTCCTCAACGGGTTGCCCATCCGACAACTTCACCCGCACAGGAATGGCAAATTGCAGTTCGTCCATTTCAAATCTCCGGACCAGCGGCCTCAGATCGAGGCAACGCCGGCGGCGGTTTAAGGTTGCAAGGGGATTGGTCCATCCATGGCTCCGAATTGTGTCGCGACTGCGGTATCGGGGCTTGATCTTTCGGCAATTCACAAGGTATCGCCGCCCCCGATCCGGCACAGTCGAAACCGCACAAAACGCCGTGATCGGTGGCAGAGCAGGTTCTGAAGGGCACTTATTGCTTGAACAGCGCCGGTTCAGATGCCAAATCTGCCTTTCACGATCTTGGACCCTCAATGACGACCTATCTCGACGCAGCCGCCGCGCCTCTTCGCAACACCGGACAAATCCGTCTTTACGACGAGGCGGCCTTCGCCGGCATGCGCAAGGCCTGCCAGCTCACCGCCCGTTGCCTGGATGAACTGGCCGCCATGGTGCAGCCCGGCGTGACCACCAATGCGATCGACCGCTTTGTCTTCGAATACGGCATGGACCATGGCGCGCTGCCCGCCACGCTCAACTATCGCGGCTATACGAAGTCGTCCTGCACCTCGATCAACCACGTCGTCTGCCACGGCATCCCGGACGACAAGCCGCTGCGCGAAGGCGATATCGTCAACATCGACGTGACCTATATTCTGGACGGTTGGCACGGCGATTCCAGCCGCATGTATCCGGTCGGGACGATCAAGCGCGCCGCCGAACGGCTTCTGGAAGTCACGCATGAATGCCTGATGCGCGGCATCGCCGCCGTGAAGCCAGGCGTCCGCACCGGCGCCATCGGCGCTGCGATCCAGTCCTATGCCGAGGGCGAACGCTGCTCGGTGGTGCGCGACTTCTGCGGCCACGGCGTCGGCCTGCTGTTCCACGATGCGCCGAACATCCTGCACTATGGCAGCACCCATGAGGGCGTCGAGATGCGCCCGGGCATGATTTTCACCATCGAGCCGATGATCAATCTCGGCCGTCCGCATGTGAAGGTCCTGTCGGACGGCTGGACGGCTGTCACAAGGGACCGTTCGCTGTCGGCTCAGTATGAGCACACCGTTGGCGTCACATCGACAGGCTGCGAGGTGTTCACGCTGTCGCCCGGTGGCCTGGACCGCCCCGGCCTTCCCGGCTGACGCGAGCCGAGGCTTCGCTGGCAGAATCCTCATTTGAAAAATGCGCGGCCGGCATTTCACTGCCACCTCGACTTGGCTTATCATTCGCTCGGGGCGGGAGCAGGACAAGTGGGCGAAGACAAAAGGCGGGGGCTGGCGGAGCAGGCGCTTCCGCTGCTCGACAAGAACAAGACCGGGCGAGACGACGCCGAAGGCGGCAGGCCGCATTATCTCGGCCATCGCGACCGGCTGCGCGAACGTTTTTCCGCCGCCGGCCATGCCGCCCTGCCCGATTACGAACTGCTGGAACTGCTGCTTTTCAGGCTGATACCCCGCGCCGACACCAAACCGGTCGCCAAGGCGCTGCTTGCCCGTTTCGGCACGCTGGCGGAGGTTCTGGGCGCGCCGGAAACGCTCCTGCGGGAGGTGAAGGGGATCGGTCCCGCCGTGGCGCTCGATCTCAAGGTGATTGCGGCTGCCTCTCACCGTATGCTGCGCAGTGAGCTGAAAGACCGTGAAACCCTGTCGTCCTGGACACAGGTCCTCGACTATTGCCGCGCTGCCATGGCCTTCGAGGCGCGCGAGCAGTTCCGCATTCTCTTCCTGGACAAGAAGAACGTGCTGATCGCCGACGAGGTACAGCAGACCGGTACGGTCGACCACACGCCGGTCTATCCGCGCGAGGTCATCAAGCGGGCGCTCGAGCTTTCAGCCACGGCGATCATCCTCGTCCACAACCATCCCTCCGGCGATCCGACGCCGTCGCGCGCCGACATCGACATGACCAGGGAGATCGTCGAGACGGGCAAGCGGCTGGGCATCGCCGTGCACGATCACATCATCATCGGCAAGAAGGGACATGCGTCGATGAAGGGGCTGCTGCTGATCTGACTGGTTCCCCCCTATCCGAGCCACCGGGGAGGCCGGATAAGGGTTAGAATCAAAAAGGCCGCCCTTGGGCGGCCTTTTCACAGTCGATTGTCCGAAATCACTCCGCCTTTTCAGCGGCTTTCTTCTTCGGCGCCGCCTTCTTCTTAGGCTCGCCCGCCTCGGCGTCATCGGCCTTCTTGGCCGCCGCCTTCTTGGCGGGTTTCTTTGCCTTGGTGTCCGTCTCTTCGTCGTCCTCGGCCATCAGCTCTTCCTTGGTCACCTTGTTGTCGGTGACCGAGACCTGGCCGAGCAGATGGTCGACGACCTTCTCCTCGAACATCGGCGCGCGCAGCGTATTGAGCGCCTCCGGGTTGGACCGGTAGAACTCGAACACTTCCTGCTGCTGGTTGCCCGGGAAGCGCCGCACCTGCTCGAACAGGCCGCGCTGCAGTTCCTCGTCGGAAACCGTGACGCCGGCCTTTTCACCGATCTCGGCGAGAACGAGGCCAAGGCGCACGCGACGCTCGGCAAGACGCAGATATTCGGCGCGCGCTTCTTCTTCCGTGGTGTCCTCGTCGGCGAAGGTCTTGCCGGCGGCCTCGAGGTCGCGGTTGACCTGCGCCCAGATGTTGTTGAACTCGGCATCGACCAGCTTGGAAGGCGCTTCGAAGGCGTAGGACGCGTCGAGCTGGTCGAGCAGCTGGCGCTTGACCTTCTGGCGGGTCATGGAGCCGAACTGGTTCTCGATCTGGCCACGCACGACTTCGCGCAGACGCTCGAGCGATTCGAGGCCGAGGGTCTTGGCGGTCTCGTCGTTGATCTCCAGCTTGCCGGGCTTCGCCACTTCCTTGACGGTGACGTCGAAGGTGGCTTCCTTGCCGGCCAGATGCGCCGCCTGGTAGTTCTCAGGGAACGTCACGGTCACGAGCCGCTCGTCGCCGGCCTTGGCGCCGATGAGCTGGTCCTCGAAGCCGGGAATGAATTCCTTCGAGCCGAGCACCAGCGGCTGATCGTTGCCGGCGCCGCCGGAGAATGCTTCGCCGTCGATCTTGCCGACATAGTCGATGGTGACGCGGTCGCCTTCGGCGGCCTTGCCGTCCTTCGGCTCATAGGACCGCGACGATTCAGCAACTCGCTGGACCTGTTCGTCGATCTCGGAGTCCGGCACGTCATAGACGGGGCGGGTCACCTTGATGTCCGAGAAATCCTTGATCTCGATCGGCGGAATGACCTCGTAGTTCAGATGGAATTCGAAATCGGCGCCGCCGGCGAGGATCTTCTCGGCTTCCTTCTCGTCCTCGGTCATGACGACTTCGGGCTGCATGGCGGCTTTCTCGCCCCGGTCCGTGATGATCGAGCGGGCGTCGTTCAAAATCTCGTTGACCACTTCGGCCATGAACGACTTGCCGTAGACCTTGCGCAGGTGCTGCACCGGCACCTTGCCGGGGCGGAAGCCGTTGATGCGAACCTTGTCCTTCGCATCCGAAAGCCGCGCCAGAAGCTTGGCTTCCATATCGCCGGCCGGCACTGTGACCTTGATCTCGCGCTTGAGACCGGAGTTGAGCGTTTCCGTGACCTGCATCATCTAACCTTTGTTTCCAACAATGAGGCAGTTCAACGGCTGCTGCCGTAACCGCCTGCCGGATATCCTGCCGGGAATGGCTTTCGGTGCGGGAACCAGCGCCTGGACCCCTTTTAGGCGGTCCAAATCATCCGGAAAACGCTCCAAAATGTGAATAAGTCTTTGTTTTTCCTACTTCTTTTCACATCTTGCAGAAGCGGATAGTCGCGTCCCGTCACATTCGACCCGCCTTTTGTCACACGCGAGCCCAATTTTCAACCATCTTCGCGCTGCTGCACAGCCCGGTATCCGCGCCGACATTGACAGAATGATGGCCGCATGGGATTGCCGGTGCGGAAGCGGATGTGGCGGAACTGGTAGACGCCCTGGATTTAGGTTCCAGTGCCGAAAGGCGTGGAGGTTCGAGTCCTCTCATCCGCACCATTCCCCATCTCGCGCGAGTTCGCTTCGCTCACCGCTCCGATGGGGCGGCCTGACGGTCGACTGGCGGCCGCCCTTGCGAACCCCTTTGCGTTCGTCGGCTATTGCACGGCTCCGCCTGCTGAAATGAACCAGAATTTCGGGTCGGAACCTCCTAATACATCGGCTCCTCGAAAAGCGTCCTCTCACCATCTACCAGCGCCTTGATCTGCGCTGTGCCGTTGGCCGCGATCGCGGCGCGGATGCCGAATGGCCGCACGCGCATGTCTTTTTCGATCGCCAGCCCTTCGCCCTCCGGCAGATAGAAGCGTTCGATTCCATAGTCGGGCGAGAGGGTCGTGCCGGGCGTCAGTTGCCAGCCGGCTGCGATATGGCCGGCAATATCGGCTTCCTCGGCGCCGGGCGGCGACGACGGCGTGCCCAGCCAGGCGGCGGCAGGACGCCAGTAGCCGTCGTCGGCCTTCTTGATCCGCACCGTAAGCCGGCCGTCGTCGGTCGTCAGTTTGCCTACCGGGACGTCGGCGATCACTTCGACCGGGATGCGCGAGATTTCATAGCTGAGGAAAACATAGTCGCCGCGCAGAAGGTCATGCGGATCGACCGGCTCCACCTTCAGCAGCACCTCCTGCCCGTTGCGCAGGATCGCCGCGCGCCCGGCGATGATCCAGCTCAGGAAGCCGATCTGCACAAGCGCCAGCACCAGCGCCGAAACGATGAGCCCCTTCCCTTTCATGACACCGCTCCCTCGCTGGCAGGGCGAAGCCGCTTTTCGACGCGGATGATGACGATGGCGAGAATGCCCAGGATGACCGCGGCCGCCAAGAAAAAGCCCGCCGTCCCAAGCATGGTCTGCATCGTCTCCGCATAGATGAAGCAGAGCTCGAAGGCGAAGCCGAGATAGGCGACCCAGCGCAGCCTCCGGCTCTCGCGCCCGCCCAGCACGATGGCGGCGGCTATCCCCGCCAGCGCGATAGCAGCCACGGGCACGAAGAGGCCGCTGTCTGACAGTTCGAACTGGATCAGCGCCATGCCGGTCAGGAAGCCGATCAGCCCATGCAGCGGCAGGCGTCCGCCCAGTTGCACGATCCTGTCGACGGGTTCCCGCGCCAGCACTCCAGCGAGGAACAACACGGCGGATATCGCCGCCAGCGCGAAAGACACGCCGGGCAGGCCATTGTCGACGGCGACAAGCACCGCATAGGCGATGAGCGAGAGGATGATGAGATGCCGGGCCGGCTGGCTACGTGTCCAATAGGACAGCCCGAACAACACTGCCACGACGGCTACGAACATATGCGGGAAATCGAAACTGCGAAACAGATTGAACCCGTTGGAGAGCTTGATGAATACCCAGGCGTCGGCGATGCCGACGGCGGCGACCGTCAGGGGATTGGAACGCAGCACGGCGGCGGCAAGAGCCGTGCCGGCGCACCAGGTCAGCATGGCTGACGATTCGTCGCCTGACAGATGATACATCTGGCCGACCAGGGCGATCGACCCGCCAAACGCCGCGACCGCCACGATCCAGAGCGCCTCGCCGATCATCGGGTGACCGCGGGTCTTCAAGAGCGCGCCACCGACATATCCGGCGAGGATGACCGCGAACAGCGACACCACGCGCGCCAATCGTGGAATGAGCTCCCAGTTGGCAGCCACGAGGATCAGCAACGCGGTGGCGAACAGCAGCGCCGCCATCATCGCCAGGATCGAGCCGAAGCTCAGCGACCGGCGTTCACGGCTGTCGATATCGCGGATCATCGCCTGCGCCGTCGCGGCGTCGATCATGCCGGTTTCGGTCCAGCGCGCGATATCCTGCCGCACTTTCGACGAATAGCTCGCCATGCACCCCTCCCTTTGCCACAAACATCATACAGCCCAGGGTCAAAACCCAGAAGCGGTGACGCCCCGATTTGAAATGTATGGAATACGCATCCCCCAACATCAGGCGGGAGCATATGTCAGTCTTACCGTGTCCTCGCCAACAGGATCGATGGAAACAAGCCGAAGCGGCGGGCGCGGGCCGGCAAAGAAAGGCGTGCCGCGACCGAGCACGACGGGGTGGAAATAGAGTCGATACTCATCAATAAGACCAAGTTCGGTCAGGCTCCTTGCTAGCTCCGGTCCCGAAACTGCAATCTCGCCAGTGAGCCGGTCTTTCAGGTCACGCATCACCGCCTCGACGTCATCCGATACAAGTGTTGCATTGGGACCGACGGACTTCAGCGTGCGCGACACAACCCATTTCGGTTGGCTCCGCCACGCCGCTGCGAACTCGTGTTGTTCGGCACTCCACTCAGGACGATCTTCATCCCAATAACGCATGAGTTCGTATATGCGGCGACCATAGACACTGCCGGTCAGGTCGCGCACATGCTCTATCCAATGACGAAAGAGCGCCGGACCGGTCTGCATTTGCAAGTGGTCGACATAGCCGTCCAGGGACTGGTTCATTCCAAAGACGAACTTAGCCATGCTCTCACCCTTCAGGAAAGCCGCCAGATCGGCGGCATGCGCAATAAAGCTGCTGAGACGCGGCTCGGCTAGCGATTCTTTGAGCCGCCCTTTTTCGTTATTTTTGGCTCACTGGCAGGTGAATGGCATAGATATCCCATCCAGCGCAGGTGCCAAGGTCTCGCAAGCGCTTGATGCTACGACAAATTTCACCCCTGCCGGATCAGAGCAAAGCCGTTAATGCTGCATTGCACAAAACGCAATGCTGCCATGCACCAATAGCGCTTTTAAATCGATATGAGCGCACTTACCTTCTGATCATTCGGAAAGACAAGACAATCCGAAAGAAAGACGAAACGAGCACTGAGATGAACCTGATCCGCAATTACCGCAACTGGCGGCGCTATATGGAGACCGTCTCCGAGCTGCGCCAACTGAGCAATCGCGAGTTGAGTGACCTCGGCATCAGCCGCGGCGACATTCCTTACGTAGCCCGCAAGAGTTCCTGAATCCGGTCGATGGACCGGAGTTTTTGAGAAGAGATACTGAAATGAACCTGATCCGCAACTACCGCAATTGGCGCGTCTACCGCGACACGGTGAACGAACTGGGTCGCCTGTCCAACCGCCAGCTTCATGATCTTGGCCTCGTCCGCGACGAGATCAAGCAGGTCGCCCGCAAGGGTCTCTAACGGAATTTCGTCAGCGTCGACCTCCTCCCCGACCTGACGGATACGGTCGATCCTCACCTCCTCCCGGGGATTGACCACCGAAACGGCGCCCGCCGAACCTCCTCCCTCGGCGGGCGTTGTTACCGGAAAGGGTTTCGCCCCCTTCAACGGCGAAAGGAATTTCGTCAAAGCCGACCTCCTCCCCGGCAATGACGAATACGGTCGGTCCTCACCTCCTCCCGGGGATTGACCATCAAAACGATGCCCGCCGGATCCTCCCCCGGCGGGCATTGTTGTTTTTGCTGCTCGCTGTCGCGAAGCGCTTGCGTCGAATTGCATTGTGAATGGCAAGCGATTATGTCCCGCCCATGAGCCTTGAACCCATCCATATCGTCGGCGGCGGTCTCGCCGGTTCTGAAGCGGCCTGGCAGGCGGCCGAGGCCGGCGTGCCCGTCATCCTGCACGAAATGCGCCCGGTGCGCGGCACCGACGCCCACAAGACCCAAGACCTCGCCGAGCTGGTCTGCTCGAACTCCTTCCGTTCCGACGACGCCGAGACCAACGCGGTCGGCCTGCTTCATGCCGAAATGCGGCTGGCTGGCTCGCTGGTGATGGCTTCCGGCGACGCGCACCAGGTGCCGGCCGGCAGCGCGCTGGCCGTCGACCGCGACGGCTTTTCGCAGGCGGTGACCGCCAGGCTCGAAGCCCACCCTCTGATCACCATCGTCCGCGAGGAAGTTCCCGGCCTGCCGCCCGCCGACTGGCAGCAGACGATCGTCGCAACCGGCCCGCTGACCGCGCCCGCGCTCGCGCAATCCATCGCCGACGCCACCGGCGCCGATGCGCTGGCCTTCTTCGACGCCATCGCACCCATCGTCCATTTCGACACGATCGACATGGACAAGGCCTGGTTCCAGTCACGCTACGACAAGGTTGGACCCGGCGGCACCGGCAAGGATTATATCAACTGCCCGCTCGACAAGGACCAGTACGAGGCTTTCGTCCAGGCGCTGCTCGACGGCGGCAAGACCGAGTTCAAGCAGTGGGAAGGCACGCCCTATTTCGACGGCTGCCTGCCGATCGAGATTATGGCTGAGCGCGGCGTCGAAACGCTGCGCCACGGCCCGATGAAGCCGATGGGCCTGACCAACGCGCACAATCCGACGGTCAAGGCCTATGCGGTGGTGCAGCTCCGGCAGGACAATGCGCTCGGCACGCTCTACAATATGGTCGGCTTCCAGACCAAGCTGAAGCATGCCGAGCAGGTGCGCATCTTCCGAACCATTCCCGGTTTGGAGAACGCCGAATTTGCCCGGCTGGGCGGCCTGCACAGAAACACCTACATCAATTCGCCGACCCTGCTGGATGCTACGCTGCAACTGAAATCGCGGCCCGGCCTGCGCTTTGCCGGACAGATCACCGGCTGCGAAGGCTATGTCGAGAGCGCCGCGATCGGCCTGCTTGCCGGGCGCTTCGCCGCCGGCGAGCGCCTTGGCCATCCCGTTGCGCCACCGCCGGTGACGACGGCCTTCGGGGCGCTGCTCAATCACATCACCGGCGGGCACATCGTGTCCGATGACGAGCCTGGCAAGCGTTCCTTCCAGCCGATGAACATCAATTTCGGCCTGTTCCCGCCGCTCGAGGCCGGCACAAAACTCAAACCGGAAGGTTTCGAGGGACGCTTCCGCGGCAAGGACAAGTCGATAGCCCGGAAGAAGGCAATGACGGCGCGGGCGCTTCAGGATTGCCGCGCATGGCTCGGCCTCGAAAGTGCGGCTCAGGCGGCCGAATAGCCGCGCTCAGCTCCAGCCGCGCGTCGCGTAGCGGAACAGCAGCCAGTGCTTCCGGATCGCTGAAATCCGAACGCCGAAGCCGGCCAGTGCCTGGGCCGAACCAGCCATTTTCGCCAGATAGGCTTGCGTTAGCGCCAGAGGCAGGAATGCGGGACGCAGCGACGCCGGCAGCGCCCTCGCGCCGTCTTTGAAGATCGCCAGATGCTCCCGCCCCAAGGCCACCATGGCCTCGACCGCGCGCCCGGCGGCAGGGTCGCCTTCTCCCGCAAGAAACGCGTCAGATGACGTTCCCGCCGCCGCCAGTATGTCGGCGGGGATGTAGCACTGGCCCCTTCTCCGATGCAGCGGCAGCAGCAGCAGCACCCCCGCTATGCCTTGCGCGCATCCGGCATGGCCGGCGAGTTCGGCAAACCGGGACGCCGCTGCAGGATCGAGCACGAGAGCGCTCAGCTGCAGGATCGCCGAAGCCGTTTCACCGCAATAGCCTTCGAGGTCCGTTCGCGATGGCATCGGATCGTCGTAGAGGTCGAAAATCCGCGCCTCGAGATAATTATCGAATGCGGCCTTCGGCAAATTGTGTTCGGAGATCGTCCGTAGCAGCGCCTGCGCCAGCGGGTGCCCCGCGCCGGCCTCCGGATCGTCGGCCGCAATGACATCCCGCCACCATTGCAGGCGCACCTCGCCGGGCAGCGCCTCGCGGATGCGATCGCGCACGCCGGCGATCTCGGCGTTGAAGGCGTAAAGGGAAAAAAGCGCCTCGCGCTTGTCCGCTGGCGCATAGAGCGCCGACAGATAGCGGTCATGGTCGGCGGTTCGTACCGCCTCCATGACGATCTTGGCTGGCGTGTCCATCAGTCAACAGCGATGAAGGCGGCGGCGACGGCGCGGTTTTCAGCGAGCAGAACATTGTAGGTGCGCACAGCGGCGCCCGTCGACATCGGGTCGGCGCCAATCCCTGCTTCCTTCAGCGCTGCCCGCAGCGCCGCCGGCAATGGACGCAACTCCCGGCCCATGCCGACAAGCAGGATCTCGATCGCGTTGGCCTCCGCCAAGACCTTGTCGAAATCGGCGACGGTCAGGACGGCAGGGTCGACCGGCTTCCAGCCATGAATGCCCGACGGCAGGCACAGCAGGGAGCCGCGATGCGACATGTCGGCGAAGCGGAAGCCGCCATTGCCGTAGGCCTCGATCTGCGCGCGGCCCGGAAAATGGGCCTCGCGCATGATGATGCCGGCTTTCGTCACTTCGCCGGCAGCTGCCGGCCGATATCACCTTCGACCGGCGCTTCCTTGTCGGAGGCGGGTACTGCAGAGGTCGGACGCAGCTTGAAGATGATGAGGATCGGCGCAGCGATGAAGATCGAGGACAGTGTGCCGATGAAAACGCCGAAGAGCATCGCGGCAACGAATGACCGGATAACCTCGCCGCCGAGCAGGAACAGTGCCAGCAGAGCCAGGAAGGTGGTGATCGCGGTCATCGTCGTGCGTGACAGCATCTCGTTGTCGGAAAGGTCGAGCAACTGCCCGAGCGGCATCTTCTTGAAGCGCCTCAGATTCTCGCGCACGCGGTCATAGATGACGACCGTATCGTTCAACGAGAAACCGACGATCGTCAGGATTGCGGCCACCGTCGATAGATCGAACTGTAGCTGGGTGACCACAAGGAAGCCGAGGGTCAGCAGAATATCGTTGATCGTTGCCACGATGGAGCCAAGCGCGAACTGCCACTCGAACCGGATCCACACATAGACCAGGATCGCGCCCAACGCAGCCACGACGCCGAGGACCGCTATCCACGCAAGTTCGCCCGATACTGTCGGCCCGACCAGTTCGGTGCGACGAATGTCGTAATCCGCGCTCAATGACTGTTGCGCCTTCTGGACGACAATGGCGCCAGCTTCATCGCCTTCGTCAGCAGTGGCGCCAAGCCTGATCAGCACGTCGCTTTCATTACCGAAGCCCTGGACCTGGATTTCCTTGATGCCGGTAGATGTCAGCTTCTCGCGGATGTCGGCAAGATCAGCCGCTCCGGACTTCGCCCGCACCTCCATAATGGTACCGCCGGTGAAGTCGATGCCGAAATTCAGCCCCTGGGTGAACAGCAGGAAGACGGAAGCGACGCACAGGAACATAGATATAACGAAGGCCTGCAGGCGAATGCGCATGAACGGTATGCGTGTAACCTCCGGCACCAGCCGGACATAGCCCTTGGGCAGTTCCTTCGGCTTGACGCGGCGAAGCCATACGGCAACCAGCCAGCGCGTCAGCGTGAAGGCGGTGAAAACGGTGGTGACGATACCGACCGCAAGCGTTACCGCGAAGCCCCGCACCGGGCCGGAGCCAAGGAAAAACAGCACCACCGCCGCGATCAGCGTCGTGATGTTCGAGTCCAAAATCGTCGCCAGCGCCTTCTGGAAGCCGGTGTCGATGGACTGCACGATCGAGCGTCCCGCTCGCCGTTCTTCGCGTATTCGTTCATAGATCAGAACGTTGGAGTCCACCGCCATGCCGACGGTCAGCACGATGCCGGCGATGCCCGGCAAGGTCAGCGTCGCGCCGACCAGCGAAAGGATCGCCACGATCATCGCCACGTTCGCCACGAGGGCGACGTTGGCGATCCAGCCCAGCGTACCGTAGGCGGCCACCATGAAGACGACGACGAGGATCGAACCCACAATCGACGACATTTTGCCCGCGTCGATGGAATCCTGACCGAGACCTGGACCGACCGTCCGCTCTTCGATGACCGTCAGGGTCGCCGGCAAGGCGCCGGCGCGCAGCAGCACGGCCAGGTCGTTGGCGCTCTGGGCGGTGAAATTGCCGGAAATCTGACCCGTGCCGCCAAGGATCGGCTCGCGGATCTGCGGCGCGGAAATCACCTTGTTGTCCAGGATAATGGCGAACAGCTTGCCGACATTCTGCTGGGTCGCCTGGCCGAAGCGCGCCGCGCCCTTGGCGTCGAAACGGAACGAGACGACCGGCTCATTGGTGCGCTGGTCGAACGTCGCCTGCGCATCAACCAGATTCTCGCCGGCAACGATGACCCGGTTTTCGATGAGATAGGGAACCGCCGGCTCGTCCTGCGAATACATGATGGTGGAGCCGGCCGGTGGACGGCCATTGAGGGCATCCTGCACCGGCATTGTCTGGTCGACCATCTGGAACGTCAGTTTCGCCGTCTGGCCAAGGATGTCCTTCAGCCGCTGCGGGTCCTGCAGACCCGGGACCTGCACGAGAATGCGATCATCGCCCTGGCGCTGGACCACAGGCTCGGTCGTGCCGAGTTCGTTGACGCGCCGACCGACGACTTCGATGGACTGCTGCAGCGCGGTCGACGTCCGGTATTTGATGCCGGCGTCGGTCATCGTGTAGCGGAGAAGGCCGGGTTCCGGCTCGTCCTGCTCCATCTCGACGACGGAACCGCCGGTGAACAGGCCAGAAGAAATCGGGGCGACGAGCTGTTTCAGCGCCTCTTTCGCCGCGGCCACCTGATTGGTGTCGCGAATGCGGACCTGCACGACCTTGCCCGAACCGGAAAGGCCGGTGTAGCCGATCTTGGCGTCCCGCAGCAGCGTCCTGATCTCATCGCGGCTGGTGTCCAGCCTGTCCTTGATCAGGTCGTTCGGTTCGATCTTGAGCAGGATGTGCGAGCCGCCCTGCAGATCGAGGCCGAGCGTCATCTGCTTCTTCGGCAGCCAGTCCGGCAGTTTCGCCAAAACTGATTGCGGGAACAGGTTCGGCAGCGCGAACAACAAGCCAAGCAAGACGACGGCCCAGATCCCAATCGTCTTCCAGCGCGAAAAATAGAGCATAGTCCGTTATCCAATCAGCCGTAGTGGCCGCAGTCCGCGCACTTTGCGGCTATTTCCTGGCGGTTATTTCTTGGCGTTCTGGTTCGCCACCGGCTCACCCTTCACCCTGACGTCGGCGATGGTCGAGCGAAGCGCGGTCACTTTCGAGCCGCCGAGATCGATTTCCAGCTCGTTGTCGTCGATCACCTTGGTGACCTTGCCGACGAAGCCGCCGCCGGTGACGACCGTGTCGCCACGCCTGATCGCCGCCAGCATCTCGCCGCGCTTCTTCAGCTGCGTGCGCTGCGGCCGGATGATCAGAAAATACATGATCACAAAAATCAGCACAAACGGCAAAATGCTGATGAACATGTCGGGAGAAGCGCCGATGCCCTGGGCGTATGCCGGTGTTACGAACATTTCAAACTCCTGACCGTAGAAAAAGCCGCAACCGGCTGCGTGAAATTTGGCCGGAATATAGTCGGTAAACTTACCATTGCAACTGGATGAACCGGGGTTTCTGGCGCTTTTCCAGCCCTCTGACCCGTGTTAGAGCGTCACAGGTCTCCCCGATGCAACGATAAAAAGACAGATTATGACCGACAGTACCCTCGACGCCTTGAACGCGAAACTCGACCGGCTGATCGAAGCAGTGACGCGCCTGGCGCCATCCTCCCCGCCGGAGACCGACATTTCCACCGCCGACTGTTTCGTCTGGCAGGCCGAACCCGGCTATCTGGAACCCATAGCCAAGGTCAATCGCGTCGACATCGGCCTGATCCGCGGCGTCGATCGCGTCCGCGATATCCTGCACGACAACACAGAGCGCTTTGCCCTGGGGTTCGCGGCCAACAACGTGCTGCTGTGGGGCGCGCGCGGCATGGGAAAATCCTCGCTGGTGAAAGCGGTTCATGCCCAGATCAACGCCTCGGGCAAGACCGACGGCCCGCTCAAGCTGATCGAGATCCACCGCGAGGACATCGACACGCTGCCAAAGCTGATGACGCTGCTCAAGGCCGCGTCCTATCGCTTCATCCTGTTCTGCGACGACCTGTCCTTCGACCATGACGACACGTCATACAAATCGCTCAAGGCGGCGCTCGAAGGCGGCGTCGAGGGCCGTCCGGCCAATGTCATCTTCTACGCCACCTCGAACCGGCGGCATCTGTTGCCCCGCGACATGATCGACAATGAACGCTCGACGGCGATCAACCCGTCGGAGGCGGTCGAGGAAAAGGTTTCGCTGTCGGACCGTTTCGGCCTGTGGCTCGGCTTCCACAAATGCTCGCAGGACGACTATCTCGACATGGTCAACGGCTACGCCAGCCATTTCGGCCTCGACGTCGATCCGGAAGCATTGCGGGCCGAAGCGCTGGAATGGGCGACCACGCGCGGCAGCCGTTCCGGCCGCGTCGCCTGGCAGTTCACCCAGGACCTCGCCGGCCGGCTCGGCAAGCCGCTGGACTGAAGTCGTCCCGGACGCGAGTGCTAAAAAGCCCGCCTCTTGCGAGACGGGCCAAGCCGGCGGGCCGGACTGGAGGTCAGGCGGCCCGCAATCGTTTCTGTTTTCTATTCAAGGAAGGTCGAAGGGTCGATCGGCGCGGAGTTCTTGCGCACCTCGAAATGCAGCTTCGGCGAGTCCGTCGTGCCGCTCATGCCCGACTGGGCAATTTCCTGGCCGCGCTTGACCTTCTGTCCGCGCTGCACCTCGATGTTGCTGGCATGGCCGTAGACCGTGACCAGGCCATTCTCGTGGCGCACAAGCACGGTGTTGCCGAATTCCTTGAGACCGTTGCCGGCATAGATGACGACGCCGTTCTCAGCCGCCTTGACCGGCGTGCCTTCCGGCACGGCGATGTCGATGCCGTCGCCGCCCTTGCCGCCAAAGCCGGAGATGACGCGGCCCCGGACCGGCCAGCGCATCTTGCCGATGCCGGTCGAATCCGGCGCATCGACATCTTCCTTCTCGGCCTGCTGGATGACCTTGGCGTCCTGCTTGGGCGGGGTATAGGACGCCAGCGTCTGCGTCGCCTTTTCGGGCGGCGGGGTCGATGCGGTCTTCACCGGGTCGAGCGCTACAGGCTTCGCTGCCGCGACGGTGGTGGCTCCGGCGCTCGGCACTTTCAACGTCTGGCCGATGCGCAATATGCCGTCCTGCATGCCGTTGGCCTGCTTGAGCGCGGTGACGCTGACGCCGGTCTTGCGGGCCACGGCAGAGAGCGTGTCGCCGGACTGAACCTTGTAGGTTCCAGGCTGACTTGCCTCGGCGACCTGCTTTGCCGGCTTCTGCTTCGGATCGCTGGCCGAGGCCGTGTTTCCGGCGGTAGTTTCGGCCTGCCCTTCCTTGAGCTTGGGCTGCTGCGGCAGAACGGCGACTTTCTGTGAGGGCGCGTTGGCCGGCAGCGGCACCTTGTTGGCAGGCACGTCGTATTTCGTGCCGCGCGACGATTTGGCGTCGGCGACATTAGGATCGCTGTCCGGCGCCGAAACAGGCGCCTTGCTGGAATAGACATAGGTCGGGATGACGACTTTCTGGCCGACCTGCAGGCCGTTGGCGCTGGAGAGGCCGTTGGTCTTCATGATGACATCGGCCGGAACGCCGAAGCGGCGCGACAGATTGTACACCGTCTCGCCTTCCTTGGCGGTGATCTGGGTGCCCCCTGCCCGCGACCAGCCATGCGGCTCGCTGTCGGCGGATGCCATCTGCGGCTCTTCCGGCGCGGCCTGCTTGAACGGCTTGGTCGAAGCGACGGTGCCAGTTGTCGTGCTGTCGAGTTTCGGCGCGGCGACCGCCGTGCGGATCGGCTTCGATACCGGCGCGGGCTCGGCCTGCGCGACGGGCGGCAGCGGCTTGACCGACACCGGTTCGAGGCTGGAGCGGGTGACCGACTGCGAATAGCTGCCGTTGGCCGGTGCGGGTGAGATCGATGGCGCCGCCTGGGCCACATCGCCCGGATAGGGCTGTGGCGTCCGCTTGTCGATGATGGCGCGCTGGTTGGAGGTCGACGCGGTGGCGTAGTCATCGACCCCGCCGAATCGCGCCACCTGGGAACTGCACCCGGATACCGCCCCGATCACCAGGACCATTGCGCATCCGCGCGCCAGATTGCGTCCGTTGGCCTTGAAAACACTCAGATGCATCGCACTAACCCGCATATACCCGGTACTCACTGGGTTGGATTAAAGCGCGTTAATGTTACTGGTCGGTTAAACCGTTAGAATCTGTCGAAATTTTTCTTAAAACATTCGGTCAGATTACGGCGGCGGTCCCGGCAAGGATCGGCTGCAGCCGCACGACGCCAATATCCTCGCGGTCGAAACGGCTGCCGACCTTGGTCAGCTTGGCCACCACCTGCTCGCCCTCTTCCGGCCCGATGGGCGCAATCACGATGCCGCCGCTCGACAACTGGTCGAGCAGGAAGCGCGGCAGCGTCTCGAACGCGGCCCATACCACGATGCGGTCGAACGGACCCTCCTGGCCCAATCCGTTCGAGCCGTCGGCCTGCCGTGCGATGACGTTGGTGATGCCGAGCGCCTCGAGCCGCTGGCGAGCCTGCTCGACAAGCGTCCTGTAGCGGTCGATGGTGACGACCCGACCCGCCAGCCGCGAGATGACGGCCGATGTGAAACCCGAGCCGGTGCCGATCTCCAGAACCCGGTTGCCGGGCTCGATGGCAAGCGCCGCGATGACGGCGGCCTGCAGATCGGCCCCCTCGATTGCTTCACCGCATTCGATCGGCAGCATGCGGTCGGACCACGCGGCTGGGTGCAGGTGGCCGGACAGGAAGCCGCGGCGCGGCGTCGCCTCGAACGCCGCGATCAATTGCTTGGGGACGGTGCCCTTGCCACGCAGCCGCAGCAGGAAAGCGGCGAACGCCTCCCGTTCCTCGATGATCGCATTCATGAAAGCGCCTTGCTCAGATCGTCGCGCAGCCGGTGCGCCGTCAGGTCCAGCTGCAGCGGCGTCACGGAAACGAAATTGTTGCGGACGGCGTGGACATCCGTGCCCTCCGCCGTCTCCGACGGCTCGCGCGCGAAGCGCAGCCAGTAATACGGCAGGCCGCGCCCGTCGCGCCGCTCATCGACCGACACGCTGTGCGCCACCTTGCCCTGCGCGGTGACCAGCGCGCCGGCGACTTCCTCCGGCTTGCAGACAGGAAAATTGACGTTGACGAGCACGTTGTCCGGCAGCGACGCCGCGATCAGCTTTTGGAGCAGCGCCGGAGCCAGCGCCTCGGCGGTCTCATAAGGAACCACCCGGTCGTCGCCGACATAGCGGTAGACCTGGCTGAGCGCGATGGACCGAACGCCGAGCAACGCGCCCTCCATGGCCCCGGCGACGGTGCCGGAATAGGTCACGTCGTCGGCAAGGTTGGCGCCGGAATTGACGCCCGACAGCACCAGGTCCGGCAGGCCGGGCATCAGCTTCTTGGCGCCCATGATGACGCAATCGGTCGGCGTGCCGCGCACGGCGAAGTGCTTCTCGCCGATCTTCCGCAGCCTGAGCGGCTCCGACAGCGACAGCGAATGCGCGTAGCCGGACTGGTCGTTTTCCGGGGCCACCACCCAGACATCGTCGGACAGCGTGCGCGCGATGCGTTCCAGCGAGGCAAGCCCCTCGGCATGGATGCCGTCATCATTGGTGAGGAGAATGCGCATTATTTACCCTCCCCCTTGTGGGGAGGGTCGATCCGCGCAGCGGAGCGGGGTGGGGGCAAGCAGACGCCGGCGGCAGCGCACCCCCACCCCGTCTCCCGATCGCTGCTCCGCAACGACCGCTCGCCGACCCTCCCCACAAGGGGGAGGGTAAAGCGCTGCACCGCTCCGGCTGCCATCATGCTTCAATTCTTTCCAGACCGCCCATGTAAGGCCGCAGCGCTTCAGGAATCGTTACGCTGCCGTCCTCGTTCTGGTAGTTCTCGATGACGGCGATCAGCGCGCGCCCGACAGCGGTGCCCGAGCCGTTCAGCGTGTGGACGAAGAGATTGCCCTTGCCGTCGCGGTCCTTGTAGCGGGCGTTCATGCGCCGGGCCTGGAAATCGCCGCAGACCGAACAGGACGAGATTTCGCGATAGGCGTTCTGGCCGGGCAGCCAGACCTCGATATCGTAGGTCTTGCGTGCGCCGAAGCCCATGTCGCCGGTGGACAGCGCCACGGTGCGGAACGGCAGCTCAAGCTTCTTCAGCACGGCCTCGGCGCATTCCGTCATGCGCTCATGCTCGGCCAGCGAACTGTCCTGATCGGTGATCGAGACAAGCTCCACCTTGTAGAACTGGTGCTGGCGCAACATGCCGCGCGTATCGCGCCCGGCCGACCCTGCCTCGGAACGGAAGCACGGCGTCAGCGCCGTCATCCGCAGGGGGAGCTTGTCGTGCGCGGTGATCTCGTCGCGAACGAGGTTTGTGAGCGGGACTTCGGCGGTGGGGATGAGGTAACGATCTTGCACCCCCCCTTTTTTCAATTCTTGATATCGCTCTCGGGCCAGCTCCAGATTGGCCTTCATAGTTTCCAGATTTTGACTGGCTTCCTTACGCAAGGTATTTTCATAGAGTTTATCTATAGCGAGTCGAGTTTCTGGATCGAATGAATCGTTTTCGATGATGCCCATCAGAAAATTGAACGACCGCTCAAACTCAATCTTGTAAACGTCGGCCATTCGATTCTGAACCGTCAGTTCGGTTTCAAGTTTGTCCAAATCCGTGTGCACGGAAAACAAATCTTCTTCGAATTTGGGCAATTGTCCGGTGCCAAACATGGCATCAGAACGCACCATCAGCGGCACCTGCACTTCGGTGTAGCCATGCTCCACCGTATGCAGGTCGAGCATGAACTGGCCGAGCGCCCGGTCGAGCCGCGCCAGACCGCCCTTCAGCACCGTGAAGCGCGCGCCCGAAAGCTTGGCAGCGCGTTCGAAATCCATCTGGCCGAGCCGCTCGCCAATCTCGAAATGCTCCTTCGGCATGTTCCCCATCCGAGGCTGGCGCGCCGTGATCAGTTCGTCACCGAAGCGGCGCACCTCGACATTGTCGTTCTCGTCTGCGCCCACCGGCACGTCGTCCAGCGGGATGTTCGGCAGCAAGGCCAGCTCGTCGTTCAGCGCCTTGTCGAGTTCGCGCTCGCGCTTCTCGCCGTTCTGGATGAACGCCTTGATCTCGTTGACCTCGCTTTTCAGCCGCTCCGCCAGCGCCATGTCCTTGTCGCGCATGGCGTTGCCGATCTCCTTCGAGGCGGCGTTGCGGCGCTCCTGCTTCGACTGAAGGTCGGTGAGGTGCTGGCGGCGCGCCTCGTCCCTGGCGATCAGCTCATCGACGGTGGACTGCGCGGCCTCCGCGTAGGACGGACGCTTCGAAAGCGCATCGACCAGAGCCTGCGGGTTTTCGCGAATCCATTTGATGTCGAGCATGGGAAACCAATCCTGAAACGGCGCACAGCGGGGTAAACCGCAACGGCGGTCGATGCAAGACCTGCTCTTTGGCGTATGAGGGTTGCCGCTGAAGTTCCAGGATGGACGTGGCGCACGCCACGTCATTGTCCCTGGCTAGGAAGCGCTCTCGGCGGCCTTGTCGTTCGCCGCCTTCTCAGCCTTCGCCGCATTCTCGGCAACCGCTTCGGCGGCTTCCGCGCGTTCCTTGGCGACACGTTCCTTTTCGCGGCTGCGCTCGATCATGCGCGCCGTGATGATCGAAATCTCGTAGAGAATGATTGTCGGCAGCGCCAGGCCGATCTGGCTGAGCGGATCGGGCGGGGTCAGCACCGCCGCGACCACGAAGGCGATGACGATCGCCCATTTGCGCTTTTCGGCCAGCGCCTTGGCCGAGACGATCCCGACGCGCGCCATCAGGCTGGTCACCACCGGCAACTGGAACACCAGACCGAAGGAGAAGATCAGCGTCATGATCAGGCTGAGATATTCCGACACCTTGGGCAGCAGCGAAATCTGCACCTGGCCGTCGCCGCCGCCCTGCTGCATCGACAGGAAGAACCACATCACCATCGGCGTGAAGAAGAAATAGACCAGCGCCGCGCCGAGCAGGAACAAAAGCGGCGACGCGATCAAAAACGGCAGGAAGGCGGCGCGCTCGTTCTTGTAGAGGCCGGGTGCGATGAATTTGTAGATCTGCGTCGCAATCAGCGGAAAGGCGATGACCATGCCGCCGAACATGGCGAGCTTCACCTGCGTGAAGAAGAACTCCTGCGGGGCCGTATAGATCAGTTCGACCTTCTGCGGATCGAGCCCGGCCCATTCCGTCGCACGCTTGAACGGAACGACCAGGAAATTGAACAGCGGCTTGGCAAAGAAGAAGCAGACAAGGAAGGCGATGAAGAAGCCGCCGATCGACCAGATCAGCCGCCGGCGCAACTCGATCAGATGTTCCATCAGCGGCGCTGCCGACTTGTCCATGTCTTCCTTTTCGGAAAGGCTCACTTCGCCCTCGTCGTTTTCTTGGGCGGGATGGCTTTGGCGGCAACGGCTTTGGCGGGAGTCTTCTTGGCGGCAACAGCCTTGGCTGGCGTCTTCTTGTCGGCAATCGGCTTGGCGGGGCTCGCTTTGACGGGAGAAGCCTTCGTCGCAGGAACTTTGGCGCTTGTAGCCTTGGCAGGCGCGGCCTTCATGACAGCCTTTGCAGGAACGGCAGGCGCGGTCTTCACGGAAGCCCTGGCGCTTGAGGCGGCAGCCTTGGACGGCTTTGCCGCGGCGCTTTTCTTCGCGCCGGCGGCGGGTTTGGCAACCGCCTTGCCAGAACCGGCGCCTGTCGCTGCGGGCGGTGTCACCGAAGCATCGCTCATCGCCGGAAACACCACCGGGGGCGGCATCGTATCGGGACCGTTCACGCCGGGCATGGCGGTCGCGCCACCCTTTACCGGCTCGGCCGGTTGTGCGGCGGCGTCGGCGGATTCCACCTTCGGCGGTTCGGCCGGCTTCGGCTTCATCGCCGAATCCACCCCGGCGCGCACGTCGGCGGCGGCCTGCTCGAACGGATTGAGCTGCTTGCGTATCTGGGCGGCGGGGTTGAGGTCACGCAACGCATCGACGGATTTCTTCACGTCGTCGAGCTCGGCCTCTTTCAACGCATCGTTGAACTGACGCTGGAAATCGCCAGCCATGCCGCGCGCCTTGGCGGCGAACCGCCCGAAAGTGCGCAACATTCCGGGCAAATCCTTCGGCCCGACCACCACGATCATGACGATCGCGATGACCAGCATTTCAGTCCAGCCGACTTCCAACATGGCTATGCGTTCCGGCTAGCGGCGATGTTCAGCTCTTGGTGGCCTTTTCGCGCGGCGTCGAAACGGTCTCGTCGGCGCGATGCTCGACGGTGCGCTTGTCCTCGGCCACCGGCTCTTCGTCGTCAGCCATGCCCTTCTTGAAGCTCTTGATGCCCTTGGCCATGTCGCCCATCAGCTCCGGAATCTTGCCGCGGCCGAACACAAGAAGCACGATGACCAGAACGATCACCCAGTGCCAGATCGAAAACGAACCCATTGCAAATCTCTCCCAAGCGGTTTGCTGAACCTTGATCTATGCGCTTTCGCGTCCGGTTTCAAACAGAACCGCAAATGTCGTTGCGCCCATATGACGCATGTCCTCCGAGCGGGCAACGGCAAAAGAGATTTGGCGCTCAATCTTCCGTGACGCGCGGCGTCAGCAGGCCGAGTTCCTCAAGATCGATATCCGTCAGAGGGTCTTCGTCCTCGGTCAGTTCGTCGGGATCGGCCGGCGGCAGCGGCATGGCGAAATTGGCCGGCATCCGCGCCGAAAGCAGGCCGGCGCCCTTCAGTTCCTCGATGCCGGGTAGATCGCGGATTTCTTCAAGAGCGAAATGGTCGAGGAATTTTTCCGTGGTGCCATAGGTCACCGGGCGGCCTGGCGTGCGACGGCGTCCCCGCATTCGCACCCATTCCGTCTCCATCAGCGTATCGAGCGTGCCTTTCGAGGTCTCGACGCCGCGGATGTCCTCGATCTCAGCCCGAGTGACAGGCTGGTGATAGGCGATGATGGCGAGCACCTCCAGCGCCGCGCGCGACAGCTTTTTCTGCTGCACCGTGTCGCGGCTCATCAGGAAAGCGAGATCGCCGGCGGTGCGGAATGCCCAACCGTCGCCTACCTTGACCAGATTGACGCCGCGCCGGGAGTAGATTTGCTGCAGCTCGGCCATGGCGGCCGCAATGTTTATCCCGTCGGGCAGGCGCGCCGTGAGCTGCTTTTCGCTCACCGGCTCGGCGCTGGCGAAGACAATGGCCTCGGCCATTCGCATGGCTTCGGCGATGTGCAGCCGCTCTGCCGGGTTCTGGGTCACAGCCCCCTCGCCTTCCTGCCCCTCAGGCTCGTCGCCAACCTTGAAGGGAATGACCGAAGCGCCGATGCTGTCGCTCATGATGCCACCTCGACTGCCTTGATGCGCTGCCGTCCACGCAGATAGATCGGTGCGAAAACCTCCTGCTGACGCATTTCCAGGCTGCCCTCGCGCACCATCTCCAGCGTCGCGGCGAACGAAGAGGCCATTGCCGTGCGTTTCTCCTCGGGCGAGGCCAGATATTCGATCAGGAAACTGTCCAGCGCGGTCCAGTCGCCAGTTGAGCCGATCAGCCGCGCCAGCAGCGAGCGGGCATCCTTGAGCGACCAGACGCCCCGCTTGGCAATGGTGACATTGGTGATCGCCAGCCGCTGGCGCTGCGAGGCGTAGGCGGTCAGAAGATCGTAGAGCGATGCGGAGTACTCGTTGCGTTTTTCGACGATGACCATTTCCGGCATGCCGCGCTGGAAGACGTCGCGTCCGAGCCGGTTGCGGTTCACCAGACGCGCCGCCGCGTCGCGCATCGCTTCGAGGCGGCGCAGGCGAAACTGCAGCACCGCCGCCAATTCCTCGCCGCTTTCCTCCTCGCCGGGCTGCTTCGGGATTAAAAGCTTGGATTTCAGGAAGGCCAGCCACGCCGCCATCACCAGATAGTCGGCGGCGAGTTCCAGTCGTAGCGCTCGAACTTTTTCGACGAAGGAGAGGTACTGCTCGGCCAGCGCCAGGATCGAAATGCGCGCCAGATCGACCTTCTGGTTGCGGGCGAGATGCAGCAGCAGATCGAGCGGCCC
This sequence comes from Mesorhizobium sp. BE184, assembly GCF_031457045.1. NCBI lineage: Bacteria > Pseudomonadati > Pseudomonadota > Alphaproteobacteria > Hyphomicrobiales > Phyllobacteriaceae > Mesorhizobium > Mesorhizobium sp. BE184. Next base: position 1,501,502 of record NZ_JAVDVU010000001.1, read on the forward strand.
CTCGAAGCCGGCGACATCGACGAGCAGTTCCGGCTCGCCCGTCAGGCGCGCATCGTCGTTCTCCGCCCAGAGGCGGTCCATCGGCGCGGCCTTTTCGGGCTTGTTCTCCCCGGCCCTGCTGTTGGGCGTTTCTGCCACCGTTCCGTCCGTTCTCCTGTTAGGCAATCGCCTCGAAATAATCCGCGAACTCGGCGCGCAGCTCGGTTTCGTCCTTCCGGTCCGCGCCCCGAACGGAAGAAAGCGCCCGCCTGGCGCGTTCGAGAGCCTTGCCTTCGAGTGGCTTTGCCCGCGAAGCCACGGCCCGCATTTCGTCCATGTCGCCATTGCAGTGAAGAACGATATCGACGCCCGCCGCAAGGATGGCGGCGGCCTTTGTCTGGAAATCCCCAGAAAGCGCCTTCATCGATGTGTCGTCGCTGACCAGAAGGCCGTCGAATCCGATCTCGCCGCGGATGATTTCCTCGACCACCTTGCCGGATGTCGTGGCCGGCGCGTTCGGATCGATGGCGCTGTAGATGACATGCGCGGTCATCGCCATCGGCAGATCGTTCAAGGCGGTGAAGGGTGCAAAATCATGCTTGCGCAGGTCTTTGAGTGAGGTGGTAACGGTCGGCAGCTCGAAATGCGTATCGGCAACAGCCCGGCCGTGACCGGGTATATGCTTCATCACCGGCATGACGCCGCCCGACATCAGGCCCTCGGCGCTCGCCCGGCCGAGCGCCGTCACGATCTTGGGTTCCTTGCCGTAGGCGCGCGCGCCGATAACGTCGCTGGCGCCCTCGACGGGCACGTCCAGCACCGGCAGGCAATCGGCGTTGATGCCCAGCCGCAGCAGGTCGAAAGCATGCAGCCGCGCCAGCAGCCAGGCAGCGCGCAGTCCAGCCTCCTCGTCGTCACGGTAAAGCGCGCCAAGCGCCGCTCCCGCCGGATAATTCGGCGCCAGCGGCGGACGCAGGCGCTGCACCCTGCCGCCTTCCTGATCGATGAAAACCGGCGCATGCCAGCCGACGCAATCGCGCATATGCGCCACCAGATCCTTGATCTGTTCCGGCTCGCCGATATTGCGGGCGAACAGGATGAAGCCCCACGGCGCTTCGCCACCGTAGAAAGATGCCTCGTCCCGGGAGAGCGATTTTCCGGCGCAGCCGAGGATGAGTGAACGTGATTCGGTCATATCGGGAGTTTAGGGGCTTATGTGCGTGAAGGGAATCGCCCGGCCTTTTCCCACTGAAAACGCGGGACGGTTTTCCACTGCTGGCGATGCACTTTCCCGTGAGAGTCGGCCACGGAGCTTGCGTATTTAGCCAACTGAATATACGCAGCCAAATCGCAAAATTGAGATTTATCTTGTGATTGAGACATCACCGTGACAATTTTGCGGGCTATTTTGGAATACCAGACGGGAGGAATTTACTATGTCTAGCAATGAAAGTGTCGCTCCGTTCAGCCCGGGCGATGCGTCGCCGGTTGACAGCAAGGCCAAGAAGGCCATGTGGGGCGCGGCCATAGGCTATGCGATGGATGGCTTCGACCTGCTGATCCTGGGCTTCATGCTCAAGGCCATCAGCGCGGAGCTGGCGTTGACCCAGGCGCAAGCCGCCTCGCTGGTCACCGCCACCCTCATCGGCGCCGTTCTCGGCGGCATTCTTTTCGGCATGCTGTCCGACCGGATCGGGCGAGTCCGCGTGCTGACATGGACCATCGTGCTGTTTGCGGTTTTCACCGGCCTGTGCGCCCTCGCGCAAGGCTATTGGGATCTTCTTTTCTACCGCACCGTCGCCGGGATCGGGTTGGGTGGCGAATTCGGCATCGGCATGGCGTTGGTCGCCGAGGCATGGCCGGCCAACAAGCGTGCCCGCGCCTCCTCCTATGTCGGCCTAGGCTGGCAGTTCGGCGTTCTCGCCGCCGCGATCGCGGCGCCGCTCCTGCTTCCCCATATCGGCTGGCGCGGCATGTTCGCCGTTGGCATCATTCCTGCCTTTGTTGCGTACTGGATCCGCCATTCGCTGCATGAGCCGGAGATCTTCGTCGCCAAGGTAAAAGGCAAAGTCCACGAATCGCCGTTGAAGCTGCTGGTGAAAGACTGGGACACGACGAAGATCAGCATCGGCATGGTCATTCTCTGTTCGGTGCAGAACTTCGGCTATTACGGCGTCATGATCTGGCTGCCGAACTACCTTTCGACCCGTTTCGGCTTCGCCCTCACTCAATCCGCCATCTGGACCGCGGTAACCATCGGCGGCATGATCGTCGGCGTTTATCTCTTCGGCCACATTGCCGACAGGCTTGGCAGACGGCCGACCTTTGTCGGCTACATGGCCGGTGCGGCCGTCATGGTGATCGTCTATTCGCAACTCACCGATCCGACAGCATTGCTGATCGCCGGCGCGGTAATGGGCTTCTTCGTCAACGGCATGATCGGCGGTTATGGCGCTCTGATGAGCGAACTCTATCCGACCGCCGCCCGGGCGACCGCGCAGAACGTCCTGTTCAACATCGGACGGGGCTTCGGCGGGTTCGGACCGCTGGTCGTTGGCGCTATTGCCGCTGCGTATAGTTTCGAGCTGGCGATCGCGCTGCTTGCGGCTCTTTACGTCATCGACATCCTGGCAATGCTTTTCCTCATCCCGGAAAAGAAGGGCGCCGAGCTGACCTGACGCGGAACGATGCCTTTCGGAATATTCCGGAAGGCATCCGTCGAAAGATCGAAGGGCCGGACAAAAGTCCGGCCCTTTTTCTTTGGGCAAGGGAAGACGGCTCGCTTCTCCTGCCCGCCCTGCATTTCAAGAACCGTGCTTCATTCGCCTGGCAGCCAGGCCTCCGCAGCGCCGCTCGGAGCAAGCGAAAGCACCTTGCTTCCGGCCATGGCCGGTTCAGGTTTGCATTGGGGACACACCGCAGATGCTCGCTGCGGCATGACATCCAACAATCATCAGTTGCCTAAACGAAAACGGCGCGGCCGAAGCCGCGCCGTCTGGTTTTTGCCGAGGCTAAGAGAATCTACTTGGAAACGAAGCAGTTGCCGCCCGCAGCCTTGTAGCTCGTGCAAAGTTCGACCGCATCGTTGCGCGACGGGGCCGGCACGCGAACCCGGTAGAACGTGCCCTTGCCGGCAATCTCAGCCTTGACGATATTGACGCCACGGCCGTTGAGAACGCTGGAATAGCGACGGGCCAGATCCTGATAGGTCGACTGGGCGCTGTCGGCGGTCGGCTGCGAGGCGATCTGCATCGACCACGCGCCGCCGGCAGCCGTGGAGGCCACTGTGTTGATTGCCGCAACCTGATCCGCCTTGACTTCACCGACCACATCGATCGGCTGATCGGACGGACGCTGAGGGGCAATCGGCGCGATGGAAGGCGTCAGGGCCGACTGTCCGGCAGCCTCCGGCGCATTCGCGGCAACCGGCGCTACGCCCTCGCCCTGCGGTGCGGCTTCGCCCTGCGGTGCGGCCGGCTTCAGTTCATTGATATTGGTCTGCGGGTTAACCGCGCCGGTGGCGTCGGGCACGGTCGCCACGAGTTGCGGGGCCGGATCGGCAGGCTCCGAGGCGGAAACCTGTGCGGGAGCGGGATCCTCGCGCGGCACCAGCGAACCGTCGGGCTTCACCACCATGGTGCGAACCTTGCGCGGCGTTACCAGCGCTGTTTCCTGGCTGCCATTCGCGGCGTCTTCCTGCAATACCTGCTCGATGCGGTCCTCGGACTTGCCCGTCGGCGCAGCCGCCTCGTCCGTCTCCGGATTGGCTCCGACGATGCGCGGTTCAGCCTTGGCCGTCACGTCGATCGGTTCTTCCGTATTGGTCACAAGATTCTGCTGCGACGGTTCGCTCGGCGCAGCACCCTTCGACACTGCGTCGTAGACCTTGTTGTCCTGGTTCGGAATAACGGCGCCGCCCGGGTTTTCCGGCTTCACCTTGATCGGCTGGTTGTCCGCTTTGACGATAGCCGGAGCCTCGCTGCCGCTGCCGCCCCCAAAGGAAAGGGCAAAGGCGCCGACACCACCGACGACGGCAATGGCAGCGACAGCCCCTGCCCACAAGAGCAGCCGGTTGCGCGGCCTCGCCTGCTCGGCCTCCGAAGCCGCCGCGATATCCATCGACTGGTCGAGATCCGGATCGTAGTCGAACGCATCGTCGTCGGCCGCGGCGGCGCGATTTCCGCCAAAGGAATCGAGATCGAAATCGTCCAGCGGATCGTTGGCCGCCGAACGGTTTGCTGTCGCGGCATCCGGCGCCCCGGCGTAGACACTCGCGGTAGCGCCACGCTGGTAGCCGGCGCCATAGGCATCGTCGTCGTAAGAGCTGGCAGCTGGCGCGGCAGATGAAGGTTCGCCAGCATTCATCTCGTTGAGAATGCTGCTGAACTCCGCATCCAGATCGTCATAGGACGCGGCGTCAGTCCTGGCTTCCTCGAAGGCGACTTCGGGGAGGTCGAGATCGTCGGCCAGCGCCACGACACGCTCGGGAACGTCGATAGTCTCGACATCGGGCATGTCTTCATATCGCGGGGCTCTGGCCGCGGGCGTGCTTGCTGGATAAGACGCCGCAGCGGATACAGGCGGCGTTGCCGTGGAAGACGCCGCTGCCGTTTGCCAGGAGGTGTCAGCGCGCGGCTGCGTGGGCGTCTGCCAGGCAGGCATCGCGGCAGCCGAAATCGCCGCGGCCGAGGCCACGGCAGGCGCAACCACCCCAACCGACCCGAAATGCTTGTCCAGTTCGGCGTCAAAATCGTTTTCGTCGAAATCGGCATCCGCAGCACCCTGGGCTACGCCCTCGCCTGCTTCGCTGTCATCGGCTTCTGCGGCATCGATCTCCATATCGCTGAAATCGACCGCTTCCAGATCGACCAGCAATGCCGGGTCAATGTCTTCCTCGATGTCGGCCCGCGATTCACCCTGATCGGCTGCGATATCGAGGTCCCAGGCCGCCGCATCGAAATCGTCGATCGGATCGGCTTCGGCGACGACTGGCGCGGCCGTTTCCTCGGAAGCGGTAACAGGCGGTGCTTCAACCACTTCAGGCTGCACAACGGGACGCGCGCTCATGCGGTTCAAAAGCGCATTGAGTTCGTCTTCAAGCGAATTGTCGTCTTCGGTCACGGCAGCAGCCGCTGCCGGCTCGACCGGAGCGGCATAGGCTGGCGCGGCATAGACGGGAGCCACCGTTTGCACGGGCTCGACTTCCGGCTCGCCGAGATCGGCAAAGGCATCGTCGAGGTCCATGCCGAGGTCGAGATCGTCGGCCAACTCCGTCGATTGGGCGTTCGCCGGCAGCATGGCGTCGTCCCCTTCAGCCACGGCGTCCTCCGCCTCAAGCGCGGATTCCCCGGCAAGCTCAAGCGAAGGCATGTCGAAATCCATATCGACATCGGCCATTGCGCTGTCGAGCGAACGATCGTCGCCCTGCACGGACGCATGCACGGCCTGCTGCGCAGGCTGTTCGGCGTCGAACTCCAAATCGTCAAAGACAGCTTCGTCGAAATCGTCCTCGGACGGTTCGGACGCTGCCGGATCGGCAGGCTGCGCGAAGCCAGGCCCGGCCAAAGCCTCGGGCTCGGCATCGAAATCGTCCTCGTCAGCATCAAACTGAAGCGGCGCCTGGGCCGGCGCATTGAAATCGCTTTCAAACGAACGGGCGACTGCGTCCTCGAAGTCATCCTCGATCGGGCCGGTCTCAGCCTGTTCAGTCTCGGGCAATGCGAATGCATCGGAAGCTGCCCCGCGAATCTCTCCGGCAGCAGCATCGGGCTCATCCAGCAGGAATTCGTCGTCGAGCGACAGGGAAAGCTCGTCGGCGCCTTCCTCGACCGCGCTGTCGTCCGCGGCATCAAAAACAGCCGGTTCATGGCGATCACCGACACGATTTTCGACAGGCGCAGGCTGTTCGTCCAACGCATCGAGTGCGTCGAACTCGCCCATCAATTCCTTCTCGAGGTCGATATCGAACCCGTCGCCCTCAGGTACCTGGGCCGCCTGCGGCCTGGAAGGCTCGCGTGGGTCGAAGCCCATGATCTTGGTCAATTCGGCGAACGGATCATCGTCCGCGATATCGTTTTGACTGGCGATCTTAAGGTGATTTCTCTCTGCCATTATCGTTCCCGAACTCATACTCATTCGGACGCCATGGACGTCGCGCAGGGTTGGCCTTTACCAGCGCAATGTGGGCAAAAGGTGTCAGGGTTCCGGGGTCGGACCTAACGCATCTCCGTGGGCGCATCAGCCCCGATCAACGTCAGGCCGGATGTCAAAACATCCGAAACGGCCTGCACCAGCCCTAGTCTGGCATAGGTTGATTGTCGGTCGTTAACCTTAACAAAACGTAAGTCCGGATTTTCCGTGCCCCTGTTCCAATGCGCATGGAAGGTGCTGGCGAGATCGTAGAGATAGAATGCAAGCCTATGCGGCTCCAGCGAAAGCGCTGCCTGCTCGATCAGCCGCGGGTATTCGGCGAGCTTGCGGATGAGACCGATCTCACCTTCGTCAGTCAGCGATGGCAGCTCCGGCGCCAGAACCTCGCGGCTGAAACTGTCGCGTGGAAACTGCTCCGCCGCCTGCCGGAATACGGAATGGCAGCGCGCCGATGCGTACTGTACATAGAAAACCGGGTTGTCCTTCGACTGCTCGGTGACCTTGGCGAAATCGAAATCGAGCGGCGCGTCGTTCTTGCGATAGAGCATCATGAAGCGGATCGGGTCGCGGCCCACCTCCTCCACCACTTCGCGCAGCGTCACGAAATCGCCCGAACGCTTCGACATCCGCACCGGCTCGCCGTCGCGGAACAAGCGGACCAACTGGCAAAGCAGCACTGTGAGCTTGACCTTGTCGCCGGCAACGGCGCGCGCCAGCGCTTCCAGCCGCTTGACGTAACCGCCATGGTCAGCGCCGAGTACATAGATCAGATCATCGAAGCCGCGATCCACCTTGTCCTTGAGATAGGCGACGTCGGCGGCGAAATAAGTGAACGAACCGTCGGACTTGATCAGCGCCCGGTCGAGGTCGTCCCCGACGTCGGTGGAGCGAAACAGCGTCTGCTCGCGATCTTCCCAGTCGTCCGGCCTTTCACCTTTCGGCGGTGGCAGCTTGCCCTTGTAGATATGGCCCTTGAGCGTCAGGTCGGCGATAGCCGACCGGATTGCCTTGGCATTGTCGGCGTGCAGCGAACGCTCGGACACGAACAGGTCATGTTTGACGTTGAGGAGGGCGAGGTCATCCCGGATCATCGCCATCATCGCATCGATGGTCTTGTCTTTGACGATGGCAAGCGCCTCGTCATCCGGCATCTGCAGCAGCGCCCGGCCGAACTCCTGCGCCAGCGCCTGTCCGACCGGAACAAGATAGTCGCCCGGATAGAGGCCGGCAGGGATTTCACCGATGTCGTCGCCCAGCGCTTCCCGGTAGCGAAGCAGCGCCGAACGGCCGAGCACATCGATCTGCGCGCCCGCATCGTTGATGAGGTATTCCTTTGTCACCTCATAGCCGGCGAAAGCCATGAGATTGGCGAGCGTGTCGCCGACCACGGCGCCCCGGCAGTGCCCCACATGCATCGGGCCGGTCGGATTGGCCGAGACATACTCGACATTGGCCCGGCGGCCCTTCCCGACCGTCGAACGCCCGTAATTACGGCCTTCCGCCAGCAAGTCGGCCAGATGCGTCTGCCAGAAGCTGTCCGTCAGCCTGAGATTGACGAAGCCCGGACCGGCGACCTCGGCACTGGCGACGTCGCCGTCCCCCTTCAACGCTTCGACGAGGCGCTCGGCCAGCGCACGCGGGTTCTTTCCCGCCGGCTTGGCCAGCACCATCGCGGCATTGGTGGCGAGATCGCCGTGACTGGCATCGCGCGGCGGCTCGACGGCCACGCGCGAAAGATCCAGCATAGCGCCATCTTTGCCTTTGAGATCAAAGGCTTCGACGGCTTTTATGATTCGCGCACTGAAATCGGCGAAGATGTTCATGACTGGCTTTCGTAGAAAATATCAGGCCGAAATTTCACGTTTTCCGTGATTTCAACTTAAATGCGGATTTTGGCCCGCCCTAGCTCAAATCCGGTGTCCGGTCAAACAGGCGGCGGTGTTCCTTCAGCGCGTAGGTGTCCGTCATACCGGCCAGGAAATCGGCGACGCTTCGCGCCTTGATGCGGTCCTCGGCCCTGTCCAGCCCCTCGCGCCAGCCGTCCGGCATCGCCCGCGGGTCGGCGAAATAGGCGTCGAACAGGTCGGTCACGACTTTTTCCGCATCGGCCCGCACCCGCATGACCTCGGCATGGCGATAGAGATGCTTGTAGAGGAAGGATTTCAGCTCCTTCTCGCCTGCTGCCATGGCCGGCGAAAAACCGACCACCTTTTGCCCTGCGCCACGGACGTCGTCCGGGCTCTGCGGATTCAGGCGGGCCAGGTTTTCGCCGGCGGTCACGATTGTATCCTCGACCATCGCGGTGATCTGCCGCCGCATCAGTTCATGACCGCTGCGCACGTCATCCAGCCCGGGATAGCGCTGCCGCACCGCAGCCAGGATCGAGCCCGGCAATGCCAGCCCCTCCAGCATGTCGAGCGTCAGCAAACCGGAGCGCAGACCGTCGTCTATGTCATGGGTGTTGTAGGCGATGTCATCGGCTATCGCCGCGCACTGCGCTTCAATTCCGGCAAAACGGCTCAGTTCGAGACTATCCAGCTCGTTATAGTCGCGGATCGCCTGCGGCACCGGGCCGTGCAGGCCCTTCCCGTGACCGTCCGTCAGCGGGCCATTGTGCTTGACCAGGCCTTCCAGCGTCTCCCAGCTGAGGTTCAGTCCGTCGAACTCGGCATAGCGGCGCTCCAGCCGCGTCACGATCCGCAGCGACTGGGCGTTGTGGTCGAAGCCGCCCCAGGCCTTCATCTTGTCGTTGAGAGCATCCTCGCCGGTATGGCCGAACGGCGTGTGGCCGAAATCGTGCACCAGCGCCACCGCCTCGGCGAGGTCCTCGTCCACCCGCAAGGCGCGCGCCAGAGCCCGCGCGATCTGCGCCACCTCGATCGTATGGGTGAGCCGGGTGCGGTAATGGTCACCTTCATGCGCGACAAACACCTGCGTCTTGTGCTTGAGGCGGCGGAAGGCGGTCGAATGGATGATCCGGTCGCGGTCGCGCTGGAACGGCGTGCGCGTCGGGCTTTCGGGCTCGGCGAACAGGCGTCCGCGGGTTCGCGCCGGATCGCAAGCATAGGACGCGCGCGGACGATACCCAAATCCGATATCGCCGAGAGCCTCCCCGGCTTTGCGCTCTTCGTTCATCTCGCTGGCCGATGCTGTTGACTTGCCCCGTCCGGGTTCATACCTATCAGATGCAACCGAACGCAAGGTGACGCCGATGGGCGCGGATGCCAAGACCGCCATGAAAGTTGAAATGACCGATGCCGCTGCGAAGCGGATCGCTAGAATTGTGTCCGGCGACCCGGGCAAGACGGCGCTGCGCGTTTCCGTCGAAGGCGGCGGCTGTTCAGGCTTTTCCTACAAGTTCGACCTGGTGGAAAACCGCAACGACGACGACGTCGCCATCGAAAAAGATGGCGCAACCGTGCTCATCGACGATCTGTCGCTCGTCTATATGGGCGGTTCGGTGATCGATTTCGTGGATGATCTGATGGGCCAGTCGTTCCAGATCAGGAACCCCAACGCTGTCGCATCCTGCGGCTGCGGCACGAGTTTTTCCCTGTAGCCATGCCGGCCATCGGCGCGGTCCGGCAGGTCGCGCTCTCGGCCGGGCGCGATCTCGACGCAACGCTGGCGTTCTGGAGCGCGGTGTTGGGCATGGGCGTCCATTCCCGCTTCGATCCGCCCGGCATAGCGTTTATCATAGCCGGAGACACAAGGCTGCTGTTCACCGACGGCGTGCAGCCCGGAACCGTCTATCTCGACATGTCCGATCTTGACGGATTTCACGCAGCCGCCGCGGCTGGTGGAGTGCCGTTCACGACTGCGCCTGCGCTCGTCCACCATGACACGGAAGGGCTTTTCGGCCCGGCCGGCGAGAGCGAGTGGATGGCGTTCCTGAAAGACCCCGGCGGCAACACAATCGGCCTCGTGGAACGCAAAAGCGGCTGACATCGCAGCCGCTTTCGCGCGTCCTTGCCGAAGGCGCTAGGCGTCCGCCGCCATTGCCGCCTCACGGGCATCGTGCGTGTCGGCCGCCATGCCGTTGAAGAAGGCATTCAGCACCACCGCCGAAACCGAAGCCAGCAGGATGCCGGATTCGAGCAGCGGATGCAGCACATGCGGCATCCACATCTTGAAGTCCGGCGCCACCAGCGGAATCATGCCGAAGCCGACCGACACCGCCACCACGAACAGATTGTTGCGGTTGGTGCGGAAGTCGACATTCGACAGGATGCGGATGCCAGTGGCTGCCACCATGCCGAACATGACCAGCCCTGCCCCGCCGAGCACGAAGGTCGGCAGCGCCTCGACCAGCGCGCCCATCTTCGGCACCAGCCCGAGCACCATCAGCACGACGCCGCCGGCGACGCAGACGAAGCGGCTCTTCACGCCGGTGACGCCGACGAGACCGACATTCTGCGAGAACGATGTGTAGGGAAATGTGTTGAACAGCCCGCCGATCAGCGTGCCGAGACCGTCGGTGCGCAGGCCGGCCGAAAGCATCGGCTGCGTCACCTTCTTGCCGGTCATCTCACCGAGCGCCAGGAACATGCCGGTCGATTCGATCATGACCACGATCATCACCAGCGTCATGGTCAGGATAAGGATGGGGTCGAAGATCGGGATGCCGAAGCGCAGCGGTTCGATCAGCGCGAACCAGCCCGCCTGCCCGACCTTCTCGAAATGCATCATGCCGAGCGCAGCGGTCAGCACACCACCAATGATGATGCCGAGCAGCACGGCGATGTTGGCGACGAAGCCCCTGCCGAAGCGGGCGATCAGCAGGATCGCCACCAGCACGACAGCGGAGATGGCGACGCCGGCCACGGGCGCGTAGGCGGCATTCGGCATCGAGGCGGCAAGACCCAGGCCAGGCGGCACCGGCGGCACGGTCGAACCCGGCTGCGCGGCGAGATCGGCGACCGCCTTCAGCCAGGCGGCGTTTTCCGGCGCCACCAGCTTCGGCGCGGTCGGCCCGACCGGGTTGCCGAATATCCAGTTGATGCCGATGCGCATCAGCGACGCGCCGATCACCACGATGATGGTGCCGGTCACCACCGGCGGAAAGAAGCGCAGCATCCGGCTGACCGCAGGCGCGATCAGCATGGCGACGATGCCGGCGCCGATGATGGCGCCGAAGATCATCCGCGCCCCGTCCGGCCCCGGATGCGAGCCGGCCATCGCCGCCATCGGCCCGACCGCGGCGAAAGTTACGCCCATCATGACCGGCAGCTTGATGCCGAACCATTGCGTTGCGCCGAACGACTGTATCAGCGTGACGAGGCCACAGACGAACAGGTCTGCGGAAATCAGGAAGGCGACGTCTTCCGGGCTGAGCTTCAGCGCCCGGCCGATGATGAGCGGAACGGCGATGGCGCCGGCGTACATGACCAGCACATGCTGGATGCCCAGCGCAGCAAGACGAGGTGCGGGCAGCACCTCGTCCACGGGATGTGACGTGGATGACATGGCATTGTTCCCCTTATTTGTTGACCGCTTCGGTATGCCGACCAGAACCGGTTTCCTTCGCGCGAAGGATAGTGCAGGATCGCCGTCAACCGCCGCGTCCGCTATCAAGAAGTATTTGAAATACTCGCAGGTTTTTCATGAAAATCGTCACCTGGAACATCAATGGCGTCAGGGCCCGTATCGGCAACCTCCTTCACTGGCTGAATGAGAGTGCGCCCGACATCGTCTGCCTGCAGGAGATCAAGACGGTCGACGACCAGTTCCCGCGCGCCGAGATCGAGGCGCTCGGCTACAATGTCGAGACGCATGGCCAGAAAGGCTTCAACGGCGTCGCCATCCTGTCGAAGCTGCGGTTCGACGAGGTCAACCGCGGCCTGCCGGGCGACGATGCCGACGAACAGGCGCGCTTCATCGAGGGCGTGTTTTCCACCACCAAGGGCGCGCTGCGGGTCGTTTCGCTCTATCTGCCGAACGGCAACCCCATCGATGACGCGGTGAAGTTCCCCTACAAATTATCGTGGATGGCACGGCTGGAACGCTGGGCAGCCGAGCGGCTGGCGCTCGAGGAGGCCTTGGTTCTGGCGGGCGACTACAACGTCATTCCCGAGCCGATCGACGCCCGGCATCCGGAGAACTGGGTCAACGATGCGCTGTTCCAGCCGCAAACGCGGCAATCATTCCGCAGGCTCGTGAATTTGGGTTTCACCGAAGCGGTCCGCGCCGTGACCGACGCGCCGGATACCTACACCTTCTGGGACTATCAGGCCGGCGCCTGGCAGAAGAACAACGGCATCCGCATAGACCATCTGCTGCTGTCGCCGGAAGCTGCGAACCGTTTCTCGTCGGCGTTCATCGAAAAGCATGTACGGGCTTGGGAGAAGCCATCGGACCATGTGCCGGTGGCCATCGAACTGGACCTTGCGGCGGCCTGATCCGGCGCACTGACCAGCGTCGCGATCAGCGACGGTCGCTTTTGAAAAGCGACCGCGCAGCCAGCCTTGCCGGCTTTGTACGGCGCGGTGGCGCGCTTGCATCCTTCACGGGCGAGATGCCCCAATAGTTGCGATAGATGTCTTCGAACAGATAATCGACGGGATGCATCTTTTTCTCCTGATTGGATCGATTCAATTTAATCGGCCATTGCGCCGATTGGATCGATTCAAAAATAGACCCGTTCAGCAAAATGTCAAGCAAAACTTGGATCGATCCAAGATTTGTGCTAGAGCGCGGCAGGGGCTAGAGAGCATTGATGCCTAAATACGCCGCCGAAACCGTCAGACCGATACGACTTGCCGACGTGGCGAAGGAGGCCGGCGTATCGCACGGCACCGCATCCAACGTCTTCAGCCATCCCGATATCGTTCGCGAGGAAGTGCGCGAACGCGTGAAGGCCGCGGCCGACAAGCTGGGTTATAACGGTCCTGATCCAAAAGGCAGGCTGCTGCGTGCCGGCAAGGTCAACGCCATCGGCGTCGCCACGGCGGAGCCCCTCTCCTATTTCTTCGATGACCCGTTCGCCCGCGCCGTCATGTCCGGCATCACCCAGGCCTGCGACGCCACCGGGGCCGGCATATCGCTCGTCTCGGCCGCCAACAGCGAACAGATCGCCTGGAACATCCAGAGCGCGCTGGTGGACGGCTTCATCGTGTTCTGCGTCGAAGGCGGTTCGCGGCTGGTGGAACTCACCCGCGAACGCAAGCTGCCCTTCGTGGCGCTCGACTTTGGCTTCGATGATGAGACCATCGCCGCCATCGGCGTCGACGATCGCGCCGGGGCGCAATTGGCGGCGAGGCATTTGACCGAGCTCGGCCACCGGCGCTTCGGCGTTCTGTCCATGCCCTTTTCGGATGACGACACCTATGGCCCGGTTTCGCCCGACCGCGTCGACAAGGCCATCTATTCAGGCACGCGCGACCGGCTCCACGGCTATTTCGATGTGCTGAGGGAATTCGGCGTCGATACGGGTAAGGTGCCAACCTATGAGACCGCCAATGACGAGGCGACCGTCCACGCAGGTCTCGAGCATCTGTTCAGCCAGCCGGCAAAGCCGACGGCGCTGCTCGCCATGTCCGACCGCATCGCGCTCCACGCGCTCGACTGGCTGCGCGTGCGCGGCATCTCCGTGCCGCGTGAAGTCTCGATCGTCGGCTTCGACGGCGTGCCGGAAAGCGCCGTCTCAAACCCCTCGCTGACGACGATCGCGCAGCCCACCAGCGAAATGGGCCGGCTGGCCGTCGAGGCGATCCTGCAGCACGACGGGACAATCCGCCGCCAGATGCTGCCCGTGGAATTGCTCGTGAGAGGGTCTACCGCCAGAGCGGCTGACTAGCATTACCGAACGCTCGTCATCGCCGGCAAAGGGGCCGCTGCAAGGACCGGATGCGGCTCGCGCACCGGCTTGACCTTGTCGGACCAGCCGAGCCGCGACACCCATTCCAGATAGTAGGCGAGCGCGAACTGCATCGCGATTCCGGTGACGATGAGCAGCGTGTCGTCCAGGAGGTTGCCGGGGCTGACGATTCGGATGACCTGAGCCACCATCGCGATGACCGTGCCGGCGATGAAAATGGGCAGCGACCGCTTGCCCAGAATGGCGAGCGGATGATCGGTCCGGCGCCGGAAGAGCCGTGAAATGGCGGGGATGGCGACGACCAGATAGGAGACCGCGAGTATGTGCAGCAGCCGCGGCAGCGACAGGAACGTCTTGTCGAAGCCGGTGATCACCGCGGGAAGCCCCAGCCAGTTCTCCCTGCCCCACAATGGGCTGTGCACCCAGACGAGAGCCGCAGCCACATAAAACAGCGCCGCGCCGACCAGCCAGCGGTTTACCCCTATGCGGCCACCACGCCGAACGTGCAGCACGCTCACCATGCCGATGGTGAACAGAAACTGCCATGAGAGCGGGTTGAGGAACCAGAAGCCCGGTTCCGGATAGTTTGGGGGCGCGATCTGCCAAAGGCCGGCAACGAGCCACAGGCCGCCTGACAGCGCCAGCACGAGCACGGTCCCATAGCCGGTCAGCAGCAGGATCGCCGGAGCGAGGAACAGAAGCACGGCATAAAGCGACAGGATGTTGTTGTAGCCGATCTGGTGTCCAAGTGTGGCGAGCCCGAGCAGCGCTTCCGGCGGATTCGATATCAGCGCGCCGATATTGTTCGGCCACAGAAGATCGGGACGTTTGAAGAAGATCCCGGCGGCGCAGAAGATCGCGACGGACGCGACCGAGGCGACGATATGCGAAGCGTAAAGAACGCCGGTCCGCCGCCACATCTTCAGCGTCGCGAACAGCCGGTTGCCCGGTTGGAATTTGCCGCCATAAGCCAGCGCCACCGACATGCCGGAAATCAGCACGAATGCTTCCGCCGCATCGGAGAATCCGAAATTCTTGTAGGTGAGGGTCTCGAAAATCGTTCCGGGAACGTGATCGATGTAGATCATCAGGAGCGCAAGGGCACGCAGCACGTCTATGCGCGTGTCCCGCTCCGCCGGGACTGTCGTGATCATCAGATTTCCCTCAAACTGCATTCTCGAACGAATCCCGCTCCGCCCAGATATTGCTTTGCGGACGAAGGAAAAGTCCGTATCCAGCCGAAAGCCGCTCGAATTGCGTCGGCGTGGATCAACTTTGGGCCATGTCGAAAATATTTCGTTTTGAAGCCGGCAAAACGAGGAAATACGATGCAAAAACATGATGATGGCAAAGAGGGCGGAATCCCGCTGGAAGCCCCGGAATTGCTGGTGGAAGAGGCTTTTGCCTACCGGCTTTACCCGGCCGAAGATCCAGGCGGACGCACGCTTGTTTTGCTTCACGGTTCCGGCGTCGACGAAACGACGCTTGTTCCGCTGGCTCGCCAGATCGGCCCGGACGATGCCCTGATGGCGGTGCGCGGCCGCGTTCCCCAGGAAGGCGGAATGCGCTGGTTCGCGCGAATCACGCCGACCCGATTTGATCAGAAGAGCATCCGCTCCGAAGCCGCGGACTTCGCCGACTTCATCGCGGAAATGAGTTTCGCTGAGCGGCTCGACCTCTCGCGAACCGTCTTCCTCGGCTATTCCAACGGGGCCAACCTGATCTCGAGCGCCATGCTTCTCCATCCCGGCCTCATCCGGCAGGCGATTCTACTGCGCGCGATGCCGGTGCTTGACGAAACGCCCGTCACAAATCTCGCTGGCACCCGCATTCTGGTGATCGGCGGTGCGGCGGACGAGACCTACGGGCAATATACGCCTGCGCTCGCTGATCTTCTGGAAAGCCAAGGCGCTGCCGTGGAAGCCCAGACCGTGCCGCTCGGGCACGAATTCGGCGCCGAGGATGCGGCGATCGCCCGGCGCTGGCTGGGAGAGCGCGATGCCCATAGAGCGGGAACAGCTTCGCCTAAGCCTTGAATGGCAACCTTTCCGGCACCATTTCGATTATAACTGGCCGGCTTCTTTGACCGGTGGAGATATGAGGACGGAAATGGAAGCACGCGCGCTGGATGGCGAGATCATCACCACGAGGCTGGACGATGCCCGCGCCTATGATGGCGTGCGCACGCGCCGGATATTCGCCTGCGTCATCGACTATCTGATCGTCGGACTGCTCACCATACCCTTCGGCATACTGGTGTTTTTGCTCGGTATCTTGACGCTCGGGCTTGGCTGGATGCTATTCGGCGCCCTCGTTCCCGCCATCGCCATCGTCTATGTGTGGAACACGCTTGGCGGCAGGAACCAGGCCACCCTTGGTATGAAAGCCATGGGCATCCGGCTGGAACGGCTCGACGGGACGCGAATCGACGGCCTGACGGCGGTGGTGCATTCGGTCCTATTCTGGGCTGGCAACGTCATCCTGACGCCGCTGGTGTTGTTGGTTACGCTTTTCACCGACCGCAAGCGCACCTTGCACGACCTGCTTTTGGGCACCGTCGTGATCCGCTCCGATCCCTGAGCGGCCCGACGGGCCGCCCTATGCACCGTTTATCCTCAATTGTGAACGCCGGCGCACCGCCGGCGGTCATAATCCTGTTGAATTTTTCACCAACCGGGCCAAAGGTATGGTGAATCGTGGGAGTGCTTTCCAGGCTCGATGACGCAGCACCCGACCCAGTCTCCGCAGTTCTTCCTGACAGCGCCTTCGCCATGCCCGTATCTGGAGGGTCAGTTCGAGCGCAAGGTCTTCACCCACCTGGTCGGCGACAAAGCGTCGGAGATGAACGACCTGCTGACGCAGGGCGGGTTCAGACGGTCGCAGAACATCGCTTACCGCCCTGCCTGCGAGACATGCCGCGCCTGCGTGTCGGTGCGCATCCTGGCCAATGATTTCACACCCAGCCGCAACATGCGCCGGGTGACGCAGCAAAATTCCGATCTCGTCGGCTTCATGCACGACGCCGAACCATCCACCGAGCAGTATTCGCTGTTCCGCGCCTATCTCGACGCACGTCACCGCAAGGGCGGCATGTCGGACATGACGGTGCTCGACTACGCCATGATGGTGGAGGACACGCATGTCGACACCAAGGTCATCGAATACCGGCGACGGGGTCCCGACACCTTCGTCACCGGCAAGGGCCGGGGCGAATTGATCGCCGTGGCGTTGACCGACCAGATGGCCGACGGCCTATCCATGGTCTATTCCTATTTCGATCCTGAAATGGAGGATCGCTCGCTCGGCACCTTCATGATCCTCGACCATATCGCCCGCGCCAGGGCCATGGGCCTGCCGCACGTTTATCTGGGCTATTGGGTCAACGGCTCGCGCAAGATGAACTACAAGATGCGCTTCACCCCCCAGGAGCATCTCGGCCCCAAGGGCTGGGAACGCTACGACGAGGAAGCCCTCTAGCGGCGCTTCGATCCCTTCCGACAGAACCCATAATCTGTTTCAACGGCTGCAGCGCTGGTCCGGACAGGCATCTGATGCTATCTGCCGACACCCGCCGCACTGCGCCCAACCCATTCATGAGCTCGATATGCCCGTTCACACAGAACATTCGAAGGGCCTGCTGCTGGCTGTGGTAGGCGGGTTGACGCTGACGTTCGACATCCCCCTCATCAGGCTGGGCGACGGCGAGGCCTGGTCCATCCTGTTGCTGCGCACCGCCACCACCCTCGCCGCGACGCTGGTGATGTGGGCCGCATGGCGTGCAATGACGCCGACGGTGCCCCGCCTGATCCCCGGCAAGCGGGGCTTGCTCGTCGCGCTGCTCTACGGGCTCGGCTCCATTACCTTCATCACCGGCGTCTACAACACCACCACGGCCAATCTGGTCTTCATTCTCGCTTTCAACACCATGTTCGCGGCATTGCTGTCATGGCTCTTCCTGCGCGAGCAGCCGCGCCCGGCAACCTTTGCAGCCATGGCCGCGATGATCGTCGGCGTCGGCATCATCGTCGGCGATTCGATCGGATCTGGACATCTGCTCGGCGACCTCATGGCGCTGTCGTCGGCCTTCCTCATCGCCTCCGCCATCACCATCTCACGCGCCAGCGGCGAGGATATGGGTTTCACCAGCCTGATCGGCGTGGTGCCACCCTTTCTGGTCGCCGCCTTTATGGTCGCGCAAACTGGCTTCAACGTCTCGGCGCCTTGGTGGATCGTCTTCAACGGCGCCGTCATCATGCCGATTTCATTCTTCTGCCTGGCGGCGGCCCCCAGACACCTTTCCGGACCCGAAGTGGCGATGTTCTACCTGCTGGAAACCGTGCTCGCGCCGGTCTGGGTGTGGACGATCTTTTCCGAGGTTCCAACCCGCAACAGCCTGATCGGCGGCGCGATCCTCATCGTTGCGCTGGTCGCGCACTCGCTATGGCAGCTTCATCAAGGCCGACGGCGGCGTGCTGCTCTGGCCGTGCGTCACCCGGCCTGAGATCGCTTCTCCACCCGTGGCGGCAGGATTTCGACCTGCGCCGGTGCATCCAGCGGCCTTCCCGCGGCCTCGTTGGCATCGACCACGTCGGCCTCATGCAGCCATTCGCGCCAGATAGCCACCAGAAGCGCCATCAGCACCGGGCCGATGAACAGGCCGAGGAAGCCCATCGTCTTCACGCCGCCGATCAGGCCGAAGAATGTCGGCAGGAACGGCAGCTTGATCGGCCCGCCGACAAGCTTCGGCCGCAGCGTCTTATCGACGATGAAGAGTTCGACCGCGCCCCACACGAACAGGGCGCCACCGGCAAAAACCGATCCGCTGGCGGCAAGGTAGATCGAGACAAGCGTGAACGACAGCGGCGCCCCGCCCGGTATCAGCGCCATCACGCCGGTCAGCGCGCCGAGCGTCACCGGCGACGGTACGCCGGCCAGCCAGTAGGCGACGCCGAGCACAAGCCCTTCGCCGATGGCGATGACGGTCATGCCCATGACGGTCGAGGAAATCGTCGCCGGCACCACGCGTGAAATGCGTTCCCACCGCGCCGGCAGGATGCGCTCGCCCAGCCGGTCGACCTGCGCTGCGAAGCCCTCGCCGTCGCGGTAGGCGAAGAACAGCGCGATCAGCATGAACAGGATCGTCAGAAGCATGGAGAAGGCGCTGCCGCCGGCCGCCAGCACGGTCTGGTAAATCGAGCGGATGTTGGCGCCGCTGACCAGTTGGATCACCTCGCCGACGCCGCCGCGATGCCCCAGGTTGATCTGCCACTGTTCACCCAGCCATGCGCCGATGACCGGCAATGTGGTGATCCAGTGCGGCGTTGGCGCGCCGTTTCTATTGGCCTCCACGGCCCAGACAACCCAGTCGTGGATTTCGTTGATGGCATAGGTGCTGGCCAGCGAAATCGGAATCACCAGGAAAGCCAGGATAAGCAGGATGGCGAGCGTGGCGCCGAGCGTTCTGTTGCCGCCGATAGCGTTCAGCAGCCGCCGGTAGAGCGGCCAGCTGGCGAAGGCGATGACAAGCGCCGCAAGCACCGGGAACAGGAAGCCGTGGAAGAAATAGACGCCGGCTGCAACGATGAGCACCAGAAGCCAGCGCGCCGCCGAAAGCGGCGGGATGACGGCCGAGCGCAAGGGCGCGGCCACGCCGAACAGTCGCGGCTCGCGTTCCAGCTTGCGGATTTCCGGTTTCTTCAAAGGCGTTCCCCGATTTGCCGGCGCCGCTTCAGGCGAAGCGGTGGGCGTTGTTTCCCGTCCCGGCATTATTTCGCATCATAGTGCAGCATTCATGACCAGAAGCCAAACGACCTGTCTCTTTCTGTCAGCAGCCTGCTATGAAATGCCGGCGCGGGTATGGCGCATGGCGATTCAGTTCATACATAGGGGTTCGATCGATCTCGGCGCTGCAGCGCCGACGCTTTTGAGGAGCGCGCATGGGACAGACGGCAAGACCCTCCGAATTCGTCTGCGCCGAAAAGACAGATGCGCCCTATGTGACATTTCTGGAGGCCATGCGGCCGCTGACCGGAAAATGGAAGATCGAGATCCTCTGGGTGCTGGCGCAGAAAACCCGCCGGTTCGGCGAGTTGAAGCGCGCCCTCCCCGGCATCACCCAGCACATGCTGTCGCTGCGCCTGCGCGAACTCGAGACTGAGGGGCTGGTCAAGCGCACGGTCTACGCCGAAAACGTCATGCGCGTGGAATATGAAATCAGCGAAGCCGTGCATGGCCTGAAACCGGTGTTCGAGGCCGTTATCGGCTGGTCGGAACGCTACGGGCCGATCGCCCGCCGCATGCGCGAGTCAGTTGGTGAGGACGCGGCATCCGATTCGAACACGCTCGCCGTCCAGGCTACAGCCATTTCGGCATCCTTGGCAACGAACGGGGATCGCTAACCGAACTTTCCCGTCCGCGGAAAACCCTTCGGCACCATGCGCCCGGCGGCTGCGCGCGCGCCGGTCCACTCCAGCAATTCTTCCCGTGTCTTGGTGAATGTGCGGTCGGCCGAATCCTGCCAGGAAAGGCCGCTTTCCATGACGAAGGTTTTCAGGTCCAGCACCCCGCCATCCTTGTACTTTTGCAGCCGTACGCCCTTGCCGCGCGTCATCTCGGGAATCTCGGTCAACGGGAACACCAGCATCTTGCGATTCTCGCCGACGATGGCGAGGTGATCGCCGCTGAGCGGCAGGCAGCGCTTGGCCTCGTCCGGCGCCTTGACGTTCATCACCTGCTTACCCTTGCGGGTATTGGCGACGACCTCCGCCTCCGGCACCACAAAACCGTTGCCCTCATGCGAAACCAGCAGCAACCGCCGCTTGGCGTCATGAATGAAGGCGGTGACGATGTCCTGGTCGTTTTCCATGTCGACAATGATGCGGATCGGCTCGCCATGGCCGCGACCGCCCGGCAGCCGGTCGGCGCCGATCGTGTAGAACTTGCCGCCGGTGGTGAAGACGAGGATCTTGTCGGTGGTCTGCGCATGGAAGGCGAGTTTTAGCGAATCGCCCTCCTTGAAGGTCAGGAGCGAATGATCGGTCAGGTGGCCCTTCATCGCCCGTAGCCAGCCCTTTTCCGAGACGACGACGGTGACTGGCTCGCGCTCGATCATCGCATGGGCGATATCGGTCAGATCGTGCTCCGGCGCATCGGCGAACTGCGTGCGCCGCGCGCCGTTCTCGCTGTCCGGTCCGAACTTCTTGCGCAGGGTGACGATTTCCCAGCGGATCGTCTTCCACTGCCGCGCCTGTGAGGCCAGAAGCTCCTCAATCTGCTTCTTTTCCTGCGAAAGCGCGTCGAATTCCTTGCGGATTTCGAACTCCTCCAGCTTGCGCAACTGGCGCAGCCTGAGATTGAGGATCGCTTCCGCCTGAACGTCGGTGAGATCCCAGCGCGCCATCATGACGGCCTTGGGCTCGTCCTCCTCGCGGATGATGCGGATCACCTCGTCGATGTTGAGATAGGCGACGAGGTAGCCGGCGAGGATTTCCAGCCGCCGCTCGATCTCGGCGAGCCTGTGGTTGGAACGGCGCAGGAGCACGTCACGGCGATGGTCGAGCCATTCGCGCAGCACGCCCTTCAGCGACAGCACGTTCGGCACCTTGCCGCGAGACAGCACGTTCATGTTGAGCGGGAAGCGGCTTTCCAGCTCGGTCAGCTTGAACAGCGATTCCATCAGTATGCCTGGGTCGACGGTGCGGCTCTTCGGCACCAGCACGACGCGGATGTCCTCGGCGCTCTCGTCGCGGATGTCTTCCAGCAGCGGCAGCTTGCGGGCGATCAGAAGCTCGGCGATCTTCTCGATCAGCCGCGCCTTCTGCACGCCGTAGGGAATTTCGGTGACGACGATGTTCCAGGTGCCCCTGCCCTGGTCTTCCTGCAGCCACTTGGCGCGGACTCGAAACCCGCCTCGTCCGCTCTCGTAAGCCGAGACGATCAGCGGCCACTCGTCCACCACCGTCCCGCCAGTCGGAAAATCCGGTCCGCGCACCTTGCATTTCAGCAACGCCTCGGGATTGTCCCGCGCCTCCGCCTCGATCGCCGCCCATTCGTCCGGCGGCGTCATCAGCTCGGCCACGGAAGCGGCCGGATTGTCGATCAGGTGAAGTGCAGCCGTCAGAAGCTCGGCGGCGTTGTGCGGCGGAATCGAGGTCGCCATGCCGACCGCGATGCCCGACGAGCCATTGGCGAGCAGGTTCGGGAAGGCGCCCGGCAGGACGGACGGCTCCTCGTCCTCCTCATTGTAGGTCGGGCGGAAATCGACCGCGTCCTCGGTGATGCCGAACAAAAGCTCC
The DNA here is from genome assembly GCF_031457045.1 of Mesorhizobium sp. BE184. Taxonomy (NCBI): domain Bacteria; kingdom Pseudomonadati; phylum Pseudomonadota; class Alphaproteobacteria; order Hyphomicrobiales; family Phyllobacteriaceae; genus Mesorhizobium; species Mesorhizobium sp. BE184. The sequence goes on from NZ_JAVDVU010000001.1 coordinate 1,523,741, forward strand.
GTCGCGACATCGGTCATCCGCGCTTCGGTATAGCGCATGGCGGCGGCGTTATCGCCGTCGATATTGCCGAAATTGCCCTGCCCATCGACCAGCGGGTAGCGCATGGAGAAATCCTGCGCCAGGCGCACCAGCGCGTCGTAGATCGACTGGTCGCCATGCGGGTGGAATTTACCCATCACCTCGCCGACGATGCGGGCGCACTTGGCGAAGCCCTGGTCCGGGTTCAGCCGCAGCAGCCGCATGGCATGCATGATGCGCCGATGCACAGGCTTCAGGCCGTCGCGAACGTCCGGCAGCGCCCGGTGCATGATCGTCGACAATGCGTAGGCGAGATAACGTTCCTCCAGCGCCTTCTTCAGGTCGACTGGCTCTATGTGATCGTCACCGCCATTCCCGGGCGGTAGAAGGCTTTTTCCCATGGTTTCGAACTATCCGAGCGGCTGATTCGCGGCAAGGGCCGAAGCATCGCGCATCCTGCCGCCCAAACGGCCTTGCCGGAATCGACGATCGGCCTAGTTGATCAGATCGCCATATGTCCGAAACAGACCGGAATGCGAGCAATTGCCTTTTCTCGCGATTTTCGACCATTGTGGCGGCGATGCCTTTTTCCAGTCCAGTTCTTCACGGACAGGGGATGGCGTAAAGAATTTCGGCAAACGCCAAGGACCATTCAGGGAAAACGCGATGACGCTCCTCCGCCCGACTTTTCAGAAGCTTGCTATTTCCACCTTCCTTCTCACCCTGCCGCTGAATGCGGCCTTCGCCCAGGACACGACAGCCGTCGCCAACCGCATCAAGGCGCTGATGGCCAAGCAGGGCGTCGATATCGCCTGGACCGGGGTCTCCGGCGATGCATCCAGCATGGTGCTCGATGGCGTTTCCATCAAACCCGCTGTCGAAAAGGAAAGCTTGCCGATCGGCAAAGTGACCCTTGAAGGTATCTCCGAGGACAATGGCGTCTATACGGTCGATACGGTTTCGACCGAGGCGATCTCGCGCACCGTCGAGGGCATGGCGGTCGAGATGAGCCCCTTCATCATGAGCGACCTGACATTACCGCCCGAGAATGGCACCGACCCGATCGCCGGGCTGATGATGTACAAATCGGCCGAATTGGAAAACCTGACGGTGAAGATGGCCGACAAGACGGCCTTCACCATGGAGAATTTCTCGGCCGAGATCACGCCGCCGGAAAACGGCAACGCCATGGAGTTCACCGGCACGGTCGAGAAGTTCACCGGCGATCTCTCGCTGGTGCAGGATCCGAAGTCGAAACAGCTCATCGACGGGCTCGGCTACCAGAACATCTCCGGCAATATCGAGGTGGAAGGCACATGGAAGCCCTCGGACGGCAAGATGGTTCTGTCCCAGTACGACGTTACCGTCGATGATGCCGGCACCTTCGGCATGACCTTCGATTTCGGCGGCTACACGATGGATTTCATCAAGTCGCTGCAGGATTTGCAGAAGAAGATGGCCGCGCAGCCCGATGACGCCGACAAGTCGGCCCAGGGCATGGCCATGCTCGGCCTGATGCAGCAGCTCAGCTTCAACGCTGCGTCGATCCGGTTCGACGACGATTCCTTCACCGGCAAGGTGCTGGAATATGTCGGCAAGCAGCAGGGCATGTCGGCCAAGGACATCGCCAATCAGGCCAAGGCCATCGTGCCGTTCGGCATGGCGCAGCTCAATAATGCGGAACTGACCGCGCAGGTCACCGCCGCTGTCGGCAAGTTCCTGGATGATCCGAAGAGCCTCGAGATCAAGGCCAATCCGCCCGCGCCGGTGCCATTCGCGCTGATCGCTGCCGGCGCGACGTCTGACCCGAAAAGCCTGCCCAAGACCCTCGGCGTCACCGTGACCGCCAACGAAGACTGAACGGCCATTCCGCATCAAACGAAAGGCCGCGGCGTCAATGCCGCGGCCTTTTTCGTGACATTAAAGTTGATGAGCTAATTCATGTATATGATCCGCCTTGTCTGGAATTGTTCCAAGGTATAGGCCATATTCGACAAAATGACTGCCATGTGAGGAACGATCATGCGTCTCACGCGCCAAACCAACTATGCCATGCGTATCCTGATGTATTGCGCGGCCAATGACGGCCGGCTGAGCCGCATTCCCGAAATCGCCGCCGCCTATACGGTCTCCGAACTCTTCCTGTTCAAGATCCTGCAGCCTTTGGTGGAGCACCGTCTGGTTGAAACCGTGCGGGGCCGCAATGGCGGCGTCCGGCTCGGTCGGCAGGCCAGCCAGATCAGCCTTTTCGACGTTGTACGCGTCACCGAAGAAAATTTCGCCATGGCCGAATGCTTCGAAAGCGATGCGACGGAGTGCCCGCTGGTCGATAGCTGCTCGCTGAATTCGGCTCTGCGCGAAGCGCTCAACGCCTTCTTCGACGTGCTGGCACGCTATTCGATCGCCGACCTGATCGCCGCGCGCCCGAATGTGCGCAACCTGCTCGGCATCGACATGATCGAGCGCCGCGCGCCCGCCGCCTGACTGCCTGCAATCTCGCTTGGACCGGTTTTAACGTGCGGCCGACTGCGGCAGCACGAAGGGCATGTTGCCTGCCGGCAGCGCCCCGATCTTCAGCCGGCAGCCGAAAACCGTATCCATCAGATCGTCAGTGAGGACATCGACCGGCGCGCCGTCCGCCGCCAGCCGGCCGCGATGCATGACGCAGATGCGGTCCGCATACATCGCCGTCAGGTTGAGGTCATGCAGGATGGCGACGACCCCGCCGCCGCGCCGGGCAAAATCGCGCGCCACATCCATGATGATGAGCTGGTGCTTGATATCCAGGCTGGAAACCGGCTCGTCGAGGAGCAGATAGCGCGGCTTGCCGTCCAGAACCGGCGTCCACACCTGGCAGAGCACGCGCGCCAGTTGCACGCGCTGCTGCTCGCCGCCGGACAGTTCCTGATAGAAGCGTCCGGCGAATCCTTCGAGGTCGACGCGCGCCAAGGCCCGCTCCGGCAGTTGCTTATCCTCGCCAGCCAACGCGCCCGAACGGCCGCCGACAAGCCCTAGCCGGACGATTTCACGCACCGTGAAGGGAAACGCCAGCGTCGTCGCCTGCGGCAGCACGGCGCGCATCGCCGCCGCTTCGACCGGCTTGAGGCCGGCAAGGTCGAGACCATTGATCGCAACGCGGCCGCTATAGGGAAGGTCGCCCGACAGCGCCCGAAGCAAGGTGGTCTTGCCCGATCCGTTCGGTCCAACGATCGCCGTCACCTCGCCGGCTCTGGCGGTGAAGTCGACAGCGGAAACGATGGCCTTGCCGCCTATCGCCACCGAGACATCATGGGCGTCGATCATGGTGTTTCTCGCTAGAGATCGAGGACGCCGCGCTTGCGCAGCAGAATCCACAGGAAGAAGGGGCCGCCGACGCAGGCGGTCACAATGCCGATGGGAAGCTCGGCGGGAGCGACGATGGTGCGCGCGACGGCGTCCGCAAGCAGAAGCAGCACCGCGCCCAGCAAGGCCGAGGCGGGCAGCAGGTAGCGGTTGTCGGGGCCGATCAGCAGCCTCAGCAGATGCGGCACGACGATGCCAACGAAGCCGATGCCGCCGCTGACCGCGACCGATGCGCCGACCGCCGCCGCGACAGCGACAATGGCAATGTATTTCAGCCGCTGGACAGGTATGCCAAGGTGATGCGCCGTCGCTTCGCCGAGCGCCAGCGCATTGAGCCCGCGCGCCAGGAAAGGCGTCGCGGCCAGCGCCACCGCGATGATCGGACCGACCACGCCGATCTTCTGCCACGTCGCCCCGGCCAGCGAGCCGAGTTGCCAGAATGTCAGGTCGCGCAACTGCCGGTCGTCGGCCATGTAGATCAGCACGCCGGTCAGCGCCATCGCCAGCGCCGCCAGCGCGATACCGGCGAGCAGCATGGTTGCAACTGACGTCTGCCCTTGGCGCGTGGCGATGCGGTAAAGGATCAGCGTCGTGATCAGCCCGCCGACAAAGGCCGCGAATGGCAGCGCCAGCGCACCGAATAGGTCGGTGAAGGGCGCAAGAACCGTTGCGCCGAGCACGATGACGCCGACGGCGCCGAGGCTCGACCCGGCGGAAATGCCGATCAGGCCGGGGTCGGCAAGCGGGTTGCGGAAAAGCCCCTGCATCACAGCGCCGGATACAGCCAGGGCCGCGCCGATCAGCGCCCCCATCAGCACGCGCGGCAGGCGGATGTCGTTGATGATGATGCGGTCGCGCGCGCTGAGAGCATCGCCGCCCGCCGAAGGGCCGAACAGCCAGTCGCTCACCACGCCGACCGGCGAAGCGTCGGAAGCCCCCGACGCCAGGCTGAGCAAGGCAGTCACGATCAGAACGCCGACCAACGCGAAAATGACCGCACGGGCGCGGACGGATCGGTCGCCTTCTGCCGCCGTGCTCATACCCGGCACGCCGGTCAAAGTCTGGTCAACCATTCTCCCGGCCGCTCAATTGGCGACCTGCCCGCCATAGAGCGCGAGCGCGAGATCGTGAATGGCGCTGGCGGTGCGGGGGCCGAAGCCGAGCAGATAGCTGCCATCCATGCGGATGACGGCTTTTGCCTTGCCGGCGGGCGTCTGCGCGATGGCAGGATTGCCGAGGACTTCCGCTTCGGACGTCTCCGGGCCGCCGCGCCGCATCATCAGGATGACGTCGGGCGCGGCCGTGACGATGGCCTCGTCGGAAAGCTGCTTGTAGCCGGTGTAGCCTTCCACTGCATTGACCCCTCCGGCGAGGGAGATGATGCCGCTGGCGGCGGTGTCGCTGCCGGAAGCCAGTATCTTGCCGCCCTGCGCCGACAGGATGAACAGGATGCGCTTGCGCTGCTTGACCGAGGCGACCCGGCTTTCCACCGCTTTCAGCCTGGCGTCGGTCTGTGCAACAAGGGCATCAGCCTTGGCATCGACGCCAAGCGCCTTTCCGACGATGCGGATCCTGTCGAGGATGCCCTGATGGTCGTACTCCTCCGGCACTTCGATGAAAGGCACGCTCGCCTTCTTGAGCACGTCGACGGCTTCCTTCGGTCCGCTGCCCTGCAGCGCCAGAATGCCCGATGGGTTGACCGACAGAACCCCTTCCGGCGAAAGCTGGCGCATGTAGCCGACATCCGGAAGCTTGAACGCTGCTTCAGGATAGACGCTGGTTGAATCGCGCGCCACGAGATGATCCTGCTCGCCAAGAGCGAAGACGATCTCGGTGATGGCGCCGCCGATGCTGACGATCCTTGAGGTGTCCGGAAATACCGAGACGCCATCTGCGGCCATCGCCGGCGAATACAGGCCGACGGCCAGCGCCACCAGCAGGCTTCGGAAATACGTCATCGAAACCTCTTTCAGGCTGCGTAGGGGCTGGGAATACGCGGCAGGTTTTCCGCCAGGAAGCGCCAGTCTTCACGCTCACCCTGCCCCTCATGCCGCTTTCCGAAGAACTGGATGATCATCCTGCCATCTCCATCATAGACCTCCAGCGACGTCACATGGCCGTCCTTGGTCGGCTTGCGCACGGCCCAGACTTCCTGGACGTGGTCGAGCCTGAGATGCAGATGGAATGTCTCGTCCAGAACGTTGATCCATGGCCCCATGGTCTTGATCGACTTGATCGGCCCGGAATGGATTTGGATGCAGCCGCGGTTGCCGACGAAACACATGATCGGCATGTCGCCTTCGGCGGCGTGGTTCATCATCGCCGGCAGTGCGTCCTTGTCGAGCAGCCAGGCGTAGTCCTGCCCGACCATCCGCACGGCCTGTCGGCGGCTCAGCTTCAGCGTGCGCAGCATGCCGAAGAAATGATGCACGTCGGTGAGCTGGCTCCAGCGGTTGCGCAAATCATCGACGTTGGCCGAGGCGTCCTCGCCTGCCGCATCGCCGTCCACGGCCGCGCCGGCCACTTCGATGCGAGGTTCCTGGTTGCCGGAAATCAGTTCCGCGACCAGCTTCTCATAGGCCTGAAGATTGGAATCCGGCCGCAGATGCACCTTGTGCACGGCGGTGCCGGCTTCGTCGAAGAATTGCAGGCTGCGGCGGATGGCGTCGCCGTCACGCTTTTCGACGGCGAACCCATGCGCCCACACCTTGGGGAAGATGCGCAGGTCGATATCCGCGCCCAGCACCATGGCATTGTGGTTGCCGGTGACGATCTTGTCATAGACGCCGATCTTCTCGTGCACGGCGCTTTCGTTGCGGGTCAACGCCATCACTTCGCCGACCGCTTCGAGTCCGGTCAGCAGCGCATCGACGCGCGGCTCCACCCGCACGACGCCGTCTCCGCAATGCGCCGCCACCAATTCGGCTTCGGAAATGCCAAGGTCGGCGGCGAGGTCGCGCTCGCGCATTTTCGGATTGTCGATCCGGGCGCGCCTGATCTCTTGCGAAGTGGGTTTCATGCGCTGGTCCATGATTGCCTTCTGCCGGTTCTTACTTGTTGAGGATGAGCTTGCCCTGCCGGGTGATCTTGAGCCGGTAGAGCGCGCCGTGATGTTCGATCCCGATCTCGTGATCGCCCTGGAACAGCGAGTTCGAGGAAAGCGTCCGGACGGATAGCGGAACGCGCTCCACACGCACCGGCGTGCGCGTTTCCGCGCGGCGGAAGCGATAGCGGAAATCGTCGGGATTATGCGTGTTCATCGAGTGCGACTCCTGTCTCTGCCGTTGCCCGCTTATCGGCCGGACAAATGCCGATTCATTTGTTGACTTGAATAATCATGTTTACTAGTCAGTGCAATACCGGACAAAATGAGTCAACATTTAACGCGCCGGTTTGAGAGAAATTTGCGAGCAAGCGCTTTGGCCAGCCAGCAGGCAACGGATTTGGAGTTGGAAATGAGGCTGGGGCAGCGCGACGGAATTGATATTGAACATGGGCGACCGACGCTTTTGCGCGCGCCGCGCGGAGCGGCAACGCTTCTGGCCGGCGCGGCGATCGTCGCGCTTTCGGCTTCTCTCGTTCATGCGCAGGAGGCCGGCCAGCCAGACACCGGCCGGACGGAGCAGGATGAGCGGGCCAAGACAGCGGAAGGCACGACCCTTCTCGACAAGATCCTGCTGCTGAGCCGCACAGGCGAAACCTCGATCGAATCCATGTCCTCTTCGAGCCATGTGGATAAGGAACAACTGGAACGCCGCATGGCGACGACGCCGGGCGACGTGTTCTTCGGCGTTCCGGGCATCACCATGCAGGCCGACGCCAGGCGCGTCGCCTCCAGCGTCAACATTCGCGGCCTGCAGGATTTCGGGCGCGTCCAGGTCATCCTCGATGGCGCAAGGCAGAACTTCCAGCGTTCCGATCACGGCACGCAATCGACCTTCTGGGTCGATCCGGAATTGCTGAACTCGGCAGACGTCATCCGCGGGCCGGTCGCCAACACCTACGGCTCAGGCGCCATCGGCGGCGTCGTCATGCTCGCCACGAAAGACGCCGACGATTTCCTGCGTCCCGGCGAAACCTGGGCGACCTCGCTGACCGGCCGCTATGAAAGCAACGGCAGTGGCTGGACCACAAGCGCCACCGGCGCCTACAAGTTCAGCGACAATGTCGGCGTGCTCGGCAACATCGTCTACCGCGATTATGACGACTACAAGGACGGCGGCGGCGACAGGGTCGGCGGCACCGGCTTCGACGTCCTGAGCGGTATGCTCAAGGCCGACATCAAGCCCTCCGAGAACAGCGAGTTGAAGCTCGGCTGGATCGGCGCCAGCGACAGCTGGCAGGAAGTCAGCGGCGGGTCGCCAGCTTACGACCTCGACATGAAGCAGAACACCTGGACGGCCCGCTACAACATCACCGACGAGGACAACAGCTGGCTCGATCTCCACGTCAACGTCGCCTACAACCGGACCGGCATCGACCATACCAGCCTGCGCCCGCTCGGCGGCCGTTTCGACCCGGTCACCGGCCTGCCGGTCGTCCTGCCAGCCGGATCGCTGAACACCTTCGACATCGGCACGACCAGTTTTGACGTCTGGAACACGTCCCGCTTCCAGACCGGCGGTCTCGACCACGAACTGACCTATGGCGGCGACCTCGTCAGCGACGATGTCGATACAGAAGGCGCTGCGGGCGGAGATTCCTTCTACACGCCTTCCGGCAAGCGTCAGGTCGCGGGTGCCTACATCCAGGACAAGATGACCTGGGATTGGCTGCAGGTCATCACCGGACTTCGCTACGATACCTACAGCCTGAAGGGCGGCGGCATCGACAATTCCGGCGACAGGCTGTCGCCGCGCATCACCGTCGGCGTCTCGCCGTTCGATGGCCCGCATCTGGAAGGTCTGCAACTCTACGGTACTTATGCCGAAGGCTACCGCTCCCCCTCGCTCACCGAGACTCTGATCAGCGGCCTGCATCCGGCAGGCGTGTCGTTCCCGTTCCTGCCCAATCCGAACCTCAGGCCGGAAACCGGCAAGACATGGGAGTTCGGCGCCAACTACAAGACCGATGGCGTGTTCCAGCCCGATGACGCGCTGCGCATCAAGGCCGCCTACTTCAACAACAATGTCGAAGACTATATCGACGGCGTCACCCTTTCGCCCTTCGATCCGACCAGCGGCTGTCCGTTCGGCGGCACCATTCCGATCTGCACCCAGTACCAGAATTTCGCCAAGGCCAGGATCGACGGTTTCGAGGTTGAAAGCATCTATGATGCCGGCTGGGGCTTTGCCGGGCTTTCGGCTTCCATCATCAACGGTCACACGATCGACGATGACGGCGTGCGCGCCGATCTGGTTACCACCCCCTCCTCGCAGGTCACCGCGCAGCTCGGCTTCCGCTTCTTCGAGGACAGGCTGACTGTCGGCGGCGAGGTCCAGCACAATGGCAAGCCGAAGGGCAACGCAACGGCGGACGACTACACGCTGGTCAATGCCTTCGCCAGCTATCAGGCGACCGACGATTTCAAGCTCGACTTCCGCGTCGACAACATCTTCGACGTCAAATACGCCAACCCGCTGAACACCACCACCACCGCGAAGCTTTACGAGCCGGGCGTCTCCGTCAAGCTCGCGGCGACCATGCGATTTGGAGGCTAGGCCATGACCCGGAAGGCAATCCTAAACATATTGGCGGCGTTCACCGCCGCCGCATGCTGGGTTGCCTTTCAGCCTGCCCACGCCCAGCAGCCAGCGCCGGCGCTTTCGCTGGAACTGAATGCCGCTCAGCCATCGGACAAGGGCTGCCGCCTCACCTTCGTTGTCAACAACGGACTTGGCGCCGACCTGTCCAAGGCGGCGTTCGAGATCGCCCTGTTCAACGATGCCGGCGTGGTCGACCGGCTGACCGTACTCGATTTCAGGGAATTGCCGGCAGGCAAGACCCGCGTGAGGCGTTTCGACCTTTCGGGGACGGATTGCGGCAAGATCGGCCGCGTTCTGGTCAACAGCGCCACCGAATGCGGCGGCAACGGCGTCGAGCCCACCGCTTGCATGCGCAGCCTCAAGACGGCGAGCAAGGCCGGCATCGCCTTCGGCGTCTGACGGAAGCGCCACAATGGGAATGGAGCCAGCCTTTTCGCGAGCGACCATTGCCTGGCCCCTGGCCGGGGTTGGCGCCATGCCCCCCGAACCGGACGATCCGGTATTCGCAATTCCGCGCGGCGCGCTTCAGCCGGGGATGCGCGATGCCGGCGAGCGCATCTACATTGCCGACACGAAGGCCGACCTTTCGACAAAACCGTCAGAACCCCTGCACGCCGCGCAAGGCCGCACCGTTGAAAGCAGCGCCAAGTGGAAGATTGCGATCGCCTGCTCGCTGCTGCTCCACGCGGCCGTGGCCTGGGCATTCCTGTCGGGATTTTTCGACAACGATATCCTCATCGAGGGGTCCGATCAGGCCGGTGTCCTTCTTCTCGGCAATGCCCCGCAGGACCAGGCTTCGACCAGCGCGCCGGCGAATGAGCCCGACACCCTGCAGGTCACGCTGGTGCCGATGGTTCAGCCGAAGCCTGTCGACAGCATCGAGGCCCTGCCGGTCGAGGTAGCGGAGACGGTGCAGCCGGTCGAGGACGTTGCGGCGGAGGTGCCGGTGGCCGAGACTGTCGCCGCTGTCGAGGAAGCGCCGGCAGCCGCTGTGCCTGCTGAAACGATCGAGCCGATGCCGACCGATCCAAGGCCGCAAATCCTGTCGGCAGAGACCGTCTCCCCGCTCGAAGACAATGTTGTCCAGCCGCCTGGTGCCGAGCAACCGGTCAAGGCCGAAGTCAGCCAAGCCGCAGAGCCGGCGCAAACGGACGAGACGATTGCCCCTGAGCCTGAGCCGAAGCTAGTCGAGAAGGCGCCCACGAAGCCGGTCGAAAAGCCGAAGCGAGTTGAAAAAAGGGCCGAACCGAAAGAGCCGCCGACGAAGGGAGTGAAGGCAAAGCCGGCCAAGACTGCCGGAACGCACAGGGAGAAGGCCGAAAAGGCGAAGTCGGCCGAAAAGAAGAAGACGGAGACCGGAAAGACGCGATCTGGATCGCACGGCGAGAATCAAGCCGACTCCAAGCGCGGTGTCGCCGATGGCAAGGCCAGCGGCAAAAATACCGCAGCCGGCAAAAGCGGCAGATCCGCCGCCGGCAACGCCGCCGTATCAAATTATCCGGGCAAGGTGGCGGCGAAACTGCGCCGCGCCATGCGCAGCCTGTCGCGCTCGACGATCTCGAAAGCGCGCCGCGATGTGCGGGTATCCTTCACCGTCAACGCCAGCGGCGGACTGAGCGGGGTCGGCATCGCCAGCAGTTCCGGCTCACCGGACCTCGATCAGGCGGCGCTGGCCATCGTGCGCCGCGCCGCGCCCTTCCCGCCCATTCCGCCAGACGCCGGCCGTTCGAGCTGGTCCTTTACCCTGCCTCTGGGGGTGAAGTGAAACGTGAATAAACATCAAGAAGCCGCTGATTCGAATCAAGCAACCTCTGAGAGGATAGTCGATGTATATTGCCATGAACCGCTTCAAGGTGCGGAAGGGCGGGGAAGACGCCTTCGAAACCGTCTGGAAGACCCGCGATTCCTCTCTCTCCGAGATGGCCGGTTTCAAGGAATTCCATCTGCTGCGCGGGCCGGTGAACGAGAAAGAAGGCTATACGCTCTTCGCCTCGCATACGGTTTGGGCAAGCCATGAGGACTTCATAGCCTGGACGAAATCCGAGAATTTCCGCGCCGCTCACCGCAATGCCGGCTCCGGCAAGGTTTCCTATATCGGCCATCCGCAGTTCGAAGGCTTTTCGGTCGTCGAAGGCGCTTGAGCTTAGGCCGATGCGAGCAGGCTGGCGTTGCCGCCGGCCGCCGTGGTGTCGACGCAGACCGCGCGCTCGTGCGCATAGGCTGCCGGATAAAGCACCTCGCTGAACAGTAGCACCAGCGGTCCGTCGCGTCGCGCTAGCGCTTGGCGCAGCACCCGCATATCGTCGGGATCGCCGGAAAAGGCGACGAGGTCGAACGGCGCTGTCCGAAGGCTGGCGGCATCGACCGCGCCGTCGATGACGGTCAGCGGCAGTTCCTTGCCGGTCAGCGCCGAGAGGATCGCCGGCGCGCCCGGCGCAACAGCGAGAACCGCGTTGCCGGCGCCCAAGGCCTGGATCACCTGCGCCAGAAGCGTGTCCGCATCCGGCCCCAGGCACAGCGCTCTGCCGCGCGGCACCAGCGACAGCGTATTGGCTTCACCCGTCGGGCCAGGCAGATCGACTTGTCCGTAATCCAGGCTCGCCGCCGAAGCTACCGCCGCGGCCCCTTTGCCGCGCAGGTGCTTGCGCAGGATGGCGATGCGGTCGGATCGCAGCGCCCAGTCAGGAGCCTGGGGCGGCATGGCTTTGGCCAGTTCATCGAACGCTACCGTTGGCATACCCGATGGTGACCCAGCCGCCTGCCCGCCTTTGCGAAACCGCCGCAGATAATGCGGCCCGCCGGCCTTCGGGCCGGTGCCGGACAACCCCTCGCCGCCAAAAGGCTGCGAGCCGACGACAGCGCCGATCTGGTTGCGGTTGACGTAGATATTGCCCGCTTGGATGCCGTCGACCACATGCTGGACGCGGCCCTCGATGCGCGTGTGCAAGCCGAAGGTCAGGCCGTAGCCCTTGCGGTTGATGGCGGCGATGACGGCATCGATCTCGTCGGCGTCGAAACTGGCGACGTGCAGCACCGGGCCGAACACTTCGCGCTCCATCTCGCCGATGCCTGTGACCCGCAACACGGTCGGCGCGACGAACCGGCCGCTTTCCGGAGCATCCAGCGTCGCAATCGCCCTGCCCTGCGCCGTCATGGCGGCGACATAGTCCCTGATAGAGCCCTGCGCCTCAGCGTCGATCACCGGGCCGACGTCGGTGGCGATATCCCATGGGTCGCCGACCTTGAGCGCGGCAAGCGCCCCCCGCAGCATGTCCAGCATCTTCTTCTCCACGTCCTTTTGAACGTAGAGGATGCGTAGCGCCGAGCAGCGCTGGCCGGCGCTCTGGAAGGCAGACGCCAGCACGTCGCGCACGGTCTGCTCCGGTAGCGCGGTGGAATCGACGATCATCGCGTTCAGCCCGCCGGTCTCGGCGATCAGCATGGCATCCGGCGAAGCCGTTTCCGCCAATTGCTTTTCGATCAGCTTCGCGACCTCTGTCGAGCCGGTGAAGCAGACGCCGGCGATACGGGGATCGGCGGTCAGCGGCGCGCCGACCGACGGCCCATCGCCTGGTAAAAGGTGGAGAACGTCTTTCGGCACGCCGGCCTCATGCAGCAATTCAACCGCACGGAACGCGATCAGCGGCGTCTGCTCGGCGGGCTTGGCGAGAACCGCATTGCCGGTCGCCAGCGCCGCCGCGACCTGTCCGGTGAAGATGGCGAGCGGAAAGTTCCAGGGCGAGATGCAGGCGATCGCGCCCCGCGCCTGCGTGCCGGCTTCGGCATGCGCTGCCTCGGAGGCGTAGTAGCGCAGGAAATCCACCGCCTCCCGCACCTCGGCAACACCGTCCGCCAGTGTCTTGCCGGCCTCGCGGGTCGCCAGCGCGAAGAATTCCACCGCGTTCGCCTCGTAGAGATCGGCGGCGCGCTGCAGGATCGCGGCGCGTTCGGCCACCGGTGTTGCCGCCCATGCCGGCTGCGCCTCGACCGCAATGCCAACTGCCGTGGCGACCTGTTCTCGTGTCGCCTCCGTCACGCTGCCGACGGTCTCGGACGGATTCGCCGGGTTCAGCACCTGTCGCGCCGCCGCCTTGCCTTCAGCTCGTGTTAGCGCCTTGGCTATCCACTGGTACGGACTGGCGAACTTCGCCCGTTCCTTGTCGATGGCGGCGAGCGTCATCGCGTCGGTGATGTCCCAGCCCTTCGAATTGCGACGGGCCCCGCCGAATATCGCCGAAGGCTTTGGTATAGCCGGGTTCGCGGCAGGCCCCTGACTTTCCAGCACGTCCAGCGGATCGCGCGCAATCACCTCGGGCGCAACCTCGTCGTCGGTCAACTGATGCACGAAGGAGGAGTTGGCGCCATTCTCCAAAAGGCGGCGCACCAGATAGGCCAGAAGATCGGAATGCGCCCCCACCGGCGCATAAATGCGGCAGCGGGTGCCCTCACCCTTGCGCACCGCCTCGTGCAGGGCTTCGCCCATGCCATGCAGGCGCTGGAACTCGAAGCGGTCCCGGTCCGGCGTCATCGACAGGATAGTCGCCACGGTGTGCGCATTGTGCGTCGCAAATTGCGGATAGATGCGGTCGGTCATCGACAGCAGCTTTCGCGCGCAGGCCATGTAGGAAACATCGGTGTTGGCCTTGCGGGTAAACACCGGATAATCGGCTAGTCCCATCGCCTGGGCGCGCTTGATCTCCGTGTCCCAATAAGCGCCTTTAACGAGACGCACCATGATTCTGCGGTCGAGACGCCCGGCCAGCGCGTGCAGCCAGTCGATGACGTGGAAAGCGCGCGGACCATAGGCCTGGACCACGACGCCGAAACCATCCCAGCCAGCAAGCCGCCCATCGGCCAGCACGGCCTCGATGACGTCCAGCGACAGGTCGAGCCGATCCGCCTCCTCCGCATCGACGTTGAGGCCCATGCGCGCCGCGCGGGCCGCGAGCGCCAGCGTGGTGAGCCGCTCGGTCATCACCGGCAGCATGGTTTCCCTCTGGGAGACTTCGTAGCGTGGATGCAGCGCCGACAGTTTCACTGAAATGCCGTGATTGAGCCGGATGTCCTCGCTCCTGGCGCTCGGCGCCAGCGCGGCAATCGCATCGGCATAGGCCTTCAGATAGCGCAATGCATCGTGTTCGGTGCGCGCGGCCTCGCCCAGCATGTCGAAGGAATAGACATAGCCTTTCTGCGTCATGGAGCGTCCTCGCTTGACCGCCTCGGCGATGGTGCGCCCGAGCACGAACTGCTCGCCCATCTCGCGCATGGCGGCGGCGACGGCGGTGCGGATGACCGGTTCGCCGAGACGCCGCACCATGGAGCGCAGCGTGCGTTCGATATTGCCCTCGCCTTCCTCCAGCACACGCCCGGTCAGCATCAGCGCCCAGGTCGAGGCGTTGACGAAGATGGAGGACGAGGAGCCCGAATGCGCCGACCAGTCATGCGGCGCGATCTTGTCCGCGATCAAATCGTCCATCGTCTCGGTGTCGGGAACCCGCAACAGCGCCTCGGCCAGGCACATCAGCGCGACGCCCTCGCGGGTCGACAGGCCGTAGGATGACAGGAAGACCTCCATCAGCCGCGGGTCGGACGACCCGCGCACCTTGCGCACCAGTTTGGCGGCCCGCTCCGAAATCGCCTCGCGGTCAGTGGCTGAAAGCCCGGTCGCGCCGGAGAGCAGCGCCATCGTTTTGGCTTCGTCGGGAAGGGTGTTGGCGCGGATCTGATGGCGGATCGTGTCGAGCGCGGACATGAATTCCTCGAAGACGAAATGGTGTTGGCTGCTTTCTAAAGGCTAGCACGGACCCCTATTTGCAACCGGTCCAAAGAAATCGACTTTATAGCCTAAACATGCTATTTTTCTATTCATTTATAACCTGATTGAGCCATTCTAACCATGATTGAAGACCGATTGGACCGAACCGACAGATCCATCCTGTCTGCCCTTTCCAGCCAGGGCCGCCTCTCCATGGCCGAATTGGCGGAAAAGGTCGGCCTGTCGAAGACGCCGGTGCAGGCGCGGGTGAAGCGGCTTGAGAAGGACGGCTATATTCGCGGCTACGCCGCCATGGTCGACCGGGAGAAGATGGGCGAAGGCCATGTCGCCTTCGTCCAGGTGAAGCTCTCGGACACGCGCTCGGCTGCGCTGGATGCCTTCAACCGCGCCGTCGCCGCCGTGCCGGAAATCGAACAGTGCCACATGATGGCAGCCAGCTTCGACTATCTGCTCAAGGTGCGCACCCGTGACATCGCCGCCTACCGCCGCGTTCTGGGCGAGCGCATCTCTGCCCTGCCCCATGTGGCGCAGACCTCCACCTTCGTGGCGATGGAGACGGTCAAGGACCGTTGACGTCAGTTCAGCGTCTTCAAAAACGCCACCAGCGCCGCGCGTTCCCGTTCGGACAAGCGCAGCGGGTGAAGCTCGGTTTCGCCCTCCACGCTTGGCGGCGCCTTGGCATAGTGCGCCACCACCTCGTCCAGCGACGCGAATTGCCCGGCATGCATGTAAGGCGGCCTTCCGGCCGCGCCGCGCAGCGACGGTGTCTTGTAGGCGCGGATGAGTTCCGGCGCGGCCTTGCTCATGAATTTCAGCTCGCCGCAGGCATCGGCCGGTCCGTCGCGATACGCGCCGAGGCAATTGAACGGATCGGCCGTCACCTGCGTCACCGCATCTATGCGGCCACGGTCGATCGGAAATCCCGGCACCGGCGGCACGCCCGTATTGTGGAAACTGTCGTCGGTGAAGCGCGGACCGTTGTGGCAGGTAGAACAATTGGCCTTGCCAATGAAGAGCTTCAGCCCCTGCACCTCCTCCGGCGACAGCGCGGCGTCGCTGTCGATTGGCGCTCCCGAAGCCAGCGCCACGGCGAACCGGTCGAAGCGCGTTTGGGTCGGCATGATCGACCGTTCGAACGCCGCGATCGCCTTGCCGATATTCGCGAACACCCGGTTCACGCTGTCGCGCTGTTCCTCCGACATGCCGTCCCAGGCAGCCTTATCCGCTTCCGTTCCCAGCGGCCCGGCATTGGCGGGCACGGTGGAAAGGTCCGGCAGCGGGCCGAAGATGCGCTCATAGCGTTCGCCGAAACGGTTTTTGACGTAGTGGGCATAGGCTGCGCGGTTGCCGCCATGCTCGCGGCCGTCCTCCAGCGGCGTCAGCGCCTGCGCCCACAGGCTGTCGCGCCGCCCGTCCCAGAACAGGAACGGGCTGTAGGCGGCGCCGGCCAGCGGCATGGTGCGGCGGTTCGTCCGCGCCACGCCTTGCGCCTGCGGCAGGTCATCCTGGAACTGCCGGTCAATCTTGTGGCAGGTAGAACAGGATACGGTCCCGTTGCCGCTCATCGACGGGTCGAAGAAAAGCGTCGAGCCGAGCGCCGCCGCGCCCGGTACATCGGCAAAACGATTGGTCGTGTCGGGCTTCAGCGGGGGCAGCGCCGAGAGGGCGAGCGAGGCGATGGTCCTCTTTTCGGCATCGGAGAAATCCGGCTTGCCGCAGCCGGCCAGCGCCAGAAGGATGCCGAGGATCGGACCGAGCCGGCGCATGGCCGCCTCACAGCACCACGTTGAAGGTGACGGAGTCCGAACCGGCCTTGGCGGAGATGTTGAAGTGCAGTGTCCACCAGCCGCTCATCGAGAACTTGATGCCGTCGATGCGGTACTGGCCGCCGCCGAGATAATCGGTCGCCTGCGGGCTGGTCGGCAGGCCATGACTGTGCTGCGGCATGCCGCCGGAAATGTCGATCGCGGCGTTCTCCACCGGGTCGCCGGCGGCGCTCTTGAGCGTCAGCACCCAGCTGTGCAGTTCGCCCTGGGTTATCGGGTCCCGGTCCGGCGCGATGCTGGCGACGAACAGGCCGTTGACCGTTTTCTTCGTCCGCGCAAGGTCGGGACCAGCCTGCCGGGGCGCGGTCAGGTAGACGGCCGCCAGCACGCCTACCAGCACCGCCGCGAGACCGATTGCCGCCAGTATGTATCGCCCCAGAAATGCCAAGCCCGTTACTCCCGAGGCAAGCCGATGAAGCCTTGATTCAGCCTGCCTGCAAAATCTTACGGACCGGAAAAAACCACGCCCGTCAAGGCATGGCGCAGAGGTCGCTTAAGCGCTAAAGCATCGCAACGTCAAAAATTCCGGGAAAAGCATGACTACGCAAGGCATAGCGGCAATCGGTGAGTGCATGATCGAACTGTCGGGCGGCTCCGACGGCAACTGGCGCATGGGATTTGCCGGCGATACCTTCAACACGCTCTGGGCGCTTTCCGCATTGACGGACGGCCCGGCCACCTACGTCTCTGCCTTCGGCGACGACCCCTTCTCGCGCAACCAGATCGCATTCTTCAAAGCACACGGCATCGGCATCGGGGCCAGCCCGGTCATTGCCGGCGCGCGGCCCGGTCTCTATGCCATAACGCTGACCGGCGCCGAGCGCTCCTTCACCTATTGGCGCAACGACGCAGCGGCCAAACAGCTTGCATCGCAGCCTGATTCCCTAACGAAAAGCCTGCAAAACCAATCGCTTGTCTATTTTTCCGGAATCACTTTGGCAATTCTCGACGCGCCCGCGCGCAAGACGCTGATGACA
Source organism: Mesorhizobium sp. BE184 (assembly GCF_031457045.1). NCBI lineage: Bacteria > Pseudomonadati > Pseudomonadota > Alphaproteobacteria > Hyphomicrobiales > Phyllobacteriaceae > Mesorhizobium > Mesorhizobium sp. BE184. Next base: position 1,541,385 of record NZ_JAVDVU010000001.1, read on the forward strand.
GCGATCGCCGCCGCGCGAGCGGCGGGGAGCCGCATCGCCTTCGACCCCAATTACCGGCCACGCCTGTGGCAAAGCCGCGATGAGGCACAGGCCGCAATCACCGAAGCCCTGGCGGTCACGGACATCGCCCTGCCGACCTTTCCCGACGAACAGATGCTGTTCGGCGACGGCGCGCCGCAGGAAACCGCCGCGCGTTTGGCCGCGCATGTCGGCGAAGTTGTGGTGAAGAACGGCGAGGATGCTGCCCTTGTGGTGGGCGATGGCGGCACAGCCGCGGTACCCGCTGTCACGGTCGCCTCGCCCGTCGACACCACCGGAGCCGGCGATTCCTTCAATGGCGGTTATCTCGCCGCCCGCCTTGCCGGCCATGCGCCGGCCGAAGCGGCAAGGCGCGCGCACCGGGTCGCCGCTGCCGTCGTTCAGGTACGTGGCGCGCTTGCGTCCGCCGACGTGCTGCGGACTGCTTTCGCCGCCTAGCTCGGCCAGGCTCTAAGGAAGCCGGAACCGGTATTCCGAAACGTGATGGTAGGTTTCGCCGGGCATCAGCGTTGCGTGCGGGAAGTATGGCCGGTTCGGCGCATCGGGCCAGATTTGCGACTCAAGACACAGGCCGGCATGTTTGCCATATTTCAGCCCGCCCAGCCCCGGCGATGCCGGCGCGACGTGCTGGCCGACATAGAGTTGCACGCCGGGTTCGGTCGTCCACAACTCCATCTCGACACCCGAGCGCGCACCTTGAAGCCAGGCCGCCTGCTTCAGCGGACCGCGTTCCGGCGCGAGACAGAAATTTTCGTCGTAATCGACCTGTGCCTCACCCGGGTCCGAACGGATGGGCCGCGCCTGACGGAAATCGAACGGCGTGCCGTCCACGGGCTGCACCACGCCCGTCGGGATCAGCTCAGCATCGACGGGCAGATAGGCGGCGGCCGGCAGCATCAGCCTGTGGTCGAGTATGTCGCCGGCGCCGCCATCGTCAAGGTTGAAATAGGAATGCTGGGTCAGGTTGCAGACCGTCGGCTCTTCGCAGGTCGCCGTCAGTTCGATGCTCAGGGTGCCCGGTATCTTCAGCCGGTAGGTGCAAGTCACGTCCAGCGCGCCGGGAAATCCCATCGTGCCAGCCGGGTCGTGCAGCGTCAGCGTGACGAAATCCCGCCCGTGCAGCGAAACCATCCAAGGCCTGCCGAAATAACCTTTGCCGCCGCCATGCAGCATGTGTTTGCCGAGAAAATTGCGGTCGGTCTGGTGACGGGCGCCGGCTAGCGAAAACCGCCCGTCCCTGATGCGGTTGGCATAGCGCCCCACGAGGGCGCCGAAATAGGCCGTGTCGCGCTCATAGGCTTCCAGCGTATCGAAACCCAGGACGAGCGGCGCGTCATGTCCAGCGAGCCTCAAATCCTGGATGATCGCACCAAAGCCGATGATGTTGGCGCTGAGGCCGCCGCCGCGAATGGTGAAGCGGCGGACGGCCTCGCCCGCCTGCGTCGTGCCAAATTCTTCGCCGTCCTTCATGGCGTCGCTCTGCCCGCTTCCTGCTGTTGGGCAGACCTATAGGGCTATAAGCCCAGTCCGCCAATACAGACATATTTGGTATCCAGATAATCCTCGATGCCCTGATGCCCGCCTTCCGCGCCGAGACCGGATTCCTTGACGCCGCCGAACGGCGCTTCCGGCGTGGTGATCAGCCCTTCGTTGACGCCGACCATGCCATATTTCAGCCCTTCCATGACGCGGTACGCGCGGCCGAGGTCGCTGGTATAGAAATAGCAGGCGAGGCCGAACTCCGTGTCATTGGCCAGCGAAACGGCCTCTTCCTCCGTCTCGAATTTGAACACCGGGGCCACAGGGCCAAAAATCTCTTCCTTCATGAAGCGCATCTTCGGCGAAGCGTTGGAGATCACGGTCGGCTGGAAGAAAGAACCGCCGAGCTTGTGCCGCTTGCCGCCGGTCTCGACCTTGCCGCCCTTGGCCGCCGCGTCGGCGATCAGCTCCTCGACCTTTTCCACTGCCTTTTCATCGATGAGCGGCCCCTGCTGCACGCCTTCTTCAGTGCCGGCGCCAACCTTGAGCTTGTTGCTCGCTTCCACCAGCTTTTCGACGAATCGGTCGAGAATGCCCGCCTGGACGAAGAACCGGTTCGTGCACACGCAGGTCTGGCCGGAATTGCGGTATTTCGCCATGATCGCGCCAGCCACCGCGCGGTCGATGTCGGCGTCGTCGAAGACGATGAAGGGGGCGTTGCCGCCGAGTTCCATCGACACCTTCTTCACCGTCGCAGCCGATTTGGCGATCAGGATCTTGCCGACTTCGGTCGAGCCGGTGAAGGTGAGTTTCTTGACCAGCGGGTTGGCGCATATCTCATCGCCGATCTCGCCGGCTGCGCCGGTGACGATGTTGACCACGCCCTTGGGAAATCCGACCTCTTCGACCAGCGCGCCCCAGGCCAGGCCTGAATAGGGCGTCTGCGTCGCCGGTTTGACGACCGCGGTACAGCCGGCGGCAAGTGCGGGACCCAGCTTGCGGGCGAGCATGGACGAGGGAAAATTCCACGGCGTGATGGCGGCGATGACGCCGACGGGCTCCTTGGTGACCAGGATGCGGCGGTCCGCCCATGGCGAAGGCACGACGTCGCCATAGGTCCGGCGGCCTTCCTCCGCGAACCACAGGATGTAGGCTGCGGAAGAACCGATCTCGCCCTTGGATTCGGTCAACGACTTGCCTTGCTCCATCGTCAGCAGTTCGGCCAGCGAATCCTGATTGTCCATCAGCGCGTCATGCAGCTTGCGCAACAGCCTGGAGCGCTCCAGCGCCGAGGTCTTGCGCCAGGTCTGGAAGGCTTTGTCCGCCGCCTCGATGGCGCGCCGCGTCTCGGCCCCGCCCGATTTCGGCACCGTGCCGATCTTCTGTCCGGTGGCAGGATTGGTGACGTCGATCGTCTTGCCGGAATCGGCCTGCACCCATTCGCCATCGATGAGATTGGCCTGGCGCATGAAATGGCTGGTTTTCTGAAGCATGAACGACCTCCGCTCCGCGCCGTGGCGCGCGTTTATTCTGATCCCGTGGTGGATATGGCTAATATAGAGGCCGCACGGGCATGTGACAGCCCATCGCCCACCCATAGGTTTAGGCCAGGTTCTAGGTGAACGTATGCTGCACTACGAACAGCCAGAACCCCGTGGTGAAGACGGCCAGCGCCGTAGCGATCGTCATCTGGCTTGAGGCCAAAGCCTCGCCGGTGCCGAACTGGGTCGAGATCAGATAGGAATTGACGCCCGACGGCAGTGCCGCCGCCATGACGGCAACCTTGGCGGTCAGTGGCGGGAGGCCGAGCAGCCATACCAGCGCAAACACGATCGCCGGCATGAACAGCAGCTTCAGCCCTGACAGCACCAGCGCCGGCTTGACTGTTCCCGAGATGCCGTAGCGCCGCAGGCCAAGCCCCATGGCAAAGAGCGCGACCGGCGCGGCGATCCCTGCCAGCGCGTCGACCAGCCGCCCGGCGAGCGAAGGCAGCGGCAGGCCGGTCAGCCGCCACAACCACCCCAGAAGGATGCCGATGATCAGCGGGTTGGTGAAAATGCGCCGGAAGAAGATGCGCAGGATGCGCGCCGGGTGCAGTTGGCCGTCGCCCTTCGGACCGAACATCTCGAAGAGGATGATCGATGCCATGATCATGATCGGCAGGTGGATGGAGATCAGCAGCGACAATTGCTGAAAACCCTCCTGCCCCAGAACGCCGAGCATGAACGGCACGCCGAGCAGGACCAGATTGGAAAAGGAGGAGGATACGCCGCCGACAACGCCGCCGCGCGCATCGCGGCCGAACACCCGTGTCGCGATGAGGTGGCCGGCGGTCCAGGTAATGGCTGCGGCGGCGAAATACACGCTCCAGAAGGACCATGGCGCCGAACCGTGGAAATCGGCGTCGATCATGGTTCGGAACAAAAGGAGCGGCATCGCCACGCCGACTGCGAATTCCGAAACAGCTTCGCCCGTCTCGGCCTTCAGATAGCCGGTGAGCCCTGCAATGTAGCCGAGCGCCACCAGGCCGAAGACGAACAATATCGTTTCTGTGAGCGATCCCATTCCCGCCCTGATAGGCGAGCCGCCCCTGCCGCGCAATCGCCCGATCGTACAAGTCCGGGGCATCGGGAGTGCATTCCGCGGGCGACGCTCGACCGACCAAGAGACCACCCACGGTTGCCTCACCGGTGCTGACATTCCTATATGCGGGAGGCCGCCATGCCGCGCGGCTTCCTGAAAGGCCTTCAATGCTGCGATTTCTGGTTGCGCTTTTTCTGCTGGCCTCACCCGCCGCCCACGCGACGGATGCCGGCTGGGCGCTGCTGCGGGAAGGCGGACATGTGGTGTTCCTGCGCCATGCGATGGCGCCGGGAACCACCGAACCCGCCAATTTCGACATCGAGAAATGCTCGACCCAGCGCAATTTGTCGGCGCGCGGAAAGCAGCAGGCGAGCAAGATCGGCGCCCTGTTCGGCGCCCGCGCGGCACCTGTCGAGCGGGTCCTTTCCAGCCGCTATTGCCGCTGCCTCGACACCGCCCGCATCGCTTTCGAAGCGGAGCCGGAACCCTTTGCGGCGCTGGACCCGCCGGCAGCCGACGAGGCGTCCCGCAAGACCCAGGAAGCTGACATCCTGGCGCAAATCCGGGATTATTCGGGAACGGACAATCTGGTCATGGTCACCCATGTCGAGAACATCCAGGGCATGACCGGCATCTCGCCCCGCGAGGGCGAAGCGGTTATCGTCGCGCCGGATGGCGACGGCCTGCGCGTTCTGGGACGCATTGTTTTCTGATGAAGTTTTCTGATGAACCCGGGGCGCCGCCCGCACCGCTTTTCGCAGTCCCGCGGCAGCCAGGAAACCGCCCTTATAGACGATACCCGGCAGCTTAATGAAACTTTGTGCCTTTTCCTGTTTATAAAAACCGATTAAACAGCGCGCAAACGCAGAACCTCCATTGCGCGTAAACGAAGGAAGAAACCGTGGCCACCACGTTCGAAAAAGTCGCCAAGATTATCGCCGACACCAGCGAGATCGATATCGACACGATCACCCCGGAAAGCCACACGATCGACGATCTGGGCATCGATAGCCTCGACTTCCTCGACATCGTCTTCGCCATCGACAAGGAATTCGGCATCAAGGTTCCGCTCGAAAAGTGGACGCAGGAAGTCAATGACGGCAAGGCGTCCACCGACGAGTATTTCGTCATGAAGAACCTCTGCGCCAAGATCGACGGCCTCGTCGCCGCCAAGAACGCGACCTGACGATCGTCAAGGCAGGCAAAGGTGCTCTTGACGGGCGCTGCCGCCTGCCCCGATAACAGCCTCCCATGAATCCCCGCGACGTCGTCATCACAGGCATCGGCCTTGTTTCCTCCCTGGGCGAAGGCCCGGAGGCGCATTGGCAACGGCTGACCGCGCCCTCTCCTGCGCCGGTGCTCAATGCCGAGCGCTTCGCGCCCTATTCCGTTCACCCGCTGCCGGAAATCGACTGGAACCTGCAGATCGCCAAGCGCGGCGACCAGCGCCAGATGGAAACCTGGCAGCGGCTCGGCACCTATGCCGCCGGGCTGGCGCTCGACGACGCCGGCATAAAGGGTGATGAAGAACTCTGCGCCGCCATGGACATGGTGGTGGCGGCCGGCGGCGGCGAACGCGACATGACGGTAGACGCCGCGATCCTCGCAGCATCCGACACCCGCGCCGACCGCGACGTGCTGCTGAACGAAAAACTGACGACGGAACTGCGTCCGACCCTGTTCCTCGCGCAGCTTTCCAACCTCCTGGCCGGCAACATTTCCATCGTCCACAAGGTGACGGGTTCCTCCCGTACCTTCATGGGCGAGGAAGGCGCCGGCATATCAGCCGTCGAGACGGCCGCAGCGCGCATCCGTTCCGGCCAGTCAACGCACGTTCTGGTGGGCGGCGCCTTCCAGACCGAGCATCCCGACATGCTGCTCGGCTACGAGCTGGGCGGCTACCTGCATCGCGGCGGCTGGAAATCTGTATGGAAGCGCAACGGTTCCGAGGGCGGCGGCGTCGTCACCGGCTCGGGCGGTGCGTTCCTGGTGCTCGAACAGCGCGAACACGCCGAAAAGCGCGGCCGCAGGATATATGCGACTCTCGGCCCGGTCGTGTCGGCGCGGTCGCGCCGTTCGCGTGGCGAACTCGCTGCCGGGATCGAATCGCTGCTGGACAAGGTGGGCCTGCCGAGCGGGCCGCTGCTGGCGATTTCCGCGGCCTCCGGCAGCCATGAAGCCACCGCCGCCGAAAAAGCAGCCCTTGCAGCGCGCGCCGATCTTGCCGTGCGCGGCTTCACCTCGCTGACGGGCCACATGAAGGAAGCGCAGTTTCCCTTCGCCGTGGCGCTGGCCGCGCTCGCCGTCGACCACAAGACGGCCTACCCGGCGTTCGACATTGAAAGCGAGCGGCCATTCGGCGAGGTTCCGCGCCAGGTACTGGCAACGGCGATCGGCTATCACCATTTCGAGGGCATGGCGCTGGTCAGCGCCGCCGACTGAGAGGGTCAAGAATGACCAGCCTGAAGGATCATCTGGGCCGGCCCGTCGTGGCTGTCACCGGCATCGGCGTCGTCACCTCGCTTGGCGTCGGCAAGGAAGAAAACTGGGCGGCGCTCACCGCCGGCAAGTCCGGCATCCACCCGATCACCCGATTCCCCATCGATCATCTGAACACCCGCATCGCCGGAACGGTGGATTTTCTCGCGTCCAGTTCCAAGGGCGCGAGCGCGCTGACCTACGAGCTCGCGCAGACGGCAGCCCTGGAGGCTGTCACGCAATCCGGTATCGATGCGACGGATTTCGGCGGCCCGCTGTTCCTCGCGTCGCCGCCGATGGAACTCGACTGGCACGATCGGTTTGCCCTGCATGAAGCCGCCGCCGGTGAGGACGAGGGCGCCCGGCTGCTGGCCGCCGCGCAGCGCCTGAATTCACTCGATATGTTCGGCTCCTCGCAGTTCGGCTACATCGCCGACAAACTCGCCGACCAGTTCGGCGCCACCGGCCTGCCCATCACGCTCTCCACGGCCTGCGCTTCCGGCGCGACGGCGATCCAGCTCGGCGTCGAGGCGATCCGGCGCGGCGAATGCGACCGTGCGCTCTCCATCGGCGCCGATGGTTCGGCGACCGCCGAGGCGCTGATCCGCTTCTCGCTGCTTTCGGCGCTTTCCACCAACAACGACAATCCGGAAAAGGCCTCCAAGCCGTTTTCCAAGGACCGCGACGGCTTCGTCCTGGCCGAAGGGTCGGCGGCGCTCGTCCTGGAATCGCTGGAAAGCGCACTTGCCCGTGGCGCGACCGTGCTCGGCATCCTGCGCGGCTGCGGCGAGAAAGCCGACGATTTCCACCGCACCCGCTCCAAGCCTGACGGTTCGCCGGCAATCGGCGCTGTCAAGGCCGCCCTTGCCGACGCCGGCCTGAAGGAGGACGAAATCGACTACATCAACGCCCACGGCACCTCGACGCCGGAAAACGATAAAATGGAACATATGTCGCTTTCCACCGTGTTCGGCGAACGGATCGGCTCCATTCCGATCTCCTCCAACAAGTCGATGATCGGCCACACGCTTTCGGCGGCGGGTGCGATCGAGGCGGCTTTCTCGCTGATGACCATGCGCGAAGGCGTCATTCCGCCGACCATAAATTACGACAATCCCGACCCCGCCATCGTCCTTGACCTGGTGCCCAACACCAAGCGCGTCGCCAAGGTCGGCACCGTGCTTTCCAATTCCTTCGGCTTTGGCGGCCAGAACACCTGCCTTGTCATGGCGCGGGAACCTGTTTAGTAGCCTCACTTCGGTGTTGACCGCTATAGATATTGCGGTGCGTCCTTCGAGGCTCACTCAGAGCGCGCCGATCTGATTTCAGGAAAAACGATGCGCGCACTGCAACTCATCGAGGACCGCCGGCTGGAAACGGTCGACGTTCCCCTGCCCCCGGCCCCGGCGCTCGGCGAGGTCACGCTGCGCATCAAGGCGGTGGCGCTCAACCACATCGATGTATGGGGTTGGCGCGGCATGGCCTTCGCCAAGCGCAAGCTGCCGCTGACCATCGGCGCGGAAGCCTCCGGTGAGGTCGAGGCTGTCGGCCCCGGCGTATCCGGCCTCGTGCCCGGGCAGCTCGTATCGATTTACGGCGCGCGTACCTGCGGCCTCTGCCGCGCCTGCCGCGAGAAACGCGACAATCTGTGCGAGAACGTCTCCGGCGTTCACGGCTTCCACCTTGACGGCTTCGCGCAGGAGAAGATCAACCTGCCGGCGCGACTGCTGGTGCCCGCGCCGCCCGGCGTCGATGCCATTGGCGCAGCCGTTGCGCCTGTCACCTTCGGCACCGTCGAGCACATGCTGTTCGACAATGCCAAGCTCGAGCCGGGAGAAACCATACTGGTCCACGCCGGCGGCTCGGGCATCGGCTCGGCGGCGATCCAGCTTGCCAGGAAAATGGGCTGCACCGTCATCACCACGGTCGGTTCGAAGGACAAGATCGACAAGGCGAAGGCGCTTGGTGCCGATCACGTCATCAACTACCGCGAGGACCGTTTCGAAGGCGTCGTCCGCAAGCTGACGAAAAAGAAGGGCGTCGATGTCGTGTTCGAACATGTCGGGGCCGACACCTGGGCGGGATCGATGCTGTCGCTCAAGCGCGGCGGCCGCCTCGTCACCTGCGGCTCGACCTCGGGCGTTTCCACGCAGATGAATTTGATGCAGCTCTTCCAGCAGCAGCTGAAACTGCTCGGCTCCTTCGGCTGCCGCATGGAAAACATGGCCAATGCCATGCAGAAGATGGCGGCCGGCCTCGTTCATCCGGTGATCGACACCGAAGTCGGCTTCGACGGGATCGACAAGGCGTTGAAGCGCATGGAAGGCCGCGACGTCTTCGGCAAGATCATCCTCCGCATCGAGACATGAGCGGGTCGCGCGGCAAGCTGCGGCGGGACCTGAAGTTCGGCTTCGCCATGCGGCTGCAGAAGCTCAACTACTGGCTGCTGGCGCGTCTGGCCATGACTGTGATCGCCGTCCTGAGGCTGCTGCCGGTTGACAAGGCGCTGAATTTCGCTGATCGCGCCGCCCGCCGTATCGGACCATGGATCGGCAGGCACCGCGTAGCCGTTTCCAATCTGCGCGCCGCCTACCCTGAGAAAAGCGACGAAGAGATCCAGGCCATCGCGCTCGACATGTGGGGCAACATGGCCCGCCTGGCGGCCGAATATGTCTTTCTAGACCAGTTGTTCGACTATGATCCCGACGCCGCCACTCCAGGCCGGGTGGAAGTCGTGGGCGCCGAGAATTTCGAGCGTATCGCCGCCGAGAACAAGGCGCATATCGTCTTCACCGGTCATCTCGGCAATTTCGAACTGCTGCCGGTTGCCGCCGCCACATTCGGCATGAAGATCACCGCGCTTTTCCGCCCGCCCAACAACCCCTATCTGGCCGACTACATCCTCTCGACCCGCCGCTCCAACATGGGCGACCTGCTGCCTTCGGCCAACGGAGCGTCCTTTGCCTTGGCCGGCATCCTGTCGCGCGGCGGCAATATCGGCGTTCTTGTCGACCAGAAATTCCATCGCGGCGTCGAGACGACATTCTTCGGCCGGCGCTGCCATAGCAATCCCGTGCTGGGCATGCTGGCCCGTCACTATGAGTGCGACGTCTACCCTGCCCGCTGCGTCCGCCTGCCGGGCAACCGTTTCCGGCTTCAGATTGAGGACAAGCTCGTCCTGCCGCGCGACGAGAAGAACGAGGTGGACGTGCAGGCGACGACACAGTTGCTGTGCGACGTCGTGGAGCGGTGGGTGCGTGAAGATCCCGGCCAGTGGATGTGGTTCCACAAGAGGTGGCATATCAGCCCGCGCGGCGGCCGGCGGTCGAAAAAGCCGGCAGGCAATGGCGTGTCTGGCGGCGGCTGACACTTTCTCATCCCAAAACTGGGACGGCAGCCTTTTTTGCTTGATCGTTAATAATTTCCAGCGAGAATAAAAACGCTTGGGGGTAAGCGTATGATCAAGACAAGTACCAGTAGGGGAAGCACCGCACTCTGGACGCCATGGGGCGAGGAGCGCATTCTCAAACCCGGCGAAAAATTCGCAAAGCTCCGCAACCTGGCCAAACGGCTGCGGGCAGCGCGCGGAAAAAAGCTCCCGCGCTCAAAACTTCTGGATTGAACGCCGCCTTGCTGCGGGTCGGCGGAAAAGCCTAGTTCGTCACCACGATGCGCGTATTGCTCGGGCCGAATTCCTTGACCATCGAATAGAAGGTCGCGGCGTTGGCCGTATGCAGCCGCACGCAGCCGTGCGAGGCAGGACGTCCGAGTTGCCTGACGGCCCCGGTGCCGTGGATGGCATAGCCGCCGCGGAAGAACACGGAATACGGCATCGGCGACATGTCGTATTTGCGCGAATACCACATGCGATGCATGCGCTGCGGCCGATAGCTGCCGCGCGGCGTGATATACCCCTGGCGCGCTGTCGAAACCTTCCAGCGGTAGATGACCAGCCCGTTCCGGCTTACAGTCATTGTCTGCGTGGAGACATTGATGTTAGCCACCAGCGCCGCTGCACTTGCGCCCACGGAAGACCCTATAAGCATAGCGCCAAGCGCTATTGCCATGAGAAACATCTTCTTCATGCGTCAACCCCCTCTTAGATTGCCCTTGTCTACCCCGACGCGTGCTATTTCACGCAGTTTTTCCTTCCTTTAAAGATGCCACGCTCACTTTAGCCGCGAGTTGTTTCGAAAATGACCGATCCGAACCGGAAAATTTAAACAATTTCCCGTGAAATTGCTCTGCCCGCCGCTGTGCCGGCAAAATCCTCGTCCCTGCACCAAGACTCCAGCCCTTGCAAAACGGGGCTGTTCCCTGCTCAACTCCAAGCATGAACGACCGACTTTTCCGCGCCGTCGATTCCCGCCGGGACGATCTGGTGACGCTGACCGCCGAACTGATCCGATTTCCCACGATCAACCCGCCGGGCGAGGCCTATCGCCCCTGCGCTGAATATATCGGCGAGCGCCTGCGCAAACGCGGGTTCGGCGTCGAGTTCATTCGCGGCGAAGGCGCGCCCGGCGACACTGACCGCTATCCGCGCATCAATGTCGTCGCCCGTTTCGACGGCCGCGTGCCCGGCCCGACCGTGCATTTCAACTCGCATATCGACGTGGTCGAGGCCGGTGAAGGCTGGACGGTCGATCCCTTCGCCGGCGAGGTGAAGGACGGGCGCGTCTATGGGCGCGGCGCCTGCGACATGAAGGGCGGACTGGCTGCCTCCATCATCGCGGTCGAGGCGTTCATGGAAACCTATCCGGATTTCCCCGGCGCCATCGAGATTTCCGGCACGGTCGACGAAGAGTCCGGCGGCTTCGGCGGCGTCGCGCATCTGGCCAGGCTCGGCTACTTTTCAAGGCCGAAGGTCGACCACGTCATCATTCCCGAACCTCTCAACAAGGACCGCATCTGCCTCGGCCATCGCGGCGTCTGGTGGGCCGAAATCGAGACCCACGGCCAGATCGCGCATGGCTCGATGCCGTTCCTGGGTGACAGCGCCGTGCGTCACATGAGCGCCGTGCTGCAAGCCTTCGAGGAAGAGCTTTTCCCGGCGCTCGACCGCAAGATGACGGCGATGCCGGTGGTGCCAGAAGGCGCGCGGCGTTCGACCATGAACATCAATTCCATCCATGGCGGCCAGACCGAGGATTTCCGGCCCGGCCTACCCGCGCCCAACGTTCCCGATTCCTGCCGCCTCACCATCGACCGCCGTTTCCTGCTGGAGGAAAACATCGAAGAGGTGAAGGCAGAGGTAACATCGATCCTCGACCGGCTGAAGCGCGACCGGCCGAAATTCAACTATAATATCCGCGACCTGTTCGAGGTGTTGCCGCTGATGACCGAGCGCGACGCACCCGTGGTCAAGGCGATGGCGCAGGGCATCATGGAGGTGTTCGACCGCGAGCCGGACTACGTCATTTCGCCCGGCACCTATGACCAGAAGCACATTGCGCGTATCGGCCACATCTACGACTGCATCGCCTACGGGCCGGGCATTCTCGATCTTGCCCATCGGCCGGACGAGTGGGTTGGCATCGACGACATGGTGCAATCCGCCAAGGTGATGGCGATCGGCCTGAACGTGCTTTTGCTTGGCAAGGCCGGGGACTGAGGTGGTGCCGCCGATTTACTCTGCGGCCAAATCAGGCTTCTATCCTGCGAACGGGAAAATGGGAGTAGGCAGATGAATTCGTGGAAGAGCGTTCTGGCGGCGACAGCCCTCGCACTGGCGTCGGCAACATCGGCAATGGCCGCGCGGACCGACATCGTGATCGGCATCCCGCTCGAGCCGCCTCACCTCGATCCCACCGCCAGCGCCGCCGCCGCCATTGACGAGGTGCTTTACGCCAATGTCTTTCAGGGCCTCACCCGCATCGGACCGAGCGGCGAGGTGCTGCCCGATCTTGCCGAGAGCTGGACCATCTCCGACGACGGCAAGACCTACACCTTCAAGCTGCACAGCGGCGTGAAATTCCACGACGGCAGCGACTTCAATGCCGACGACGTGAAGTTCTCGCTCGACCGGGCGCGCGGCGAAAAATCGGCCAATGCCCAGAAAGCCCTGTTCGCCGCCATCGACACGGTCGAAGCGATCGACCCGGCGACGGTCAAGATCACCCTGAAGAATCCGCAGGGCTCCTTCCTCTACAATCTCGGCTGGGGCGATGCGGTGATCGTGGCGCCGGAAACCGCCGACACCAACAAGGAAAAGCCGATCGGCACCGGGCCGTTCAAGTTCGAGAACTGGGCCAAGGGCTCTTCGATCACGCTGGTGAAATCCGCCGACTACTGGGGCGAGCCGGCCTTCCTCGACAAGGCCGAGTTCCGCATCGTGCCTGACGCAGCCGCCGCCGTGCCGGCGCTGCTTTCGGGCGACGTGCAGGCGTTCCCGTTCTTTCAGCCGGACGGCGTCGCACAGATCGAGGGCGATCCGCGCTTCAGCGTCGTCGTCGGCGCCACCGAGGGCGAGACGCTGCTGTCCATGAACAACAAGAAGCCGCCCTTCGACAATCTCAAGGTGCGGCAGGCGATCTCCTATGCGCTGGACCGCGCCGCCATTGTCGAGGGCGCCTCCGCCGGCTTCGGCAAGCCGATCGGCTCGCACCAGTCACCGGCCAGCAAGGACTACGTCGATCTGACCGGCATGTACCCGCACGACGTCGCCAAGGCCAAGGAACTGCTCAAGGAGGCTGGCCTTGAAAACGGCTTCAAGGCGACACTGAAGCTGCCGCCGCCCTCCTATGCCCGTCTCGGCGGCGAGATCATCGCCTCGCAACTGCGCGAAGTCGGCATCGACCTCGAGATCATTCCGATCGAATGGGCGCAGTGGCTGGAGCAAGTGTTCAAGGGCAAGGATTTTGACCTCACCATCGTCTCCCATACAGAGCCGAACGACATCGATATCTATTCGCGCAAGGACTACTATTTCAACTACGACAATCCCGCGTTCGACAAGGTGATCGAGGAACTGAAGGTCACCTCCGACGAGGCCAAGCGCAAGGATTTGCTCGGCCAGGCGCAGAAAATCCTCGCCGAGGACGCCGTTGTCGGCTTCCTTTTCGAGCTCCCCAAGGTTGGCGTCTGGGACGCCAAGCTGGAGGGATTCTGGACGGACGCGCCGATCCAGGCCAACGACATCACCAAGGTGAAGTGGAAGGATTAAGGACAGCTTCCTTCTCCCCGTTCACGGGGAGAAGATGCCGGCAGGCAGATGAGGGGCGATGCTGACTTTGGAAATATTCATGCTGCCCCTCATCCGGCCCTTCGGGCCACCTTCTCCCCGTAAACGGGGAGAAGGAAATGCGCTACAATCGCCATGACCGCCTATCTCCTCAAGCGTATCGCCATAGCCATCGCCACGCTGGTGCTGGCCTCGCTTGTCGTCTTCGCCGTGCTGGAGATCGTGCCGGGCGATCCGGCCCGCCTGATGCTCGGGATGAACGCCAGCGCCGAGCAGGTCGAGCAGTTGCGCACGCAGATGGGCCTCAACGACCCGCTGCTGCTGCGCTATCTGCATTGGGCGGGCGATCTGCTGACCTTGGATCTCGGCCGCTCCCTCACCTACTCTGTCCCGGTGCTCGACCTCGTGCGCGAGCGCATTGCCGTCTCCCTGCCGCTGGCGCTCATCGCGCTGGCGCTTTCGGCCGTCATCGCCATTCCGGTCGGGCTCTATTCCGCCAGCCGCCGCGGCCATGCCGGCGACACGCTGGCCATGGGGGCGGCGCAGATCGGCGTAGCGATCCCGAATTTCTGGTTCGCGCTGATGCTGATCTATCTCTTCGCCGTGTGGCTGCGGCTGGTGCCGGCCGGCGGCTTCCCCGGCTGGGGCAACGGCATCTGGCCGGCGCTCAAATCCCTGCTCCTGCCGGCGGTGGCGCTGGCCCTGCCGCAGGCGGCGATCCTCGCCCGCGTCACCCGCTCGGCGCTGATCGACGTGCTGAACGAGGACTATATCCGCACAGCCCGCGCCAAGGGCCTGCCTTACCGCGCCGTTCTATGGCAGCACGCGCTGCGCAACGCGATGATCCCGGTGCTCACCATCCTCGGCCTGCAATTCGCCTTCCTGCTGGCCGGCACCATCATCATCGAAAACGTCTTCTACCTGCCGGGTCTCGGTCGCCTCGTCTTCCAGGCGATCACCCAGCGCGACTTGATCGTGGTGGAGAGCGTCGTGATGCTGCTGGTCGCCGCCGTCATCGCTGTCAACCTCATCGTCGACCTGTCCTACGCAATCGTCGATCCGCGCCTCAGAGGCCGCGAATGACGCTGCCTGTCGATGTCTCAAGGGAGAAACCGGAGCGGCTTGTCGCCAGGGCCTTCGCCAACCGCTCTTTCGTGATCGGCTTTGTGATTGCGGTAGCCGTCGTCGCCATGGCGCTGCTGTCGTTTTTCTGGACGCCATTCGATGTGACAAAACTGGTCATCGCCGACAAGACGCAGGCGCCGTCCCTCACGCACTGGTTCGGCACCGATCATTTCGGCCGCGACATCCTGTCCATGGTCATGGTTGGCGCGCGCAATTCCATCGCCGTGGCGCTGGTGGCGGTCGGCATCGGCATGGGCATCGGCGTTCCGCTGGGCTGCCTCGCCGCCGCGCGCGGCGGCTGGCTGGACGAAATCGTCATGCGGCTGAACGACCTTGTCTTCGCCTTCCCCGCCCTGCTCTCCGCCATCATGATCACCGCGATCTTCGGACCCGGCGCAGTCAACGCCATCATCGCCATCGGCATCTTCAACATTCCCGTCTTCGCGCGCGTTTCCCGCGCCGGGGCGCTTGCCATCTGGCCGCGCGAATACATCCTCGCAGCGCGAGCCGCCGGCAAGAACCGCACGCTGATCACGCTCGAGCATGTCCTGCCCAACATCGCCACGCTGCTTCTGGTGCAGGGCACCATCCAGTTCGCGCTCGGCATCCTCGCCGAGGCCAGCCTGTCCTATGTCGGCCTCGGCTCGCAGCCGCCGATGCCGAGCTGGGGCCGCATGCTGTTCGAAGCACAGACCCGCATGGCCATCGCGCCGTGGATGGCGATCTTCCCCGGCATGGCCATCGTCGTCACCGTGCTGGGCCTCAATCTGCTCGGCGACGGCATCGCCGATATCCTCGACCCCAAATCGCGGCGGCGTTCATGAGCCCGCCCAAAGGTCTGCTCCAGATCGAGAACCTGTCGCTCGAGATCGGCGGCGTACCGGTGCTGAAGAACGTGGACCTTGCCATCGAGCGCGGCGAGGTGATGGGGCTGGTCGGCGAATCCGGCTCCGGCAAGTCGATGACGGCGCTGACGATCATGCAGTTGCTGCCCCACGCCGCCCGCGCCAGCGGCAGCGTCATCTTCGACGGCATCGACATTCTTGCCGCGACCGAAGACCAGATGTGCGCCCTGCGCGGCGACGATATCGGCATGGTCTTTCAGGAGCCGATGACGGCGCTCAATCCGGTCAAGACCATCGGCGAGCAGGTGGCGGAGGGCATACGCTGGCACACCCGCGTCTCGCGCGCCGAGGCCGAGGATCGTGCCCGTCAAATTCTCGACCGGGTCGGCCTGCCGGAGGCGAAGTTCCCGCTGTCGCGCTATCCGCACGAACTGTCCGGCGGCCAGCGCCAGCGCGTCGTCATCGCCATCGCCTGCGCGCTGAAGCCGAAGCTGCTGATCGCCGACGAGCCGACCACGGCGCTCGACGTCGTGCTGCAGGCGCAGATCCTCGACCTTTTGCGCGATCTCGTCGCCGAGAACCGCATGGGCCTGCTGCTGATCTCGCACGACCTCGCCGTCGTCACCGAAATGGCCGACCGCATCACCATCCTGCGCCACGGCGAGGTGATGGAAGCCGGCGAGACGGCCCGCGTGCTGTCGCAGCAAGAACATCCCTACACACGTCAACTGGCGCAGGCCTCGATGCATGTGCCGAAGCGTAGGGCTTCACCCTCCCCCTTGTGGGGGTCCGACGGACGGGCGAGACCCGTGGCTCGCCCCGGTGAGTCGGTGAGTGATCGAAGCGCAGCGGAGATCACGAAACGGGGTGGGGGAACGCCCGCGCCGGATGTTGCACCCCCACCCCGTCTCGATCCCTTTGCTTCGCAAAGTCCTCTCGCCGACCCTCCCCACAAGGAGGAGGGTGAAAGTGCCGCCCCCCTCCTCTCCGTCCAATCCATCTCCCGCCTCTACCCCGGCCGCCGCACTTCGCTCTTCCGCCGCGATGCGCCGGTTCATGCCGTCGACGATGTGTCCTTCACCATTGCCCCTGGCCAGTCAGTCGCCCTTGTCGGCCGCTCAGGCTGCGGCAAGTCCACCCTCGCCCGCATGATCCTCGCCCTGGACAAACCGTCATCCGGCGAAATCCGCTTTCGCGGCGAGACGATCACCGGCAGGTCGGAGGCCGATCTCAAACCGGCCCGGCGCGACATGCAGGTCGTGTTCCAGGACCCTTACGGCTCCTTCGATCCGCGCCAGAAGGTGGAGAAGCTTGTCGCCGAGCCGCTGCATCTTCTGGAAGCACAGCCTTCGCCCGTCGAGCGGCGCGACATGGTGGTCCACGCGCTGCGCGAAGTCGGCTTGTCCGAAACCGATCTCAACAAATACCCGCACGAATTTTCGGGCGGACAGCGCCAGCGCCTTTCCATCGCCCGCGCCCTGATCACCCGGCCCAGACTGATCGTCGCCGACGAGCCGGTCTCGGCGCTCGACGTGTCGATCCGCGCGCAGGTGCTCGACCTCTTCGCCGATCTCAACGACCGGCTGGGGGTTGCGTATCTCTTCATCACCCACGACCTGACGGTGGCGCGGGCCATAACAGACGAGGTCATGGTCATGCATGACGGGCGGATCGTCGAACGGGGACCGACCCCCTCGGTGCTGGACAGTCCGCGTTCGGAAGCCGCCCAGGCGCTGGTCGCGGCCGCGCCCGATCTCCATCGCGCGCTGGCCAAAAAGATGCGGGAACAGGGGTGAGTGGCGAACTACGGCTCGGTCGGCGCTCTCACCGCATCGACCGGGCTGATATCCAGAAGCTCCAGCGTCCGGCGCAGCAATCTCACCTCGTTCTCCGCCAGGTGACGATCGGCCTTGGCGATTTCCGCCATGTGCCGCGCCAGCAGCCGGCGGCGCTCGATGTCCAGCCCACGGAACATGGCGATCGCCTGCGAACCGGTCGTCTCGTAACCGAAGTCGTTCAGATACTCGACGACGCCGTCCATGCTCTCTGCGGAGATACCGAACGACTCCGCGCAGATGCGCCGCAACGTCTCCATTTCGTTCTCGCTGACAGAGCCGTCCGCCAGGATCATCCGGAACAGCATCAGCAGTTCGGCCGAAAGCACGGGATCCTCGGCCACCTTGCGGACGCCGGGATCGCCGTCGAGCGCGGCGCGTATCTGGTCTAGCAATGCGATGGCCATGCGTGTCCCCCATGAGCTGGTCCGATAGTTAGCGCCAAATCGGCCTTGCGCAAAAGGGGTGGCTGTGGTCGAACGCCTTATCCCGCAGGCAGCGCAGCCTTTACCCGAACATGTTCGACCTCACCCTCCAGACTGTGGCCTTGCTGGCGTTTGCCGCCTTCTGCGCCGGTTTCATCGATTCCATCGCCGGCGGTGGCGGACTGGTCACCGTGCCGGCGCTGCTGCTGGCCGGTCTTTCGCCGGTCGAGGCGCTCGGCACCAACAAATTGCAGGGCCTGTTCGGCTCAGGCTCAGCGACGCTCGCTTATGCCTCGAAGGGGCAGGTCAATCCGCGCCGCCAGCTTCCCTCCGCCCTTCTCTGCTTTGCCGGCAGCGCCATTGGCGCCCTGGCCGCCACCGTGGTTCCCGGCGAAGTCCTCGGTGCAGCTCTCCCCATAGTCCTGATCGCCATTGCGATCTACTTTGCCGTCAAGCCCAACATGGGCGATGTCGACAGAGCCGAGCGCCTGTCGCCCTTCCTGTTCGGGCTCACCGTGGTGCCCGTCATCGGCTTCTATGACGGGCTGTTCGGGCCGGGCGCCGGCTCGTTCTACATGCTCGCCTTCGTGGCGCTGGCGGGCTACGGCGTGCTCAAGGCTACGGCCCACACCAAGCTGCTCAATTTCGCTTCCAATCTCGGCGGTTTCGCCGTGTTCGCCGCTGTCGGCGTCATTCATTGGAAGATCGGCCTGATGATGGGCGTCTGCCAGTTCCTCGGTGCCCGCGTCGGGGCCCTGCTGGCCGTGCGTATCGGCGCCCGGCTGATCAAGCCGCTGCTGGTGCTGGTCTGCGTGGCGCTGGCGATCAAGCTGCTTTCCGATCCGCAAAACCCGCTGCGCACCGCCATTGGTGTGTGATCCGGTAGGCTGGTATCATGGTGCCGCATCGAATCACGATGCGGAGGAGGCAATGATGAATCTCAGTGCACCTAAGCAGATCGTTTTCATCATAACCGTCATCATCGCGGTCATCGCGTTGCTGATGGCGTTCGGTATTTTCAGTCTCGGCGCGTTGTCCGCCTTCTGGGTCATGACCATCGCCTATGTCGTGCTGGCGGTCGCCTGCCTGATCCGCGGCGTCTAAATCTTCACCTCGGAGCCGAAGCGCCGGCGCGGCTGTATGTGGCCGGCGCTTCGATCCGAACTTAGCGGGCCAGCGAAAAAATCGCCTCGCAGTCGAGATGTTCCTCGAGCTGCGCCGCGATGCGGTCCAGCGCATCCTCCACCCCTTGACGGTAGTCGATGCCGCCGCCCTTGACCCCAAGGCTTTCGAGAAACTTGGCGCGGAAGGCATCGGCGCCGAACAATCCGTGCAGATAGGTGCCGAACACCTTGCCGTCGGCCGAAACCGCGCCGTCCTCCACCCCGTTGATCAGCGTCGCCGGTCTGGCGCAATCCGGCCCGAAGGTGCGGCCGAGGTGAATTTCATAGCCTGCCAATGGCAGGCCGAACGGTACCGAGCTTGCCGTGACCTGCCGCACGGTCTTTTCCGGCTCCATCGCCGTTTCGACATCGAGCAATCCCAGACCCGGCGCTTCAGCAGCCCCGCCTTCGATGCCATGCGGATCATGCACCGTGCGGCCCAACATCTGGAACCCGCCGCAAAGGCCGACGACATGACCGCCGCGCTTCACATGGGCGGCAAGGTCCCGGTCCCAGCCATTCTCGCGAAACCGCAACAGATCGCCGATCGTCGACTTGGAGCCAGGAATGACCACCAGTCCCGCATCCGTGGGCAACGGGTCGCCGGGCGGGACGAACACCACCTCCACCTGCGGTTCGGCGCGCAGCGGATCGAGGTCGTCGAAATTCGCGATGCGCGACAGCATCGGCACAGCCACCTTGAGCGCGCGCTTCTCGCCCTTGGCCAAGCGCTCCAGCACGACGGAATCTTCCGACGGCAATCGGGCCGCCGCATCCAGCCACGGCACCACGCCGAAACACCGCCAGCCGGTGAAACCATCGATGGCTTTGATGCCTTCATCGAACAGCGAGACGTCGCCGCGAAACTTGTTGATGATGTAGCCCGCCACCATGCGCCGGTCCTCGTCCGGCAGGATGAGATGGGTGCCGGCCAGCGAGGCGATGACGCCGCCGCGGTCGATGTCGCCGACCAGGACGACCGGCACGTCGGCCCGCGTGGCGAAGCCCATATTGGCGATGTCGCGGCTGCGCAAATTGATCTCGGCCGGCGAGCCCGCGCCTTCGACGATCACCAGATCGGCCCCTTCGCCAACCCTCGACCATGAATCCAGCACCGCTTCCATCAGCTTCGGCTTCAGCGCCTGATAGTCGCGCGCCCGCGCCTCGCCGGCCATTTTTCCCTGCACGACGACCTGCGAGCCGATATCGGTCTGCGGCTTCAGCAGCACCGGGTTCATGTGGACGGTGGGCTCGACCCCGCAGGCGAGTGCCTGCAGCCATTGCGCCCTACCGATTTCCCCCGCCCCGGCCTGCCCCGGTATGGCAGCCACGGCGGCATTGTTGGACATGTTCTGCGGCTTGAACGGCCTGACCGCCAGACCGCGCTTTCTGGCAGCCCGGCACAGGCCGGCCACCAGCACGCTTTTGCCGACATCCGATCCCGTGCCCTGCAGCATGACCGCCCGCGCCATCGCTAGATCCCTGCCCTGACGGTGGCCCCAAGCGATGGTCCAATGTTGAAAATTGTCGTCACTGAAAGGCTCCGGGTCTTCATTTTTGCACAGCCGCTTCGCAGATGGTCGGATTGCGCGGTGGCATCATTGGTCTAGATTGCGGAATGCGCATAGCCCAAAACGACATTTCGGGAGGACGTCATGGATAGCGCGGTTCAAGCGGCCGGCGGCCAGTTCGAGCTCAACGAGGACCAGCGGGCCATCCAGACAATGGCGCAGGATTTCGCCGCCGAGCGCGTTGCCCCCCATGCGCTCGAATGGGACCGCGACAAGCACTTTCCGACCGACGTCATCCGCGAAACAGGCCCGCTCGGGCTGGGCGGCATCTATGTGCGCGACGATGTCGGCGGCTCCGGCCTCGGCCGCCTCGACGCGGTGCTGATCTTCGAAGCGCTCGCACATGCCTGCCCGGCGTTCTCCTCCTTCATCTCCATCCACAACATGGCGGCATCGATGATCGACCGCTTCGGCAATGAGGAGCAGCGCCAGCGCTTCCTGCCGAAGCTGACCTCGATGGAATGGCTGGCCAGCTACTGCCTGACCGAGCCCGGCTCCGGTTCCGACGCGGCGGCGCTGAAGACCAGGGCGGTGCGCTCGGGCGGCAACGGTTCGGACTATGTGCTGAACGGCGCCAAGCAGTTCATTTCCGGCGCCGGAGACAGCGACGTCTACATCGCCATGGTCCGCACCGGCGCGGAAGGCCCGAAAGGCATCTCCACCGTGGTCGTCCCGAAGGATGCGCCCGGCCTCTCCTTCGGCGCCAATGAGCACAAGATGGGCTGGCACATGCAGTCGACCCGCCAGGTCATCTTCGAGGACTGCAAGGTGCCGGCGGAAAACCTGCTCTCGACCGAGGGCGCTGGCTTCGGCATTGCCATGGCGGGCCTCGATGGCGGCAGGCTCAACATTGCCGCCTGTTCGCTCGGCGGCGCGCAGTCGGCCCTCGACAAGGCGCTTGCCTATACGGCCGAGCGCAAGGCATTCGGCTCCGCGTTGAACCAGTTCCAGGCGCTGCAGTTCAGGCTCGCCGACATGGAGACAGAACTCCAGGCTGCGCGCATCTTCCTCTACGCGGCGGCCTCGAAGCTCGACGCCAAGGCCCACGATGCCTCGAAATGGTCGGCCATGGCCAAGCGCTTCGTCACCGACACCGGCTTCGAAATCGCCAACCAGGCTTTGCAGCTTCTTGGCGGCTACGGCTATCTGCATGACTACGGCATCGAGAAACTGGTGCGCGACCTGCGCGTCCATCAGATCCTCGAAGGCACCAACGAGATCATGCGCGTCATCATCGCGCGGCAATTGATTGGGCGGCAGTAAGCAATCGGGAAATTCCGACTGCCAACTGCCGACTGCCCCTACTGGAGGAACCAATGACCACCATCGCCTTCATCGGCCTCGGCAATATGGGCAATCCCATGGCCGCAAATCTGGTCAAGGCCGGACACGCGGTGCAGGGCTTCGACCTGATGCCGGAAAACCTGACCGTGGCGCGCGAGCACGGCATCACCGTCATGGCCAATGCGACGGCCGCGGTGAAGGGCGCGGAGGTCGTCATCACCATGTTGCCTGCCGGTAAACATGTGCTGTCGGTCTACGAAGACATCGCGTCGAAAGCGGAAAAAGGCGCGCTGTTCATCGATTCCTCGACCATCGATGTCGAATCCGCCCGCAGGGCTCATGCAATCGCCAAAAGGCACGGCCTGCTTTCGATCGACGCGCCGGTTTCAGGCGGCACGGTCGGCGCATCCGCCGCCACCCTCACCTTCATGGCTGGCGGTGCTGCGGAGGCCTTCGCGGTTGCGGAGCCGGTTCTGAAGCCGATGGCCCGGCGGATCGTCCATTGCGGAGACGACGGCGCCGGCCAGGCAGCCAAGATTTGCAACAACATGATCCTCGGCATTTCGATGATTGGCGTCGCCGAGGCCTTTGTGCTGGCCGAAAAGCTCGGCCTGTCGCATCAGGCGCTTTTCGATGTCGCCTCCACCTCTTCCGGCCAGTGTTGGGCGCTCACCACCAACTGCCCGGTCCCGGGGCCGGTGCCGGCTTCGCCCGCCAACAGGGATTACAGGCCGGGTTTTGCCGCGGCGCTGATGCTCAAGGATTTGAAGCTCAGCCAGGAGGCCGCCCAGGGCGCTGGCGCGGTGACGCCGCTCGGCGCCGAAGCCACGCAGCTTTATGCGCTCTTCGCAGCGCAAGGACTGGGCGGCGAAGATTTCTCCGGCATCATCAATTTCCTGCGCGGCGACAGGTGACGCCGACAGGCAGAAACGCTCGCCACCGCTTCGACCACAAAAAGCCTATATTTAGGTTTGCTTAAGCTCTCGATAACCCCACGGTAACGATGTGCCTGTAGAACGGAACGCGAGGCGGATTTCCGCCCGGCGCTCCGGATCAGGTCTCGCGTCCCGGAGCCAGGTTTTAGTACTTGAGTAAAAAGTGCCATGCGTATTTGGCAAAGCCGCGTTCCTAACGGAGCGCGGCTTTTGCATTTGAGTTGTCGTCACTTCGGTGACAGGCGACGATAATTCGCGTTGACGGCCCGGCTGGCAGGGCCAAGTGCGGCCAGGATGGAGCGCTCAGCTGCGACACCGCTGATCAGCGCCGGTGTCTTGCCGGCGAAAACATCCGTCCAGAAATCCGCGGCGGATTGGACCAGCGACAGTTGTGCTGCGACCACGCCCTGCGCGAAAGCCGCATTCTTCTCCAGGATGGCGCGCCGGGCTTCCTTGCCCATGCCATGAACACCCCCGCTCTCCGCCGCCATCAGCGGTATGCGCATGGCCATCACCATGGGCGTCAGCATCAAGCTCCCGGCAATGGCTGCGCGGTCCGCCTTGCGGATTTTTCGTACTGTCATGGAAATTCCCCTGGCGACCGCTATCGGGCGCGCCTTTAAACGCGTCGTAAGGAGGAACGTTCCGCCGGGGTTGCAGCGCACGCACTTGTCACGGCCCGTTGCGTGGCCGCACAAGCAATGGACGGCATCCAGCAGTAAACATCATGTCGTTTTGCTCGTCCTTCTGGTCGCCGCTTCCGCACTGGGCGCGCCGGGCGCAGTCCATTATCAGCCGCGAAGCGTCCGGTTTCCGAGGTGTTCATGAGCGCCGAATTGCATTCTGTCGAACCGGCACTTGCTGCCGACCGCAACCGGCGCGGCGGCCGCGCTGGCAAGCGCTCCAGCGGCGCCGGCGCCTTCGAACAGCCGCCTTTCCGGCAGCTCAGGAACCCTTTGACGCCGACGAAATTCGTCTCCGACGACGAACTGGAGTCGATCCACCTCGCCTCCCTGCGCGTCCTGCGGGAAATCGGCGTCGACGTGCTGCACGACGAGGCCCGTCGCATCATGAAGGCGCATGGCGCAGACGTGCGCGACGGCTCCGACCGCGTGCGTTTCGACAGCGGCATGATCCTCGAACTGATCGCGCATTGCCCGGCGGAATTCACGCTGCACGCGCGCAACCCCGCCCACAATGTCCGCATGGGCGGCGACAACGTCATCTTCTCGCAGATGGCTTCGGCACCCAACTGTTCTGACAAGGAGGGCGGCCGCCGTGCCGGCAACCAGCCGGACTTCCGCAACCTGGTGAAGCTCGGGCAGATGCACAACATCCTGCATGTGACCGGCGGCTACCCGGTCGAGCCTGTCGATATCCACCCGTCGATCCGCCATCTCGAATGCCTGCGCGATTTCGTGGTGCTGACCGACAAGGCCTTTCACGCTTATTCGCTCGGGCTGGAGCGCAATCTCGACGGCATCGAGATCGCCCGCATCGGCCGCGGCATCTCGCGTGAGCAGTTGCTGGAAGAGCCGTCGCTCATCACCATCATCAACACCAATTCGCCGCTCAAGCTCGACGTCCCGATGATGGAAGGCATCATCCAGATGTCGTCAGCCGGACAGGTGGTGGTCGTCACCCCCTTCACCCTGTCGGGCGCCATGGCGCCCGTCACCATCGCCGGCGCGCTGGTGCAGCAGAACGCCGAGGCGCTCGCCGGCATCGCCTTCACGCAGATGGTGCGCAAGGGCGCGCCGGTCGGCTATGGCGGCTTCACCTCCAATGTCGACATGAAATCCGGCGCGCCGGCCTTCGGCACGCCCGAATACATGAAGGCGCAGCTCGTCGGCGGCCAGCTCGCCCGCCGCTATCGACTACCTTACCGCACTTCGAATGTCTGCGCCGCCAACGCAGTGGATGCGCAGGCTGCCTATGAAAGCGTTTTCTCGCTGTGGGGCTGCATCCAGGGCGGCGGCAATTTCATCAAGCACGCCGCCGGCTGGCTTGAGGGCGGGCTGACCTGCTCCTACGAAAAGACCATTCTTGACATCGATCTTTTGCAGATGGTGACGGAATTCCTGACGCCGCTGGACCTGTCGGAAGACGCGCTCGCCATCGACGCCATCCGCGACGTCGGCCCCGGAGGCCATTTCTTCGGCACGCCGCACACGCAGTCGCGCTACAAGAATGCCTTCTATGCACCGATCCTGTCCGACTGGCGGAACTTTGAAACCTGGAGCGAGCACGGCGCGCCAACCGCCTTCGAGAAGGCCAACCGCATCTGGAAGGAGCGGCTGGCCATGTATGAGGAACCCTATCTCGACCCGGCGATCCGCGAGGAACTCGACGCCTTCGTGGAGAAGCGAAAAGCCGAAGGCGGCGCTCCGACGGATTTCTAAAACTCGGATCACAATCAGCGCAATTCCGGAATCATTGTCTCCACATACGGACCCATCCCCATGAAATCCCACGCAAAAGCGGTTGTCATCGGCGGCGGCATCGTCGGCTGCTCGGTTCTTTATCATCTCGCCAAGGCCGGCTGGACCGATGTCGTGCTCATCGAGCGCTCGGAACTGACCTCCGGCTCGTCCTGGCACGCCGCCGGCGGTTTCCATACGCTGAACGGCGACCCCAACGTCGCCAAGCTGCAGGCCTACACCGTCCAGCTCTACAAGGAGATCGAGGAGCTTTCCGGCCAGTCCTGCTCGCTGCACCTGACCGGCGGCGTGATGATGGCCGATACGCCGGAGCGCATGGATTTTCTTCGGCTCGCCCACGCCAAGGGCCGCTATCTCGGCATGGACACCGAGCTTATCACGCCATCGGAAGCCAAGGCGATGTTCCCGCTGATGGACGAGACCAACTTCGTCGGCGCCATGTGGGACCCGGTCGAGGGCCATCTCGATCCGTCCGGCACGACCCACGCCTACGCCAAGGCGGCGAAAAAGCTGGGCGCGGAAATCGTGCTGCGCAACCGCGTCATCGAGTTGACCCAGGAGCCGGACGGCACCTGGAATGTCGTCACCGAACAGGGAACGATCAAGGCCGAGCATGTCGTCAATTGCGGTGGCCTGTGGGCGCGCGAGGTCGGCCGCATGGTCGGGCTGGAACTGCCGCTGCTTGCCATGGAGCACATGTATCTGCTGACCGAGCGGATGCCGGAAGTCGAGGCCTTCAACAAGGAAACCGGCCGCGAAATGGTCGGCGTGCTCGACTTCAAGGGCGAGATCTACACGCGTCAGGAACGCAATGGCGTACTGCTCGGCACTTATGAGAAGGCCTGCAAACCGTGGTCGCCGGTCAACACGCCATGGGATTTCGGCCACGAGCTGCTGCAGCCGGACATCGACCGCATCGCACCGTCGCTGGAAATCGGCTTCAAGCATTTCCCCGGCATCGAGAAAGCCGGCATCAAGCAGATCATCAACGGCCCCTTCACCTTCGCGCCGGACGGCAACCCGCTGGTCGGCCCGGTGCAGGGCCTGACCAATTTCTGGTGCGCCTGCGCCGTCATGGCCGGCTTCTCGCAAGGCGGCGGCGTCGGGCTGGCGCTGTCCAACTGGATGGTCCATGGCGATCCGGGCTTCGATGTCTGGGGCATGGATGTGGCGCGCTGGGGCGAATGGGCGACGCTGCGCTACACCAACGCCAAGGTGCGCGAAAATTATTCACGGCGATTCTCGATCCGCTTTCCCAATGAGGAGCTGCCGGCGGCCCGGCCGGCGCAAACCACCCCGCTCTACGACACGATGGTGGCGCAGAACGCCGTCATGGGCGACAGCTGGGGCCTCGAAACGCCATTGTGGTTCGCGCCGAAAGGCACTGAGCCGAAGGATATCGTCTCCTTCCACCGCTCCAACGATTTCGAGCATGTCGGCAACGAGGTGCGCGCCACGCGCGAGCGGGTCGGCGTTACCGAGATCGCCAATTTCGCAAAATATGAAGTCAGCGGAACGGGTTCGGAGGATTTCCTGAATCGCTTGATGACCAACAGGATGCCGAAGGCCGGCCGCATCGTGCTGACGCCGATGCTGAACGAGTTCGGCAGGCTGATCGGCGATTTCACCATCGCCAAGGCAGGCGAGGATCGCTTCATGATCTGGGGATCGTCGGCGGCGGCGAAATATCATATGCGCTGGTTCGAAAAGCACCTGCCGAAGGATGGGTCGGTTCGCATCCACCGTTTCGACCAGACGCTGGTCGGCCTTTCCATCGCCGGGCCGAAATCCCGCGACCTGCTTCGGAAGCTGGCCGATGTCGACGTCTCGACCGAGGCCTTCCGCTTCATGGATTTCCGCGAAATGGCGGTCGGCGGCGCGCCCTGCATGGTCAACCGGATCACCTATACCGGCGATCTCGGCTACGAGATATGGATGCAGCCTGCTTATCAGCGGCTGGTCTATCAGGCGATCAAGCTGGCCGGCGAAGAGTTCGGCATCGTCGATTTCGGTATGCGCGCCCTGCTTTCCATGCGCCTGGAGAAGAATTTCCCCACCTGGTTCCGCGAGCTTCGGCCGATCTACGGACCGTTCGAAGGTGGCATGGACCGCTTCATCAAGCTGGACAAGAACGACTTCATCGGCCGCGAGGCGGCGGCAAAGGAACAGACGGACGGCCCGAAGCTGCGCCGGGTTTCCTTCGTCGTCGATGCCGCTGACGCCGATGTCATGGGTGACGAGCCCATCTGGGCCAAGGTTTCCACCGACTACGGCACGATCGACCAGCCGCACGGCTATGGCGCCCCGCGTTTCGACGCGGCAGGCAAGGAGGTGCGCACCTCGAAGGCGGCCGAAGGCGCCTCCGCGGTGCGCGGCATCGTCGATGGGGACTGGCGCGTGGTCGGATGGGTAACGTCCGGCGGCTATGCGCATTTCGTGCAGAAATCCATGGCCCAGGGCTACATCCCCGCGGCGTTGGCGGACGACGGAAGCGCCGGCCGGTTCGAGATCGAAATCCTCGGTCATCGCCGCCCGGCCCGCATCAACGTCGAGCCGTTTTTCGATCCTGCCGGGGACAAGATGCGCGCCTGACAGAGTATCTGGATGTAAGGGCGATTGTGTGGCCTCGCCGGTCGTGCTTATAGAGCCGTCATGCAGGCGGCTTGGGCGCAAAAATATCTTCCCGCACATGTGGCGCGGGCAAACTGGCTGGCTGAGGGCCGCGTCGGATCTATCAGTGCGGTGTTCGTCGCGCTCGCGGCCTATTTCCTGATCCAGATCGTCGTCATGACGGCGCTCTCGCACATCGTCGGCACCGGCGTCGGCGTCGATGATGCCGAACAGCTCATGTATATGGGCGAGCTGCGCGCCGGCTATGGCGGTTCGCAGCCGCCTCTATACAGTTGGTTTGCCTGGACGGTGGCGCAGATATTCGGCCCGACCGTGCTGACGTTGAAGATCGTCAAATATGCGATGGTCTTCACCGGCCTGGCATCGATCGTGCTGGTTGCCCTGCGCATGGGATATTCGCGGCACACCGCCCTGACGGCCATGTTCGGCGTCGCGCTGTTCCCGCAGATTTTGTGGGAAATGCAGCACACGCTGTCGCACTCGGTGGCGGTGTTCTGCTTCTGCTCGCTGCTTCTCCTGGCCTTCGTCGAACTGGTGCAGCGGCGCACGACACCCGCCTATGTGGCCTTCGGGCTGGCCTTGGCGGCGGCAATCCTGGCCAAATACAACGATATCTTCCTGATCGGCGCCCTGCTCGCGGCAGCGCTGTCGCTGCCGTCCATCCGGCCCGCGATCATGGACCGGCGAATCCTGCTCAGCGTCGCGATCGCCCTGCTGGCCTGCGCGCCGACGCTCTATTGGAATCTCAGCCATCCCGAGGAATTCCTGTCGCGCGGCTACAAGTTCGGCATTGGCGCCAGCGGCGGACCATTGACCGTCGCACTGGCCGGCATCGGCGAATATGCCGAAGCCATCATCAACTTCTCGCTGCTGCCGGTCGCCGTGTTCGGACTGGTCAGCCTGGCTTGTGGCATTTCCGGTTTTCGCGTCACCGGTCCGGCGCGGGATATGGAAAAACTTCTGTGGCGAACCTTGGCAGTCGGCGTGGGCGTCGTCCTGATACTCGTGCTGGCCAGCGGCGCAACCGCTTTCCGTGACCGCTGGATGCTGCCGATCCTGCTGTTTCTTCCGCTCGCCATGGCCATGCGCATGGAGCGTCTCGGCGAAAAGGGCCGCACCGCGCAGATCGCGGTCATCTGCCTGGCGGCGGGCGCGGCCCTGCTGGTCATGCCCTTCACCTGGTACATCCATCTTCACGGCGGCTCGGACCGAAGCAGCATCGCCCGCGTGGATTATTCCACGCTCTACCGCGACCTGACGGCCGGCGGCCCGATCAACACGGTCATCGCGGACTGGCACTGGATCGGCAATCTGCGGCTGGCCGATCCGGACCTGGTCATCATGTCGACCGAGGTCCCGGGCTTTGCCGAACGGCTGCGGGAGCCGGCACGTCTGCTGTCGCTCGACCGGCCGGAGCCGCGCGGCGACATCGTCGACCGCATCCGCCGGGCTGGCTACGAACTGGCTGGCCCGCCGCGTGAGCTCACTGTTCCGATGCTGTTCACCTGGGACCAGGAGAAGAAGGAACGCCGCGTTTTCGTTGCCGACATCAAGAAATCGGTTGCGGCGCCGGCCGGATCGGCGCCAGCAGCTTCGCCAACAGCGGCTCCGGCGTCCTAGTTATCTCCCCACAACAGCCGTTGGGTCACTCGAGCGCCGCCAGCACCTCCCGCGAGACCGCGACGACCTCAGCAGGTATCGCTGCCGCCGCGATATAGGGCAGGCCCTTGCGCCGCGCCGTCCAGCCCACAACCGCAAGCGCCTTTGCCGCCGGCTCGAAACGTTGCGCCATCGCCCAGCTACGGCAATCGATGGCGGCGACATCGGCGTCGCCCTGCGCCACCGCGCGGATGGACGCCCGATGGCCGCCGCTTTCCGATCGGCTGGCGAACAGGTCGAGGCTTTCGCCCAGGGCGTCAAGGTCGCGCGTCAGCGCCAGGATGCCGGACATGGAGTCCACGCTGTTGTAGATGAAGCGTTGGCTGCGCAGCAGGTGAATTGGGATGAATCGGGCACCGTCGGCAGGCGCCCCGACACCCTCCCCCTTGTGGGGGTCCGAAGGACGGGCGAGACCCGTGGCTCGCCCCGGAAAGTCGGCGAGGGTGCTTTGCGCAGCAAAGGTCTTGAGACGGGGTGGGGGTGACGGCAGTGACGCACCCGCACCCCGTTCGGCTTCGTTGTCCGACCCTCCCCACAAGGGGGAGAGTAAAGTGCGCCGCATCACGATCGCGCTCGAATAAAACACCCCCTGCCCGCCTTCAAAGGCCGAATAGTCCGGCTGGCCCAACAGCTGAACATGCCGGGCGAGGCCAAGCTCCATCGGCCCCCAGCAGGTCTGGGCGAACAGCAGCACTGGATGGCGCCAGAGCGTCGGATAGTCGAGTTCATCAGGCGGCAGCGTCGCCGGGTCTGGCGCGATGACCTCGCCGGACGCATCGCGGATACCGCCCGGCACCGGCGGCATGTCGGCATTGCGGCGGACGAGCTGCTCCGGCGCATCGATGCCGGCCTGGCGCAGACTGTCGCGCAGCCGCGCCCATTCGGCGTCGATCTCGGCCCGCACCTCCGGCCAGTCATACATGGGCAGCGCGGCGATGAATTCACTCATGCCGCGATCTGACAATGTTGGAAGGGAGCGCGCAAGGCCGTGCTTCGGCGAAAGCCGAGCCTATTCTTTCGGCGGCTCGGCCGGAACCGGCACCGTGCCGAGACCATGAACGTTGCGGGCGCGCACGCGCGGCTTGAATGCCCTGCCCCGCTCGGCGACGCGGCGCAGCACAGGGTGGACCACCGGCTCTTTCGCGTTGAAGGCGTAGGCTTTGAGTAGCGCCAGATAATTCGGATAGACATAGCCGTTGTTGGCCCGCAGCCAGCCTTCACGATCGGCGTGGAAAAGACGCGGCAGCCTGTACCAGGCGACGGCCGGTTTCTTGTGGTGGACGAAATGCAGATTGTTGTTGAGGAACAGCAACGACAGCGCCGAGCGCTCGACGATCACCGTCCGGCCCTCCGGGTTCTCCGACCACTGATGCTCGGCAAAGGTGCGGATGGCGATGAGCGATTGCCCGAACCACACCGGCACAAGCAGATAAAGCCAGAGCGGAATGCCGAAGCCGAACCGAACAACCAACAACGCCACGGCCAGGCCCACGAGATGAAGAAGCCAGGCGCGGCGGATCACAGCGTCGCCGGCGGCGATCTGCTTCGCATCGTCCATATAGAAGCCGGTCGCCGACAGCCACGGCCCGAGGAAGAAACGGCCGACCATCGTATTGTTGGCGCGCAGCAGTGCCTTCATCCAGCGCGGCATGTCGTTGTGATGCCACAGCGCCTGGTAGTAGCTCTCCGGATCGTCCAGCGGATCGGTCAGCCGTTCGTCGGCGTGATGGCGCAGATGCAGCGTCTTGAAGCGGCGGAACGGCCACACGACACCGAGCGGCAGGAAGACGAACGCCTCGTTGACCAGCGCGTTGCGGGTCGGATGGCCATGCAGCACCTCATGAACCAGCGAGGATTGCAGCGCCACCGTCAGCGTCATGACAACGAGCGCCATCAGAGGATGGGACGGCCACAGATACAGGCCAGCGGCAAACCAGATGCCGTAACAAGCAAGGGCGAGCATCACCGTCGGCCATTCGACCGTGCCCTGCCGTCCATGCCTGTCTTGTAGCTGTGCCATTTGTCGACTGCTGTTCTGCCTGCGGAACCGATTCGAGTTCCTGACAGCATTGTGTCAGCAGGGTTGCCTCACCAGCAACGCGATAATGCGCACAAAATGTTGTGATTGCGCATGTTAAGCCTCAAATGTTATCTTTAGTAAACAAGAGGAAGATTCATTTGTGGTGAAAGTCGCCACCAGACCTGCCTCACGCAAATCTATCCTCTCAAAGAGGTGATTCTGAAATGGACAAACGAGACCTGTCGGCCGTCTTCCGGGATCGGCTCAAGCTGCTCCTGACACGATCCGATCTCAATCAGTCGAGTTTCGCCGCGGCGGTCGGCATCGATCGTTCCGCCCTGTCGCAACTGCTGTCGGGCGCATCGACCCGCCTGCCTCGCGCCGAAACGCTGCTCAACATCGCGGCACAGTTCAAGGTGTCGCTCGACTGGCTGCTGGGCCTCAGCCAGGATGAAGGCGTCACCGGCGAAATCCGCGAAAGCCTGGAAATCGAGGAGGCTGCGGGCGGTTTCGACCGAACCCTGCTGGCCAGGTGGCATGCCGAGGCGCTTGGCACCAAGATACGCTACGTGCCGGCCGGCATTCCCGATCTTCTGCGTACCGAAGCGCTGGTCGACTACGAGGCCGGCATCTCCAACAAAAGCGCCCAGGCGCAGGCGGTCGAGACGCAGTACCGCATCGACTACAACCGGCGGCCGGAGACCGACATGGAGGTCTGTATGCCGCGCCACACGCTGGAGATATTCGCCCGCGGGCTCGGCGTCTGGAGCAACTTCCCCGCCGAGGACCGGCGCAGGCAGCTGCTGCACATGGCCGAACTGCTGGACGACCTCTACCCGACATTCCGCCTGTTTCTCTATGACGGGCGGCTGCGCTACTCGATCCCCTACACGATCTTCGGGCCCTATCGCGCCGCCATCTATGTCGGCGACATGTATCTGGTGTTGAACGCCACCGCGCCGATCCGCACGCTGACGGGACATTTCGACAATCTCATCCGCGCCGCCGACATAAATGCTCATGAATCGGCTGCCTTCGCGCTCAAGCTCGCGCACATCGGATTCGACGTCTGACGCGCCGCACGACATTGACGTCATATAAAGGAATCTTTATATCCTACTCTCGACACCCAAACAGGGCCGCTTCTCATGACCAATCCGATCGATGCGCTGATCGCCGAAAAAGGCGTGCTTCTGGCCGATGGCGCCACCGGCACGAACCTTTTCGCCATGGGTCTCCAGGCAGGCGAAGCGCCGGAACTGCTGAACGAGACGGCGCCGGATACGATAACCGCGCTGCACCAGAATTTCGTCGATGCCGGCGCCGACATCATCCTCACCAATTCCTTCGGCGGCACCCGCCACCGGCTGAAGCTTCACGACGCGCAGGACCGCGTCTTTGCCCTGAACAAGCGCGCCGCCGAAATCGCCCGCGCAGTGGCCGACAAGGCCGGCCGCAAGGTCATCGTCGCCGGCTCCGTCGGCCCGACAGGGGAACTGCTGGTTCCGCTCGGCGCGCTGACCTACGAAGGCGCTGTCGAAGCCTTTGCCGAACAGATCGAAGGCCTGAAGGCTGGCGGGGCCGAAGTCGCCTGGATCGAAACGATGTCGGCTCCGGATGAAATCCGCGCCGCCGCCGAAGCCGCCATCAAGGTCGGCCTGCCCTACACCTACACCGGCTCGTTCGACACTGCCGGGCGCACAATGATGGGCCTGCTGCCCAAGGACATCCACGCCGTGGCGGATGGCCTGGCCGAAGCGCCGCTTGGCGTCGGCGCCAATTGCGGCGTGGGCGCGTCCGATATCCTGGCCTCGCTGCTCGACATGACCGAGGCCAGGCCGGAGGCCACCGTGATCGTCAAGGGCAATTGCGGCATTCCTGAATTCCGCGGCTCGGAAATCCACTATTCAGGCACGCCCGAACTGATGGGCGACTATGTGCGGCTTGCCGTCGATGCCGGCGCCACGATCATCGGCGGCTGCTGCGGCACGTCGTTCGAGCATCTGGCCGCGATGCGCAAGGCGCTGGACACCCATCACAAGGCGTCTCGGCCCACGGTCGAGACCATCGTCGAGCGCATCGGGCCGCTGCGCAACAAGGTGGCGACCGCCACCCCTTCGGAAAGCGGCGACGGCCGCCGCGAGCGGAGACGCTCGCGGGGCTGAAGGCGGTCAGGCTTTCTGGTTCAGCCAAGCTTGCTCAGGACGCGGTAGTAACGTTCATCCTGCTTCTCCAGCCAGGCATAGGCCCGCGGCCAACTTTTCGGATCGGTCACCGGCAGCGGATGGTTGGTGAGATAGCAACAGCCCTCATAGCCGCCGAGGCTGGCGCCGAGCGCTTGGCCGAGTTGAGGTTCGTGAGCGGCCAGGCGATTGAGGGTCGTGCGATAGCGTTCCCCGCGCTGCCCCCGGACGAACAGGCCGACGCTTCGGTTCGTCAGGTAAAGCGAAATCACCAGATCGTCCGACACATGCCGCCAGCGCGAATAAAGGCTGCCGCGCTCGATCGGAACCGGATGGCGATGAGTGATGTAGCCGTTCCAGAACGCCTTGATCTCCGGCGAAGAGATGGAGCGCAGCCCTCGGTGCGCTATGTCCCATTCGTCGAGTTTGCCATTCGACATTGTGTCGCCTGCCGTTCCACTGCCCGCAGGCAAAAGAAAGCAATCTTAGTCCAACACGGCTCCCGATCACCAGAGCGGGATCAGTCGCCGTTTTCACCATAAGCGGAAATCACCGATTTTTGGTCGGCGCTGGCGCCGCCGTCGGACTGCAATTGCAGAACCGTATCCGAAACCGCCGGATTGTTGGCGAGCAGTTCCAGCGCCGCGTGAAAACGCTCGTTGTTGAGTGCCGACAGCGCCGCGTTCTTCGCGGTGCGGACGTCGTGACGCACGCTGCTGGTCCCAGATTGCGAGGCCGCCGGAGCTGCCCGCGATCCTTCTTCGGTTCGGACGGGCGCCCAAACCATGTTGCTGCCGATATGCAATTTTAATCCCTCAAAAGTCCCGACCACCCGTTTGTAGCACCGACAGGTTGCAAAGCCGTGCTGCCAATCCGCAAAACTTTAAGGAAAGGCCGGCAAGGTTTCTCTTGCCGGCCTTTTCCACAGGATAGAGCGGATGGGCTAACGCTTGTCGCCGAGCGCCGCGGCCAGACGCACCAGCGAGAGAAACTCCGACCTGTATCCGAACGGATCGGCGCCCCGCGCAGCCGTGGCGATCTCGCTGATCCGGTCCCAGCCGAAACCGGCGGTGGCGTCCTCGTTGCGCAGCTTTTGGCCAAAGGCGGCCACCGCGACGGAGAAACGCTGGTCCGTGCCGGCGGCATCGAAGGACGGCACCTCGTTGGCCGCCGTCACCGGCGTCGTTATCAGCTTGGAAGCGTCTTCGCCGGGAAGCTTGTAGCGGATCTTGACGAAGGCATACTCGCCCGCGCCTGCCGCGCCGTCACTGGCTGTGGAAGGCTTGCCGTAGCGCAGATCGTCGATCTGCTGCGGCGCGCCCTTCGGCGTGATCTCGTAGATCGCGGTGACGGCATGGCCCGAACCGATTTCTCCCGCATCGACGCGGTCGTTGTTGAAGTCCTCGCGGTTCAGCGCCCGGGTCTCGTAGCCGACGAGGCGATATTCCGAGACCTTCTCCGGGTTGAACTCGACCTGGATTTTCACGTCGGCGGCGATGGTGAACAGCGTCGAAGACGCGTCTTCCACCAGCACTTTCTCGGCTTCCGCCAGCGTGTCGATGTAGGCGGCGGTGCCGTTGCCGTTCTGGGCGATGGTCTGCATCATCTGGTCGTTCAGATTGCCGCGCCCGAAACCGAACACCGACAGGAAGACGCCGGTCTTGCGCTCTTCCTCGATCAGCCGCTTCAACTCGTCGTCGTCGCTCTGGCCGACATTGAAATCGCCGTCGGTGGCGAGCATCACCCGGTTTACGCCGCCCTTGACGAAGGACTTCTCCGCCAGCCGGTAGGCTTCGCGGATGCCTGCCTCGCCGGCCGTCGAGCCGCCGGGCTTCAGCGTATCGATGGCGCGCAGGATCTTTTCCTTTTCCGATGCCTTGGTCGGCTCCAGCACCGTGCCGGCGTCACCCGCATAAGCGACGATGGAGACGGTATCGTCGGGGCCGAGCCTATTGACCAGCAGCCGGAACGCCGACTGCAGCAGCGGCAGCTTGTCCTGCTCGTTCATCGAGCCGGACACGTCGATCAGGAAGACGAGATTGGCCTTGGGCTGCTCGGCGGGCTTCACGTCGTAGCCCTTGATGGCGACGTGCATCAGCTTGTGCGCGGCATTCCAGGGCGCCGGCATGACGGTGACAGTGGAGTTGAACGGCGTCGCCGCCGAATCCGGGCCTTTCCAATCGTAAGGGAAGTAGTTGACCATCTCCTCGACGCGCACTGTGTCGGCCTGCGGCAGCAGGCCTTCCTTGAGCGAGCGGCGGACAAAGGAATAGGAGGCGGTGTCGACATCGATCGAGAACGTCGAGACCGGATCTTCCGCCGCGGAACGCACCGGGTTGGTCTTGAAGTCCTGTATGCGGTCACGGTTCTCCTGCCGCGGCGGCATGATGGCATCGGCAGGCGCCGGCAGCGGCTGCACCGCCATCCTTGTCGTGAACATTTCGCGCATATGGCCGCCGGCCGGAGCGTTCTGGATCGCAGGCGCAGGCTCCGCCGCGCCGGGTGCGAGCGCATCCTGCTGCTGCACCTGCCCTCCCGCCATCGCGTCCGGCTTGGGCGGCGATGCCGGGGCGATTTCCATCGCCCGGCTTTCGGTTTCCGCCTCGGCTTTTTTCGCCTTGGCCGCTTCGCTGACCGGCGCCTTCGCCGGCTTGTCGGCCAGCGTTTCGGTGACGTTGCGGTCACCGCCGAGATTGAATGTCTGTCCATCCATCAGGTAGAGCGCCGTGACGCCGGCGATCGGCAGGACAATGAGGCTGGCGATGGCCGGCGTCGCGATGAGCTTCTTCTGCATGATTTCCCTCCAGAGTTGGGTGGCTCGGGAGGTGAGACGAAGCTTGGCCATCGATCCTTGGGCGGCCTGCGGATTTTCTTTCGGCTCGTCATAAGCGGCCATCGCCGCCTGCAGCGCGCGCGCCTTCGCGTCGGCGTCCGGAGCGGGGACGGCAATGCGGCGCAGCCTGTTCAGTTCCAAGTCGTTCAGTTCATTCTCGTCGACCATGGTCACTCTTCCCCGGCCAGAGGTTCGCGCATCAGCACCTTCAGCCGTTTCTTCGCTTCATGGATGTGCCAGGACACGGTTGTTTCCGAGATCGCCATCGCTTGGGCCACGGCGGCATGGGCGAGGCCTTCGCCATAGACGAGCAGCACCGCGTCGCGCTGCTTGTCCGGCAGTTGCCGCACCGCCGCCCAGAGGTCGTCCAGACGATCCTGCGGCTCGTCGCTCGCCTCGCCGCCGGTCAGCACATGCACGCCGTACGCCTTGGTCTTGGCGCTGTCGCGCGCGCCTTTGCGCATCATGTCTCGCGCCGCGTTCAGGGTGATGCTGTAAAGCCACGTCGTGAATGCGCCGCCGCCGCGATAGTCGCGGATGGCGCGGCCGAGCCGCACGCAGACTTCCTGGGCGATGTCCTCGGCATCGGCCTTGCGGCCGCACCAGCGATAGGCGACGCGGTAGACGAAGTCATAGTGTCGTTCGAGCAGAATGCCGAACGCTTCACGATCGCCGGTCCTGGCCAGTCCGACCAGATCGCTATCGGAAACGCCATCCTTGTCCAGCATCATCGCCATCATTTGCCCGTTGGACGAAGGCTATTGGCGATTCCTTGGCCCGATGGAAAGATTTTTCTTCAGCCTGCCCTCCGATCAACCCCGGAGCCATGGACGCCGCTTATTTCAGCGCCTCGGCGAAGAACGCCAGCAGGCGCTTCCAGTGGCGTTCGGCTCCCTCTGCATCGAACACGGCATGGTCCGGCACGGCCCAGCCATGGCCCATGCCGACGTAGCTTTCCATGATGTAGTCGACCTCGGCAGCCGTCAGCGCTTCGGCCAGCCGTCCTGCCTGGTCCGGCGGAAAGCTGTGGTCGACCGCGGCGCTGCCGACATAGACCTTCGCCTTCATCTCCCTGGCGCGCAGATGCGGGCTGTCCGGCTTGTCCGAGGCCAGATTGCCGGCGTGGAAGCTGGCGGCCGCCTTGATCCGGTCGGGATAGGTCGCGGCGGCGGTCAGCGCCCTCGCCCCACCGATGCAATAGCCGACCGCCCCGATCGGGCCGGTGACGCCATGGCTGGCCAGTGTGTCGAGAAAGGCTTTGCCGTCCTGATCGGCTTGATCCGACGAGGTGGCGCGCATGATCGCCAGCAAGGCCTTCTTGCGTTCGGGGATCGAGAAGGTCGTGCCGGCGTCGAACGGTCCGTAGGGCCAGTTGCGGTAGAACAGGTCCGGCACCAGAACCACATAGCCTTCGCGCTCGAGGCGTTCGGCCATCTCGTCCATCGCCGGTCGCAGACCGAAGGCGTCCATGTAGAGGATGACGCCGGCCTTGCCTGAGCCTTCGCCTGCGCCGAAGATCGCCGCATTGGCGGTGCCGTCCGGCGTCCTGATCTCGATATCCTGCTTCATGCTTCTTCCCGCATCCTTTGAACTGCGCTGCCCGTGATAGGAAATAGCGCCGGCGGCCACAACGAAGCACATCAAAACGGCGTGACGGGCCTGTTGACAACCCCGGCCGCGGTTGCCCGGCCGGGAAAGCCCATGTCATAAGCCGACCTCCCGAAATTGGTTAAGAGAGTGTTGATGACCTACCGGATGTTTCTGATTGCCGGTGCACTGGTGCTGGCGGGCTGCGTTTCGCAGGACGATCAGAAGGCGGAAGCGACCCAGCAGTCCGGACTTTCTCAGGCTGAAATCACGCCGAGCCTGACCGGCGGAGCGGCGAGCTCCCAGGCCATAACCACTATGCCGATGGCGGCCAACGCGGCGGCGCCAGTCACTTCGGCCCCGCCTCCAGCCACGGCGTATCCTTTTCCGTCGCAGCCGGCACAGCCCGCGGCGAGCGCCGTTGCTCCAGGCATGCCGATGCCGGCAGCGCCCTCGAGTTGCAAGACCACCGACGGCACCACGGTCTGCACCGCCGACGCTCCAGCGAATCCCGAAGGCGACCGCTACAACACCAATTGACGCTCAGCCGGCGAAAGCCGCCATGTGGAAGGCCTGCACGGACGCAGGATAGCGATATTCGATGCCATAAGGACAAGCGTTGCGGTCGAGGCAGCCTTGGCTCCGGCAGGCGCCGCCCGCCCCGCCGCGCACATGCGCGAGGCACCGTTCGTAAGCGAAGCCATCCGCGGAATAGGCCTCGACCGGACAGGATTTCACGCAGGGTTTTCCGATACATGCGTCGCAAAGATGATTCCGTTTCGGAGCCGCTTCGAACGCCATCTCCTCCTGGAACAGCAGCGCCCCGCGATAGGCATGCCAAAGCCCGTATTCCGGATGCATCAGGATACCAAGCGGCGACGGCCGCAGCCCTTCCGCCCGCATCGCCCATTGCTGGAATGGCAGATAGGGTCGATCCGAGGGCGAGACCGCGCGCGCGCCGAACTGATCCGCGATCTTGCTGATCACCTGCCGCGACCAGGTATCGAGCGGATCGGCGATGTCCGTTGGCTGCGTCTGCCGCCACGCGAGAAAGTATGGCCAAGGCGCCGCGCCCGCCTGCCCGACCAGCAGCACCGAGCGGGCAGGCCTGCCGTCCCGCCACTCGGGAACGGCCTCATCGGCAACGAAGTTAAACCCGCCGCGCAGAATGAAGCCATTTCGAGCTAGTTCAGCACGGATGGCGTCGCACGGCGCGTGGTTGATCGTCGTCATCCGTTGTCGCCGCGAAACGCGCTGCGCCAGACTTCCCGGTGGATCAGCTTGGCGACTTTAGCCCCGCCTGACTCGGGCTCCTTTCAAGTGAAGGCGTCGGGCATCGATTCCTTCTTGGTGGCGATGAAATCCTTCAGCCCGTCGTCGATACCGGCATCCAGCGCCGGCGCCTCGTAGCTTTCCAGCCAGCGGCGGGCGAGGTCGTTGGCGCGCTGCGGCGCGGTCTTTTCGCCTTCCGCCAGCCACTGCTCGTAGGAATTGTTGTCGGCGATGCTGGAGCGGTAGAACGCCGTCTGGAAATTCGCCTGCGTGTGGTCGCAGCCGAGATAATGGCTGCCCGGGCCAACCTGCCGGATGGCGTCCATCGCCTGGCCGTTCTCGGAAAGATCGACCCCCTCGGCGAACTTCTGCTGCATGCCGAGCTGGTCGACATCCATCATGAATTTTTCATAGCAGGAGGCCAAGCCGCCCTCCAGCCAGCCGGCAGCGTGCAGCACGAAATTGGTGCCGGCCAGGATGGTCGAGTTCAGCGTGTTGGCGCTTTCATAGGCGGCTTGCGCATCCGGCACCTTGGAGGCGCAGAGCGAACCGCCGGTACGGAACGGCAGACCGAGCCGCCGCGCGAGCTGCGCCGCGCCATAGGAAACCAGCGACGGCTCCGGCGTGCCGAATGTCGGCGCACCCGACTGCATCGATATGGATGACGCGAAGGTTCCGAACAACACCGGCGCACCGGGCCGGATCAACTGCGTGAACGATGCGCCGGCCAGCACCTCGGCCAGCACCTGCGTCAGCGTGCCGGCCACCGTCACCGGGCTCATCGCACCGGCGAGAATGAACGGCGTGACGATGCAGGCCTGGTTGTGACGGGCATAGACCTTTAGCGCGCCGAGCATGGTCTCGTCGAACACCATCGGCGAGTTCGCGTTGATGAGCGACGTCAGCACCGTGTTGTTTTCGACGAAATCATCGCCGAACACGATCTTGGCCATCGCCACCGTGTCTTCCGCGCGTTCCGGCGCGGTGACCGAGCCCATGAACGGCTTGTCCGAATATTTGATGTGCGCATAGACCATGTCGAGGTGGCGCTTGTTCACCGGCACATCGACCGGCTCGCAAACGGTACCGCCGGAATGGTGGAGTGACGGCGCCATGTAGGCCAGCTTCACGAAGTTCTGGAAATCCTCGATCGTCGCGTAGCGCCGCTTGCCGTCGAGGTCGCGCACGAAGGGCGGGCCGTACACCGGCGCGAACACGGTGGCGTTGCCGCCAACCTGCACGGACCGCTCGCCGTTGCGGGCGTGCTGGATGTATTGCGACGGCGCGGTCTTGAGCAGCGAACGGCAAAGTCCCTTGGGAAAATGCACACGTTGGCCTTTGACATCGGCGCCGGCCTGCTTCCACAGCTCCAGCGCCTCCGCGTCGTCGCGAAACTCGATGCCGATCTCTTCCAGAACCGTGTCGGTGTTGCGCTCGATGATCGACAGGCCCTCCTCGTCGAGGACCTCATAGGCCTTGATCTTGCGCCGTATGTAGGTGAGTTGCGTTCCCGGCCCGCCGCCGGTGCGCGCGGCACGCCGCGCCGCCGCCCCGCCGCTGGCCCCGCGCCCCCGCCTCGCGTTCGACGCTTCCTGATCGACTGCCGCGTGTTCGCTCATGACGTATCTTCCTGAAATCCACTTGCGCCGCGGTGAGCGGCTTTTGCCGGATCGTAGCCAAGCACCCTATTCGAAACGGCTTGCCAGCGCCAAGCGCTGTCGCAAAATCGACAAGGAAACCGGTAAGCTCCGGGCCGGATTGCGGTCGCTTTCCTTTTGCACAAAGTCGCAAATCGGCTATGGAGAGGCGCCCGTCGCGCGATACGTATTGGAGCGACATACGAGCAGGCCGCAGTCGCTGGCCATCTGGAGCTGGATACCATGTCCGACGACGAGATCATCCTGTCCGAGCTTTCCGACGAAGAACTCGTGCAGCAGATGCATGACGACCTCTACGACGGGCTGAAAGAGGAGATCGAGGAAGGCACCAACATCCTGCTCGAGCGCGGCTGGGTGCCCTACAAGGTGCTGACCGAAGCGCTGGTCGAGGGGATGCGCATTGTCGGCGAGGATTTCCGCGACGGCATCCTGTTCGTGCCGGAGGTGCTGCTGTCCGCCAACGCCATGAAGGCAGGCATGTTCATCCTGCGCCCGCTTCTCGCCGCCACCGGTGCGCCGAAGCAGGGCAAGATGGTGATCGGCACCGTGAAGGGCGACATCCACGACATCGGCAAGAACCTCGTCGGCATGATGATGGAAGGCGCCGGTTTCGACGTCATCGATCTCGGCATCAACAATGCGGTCGAGAAATATCTGGCCGCGATCGAGGAACATCAGCCCGATATCGTCGGCATGTCGGCGCTTTTGACCACGACCATGCCCTACATGAAGGTCGTCATCGACACGCTCAAGGAAAAAGGCATCCGCGACGATCTGATCGTCCTGGTCGGCGGCGCGCCGCTCAACGAGGAATTCGGCAAGGCTGTCGGCGCCGATGCCTATTGCCGCGACGCGGCCGTGGCGGTGGAAACGGCCAAGGAACTGGTCAAGCGCAAGCACAATGTGCGGGCATCCGCCTGAGTAGGGAAAGGCCGCGTCTTGTGGCGCGGCCCTAATATCACCAGTTATGGAAGACAGGCTACCTTACGCTGTCGTCCACTGCATCGGCGGTGTTCTTGATATCCTGACCAGCGCCGCGCACGGTGTTGGCGCAACCGGCCAGCGCCAGCGCGCAAAGGACGGCTGCAATCGGGGCAATGCGTAGCAGTTTCATGGATGGTCTCCCTCGCTTGATGACTAGAAAGGGACCAACGAAAGCCGGCTGAACTGGTTCCATGGTCGAGGCACGAAAAGACAACGCGAACAAGAGCGACCGTCTGCTGGTCATCGCCTGCGGCATGATCGCGCGCGAAGTGCTGGCTGTGAAGGAACAGGCCGCGCTCGATCACCTCGACCTTACCTGCCTTCCGGCGGACTTCCATTTCCACCCCGACCGCATTCCGCCGGCCATGGACAAGGCGATCACCGACGCCAGGACGGAAGGTTATCGCAACATCTTCGTCGGTTACGCCGATTGCGGGACCGGCGGCATGCTGGATCGCATCTGCGAGAAGCACGGCGTCGAACGTATGGAAGGCCCGCACTGCTTCGCCTTTTACCAGGGCATGAATGCCTACGCCCAGGTCGCTGAGGACGACATGATGTCCTTCTACATGACCGATTTCCTGTGCCGGCAGTTCGACGCCTTCTTCATGAAGCCGCTCGGGCTGGACCGCCATCCGGAGCTGATCCCGGACTATTTCGGCAATTACGAGAAGCTGATCTATCTGGCTCAGACAGACGATCCCGAGCTGGATAAAGTGGCCGAACGGGCGGCAAAGCTGCTCGGCCTTGTCTACGAACGCCGCGCCACGGGATATGGCGACCTCACGCAAGGCCTCGTAAAAGCCGCGGCGCCACCTGCAAGCGCGGTGCCGTGATTTCGGCTTGAAAGCCTGTAAAGTCTTCCGAAACGGAATCGGAGAACCTCATGCGCCGGACTGCCCTTGCT
Source organism: Mesorhizobium sp. BE184 (assembly GCF_031457045.1). Lineage (NCBI taxonomy): Bacteria > Pseudomonadati > Pseudomonadota > Alphaproteobacteria > Hyphomicrobiales > Phyllobacteriaceae > Mesorhizobium > Mesorhizobium sp. BE184. Next base: position 1,584,505 of record NZ_JAVDVU010000001.1, read on the forward strand.
CTCGCTATCGTTTCTGCTTTTGTCGCCGGACCGGCCCTTGCCGATGGCGAGGTGCAGAACATCATGACACCTGCCGACAAGACACGGCTGGAAAAATACGGCGAGACGCGCAAGGTGGCGCTTGAGGAAGCCAGGGCCGGCAGCGCCGCCGAAGTCAAAATCCTCGACGAGGTTCTGGCCCGGCCGCTCGTCGCCTTCTCCGACAAGGACCTGACGGGCAACTGGCAATGCCGCACCATCAAGGCCGGCGGCATCGGCGCGCTGGTCGTCTACGACTGGTTCAAGTGCAAGGTCACCGACGACGGCTCCGGCTGGATGCTGGAGAAGCTGACCGGCTCGCAACGCACCAAGGGCCGCTTCTACGACGATGGCGAGAAGCGCTCGATCTATCTCGGCAGCGGATTCATCGCCGGCGACGCGGCAAAGCGCTACGGCAGCGGCCCCGAGGCCGATCAGGTCGGCTACGCCTTCCGCACCGGCGCCGACGCCTGGCGCATCGAATTTCCGGCGCCGTACTACGAATCCAAGCTCGACATTCTGGAATTGAAGCGCTGAGGGCCGCGGCCCTCGTCCTCCTTTTCCCGTCTCCGGTCGATCGGTCAATTTGCGGCGCATTTCCGCGTCGCTTTTGAATGCGCGCGCGTCGTGCCATGAGAAGCAGGCGCACATTGCTTGCGGCAATGCTTCAAACGAGCAGGAGTTGAACATTCATGGCCGATCTGATCGTCGTCTACTGGCGTGATATCCCCGCCCAGATCATCGTCAGGAAAGGCCGGACCAGCGCCAAGCGCGAGTTGCCGCTGCGATTCACCGAGGCGATCGACATGGCGGCCATGCGCTCGGGCGCTGCCGAGACCGATGCGTATCTGGCGGAATGGCGCAAGGCCGAGCCGGTTCCTGTGGGCGACGACCTCGAAGCCGAGGCCGACAAGGCGGCGGCCGATTTCGACGCGCGATATGGGCAGGAGCGGCTGGTCGCGCTTGCCAAGGCAGGCGGCAAGGAAAATGGATAGCACCCGGCCGAAATCCGAAACGGCATCCACAACGGCGAAAGGCCCGGCCGGTACGGACGCGGCGCTGCCGCCGGCCGCGCCCGAGGGCGTCACCCAGGCCAGCGTCGTCAAGAAGACGGCGCCGAAATCGGACTATAAACCCGCCGACGTCTCGCCGCAGCGGCGCGTGCAGCGTTCCTTTGCCGTTCGGTTATGGTCAATTCGGCATTCGCGCCTGCTGGAATGGTTCTATTCACGCTTCGCCGACGCCTTCCTGATGCTGCATCCCCTGTGGAAGGGCATCGGCTATGGCCGTGTCGAAGGGCCGGTCAAATTCATCGAGAAGCGCGTCAAGGGCTTCATGTTCGACTGCCGGATGTGCGGCCAGTGCATTCTCTCCTCCACGGGCATGTCCTGCCCGATGAACTGTCCCAAGCAGTTGCGCAACGGACCGTGCGGCGGCGTACGCGCCAACGGCAATTGTGAAGTCGAGCCCGACATGCCGTGCGTCTGGGTCAAGGCATGGGAAGGCTCGCGCAACATGCAGCGCGGTGATTCAATTCTGAATGTACAGAAGCCGGTCGACCAGTCGCTGCGCGAAACTTCCGCATGGCTGCGGGTGACCGCCCAGGCCGCTGCCGCGAAGGAAGCGGCCAAGGCGGGTGCGGTATGATCTCCCCTCGCGCACCCCAACCCGACGAAAACCCCGCGGGCATCCACCTGCCGCTCGATCCCCTGCCCGGCCACACCTCGCGCGGCCGGCTGGAGCGCGTACTGCGCCGCGGCGAATTCGCGGTGACGACCGAGCTCAACCCACCTGACAGCGCCGACCCTGAAGACGTCTACAACCGCGCTAAGATCTTCGACGGCTGGGTGGACGCCATCAACGCCGTCGATGCTTCCGGCGCCAACTGCCACATGTCATCGGTCGGCATCTGCGCGCTGCTGACCCGCATGGGCTACGCACCGATCATGCAGATCGCCTGCCGCGACAGGAACCGCATCGCCATCCAGGGCGACGTGCTGGGCGGCGCGGCCATGGGCGTCGCCAACATGCTGTGCCTGACCGGCGACGGCGTCCAGGCGGGCGACCAGCCGGGCGCCAAACCGGTTTTCGACCTAGACTGCATGTCGCTGTTGGAGACCATCCGCGTCATGCGCGATAATGGAAAATTCCTGTCCGGACGCAAGCTGACGACCCCGCCGCAGCTTTTCCTCGGCGCGGCGATCAATCCCTTTGCCCCCCCCTATGATTTCCGCCCGCATCGCCTCGGCAAGAAGATCGCCGCCGGCGCGCAGTTCGTGCAGAGCCAGTACTGCTTCGACGTGCCGATGTTCCGCACCTACATGCAGCGCGTACGCGACCTCGGCTATACCGAGAAGGTCTTCGTCCTGTGCGGCGTCGGTCCGCTGGCTTCAGCCAAGACGGCCAAATGGATTCGCTCCAACGTGCCGGGCATCCACATCCCGGACGCTATCATCAAGCGGCTGGAAGGCGCGCAGGACCAGAAGAAGGAAGGCAAGCAGCTCTGCATCGACATCATCGACGAGGTGAAGGAAATTCCCGGCGTGTCGGGCATCCACGTCATGGCCTACCGGCAGGAGGAATATGTCGCCGAGATCGTCGATGAGTCCGGCGTCCTCAAGGGCCGCCAGCCGTGGAAGCGCGAGGCCCGCGCCGACGACCGGATGGTTGCGGACCGGCTGGAAAGCATCCTGAAGGACGACATCACCGAGACCCAGGTCGACATGGTGAAGACAGCGCATTGACGGCCCTACGGCTTGATCCAGATCAGATAACGATATAAAGAAATCTTTATATCCCTAGACGGAGACCTTCATGACCCGCACCATCGTTGCCTCTGCCAGCCGCGAGATCGTCATCGGCTTCGACCAGCCCTTCTGCGTCATCGGCGAGCGCATCAATCCGACCGGCCGCAAGAAGCTGGCCGCCGAGATGGTCGCCGGTAATTTCGAGACCGTCATCAAGGACGCGCTGGAGCAGGCCGCGGCGGGCGCCACCATGCTCGACGTCAACGCCGGCGTCACCGCCGTCGACCCCAACGCAACCGAACCGGCGCTGCTGGTGCAGACGCTGGAGATCGTCCAGAACCTGGTCGACCTGCCGCTGTCGATCGACTCCTCCGTCACGGCCGCCATCGAGGCTGCGCTCAAAGTCGCCAAGGGCCGCCCGCTGGTCAATTCGGTCACCGGCGAGGAAGAAAAGCTTGAGGCAATCCTGCCGCTGGTGAAGAAGTACAACGTGCCGGTCGTCGCCATCTCCAACGACGAGACCGGCATCTCCATGGACCCGGATGTCCGCTTCGCGGTGGCGAAAAAGATCGTCGAGCGCTGCGCCGATTTCGGCATTCCGGCGCATGACGTGGTGGTCGATCCCCTGGTCATGCCCATCGGCGCGCTGGGCGATGCCGGCCGCCAGGTGTTCGCGCTGCTGCGCCGCCTTCGCGAGGAACTCAAGGTCAACACCACCTGCGGCCTCTCCAACATCTCCTTCGGCCTGCCGCACCGCCACGGCATCAATGCCGGCTTCATCCCCATGGTGATCGGCGCAGGCATGACCAGCGCCATCATGAACCCGGTCCGTCCGCAGGAGATGGAAGCCGTGCGCGCCGCCAATGTGCTGAACGGCACCGACAAGGACTGCATGAACTGGATCAAGACCTACAAGGACTACAAGCCGGGCGAGGCGCATGCCCCTGCCCCGGTGGCGGTCAACGCACCGGGCGAAGGCGCGGCAGGCGGGCGTCGTCGTGGCGGACGCGAGGCACGGATGGGCCGGGGGTGAATTATGGTGCGTCCTTCGAGGCTCGCCCGCCAAACATCGCACCAATATTGGGCAGATTGCTGCGGGCTCGCACCTCAGGATGAGGGAGGTTCAGGCACAGCTTCCCTCATCCTGAGGTGCGAGCCTCGAAGGACGTACCGTTTAGTCTCAAGAAATCAGATGACTCCGGCGCGAAAGCTCCGGCAGGGTCTCATAAGCCAAGGCAATAAGAGCTTCCTTCTTGCGCCGCGACCATCCTTTGATTTGCCGCTCGCGGGAAATGGCGTCCGTGATGCGCTCATAGCTTTCCGTGAATACAAGTTCGACAGGGCGGCGACGTGCCGTGTAGCTGTCGAGCGGCAGATTGTTGTGTTCCCATATACGGGCTTCAACTTCCTGTTTGGTCGACCCAACATAGTAGGAGCCGTCCGCGCATCTAAGAATGTAAACCGTCATTTCGAAATGCATCGCCATGATCCTCACCGCTTGATACTGAATTGCAGACAATGCAGTAGCAAGACTGTAGTGCGTCCTTCGAGGCTCGCTCTGCTCGCACCTCAGGATGAGGATGGTAGCTGCAGCTCATCCAAGGTTGTGCAGCATTACAAAATCGAGAGCGGCATAGCTCAAACCTCCCTCATCCTGAGGTGCGAGCGTAGCGAGCCTCGAAGGACGCACTGAATTGAACGCCCATTCCAACCCCGCCGACCCCCTCGTCCTTTTCATGCCGTCCGGCAAGCGCGGGCGGTTTCCGGTTGGCACGCCGGTGCTGGATGCGGCGCGGTCGCTCGGCGTCTATGTAGAGTCGGTCTGCGGCGGACGCGCCACCTGCGGCCGCTGCCAGATCGAGGTGCAGGAAGGCAATTTCGCCAAGCACAAGATCACCTCCTCGAACGACCACATCTCGCCCAAGGGTCCCAAGGAAGAGCGCTACGAGCGCGTGCGCGGCCTGCCCGAGGGGCGCCGCCTCTCCTGCTCGGCAACGATTCAGGGCGATCTCGTCATCGACGTGCCGCAGGACACCGTCATCAACGCGCAGGTCGTGCGCAAGGCCGCCACCGACCGGCATATCGAGCGCAACGCCGCCGTGCAGCTCTGCTATGTCGAGGTCGACCAGCCCGACATGCACAAGCCGCTCGGCGATCTCGACCGCCTGAAACTGGCGCTGGAAAAGGAATGGGGCTGGAAGGACCTGCTGGTCGCGCCGCACCTTATTGCGAATGTCCAGAAAATCCTGCGCACCTCGCTCCCCGACCAGCCGGAAGTCAGCGAAGGCAAATGGGGCGTCACCGCCGCCATCCACCGCGACATGGATTCGTCGCGGCCTTTTATCGTCGCGCTCTATCCCGGCCTGAAGAACGAAGCCTACGGCATCGCCTGCGACATCGGCTCCACCACCATCGCCATGCATCTGGTGTCGCTGCTCTCGGGCCGCGTCATCGCCTCGTCCGGCACGTCGAACCCGCAGATCCGCTTCGGCGAGGATCTGATGAGCCGGGTCTCCTACGTGATGATGAATCCGGACGGGCGCGAAGCCATGACCAAGGCGGTGCGCGAGGCCGTCAACACACTGATCGGCAAGGTCTGCGCCGAAGGTGGCGTCGACCGACACGATATTTTCGACTGCGTGTTCGTCGGCAACCCGATCATGCACCACCTGTTCCTCGGCATCGACCCGACGGAACTTGGCCAGGCGCCATTCGCGCTGGCCGTTTCCGGCGCACTGCAGTTCTGGGCGCACGAGATCGGGATCGAGGTCGCGCAAGGCGCCCGGCTCTACATGCTGCCCTGCATCGCTGGCCATGTCGGTGCCGACGCCGCCGGCGCCACCCTGTCAGAAGGCCCCTATCGGCAGGACCGCATGATGCTGCTGGTAGATGTCGGCACCAATGCCGAGATCGTGCTCGGCAACCGCCAGCGGGTCGTGGCTGCTTCTTCGCCCACCGGGCCGGCTTTCGAGGGCGCGGAGATTTCCTCCGGGCAGCGCGCCGCGCCGGGCGCCATCGAGCGCGTGCGCATCGATCCGGACACGCTGGAGCCGAAATACCGCATCATCGGTGTCGACAAATGGTCGGATGAGCCCGGCTTCGAGGATGAATCCTGGACGACAGGCGTGACCGGCATCTGCGGCTCGGCCATTATCGAAGTGGTGGCCGAGATGTACCTTGCCGGCATCATCTCCGAGGATGGGGTTGTTGACGGCGCACTCGCGGCGCGCTCGCCGCGCATCGTCCAGAATGGCCGCACCTGGAGCTACCTCCTGCGCGAAGGGCGCGAGGGCGAGCCGCGCATCACCGTCACCCAGAATGATATCCGGGCCATCCAGCTCGCCAAGGCGGCGCTTTATGCCGGTGTCAAGCTTTTGATGGAAAAGCAGGGCGTCGAGACTGTCGACACGATCCGCTTCGCCGGCGCCTTCGGCTCCTTCATCGATCCGAAATACGCCATGGTGCTCGGCCTGATCCCGGATTGCGACCTCGCCGAGGTCAAGGCGGTGGGCAATGCTGCCGGCACCGGCGCGCTGATGGCGCTGCTCAACCGCGACCATCGCCGCGAGATCGAAAAGGAAGTGGCCCGCATCGAGAAAATCGAGACGGCGCTCGAGCCGCATTTCCAGCAATTGTTCATCGACGCCATGGCGCTACCCAACAAGGTCGACCCGTTCCCGAAACTGTCCGAGCAGGTCAAGCTGCCGCCAAGACAGATGTCGGAGCCGAACCCCGGCGGCGACGGCGGACCCCGCCGCCGGTCGCGCGAGGAACGCGCGGCGCGGCGCGGACGCGGCTGATTTCGCGCGCCATGTCGGAGGTTGCGCAAATGCTTGTCCGCCCCTCCATCGTTGGATAGCATGACCGTTTCAACCTTGGGAGGAAGGTATGAGCGAGACATTCAAATCCGGCGATGTCGTTCGTCTGAAGTCTGGCGGCCCGAACATGACGGTAAACGATACGGCGGCCTCGGGCATGTATCTGTGCAACTGGTTCAACCGCGACGGCGATGTCTGGACCCCGCAGCACGCGGCCTTCAAACCCTTTCAGCTCGTCCTGATCGAGCAGCGGTCGACTTGACGACCTGCCTGCGGCAATCCGGTCACAAAGCCGCGCGGTGACGCTGCGTCAACATTGACATATCCGGCTAACGAACGATCTTTCGCAGTGAGGGAGGCCTCGCTGTCGGAATTTCTCGTTTCATCCCATGCCAAGTCTGAAAAGCCGCATCGTCGCCTTCGTCCTGCGCCACAGCCGCAAGAAGGCATTCGCCACCCCCGAGAACATGCAGCGCTGGATCGCCCAGGCGCGCAAGCGCCAGAGCCACCAGCCGCCGGTATGGATGATGGCACGCCATGGCATCGAGACCCGCGATGTCCACGGCTTCCCCGTTTATGAAATTCCGCCACGCGCCGGCTCGACGAAGCGGATTCTCTACCTGCACGGCGGCGCCTATGTCTTTGAAATCACGTCTTATCATTGGGCGTTGATTGCCGATCTGGCGGACCGGCTGGGCTACGGTTTCACGGTGCCGATTTATCCCATCGCGCCTGAGCACGACTTCCACGACATGTTCGGCATGGTCGGCGACGTCTACCGTTCCATGCTGAATGAAGCGGACCCTCGGGATATCGTCTTCATGGGCGATTCCGCCGGCGGCAACATGGCCGTCGTGCTGACCATGATGATGGCCGAGGAAGGCCTGCCCGTGCCGGGCAGCCATGTGCTGATCTCGCCCGGCCTCGACGTGTCGCTAACCAATCCCGCCACCATTGAGGCCGAGCTTGCCGATCCATGGCTCGGCATTCCCGGCGGACAGGAGGCGATCCGCCTCTACAGCGCCGGGATGGAGCCGACCGACTGGCACATCAGTCCGATCTATGGCGATCTTTCGGTGCTGCCGAGAACGCTTCTGCTGACGGGTTCGCACGACATGCTGACGCCCGACAATCTGATCTTCGTCGACAAGGCGCGCGATGCCGGCGTCGAGGTGGAACTCGTCTATGGCGAGGGCATGTTCCATGTCTGGCCGCTGATCCGGATGCCGGAAGCGCGGCAAGCAAGGAACAGCATCGTGGCTTTCTTGAAAACAGCCCGCTCCCTTCAAGCCGATAACGATCCTATCAACTCCACCGCGAGCGCGTCATCCAAGGCACCATTTATCGAGGGCGTTGCGAGCACGAATATTGCGTGAAGTATCGCCTCTTCATGATCGGCTTGGGGCTCTATATCCTCACGCAGTTCGATCAAGTCGGCCTAGATTCCGACGTCGGCCGAAACAAGCTCTCCGGCGCAGAAGCGGTTGAGTACGTTGCGAACATGATCGGCCGTGAGCGTTATCTCTGGCCGCTCCGCGTCCCACGGCAAGCTGCGAACTAAAGAGTCCAGAATTTCGGCCGGCTTTGAAAAAGCCACCAAATCTGCCAACACTTCAGCTCTGCTCATACGAATCCGTCTAGAACTTGCCCGTTTCCTTGAAACTCTCGAAGGTCGCGCGGATATGGTCCGCGACCGCCTGCACCGGCGCGCTGGCGTCCGGCGTCACCAGCATGGCGAGGATGTAGTTGCCGATCGTCGGCATCCCATCCGGCAGGCCGAGTTCCACCATGTCGTTGGTGATGAACGACTTCGGCAGCGGCGCGACGGCGAGATCGGAGAGGATCGCCGCGCGCTGGCCGGCCGTGTGCGCGCTCATATAGGCGACGCGGAAGTTGCGGCCCTGACGTCCGAGCGCATCGAGCGCGCCGGCGCGCCATGAGCACCCCTCCTCCCAGACCGAAACCGGCAGCGGCTCGCGCATATGGGCGCAGCCGCCCTTGGAGCCGGCCCAGACGATCGGCTCCGTCAGCAGCGTCTCGGCGCCGTTGGCGGCGCCGGTGGAATTGGTCAGGAGCGTGATGTCCAGCGTCCGGTCGTCCATGCGGCGGCGCAGATTGATCGACTGGTCGATGGTCACGTCCACCGCGATCGAAGGATGCGACTGGGCAAAGCGCTTCAGCACATGCGGCAGCACGCGCTCGCCATAATCGTCCGGCGAGCCCAGCCTGACGACGCCGACAATGTCGGGAACGATGAACTTCGAAACCGCCTCGCGGTTGATCGCCAGCAGCCGGCGCGCATAGCCGAGGAGCATCTCGCCGTCGGTCGTCAGCGACACCGAGCGCGCGTCGCGGAGGAACACGGCGCGTCCAAGGATGTCTTCCAGCTTCTTGATCTGCATCGACACCGCCGAGGGCGTGCGGAACACCGATGTCGAAGCAACAGTGAAACTGCCGGTTTCGGCAATCGCCACGAAGGTGCGCAGCACGTCGAGATCCAGCAAGGGCAACGGGTGATTGAGCGGGGCGTTCATCGCCAGTGCCTTTCAATTTTTCTGATACAAAACATCATTTCATTTCGTTTGATTGAACATCAACCGGCGCGCATAGTCAACACTGTCATCAAGGCCCAGAGGCTCTTGGGGCCAAACGAGGAAGGAGAAAGTCATGTTTATTCTTTCGACCATCGGCCGTATCGTTTCCGACTTCAGCGCCGCTCGCGCCCGCTACCGGACCGAACGCGCAATCGGTTCGCTACCGGCGGAAGTACAAAAGGATATCGGCTGGCCGCCGGTCAGGGACGTTCGCGTCCGCGACCACGGAGCTGGCACCTGGGCTGGCGCAAAATGATCGACTGTACGCCGGTTTGAAGGCCTGCCTCTTCAAAAAGGCAGGCCTTCTTTCGTTTTTGAGCCTTTCCACCATCCGATGTCGCTTTTCATATCGAGCGCTTCGCTTTTGCGATCAGGTTTCCCTGCGGACAGGCCTATATCCGCGCCGCAACGAGCTGCCCCACTCCACCACGCGAAGGCGACCCGCTGAGCAACCCGATGGAGTTTGAAATGAAGCTGTTCGCCCGTCTCTTCGCCCGCCGCGAAACCAACCTCACCACCGCGCTGGAGCGTCAGCGCCTGTCCCGCACCATGCCCGGCCAGACCGGCGCGATGACGGCCGCCCGGCTTGGCGTCCTCGCTTAGATCGCGTTCGCCTTATAGCCCTTCTCTGCTCGCAATTGAGGTCGACCGCTTCCACGATGGGACCGCGCGGCTCTGTAGACCCGTGTAAACCAGCACGAATCCGCCCTTGCCCATTTGCGACCCGTGTCGCAAATATTGTTGCGGTGTAGCGTCCTAGCCAATTGACAGCAAAGGCTTTTCCTGATGCCTTTGCTGTTAGCGACATTCTGTTCGCGTCATGGCTGCGAGAGGTTTCCCGTGAACGCCGTCAAACATCCGATCAAGCGATCGTTTGTCTTCTTTCTCATTCCCGATTTCACCATGGTAGCCTTTGCTGCGGCGCTCGACCCGCTGCGGCTGGCGAACCGTATCCTCGGCTACGATGCGTATACATGGCGTCTCGCCAGTCTGGACGGCAGGCCGGTGCGCGCCTCCAACGGCGTGGAGTGCGCCGTCACCACCTCCCTTGAGGATGAGCGCAGGAAGATGGCCGGGCCGGACAGACCCTCCATGGCCATCGTCTGCAGCGGCATCGACGTCGAGAAATATCAGAACAAGACCGCCTTCGCCTGGCTGCGGGAGGAATACAACCGCGGCGTCGCCATTGGCGGCCTATGTACGGGAGCCTACGTGCTCGCCGCCGCGGGGCTGCTTTCGAACAAGCGCTGCGCCATCCACTGGGAAAACCTGCCCGGCTTCCAGGAAGCCTTTCCCAAGGCCAATGTCTTCGCCGACCTGTTCGAGGTCGATCAGAACATCTACACCTGCGCCGGCGGCACCGCCGCGCTCGACATGATGCTCAAGCTGATCGGCGACGATTTCGATGAAAGCCTGGTCAACCGCGTCTGCGAACAGGTGCTGACCGACCGCGTCCGTAGCCAGAGCGACCGCCAGCGGCTGCCGCTACGCGCGCGGCTCGGCGTCCAGAACTCCAAGGTCCTCACCATCATCGAGTTGATGGAATCGAACCTGTCCGAGCCGCTGTCGCTGGTCGAAATCGCCGACCATGTCGATCTTTCGCGCCGGCAGATCGAACGGCTGTTCCGCACCGAGATGGGTCGCTCGCCGGCCCGCTACTATCTGGAAATAAGGCTGGACCGCGCCCGCCACCTATTGATCCAGTCGTCCATGCCAGTGGTGGAAGTAGCGGTCGCCTGCGGCTTCGTCTCGGCGTCGCATTTTTCCAAATGCTACCGGGAGCTCTATGCCCGCTCGCCCCAGCAGGAGCGGGTCGACCGCAAGCATCTGCTCGCCGCCTGAACAGCAGCGGCAGCCAGTGCCATTGCAGGATCGGCATCCGGCATTTCGTACGAGCAACGTCTACCTGTCGGTGTCGTCATACATCCAGATCCGGTTACGCCACAATTTTTCCCCGGCCAGACAGTCTGACGCGGGCTTCTGTTGCGCCAGCAGCACCGGCGGATGCGCCGCTTCCTCCCGCGCCCAGTGCGGCGATGCCGGACCTGCCAGTTCCAGCACCAGCTTGCGGCGTATGGCTTCGGGAAACTGCGTCCAGTCGTTGACCGGGATCATGAAGGCGCCGGGGCCGCCAATGACGCAGTCGGTATAGTAGCGGTCGAGATCGGTGACATCGTAGATGCTGGTGAAGCCGCCGCGCGTCATCAGCGGCAGCCCATTTATGGTGATGCCCTGCTTCACCAGTTCGTCGCGGACGACGTCGACCGGCGCGCCCTGGTTGTTGGGTCCGTCGCCGGAAATGTCGATGACGCGCTTGACGGCCTCGAAATTGCTTTCCGCGAACAGATCGCCGCCAAAGTCGAGAGCGCCGGAAATCGATGTGCGCCGGGCGCTGTTCGGCGGCCCGGAACTGAGCTGCTGCACGACACGCTCCGCATCGGCCTTGTTGGCCACCACGGTCCACGGAACGATGACATGCTGCGTCGCCGAGCCGGCCCATTCGACATACGTCACCGCGATCTTGCCGTAGGCGCCATCGGCTATCGCCTGCAAAACTGTGTCATGGGTCAACGCCGCGGCATAACCGCGCCGCTGAATCTCAAGCTCGGTCGGCGACATGGAAAGAGACACGTCGACGGCGAGCACAAGCTGGACATCGACGGGTTCGGCAGCCTGGAGGGGAGCCGCAGCAAAGAACGACAGCGCAACGAGAGCGCTGCCCACAAGAACCCGCCCTGACCGAAGCAGACGAGACATGACGGAAGAGTACGCTGATTTGCCGCCGGGGGAAGCCTGTCAAGGCTGAGGCTGCGAAGTCATCCCATCACGATTTGGCGAGTGGCACCGCCTCGTGGCTGTGCCCTCAGCTCCGCGGCTTCGCATTCTCCGGATCGTAGAGCGGCTTGTAGCCGACGGCGGCCACTTCGACCGGGAAAATCTCGCCGAAATATTCGACCTGCAGCTTGCGGCCTTCTTGGGCATACGCCCATGGCAGATAGGCGAGCGCGATGTTTTTGCCGATCGTCGGGCCGTAGGCGACCGAGGTGGTGAACGAGCGGCGGCCGAGTTCATCCACCAGCGTCTCGCCCTTCTCGCGGTCCATCACCGGCATGGTGCCGACAGGATAGCGGGCCACGCCGGCGGAATCGACATTGTCTGTCATGACCAGCGTACACAGCACCGCCGGCTGATGCTCGCGGGCGCGGTATTCCAGATGCTTCGCCTTGCCGCAAAAATCCGCTTCCTTGACCTTCGGCCGCGCGAGATCGGCCTCCAACAGATTGTACTCGGTCAGCAAATCGGCGTTCTGCAGCCGCAGGCTCTTTTCCATGCGGCGGGTGTTGGCGTAGGTCTCGACGCCAAAGGCCATCACGCCCGTCGCGCGCAGCGCGTCCCAGACAGCCAAGCCGTCCTCGTAGCGCATGTGCAGTTCCCAGCCCTGCTCGCCGACATAGGAGATGCGGAAGGCGGTTACATCCTTGCCGCCGATCCGCAACGGCTTGATCGCAGCGAAAGGGAAATTCTCAAGCGTCAGCCCATCGGGGTCCTCGACGACCTTCTGCAGCGTCGTGCGCGCATTCGGTCCCCAGATGCCGATGGTGACGTATATCTCCGTCACGTCGGCGATGGTGACGTCGAAGCCTTTGTCCTCGGCCACCCGCCGCATATAGTGAAAGTCGCGCGGCCCGGCGTCGGCGCCGTCGATCATGCGGATGCGGTCGGCCATGCGGATGGCGGTGAAGTCGGCCCGCACCATGCCCTGCTCGTCGAGGAAGTGCGTGTAGATGCCCTTGCCGATATTGGCGTCGCCGCCGATCCTGGCCGCGCACAGCCACTCCATCAGCGCCACATGGTCAGGTCCCTCGATGTCGTACATCGAGAAATGCGACAGGTTGACGATGCCGCAGTCCTCGCTCATCGCCAGATGCTCGGCATTGGAGACGCGCCAGAAATGGCGGTTGTCCCATTCGTTCTCGCGAACCGGCACGCGGTCGCCGTATTTCTCCAGCAGGTGCTCGTTGGCGGCATAACCGTGGGCGCGTTCCCAGCCGCCCAGTTCCATGAAATAGGCGCCAAGCGCCTTCTCACGTTCGTAGAACGGCGAACGGCGGACACCCCGCCCCTTCGAGAACGGCTCGCGCGGATGCACCGCCGGATTGTAGACCTTCATCGCCGTCTCGGTGCAGCGGTCCCAGATGAACTGTTCTTCCATCTGATGCGGATAGAAGCGCGCATAGTCGATCTGGTGATGGTCGATCGCGGTGCGCCCATCCGTCATCCAGTCGGCGATCAGCTTGCCCATGCCGGGGCCGTCCTTGACCCAGATGCCGACGGCGTACCAGAGCCCCCTCACCTTCTGGCTCTCGCCCATGGAAGGCCCGCCATCGGTCGTCACCTGCAAGAGGCCGTTGAACGAATGGCTCTCATTGTAGCCGAGCTCGCCGAGGATCGGCGTCAATTCCATGGCGCGCTCCAGCGGCGCGATGATCTGTTCCATGTCGAGATCGCGCTGCGACGGCGAAAGCCGCGCCTGCTCCTTCTCCAGCAGGTCGCGCGGATGGCAAAGGCGCGGATTGGTCTCCTCGTAGTAGCCCCATTCGATCTGGCCGCCTTCGGCTGTCTTCGGGTCGCCGGTGTCGCGCATATAGGCCGAGTTGCCCTGGTCGCGCATGAGCGGCCAGCCGATTTCCTTCCCCGTGCCGGCAAACTCGGTGTACGGACCGAAGAAGGTCAGCGGGTGGTCGATCGGCATGACCGGCAGATCCTCGCCGGCCAGCGCCGCCGTCAGCCGGCCCCAGATGCCGGTGCAGACCACGACATGGTCGGCCATGATCGTGCCGCGGCCGGTCACCACGCCCTTGATGCGGCCGTGCTCGATCACCAGCGATGTCGCCGAGGTGTTGGCGAAGGCCTGTAGCTTGCCAGCCGAGACGCCCTGGTCGACCAGCTTGCCGGCCACTGTCTGCGAGCGCGGGATGACGAGGCCGGCATCCGGGTCCCACAGTCCGCCCTGCACCAGATGCTCCTCGATCAGCGGGAACTTTTCCTTGATCTCGGCCGGTTCGATCAGCCGCGCGCGTGTGCCGAATGCCTTGGCTGAAGCGATCTTGCGCTTGATCTCGGCCATGCGGTCATCATCGCCGACGCGCGCCACCTCGAGGCCGCCGACACGGGCGTAGTGGCCCATCTTGTCGTAGAAATCGATGGAATAGAGCGTCGTCCAGCAGGAGAGGAAATCGTGGCTGGTCGTGTAGCAAAAATCGGAAGCGTGCGCCGTCGAGCCGATATCGGTTGGAATACCCGACTTGTCGATGCCAACGATGCCGTCCCAGCCGCGCTCGATCAGATGGTGGGCGACCGAGGCGCCAACAATGCCACCGAGCCCGATGATGACGACCTTCGCCTGTTTCGGAAACTCTGCCATGCCTCACCCCAAAGCGATTTTTGCGTCCACCAGCGGCGCACCGCTTGGCCCGATCCTGCCGGACATTAGTCCGGGCGGCAATCGCGCTTTCGGCCTGTTTGCGACATGGCGGAAACGGCGCGCGACTTGCCGCGCGAAAGGCCGCCTTGCGCGTCAACCTTAATGAAACGTTACCCGCCGCCATTAACGTTTTCGTCTCAACGATCTGTTAGGAGAATTTCCGGGTTTACCGGCCGCTGGATAATACCGGCACGCAACAGGCCGGATGTGCAAGGGCAACGGAGCGGGACATGAACACGGCTGCGAATGGCAGCGGGATGCGGACCTCGTTCTTGGCGCGCGCGGGCTTCGCCTCGCCGCTGGTGGTGCTTGCCTTGGCCGTGCTTGTCGTCGCGGTCCTGTCGGCGATACCGCTCGTCCTTCCCATCGGCTCCATGTACTGGGACGTGTTCGTCTACTACGATGCCGCCAACCGGATCGCCTCCGGGCAGGTTCCGGTCACCGACTTCTTCACACCCGTCGGCCCGCTCGGCTACTATCTGTTCTCCGGCTTTCTGGCGGTGTTCCCGAACGCGCATCCGACACTGATCGCGCATTGGTCGCTGCTGCCGGTGACGGTGCCTTTGATGGCGCTGATCCTGTGGGACGTCGATCGCCGCTCGCGGCTGACGGCGTTCGGCCTGCTGGTGCCGTTCCTGATCTTTGCGCTGCTGCCGTTCAACACGCGGGAATTCTATCCCTTTCCCGGGTCCGATGGATTTGGCATCTACAATCGCCACGCCTCGCAGCTCATCTACGTGCTGGTCGCGGCGCTGGTGTTCGTACAGCAGCGCAAGCTTCTAACCGCCATCGTCATTGCCACCATGGCGGCGCTGTTCTTCCTCAAGATTACCGGCTTCGTCGCTGGCGGACTGATCGCCGCCTTCGCGCTGCTGGCCGGCCGGCTGCCGCTGCGCCATGCGCTTGTCTCGGCCGGCATCTTCCTGGCCATGCTGGCGCTGGTGGAAATCCCGACCGGCATGGTGAGCCGCTACATCATCGACATCGCCATCCTCATCAGCCTCAACAGCGAAACCATCGGGCCACGCTTCTTCCAGGCGGCATCGAACGGCTTTGGCATCATCGCCCCGGCCGGTATCCTGGCGCTGGTGCTGATGTGGTCGGACAGGGCAGCGCTGACACGTCAGTTTGCTTCCGGCTGGCGCAATCGCAACGCCGGCGAACTGGCCGTCGCCATCAACCGCGGGCCATTCTGGCTGATCGCCATGATCGCCTCAGGCATCCTGTTCGAAACCCAGAACACCGGCAGCCAGGCCTTCATCTTCTTCTGGCCCGTCGTCCTCGGCATCCTGCTCCACACGCCGGCCCTGTTGCCCAGGCCGAAACTGTTCGTCACCGTTTTCACCCTCGCCGCGGCGATCGCGCTCCCGCCCATGGTCAAGGTCCTGGAGCGCGCCGCCCGAACCTATATCGGCACGGTCAAAAACGTTGCGCTCGATCATTCGAACCTCGGCACGCTGGGCGACGTCTCCATGCGCGAGGCCGTCGCGGAGCGCGTCGACCGGATGCTGCGCTTTTATCCGCAGCACCGGCACCTCTATGACGATCTCGTCGCCACGGGCGAACTGCCGACCCCGATCTTCTATTCGGATTTTGATTTCCAGGTCATCTATCTGGCGACGACCAGCCGCGCGGTAGACTCCATTCGCGCGCTGGAAGCGGCGAAAGGGGTCCGTTTCGAGACGATGATGTCGCTGAACTTCGTCAACCCGTTCCCTTATCTGATGGACCGGCTGGCGCCCCGGCACATCGCCATCGGCGCCGACCCGACGCGGGCAGTGCCGCCGCCCGGCTCGCAGGAAGACCGCGCCGTCGCCGATACCGACATCGTGCTCTACCCCACCTGCCCGCCGACGACATCGAACGCCGAGCTCTACAAACTGTATGAAAAGCCGCTGGCGGATCATCTTCGCATAAAGCTCGACGATTGCTACGATGCCTTCGTGCATCCGAAATATGCAGCAGCGCTGGGACTCGGCCCGGCCGCGCAATAAGCCGACAACCGACAAAGAAAAAGCCGGGCAGTTGCCCGGCTTTTTCGTCTCCAGGTTCGGCGGGTTTTTACACCCGCCGCGTCTCCAGCTCAGCGCACCTGGCTCTTGACGAAATCCTTGACGATGGCAACGATACCGCGCGAAAGCAGGCTGTCCAGCGCCTCGATAAAGCGGTCGACATGCTCGCGGCCGCAGATCAGCGGAGGCTCCAGCCGGATAACGTTGCGGTTATACTCGGTGAAGGCCACCAGCACGTCGTAGTCGCGCAGCAAAAGCGCGCCGACGAAGCCCGACAGCGAGCCCTTCAGCTTGTCGTCCAGGACGCTCACGATCGGACGCAGCACCATTGGCAGCGTCTGCGAGAAGTCATGGAATTCCAGCCCGACCATCAGGCCCTTGCCGCGCACGTCCTTGATGATCTTGGGGTGCTTGTCCTTCAGCGCCTGCAGGCGGGTCAGTAGATAGTCGCCGGTCGCCGCCGAATTGTCGATGAGGCCTTCGTCGTAGAGCAAATTGATGCCCTCGATCGCCGTGACGCAGGCCTCGCCCATGCCGCCGAATGTCGCCATGGCGTGGATCATCGCCGTCTTCGGCGTGCCGTAGGCTTTCATGTAGATGTCGCGCTTGGCGATCATCGCGCCCACTGCCGCCTTGCCGGCGCCCAGCGACTTTGCCAGCGCCGTCACGTCCGGCACGACGCCATAATGCTCGAAGGCATAGAAGCGGCCGGAACGGCCGTAGCCGCACTGCACTTCGTCGGCCACCCAGAGGACGCCGTGCTTGTCGCACAGCGCCCGCAGCTTCTGCCAGTATTCCGCCGGCGCCTGGATGATGCCACCGCCGCCCTGGATTGTTTCCAGAACGATGACGCCAATCTCCGGGTCGTTCCTGAACAGGCGCTCCACGGCGTCGATGTCGCCGAAGGGAATGCGCACGGTGTTGTCCGCCATCTTGAAGTCGGCGCGGTAGAGCTGCCCATCGGTGATGCCCAGAACGCCCTTGGTCTTGCCGTGGAAGGAATTCTCCGCATAGACGATTTTCGGCCGCTTCGGGCCGGCGGCGCGTTCCGCGACCTTCACCGCCGCTTCCATCGCTTCGGAGCCGGAGGAGCCGAGGAACACCATATCGAGGTCGCCGGGCGAACAGGCGGCGATGTTGTGCGCCAGCGCCGCCGCATATTGCGACATGAAGGCGATGGCGATCTCCTGTCGCTTCTCCTCCTGGAACTTGATGCGCGCGTCGAGGATGCGCGGATGGTTGTGGCCGAAGGCCAGCGAGCCGAAGCCGCCGAAGAAGTCGAGGATCTTGCGGCCGTTCTGGTCGATATAGAACATGCCTTCCGCCCGCTCGATCTTCACCTTGTGGAAGCCGAGCAGCTTCATGAAGTGGATCTGGCCGGGATTGAGGTGGTCCTTGAACAGGTCGGTGATGCGCGCGACATCGAGCGCCTTCGCCTGCTCGACGCTGATCAGATCCGGCTTTTTGACGGTGGCGGGCGACAGCGCCGGTGCGTCGATCACGGCGCGGGCAGCGGTCTGTTCAGGCTTGGTCATGACAGTCATTCTATTCTCCTCAAGCCTTACTCGGCGGGTACATGGCTGGTTGCGACGGCGTGGCCGTCCTTCTTGGCGCGGTATTCCTTGTAGGCGGCGATCAGCATGTCCTCGTCGCGATATTGAGGCGCCCAGCCGAGCTGGCGCTTTGCCTTGGAAACGTCGAGCACGCATTCCTCGTCGGCGATGAGATACTGCTCCGGATCCATGATCGGCATGTTCATCCAGTCGAGCAGATCGAGCGTGCGCTTGACCGCCCAGCCCGGCGTCGGCACCAGGATCGATTTCGATCCGGCGTGCTTGATCAGGTCGCCGAGCAGCTTGCGCACCGGCGGCGGGTTGAGCGAACCCAGATTGTAGGCCTCGTTCGGCACGCCGGCCTTCCAGGCCGCGCGGCAGGCTTCGGCGCAGTCGAATACGGAAATGAACTGGTACGGGTTCTTGCCCGAACCGATCATCGGCACCGGCAGGTTCCAGTCGATCAGCTTGAACAGCTTCTCGAGGATGCCGAGCCGTCCGGGACCGATGATGAGGCGCGGCCGAAACAGTGAGATCGACATGCCGCGCTGGCGCCAGTCCGCCGCCAGTTCCTCGGTCCGCCACTTCGACAGGCCGTATTCGCCGAGCGGCGAAACAGGATGCTCCTCCGTCATCGGATAGGTGACGGTATGGCCATAGATCATATCGGTGGTGAAATGGACCAGCTTCGGCGCGCCGGCCTTGTCCATCGCCTCAATGATGTTGACCGTGCCGTGATAGTTCACCGGGAAGAAGAAATCGTGCCGCTTGGCCCGAACCTGGATCGGCGACAGCATCTTGGCCGACAGGTTGTAGACCATGTCGTCGGCCTTGATCCCGACGGCGGCGACCGAGGCGGCATCCGTCACGTCGCAATGGACATGCTTCACCGACCGGTAATGCGACAGGTCGCTTTTGACGATGTCGGCGACGATAACGTCCTGGCCATCGGCGACGAGTTTCGGAGCAAGGTGGCGGCCGACAAATCCGTCGCCGCCGAAAATGATGTGTCTCATCGAACGATCTCGCTAATCTTTTCGGGCGAAAGGGAAGCCGTTTCCTGCTCGTGGCCGCTGCCGCCCTGGGCGATCAGCGCGGTGCCGAGGCAGATCGCGGCGATACCGGCGATGCGCCAGGCGTTCATGTCCTCGCGGAAGACGAAATAGGCGAACAACGCCACCGCCACATAGGCAAGACTGAGGAACGGATAGGCGAAGGAGAGCTCGACCTTCGACAGCACGTAGAGATGCGACGCCATCGAGATGACGAAAGTGCAGAGGCCGAGGAACACCCATGGGCTGAATACGATTTGCAACAGCTTCAGAACGGGATTGACGCCCTCGAAGGAGATCGGCCCGAGCGACATCATGCCCTGCTTGAGCATGAGCTGCGCCGCCGCGTTGGTCATCACCGTAAAAAGTATGAACACTATGTATTTCATGGTCTTCGCTTCATCTGTTGATTCATTGCCTATTCCGCCGCCTGCGCCGGGACAGCCCGTCGCGCTGCCAGCTGCAAGGCCGTCCGCATCCAGAAATCCGACAGGAAGGCGGGGTCGCGCATCGTTTCCAGCCGCTGCCATTCCGGGAACGACGCCTCGAACGTCTCGGCGCTCATGCGCGCATCCTTGTAGGGATTGACCGCGCCGCCGGCGTCCACCGTGATGCGGTCGAGTTCGGCCAGCAGCCGCAGCGTCGCTGCGCCGCGATTGGGGAAGTCCAGCGTCAGCGTATAGCCGGGGCGCGGGAACGACAGCAGCGCCGGTGAGCGCATGGCGCCGAACCGCTTCAGGACGGTCAGGAACGATCCCTGCCCGGCCTTGCGGGCGGCGGCAAGCAATTCGCGCACGGTTTCGCGCGCGGCGTCCTCGGGCAGCACGCTCTGGTGCTGGAACAGGCCTTTGGGACCGTAGAGCCTGTTCCAGTCGCGCACCCCGTCGAGCGGGAAGAAGAAGCCCTGATAGCCCGTCTGGTGGTTTTCCGCCCGGCCCTTGCGCCAGCGGTATGCCGCATTGAAAACTTTCAGGAACGGCCGGTTGAGGACCGTCAGCGGCGGCTGGAACGGCACGGAAAGCCGGCTTCCGCCCTGCGAGGCGACGCGCTGGCCGTGTTCGGCATGATTGCCCGTAAACAGGATACCGCGCCCGGCCTTGCGGCCACCGGCGAGCTGGTCGATCCAGGCAACCGCATACTCGTTGGCTTCGTCGGCCGCCGGCGCCAGGTCGAAATAGCCGTCGAGCCCGGCGAAAGGCACGGCCTTCTCGATGATGTCGAGCGAAGGCACCCGCATCAGCCGCATCGAGACCGACAGGATCAGGCCGGTCAGCCCCATGCCGCCGATGGTCGCCCAGAACAGGCGCGGATTGTCGGAAGGCGAACATTTGTAGGAACGGCCATCGGAACGCAGCAGCGTCAGCGCCTCGACATGGCAGCCGAACGTGCCGCGCCGGTGATGGTTCTTGCCATGCACGTCATTGGCGACCGCGCCGCCGAGCGTGACGAACTGGGTGCCCGGCACGACCGCCGGGAAGAAACCGAACGGCGCCGCGTGGGCGATGACGTCGGACAGCATGACGCCGGCATCGGCTTCCACCAGTCCGGTTTCGGGGTCGAACTTCAGCAGGCGGTTGAGCGAGCGCATGTCGACGACGGCGCCGCCATGGTTCTGGCACGAATCGCCATAGGAGCGGCCATTGCCATAGGCGAGCAGCGCGCCCGAAGGCACGCCACCGGCTTTCAGCTGCGCAATCGCCTCTGACGCGGGCATGAAGCGCGACGCGGGAGGCGTGACCATGCCGAAACTCTGGTACGGAGCGCTCATGCCAGCCACGCCCCCACGACGAGCAGCAGCGCGCCCATCAGGATGACGATCTGGCTGCGCCAGTCGCGCATGATGAACACAACCGGATCGTCCTGCAGTTCATCGCGCCGCGCCAGGATCCAGACGCGCATCGCCAGATAAAGCACGATAGGCGCAACCGGCCAGACCACCCAGGGATGGCTGTACAATTCGCGCACTTCATTGCTGTCGATGTAGAGCGCCAGAACCAGCGCCGAGGAAAAGGCCGAAGCCATGCCGGCCTGTGCCACGATCTCCTGGTCTTCGGTGCGGTAGCCGCGCCCGGCGATGCGCTGGCCTGCCGACAGCATGGTCGAGCGCAACTCGACATAGCGCTTCACCAGCGCCAGAGACAGGAAGAAGAAGGCCGAAAAAGCCAGCAGCCAAAACGAGACGTCGATGCCGGTCGCAGCGGTGCCCGCCAGGATGCGCATCGTATAGAGGCCGGCCAGCGTCAGCACGTCCAGCAGCAGCATCCGCTTGACCGCCAGCGAATAGGCCGTCGTGGCCACCATGTAGCCGGCGAGCACGATCAGGAATTCGACCGGCAGGAACAGCGCCGTGCCGATACCCACCGCCAACAGCACGGCGATCGAGGCCAGGCCGAACGGAATCGACAGCATACCGCTTGCGAACGGGCGGTTGCGCTTGGTGGCATGCTGGCGGTCGAGCGCCAGGTCGAAGAAGTCGTTGACGATATAGATGGCCGACGCGACCGCTGAAAACGATACGAAGGCGAGCGCGCAGTCCTTGATCAGCGCGACGTTGAAATATTCGTGCGACAGAACCAGAGGCACCGCGATCAGTGTGTTCTTCAGCCACTGATGCACACGCAGCATCTTCAAAACGGTGCGCAGCGTTGGTTTGGGCCCTGGCATGCTGTCGCCGCCGTGCTTCGCCTGCCATCGGGCGGCCGAACGGTCCGGCGCGACGACGATGGCGCGCCGCGCCGCGTCGAATACCTTGAGATCGTGCCTGCTGTTGCCGGCATAGTCGAACCCGCCATCGCCATAGGCGGCGACCAGCGATGCACGCTTCTTGCCCGAAGTCAGATTTTCCTTGCCGTCCGTCGCCAGCACCCGGTCGAAAATGCCGAGATGCAAGGCAATAGCCTCGGCGAATTTGCGCGGCGTGCCGGTGGCCAGCACGATCTTGCGGCCTTCGGCATGTTCGGCCCGCAAACGCTCAAGCAAGGGCTGCCGGTATGGCAGCGAGGCGGGATCGATGTCGACCCGCGCCGCGATTTCCTGCTTCAGGCGAGCCGGCCCGCCGGAAAGCCAAAACGGAATCAGAAAAAGATAAAGCGGATTCTTCTTGAGCAGCGCGAAGACGCCTTCCCACAGAAGATCGGTCGCGATCAGGGTGCCGTCGAGATCGACGGCCAAAGGTACTGCGTTCTTGTCTGAGCGCGCATCCATTGCCCTGATTGCCCCAGTTCTGCCCCAGCGCCGTTTCCGGCACATCGGACATAGCTGTGAACAGGCTACGGAACGTTAAAGCGAGGGGTCTGAACAGCCGTCGGACCGGCTATTTCCCGCGTCATCGTTAAGCTGCGGTCAATTGAATCGCTAAAAGACGAGGAAAAGGGAAAAGGCCGGGACTGGCCCGGCCTTCACTGTCCGGTTACTTGATCTTGGCGACGCCGCCGGAAATCTCGATCGTTTCGGAGCCGGTCAAGGCTTCAAGGTCGCCATTGGGCAGCGTCACGAAGCAGCCGCCCGAGCAGAATTGCACGGTTTCCCCGCCTGCCAGGTTGAGTTCGCTTTTCGAACCGCCTTCCGTGACGATCAGGGTGCGCGTTTCCGAATCCCGGTTCACGGCGCTGGCGCCGAAAGCGGAGCCAGCCGCTGCGAGAAAGGCGACGGCAGCGATGAGGGACTTCCACATTGCGATCTCGGTGTTTCCACCGCCTCTGTTGCACTGAGCAAGGCATTCCCGCTCTTGCCGACCAGTCTATAGAGGAAGCAATGTGAACCGCAACTGAATGCCCCATTCATGCCGCAATTGGTTTTGGCAGGGGTGGACAGCGGCGTCAGTTGGGGTCCGGCTTGCGCGGCCGCTTCGGCCGCTTTTTCTCGTATTCCTCTGTCGCCTCTGCCTTGATGCGCGTTTCTTCGGCGAAATCGGCTTCGATCTTGTCGTCGTCGGTCGGCCAGGGCGCATGTTTCTCGACCGTCGCGCGCGGTGTCGAGGGTATCTCGATGTTTTCCTTGGCAAACGCATCGATGATGGCGAAACGGATGTCGTTCTGCACGATGCTGCCGTTCAGGATATCGGCGAGGAAGACGCGAATCTCGAATTCCAGCGCCGCGGTGCCGAAATTGACGAACTGCACGAACGGCTCGGGGTTCTTAAGCACCAGCGGATGACCCCGCGCGATCTCCAGCAGCACTTCGTGCGCACGCTTGATGTCGCTGCCATAGGCCACGCCGACCTTGATCTCGACGCGTCCCAGCTTGTTGCGATGCGTCCAGTTCCCGACCGCCCCATTGATAAGGTTCGAGTTCGGCAGGATCACCGACTGGCGCTGGAACGTCTCGATCTCGGTTGCGCGCACGCTGATTTTCTTGACGGTGCCGCTGACGTCGCCGGCGACGATCCAGTCGCCGACCTTGAATGGCCGTTCGGCCAGAAGGATCAGGCCCGAAACGAAATTGGACACGACATTCTGCAGGCCGAAACCGATGCCGAGGGAGAGCGCGCCGGCGACCAGTGCGAGGTTCGAAAGATCGATGCCTGCGGCCGAGATGCCGACCAGCCCGGCGACGGCGACGCCGGCATAGCCGACGATCAGCCGGATGGAATTGCGCACGCCGGTATCGACACGGCCCCGCGCCATGACGGAATCGTCGAGCCAGCCCTGGAACCAGCGCGTGACGAAATAGCCGATGACGAAGACGACGATGCCGGTCAAGATACCGGTGATCGAAATGGTGACCGAGCCGATCGTCAGCCCGGTCGCCAGCTTGTAGCCCCAGGCCTGGATATCGCCGAACTGGAAGCCCCACATGAACAGGATGAGCGGCAGGAACACCAGCACGATCAGAAGGTTGATGCCGATGCTGACAGCCAGCCCGAACTGATCCAGCGTCGTTTCGTCAAGGTTCGACTTTTGTCCCAGCCAGGCGCCGGCGGATGAGGAACCGAAACCGCCTTCCGCGCCGATGGCGCGCGCCGACAGGAAGCCGATATAGGCGGTGACCAGGATCGTGCCGGTAACCACCACCTGCAAGGAGACGAAGAGTGCCAAGCCGATATAGCCGAACAGCGCCGCACCGATGGTGAACAGCCCCAGCGCATAGGCGCAATAGCGAAGCCATCTCGGCCACGGCCGCCAGTCGCCTGTATGCGAGCGAAACGGGCGGACCGACCCCATCAGGATAAGCAGCACGCCGACGATGATTGTCGCGATGAAGCTGCGGGCAATAGTGAGCGAAAGCGGCGATCCCATCTGGTCGTTGACGACGGCCAGGAAATTGTTGATGCCGATGACCACCGCCATCGCCGTCGCCAGATGCACCAGCCAGCGCGCCGGCGCGGATTCGACCGGTATCAGCCGCCAGTTCGGCAGGCCGGGCGAAAGCGCCGCGTTGGCCAGCCGGTTGACGCAGAAGATGATGGCGGTCACCGCCATGAAAGTGCGCAGGAAAATGCCGATATCGCCGCGCAGCACACCGTAGTAATCGAAGAAGAAGAAAGTTGCGACGAAGAACACCGCAAGCGCCGCGGTCGGCAGCAGCGTCGACCAGAACGCCACGGAAAGGCGCCCCAGATAGGAAGGCTCGCTCACGTTCGGATCGGCCACGAAAAGCCGGCCGAACAGCCGCCGCCCGCCGATCATCAGTACGGCCGCGGCCGTCAGCGCCAGCAACGTCGCCACCAGCATCGCCTGGAACTTGAATTTCAGGGCAAATGAAAGCCACGAAGAGACGGCGTTGAAGAAGCTGTCCGCTTCCTTGCCGGCGTCGGAGATCACCTCGCCGCTCAGCGCGTCGGTCAGCACATAGCGCTTCGTCAGCAAATTGCGGAACAGCTCGCTTCGCAATGTGCCGATCTTTTCGATCAGCCCGTTGATTCGCAGCGACAGGCTTTCCGCATTGGCGAGAACGACGTTGATCTGCGCCTTTTCGGATTTAAGCGCGTTCCGTTCATCGGTGACGATGTCCGCCTCTGCCGCCTCGTCCTCAGGCGGCGGATTGCCCAGTTGCTCGAGCCGGCCGTTGATTTCCGAAAGCCGCGGACGGAAAGCAAGCGCGCTCTTGAGCGCCTGGCGCGACAAGTCTTCGAGTTGAAGACGGATCTCGACAAGCGCGCCGTCATCCTCCGCCTTGTCCCGAATCTGCGTCTCGAAACCGTCGGTTTTCTTGGTCAGCGCCTGCAGGACGGCCTGCTGGTCCGCGACAAGCCCGGTCGGCGCCTGCTGCTGGACGCCCTGCGCCACGCCGGTGCCCGGCCCGGCAACCACCAAAGGTGCCGCTGCCAGTAGAAGAACGATTAGAATGCGAATCCATCGCAGAAACATAAACGGGCGACTCGCGAGCAGACTGGATGCCGAAAAATTGCGCCATTGATAGAGAGGCTCGTCCGGCCGGGCAAGCCGCGTCACGCAACCGAATATGAGGTCGGCCTTTCGAAAGGCGGTGGCGCAATATTGGCTTTGACGGTGCGGCCTGCTCTATAGTCTGCTTCGGCACGCAACGGAAAATCATCGGCATGGCGGAATATTCGGCCCTCGCGCTGCTCAAGAACGCGCTGACGGGCAACAAGGACTGGAAACCGGCATGGCGCAAGCCGGAGCCCAAGGCCGCCTATGACGTCATCGTCATCGGCGGCGGCGGACACGGGCTTTCCACCGCCTACTATCTTGCCAAGGAGCATGGCGTCACCAATGTCGCGGTGCTGGAGAAGGGCTATCTCGGCTCCGGCAATGTCGGCCGCAACACCACGGCGGTACGCTCGAACTATCTCCTGCCACCCAATACGCGCTTCTACGAGCATTCGATGAAACTGTGGGAGAACCTGTCCCACGACCTAAACTACAATGTGATGTTCTCGCAGCGCGGCGTCCTCAACCTCGCCCATTCGCCGGCGCAGTTGGACGACTATGCCCGACGCGGCAATTCCATGCGCCATCAGGGCGTCGATGCCGAACTGCTGTCGGTGGCTGAGATTTCCCGGCTGATCCCGGTCATGGATACGTCCAAGGCCGCACGCTTTCCCATCCATGGTGGGCTGATGCAGCCGCGCGCCGGCACCGCCCGGCACGATGCGGTCGCCTGGGGCTATGCGCGTGGCGCGGACAGGCGGGGCGTCGATATCGTCGAGAACTGCGAAGTGACCGGATTCCTGCGCGATGGCGACCGTATAACCGGCGTCACGACCTCGCGCGGCGAGATACGCGCGAAGAAGGTCGCGGTGGCGGTGGCCGGCTCCACCGGCCGCGTCATGCAGCTTGCGGGCATCGACCGGCTGCCGATCGAAAGCCATGTTCTGCAGGCCTTCGTGACGGAATCGCTGAAGCCGGTGCTGGATACCGTCGTCACCTTCGGCATGGGCCACTTCTACGTCTCCCAGTCCGACAAGGGCGGGCTGGTCTATGGCGGCGACATCGACGGCTACAACAGCTACGCGCAGCGCGGCAACCTGCCGATCGTGCAGGAAGTCATGGCCGAGATGCTGGCGCTTTTCCCGAGCCTCGCCGGCGTGCGGCTGCTGCGCTCCTGGGGCGGCGTCTGCGACATGTCGATGGACGGTTCGCCCATCATCACAACCGGCCCCCTGCCCGGCATGTACCTGAATTGCGGCTGGTGCTACGGCGGCTTCAAGGCGACGCCGGCCTCCGGCTTCTGCTTCGCCCACACCATCGCCCGCGACGAACCGCACGAACTCAACGCCGCCTTCACGCTCGACCGCTTCCACCGCGGCATGCTGATCGACGAAAAAGGCCAGGGGGCAACCCCGCGGTTGCATTAGACCATGACCCCGAAAAGTGGAGACCGGTTTCGGACAAGATCATGGTCAAACAAAAGATGACAAGATGCTGATCACCTGCCCCTATTGCGGCGCGCGCGACGTGTCCGAATTCACCTATCAGGGCGATGGCAACCGTCAGCGCCCCGCGCCCAATTCACAGGACCTCGATGCCTGGAACGACTATGTCTACGACCGGCTGAACCCTGCCGGCGACCACAACGAGATCTGGCAGCATTCCGGCGGCTGCCGCACCCACATCCAGGTTGTGCGCAACACGCTGACGCATGAAATTTCCGCTGTCCAGCCGGTTCGCCCCGCGACGAAACCGAGCCCCGTCAAGCCGGCAGGCCGGCGCGGAGCCCGGCCATGACTTCCCGCCGCACCGAGACCGGCGGGCGCATCGACCGCTTCCGCACCATTCGCTTCACCTTCGACGGCGCGTCCTATACCGGCCATCCCGGCGACACGCTGGCATCGGCCCTGCTGGCGAGCGGCGTTTCGCTGTTCGGACGCTCGTTCAAATACCATCGTCCGCGCGGTGTGCTGACCGCCGGCGTCGATGAGCCGAACGCGCTCGTCACCGTGTTGCGCGGCGATGTCCGGGAGCCGAACGTTCCCGCGACCATGGTCGAAATCCATGACGGGCTGGTCGCCGAAAGCCAGAACCGCTTTCCGTCGCTGAGCTGGGATATCGGCGCGCTCAACCAGCTTGCCGGCAAGCTGATCTCGGCCGGCTTCTACTACAAGACCTTCATGGGTCCCGTGATCGGCCCGCTGCAAGGCACGCGCTTCTGGATGTTCTGCGAGCATTTCATCCGCCGCGCAGCCGGGCTCGGCCGCGCAGGAAAGGCGCCGGACACCGCGCGCTACGAGAACATGAACGCGTTCTGCGACGTGCTCGTCGTCGGCTCCGGCCCTGCCGGGCTGATGGCGGCAAGGACTGCCGCCGAGGCCGGCAAGCGCGTCATCCTGGCCGAACTTGACCCCGTTCTGGGCGGCTCGGCCAACTGGTCCGTTGAGACGATCGGCGGAGTGCCGGCGGCCGACTGGGCGGCCGAGGCCATTCGCGATCTGCAGGAATTCGACAGCGTCCGGCTGCTGCCGCGCACCACCGTATGGGGCTACTACGACGGCAATTCGCTCGTCGCGCTCGAACGCGTCGGCGATCACAAGGAACGGTTCGCCACCGACGAGCCGCGCCACCGGCAGTGGACGATCCGCGCCGGCTCGGTGGTGCTCGCCACCGGCGCGCTGGAACGGCCGCTGGTGTTTCCAGGCAATGACAGGCCGGGCGTTATGCTGGCGAGCGCCGCCAAACGCTACGCCAATGAATTCGGCGTGCTGCCCGGCGACAAGGTCGCCGTCTTTACCAACAACGACACCGCTTACGGCGCGGCGCTGGCGCTGAAGACCGCCGGCGCACGCACAGTCCTCATCGTCGATGTGCGGGCGGACGTTTCCGCTGACATGCGCGCCATCGCCAACGAGCTCGAAGCGGAACTGCTGACTGGCCATGCGGTCGTCGCCACCGAGGGCGGCAAGGCGTTGTCCGGCGTCACCGTCCAGCCTTTCCAGGCTGCGACCGGCACAGCGTCCGGCGAAGCGCGCAACATCCACGCCGACGGCCTGCTCGTTTCGGGTGGCTGGTCACCCGCGATCCATCTGGCCAGCCAGGCGGGTGCCAGACCGGAATGGGATGACGGATTGCAGGCATTCCTGCCGCCGCAACCGACGCAGAAATGGACCGGCGCCGGCGCCTTCAACGGCGCATTTTCGACCGCTGAATCGATCGCGCAGGGTGTCGCCGCCGGCATGGCCGTGTCCGGCGGCGGCGGCCAGCGCTTCGAGCCACCGGCGGTGGTGACGGTTGCGGGAGACCCGAAACCCGCGCCGGTTCTGGAAATCCGCGCCGATGGCAAGAGCTTCGTCGACTTCCAGCACGACGTGACCGCTGATGACGTGCGCCTCGCCCACCGCGAGGGCTTTGTCTCGGTCGAGCACCTCAAGCGCTACACCACGCTCGGCATGGCGACCGACCAGGGCAAGACGTCGAACGTGCCCGGCCTCGCCATCATGGCGGCGGCGCTCGGCAAATCGATCCCCGAGGTCGGCACCACCCGCTTCCGCCCGCCTTTTGCCGGCGTCTCGCTGGGCTCGCTGGCTGCCGAACGCTTCGGCGACCTCAGGCCTGAGCGGCTGACACCGATGCATGACTGGCATGTCGAACATGGCGCGACCATGTATTCGGCCGGGCTTTGGCACCGCCCGCAAATCTACGGCGACCCCGGCGAGACCATCGAGCAGGCGTATGTGCGCGAGACAAGGGCAACGCGCGGCAGCGCCGGCATCGTCGATGTCTCGACGCTGGGCAAGATCGCCGTGCAGGGTCCGGACGCGGCGGAATTCCTCGACCGCGTCTACACCAA
Organism: Mesorhizobium sp. BE184; assembly: GCF_031457045.1. Taxonomy (NCBI): domain Bacteria; kingdom Pseudomonadati; phylum Pseudomonadota; class Alphaproteobacteria; order Hyphomicrobiales; family Phyllobacteriaceae; genus Mesorhizobium; species Mesorhizobium sp. BE184. The sequence continues at coordinate 1,613,969 of NZ_JAVDVU010000001.1, forward strand.
CATGTTCTCCACCCTGCCCGTCGGCAAGGCGCGCTACGGCCTGATGCTGCGCGAGGACGGCATCGCTTTCGACGACGGCACCACCTGGCGGCTCGGCGAGCGCGATTTCCTCATGACCACCACCACCGCCAACGCCGGCAAGGTGATGCAGCATCTGGAGTATTTTCTCGATGTGATCTGGCCGGACCTGAAGGTGGCCGTCACCTCGGTAACCGACCAGTGGGCGGGCGCGGCCATCGGTGGGCCGAACGCGCGAAAAATCCTGCAAAGCGTCGTCACCGGCACCCCGGTCGACGATACCGCCCTGCCCTTCATGGGCATCGTCCATGGCGAGATCGACGGCGTGCCGGTGATGATCTGCCGCCTGTCCTTCTCCGGCGAAATGGCCTTCGAGGTCTATTGTGGCGCCGACTGGGGAACGCATGTCTGGGAAGCGCTGATGCAGGCCGGCAAGCCGTATGGCCTCGTGCCTTATGGACTGGAGGCGCTCGGCACGATGCGCATCGAAAAAGGCCATGTCACCGGCGCCGAGATCGACGGCCGCACCACGGCGCGCGATCTCCATCTCGGCTGGATGCTGTCGAAGAAGAAGCCTTTCATCGGCTCGGCGATGATGGACCGCGAAGGCCTGATCGCCAGCGACCGTCTGCAGCTTGTGGGTATCGTTGCCCTGGACAATCGCCCACTGAGCGGCGGCGCGCACATTGTCGAGGAACTGGACGAGGGGAACCCGCACGGCTCGATCGGCCACCTCACCGCCTGCTGCTATTCGCCGTCGCTCGGCAAGTACATCGCGCTGGCCCTGCTGGAAGGCGGCAAGGCGCGTCACGGCAAGCGCGCCTTCGTCTCGGATCCGCTGCGCAAACGCTTCGGCCCGGTCGAGATCGTCAGCCACCACTTCTTCGATCCCGAAGGGACGCGCATGCATGGCTAGCCGAATTGGAGTTGAACGCCTGTCGCCGCTGGAGCCGGTCTACCGATCCGGCTCGCATGGCCGTTTCGAGGATGGCGTCGAGGTTGCCCTGTCCGAAATCCGCCCCGGCTCCATTGTCCAGGTCACCGCCTGGCCGGGCGAGGAACAGAATGCCGCCGCCGCCATCCGCGCGGTGACCGGCCTGAATATGCCCGATGGACCGGGCGGCGGCGTGGTCGCCTCGGATCAGCATGCCTTCGGCATTGCGCCGGGAAAATTCATCGTCACGGTTGAAAGCGAGGGCCTGGTTGCCGCGCTGGTGAATGCCATTCCACCGGCGATGGGTGCGGTGACAGACCTTTCGCACGGCCGCACCATTATCCGCATCGAGGGGCCGAAAGCGGAATGGGTGCTGGCGAAGTTCTTCGCCATCGATTTCGCGCTGCCGGCCTTTCCGCTCGGCGCCGGGCGCTCGACGTCGCATCACGACATCTTCGCCCAGATCCAGCGCACCGGCGCCGACCGGTTCGATATCTGCGTCTTTCGCTCCTTCGCGCGGTCGTTCTGGAAGGCGCTATGCCACGCCAGCGCGGAGGTAGGTTACGAGGTGCAGTAAAAGGATCGGCAATCGGCAATCGGCAATCGGCAATCGGCAATCGGCAATCGGCAATCGGCAATCGAAGTTGCATCTGTCAACACAGAAGAGAGCGCAAGGACAAGGTCTGCCTACTGCCTACTGCCTACTGCCTCATTCCGCGAACGTCACCCATTCGTCCACCGGCGCGCGGTCGGTCCTGAAGGTGGCTTCGGGTTTGGACGTATCCTCGTAGCCAAGCGCCATGCCGCAGACGACGACTTCCTCGTCGCTGATGTTCAGCACCGGCCTGATCTGGCGGTGATAGGGCGCGAATGCCGCCTGCGGGCAGGTGTCCAGGCCCCTCGCCCGCGCCGCGATCATGATATTCTGCAGGAACATGCCGTAGTCGATCCAAGACCCCTGGTTCAGGCGGCGGTCGATGGTGAAGATCATGCCCACGGGCGCATCGAAGAAGATGAAGTTGCGGTCGTGCTGGGCGCGCATCTTGTCGACGTCGCGGCGGCCGATGCCGAGCACGCCATAGAGGCCGAAGCCATTGGCGCGGCGGCGGCTGAGATAGGGCTCGAAAAACTGGTCCGGATAATACTTGTACTCGTCCCATGCCACCTTTTCGGCGCGGATGCCGGAATTCAGGATAGCGTCGGCGATACGGTCCTTCACCGCGCCCTTGGTCACATAGACCCGCCATGGCTGCATGTTGGTGCCCGAAGGCGCGCGCGCCGCCACTTCCAGGATTTCTCGAATCGTCGCGTCATCCACCGGCGTCGGCAGAAAGGAGCGAACCGACCGGCGCGAAACGATCGCGGCGTCCACCGCGGAAACATCGTCGGGCCCAGGGGTGTCATGTTCGGTCGCCAGCATCGCATTCCCTTTGCGCGGAGTGCAGCCGGCGTCCCCTATTCACCAGCTTGGCCAGCCTTTGCCTCAATGCCGAGGCAACCGCAAGCAAATCTTGCCGGCGAAATGCTTTTACTTGTCGTTTTGTTTTGTCCGCCGCACAAATACGTTCGCTTGGCCCGTAGGCTTCACTCAAAAGCGCTCCAGCCGCCGCCGCACCTTCTTGAGAAAGGCCGCGCGGCTTTCCGGCGTCGCCGAATCCATCATGTAGTGCGCCAGATAGAGCGTCTTGCAGCGCCAGCCGCACAGCGCCCGGATGCCGCGCAGGATGGTCTTTCGCCCCGGCTGACCGACGATGATACTCCACCACCAGGGCGCGCCGCAGGTGGTGACGATGGCGATCTTCTCGACCTGCCCCATCAGCGGCTCGATCGACTGGCGCGTGCCGTTGAAGGTGAAGGCGACATCCTTTGCCCACACCCGGTCGAGCCAGCCCTTCAGCATCGCCGGCAGACCGTACCACCAGGTCGGGTAGATGAAGACCAGCGCCTCGGCCCATTGCACCAGTTCGATATGCGGCCGCAGCGCCGGATCGCCGGGCGCCTGCTCGTTATACCTGCGCCGTTCCTCGGCCCGCATTACCGGATCGAAATTCTCGGCATAGAGATCGATGACCCTTGCCTCGCAGCCCTTGGCCTCGATCGCCTCCACCGCCACATCGCGCAGCGCGGCGCAAAATGAGTCCTCCACCGGATGGCAGTAGATGACGAGGACCTTCATCCGGCCTGCTCCAGCCCCTTGAACAGGAAAGTCCGGCCGCTGCGGTAATCGTAGTCTGGATTGTCCCAGGCAATCATCTTGCCGGGATTGAGCAGCCCTTGCGGGTCGGCCTCCCGCTTGAAGGCGAGTTGCACCGCGTCGGTCTGCTTCATGCCGCCTTCCTCCAGCGTGTAGCGGTGCGGATTGAAGATCGGGCAGCCATTGTCCTCGAAGATGCGGACGATCTCGTCCAGCCGCGCCTCGCTGGTGAATTTCACCAGCGGCAGGCCGAAGCAGGTGATGTTGCCGTCGAGCCGGACAAATTCGAGGTGCGAAAAAACCTCGCCGGGGAACATGCCGTCCATCTTTTCCACCAACGCCAGCTGGTTGGGGAACGGGTAGAGCGATTGCAGATAGGTGATCGACGGATCGATGCGCAGCGCCCGCAATGTCGTGTGGTTCCATGCCAGTTCGTAGGTCGGCGGCAGTCCTTTCCTGTCTTCCTCCGAAGCCGCCGCCGCATCGTACAAGACGGCGCCGCCCGCCCTGCGCGTGAAGGCGTGGAAGGCGTCCAGCGAGTGCGGCGCCACCATCACCAGGCAGACGCTCTGGCCTTCCGCCAGGAACTTTTGATGGCGCTTGAAGTAAAGCTGCGGCACCGGCGCGGCGATGGGCGTGATCAGCTTGGTCAGGATGCCGTCCTGGCAGGCGAGCGCATTGCCGTAGCCGGCTGCGCCCATGAAGCTGTCGAAGCCGACAATCACATCCACCCAGTCATATGAGGCGGCCAGCGGCATCTCCACCTCGGTGATGATGCCGTTGGTGCCATAGGCATGCGTGACCTTGTGCAGGTCCTCGCCGGTCAGCTCCAGCACGCGCGGTTCGGCTTCCATGGTGGCGACCCGCAGCCGCAAGATGTTGCCGAAGTCACGCAGCCCGCCGAAATTGATCGACCCGACGCCGCCCGAGCCGCCGGCGATGAAGCCGCCGATGGAAGCAGTGTTGTAGGTCGACGGATGCATCCGCAGTTCCTGCATCGAATGTGTGCGTGTGGCCCGGTCGATGTCGGCAAGGATCGCACCCGGCCCGCAGACGACGCGGCCGGTCGATATCCCGCCGATGGCGTTCATCTCGGCCAGATTGAGCACCACGCCACCCGACAGCGGCATCGCCTGCCCGTAATTGCCGGTGCCGGCGCCGCGCGGCGTCACCGCGACGCCATGCTTGTGGCAGGTGGCAAGCGTACGGATCAGTTCGGCCTCGTCCTTCGGCGTCACCACCAGATCGGCCGTCACGCCGTCGAGCTGCTGCTTGAGAACCGGGCTGTACCAGTAGAAGTCGCGGCTCTTCTGCAGGACCAGCTTTTCGTTGTCCTCGATCTTCAGCCCTTCCAGATCGCGCTTGAGCGCCGCAACATCCATCGTCACACCATCAGATCGTCGAGTTCGGCATAGTCCGGCAAGATGCGTTCGATGGCGCGGCCGTCGCGCACCACGATCCTGTCGGCCTCGGGCCGTGACAGGACTTCGGTCCAGCTGCGCCCCCGGAACACGATGAAATCGGCAGGACCGCCGGACGTAAGCGTGCCAATACCCTTGAGACCCATGATCTCGGCCGGCGTCGCTGTCACCGCCCTCGGCCAGTCGCCGACGGGATGGTCGAGATGCAGGATGCGGGTCGCCATGCGGTAGACCTCCAGCATGTCGAGATCGCCATAGGCATAGAATGGATCGCGCGTGTTGTCGGAGGCAACGGCGACTGGAATATCCCTCGCCTTCATCTCATGCAGCAACGTCACCCCGCGCCAGCGTGGCGTCGTGCCGTCCACGCGCCGGTCCTGCAGATAGAGATTGCATAGCGGCAGCGACACGATGCCGATGCCGGCCTTGGCCACCTTGTCCAGCGTATCGAGCACCTCGAGATCGGGCTGGCGCGCCAGCGAACAGCAGTGGCCGACGAGCACCTTGCCCTCGAAGCCGCTCCACAGCGCCGCCTCGGCGATCTTCTTCAGCGAAACCGACGATGCATCGCCCGTCTCATCGGCATGGAAATCGAGATCGAGCCCATGCCGGTTCGCCAGGGTGAACATCTGATCCAGCAATTTTTCGAGGTCCGGCACCATATAGGCGACCGCGCCCAGAACGCCGCCAGCCTTGGCCACCCGTCCGGCCAGCTTCTCGAACCGGGCCTTGTCCCTCACTGCCTCTATGCCGGTGAGGCACGCGGCCTGCAATTCAATGCGCCCGCGCCATTTCTCCCGCATTGCCTCGAACACCGGCCAGGAAATCTCATCCTGCGGTGAGATGCTGTCGAGGTGCGTGCGCAGAGCCCTGGTGCCATGCGCATAGGCAGCCCGCAGCGAGAAATCCATCCGCCGCGCCACGTCTTCGGCGCTCCACCGCGCCGACCGGTCGGCATCGGCGGCAATGAGCGCGCCTGCGAACGTCCCGTCGGGGTTGGGTTTGCGGCCCCAGATGTGCCCCTTGTCGATATGCGTGTGGCAATCGACGAAGCAAGGCAGCACGATGCGGCCAGCCAGATCGATAGCGCCCTCGGCAGCGGCAGCCGGCCGCGCGGCTTCGATTCGCGCAATCTTCCCGTCAAACACCGTCACATCCACCAACGCAAAGCCGTCCGCGTCATAGGTGGCTCGCAGCCCGGCCGTCAGCGACGCGTGCAGGCGTGCATTTTTCAGCGTGTAGGATTCGGATGTGGGAAACCAGCTCAACCGGCGCCCCCCTCACCCGGCTCGCTGTGCTCGCCACCCTCTCCTCGCCGGGGAGCGGAGGACGCTGCCATCGCCGCCTTACTCTTCTCCCCGGTGGGGCGAAGGTGGCCCGAAGGGCCGGATGAGGGAGCTATTGCGAGTCTCACCTTCACCGCTCCTGCACCATCGCGCTTTCGTGCCAGCGGCGCAGGACGAGGTTGGACACCAGCGACAGCGCGAGGAAGATGACGATGCCGGCGAGCGAGATCAGGATCAGCGCCGCGAACAGCCGCGGCGCATTCAGCCGGTAGCCCGCCTCGATGATGCGCGACGCCAGCCCCGACGACTGCCCGCTGGCGCCGGCGACGAATTCCGCCACCACCGCGCCAATCAGCGACAATCCCCCGGCGATCTTCAGCCCGCCGAGAAAATACGGCATGGCGGCAGGCAGGCGCAGCAGCCGCAATTGCTGCCAGCGCGTGGCGCCGTTCAGCCGGAAAAGGTCGAGCAGATTGCGGTCCACCGAGTTCAGGCCGAGCGTCGTGTTGGACAGGATCGGGAAGAATGCGACGATCCAGGCGCAAAGCAGAAGCTTCGTCGTCTGGTTGTCGACATAGATATTGATGAGCGGGAAGATCGCCACGATCGGCGTCACCTGCAGCACGATGGCGAAGGGAAAGAACGACATCTCCACCCATTTCGACTGCGCGAACAGCACCGCCAGCCCGACACCGCCGACGACCGCCAGCGCCAGGCTGAGAAAGGTGATCTTCAGCGTCACGAGAAGCGACGAAAACAGCAGGCCGGCATCGTCATGCAGGGTTTGCAGCACGAGCCCCGGCCGCGGCAGGATGTATTTGGGGATTTCGTTCCAGACGCAGATGCGGTCCCACAGCCAGATGGCAAGGATCATGATCGCCAGCGGCAGCACCCAGCGGCCGATGCGCTCCAGCCGCTGCTGGCGCACCCGCCGTGCTTCTTCCGGGTCCAGCACGGGACGGCTCGGCTCAAGCATGGACATGCCGCGGCTCCGCATTCGTGCCCATGGCCGCTTCCAGCGCCGTCGATGCCTGCCGGCACAGCGCGGCATAATCCACCGAAGTGCGGAACGCCTCGTCGCGCGGATAGGGCGCACTCACCGCCATCTCATCGGCTACCCTGCCCGGTCGCGCCGCCATGGTGACGATCCGGTTGGACAGGAACACGCTTTCGAAAACGCTGTGCGTCACGAACACCACGGTAAAGCGCTGGTCCTGCCACAGGTCCAGCAAATCGTTATTGAGCTGGAAGCGGGTAATTTCATCCAGCGCCGCGAAGGGCTCGTCCATCAGCAGCAGGCGCGGCTTCGTCACCATGGCGCGGGCAATGGAAACGCGCATCTTCATGCCGCCAGAAAGTTCGCGCGGCACCGCGTCGGCGAAACCGGCGAGGTGCACCCGCTCGAGCATTTCCATCACCGCCGGCTGCGCCTGCGCGCGCGCGATGCCCCGCAAGCGCAGCGGCAACCAGACATTGTCGAACACGCTCGCCCAAGGCATCAGCGTCGGCTCCTGGAAGACGAAGCCTATGTCGGAGCGGCTGGAGGCACCCGGCCATTCGATCTGGCCGGAAGTCGGCGTCGAGAGGCCGGCGATCAGCCTGAGCGCCGTTGACTTGCCGCAGCCGGAGGGTCCCAGAAGGCTGAGGAAATCGCCGTCGCGGATCGTCATGTCGACGCCGCGCAGCGCTACCGTCCCGGTGGAGAACGTCTTGCTCACATCACGCAGGAAAAGCAGCGGCGCCCTGTCGTCCGCCGCTGGTACACCGCTATCGCCAGACATGCCTTCGGACTGGCTCACTTCTTCAGGTCGAGCCCGACGCCCTTGTTGACGAAGTTCAGCGTGTAGGATTTTTTGATGTCGATGCCGGCCGGGATCACCTTGGCCTTGACCATCTTGTCGTAGAAATCCTGCATGCGCGCATCGGTCATGGCGCCGATGCCGAGCTTTTCGGTGTCGCCGGAATCGACGATGCCGAATTTCTTAAGCTGCGCGATCGTGAAGGCGATCTGCTCGTCGGTGATGTCGGGATTGTCTTTCTTGATCGCGGCGTTGGCGGCGGCGTTGTCGCCATAGAGATAGTTGTACCACCCCTTCGCCGAGCCATCGACGAAGCACTGCACCACCTCCGGACGCTTGTCGATCGTTTCCTGCATCGCTTCGATCGTCGTCGAATAGGTGCTGTAGCCATAGTCGGCGAGCAGGAACTGGTTCGGCATGAAGCCACCCTCCTTCTGCACCGCGAACGGCTCCGAGGTGACGTAACCCTGCTGGATCGACTTCTTGTTGGCGATGAAGGGAGCGGCATTGAAGGTGTAGGGCACGCGCTTGGAGACGTCGAAGCCGTATTCCGTCGCCATCCACAGAAGGAAGCTCTGCGCGCCCTCGTCGCCGACGATGTACTGGTCGGCGTTCTTGAGGTCCTCCCATTTGTCGAGCCCTTCGCCGGGATGCGACATCATCACCTGCGGCTCTTTCTGGAAGGAGGCGGCGACGACGCGCAGCGGAATATCCTGCGCCACCGCGTCGAACGCCTGCTGCATGTTGCCGCCCATGTAGAAATCGATCTTGCCGGCCAGCAGCAGCGGCCGTCCCGCCACCTGCGGGCCGCCCTGCTGGATGGTCACGTCGAGGCCACAGGCGGCATAGGTGCCGTCAACCACGGCCTGGTAGTAGCCGCCATGCTCCGCCTGGGCGAGCCAGTTGGTGCCGAAAATAACCTTTTCGTTGGCTTGCGCAGTCGCCATCCCGACGGCCATGGCAACGAACACAGCCGGCAGCATCACTTTACCGTACATGGAAATCACCCCTCTTGTTCCGACACACCGCCGGTCCGACTTCAATTTTGATGAAGCAAGACATATGCCATCGGCCATCGGACCGTATCGCCGCGTTTTCATCGGCAGTATCGGATGACGCTGGCCTCGATGGAAGGCATCCTGCTAATTTTTTTGTCCGCTGTCCACAAAGCCGCGCGCTCTCCACTCACGGTCTTGTGGAGGTGAAAAGGGCGGCCTAGTTTGCCCGTCGAAATGGAGCGCTCATGTTCAAATTCCTTCAGCCGAAATCGATCAAGCCGCCCTTCGCGCGCTACAGCCACGGCGTTGAGGTTCCGGCGGGAAAGCGCCTCGTCCTCACCTCGGGCCAGCTCGGCATCGGCGCCGATGACACCGTACCGGAAGACGCAGGCAAGCAGGCCGAACTCTGCTTCGCCAACATCGCCGCCATCCTCGGCGAGGCCGGCCTCGGCTTGAAGGACATCGTGCGCATCAACGCCTATGTCACGGACCGCGCCCATATGCGGCCCTATATGGATGTGCGCGACCGGCTGTTCGCCGACCCCGCCCCGGCCTCGACGCTGATGATCGTTTCCGGCTTCACGCGGCCCGAATTCAAGGTCGAGATCGAAGTGATCGCGGCGGGAGACGATCGATGACAAATTCGACCCGACGTGTCTGGTGGGGCGACTACCGCACGACCGAATATTCCGCCATCGACCCCGAGAAGACCATCGCCGTGCTGCCGGTCGCCGCGATCGAGCAGCATGGCCCGCATCTGCCGGTGTCGACCGACGCCACGATCATGCTGGGCATGCTGGAAACGGTGATCCCGCTCATCCCCGCCGATCTCGACATCCGCATCCTGCCGATCCAGTCGGTGGGCAAGTCCAACGAGCACGTCCACGCCCCCGGCACGCTGACGCTTTCACCGCTGGCTGCGATCCAGGGCTGGGCCGAGCTTGGCGCCAGCGTCGCCCGCGCCGGGGTGAGAAAGATCGTCTTCGTCAATTCGCATGGCGGCAATGAGGAGATCATGGGCATCGTCACGCGTGAGTTGCGCGTCGCCTTCAACATGCTGGCGGTGAAGACGAGCTGGCAGCGGTTTGGCCGCCCCGCCGGCATGTATACCGATCTGGAGGATCGCCACGGCATTCACGGCGGCGATGTCGAGACCTCGCTGATGCTGCATTTCCGTCCCGACCTGGTCGACATGTCGAAGGCTGGGAATTTCGTTTCGAATGTCGCCCGCGCGGAGCAGGAATTCGGCCTGCTGCGCCACACCGGCACGCATGCCTTCGCCTGGATCGCCACCGACCTCAACCCGCATGGCGTGGTCGGCGACGCCTCGATCGCGACGGCGGAAAAGGGACGGCTGACCGCCAAACATCAGGCCGACGGTTTCATTGCTCTGCTCAAGGACGTCCGCAAGGCGCGGCTGGAGGATTGGCTTTCGTGACGGCTTCTCCCTTCTCCCCTTGTGGGAGAAGGGAAGCCCCTCAAACATCCACCCTCAGCCCGAACGGCACGCCCTCGAACGCGTCTGCCCCGCGGCCGATCCCCTCGATGGCGCGAACCATGCGGCCACGCCGTCCCAACAGTCCGTCGGCGATCGCAACCAGCCGGGGATTGGGCGTCGCGGAGGGGGAAAGCGACCGCAGCGCCAGCGCCAGTTCCTGCTCGTCCCGCTTCGGGGAAAGTGCTGCCGCGATGATGAAGGCCGATGCCGTAGAGCGGCTGATGCCGGCATAGCAATGCACCACCAGCGGCCGCGCGCGATTCCAGTCCTGGGCGAAGTCCAGCAGTTCGCGCACGTGCTTCTCGCCCGGCAGCGTCATGCCTTCCTGCGCCTCGGCGATGTCGTGCATCGCCAGATGCAGATGGTTGCCGGCCATGATCGCCGCAGGGCGGGTCATTTCGGTTCCCGCCGCCAGCAGCGACAGCAGCCTTTCGGCGCCGGTCTTGTTGACGGTCTCCTCGACCCTCGACAGCGGGCAGACATAGATCATGGTTCACTCTCCTGCGGCGGTCCATCGTCGCGCCGCACTGCCCATCCGGCAAGCGCCGATTCCAGTCTCTGCCAATCGTCCTGACAGCCCGGCAGGCCGATGCGCAGCACATGCGGCCTTTCGGCGAAGTGCCGCAGCAGGATACCCTGCCGGCCAAGCGCGGCGAACAGGCCGGCCACGCCCGAAAATTCGATGTAGCGAAACAGCGCCGTGCCACCGGCAACGGGTACGCCGAAGCGGCCAAGCAGCGCATCAATCCTTGCCGCATCTGCCGCGAGCCGGCTGCGCATCTCGTCCCGCCAGCCTGCGTCCTGCAATGCACAAATGCCATATTCCAGCGCCGGCCCCGAGACCGCCCACGGTCCCAGCTCAGCCGCCAGCCGCTTTGCCGTCGCCATGTCCGCCAGTGCAAAACCCAGCCTGACGCCGGCAAGCCCGAAGAACTTGCCGAAGGAGCGCAGGACGACGATGCCGCCGCGCGTAACGTCACCGGCAAGGCTTTCGGCGCGCGGCCCGACATCCATGAAGGCCTCGTCCACGACCAGCAGCCCGTCTTTGGCGCGCAGCTTTTGCGCCAGCGCCAGCAGATCCGCGCGCGTAACGATGCGCCCGTCCGGATTGTTCGGATTGACCACGATTGCCAGATCGGCCTGCGCCAAAGCATTCAGATCGCCGACCTCGGACACTTCATGTCCGGCCAGTGCGGCCGCCCGTGCATGTTCGGCATAGGTTGGCCCGAGCACAAGCGCCCTGCCCGGCTTCAACAGACGGGCGATGCGCGGCAGCAATATCTGCGTACCGGGCGCCGCGACGACATGATCGGCCGATGGCGCTCCGTAAGCGGCAGCCGCAGCCTCCAGCAACGTGCGGAGCCTGGCCGGTTCAGGCAGCCGCGACAAGGCTGTGGCGGGCAGGTCGAAAAGCGGATAGGAGTGCGGATTGATCCCGGTCGAGAGATCGACGAACGGTTCGGGGGCGTGCGGGAAAAGCGCCCGCGCCCGGCCCAGGCTTCCGCCGTGGTCGACCGCCGCCATCGCCTCTCCGTCCATCGCTCCGTCGCCCAGATCCATGTCGATCCTGATTGCCCTTCTCTCGCTGATCGCCGAACGGCTCGCAGGCTATCCCGCGCCGCTGTTCAATGCCATCGGCCATCCGGTGACATGGCTCGGCAGGCTGATAGCCTGTCTCGACCGCACGCTCAACCGCGCCACCGACACCGACCCGGCGCGCCGCATCTGGGGCATCGCCGCCCTCCTCGTCATTGTGCTCCTGCCGGCGTCAATCGCCTACGGCATCGAGGCCTTGCTCCTGAAAATTCCGTTCGGCTTCATCGCCGTCGCCCTGCTCGGCAGTTCGCTGCTGTCGCAGCGCAGCCTCGCCCAGCACGTCAAGGCCGTCGCCGATGCGCTGGACAGCGGCGGACTGCCTGAGGGGCGCAAGGCCGTGTCGATGATCGTCGGCCGCGATCCGGAAAAGCTCGATGAATCCGCCGTCGGTCGCGCCGCCATCGAAAGCCTCGCCGAGAACTTCTCCGACGGCATCGTCGCGCCCGCCTTCTGGCTCGGCGTCGGCGGCCTCGCCGGAGGGGTTGGCTACAAGGCGGCGAACACGGCGGATTCCATGATCGGCCATCGCACGCCCCGCCATCAAGCTTTTGGCTGGGCGGCGGCGCGCTTTGACGACCTCGTCAACCTGCCCGCCTCGCGCCTGACCGGCCTGCTGATCGTCGCCGCTTCCTTTCTCGTCCGGGATGCCGATCCGGCCGCCGCCTGGCGCGCCATGTGGCGGGACGCGCGGCATCACCGCTCGCCCAATGCCGGCTGGCCGGAAGCCGCCATGGCCGGCGCCCTCGGCCTCGCACTGGCCGGCCCGCGCAGCTATGGCGGCGTACTGGTCGAGGGGAGCTATATGGGCGAAGGCGGGCGGGCCGAAGTGAAGAGCAGCGATATCCGCCGCGCGCTGCGGCTCTATTGGGTAGCGGATACGCTGCTGATCGGGCTGTTTGGGGTGCTCTATTCGATACCCGTCCTTCTATGATCCAGTGCGTCCTTCGAGGCTCGCCCCAACATCCAAATCGCGCCTAGAACTCGATCCCCTGCTGCGCTTTCACGCCGGCGGCGAAATGGTGCTTGGTCGCGCCCATCTCAGTCACCAGATCAGCCGCCTCGACAAGCGCCGGCTTGGCATTGCGGCCAGTGACGACCACGTGCAGGCCTTCGCGCCTCGCATTCAACGCCGAAACCACCGCATCCACATCGAGATAATCGTAGCGCAACGCAATGTTGAGCTCGTCGAGCACCACGAGACTGATCGATGGATCGGCGATCAGGTCCAGCGCCTTGGCCCATGCCGCCTGCGCAGCCGCCACGTCGCGCTCTTTATCCTGCGTCTCCCAGGTAAACCCCTCGCCCATCGTATGCCACACGACCCGGTCGCCGAAAGCGGCGAAGGCATCCTTCTCACCGGTATGCCAGGCGCCCTTGATGAACTGCACGACGCCGACGCGCCGTCCATAGCCCAGCATCCGCAGCGCCAGCCCGAACGCGGCGGTGGTCTTGCCCTTGCCTGGCCCGGTGTTGACGATGAGCAGTCCCTTCTCGATGGTTTTCGATGCGACCTCGGCGTCCTGCACCGCCTTGCGCTTGGCCATCTTGGCGCGGTGCTTTTCGGTATCGGCGTCGTTGGCCATGTCATTTCACCTTCAGCGGCAGCCCGGCCACCATCATAACGACGGTGCCGGCCACGGCCGCGATCTGCTGGTTCAGCCGGCCGGCCTCGTCCCGAAAACGCCGTGCCAGCGCATTGTCGGGCACGATGCCCAGACCGACCTCGTTCGACACCACCGCCCACGGCCCGCGCGGACGCGACAGCACATCCGTCAGCCGCCGGCATTCGGCTGTGAGGTCGTGTTCTGCCAGCATATGATTGGTCAGCCACAGGGTCAGGCAGTCGATCAGCACAGGACGGCCGTCTGGAATCGCATTGATCGCTTCCACGAGATCGAGCGGCGCATCCACCGTCTCCCAGCCCTCGCATCGCCGCGCGCGATGCATGGCGATGCGTTCGCGCATCTCCCCGTCATAGGCTTGCGCCGTCGCAATGTAGGTCCAGGGCGCGGCGCAGGCCGTCACCAGTTGTTCGGCGTGCGCGCTCTTGCCGGAGCGCGCACCGCCAAGCACGAAGGTCAGGCTCGTGCCGTCAGGCAAAGCTGTCGCGCAATCTCGCCGCCTCGCCGGAGAACCAGCCGCGAAGACCGCCGACAACCGCTCCCAAAAGCAGCCAGAACACCAGGTTCGTCACCGTCACGGCGACCACGAACTGGTGGTGCAGCCCTTCCGGTATCGGCGATTCGAAACTGTCGGGCTGCGGCGCGCCGACGATATGCGGCGCCACGATCAGCGCCACCGCAAGCAAGGTCAGCGGTAGCGACTTGCGGAACGCGATCAGCCACAGGCCTGCGCCCGTCGCGACCGCCGTCGCCACCCACCAGACCTGGCGGGCGTCGAGGTCGGCCGCCGGCATCGCCGGAAGTTCGGGCGGCAAGCCGAGACCGGGCGCCAGCGTGAACACGCCGAATCCGGCGAGACCCCAGAACACGCCCTGACGCCAGCTTGCGATGCCGCCTGCGAATTCCGATATGGCAACCAGCACGAGCGCGAAACCGATGCCGGTGACGACGTTCGCCAGCACGTTGTAGAGGAAGCGTTCGGCCCCATCGGCTGGCGCCCAGCCCTCCTCTTCCTCAGCCGGCACAGCTTGCTGCGTGGCCGGTGCAGCGGGCGCTGCAGTCTCGGCGCTGGCGGCGCCGTGGTCGTGTCCGCCACCGGCGGTTTCATAGACTTCCGCCTGGAGAATCAGCGGAACGGTTGCATAGGCCTGCATGCAGGCGAGCGCGATTCCGGCCACAAGCCCGGCGATCGCCGCGACGAAGACGACGTTACGAAACAATGTCATGATGTCAGTTTCCCGTCAGTGGCAGGGAAAAGCCATGGAGTGGCGGTTGTCATGCGCGGCATTGTGCACGGCCTCGATATGCGAGAAGCCGACAAAGCCGAGAATGAACACGCCGAGAAGGGCAGCCATAGCGAGCTGCATGTAACGGGATTGCGCCGAAACCGATGCGCCGAGAGAAGCCGAAGCCGTCGTCATTTCATTGTCCTTTCCCCCTCCACCCGAGGGGTTGTTGAGCCATTTTCGTGTCGCCGGCAGGTCTCCTGGCTTGCGGATCAGCGCCCTCCTCCGCCTTCCCGGGTGTGACCCCAGTGGTTTTCGGAGAGGACTACCGCACACAGTTGCGGGGGCAGCCACGGCTTGGGGCTCGCGCCTTTACCGTATTCCCTCTCGGTTCCTTGCGGAAACCGACGACACGCAGACTATACGGAGAAACGCACGGCGCGGCAAACCAAATTACGGCGGCCTTCATGCGGCCTACAGGGATTTCGGCAGGTGCCGCCACGCAATCGCCGCGCAGAGCAGCATCAGGCAACCGAGCGCGGCGAACACCGAGCCGAGGCCGAAAAACGCCAGCAACACCGAATAGACCAGCGGCGGCGTCAGTTCGGAAAAGTCGAGATAGGTCCGGTAGACGGCCGCCATCTGAGGCCGTTCATAGGAACGCACCGCCCGCAGGAACACTGTCGAGCCGACGGCGTCGATGGCGACGGTGAACACCGCGCCGCCCAGAAGCAACGCGCCGGTGACGAGCGGTGCGGCCTGGCCGACCGCGCCGGCGAGGTACAACAGGATCGCCATACCCAGGAAAGACAGCGAAATGATGCGCCGCGCGCCGAAACGCTTGCCCGCCCGCCCCCAGAAGATCGCCAGGAACAAAAGCGCGTTGCCGGCCGAAACCAGCAGGCCTCCGGCGAGCTTGCCCTGCCCGGTGACGACCATCAAAAGCGGCCCGTAGACGAAGAACGTCGTCCAGAAGCACGAGCGCCCGAACGCGACGACCCAGGCCAGCCGCAGCCTCGGCTGGGCGATGAAGCGGCCGATATTGGCAAGCGGGTTGACCGGCCGGCTCCTGCCGGCGGCGATCATGGTGTTGTCGCTCATCCGGTAGAACCAGAACAGCGCCAGAAGCAGCATCGAGAAGATGGCGACGACACCATGCGCGGCGAAGATGCCGTAGTGGGTATAGAGGACGATGCCGAGCGTCGGGCCGCAGGTCCAGGCGAAGGTCGACAGCGCCATGCGCAGCGATTCGGCCTGCATCAGATCGGTCTTGCGGATATGGTCCATGATGTAGAGGTTGAGCGTGATCGACAGCGCGCTCGCACCCATGACGCGGCACAGCATGCCGAACAACTGGCCTGGCAGGATATTCACCGCCATCGACAGCGACCCGATCGCCAGCAGGCAGGCACCGGCCGTATAGACCCAGCGGCGCGCGAAGCGGCGGATAAATGTCGGCATGAACAGTGTCGCCGAAAGGCCCAGCAGCGAGACGACGGTGTAGAGGATCGACACCTTCTGTTCGCTGTGCAGAAGGTCGTAGGCCTGGATCGGGATGACGCTGGAAATCAGCGCGCGGGCGCAGGATTCCAGCGCATAGAGCGACGCGAAGGTGCGCGCGCCCGCCGGACGAACGGCCGGAAGCCAGATCGGGTGGCGGACATGGGTGGACATGACGTCTCCGCGCCAGAATCTTACCGGTAAATTGACGTTGCCGGCACCCGAGTCGGTAGCAGGAAACCGACATGCTTCCATCGAAAAGCGAAGCCGACCAAACGCTTCCCAGCGCTGGTCCAATGACCGGCGCTATTTGCACCCTGCAAGCGGCCCTGCGCAGTGCAAACGAAGCGCTGCGAACCGTCCCCACTCGTGTTAGTCATCGTCCAGAATGGATTCCCGGACCCTATGAGCGTGGCAAATACAGATCAGCATCGAAGCCAGGGCGGCCGCATCGTCGCCATCGACGTGGCGCGCGGATTGGCGCTGCTTGCCATGGCGAGCTACCACTTCACCTGGGACCTCGAATTCTTCGGCTATGCCGACCCAGGCCTGACCGCCTTTGGCGGCTGGAAGATCTATGCGCGCTGTATCGCCTCGAGCTTCCTGTTCCTCGTCGGCGTCAGCCTGTTCCTCGCGCATGGGCGACAGATTCGCTGGCAGGGCTTCTGGAAGCGTCTCGCCATGGTGGCGGTCGCCGCGCTCGCCATTTCGGCGGTGACGTGGTTCGCGACGCCCGGCAGCTTCATCTTCTTCGGTATCCTGCACCAGATCGCGCTGGCCAGCCTGCTTGGCCTTGCTTTCGTGCGGCTGCCCGGCTTGCTGACACTGGCGGTGGCCGCCGCCGTCATTGTCGCCCCGCTCTACCTGCGGTCGCCCGCTTTCGATCATCCCTGGCTCTGGTGGACGGGGCTTTCGACCGTCAAGCCGCGGTCGAACGATTTCGTACCGCTTTTCCCGTGGTTCGGCGCCGTGCTGATCGGCCTCGGCGCCGCCAAAGTCGCGGCAGGCCTCGGTTTCTTCGATTGGCTGAGGCGCTTCCAAGGCGGTGATCGCGTGAGCGGGCTGCTGGCATTGGCCGGCCAGCACAGCCTCGCCTTCTACCTCATCCACCAGCCTGTCCTGATCGCCTGCGTCTGGCTGTTCGCGCAGATCATGC
Organism: Mesorhizobium sp. BE184; assembly: GCF_031457045.1. Taxonomy (NCBI): domain Bacteria; kingdom Pseudomonadati; phylum Pseudomonadota; class Alphaproteobacteria; order Hyphomicrobiales; family Phyllobacteriaceae; genus Mesorhizobium; species Mesorhizobium sp. BE184. The sequence goes on from NZ_JAVDVU010000001.1 coordinate 1,631,217, forward strand.
CGCCGCATCAGGACACGCCGCAGGTCGGTTTCCAGAAATCGTGCCAGGCCGCCTGTGCGGAAACACGAGACACGCAATTCTGCGCCCGCTATTGTGGCTGCATGCTGGAAGCGATCGAGGGCGAAGGCAGCCTGGACCGCCTGTTCAACGGCGACCAGACGGCCGAGTTCCAGACGCATATCGGCGACCTGGCGGCTACCTGCACAGCCACCACCGACAGCGACGAGATCGGGGAGAAGTTGCAATGATTTCAGCCGAACCGCGACCGGCTCGTATCCCCTGGCCACCGCTGATCTATCTCATCGCCCTTGCGGCGGGCATCCTGCTCGGCATGTTCTATCCGGCCCCATGGCTGCGCGATTTTTCCGGCGACTATCTGCTCGGCTCGATCCTGTTCGGTTTCGGCTGGCTGCTGCTTTTCGCCGTCGCAGCGCTGTGGATCAGCGGCATACGCACCCTGATGAAAGCAAAAACCCCCGTCAATCCCAACGCAGCGCCCGAGCATCTGGTGACGGGCGGGGCCTTTGCCGTCAGCCGCAATCCGATCTATCTCGGCAACACGCTGCTGCTGATCGGCGTCGGGCTGATCGCCGGCAATCTGTGGATGATCGCGTTGGCCTTTGTCGCCGCTTTCACCACCGGCAGGCTGGCCATCGCAAAAGAAGAAAAGCTGCTGGCGGCGAAATTCGGCAAGCGCTACCGCGATTACGCCAAACGGGTTCGGCGCTGGATTTGAGGGCGGAAGCATTCCGCCCGCCGCCCCTTCCTTTCCTTATGGGAGAAGGTGGCCGAGCCAAGCGGAGCGAAGGCGAGGTCGAATGAAGGGTGCTAAGGCAGCGCCACGCCAAGCCCCGCACGTCCTCAGGTGTTGACGCCAAGCTCCGCCAACCGCTCCACGCAGGATTCTTCCGCCTGGTCGAGTTCGGCCAGCGTCTCTTCCAGATCGCGGCGCTTTTGCCGCAGATTTTCGCGCTTTTCCTCGATGCGCTTGATCATCAGCTTGAGCTGGCCGACCTCGCCGGGCGGCTCCCGATACATCTGGATGATTTCGCGTATCTCGTTGATCGAGAAACCGATCCGCTTGCCGCGCAGGATTTGCCGGATGAGATGCCGGTCCGACGGACGGAACAGCCGCGTGCGCCCGCGCCGCACCGGCTGGACCAGGCCTTCGTCTTCGTAGAAACGCAGCGTGCGCGTCGAGATGTCGAACTCACGCGTGAGTTCCGTGATCGAGTAATATTCGCGCATCGTTTCCCCGCACGGTTGAAATATTCGTGCTCTCACCGAACGCAAAGCTTTGACACGGCATTTACGTAAAAGTCAATTCGGTCCATTTGCGCTAACTGCCGGCGTTTATTTCGGCTCACCCGAAAATCACGAAACGCCGAACCACCAGGTCGCCAGGCCGAGGAATGCGAAGAAGCCGACGACATCGGTCACCGTCGTCACGAACACGGCGGAGGCCACCGCCGGATCGATATCGAAACGGTCGAGCGTCAAGGGAATGAGGATGCCGGCAAGGGCGGCGGCGAACATGTTGATGATCATCGCCGCGGCGATGATGCCGCCCAGATTGTAATCCTGGAACCACAGCCCTGCCACTATGCCGATCAGCACCGCGAAAATGGCGCCGTTGATGAAGCCGACGCCGACTTCGCGCCGGATGACCCGCCAGGAATTGTAGATGTCGAGATCCCTGGTCGCCAGCGCCCGCACCGTCACGGTCATCGTCTGCGAGCCGGCATTGCCGCCCATCCCGGCCACGATCGGCATCAGCACCGCCAGCGCGACAATGTGCTGGATGGTGTTGTCGAACAGACCGATGACCGACGCCGCGAGAAAGGCCGTCACGAGGTTGACCAGCAGCCACGGCACCCGCGAACGCGAGGTCGAGAGCACAGAATCCGACAATTCTTCGTCGCCGACGCCGCCCATGCGCAGCAGATCCTCCTCGGCTTCCTGCTGGATCACGTCGACCACGTCGTCGATGGTCAGCACGCCGACCAGCCGCTCGTTCTCGTCGACCACGGCGGCGGACAGAAGGTCGTATTGCTCGAATTCGCGCGCCGCCTCTTCCTGGTCCATCGTCGCCGGAATGGCGTGACGCGTCTCATGCATGACCTCTTCGACCTTCACCGCGCGCCTGGTGCGCAGAATCTGGTCGAGATCGATGGCGCCGAGCAGCTTGAAGGTCGGGTCTATGACGAAAATCTGGCTGAACCGGTCGGGAAGGTTCTTGTCATCGCGCATGTAGTCGATCGTCTGCCCGATGGTCCAGAACGGCGGCACGGCGACAAACTCCGTCTGCATGCGCCGCCCGGCCGTCTCTTCCAGATAATCGAGCGAACGCCGCAGCCGGATCCGTTCGGTGAACGGCAGTTGCGACAGGATTTCGTCCTGGTCTTCCTGGTCGAGGTCTTCCAGAATGTAGACCGCGTCGTCGGAATCCAGCTCCTGCACCGCCTGCGCGATCTGCGCGTTCGGCAGATTGTCGACGATGTCCATGCGGATCGCTTCATCGACCTCCGTCAGCGACGAAAAGTCGAAGTCCGATCCCAGCAGGCCGACCAGCGCACGCCGCTGCTCCGGCAGCAGCGCTTCCAGCAGGTCGCCCAGTTCCGACTGATGGAGGTCGCCGACATCCTGCTTCAGCGTCAGCGTGTCGCGATCGGCGATCGCCGCGCCGATATGGGCGAGATAGGACGCGCGGATGACGCCGTCCTCGCCATAGATGTCCGCATTCGCACCCTCGGCGGCGGGACGCTCTGTCTTGTGTTCGTCAGGGCTTTCCATCGGCTTCTCCCGCTGCCGGAATCCTCGCCAGGATCGTTGTCAGGTCTAGCGCGCAAAGTACGGGAATATCAAACGAAATGCGCCCTGCCCCGGCGCTTGCGCAACTGCGCCTGCAAATCGGCTTTTTCTATGGAGACGGCCCGCCGACAGTTCGCGCCCAATCTTTCCGAAGGCCGGCGAATATTGCCGAATGCGCACTTGTTTCGCCGGAAACGATTTGCTACACGCCGCGAGCCGGCTTGTTCGGCCCTACCACGTGCGGTCGTGGCGGAATTGGTAGACGCGCAGCGTTGAGGTCGCTGTGGGGCAACCCGTGGAGGTTCGAGTCCTCTCGACCGCACCATTCGCCAAATTGGCGCTTTTAACTATCTGATTTAACACCTTAAATTTTTGGGTGCGGGACTTTGCCGCTTTAAGGTGCGGGCGATAGCGTTCCGATTTGGTGCTCATCAAGAACTGCAACGGTTGCGGGTCAGACGCCCTGCACGTCTTTCCAATGGATGCGCCGGATGTCTTCCACGTAGTCGATTTTTCGTAGCCACGCCTTGTCGGCATCCCTGAGCGGACCGCCGACATGGAAGTCAAGGGAGCCCTTGCCGTCGCATCTACGGCATCGGAGCTTGGCAACCCGAACCAGATCGTCGCACTCAACGTCACCGAAGGCGGTGATCAGATCGGCGATGAAATAGAAGCGTTGCCGCTTGCAGTAGGTGCAGCGGATGGACGCCAGGCGATTGGATTTCGCGGCGTTGGATAAACGGTATGGCGGGCCTTTCCGCTTCGGCCAATAGGGTTCTGGCATGCCCTACAAAAAGGACTGCTTTCCTATTTCGTCAAGATCGTCTTGACTCTTTTGTTCTCATTTCGTTCACTACAGGCACAACGGCAACAGACATCCATTGGAGAACGTCATGGCAGCGCATGCACATGCGGAGCCCGGCGAAGCTTTCGTCGAAGAAACGATCAATCTGTCCCTGAAATGGCAGCAGACCTGGGAGGAGAACGAAGCTGACTATTCGGCATTCTCGTCGGTCTACAAAGGCGCGGTCGGTCGCATCTATCGCCACGACGCCGGTCCGAGCCAAGGCCAATGGTTGTGGTCCATGGTCGCCGACGGCTACGACATCTCACGCGCCGGACCCTGCAGCGGCCATGAGCGCTCGCCGCGCCGTGCAGCCAAACGCGTCGAGGATGCCTGGTTCGATGCGATCAAGGGTTCGTCGCTCGACCGGGCCGAGAAGCGCAACGCTTACGCGATGGCGAAGGCAGGTGAGTGATACCACTGATATTGCGTCGGCAGCGCCAGCCTGTAGGATCGCGCCATGTGCGGACGCTTCACCCGATATCTGTCTTGGTCTGAAATCCACCGGCTTTACCGGCTGATGGCGACGGCCGAGGGTGCTGGACGCAACACCGAGGCCCGCTACAACATCGCACCGACGCAGAACGTTGATTTCATCACGGCAGGCGATGACGGAAATCACAAGCTCCGTGAAGGCCGATGGTGGCTGGTCCCGTGGTGGGCGAAGGAGATGCCGAAGGCGGCGATGTTCAACGCTCGCATCGAGACCGTCGCTACCTCCGGCGCGTTCAAGGATGCGTTCAAGTCGAAACGTTGCCTGATCCCCGCCGACGGCTTCTACGAATGGACGATCAGCCCGGCCGACAAGGGCCGTGATCCCTGGCATATCTTCCAGCCCGGCCACGCGCCGTTCTCATTCGCCGGCCTGTGGGCGCACAATGATAAGCTTGATGTCACCAGTTGCACGATCATCACAGAGCCGGCCGGCGCCACCATGAAGCAGTTGCACGATCGCCAGCCGGTCATACTTGACCCGGCCTACTATGACGCCTGGCTGACCCCCCAGACGCCGGTGGCGGACTTGCCCGACATCCTCGCCCACGACATCGACAACGATCTCCAGTTCCACCAAGTTAGCCGTGACGTGAATGCATCGGTGAAGAACAAGCAGCGCAACGATGCGCCGCACTTCATCCAGCCGGTCGAGCTGTTTTCGAACCCATTGTGACAGTACGGAGCGATCACTTTTTGCGTTCGTGACGTTTTCCTCGGAACAGACCGCAAGTCCGTGGGTTGGGCATATCCAACCCAAGAGGAGATCACGATGGACCACACCAACCATGTACGCCTTACGCCGGCTGAGCTGACTCCAGACCTCCTCGAAGGCGCGACCATCTACGGGCCGGACGACGAAAAAGTCGGCTCGGTTGACCATGTTCATGGCAGCCAGGTCGTCATCGATGTGGGCGGCTTCCTCGGTATCGGCGCAAAGCCTGTTGCCGTTGCGGCCAGCGAGCTCGATTTCATGCGCGACGAGGACGGCGATGTTCATGCCGTGACGACCTGGACGAAAGACCAGCTCAAGGACATGCCAGAACACACCGAATAAGGCAGCATCAACGCATCGATATCGGCCTGCTCCGCGTAAATACGGAGCAGGCCGAGTGCGTTTTCGATCCGGAACGATTCTCGTGATTGGCCGTTCGTTCGCTCAGAAGGAGCAACGATCATGGCCTCAGCACCGCGCGCAGCCTGGAAGGGCTTTCTCAGGATCGGGTCGGTCACCTGTGGGGTTAAAATCATCGGCGTCGTCAGCGAAGCCGAAAAAATCCGCTTTTCCATCCTCAACCGCAAGACCGGCAACAAGGTCCGCAGCGTCTATGTCGATGAAGAGACCAATGACGAGGTGCCGACGGAGGAGCAGGTCAAGGGATATGAAGCCGACAAGGGCGACTTTATCGAAATCGAGCCCGAGCAGATCAAGGCGTTAAAGCTGACCTCCGACCATACGCTCGACGTTGACGAATTCGTTCCGATCAAGGAGATCGACAGCCGCTATCTGGAAAAGCCCTATTACATGATCCCTGCCGATCGCGCCGCGGCGGAATCCTTTGCAGTGCTGCGCGACGCCATGGCAAAGACCGGCATGGCCGCAAGGTCCTGCGTGGTCATGTACCAGCACGGCCACGAGGTTGTCATCCAGCCCTACGGCAAGGGCATGCTGCTGACCTGGCTGCGCAACAATAACACCATGGTCGCCGAGAAATCGGTGTTCGACGGCATCCCGACCGGCAAACAAGACAAGGATCTGATGGAAATCGCTGGCCTGCTCATCGACAAGAAGCTGACCAAGTTCGATCCGTCGCATTTCGAAGACAAATACGAGGAAGCTCTGGCCGAGATGATCGACGCCAAGCGCAAGGGCAAGAAGGTGCCCACCAAGGCACCTGCGGCACCCAAGCAGAATGTCGTCAACCTGTTCGAGACGCTAAAGAAGAGCCTCAAGGAAGAAGGTATCGATGCGCCTGACAAGAAGGCCAAGGGCAAGTCGAAGGCGGCGTAAGCGGAGCCACGCGCGCGGCAATCATTCCAGTTTGTGAAGGCATTAGGATCGCGGTTCCGGCGCCAACGGCGATCTTTCATCCATCAGATTTGCGCTTGATGATGCGGGCTTCGCGAATAATTGACGCGCGGTCCATGCCCACCACTGAAATGATCGAACGAATTTCCGCTTCGCTGACACCCGTCTCCACGGCAAGCGTGCTGATGAGCGCCGCATATGGGTCCCGGCGCTGCACTACGTCCGTCATGTTCCTCCTCTGATAGGGATGAACCTTGGAGGAGAGCGCTTGTTCCAAGAGTTTACCGGCCGCTGCGATCTTTCGCTCGCCTGACAAGTTCAGCTTCATCCGTAATGCCAGACTGATAGTCGGCGATGATGCGGGAAGCATGCTCTTCGCGGTCTAGATCGGTGCTATTGTGCAAGTGGAGCGCGTCGAAGACGCGGGCAATCAGCGCAACTTCGGATGCGGAAAATACTCCGGCCTCGCTCAATATTTTGGATACTGGCATGGTACGCAGCCCCTTCGGCTGAGTACATTATGCAACAGCGAGTACGAAGAAAAGCCCGCCCCGGCGAACCGGAGCGGACACATCAATTGTTCATTGAGGTTCAACGGGTCAGATGCGACCCAAGACCACTAAAATAATTACGATAACCAGCACCAGACCAAGACCACCGCCACCGTAGTATCCTGTGCCATAGAATGGCCCGCCGCCGAGGCCGCTGAAGCCGCCAAGCAGAGCGAGCACCAACAGGATGATTAAGATTGTGCCGAGACCCATAGTTCCCTCCATTTGCGGCGCCAAAATCAACGCCGCCGATTGAACGCACAAGGCTCCGCAACGTTCCCACAGATAAGAGAGCCCGTCCGGCGGAGGGACACCGGACGGGCTCGTGCAACATTCACGCCGCTGGAATTGCTGCGGCCTCTATGAACCTTATACAAGACAATTTGTTCCGACGGCATCGAAGGCCCGTCCTGCCGGAGCCAACTTACTTCATTCGCGCGATCTGGTTTGAGACATCCCCGACCGTGCGGCGCAGTTCGACGATCTCGTCCGTCAGCCCCTCGATCGTCTTCATGAACAGTGTCGCGGTTTCTGCCATGCGATATTGCGCCTGGCGCTCTTTCTCGTAGTCGACACGCTGGGCGGCCAACATGGCGGTATGGGCGACAAGCGCCGCCGCCAGCTCGCGCACCGCGCCATTATCGACGAGCGCACCGGCAATCTCGATGGTCTTCTCGGTGGATGTTGGCGTTCGCTGACCCCACTTCATGCCGAAGGCGGCGAGAGCCCCGAGGAGAGCCATGCCGAGGAAGCTGGCGACGGGAACGAATTGTTCGATAGGAATGCCAAACATCACCGTCCCTTGCGCGCCGCGCCGACATCTGCCCACGCCCGAAAGAGGTTCCACATTTCGATGGCCATGAAGGTGCAGTAGGCAACCACCCCTGTCCCGGAACCACCGCCCCACCATGCCAGACAGACGCCGAGTGCTATCTGGCCCCAGAACACGCACGCGATGAACGATGCCGCGCCGCGCAGATGCGGCGAGTAGGCGAACTGCCGGAAGGTGCCATTGACAACCAAAGCCGCCAGCCTGGTCATGCCGACGATGAAGCAGATCAGCGACCAATTTGGCTCGCTGAAATAGCTGGCGAGCACCACGAAGGATTTCGATGTGGCGAAGGTGTTCGTGTCGCCCGCCAGTACGCTCGACCAGCCGAGGATGGCGGCCGTCATGATCCATTCCGACACGCGTTGCGGGAAGTGGTCCGAAATCCCGCTGGCAATGCGCAGGATGATCATGGCGTCCATCCGCAATGACGCGCCCCATAGGCGTTGTGCGTCCGCATCCGTTCCTTGGCCTCACGATCCTTCGCAGCGTACTCGACCACCGTCGGACGCTCCGGGCTGTTGGTCAGGCACCAGACGTCACCGGCGGGGCTTGCGCACCCAGGGAGCATTGGAAGCGTCGAGATCATCATCAGACATGCGATCAGTTTCGGCATCGATCCGCTCATAGTCCTTCACCGCCTTTTCGTTGGCTTTCTGTTGCTTGGCGAGTGCGTCGCCGGCGCCCGCTGTCCGGCCCGCCCTATAGGCACCAAGCGTCACCAGCGCGCCGAGGGCCGCCAGCAACCCGCGCAGGCCAAGCAGACGCCATGCGGCGAGCAGGATGACGATGCCGGCGACGACAAGCGCCCATGTCGGAATGGGGTCGAGGAGCCAGCCCAACATCACATCGCCGCCTTCACTTCGGCGGCGTCGGCATGGACAGCCTGCACATTGGCCTCCTGCTTGGCGGCATCACGGCGACGGATGAGATAGTATGAGCAGGCAGCGATGAGGCAGAGCGCGCCGATGATTCCGACCGTCTGCCATGGGACGCCGGCAAGAGCCGAGACACCCGGAATGGCAACGGTGCTGACGAGTTCCTTCTGTCCGAGCAAGTCTTTGTACCAGGGCTTGTCGAGATCGTTTGTCTTGACCGGCACCGGCACTTCCACCGGCACCTTTTTTTCGACCTCGACTTCCTTCGTCTCGACGACAGGCGCCGCGGCAACCTTCTTGGGCTGCTCCGCTGGCTTGGTGAGTGCCACCAAGGCGAGATGCAGGGCGGCCCGTGTCTTCGGGCCGGGGTCATTGTCGATCTCGCCGTCGTACCAGCCCTTTTTCTTGGCGTCGGTTTGGAACGCCCTGTAAGCGTTGACGGGATAGCCGAGCATCGCGAGTGCCGAGCGGTCGTAATAGTTTAGCCGGTCATCATAGCCGTTCAGCCCGCCATTCACCTTGCGGGTGATCATCTCGATGTTGTTCTGGTCGGCATAGACGTTCAGCGACCTGCCGGTCGGGTTGCCGACATCCCAATACCAGATCGCCGAAGCGCCCTCCCACGGATCGGTGTTGACCGCTTCCGGCATGGCTTCGAAGTTCGGCGCCGACGCATCCCGCTTGCGCGCCCATACAGTGAAGGCACGGTAATTCCTGCGGCCGGTAAGTTGGATCGGACCACGCCCCTTGTAGCGGACGCCGTCGCCCTTCTTCGTGTTGCCGAGGTCCTTCCGCCCCTCATAGGCAGCGCCCGACGCAAGCTCGCGGTCGTACTTGAACGCGCCGCTCTCGTGCATGAGCTGGGCCAGGAACTGCGCGGCACGGTGCGGCAGGTTGAGGCCGGCCGCATCCCCTAACCGATTAAGAGCGACGATGACGGAGTTCATGTTGGCAGCATTCGGCGTGCCCTTGCTGATCTTGCGCAGCAAGGCCGCCGTCACGATGGACGACATGGCAGTTCCTTTCGGTCAAATTGTTGGGTTTGCGGAAACCGGCAGTTGATCAGTGCCGGTTATGATCTCGGAATGAGATCGCTGAGGTCAGTGCGACTTCTGATTGCGCTAGCGCTGGCTTCGGCCGGTGGCGCTGGCTATTTCGCTGATGACGTAATCCACGCTGCGCCATCGCCGGCAAAGCTCTTGCGGTTGAACTGCAATATCAAAGGCAATGTCTCGATCGAGAGCGGCGAGCGCATCTATCATGTGCCGGGACAGGAATATTACAGCCGCACGATCATCCGCCCGGAGTTCGGCGAACGCTGGTTCTGTTCCGAAGCCGAAGCTCGCTCTGCAGGGTGGCGTAGGTCCCGGGTGTAGACCGAACGACCACCTTGTGTTGAACTGCCCCTATGGGCGGATATGATAAATCACCCGACTACGGCGGGCCGTCGGCGACATGGCGAACGACGGTTGCGCTCGTCATCCTGCTGTCGCTGGTGGTTGCTTCGCTCGGCGCGGCGATTTGGTGGCTGTTCTGAGGGTTGCTTCGCTGCCTAAGACGCGGCGACAGAATTCGTGATTGGGGCGGAATGGGAGAGCGCTACATCCCGCAGGATACTCAACGTGCCGTTCGGCAGAAGTGTCGTTTCGGCTGCATAATATGCGGAAGTCCTATCTTCCAATATCATCATGTTCAGCCCTTTGAATCTGTCAGACGCCATGAGGTTGAAAACCTAGTTCTGCTATGTGGAACTCATCATGACCAGGTAACGAGAGGACAGATCACGGAAGCTGTGATTAAGGAATATTCGACCTCTCCGCATAATTTACGAGCAGGTTTTACCAGCGGTGCGATTGCCGGGCGCTATTCAGGTTGCGAGGGTGTGATCTTATTAGGCGAAATGGGCTTCACCTACGAATTCGAAACTGACGGAGTTGGCGTTGCGATATCGATTGGCGGCCGCCCGGTGTTGTTTTTCTCAAAAGAAGGTCGCGCTCTCCTCTTGAGTATGGAGCTCTTCGAGCCGGGGGCCGGCATTGTTCTGAAGATCGTCCGCGGAGAGATGGTTATAGCAACCGGCGTCTGGGATTATCGATATGAAGGACGGACACTACGGATCTGGTCGGAGCAATTTACCTCGGTCGTAGAGATGACGTTCAGTGATCGTGGCCCGAGCATTCAGAAAGGCGTAATCAAAGGCCGGCACACGGTCTTGGGTATCTCCGCTAATGGTTTGAGTGTGAATGGTGTACAGGCGATGGCCGGGTTTAGCTTGCACAACGGATGCCTGCATTTCCCTGATGATGGAGACGGCGAAACGCTAATTGCCGGAGGGGTAGTGAATTCCCGCTAATTGGTTGGGATCAGAGAGCAACCGCCGCCCGGAAGAAGTCATCGATCTGTTGATCGGTGAAGCCGAGCGCGGCGAACCCTGATTGCATCATCGGTTCGCTGCGAACGAAGAAGCCGCTGTTGTCGTAGGCGATCTGGACGGCCTGCCCTTGCGAGCCGATCCAGGCTTCCACGCTGGCGAGCAGGCCGGCCGAGAGGAGTTGCAGCTTGAACTGTCGGGCCGACACGCTGTCCGGCGCAGGCAAGACCGGCGCGGCCGCCGGCGTGAACGCCTCGCCGTCATACGTCCAGCCGATGGACACTGGACCGACCGCCTCGACCGCTTCCGATCCTTCCGGCGGCGACCAGCCGTCGCCGCCGTCCCATTCAACGATGTTGTCGACGATGCCGGCCGTCACGATTGCATAGCGCATGGTTGTTCCTCAGAAGTAAGTGATGACTATGATCAGGCCGGAATTGCCGTTACCGCCGTTGCCGCCAATTCCCGCCTGCGATGCACCACCGCCGCCGCCGCCCTGACCAGGATAGGTGCCAGCGCCGCCATTACCGCCGTTGCCAGCCGCATATGAACCACCACCACCGCCCGCGCCGCCGTTCCCACCATTGGCAGCGCCGCCCGTGTTCGTGTTGTTCTGGAAGCCGGTCGAATACCCGGCGATGGACGCACCGCCAGCCACGCCCGCGTTCGCTGTGTTGAAGCCACCGCCCGCACCACCACCATTGCCGGCAACAGCCGAACCACCATTGCCGATGCTTCCGTTCGATGCGCCAGCGCCACCACCAGCGCCGCCATTGTCGTTGATTTGCGGTGCAGCTGTACCTACTGTCGAGCCGGCGATGCCGCCTGCGATGCCGGGGGTGCCAGCCGTCGAGCCGGAGGCCGAGCCACCAGGCTGCGTTCGCCCAGCGCCACCGCCGCCGCCCGAGCCACGTCCGGAGCCGCCGCCACCCCCGCCGCCACCGCTGTAGGCGGCAACATAGGATGAGACACTTGGGCCGAAGAATGTGTTGCCGCCGGCAGCACCATTGCCGCCGTCGCCAAGAACAGTCGCACCAGCACCACCAGCGCCGCCAGCGCCAATCGAACACGCAACAGTGGCAGGTAGGGCGGAGGCGAGATAGGTCTCGAAACCTCGACTGCCGCCACCACCACCGGCCCCGCCAGAACTTGGCGTCGCAGCAGCGACCTTTGGTCCGCCACCACCGCCGCCGCCGGCACCCCAGACGATGACGTCCACGGTCTTCGCACCCGCAGGCTTGGTCCATGTACCGTTGGAGTTGAATACCTGCACGTTGGCGACAGCGGCTTTTGTCGCGAGGGCGGCGGCGTCCACCATTGACCACTGCGCCTGGACAGGGTCGCCCTCCAGGAATGCTCCGGCCGATGCCTGGTGAGTGACATCCAACTGAGTGAAGCCTGCCGCGTCGATGACTCCTATGGTGTCGTAGATGGCAAAGACCTGGGGAGAACCCACCTTCACAACGGTGAGGATACCTCTGGCCCAGCTGTTGACGAAGCCAGCGACAAACGGAAATCCAGCAGTGGATGACTGATCGTCGAGCATGATGGCTGTGACAGCGGACGGCGTCGCACTGTTGAACCTGATCTTCCCGACTCCGGGATCGCCAATCGTGACGGAGGAGGAGAACGTGTACGGCAGGCCGGCCGAGATCCCGGGGGTGCCCGGTGATCCGGCACTCCCGCTGGCGCCCGACAAAGCAAACGGTCCATCCCAGCCTGACGCCGATTTCTTGTAGATTTCGAGCGGCTGGCCGGGTTCGACCCGCAGCCACAGATAGCCCGTCGCCGGAACAGGGTTCAGCGCGTTGCGCTCGGCCAACGTTCCCGCCCCGTCCGGATGGATGGCTGAAAGGGAAAGCTTGTTGAGGATTTGAGCGAGACGGTCATTGGTCCAAGCCGCGCGCACCGCCTCGGAAGTTTCGCGGGCAATGGCATAGGCGAGGCCAGCGCCGTTCGGGGCGGGCCATGGATAGGCCAGCGTCATCGACGTGTCGCTTTCGACCGATGCAATCGGCACCGCGATGCCTCCGCAGGAGAACATGCCGCCAGCGACCAGCGCCACGGCCCAGCCGGTGCCAGTTCCTGCGACCACGGCGCTGCCATTCGACACGGAGACCGTGCCGGTCGTGTAGTTATTGGGCATGAGGGGTTCCTTGAGTTACCGCTTCCACCAGAGGCCGGACAGCCTCGCATCCAGAGTTGCGGAAGGTACGCCTACAACAGGCAGACGCCCACGAGTGACGACCTCGTAGGTGTACGTCTCCTGCAGAACGTCTGCGTCGAGATAGAACTGACTGCCGCTTCGCGCGGGGTCTATGGGATCGTTGTTGCTGTCGAAGAACGGCAGGCTCCACAGTATTGTCAGGCCGCGACTGTCGCGGCGAGCAAGTGACATATTTCCACTCACGACAGAACTATTGTCGAAGCCTAATTCGAAGTTGAGGAAGACAGGATTAGGATTGACGTTCGTGCAGGTTATGGACGCGACGGTGTGCCATGTTCCGGGCGTCGATCCGTTCGCAGCCCCGTCCCAGAATGCAACACCGCTGTAGACGGTCGGAGGAAGAACATCACTGTCGTAGTCGGTCACAGCGCTGAACGCCATGATAGAGGTCAGCAGCGATCCGCCCTGTAGAACCTCGTCGGCGTTGAGCTTCGACGCGGTGATGTTCTCGGCAGTCAGGTCGCGGATGCGGGCATTGTTGATGTAGGTTGTGCCCTCCGAGAACAGGGCGGCGATGTCCAGCCCGTTCATGACGAAGAACTGGTCGGCGTTGACGACGAAGCGAGAGAACGGCTCGCCGGGGTCGCCGCCGACGAAGCCGACCTGCCACATGGTGGCCGATGTCACGAAGGCGTCTCCGCTGCTGGCGCGGACCGCCGCGATCAGTTCAGCTCCAACGTCTCCGGTGCCGGCCTGCGCCGTCATCTTCCACAGGCCGTCGGCCGACACATCTCCCACCTTGGCATCGACCAGATCGACACTCTCGGAGAGAGCCTCGACCTCGCCGTCGATGGTGCTGACCTGCGTCGTCAGGCCTGAGATGGCGGATGCGTTTGCTGCGATGCCCGATGCCTGATCACTCAGGTCGCTGCTGACCTGCGTGATCGCGTCGCTGTTCGCCTGAATGTCATCGCCGTGCTGCGTGACGGTGGTCTGCAGAACGCCAATCGCGCCGCCCTGCGCATCGACCTCGCCGTCAAGCGCGGTGAGCCCTGCCTGAACGCCCGTGACAGCGGTCGCCGTGGCCTCGACCTGATCGCCAAGCTCTTCGACCGCCGCATCTAGGGCAGTGAACGCCCTGGCATTGGCGCGCTGGCCGGTAACGACAACCGAGTCCTGAACCGCGGCGCGCGTCGCGATATCCGCGCCGGCAACGGCGATCTGCTCCAGCCGGGCGCGTATGTCCTCTGTCTCGAACTGCAGGGAACGAATGCGATCGTACAGACCCTGCTGAAGCTGGCTCAGATCGATCGGGTAGAGATCGAAGCCGCCAAGCCGGATGTCAAAGGTCGTCACCGGCAACCAGTTCGACCACAGCGCATCCCAATGGGCATCGACGCTTGGGATGTAGCGGCCACGCACGCCGTAGTCGGTCAGAGAGAGCAGTCCCTGCGAGATCAGCAACGATCCCGCTTCGGGCTGGTCGGTACGGCCGCCGTAGACGGTCTCCAACGTCGAAGCCAATCGGACCTCGAACTCGATGCCATCCACATCCTGAATGCGGCCCTCGGAGTTGTCCCATGTCAGGCGGATTGCGGGCCGTCGAGCGCCACCTGTGTTGTCGGTGACCACATCAGGACCGGCGAACCAGTCGACGATCGCCTGCGGCGGCGGGACGATCCGGCCGACCACGCCATCCGAAGGCTGCTGGTACTGTGTGCCGCTGTCCCAATCGAAGTCGGCGGGATCGACCTCGGTGATGTCGATGATGACATCGAGATTGCTCTTGTCGATTGATCCATCAATACGGAACAGCTTCGTCACATAGCCGTTGCGGGCCGATGTCCACGAGCAGATAACGCCCGGCACCGCATAAGGCCAAAACGCCGGCGGAAGCGACAGCGTGTGACGCCGCGCCCGTTGCCCTTCGAGCAGCGCCGAAGTCATCAGCCGCTGGACCTGCTCCGGATACGGAACGAAGTTCAGTTCGACATCGGCCATGAGCCGACGATTGCCGGCCAGCACCTCAAGATCGGTGCGGTAGATCGGTGGCGCGGTGGTGACGTTCCAGTTTTCTTTCGGGGACGGATAGGTGGCCGAGATGCCGTTGATGGTGTCAGCCAGACCGAAGAACGGCGTGAAGCTCTGCTCCTCGGTGGACAGGATATCGTCGTCGGTGAATGAGAACTCGGGCGCATCGGGCGCGCCAAGAAACATCGAATAGACGCCGCCGACTTCGGCTATCCGGCCCTGGCAGGTGGTGTTGATGGCTTCCAGTGCATTGGCCAGCGGCGCGTCGATCTGGATTTCGCCGGAACAGCGATAGGTCGGCTCGGTGCCGCCGGCGCTGGAGATCGGCGCCCGGCACTTCTCGATCTGGGTGATCCAGTTGGCGACCGGTAGCCGAGCCCCTGACATGTTCTGGACGCCATAGAACCATTGCCCGCCGAAGTTGATGCCCCGCATGAGGTTGTAGGCTTGCACCGCCGGCAGAAGATCGCCATCACCGCCCCAGGTCGCCGGCGTGTCATAGCGCTGCGGACCGGAGCCGCCGACCGAACTGTCCTTCGACGGGTCGTAGAATTTCGTTCCCGATACGACGAACTTGAACTCCGGAAAGCCGGAGAACATGTTCTTCTTGTTGCGCACGGTGATGATGGCATAGGCGACGCCGGCACCGATGCGGTTGGCGTCCCATTGCCGTGTATTGTTGCTCGCAGTGTTGACCAGAAAGGGATCGGCCGCCGTCTGGGTGCCATCGTAGAACTTCACCCACAGATGGTCGTGGTTGTCCTTTTTGTATTCAGGAACTGCAAAACCCCAATCGCTCGTCGAGGTGTTACCGAAGATCGGAATGCCACCCAGAAGCGTGATCCGGTTGGCAAGATCGCTGGCAATCTCCGGAGTGCTTGCCGGCAGCACGTATTGGCCGAGCAAGCCTTGCAGCTCGGACGGAAATCCCGGAGGAATGACGACATCCGCAGGTGGTTCGGCATCGTCGGGATTGAGGCCGGCGTCGAGATTGAACTGCGCCAGCGCCAACAGGCCGAGAAGATTGTTGTCCCCGGCTGACTGGACGTAGTCCGCCATGCGCAGCGATACCTTCTCGCCGTTGACCCAAAGCTCATCGACTTTCGAGACCGGAAGGTCGCTGAGGGCAATGACGTAGCTCAGAAAGGCATTTTCAGTATCGTTGTCCTTTCCCCAGGAGTTGACCCAGACAAGCGAACCGGCTGTCGCATAGCGGCCGATGATAAAAGAGCGAGGGACATCGCCGCCGCCCTGGATTTTACCGTTGATGGCAAAGGACGGGTCTTTTGGCTTACCGGCAACGGCCTGGGCGAGCAGGTTGAGCCCGATGCTCACTGCCGTCTTCAGCAGGAACGATCGGATCGCTCCCAAACTGCCGATAAAGGTCGAGATCGCCGAGAACGCCCCGGCAATCGCGGTGAAAATGGCCATGACTTGTCCCGGTGATTGGCGCTACAGCGCCTTGACGAAATGTGTTTCGGCAGCGGCATAGCCGCGCCTCTCGTAGATCCTGCTCACATCGTTCGTGGCGAGCGATGCCATGCCGATCGTGACGCAGCCCTGTTCACGCGCCCATGTCTCATAGGCGTCGAGCATGGCCAGGGTTCCGCGTCCGCGCGATCCCGGTGCGACGTACCAGACGGTTTCCTTGGCCCAGCGACCAGCGCCGAAGGGATGGTCGAAGGTGCGGGCCATCAGGAGGCCTGACGGCAAGTCGCCGAGCACGAGGCAACAGGCGTTTGCGTCACCGAGATGTTGCTTGAACAATCGCTCGGCGACGGCCGCTTGAAACGGGAAGGTGAAGCCGGCAGCGGCGTGGCTTTCGCGCAGCAGCGCCACCACTTTGAAGCGGTCGCGGTCGTCGGCGTTGCGGATGATCATCAAAAGATGCCGAGGAATTTCTTCTTCTTCGGCTGTGTAGGCATCTTGCCCTTCTGGCTGCCCCAGAAGACTTCCCAATCCGAGACCGTCGCCGTATCGGCATAGAACGTATCGACGGGGTTGCGCTTGCGCTGACTGGCGTCGGAGCGAGTATCAGGATTGGCCCGCGTCATTTCCTGCGTATGGCTGGCGCAGGTCATCGTCACCGCTCCTTCGTCACCCTCCTTCGGTGTCGAAATCTCGATCTGATCGACAAAGCCGACGAACCGACACACGGCCGGCGCCGTCATCAACCGGGTCTCGGGATCGAACAGGCCGCGGTAGATTTCGACGCGCGCCTGCTTGCAGTCGTACAGCCGAACCAGCTCGGCAACGCGATCATCGACCTGGCTGAGCTGGATGGTGACGTTCTGCACCGTCAGGTTGGAGACGAGCGGAATATCGCTGATGGCGACCAGGGTCCCCGATCCCTGCCAAGTCCGGCTGCTTTCCATGCCGGTGTCTGGATCGATCACGGATGCCGTGATGGTGCCAACATCGGACCACATGCCATCCGTGACCGGAGCACCAGTGTCGCGATCGCGGGCGACAATCCAGAGGAAATCGCGGGCGACAAGCGCGCGCTGTTGCAGCAGGGCGAGGGTCGAGGCGGAGACAGAACGGGCCATGTCAGATCACCTGCATCGCGCTAAAGGAGATCGATCCGTGCATGCCGTCCACAATCGATTGTTGGATGCTGTCCGGCTGTAGGCAGAAGAGCGCGGGAGGCTTCTTGAGCACAACAGGAGTGCTCACCGTCGCGCCGGGGCGGATATAGGGACGGACTTCGAACTCGGACGTCAAACCGGAACCGTTCGCCGTGACCGTCTCCATTACCTGATGGAGAGCCCGCGATGGCCCTGCCCCATAGTCGAAAGCCAGATAGTCTCCCCGTGACAGCACGAAGCCGGCGGCCAAAAGCTTGAGCGACAACGACTTGCCATTTGTGCCAAGCGAATTGATCTGGCCGCTGTCGGTGAAGGCGCCAGTCGGATAGGCACGCGGATAGGGCCTGCGAAGATCATAAGCGTAGAATGTACCGATCACGCCATCCAGCGAGTTGAGCACAGCCTCGTAGTCGAGGAGATCGGTGTTGAGCATCGGGCCGGTCTGCCAAGTCGCCGTCCACAGCGCGGAGCCGAATGACTTGCCGTAAGTGCGGCCGTTCCCAGTACGGCTAAATTCCTGGCGCTCCTGAAGCCGGAATGTCTGATCGCTGAACCCGACGGCCAGCACATCGGTACGCGGTGATGCGAGCGCCATTACAGCGCCCGTGTCTTTTGGGCTTTGCGCACCGCCGCAACGGTCTTGGCTTCGAACTCATGGCGATCCTTGGCCATCTGCTGCCTCAGCCTGTCGATGTCTTCGGTCGTGCCAGTGACGTTGTAAGACGGGGCATAGGTGAACTGCATGGGTGATGCGACGTTCTGGTTTGCGGCACCACCACCCGCCATGACGCCGAGTTGGCCCTGACTGTTGCGACGAAGCGGAAGGATACCCTCCGGCCCCGCCTCACCCATGAGGCCGGCGCCATTTGCCATCGGGAACATCGTCGGGCGGGACACAATGCCACCGCGCGCGAAGGGGATGACGTTGCCGCGGTCGAAAGCGCCACCGTTGGCGTAGAGACCGCCGGTGCTGTTGACGCCGCCGCCGCCCGGGAAGACGTTCAGCCCGCCGCCGGCGCCGAACAGCCAGCTCAACCAGCCTCCGCCGCCCGATCCTCCGCCAATCTGCTGCGCTTTGATCAGGTTCATGATCAGTTGCTCAACGAGTGGAATGGCCTGCTGCAAGGCATCTTTCCAGGACATGGTGCCAGTGGCGAGACCTGTCAGGATATCGACACCGCCTTCGCCGAACCTATTCCAGGCATCGGCCGTCATCTTGGCCTGACGCTGGAGGTTGCGCATTTCCTCCTTGACGCCATCGCTGACCTTGCGGAGGTCCTCCCAAGGGTCAATCGCATTTGCCGCCGCCTCTCGCAGTGCTCGACCGGCTGACCGAGCCGCCCTTTCCTGTTCGATCAAAAATTGCGATTTGGTCGCGTTCGCGCGGACAGTCTGAAGTTCATCCTCATTGATGAATTTGCCACCAGAAGAATAGACTGGAGGGATTGTTCCAAGCCGGCCAAGCTTCTGGGCAGCGAGAAGCGCGGCGACATCTGCGCGCGCCTGCTGAGCAGCAGCGCTCACACCCATCAATTTCTCTGCCAGCCCCCCAAACGCGCCGGCCAGACTGTCAGCAGCCGGAAGACCGTACTTCGCCATTACGTCATTAAGGGCCTGCTGCACCGCGCGGGCATCTTCTGCCGTGGCGGTGTTATCCGCGACCTTCGCCTGAAGATTGGCGAATGCATCCTGAAGCCGAGCGGTATCCGCAACAGCTTGGTCGCCAAAGCCAGACAAAGTGGTGACCATATCGGCCACCGAGACGTTCAGATCTTGAACTTGTTGCCGGATTGCATCGTAGCGAGCGCCCGCGACGAGTTCACCACCTTCGATGAGATCGGCGGCGTCACGCGCCCGGTTCAATTCATCGACATAAGCCTTGATCGCTGGAACCGCCTCGCCCCAACGATCAGCGATGTCTTTGACGAGAGATGCCTGCCGCTTAAGTTCCTCTGCCGACTTTTCGCCGTCAGAGATGAGTGACGTGAAGTATTGGATTGCCGCGCCACCGGCTCCAATGATTGCAATTGTCGCCAGTGACACGGGGTTTAGGAGTGACAGGAAGGCTCCCCCAAGTGCCGTGATGGCTCCTCGCGCACCAGATTGCCCAAACACCTGGTTCAACTGTGTTCCCTGCTGGATTGCTACCAAGAAGGGCGAGGTGCCAGAGGCTAACTGTACGCCGATGTCATTGAGCTGTGCAGCGACGTTTGCGGTCGCGAACTTCGTATTCTGTAGCGACCGAGTGAATTGCTCGTTGGCGTTGGCTGCCTGACGCGCTGCATTCCCCGCGCGTGTCAGCGCCGCAGCTTCTGCTTGCGCGCTGGCCGTCAACGACTTCGCAGCATTCGCGGCCTCGGTCGTCTTTCCGGAAAGCGCTTTCGCTGCAGCTTCTGCTTTACCGCTCGCCGCGGTCAGGCTGTTAAGCTCGAGAGTAGCTCGATCGGCGTCAGATGTGACCCGAATTCCAAGTTCGGCGACCGTCATGCTCTTTGCCTTTGTGTTGAACGTGAGATAGCTTCGCCGGCCTTGGTGGAGGCAGATTCATTGGAAACGTCGTTTAAGGTGTTGATTGCTGCCGCCTGCGTCGTGATCATTGCGGCGGGCGGCTACTATTTTTGGGGCGAGTACCAAGAATCGATGCGAGTGCAGGCTGCGAAGGCTGCTGCATCAGAGACGGCGGCCATGGAGAGAGATGCTGCCAGGAAGGCTGCCGATGAAGCGGTCATCGCGGACTGCAAGCGGCGCGTCCCGTCCGCATCGACTGACAATCTGAAGGCGCTTTATGAGCAATGCTTGGCAGACAGTCGCAAGCTCAATCTGACGAACTGATCCGAAGCCCATCGACCCCTTCAAGTAGCCTCGACAACTCCCCTCGCCCGCGCGATGATATTGTGGGGTTAGGGGGAAGATCATGACGGAAGTTCATTCGCAGAATGGCACCGGAAAACGTGCCGCGCTGTGCTTCGTTGGGCCGATTGCGCATCCATGGACGCAATCTCTCAGAAACGTCCTTTGCGGGCTGGCCAATGATGGGGTCACAGACCTTACTTTATTGA
This sequence comes from Mesorhizobium sp. BE184, assembly GCF_031457045.1. NCBI lineage: Bacteria > Pseudomonadati > Pseudomonadota > Alphaproteobacteria > Hyphomicrobiales > Phyllobacteriaceae > Mesorhizobium > Mesorhizobium sp. BE184. The sequence goes on from NZ_JAVDVU010000001.1 coordinate 1,651,867, forward strand.
TGAGCAGTACTGGCGGAAATCTCACCGAGGGCTTTGCAATCTACAATCTCATGCAGAGCCTGCCGTATCAAATCCATACCCACAATATCGGCTCGGTACATTCGATCGCAAACGTCATCTTTATTGGCGGCTCAAAGAGGACAGCTTCCCCAGAGTCGAGCTTTATGTTCCATGGATTTTCATGGACCTTCGGTCAGGAGACTCTTGATGAAGCTCAGATAGCCGAGCGGACGGGCACAATGATTACAGGCCGTGCCGAGTATGTGAGCATTTTCAGTAGCCGTACCAAATGGAATGCTGAAACGTTCGAGCAGCGAAAGCTGTTCGATCGAGCGCGCATCGTGACACCGGCTGAAGCGCTGGAGGCTAACATCATCAGTCGAGTTGACCATTTGCCTGTACTTCCTGGAATACCGATACTGAACGTCGCCATCTGATACCGCTTCAAAACATCGCGTCGAACAGTTCGGCGGTCATAGGCTGGCTTGAGACAACCGTGTCGGCTGCCGGCTCTGCGCTCCCGAAGACAGCGCGATACTTGTCACAGCAGCCCTCGTAGGCGATCTGGATGGCATTCACGTCGGTGCGCAGCGCCTGTTCCTCGGTCCAGCCTATCCAACCCAAGGCAATCATCGCCATCTCGTCATAGAACTCGACGAGGCTTATCCGTTCTTCGGAGGGTTTGCCTCTCCCGATCCTCCGGTCGTCGGACGGCCACCATTGGCAATGATGGTGCAGAACTCGATGGCCTTCGGCGCCAACGCGGAAGCGCCGGTGGACCAGACAGCCTCCGCCACGTCCTTCGGCTCCTTACCAAGACCGAGCGCGATCACGCCGGTGAGCATGTCGAGATCGAACTTGGTCAGCGCCTCGACCGCGGCCACGATGCCGCCGCTCATGCGGGAGATGCCCTGAGCCGCCTTGAGGGATGGCCGGAGCGTGACCGTTTCGCCGTCGAGTTCGATATCGACATTGCCCGCGCCAAGTTGTGCTTTGCTCATGCTTTCCCTCCTCAACCCAGCGCCGCGACGCGGGCATAATTCGTGTTCGGCATGATGCTGCAGTTCAGCATCTGAACCGTATTGGCATCGCCATTGCCTTCCTCAGCAGAGGTGACCATGCCCATGAACATGCGCTTCGACGGGGTCGGCACCGTGGTCGCTGTGTGTGTGCCCGACTGCGTGCCGGACGTGGTGATGGCCGTGCCGCCGGGGGTCGCCGCAACAGAGAAGGAATTAGCGGTGAGACCAGTTGCGGCAACGTAGTATGTCGTGCCAGCGGTGATGCCGGTCGGCAAGGCGCCAGTGGTCGAGAACTTCACCGGGGTGCCGGCGAGCAGGCCGTGAGCCGTCCATGACACGACACCGGGCGCGGCAATGGTGACTGTGGCCGCCGAAGACTTCGGCACCGGGGCGTCGTTGAGATCGATGCGGAACGGGTAGTTGTAGTCGGACTGCTCCGCCGCGATCATGGCGAGCTGGCCGGGATCGCTGAGATTGAGGGCAAAGTTATCCGAACGGGTCGGAGCCTGCCGCGTGCCCTTCAGATTGATGGTGCGGCGGCGATTGATCAGATTCGTGGCGATGTTCTCGGCGCCATCGCCGGAATTGCCCATGGTCTGATAGTTGCCGACGGGAACCCATGTCACGGACGCGAACGATGCTTCGGTCACATCGGTATCGGGAAGGTCGACAGGGGCCGAGCCGATATAGAACAGGCACCCCGCCACAGGCGAGACTTTGATAGGCATGGCCTATCTCCTTTCAGGTTTTGGGATGCCTTGCCGAAGGGCGGTTAGGCGAAGCACTCCACCGGCACGGTGACCGGCACCAGCAAATGCGTATCGTCATCCATGGGCTGGGCGACGGTTGGCGCGGCGGTTACGCGGACCAGCACATCGCCGTAGGGCATGTGAAGATCGGCCGGGAACCAGGCTGCCACCTGACCAGCGATCTCAACCGCCACAGCTACGGGCTGGTTTTTCTTGGCGAACACGTCAACCTGCAGAAGCCCGAGGCGTTGATGGGGATCTGATCCGGCCAGAAACAGGCGGCGGTTCAGATTCGGAACGTGCGCGACCCTCAGATACCCGCCTGTCGGTTTGGTGAAGCTCTCATTCGGCCACGCAACCGGCAGCACAGGCGACAGCACAAGAGCCTGCACGCGGGCTTTGAGGGCCAGCCAGATCGATGTTTCGATAGATGGCATCCGCAGTTCCTATTCGAGCCATGCCCAGTGCCGGCGGTGCAGGATATCGTTGACTGTCATGATGTGGACGCCGAACTTCTCGGCGATTTCGCGCTGGACCATGCTCCCCGCCAGCTTGCGAATGGCCCGGACATCATCCTCGGTCAGCCTGGACGTTGGCTGCTTTTCGCCTCGCGTGGACCGACCGTGAACCACCATGTCCGCACTATTGTCGGCGTTCGTGCCCCAATACAGATGCCCCGGATTGACGCACGCTTCGTGACCGTTGCCGCAACGATGGCAGGCAATATGATCTGGCGACAGCGCAGGCCCGTTAGCCATCTCGCATATGTGGTGATGGGCGAGCGAACTCTCCCCAATTCCCATGTTGATGCCGGCCCGCCCGTCTTCCCGCCGAAAGAAGGGCCAAGGAAGGCAATCCTCACCTTGATAAGGGAGTGCTACAGCCTCGATCCAAGCGAGCACGTCGCCTTTCGGCGTCCGGCCTGCCAACGGATCACCATGCCGACAGAGACGATGATAGTGAGAACTGCACAGGCCGCGAGTGATCCTGCCACCCTTGCCACAACCTTCGATCTTGCATACGGATTTGTCAGCCACTCGAACCTCCTACGTTCGGGCTTTGGTTAGGGCCGACGCGGTGTTACCAGCACCAAATCTGCCCGCACATTCTACTTCCCTTTCAGGTACTTACAAGCCCAATCGCTGTTTTACTCGGGCGGCGACTTCATCAACAATCATCGGCCACCGTTGGGCGGCAAGCGTTACCCATGGTCTAGGCGCTCGCCCTTGCGCCCCGTACGCCACAAAAGCCGCGTAATTCGCCGTGTAGCCGAGATAGATCGTATCGCCGAGGTCGGCACCGTTGATGACCAGAACGATGTCGCCAAGGTCTGCCGGCACCGATACGCCCGGATTGGCGCGGGTCAGCTGCGGCATCGCGGTAGTCGAGGCCATGAGCGAGGCGCGGAGGAAGCCTGTGTCGACGGGCGCGAGCTGGCCGAGCTGGCTGACCAGTTCCTGCGCCGCTTCCTTGAACACGACCTCAAGCGCGTTTGGCACCTTCTGGCACCAGTTGCCCACGGTTGCGGCGAACGATGCCATCACTGCACCAGCGTTGCGGCGAAATCGATCTTGTATTCGCAGAAACACTTGCAACCCAGCGTATGCCGCGCCGGCACGCCCGGTGCATGCGGATACGGTATCGCAGTTCCATCCGGCGCCATGAAAGGCTGATCGAACCTGACCACCTGTCCTGCCATAGCGACGTGCTGGAGTCGGGGCCGTTCCTGCGCCGTATGCCTCCACGTCTTCGTCACGGTGTCGGCCCGGACATTGCCCTTCGTGATCTGATCGCGAAACGCGATGTCTCTCGATTCGCCAAGGGCCGCGAATGTCTCATGCAGCGAGATCGTGTCGGCTCGGAGCTTGAGCAGGCCGTCGGCGTAGCGTGATGTGATCCTGGCTACCATGTCCGCCGGCAGCGGCTTTCCTTCCCTGATCGCCTTCGCAACGGTCCTGTCGAACCGCTTGTCGCGCCGGCCACGGTCGAGATAGTTCCGCATGGCCGCAGGATCGCCAGAGGATAGCTCCCGACGCGCGTTATCGACGTAGCCGGCCTGTTGTGCCGTCAGACCGATGACGCCACCCTCACGCGTTCCTGTGACGCGGTTGACCCTGCCAACGACATCGAGCGCCGTACGGGTCGGGTTGTCGCCTCGGGCGAGGCCCGCTTCCAGAGCCGTCCTGATGGCCGTCTCCTGATCCTGCACGATGCCGGTGATCAGCGTCGACGAGTGCAGCCGAAGCCATTCCTCGGCGGCCAGGTTGCGCATGTCCCACCGGACAACGATGGTGTGGCCGAATGGGTCACGCAGCGTGGGCATGCCTTCGACCGCAGCGACACCGCCGCCGTTGAAAGCGGCTCTTATGGCCTCATCCAGCGGCCGGAACGCGGCTTCGTCCAGATGCATCGCCTTGATGGCGCCGTTGATGTCGAAGCGCTCCAGGCGCTCTACAACACGCCGCAGGACGATGTTCGACGTGATGTCGTCGATCGCGTCGAGGAATGCAATGCGAAGTATTGGTTCGAACTGCTGGACAAGGATGCCGAAGCGTTCTCGAGAACTGAGCCGTCTAAGCATGACTCGACTCCAAGTTGAATCTCTGTCAGTGTCCCGCAATTGGCTTGGGAGGAAATAATGAAAGCTTTGTTTGCGCTAATTCTTTTGGCTGCAACGCTCGGTAGTTCACTTTCATTCGCCGGCAATTGCCAACACGACTCTGACACGGCTGCCGATGGCTCGCGCTGCGGTGGCCGCTCCGCAGATAGCCGCCCCGGCGGTTAACTCGCGCACCACACCTTCCAGGCCACGACCGTTCCGGCCGGAGGTACTGGCGTCAGGTTTGAAATTACACGCTCGACCCCGTCGATGACGATCTTGTCCGTGAGCGCTGGCTTCACGACCGGGACGGCGAACGTCACCATGTCGCCGGTCTCAACGATCAGCACGCCGTTCTCGTAGCGCTGGTGAAGGCGCTTGACTGCGGCTGACAGCGGATAGGTGGTCACCGTCTCGATCGGCGGGTCCCATTCCTCGGCCCCCGGCGTCGTGGTGACGCGCTTGAGCGATACAACGCCCTGCCCAAGGCCGTCGTCCTCCTCTGGCGCAAGGACTTCCTGCACCATGTCCGCCATCTCGTCGTAGAAGCCCATCACACCACCGCGATTGCGGGCTCAAGGAACGCTGGCCCGATCAACGGGGCGAGCAGCCCCTCAATGATGGTCGAAACCGGACTATCCGGGGCGAACACACTGCCGCCGCCCGGTTCGAAGAACTCGCGCTCGATGCCTTCGACCTTTTGCCGCTTCACGCGCTTGGCCGGATCAGTGACGATTGCCAGCGACCCGGGCTTCGTCGCCTCGATGTAGGCGGCCATGTAGCTGGCGTCGATTACACGCTGGGGAACGAGGGTATCGGCCAGCGTAGAGCCGTAAATCGTCGCCCCTGTGCGCGGCCATGCCCGGTCCTGATCCAGTCCCCCGGTGGGCGAACCGGGAAACCGATAGCCATAAGTACCGTCAATGTAGACGGAGCCGCGCTGGCGGAGCACGGCAGCAGCGGGGGCGCCATCGGGTAGGCTGTAGCCGTTGGCTGCCAGCCAGTCCGTCAGGCCCTGATCGTCGCCATAGCCGGCCATGGCTTATTTGCCCTTTGCCTGCTTGTTGGCTGGCTCGACAACCGTAATCTCGATGTCCGGAGAGTGGTGCATGACCTCGACCTCGAACGCGCTCAACTCGACCGTGATCTCGCCGTTCGCAGGCAGGATCGCAGGCCCTTTCAGCGTCGAGACATCGTAGGGGATGCTGGACAGGTTCTTAAGGCGGTGAGCCATGGGGTCTTGCTCCGATTGAATAGATGTCCCGCCCGACAAAGTGCCGGGCGGGGTTTGCCCTTGGGGGCCGATTACGGAGCCGGCAGGATGCCGTCGAGGTAGTAGAACGTGGCCAGCGTCTGGTAGTCGAGGCCGCCGGTGCGGAAGATGCCGGGAACCTGCCAGTTGAGCGGGCCGTCCTGATAGACCGGCAGGAACTGGTGAGGCATCGGAAGGTCGAGCTTCACGTAGTTCTGGTCGTTCTTGTACGCGACCATGCGGCCGCCGCCGACGACGGTCTGCGTCGAAGCGGTGCGCAGGAACGGAACGGCGCGGATGGTCAGCTGCCGGCCCGTGCTCAGCGTGTAGACGTTGGTCTTCAGCAGCCAGGACAGGATCGTGTCGTTGCCGAGCGAGTTGAACGGCGTCGATGCGATCAGGTTGAAGGCCTCCATCGGCAGCAGGATCGTGTCGGCGTATTCCAGGGTGTTCGTCGCCACATTGATGGCGGTGAGCGCCTGGTTCACGTCGCGCAGGATCTGCGTGGCCGTCTTGGTGACCGTGCCGTCATTGGCGATCCAGTGGCGGGCCGAACCGGTGCCGTCATTGGTCGCCGCAACCGGAGTGACGCCGGCATTGTTGATCAGGCCGGCCTTGCCCTTTTCAGTGGAGCCCTGGATGGTCAGGTCCCACATGAACTTGGTGTAGGCGAGCTTGGCAGCGCGAGCACGGCGGGCCGAGAGCGGTGCGCCGACCTGATAGGCCGTGTTCACCTCCTCGATGTTGTACTGGTAGCCGATGGCCGCCAGATGGAACGTGCTCGTCTGCATGGCCTGGCCAACGTCGGCCAGGGGAATATCCTTCGAATAACCGGACTGCCACTTGGCTGCGCCGGTCAGGTCGGACGTGTAGGTCAGGACACCCGGCGACCACGTCGGCCCGGTGGTGTCGACGAAGACCAGCCGGCCGAAGTCCCAGTCCGGGAACCGGGCCTCGTATACCTGCTGGTTGACCTTGAACGCCTGCGCCTGGATGAACGCCAGAGCCTGCGCGTCGTTGAGAAGGTTGTTCATTGTGCGGGGCTCCTTACGAGGCGACCGAGAGGGACGGCACAGGGCGGACGTAACGGACGACGCCGATCGATCCGCTCGAACCGGCCTCGGCGAACTGGGCGCCGGGGATGGTTGCGACCGTTGCGGACTGCGCCGCGCTGGTCCATGTGCCGTTGGAGAGGTTGAAGCGCGCCTGAGCGCCTTCGGTGACGTCGGCGCCGAGCAGCACCCCGATCACGCCCATGGTGCAGATCGGGACGTTCTCATACTGGGCGTGGTTGTCGCCGACATGCGCCTGCACCTGGCTGGCCTCGGAGATGCCGAGGATGTTCTGCGCCGTCGCCGTCAGGATGACGCAGGTATGCGCGCCAGAGCCAGGGACAACAGGAACGCCGAACGGGATCGCGGTCGCGCCGGAGTTCGTCCGGGTGATCGCGTTCCATTCCTCCATGTTGGCGCGACGGCCAAGAGCATAGGCGGCAATGGACTGGGAAAAGGTCATCGGCATGGCTTAGGCCTCCTTGCGCCAGGCGTTGAGGTCGGTGACGCTCTGGGTCCAGGCCTGATCAGCCTGACTGGTCGCGTCGTTGGTCTGGAGACCGCCCTGCACGATGGTGCGGAACGGATCAGCGCCGCCGGCCTTCTTCGCCGCGTCCTCGACGAGGATGTCGAAGCGGGCGTCGATATAGGCGTCGGCCTTGTCGGCCACAGCGGCATCGCCGAGGGCCGCAGTGACGGCGGCCTTGCGGATCGCGGCATCGCTGAGGCCATCGGTCTTGATGTCCTTGGCGACTGCCTTGGCCTTGCCGATCAGATCGGCGCGGGCCGTGACCTTCTTGTCGAGGTCGGCATCGGACAAGGCCTTGGCCTTGAGGCCGTCGATCTCGGCGTCCTTCTTGGCGAGGTCGGCATCCTTGGCAGCGAGAGCGGCCTGATGCTTGGTCTCGGCGTCGGTGAGCTTCGCTGCGGACGATGCAAGATCGCCGAGCAGCTTGGAAATGGCCGTGGCGCCAGCATCGGTCGTTTCGACCTGGAGCCCATCGACCAGCACTTTGCGCAGATCCATTTCTGGTATCCTTTCATCTGCTGTCTGGAGTGTGACAGGGCTCGCGCCCCACTTCCCGACATCGTCACCGATGCGAGCCTTGGAACCTGCCCGGGCCTTGTCGACGAGGGCGAGGTGATTGATCTTGATGCCGAGCTGCTGGGCATCGAAGGGCTGGCCGTCTGCGGTCTTGCCAGGGGTCCAGTCCAGCGAGCACTCATAGCCTGCCGACAGTTCCCGCTTGCCGCTCTCAACCGCATTGATGGCCCTGGCATCCTTCAGGATCAGCGGAAGCATGACCCACTCGCCGTCCTTCTTGGCGGCCGTGCTGACTTCGCCGACCGCGAGCGTCGACCAGTTCGACGCATCGACCGCCACATCGGGATGATCGATGGTGATCGGGGCATGGCTGAAAGACTGCAGGCTGTCCTGCGCGAACACCTGATCCGCACCGCGATAGACGCGCACCACCGGCATTTCCGGCTTGCCGACCTCGGACCCGGCGTAAAGCTGGATGCCGGTGCGCACGGCGCGCGCCTCGGCGACCAGGTAGCCGTCGGCGGTCCGGCGCGGCTTCCCCGCGACGGTTACAGCGTCGGTAAATTGCATTATCGTGTGCCTTGGATTGGAGACCGCCATGGAAGCTAAACAGGCCAGTCGGTACGACCTGACAAAGCTATTTGAACGACCGGCAAAGCGGATGAAAGTCGAGTATCGCAATGCGGGATCGTCAGTTGCCGAAGCGAGAAAGTATTTCCTCGGTCTGCTGAATCGTCAGCAAGTTGTCGCGTTTAGGGAAGGTGAGCGGGCTCTCGCCGTGTTGGGTTGGGACGACAGTGATGGGGTGATGGACACCTCGTTTGTCGCCGTCGAGGAGTATTTCGACGTTCGTTACGTCAGGTTTCTCCGGAGATACGTCAGACAGTTCCAGAGCGAGCGCGGCGGCCTTGAAATCACATCCAACAGCTTTTCTGAAGACCCTCGCACTCCGAAGTGGTTCAAAATGTTGGGCTTTCAACTGTCAACGACAGATGGCGTTCACCGCATCTATGTCCTGCCAGCTACGGCATAACTTCCTCGAAAATCTCGGCACCTAGCACGATCTTGCCGCGGTACGGCTCGATGCTCCCCAGATCGATCGCCGCCTTGGTGAGCGAAATATGAGGCTGGTAGTCCTCGAAATCGTGGCTGGCCCCTGCCTTGACGATCTCCTCGTGCCGCCAGCAAAGCTGTGACGAGGCGAACATCAGAACGGCGGTCATATTGCCCAGCGGCTCGACGACGCGCGGCCCGCCCGGCGGAATGGTGAGCTTGCCGCCGTTCTCATTGCCCCATTCGCTTGCATTGCCAGCCTTGATCCAGTCCAGCGGCGCACGGCTGTAGACGATGGTTACGTGCAGATCGTCGACCAGATCGGGAATGCCCTGTTTTCTAGCCCAAGCGGCGATCTCGGCAGCGTTCACCACGTCCCGGCGCACATACAGTGTGCGAGGCGCGGCGTCGCGCGTCTCGCCACGATAGTAGGCGTAGAGCGCCTCCACCTCCTCTTGTGTCCGGGGCGGGAGTCCCCGGTTCCAGCGAGCTACAGCATCGTTGGCGATCTGCTTCGGCTCGGGCTTGGCGGCCTGCTCCAGCGCGGCAGCGGCGGCCTGTTCCTCCAGGCTGGGCTCCTGCTCACTGAGCGAGCCGTATTCTGTGTTTCGGCGTGCAATTTTGACCCCGTTTTTGGGGTAACCGGCATCCAAATTTGACCCCCCAATTTTAATTCGGATTGGTCCATTCGTTCTGC